>NZ_BMHQ01000003.1 GCF_014641195.1 Marinithermofilum abyssi | reverse complement strand
CGCTTCACGAAACCAGCCAAACGGGTCATCCAGAAAAACTATCCCATGACGAAGCTGGAACTGGATGAGTCCCGACGCAAGTGGAAGTGGGGGCGTTACGGGATTGGAAAATACGTGTACACCGACGATGAGCAGGAGGACATCAAGAGGGAGCTGGGGAGGTACCTGGAGGAACATTTTCCCACGGCAAAACTGGAATACTTCACTTAACGGAGACCGGTGCACAGTGATAAAGCTCTGAAAAGGGATGAGAGGGAGGATTTCGGTCAAAAGAACCCCGTGTTACATAGATGTTGGTCATCCAACCGCTGGAGAAAAAATCAGGAGTAGCGTAAATAAACGCCTTCAACCCTTGATAGGAGAGGGGAGAGGGCGGTTTTTGTCAGGATGGATTATGCATTTCACATAAATAACGGTCTGTACAAAAGTCTGAACAATGGGAGCAACGGGAAATCGACGCGGCTGACAGCAGGTGTACGCAGTCGTACCTTCCACCGGGCAAACCGCTAGGGTTACGGTCGGTTTGCCCGGTGGAAAGTAACGTTATAGTGCATCACAAGCAAACTGCTCGTTAGTTAGGTTTCTTAACCCCATCGGAAGTTCAATCGCCGCAATCTAAGCAAAGCAGGGTTGCGGTGTTTTTTATGAGGAATGAGGTAACAGGATCTGTGTTATGTAACGTTAAATGCGCTTCACAAGCGAAACAGACTGTATATTGTATTCACTCTGGAAAAGGGTATGAAGACGCAAAATTACCCATGTAAGCCACAGGGAATTTTACGTATAGGGAAATGCGAAAGGGATATAAATTTCGCGGTATACACCCACAATATGCACCTGCATGGTTTTGGTTCCTTGTTCCAAAACAGCCCGTGCTATTTACACGGGCTGGGAAACAGGGTAAGTCATACAAGGAGGTGTAAGTAAACCGACGCTTGGGCGTGGTGACCGTACGGCGACACAGCAAATAAGCGGAGCTGCGGTTATTTTATTCTTATGCCCCAATAGCCTAAGGAAGGGCATTTACTGCCACATGTAACGATGTAGAGGCATTATTCCGGGATATTGTGGATAAGTTCCGTAATATGGTGGATATGTTACAGGGATGCGTGGATACGGAGGATAGACTCCGGCAGGAGGTTTCTTACATCCACACTTACGGCCACACTTACGTCCACACCCGCAGTCTGACGTTTTGCTTGACATTTTAGTCCTCCTTTGGGGTAGAAGCCGACATTAATGTATTCAATGGGTATTTGTTTTGTTACTCAACCCTAGGGGACGGTTTTTCCTGTCTGTTGGCTATGTTCACATCAGGCGTTTCGTAAGTTCTCATCGAAGAGCTTTCGTAACGGCTCGAGCTCTCGTAACGGCCATAACCATACGGATCATGATAGTAGGGGTGATGGTAACCATAATGACAATGCTTCAGCATCTATTGTGCCACAGTGCCAGCAACCAATAGACTGTATACGATATACAGAGCAAATTTTAGACCCTAGGGGATCGCAACAGTATGTAACCTCCTAGGGTTTTACTTTTTATGGAATCTAAATTACCACAGATTCGCTGGTACTACCAATACCTTGAAAAGTAAAGGGTCCGGGCTTCATGTTTCCAGCTCGCGCTATGCGGACATCGTCTTCAAATGCGCCTCAAGGCAGTCAAAGGTCTGTTCGTTCCCCTCAACGGCATACGTCTTAACCTTGTCGAATTCAGCAGCACTCTCGAAGAGCATACGAAAGGTGAGCCTGGTCTTGTCATCAAGTTCCTCGAAGGTTGCCGTCACCTGAAATTTTGGGCCCGAAACATGCTGGAAAACGATCCGCTCAGGTTTCACGATCTCGACAAAGACGCTCTTGTTTTTATAATCGACGCCATCGGGACCATGCATGATGAACTGCCAAGTGCCACCCGGCCTCAAGTCAAACTCCTGGAAAGTATTTGTAAAGCCCTTCGGCCCCCACCACTGCGCTAAGTGCACAGGTGATGTCCAAGCCTTAAAAACGAGATCGCGTGGCGCATCGAAGATGCGCGTGGTTACCAACTCGTATTCGCCTGCGTTCCTTGAGTTGTTTTCGGCCATTTATATTCCTCCTAATTAAAATATTTAATTAATTGAAACTAAACTAATAAAGTTTGATAGTACCGCAGTACTCCGCGCGGCAGGGCTATTTCTTGTGGTCATGTTTCACTTCCTTTCCTTGAAGTTCGTGTAGATAATCGTTCAATCGATTGAATCTTTCTTCCCAGATGCGGAGGTAGGACTCTAACCAGGCATCTAGCTCTTTAAACGGCTGGGGCCAACGTGAACCTTTCAGTTCATCCGGCTCTTCAGTGTTTTGTTCCGTGACGCAGGAAGGATCGGATGACCTCGTTCCCTATCTCACCCTGACTTACCCAGACAGGTTACTGTATTTGTTAAGAAAATTAACTCGTAAAAAACTCCTCTTAGGATGAGGAGTGTTCTTCAGCTACTTGTAATCATTAGGAGAGTATTTGTCCATAAGCCAGCCCACAGTTGAGGACAGTTTCTACCTTCCTCTTGCACAAATATTGAAGGGACATTGCTATTTTCGCAACAGACGCTGTGAAAGAATTCAAAGACTTAGAGAAGAAATACTATTTTCTTAATGTCCTTTTTACCCATTATGAAAGTTAACGTTAGCATCGACGAAAGGGTTAATCGCTTTTTCTCGATCAGCTATTCTGTCCTTATCCGGAGAGTGTTCAAAAATTTGTTCGAAATAATGAACAGCACCTACTGAAACGAGTTGATGAATAGTCCAAAATAATTGGCTGGCGTGCGAACCACTCCAATTTTCAGGTCTTAAATCATTAGGTAATACAGGATCGATGAACAAGAATTTTCTATATTCATGGACCAATGCCGTTCGGATTTTAAAACATTCTCTGTCACTAATGGTACCTTTCCAGACTTGCTCTTTTAATTTCTCGTATTCGGGTTTGTAATAATCGATGAATTGGTCATATTTCTTTGCTATTTCAGGTATATCCCATCCTCGGGAAACAATTTCGTTGTTATCGAATGTGAGAATCGAGTTGGTTTGGAAAAAGAGAACGTACGGTTCGAGTTTATATGTTTTAATTAATTCCATAACTTTTTCTTCGAGTGGATTTGGGCTGACCCAGATACTGTTTAGAATTAAACCAAAACCTAACCACGTTAACTCTTTTCTAAACTGGTTTCTCAATTCACGTTTTTCTTCCGGAATTGAATAAGTTAGCACTCTCCATAATTGATCCCATTTATGATTACTTATCGTGTAAACGCGCTTTACACCATCTGCGATGTTCCGTTTTCCTAGTTCAGTTAGAGAATAAAAGCTCCGATTGCCCACTCTTCGAACCTGTAGTAAACCTTGGTTAACCATACGAAGAGTAGCTCCTCTAACCGATTGTTCAGAGATGCCAAATTCGTTCATTAAGCGGATTAGGCTACCGATCCATATTTCACCTCCATAATATTGGATGTATTCGCCGTATAGTGTAAACATCAGTGATCTGGGTTTCATTGTGATAACTCCTTATTCATATATCCTAGAAGAATTTAGCCTTTAATAGAGTTTATTTTAAAGGTCGAGTCTTAGCCACACTTATACGGTTAGCCAAGGGTTTGTCTGCTTATTCTCCTCTGTTTGGTCTTTTTTAAGTATATCTTTCACTTCCTCGGGGATTAAAACAGCAGATATCTTACCATCAACTTTTTTTACCCAACCGCGGATTTCGTAACCATATCCTGACCGTGTATCACCTCGAAAAACTTCGTGTTTTAACCGAATAGTTTTTCGGTTGATTTCATCAATGGTTGTTCGAATGGTAATGATATTATCATAATAAAGGGGTTTTTCAAAAGTACATCCTGCATCCAAAAGGGGAAGGATGATGTTTTTTTCTTCCTCAAGCTTCAAGGGAGAGAGACCGATGCTCCTAAAGAACTGGTGGCCAGCCATATCAAACCACTTAAAATAATTCGGGTACCAGACAATTCCTGCCTTATCGGTGTCTCCCCAGTTGATACGGACCTGAAACTCGTTCTTCCTCACTGTAACTTCACCCCCGTTTGTTTTCGTTTTGTCCAAAATCCCCGCGGATCAATCGAACGTAGGACGTCTAATTCTTCTTTTGTTGGCGGTGGGGTAGAAGAGACATTAGGAGAGATTTGAATATCCCAACCGGTGTGATCCTTCACTTTATCTTCAGAAACTCCTGGGTGAATAGATTGGATGTGTAATTCCTTGGTCTCGTCATCGGGCTTTAGGATCGCCAGGTTGGTAATTAGAGATGACGTACCGCCTCGCGGGAGTCCCGAATGTTTCCTCCAGTTCTGACCGGATCCAAATCCGGGCGAAGTAATATAGTCTACTTTATCCACCAGTCTTCTTTTTTCATGGGACATAATTACTAATAACCGTTTAGATAAGCAGGCGATATCCGCCGCCCCTCCGCTTCCCGGCAATTTCACGGTGGGTTGGTTTATATCCCCAAGGTAGGAGGTATTCACATTTCCGTACTTATCGATTTGCGCCCCGCCGATGAACCCGATATCGATCAAGCCCTGTTGCATAAGAAACATAAGGTGGTTGGTAGAGGTGCACCAGGAGGCTCCTGCGATGTTAGGAGGATCCCCCATGGTATATAACAATTCCTCCGAGGGTTCATCCCGTACAATGCCACATTCAAAAAAACCGACGGCATTGGGAGCATGGAGTTTTTTAGCTACTCCAAAAGCTAACATGGGAAGGCGCATACCGACAAAGACTACTTCATGGTTTTGAATCTCCCGCGCTGCAGCGACAACCATTAATTCTTCCGTTGTATATTCCAAGGGTGACTTCCCCCTTCCTTATTGAAAAGCGTAATTGATTTCCGGGGCTGTGATCCTCTGTTTCACTCTTAGCTGTTCCACTCGTTCGCCTAAGAGCCGGATATAATCTTCGTGGCTGGATGGGGTGAGTACCCATTTATGTAACCAGTCTTGAAAACCGGCCTCCTGTTTGGTTACTTGGTGATATTCATGGAAGAAGTCGTGGTCCCGTTTGTAATAACCTTGCATGGGGGAAGGATGGGAAAATGCTGGACAATGGACCACGGCGGTTACTTTAAAGCTAGGAAGGAGCACTCGGTTGGGATCGCTGCTAATGGTCTCTTTTGAAACGATCTCCTCGGCTAACAGGATCACTTTTTTACTCGCCAGCGCCGCATCCTGCGACAGGCCCAAATTACCCCAAAAGTGACAGCCCCCATCTTCATCGGCACGCTGGACTCCTAGGATTGCTACGTCGGGGTTAAGCGAGGGAACATAGACGAATCGTTCATCCCCAAAGGGCGATTTCTCAACTTTGAAGCGGGGGTTACTTCTTAATAAGTCGGTTCCTAGCAAGGTTTTGGTTGGCAAGAAAGGAATCCCCATGGAACCGGCCAACAAAGCCAAACCTAAGGTAAAATTACTGTGGTCCTCCACCTGCACCCGATGGGGGATGCCTTTTTCCAGTGACCTTCGATAATTGTGACCGAGACCAGCACTGACGTTACCAGACCATGCAGCGGTTATTTTGAGAACCAGACCCGCCCCGATCAGGATATCAAAAAGAATATCGGAAATGGGTGCGATTAAGTTCAGATTTTTCTTCTGTTGGCGAACCAACTCGTAAGCGGCAGCAAATGGAATCATCGACTCCAGACCGCTTCCCATCACAATGGAATCTCCATCATTCACATATTGAAAAATTGCTTTGTTCAACGTCATCAGTTTAGATTTCTTCATGTTGCACCACCTTGTGGAACTAATCAGATATTTGGTGCTACCGGCATGGAACCGGATCTTAATTTGAAACGCTGGATCTTGCCCGTCGCTGTTTTGGGAAGTTCATCGATAAATTCGATGGATCTCGGGTATTTGTAGCTTGCCAGGTTCTTTTTCACAAACTGTTGCAACTCTTTTTTTAATTCTTCGGACGGTTCATGGCCCGATTTGAGAACAATAAACGCTTTGGGTTTTTCTAACCCTTCTGTATTGGGTATCCCGATGACGGCTACTTCCGAGATCGCATCGTGCTGAAGGATTACATTTTCGATTTCGATGGGGGAGACCCAGATGCCGCCTGCTTTAATCATATCGTCGGAGCGGCCGCAATACCAAAAATAACCGGATTCATCCTGGTAATACTTGTCCCCGGTTTTAAACCACTCTCCGATAAACCGTCTTTTGTTTTCCTCATGCAGGTTCCAGTAGCAGTGGGCTAAACTGTCACCTTTGACGAACAGTTCCCCGACCTCGTTAGGAGGTAACGGTCGGCCCCCGTCGTCTGCGATTTTGACTTCATAACCAGGTACAACTTTTCCAGTGCTGCCTTCCTTGATATCTCCCATCCGGTTTGAGATGAAAATGTGGGTCGCTTCTGAAGAACCGATACCATCGAGAATATCGAGATTATATCGCTGTTTCCATCCCTTCATTGTGGACGGGGGAAGGGGTTCCCCAGCGGAGACACAGATTCGCACGGAAGAAAGATCGTAGGGTTGATCGGTTTTTTCATCCAAATTCAGCATGGACTGATAAAGCGTGGGGACGCCAAAAAAAATCGTCGGTCTGTATTTTTCGATTGTTTGAAACACATTTTCCGGGATAGAACGCCCCGGCATTAAAATGGTGGCCCCCCCACATCCTAGAGGGAAGTAGGCACCGTTTCCCAAACCATAGGCAAAAAATAGTGGCGAAGCGGAAAATGTGAGGTCGTCCTGTGTTATCTCCAGAATGTTTTTTGCGTAGTGCTCGTAAGCATACTCCATGTCATGTTGCAAATGTATGATCCCTTTGGGATTACCGGTGCTTCCGGAGCTGAACAACCAAAAAGCGACGTCATCCGAAGAGGTGTGGGCCGGACTCAACTCGGTTGAGGATTGGTTGGACCACTCTTCATAGTTCACCTCCCCTTCCTCTGTTAGGCCGTCAATGACGATGACGTGATGCAAGTAGACAAACTGCTTTCGCAAGTGGCGAATCTTCGACCAAAGGTCTGAATGGGCAATTATAACTTTGGCTCGACTGTTGTTTAAGTAATATTCATAGTCCTTGGGATGCATCATAGTGTTGACAGGAACGGGAACGGCTCCAATTTTAATCGCGCCGAAAAAAGAAGCTATGAACTCGGGAGAATCATGGCAGAGGATGAGTACCCGGTTTTCCATTTCCACGCCTAAATCTCTTAAACCGTTGCCGGCTCTGTTGACCATTTCCTTAAGATCTTGGTAATTAATTTGACGTTTATGGTAGTAGATGGCCACTTTCTGGCCAAGTCCACGATCAACGTTATCATCGATGAATCGGGTAGCAGCATTGTAAGGTCTCCCGATTCCTCTTACATCCATTTGAACACCCCCTGTTTTGGTGGCGTGGAACCTGTGATAGCGCTTACAATATAAAATTTAGTAAAACCGGCTGTAATTCATATTCCTTACAGCCGGTTTTATTTGTCCTCTTTTCAGTCAGACACCCTTCCATTGCGGTTTCCGTTTTTCCTGGAATGCGCTCAGACCTTCTTTCGCATCCTCGGAGCGGAATAGCAGGTTTTGCAGTTCGCCTTCGTAGCGGATAGCCACATTCAGAGGCATTTCTTTCCCGTTCATAATTGAAAGTTTTATGTTAGAGACGGCGTACGTCGCACTGTTCACGATTTTTTCCGCGTACTGCCGTGTCTTTTCCCGTACCTGGCTTTGGGGGAATACTCGGTTGATTAGTCCGGCATCCAACGCTTCTTTAGGGGTGAGAAGTTGACCCATGATGTTCATGTCCAGGGCTTTCGAATAACCTACCAACCGAGACAAACGCTGAGTGCCACCGGTTCCTGCAAGGACCCCGAGAGTCACTTCGGGAAGACCGATTTTGCCTGCTTCGTCTCCCATAAATCGAAGATCGCAACCCATTGCCAGTTCGAGTCCTCCCCCGACGGTGTGTCCTTCCAGGCAGGCGATATAAATTTGGGGAGAACGGGCGATTTTGTCCAAGGTTTCGTTGCAGAATAAGCAGAACTGGGTTTTGGTGTGAGGGTCGGTAGATTTCAGGAAGTCGACATTAGCTCCTGCGGAAAAGAACTTGGGCGTATCACTGACCAAAATCACCACTTTGATCTCGTGGTCAAAACGAATGTCATCAATCGCGTCATTCAGTTCTCTGTAAAAATCGAGATCATACGTATTCGATTTGTTGATGCTGAAATGGATTTCCGCTATCCCGTTCTCTTTTTGCACCGTTACATACTTGGTACTAGCCGTTGTTGGGGAAGTCATAAAACGTTCCTCCTTAATGTTTTTTAAACTAACGTACTTAATACGTAATATACATATATGGGTTATGTTCATCAATGGTCAGAATATTATATTTAGTGTGATGATTATGCGATTATCGCCGCTATTCTCTCGGTTTCGTACGATTCCTTTATTTTAGGAGAAGGGAAGGAGTACTTAGGACCCAGATGAATTCGCTTTTTAAAAGATCACCCGATACTAAATCGTTTTAACTTGACAGAAAAGACGAGGTTATATATATTCCCTTATAAACACCAACGAAAATAAAACATAATAAAGAGGGAGGTTCAACCATGTCATTATCAGAAAAGAATGTATTGATTGAAAAGGTGCAAAAAGGGTTCGTTGTGGAAACGCTCGGAGACATGAATGAGGAATATCTAAAAGCTTTGAAACAGACTTTGGTAATTGTCGGGGATACAGAACTAATGAGTGTCCCGACATTGCTGACTGTCTATAAAGAAGCCCCCACTCTAAACAGCAAAATCACGGCCCTAGCCATTTTGCAGGACGAGATCGGTCACGCCCATATCGCTTATCGCTTGCTCGCCGATTTAGGAGTTGACACAGAGGAGCTGGTTTACCAACGGAAAGAAAACAAGTGGAAAAATCCCTATGCCTTTGATTTTCCTCTCTCCAACTGGGTGGAATTGGGCGTGTTCAATGCATTCTTTGACCGTGCGGGTTATACCCTTCTAGGCGATGCATTTGAATACACCTCATATGGCCCTTGGAAAAGGGCCTTAGTGAAAGTGGATAAAGAAGAGTTGTTCCACCTTCGAAACGGCGAGATCATTATGAGAAAAGCAATGGAGAAAGAAGAGACGAGAGAGCAATTGAAGCATGCGGTAGAGTGGATGTTTCCGATGGCACTAGAATTTTTTGGTGTAGCTGACGAACTAAAATCTCGCTCCGCCCAGCTTGACTATCGTCTCAAGGGAAAGTCGAATGATGAATTACGTCAGAAGTGGCTTTCAACAGCCGTTCCTTTTTGCGAATCAATCGGACTGAAAGTGCCAGCTCACTATGACAAAGAGAAAAACAAATATGTACTAGACTTTCCGTTTCCCTGCAAGTTTGATGTAAAAAACAAAAAATGGCTCTTTGATCAGCCGGATACCTGGGATAACATGATCGCCCGGTTTAAACAGCGCGGTCCGAAAAACAGAGAATTTGTGAAACGCATCCAACAGGGATATCACTACATGAAAGCCTTGCGAGAAGAGGTGGTTTGAGATGGGTTCTGACTACTTGCAGGAACAGCATTTATGGCAGGCACTGAAAGAGGTGAGCGATCCTGAGTTTCCGCTTAGCATCGTGGATATGGGTTTGATCTACGATGTACAGGTAGAGGGTGGAACTGTCAAAGTTAGAATGACCTTCACGTCAACGGCTTGTGCTTGTATGCAATGGATCGAACAAGATATCCGGGATCGATTGTTGAAAGAACCGGATGTGAAAGAAGTGGAGATCCAAGTAGTTTGGGATCCTCCCTGGACCAGTGATCGGTTGACGAAAGAGGGACGCGAAAAATTAGCGAAAGCGGGGGTAAGCGTGTAATGGAATACGATGTCTTCGCGCGGATCGACCGGGGGGAACGTCTCATGTGTATTGGTTCCGTCACGGCCCCAACAGATAATTTGGCCCGGTTTTATGCAAAGCATGTGTATGACGAAGAAAATTGGGTGGAACTGTGTGTGGTCGCTAGACAGCATATATGCTGGGAACGACTGCCGAAAGGGCTCTACGAAAAAGAGGAGGTTGGGGTGTAGTGGGACATCAGCTGGGGTTTCCATTGTTCCTGGAATTAGCTGAGTCGATAGCCGATAATAAGTTCGTTTTAGGAGATCGTCTTGTAGAAGTCGGATTCAGCGGTCCCACCCTGGAAGCGGCACTCTCAGCTATTGCAATGGCGCAAGGGGAATTGGGGCATGCGAGAACTTTGTATAACTGGACATCGAAACTGCAGGGAAAACCCATTCGGGACGTACGTAGTCAAACGGGAAAAGCGTTAAACAGCCTAGTAAAAATCGATAACTGGTTGGAATTGATTGCAAGTCTTTATACGGTAAATATCGCCCACGATCTTCTGCTGAATTCGGTTCTGAAGGCTCGGCCCGATGAAGCGGCGGCTTCGATCCGTAAATTGGTAGAAGAGCAAAAAGAGCATATGGTCTATTCCCGGGAATGGGTACAGCAGTTGTTGCAGGATGAAGGAGCAATTCCGGGTAAATTCTTGCAGGCTTTGTCCCAGGTGAGAGGTGAAGTGACGGATTGGCTTCGAGAGATCGATTGCACCCATGAACTGGTGGAAGTGAATTATTTAAAAGATACGGGGTTAGAGGAGAAATTCAACAAGGAGGTCAACCTCTGCTTGGGGGAACAAGGAGCTGCATCCCATGTCGGATGACCGTTCAAGCAAACCAGAATGTCCCTTCTGTCGTTCTATAGATGTTTCTCTGTATTCCCCGTTCGGGACAGCCCAACTGGTTCGCCAATACTACTGCCAATCCTGTCGCAGTGTGTTTGAAGCAGTGAAGTGGAAAAAACGGGACCGGGAAGGAACCGGTTACTCTTAATAAGTGATAAATCTCATTGATGGACGGTGAGTGGGTAAAAGATTCAGATTTGCCCCAGGGGAACCAGGAGCTGATGGATACCACACTGGGTTGGCGGTTTGTCAACCCGTGGCAGTCATAAAAGGAGGGTCTTCGATGTTAAAAGAAAAAGTGGCACTGCTCAAAGACGAATACAAGCTGTTGATTAACGGGGAACATGTGGATAGCTTATCTGGCGAAACCTTCAATACCTATAATCCTGCCACGGGAGAAATCCTGACCCAAGTGGCCAAGGCGACGCGGCAAGATGTCGACAAAGCGGTTGAAGCAGCACAGAAGGCCCTGGATGAGGGGAAATGGGCTCGCTGGCCGGCGGTCCGCCGGGGTCAGGTCCTGAATCGGATCGCGTCGATCATGCGAGAACGATTCGATGATCTTGTTAAGCTGGAAGTGGTCAACAGTGGGAAAGCTCTGTCTGCGGCGAAGGGCCAAGTGATGCAGGCAATCGAGGATTTTGAGATGTACGCCGGTGCAGTCTACACCTTGTCTGGGAGCACCAAGCCAGTACCGAAAGGTTTTTTCCACTACACAAAAAAAGAACCGGTTGGTGTATGCGCTCAGATCGTGCCATGGAATTATCCCCTCATGATGGCGGCATGGAAGCTGGCGCCGGCCCTGGCAGCGGGATGCACTATCATTTTGAAACCGGCCTCCCTAACTCCCATCACCGCATTAACCTTGGCGGATATCTGCCTTGAAGCGGGTGTCCCCGCCGGTGTGGTCAATGTGATCACTGGAAGCGGAGCCGATATCGGTTCTTACCTGGTGGAACACCCCGGAGTGGATAAAGTGGCTTTCACCGGGGAGACGACGACCGGGAAGGATATCATGGCCAAGGCTTCCGAAACTCTAAAGCGCGTCACCCTGGAACTTGGCGGAAAATCCCCTAATATTGTGTTTGAAGATGCCGATTTGGAAAGCGCAGTAGTCGGCTCGGTATTCGGGATCTACTACAACACTGGTCAATCTTGTGAAGCCCGCTCCCGCCTATTTGTTCACGAATCCATCTACGAAGAGTTCGTGGAAAAGTTCATAGAAAAAACAAAACAGCTGAAGTTGGGTGACCCCCTGAGTCCGGAAACCCATGTGGGAGCGATCATTTCGGCTGGTCAGCTAGATACGATTCACTCATACGTCGAGCTGGCAAAAGAGGAGGGGGCCCAGGTGGCCCTTGGAGGTCAGCGCCCGAAGGGTGCAGAATTTGAAAACGGCTATTGGTATCAGCCAACGGTGATTGTGGATGCAACCAATGATATGCGAGTAGCCCGGGAAGAGATCTTTGGTCCAGTTGTAGTGATTATAAAATTTAGCGACGAAAAAGAGGTCGTCCACCAGGCCAACGATTCCATCTATGGACTGGCTGCAGCGGTCTGGACACAGAACCATAGCCGGGCACACCGCATCACCGAACAGTTGAAAGCTGGAATCATAATGGTGAACAACCCGATCTCGACATTCCCGGGTCTTCCTTTTGGAGGGTATAAACAGTCTGGGTTTGGTCGCGAACTGGCCATCGAATCCCTCGACTTATATACAGAAACTAAGAGTGTGGTCTCTTATGTCGGTTCTAAATCGATAAATCCCTTCGGAATTTGATCAAACCGGACAATAATCAGTTATATAAAGAATGAACCATGGAAAAAGGGGGTAGGGGGGCTATCTCCTTCTTTCCATGGTTCATTTTGTTGAAAGCCGTCTGAAACGTAACATGGAAGGATTTTTGTGAAAAACAAGAAAAACCGCTCCAAACCCTGGTATAGCAGGCGAGGGCGGTTTTTGTATAAGGATTTATAACGCAACAAGATCGACGAAAGGTGAGGTCGTAACAAAACGAGGGAAATGTCGGGGAGGGAATGTATTCCCCAGGTTTTTTAGTTGACGATGAAAGAGAGATATGTTACATTTTTTTGAAATATAATTTTTAAAAAATACCGAATACTCGTAAATTTTTTATCGACAATCGACCCAAATAAATGAAAGGAGCTGATCAAAATGGTGGAATGAATCGGGGTAGACTTCATTATTCGGGGAGATGCCTCCAGACCTTGAGCACACTTTCAAAGCTTAGGAGGAGGATCACTGAGCATAGAATTGGTCACAAACATCGTGCTTCTGATCATGTTCGACATTGGCTCGGTCTTGCCGGTCAACCTCGGCCTCATACCATGGGTCATGTTTGGTCTGTGCACCATGCTCACCAGTGTTGGGACGTTAGGTCCTGCTGCTGCTGCGATCCTCGCCCCAATCGCGTTACGGTTTGCTACTAAGTTTTCTGTTTACAAAAAGAAAACTGCATTTATGTAAGCAAATTCAAAATTAGAAGTGAGGAGATGTGTCGATGAGTGGAAAATACCGTTATGTCATTATGACGATGATTGTGTTGATGACGATCATCAACTATGTTGACCGAGGCGCGATTTCTTATGCTCAAGCTTCCATTATCAAAGAATTTGGTTTGAACCCTAAGACTTGGGGAGAAATATTAGGGTATTTTGGGTACGGTTATATGTTCGGAGCCCTGTTTGGGGGTGCCCTTGCCGATAAAAAAGGACCTAAATTTGTTTGGTTGTTGGCGGGAACGGCTTGGTCTCTTTTTGAAATGGGAACGGCTTTTGCTGGCAATATCGGGTTAGCTCTTTTTGGTGGATCTGCTTTAGCGGGATTTGCATTGTTTCGTGTTCTATTTGGATTTGCTGAAGGCCCGTTGTTCTCTACCATCAATCGCACGAATGCAAACTGGGCAGCGCCAAAAGAAAGAGGATTCGTCACTTCTGTTGGGCTTTTGGGAACGCCCCTAGGAGCAATGTTAACCGCGCCAATCGCTGTTCTATTGTTATCGTTTGTGGATTGGAGGATGATGTTTATCATCCTAGGGTTCCTTGGTTTGATCTGGGTTGTGGTTTGGGCAAAGATGTTTACGAATCGTCCTGAAGACCACCCAAAGGTCTCGAAAGAAGAAATAGCGGAGATTCGAACCACCCAGGGCTTGTTGAAAACCGAAACCACCTTGGTGGAGGCTGAACAGGTTCACGTTCCCTGGTATTACTTTTTTAAAAATACTACGCTGGTCCTGAATGCAATCGGATATTTTTCTTTTCAATACGTCAACTTTTTGATTCTAACCTGGACTCCTAAATATTTGCAAGATACGTTTCATTTTGAGTTGGCATCTCTTTGGTATCTGGGGATGATCCCTTGGATCGGTGCTTGCTTTACCGGTCTGCTGGGCGGTAAGATTTCAGATGCCCTTCGCCGTAAAACAGGAAGTCTTCGAATCGCACGATCCGGTTTGGCTGTAGGCTCTTTGATGCTGACAGCTCTTTGCTTTATGTTAATCCCGACTGTGAACAGTGTGGGAGCAGTCCTTGCTCTCATGGCGATTGGAAATGCCTTTAACTTTTTGCCCAATTCCGTTTATTGGACGGTTATCATTGATACAGAACCATCAAAGGCGGGAACATTTGGTGGAGTCACTCACTTTATCACCAATATCGCAACAATTGTTGCTCCGACTTTAACGGGAGTCCTCGTAGCGAGCAGCGGATATACAGCCATGTTCGTTGCGGCTTCCGTTGCAGCTGGGATCGGGATGCTGGCCATGTTGTTTGTTAAACCTGGTAGATTCAAACAATTCACACAAAGGGAAATAGGAATCTGATTTTATATCGGGAGGAAGATCCATGTGTCATGCTTTGAACTGTTAGAGTTAAACATTACTGCCCTCTCAGCAAAAATTAAAAACAAACAGGTTTCACCTGTCGAAACTACGCATCAATTATTGACGAGAATCGAGAAATTAAACGAAAAAGATTCTCTTTATATTAAAGAGGAGAGGGCGGTTTTTCGTACCCCTAAAAAGCAAGTTTGGTATTATATGATTTAACAAATACATTCCATTCTGAGAAAGCCGCCGTTTTGGGCGGCTTTCTTCGTTTTTAACCCCTTGGTACGAACATAGCCTAACATACGCTAAAACGGTAAGATCCGATATACTAATCGTTGGTGCATATGACAAAGAACACGGCGGACGGATTAACTCCCACCGCGTCATGCCAAATTCTTAATGACGACTGAAACCATAGCTGGGGACACTCTTGAGCAGTATCTGGAATATCGTCAACCGGGTGGCCGATATAACAAGGAGAGCCATTACCAATCCCTGCAAATCGCTTGGTTCTTGGATGGTGGGTGGAAAGAGAGAGACTTATTAAAGGAGCGAATTGAATGGATTATAACGGGGATATCATCGGATTTCTCTCGTGTGAGGGAAGTCATCCAGCAAGAGCGAGAGCGACGGTTTGACGAGATGATTGAAAGGGTGCTCCTCTTTACCGAACGGGAGACCAACTTGCGTGAAAAAGTGAGAGCACGCCACCTGTTCTCCCGTTTGACAGAGGTTTCCTCTCAGGAGAACCTGACCGGGAGACAGGAGGAATTATTCCGGATCTGGTATGTGTTGGACTATCTGAACATCCAGGGTACACGAAACCTGGACCGGTTCCTCGCCAAGTACCGTTCCGAGTTGTCCGGAAAGGAGATAGAGCTGGTCGGTTCACTCCTGGCTTCTTATTTTTCCGTGTTCAAACGGAAAGGGGTGGGGGAGAATCCTGTGCTGGAAAGTGTTTCCATGGCTCACCTTCCCATCTGTTGGAGCTGGAAGACGGGTATCTCCCTGATGTGGAGTCTTCCTGTTACTTCCTTCGTCCGGTCAAGGTGGGACTCCATTATGTCTCTTTGGGCCCGGTGGTGCCTGTTACGGAAGAGAGGGTTGCCGGTATGGAAGGTTGGCTGCATCAGGTCCTTCCAACCGATCACCTTGGGGTCCTACCATGGCGGGTGGGGATGCAACATTGGGGAGTTGGGCTGATTCAATTTTTGAGCTGAGGTACTAGCGAAGCTGTCTTTAATCAGAGTGAACCTTGGACAAACCACCCACCTATTATTTTTCCTTGGGAACAGTGACCACATGAGCATGAATCTCTGGGATCCGATCCACTAACCTCGGGAAGTGAAGTAGGTTCCCCGCCATCACCAACGTAAAAAACTATTGGAACAAAGACCCAAAACCATACAGGTGCATAAGCTGTGGACATATGACAAAACTTTATATCTCCTTTCGAAAGATAAACGCAAGTATCCCCGTGTAAACCACGGGGATACTTGCGTCTTCAGAAACTAAAAGCGAAATATGGAGCCACTCTTTTTTGTATACATTCTTACCGGGCCGCCCATCCGACACCAGATGGAGGCCACTACCATCGGCTTTTTTGAGAAAAGGGAGGAATCGGTGGGTGGCCCAGTAACGCCAGAGAAATGGTGGACATGACCACGTCAAATGTAGTGGTCCCTCAATATTCGTGGACAGGATTTGGTACGTCCGGTGCTGGTGCGGTCACTCCGCCCAAGCGGTGTCGATAGCCAACAACAAATGAGGTAATTCCCTGATACCCGTGACGATGGGGATATGGTCTCCTGATGCCGGGTCCATCCTCGAAAAAAAACAACTGGAATTGATGATCATGGGACCCGTCATTGATCCGGATATTCGTGTTTTTGGTTTCGTCAATATAATCCCTCCCTTCAATGCTCAAATTTTCTCTTCCCTATCGGGTGTGGCTTAACGTCTTCATTCCTTTGCGATAATGATCGATTTGTTGGCAGACCCAATGACCTCCTCCTTGGTGTCAAATTTTAGTGGCAACAAGGCCAAATGTTTCTTCCTGCGTGATGGCCATAGAGTGATTTACATCGGTGAGTACGGTTGGTAACCGCGATCTCTGTTGCGGTTTCCCCGGTGACGAGCATTGCCCCCTTAGAAACAGCTGTAAATATTCCTCGATTTCATACTTGAAATCGAGGAATATTTTGTTTATTCTAATTTAAAGGAAAAATCGAAATAGAAATAAAAAAATCAATCGGATATCGTACTCAATCAAAGAAATCATTCCGAAATTATTCGAGGGGGGGTTTTGTGGAGGATATCAAGAACAATTCTTGGTGTCACGAATTGGACGAAATCGATCGTCAAATCGTGATCTTCCTGGAAAAGAACGCCCGGATGCCATTTACGAAAATTGCCGAAAAGTTGGGCGTTTCCGAACGGACCGTCCGCATTCGGGTTGCCCAGATGCAGGAAGACGGAATCTTAAGCTTGGTCGGTGTCGTGAACCCGATCAAAGTCGGCTTAAATGTGCAAACTTTTGTTCATTTATCCGTTCAACCCAACCGCATCGAAGAGGTGGTGTCTCAGCTGAAGGAGATGGAGGAGGTCCGGTGGATTGCCTTGACGACGGGGGAGTATCCGTTGATGTTGGATGTGCTGACCCGAGACTACGATGATCTGTCCGACTTTGTTATGAACAAGCTGAATAAAATCGAGGGGGTAGACCGGACGAACGTTGTTAACGTCTTGAAGAAAATGAAGAGCCGCTTCAATTTTATGCGGTAAAAGGAACGCTTTTTGGAAAGGAGGGGCATCGATGGCGAACTTGATTGTTCGTAGGCTGCTGCAACTTATCCCCCTTCTGCTCGGGATCTCTTTCATCGTCTTTATCTCACTCCATCTCGCGCCCGGGGACCCCGCCAGTATGATCGGGGGGCCGACCGCGACCAAGGAGGATCTCGCATCGATCCGGGAGGACCTCGGGTTGAACGATTCTCTCTTCACGCAATATCTCCGCTATATAGGCGGAGTTTTGCAGGGGGATTTGGGTTATTCGTACCAAACTCAGCAGTCTGTGACGGAAGCGATCATGATTCGTTTCCCCAATACGTTTAACCTCTCTGTCGCCAGTATCATAGTAGCTACGGTAATCGGCGTGGGAGCGGGGATTATATCCGCTATCAAGCAAAACACCTCGTTAGATGTCCTGAGTACGGTCGGGGCGCTAGCGGGGATCTCCATCCCTAATTTCTGGCTGGGAAGCATGCTGATTCTGTTGTTTGCGGTGTATTGGCAATGGTTTCCCGTGGCGGGTATAACATCGCCTCCCTGGACCATGCAGGGGATCAAAGAATTGGCATTGCCTGCTATCACTTTGGGTACGGGTTCGGCCGCCCTGATCGCTCGGATGACGCGCTCGGCCGTTTTGGAGGTGATCCGACAGGACTACATCCGGACAGCGAGAGCGAAGGGTGTTAGGGAAAAGAATGTCATCCTGCTCCACTGCATGCGTAATGCCATGATCCCGGTGATCACCGTCATCGGTTTGAATTTTGGATTCCTTCTCGGCGGGACGATCATTACGGAACAAGTCTTTGCCATCAACGGCGTTGGCAGGCTGCTGATCCAGGCGATCGCGGCACGGGATTACACTATGGTCCAGGGGGCGGTTCTCCTGATCGCGACGCTGTTCGTCCTGGTCAACCTACTGGTCGACATCCTGTACGCTCTGGTCGATCCACGGATCCGTTATGAATGAAGAAGGGGGAATAACATGGCGATGGATACCGCCGTATCAACCGGGGGTGTTCCGGTCGAGGCACCGAGCCCGGAGCAGCCTAAACGACTGGCGTCCACATGGAAACGAGTAATCAAAAACAGGTTGGCGCTCGTCGGGCTCATCATTATCGGCATGCAGGTGATCATGGCTGTTTTCGCGCCGCTGATCACCACCTATGATCCTGCGGTCCTGGATTTATCGGTTAAAGAGTTGCCCCCCGGTTCGAAAGGGCATTGGCTGGGAACCGACGAGTACGGCCGGGACATGTGGAGCCGCATCGTGTACGGTGCCCGCATTTCCCTGGTGATGGGCATCTCGTCGGTGGCATTGGGATTGATCGGGGGGGTGGCCCTAGGGCTCTTGGCGGGCTATTACCGCTGGCTGGACGGGCTGTTGATGCGGGTGGTGGACCTGATGTTTGCCTTTCCGGGGATTTTGTTGGCAATGTTGATTATCGCCATGCTGGGGACAAGCCTGGTCAACGTAGTGATCGCCATCAGTATTTGGTCGATACCCTCCTGTGCCCGCATTGTCAGAGGGAGCGTGCTGTCTCTTAAGAACCGGGAGTTTGTGATGGCCTTGCGTTCCATCGGGGCAAGCGATATCCGTATCATGTTAAAGCATATCCTGCCCAATTGTACGGCACCGATCATCGTTTTCGGAACCATGCGGATGGCGACGGCGATCCTGTCGACTTCCGCTCTCAGCTTCCTCGGTCTCGGCGCGCAGCCGCCGACGCCGGAATGGGGGGCGATGATCGCAGCCGGCCGCGACTTCATGTGGACTTCGCCCCATATGACGGTCATTCCCGGGATCGCCATCATGCTGGTCGTCTTTGCCTTCAATGTGTTGGGTGACGGATTGCGCGACGCGCTGGACCCCAACATGGAAACCCGTTGATCTTATATTAGGAGGGATTTGCCATGAAAAGAAAATGGCAAGGATGGGTCGCCCTTTTTCTTGCTTTGTCTTTGGTTACTGCCGGCTGTACGCCTCCTCCGCCTAATGCCGGCTCAGCCGGTAACCAAACGTTCGTCTATGCTTCGACGGCGGATGTCGTCGGTCTCTCTCCCATCAAAACCAACGATTCTGCGTCGGCCCGTGCCATCGATCAGATCTACGAAACTCTATTTGTCAGAGACCCCGAGACGATGGACATCAAACCAAAACTGGCCCGATCCTATGAAAACCCCGATCCCAATACATGGGTGATCCACCTAAGAAAGGGGATCCAATTCCACGACGGGATCCCTTTTAACGCCGAGGCCGTCAAATACACCTTCGATAAATTCCGCGATCCGAAGACCGCTGCCCCACGCGCCTCGCTGTTAAAACCGATCGACAAAGTGGAAGTAAAAGATCCATACACCGTTGTGATCCGAACGAAAAAGCCTTACGGTCCCATGCTGGCCGCACTGGCCCATTCCAATGCATCCATCGTCAGTCCGATAGCTGACAAGAAAGGCGATCTGATGAAAAAACCGGTGGGGACCGGCCCGTTCAAGTTCAAAAAGTGGGTCCAGGGGGACAAATTAACCTTGGAAGTCAACGAGAACTACTGGGATGGCAAGCCTCAGCTGAAAGAAGTGGAGTTTCGCGTCGTGCCGGAGGTTTCCACCGCAATCTCCCTGTTGGAGACGGGTGAGGTCCATTTGATCGATACGCTGCGGCCCGAGAACCTGGACCGTCTGAAGAACAGCAACAAAGTGAATGTAAAGACGAAGGAAGGGACTCCCGTCACCTATCTTGGTTTTAATATGAAAAAAGGGCCGGGGAAGGATTCGGATTTTCGCCGAGCCGTTGCCCATGCCATCAATCAGGAAGAACTTGTGGACGCCTTAAAAGGGGTGGCCCATCCTTCCAAGGGGATCATCGGACCCAAAGTGTTTGGATACAATCCGGAGATAGAAAAAGCAGGATATGATTACGACGTAAAAAAAGCGAAAGATCTCTTCAATAAAGCGGGAATGGACGGCAAGAGCGTAACGATCATGACAGCCAACACCAAAAATTACCCGAAGCTGGCGGAGTTGGTGCAGGGGCAGCTCGCTAAAGCGGGATTGAAAGCCGATATTCAAACCCTGGAATTCGGAGCTTACCTGGATCGGAATCGCAAGGGTGATTTTGAGATGGTGATCGGCGGATGGACCAACAGCACGGCGGACGGAAGCGAGCTTCTCTATCCCCAGTTGCACTCGGATAATATTGGGGCGACCAACGGTACCCAAACTTCGATACCGGAAGCGGATAAACGGATCAATCAATCCCGGACGACCACGGACAAAGAGAAGCGGCTAAAGGTGCTCCACGAAGCGAATAAACTGCTGGTCAAAGAAGCGCCTTGGGTGCCGCTATGTCACGACTTCATCGTAACGGCTACGACGAAAAACGTCCAAGGGTTGGAAGTCGATGCAACGGGACAGTGGACTCTCAAGAACGTCTCTTTGAAATAAGGTGGGATTTTGATGCAGGATCAGAATTCGGTATTGGAAGTGGAAGGATTGGGAGTCCGGTTCCGAACGGAGGAGGGGGATGTCCCCGCCGTCCAGGGGGCTTCCTTTTCCGTACAGCGGGGAGAAGTGCTCTGTATCGTCGGAGAATCCGGATGCGGCAAAAGTATCACTTCCTTATCCGTGATGGGGTTGTTGCCGGACTCCGCCAAAGCCGAAGGCTCTATCCGTTTTGACGGGAACGATCTACTCGCCATGAGCCAGGAAGAGATTCGGCAGATTCGTGGAAATGAGGTCTCGATGATCTTCCAGGAGCCAATGACCTCGCTGAACCCGGTGTTCACCGTCGGGTTCCAAGTGATGGAACCCCTTGTGATCCATCGGAAGCTGTCGAAAAGAGAAGCTTATGAAGAAGCGGTTCGGTTGCTGGAACAGGTGGGGATCCCCGACCCGCGCAAGCGGATGGAGCAGTACCCCCACGAGCTCTCCGGTGGGATGAGGCAGCGGGTGATGATCGCCATCGCCTTATCCTGCCAACCGAAGCTCCTGATCGCGGACGAACCGACCACGGCCTTGGATGTGACGATCCAGGCCCAGATCCTGGACCTCATCCTGAAATTGAAGGAAGAGACCGGGATGGGTGTGGTCCTCATCACCCATGATATGGGTGTCGTGGCGGAAACGGCAGACCGAGTGGTGGTCATGTACGCGGGCAAGGTCGTGGAGGAAGCCGATGCGGAGACGCTGTTTCAAGATCCGAAGCATCCCTATACAAAAGGGCTGCTTCGGTCGATGCCCAGCGTGGATGACGAAACCTATGCGCTGGAGCCGATTCCCGGTAAGCTGCCTAAGCCGGGGGAAATGCCACAGGGATGTCCCTTTCATCCCCGGTGTGATGATGCGATGGATCGCTGCCGAGTGGAATCGCCCAGAGTATTCACGGTTGGACCAGGTCACACGTCGCGCTGCTGGTTGGGAGAGGAGGAGAAACAAAACCATGCCGGAAAAAGTGTTGGCTAAACTGGAAAACGTCAAAAAATATTACCCGGTACGGCGCGGTCTGCTTAATCGGGTCGCCGGGCAGGTAAAAGCGGTGGACGGGGTGTCCCTCGTTCTCCACAACAGAGAAACCCTGGGTGTGGTCGGCGAGTCCGGGTGCGGGAAATCGACCCTCGGTCGCACGCTGCTCCGGTTGGAGAAACCCACAGAAGGCCGCCTTTATTTTAACGGCACGGATATTTCCTCACTTTCGGCCAGAGCCCTTCAACCCTTCCGGAACAAAATGCAGATGATTTTCCAGGATCCCTTTGCTTCCTTGAACCCCCGCCAACGGATTGGAGATGCTCTCGAGGAGCCGCTTGTGATTCACACTCAGCTGAATCGAGAGGAAAGGCGGGAACGGGTGATGGGGTTACTGGAGGAAGTGGGTCTGAGGAGGGACCATTACGACCGGCTGCCCCATGAGTTCAGTGGGGGACAGCGGCAGCGGATCGGAATTGCCCGCGCGCTGGCTTTAAACCCCTCCCTCATCGTTTGCGACGAACCTGTTTCCGCACTGGACGTTTCTGTCCAGGCGCAGGTCCTGAAACTACTTCAGTCGCTGCAGGAGAAGCATGGGTTGACTTATTTCTTCATTTCTCACGACCTGGGGGTGGTGCGCCATCTGTGTGACCGGGTATTGATCATGTACCTTGGTCAGACGATGGAGTTGGCGCCGGTCAAGGAGTTGTATAAGAACCCGGTCCATCCGTATACGGAAGCGCTCCTGTCAGCGATCCCGCGTCCGGTGCCGGGAAGGAAGCGGGAGAGGATCATCCTTAGCGGCGACTTGCCCAGTCCGGCGAAACCACCAAAGGGGTGCCCCTTCCACACCCGCTGCCCAGAGGCGATGACTGTCTGTAAAGAAATCCGGCCGGAGTGGAAAGAGGTCGCGCCGGGACACCAGGTGGCTTGCCATGTCCGATAAATCCGGTTCGAAGTGGAAGAAGGCGGTTCAGGTCTTTACTGCATTTTTCAAGGTGGGCATCCTTGGTTACGGGGGAGGTCCCTCTTCCATTCCCCTCGTCCACCAAGAGGTTGTGAAAAAGTACCGGTGGATGAATGATGGGGAATTTAGCGATGTGCTCGCTCTGGGCAACGCGTTGCCCGGACCCATTGCCACGAAAATGGCGGGCTATATCGGTTACCGAGTGCTGGGCATAACAGGATGCATCTTGGGAGTGCTGGCGATGGTGCTGCCGACGGTATTGCTGATGGTCCTTTTCCTCAGTTTGCTGTCGGCGTATAAGGCTTCCCCGAAAGTCCAAGGGATGACCGGGGCGGTCACCCCGGTGGTGGGGGTGATGCTGGCGGTGTTGGCCTACTCCTTTTTCAAAAAATCCTGGGAGAAGAAAGAAAAATCTGTAACCGTTACCGTGGGCCTGATCAGTGCTGCGGCAATCGGCCTCCTGGATATTCATCCAGCCGTGATCATCGGGGGTACGCTCTTGTTTGCCCTGTTTTCGAAAGAAAAGAAACCGGTTACCGGGGAGAAAGAAGGTAAAGCGTCGTGATTTATTGGAAGCTGTTTGTTGCCTTTTTTATTCCTGGAATTGTGGGGTACGGCGGAGGCCCCGCTTCTATCCCACTGATCCAGAATGAAGTGGTCAACCGCTACCATTGGATGACGTTGGAACAGTTCGGAGAGATTTTGGCCTTGGGCAACGCCTTGCCAGGTCCCATCGCCACCAAGATGGCGGGGTACATCGGATACGAGGTGGGCGGTTTTCTGGGGGCTATCGTGGCCCTGTTTGCCACCGTGGGTCCTTCGCTCCTGGCGATGATCCTCTTTTTGTCTCTGCTGTACCGTTACCGAAACTCCCCCAAGATCCAGAAGATGACCGCGATGATCCGGCCGGTGGTAGGAATTCTCCTGGCCGTGATTGCCTTTCAGTTTTTCCAAAGTTCTTGGGAGGATATTGGGATACTTCAGACCGTGGTTCTCATCCTAGTCAGTCTGTTGCTGCTGGAAAAGTGGAAGGTCCACCCGGCTTGGGTCATCTCCGGATCCCTCGTTTATGGCGTTCTGTTTTTAGCCTGAATACACGATTTTATATCTCGTAAAATATGGAGGCTGTTTCCATGAACTTCGATACGTTGCACAATCCCTACCCCTCCCAGAGGACGACTGTCTTTTCAAAGAGGGGGATGGTGGCGACCTCTCAGCCTTTGGCCGCCCAGGCCGGTTTGGATATGTTAAAAAAGGGTGGGAATGCCATCGATGCCGCTGTGGCTGCCGCGGCCAGCCTGACGGTGCTGGAGCCGACTTCCAACGGGATCGGCGGGGATGCTTTCTCTTTAGTATGGTACCAGGGGCGCCTGCACGGCTTAAACGCCAGCGGCCCGTCCCCGAAAAATATCACCTTGGAGAAGGTGAAGAGCAGGGGAGTTGACGCCATTCCCCCATACGGGTGGTTGCCGGTTACCGTCCCGGGTGCGCCGGCGGCTTGGGTGGAACTGTCGGAGAAGTTCGGCAAGCTCCCGCTGACACAGCTGTTGGAGCCGGCGATCCAATACGCGGAGGAGGGATACCCCCTCTCCCCGGTATTGAGCAAATTTTGGGGCAACGCCGTAGACAGGTACCGTCAGCTTCTGAAGGGGCCGGAGTTTGAACCGTGGTTCTCTACTTTCGCTCCCGGGGGAAGGGCGCCCCGTGCCGGAGAGGTGTGGCGTTCTCGGGATCACGCCGCCACGTTGCAGTCGATCGCGGAAAGCCGGGCTTCCTCTTTTTATCGTGGGGAGCTGGCCGAAAAAATCGCCTGGTTTGCCAAGCAGCACGGTGGTTTTCTAACCGAAGAAGACCTGGCAGCTTACACGCCGCAGTGGGTGAACCCGATTAAGGTGAACTACCGCGGGTATGACGTATGGGAGATCCCCCCCAACGGCCAGGGACTGGTAACGCTGATGGCGTTTAATATCTTGAAGGGCTTCGAATTCACGGAAAAAGAGTCGGAGTTGACCTATCACAGGCAGATGGAAGCCTTAAAGCTGGCTTTTACCGACGGGAAAAAATATATCACCGATTGGGATCACATGTCTGTTTCGGTAGAGGAGCTGCTGTCGGATACATACGCGGAGGAGCGGAGAAAAGAGATTGGCGATACGGCTCTCGTTCCCACTCCCGGCAAACCGCCCTCCGGGGGGACGGTTTACCTGGCGACGGCAGACGGCGCAGGGAACATGGTCTCCTTTATCCAGAGCAACTATATGGGCTTTGGGTCCGCGTTGGTGGTACCGGGGACCGGAATCAGCCTCCAGAACCGGGGACACACCTTTTCCCTCAACCCCGGGGAGGCCAACTGTCTAGCACCGGGTAAGAAGACCTACCACACGATCATTCCCGGGTTTTTGACCAAAGACGGCCAGCCCATCGGTCCCTTCGGCGTTATGGGTGGGTTTATGCAGCCCCAAGGTCATCTCCAGATAGTCATGAACACGGTGGACTTCGGTTTAAATCCGCAGGCCGCCCTGGACGCACCGCGGTGGCGATGGACCGAGGGAACAACGGTCGAAGTGGAACGCGGTGTTCCGGACAACATCGTCCAGTCCCTCATCCGGAAAGGACACGAGATCCGCGTGGCGGCGGAATCGGGCGGATTTGGCCGCGGACAGATCATATGGAGAAGCGAAGACGGAATCCTGGCAGGGGGGACGGAGCCCAGGGCCGACGGTTCCGTCGCCGCCTGGTAAACCGATTGGCTACACTCTTTGCAGGAGCTGTATTCTAAAACCGGTTCCCGAAAAAATCCCGATAACCCCGGTTGGATTCAGGAGTTTCGGGATTTTTTCGAACCATCAAATCATAAAATTGACTAAATATTAGTATGAAATCAAATATTATATCTTCACAATTAAACCAAGGTGTGCTATTGTCACAGTAGATAGTCGACAATCGACCATGATAAACGTGAAAAGACTAGGTGATTGGCAATGACCACGAAGATGCGGATAGACACTTCCCTTCCCAACCAAATCGCCAATTTTATTATTGAACAAATCGTAAATAACCAGTTTGGACCGGGTGAACAACTACGGGAAGGTGAATTGGCGGAACAATTCGGCACGAGCCGTGCTCCTGTCCGAGAAGCGTTTTATATCTTGGAAGTAGCCGGTCTGGTGGAGCGAAAGCCCCGCCGGGGGTCTTTTGTTAAAGAATACTCGAAGGCGGAATTGATTGACTTGCTTGAGTTACGCAACTTGATGGAACTGATGGCTTTGGAACGTTTCGACCTCAGGCGGTCGGCAACTCCCTTGCACGAAATGCAGAGGATCGTCGCCTCGATGCGGGAGCTTGTCGCACAAAGAGATAAGGCGGGATATTCCCACTTGAACCAGCAATTCCACGAATGCATCATCCGTTTTGCCGGCAGCAAGCTGATTGAAACGCATTATGACCGCCTGACTACACCGCTTCGTGTTTTGATTAAACTTTCCTGGGAGAACAACACCTTGGATCGATCGCTTGAAGATCACCAGCAAATTGTCGACGTCTTGCTTCGGGAAGATGCCGGGGAAGCCAAGCGGCTTTTGGATGCACACAATCGTGGGACCATTCACCGACTGGAGGTATACTTCCAGTCATCCTGATTCGGATCACCAGAACCCCTGAATGGAGGGTTTTCGCTGTTATTTTGATAGCGCTTCCAACTGGGGACCCATACAAAAGGAAAGGGGAGGCGTCGGATGTCCAATTTGACCCGGGACTTGCAACGCACGTGGACGAAACGGCGGGATGAAAAGGCGCGTCGACTTGCCAAAGTCGAACGCCTCGCGGAGGGTCGGGTTCTGCCGACCGAAAGTATCGTCGAAGCCCTTCAGGCGCTTCTTGCACCCGGTGACCGGGTGGTGCTGGAAGGAAACAACCAGAAACAGGCGACCTTCCTGTCGGCGGCCCTGAATCAGGTCGACCCAGCCAAAATCAACAACCTCCATATGCTCATGTCCAGTATTTCGAGACCCGAGCACCTCGACATTTTCGAGAGGGGGATAGCGAAAAAGGTCGACTTTTCCTACGCCGGGCCTCAAAGCCTCCGCGTAGCACAGATGCTGGAGGATGGAGTGCTCGATGTTGGTGCCATCCATACATACCTCGAGTTGTACGCGCGACTGTTCGTTGACCTCATCCCTACGGTGGCCCTCGTCGCTGCTGATAAGGCGGATGCGGCCGGTAACCTCTATACCGGTCCGAACACGGAGGAGACTCCGACCATCGTGGAGGCGACCGCATTCCGTGACGGAATTGTCATCGCCCAGGTCAATGAATTGGTCGATGAGTTGCCCCGGGTGGATATCCCGGCTTCCTGGGTCGACTTTGTCGTCGTCGCGGATAAACCCTACCAACTCGAACCGCTGTTCACCAGGGACCCCCGCCACATCACCGAGGTCCAGATTCTGATGGCGATGCTGGTTATTCGCGGGATCTACGAGCGTCACCAGGTGACTTCTCTCAACCATGGGGTCGGTTTTAACGCCGCGGCTATCGAATTGCTGCTTCCCACGTACGGCGAGTCACTCGGACTGCGCGGAAAGATATGCAGGCATTGGACTCTCAACCCGCACCCCACCCTCATCCCCGCGATCGAGAGCGGCTGGGTGGAAAGTATCCACTGCTTCGGGAGCGAAGTGGGAATGGAGGACTACATCGCAGCACGTCCGGATGTCTTCTTTACTGGACACGACGGCAGCCTGCGGTCCAACCGCTTGCTGTCGCAAGTGGCGGGTCAGTATGCCGTCGATCTCTTCATCGGGTCCACCTTGCAGATGGATGGTGACGGCAACTCCTCGACCGTTACGCTGGGGCGACTTGCCGGATTCGGCGGCGCCCCGAACATGGGGCACGACCCCCATGGCCGCCGGCACTCGACTCCTGCATGGCTCAGCCTGATTACTTCAGAAAGTCCGACCGTTCGTGGACGCAAGCTGGTCGTACAGATGGTCGAGACCTTCCAACGGGGAAATGCCCCGACGTTCGTGGAATCCCTGGACGCGATCCAGGTCGGTCGGGACGCGGTTCTGCCGGTCACCCCGGTCATGATTTACGGCGACGACGTCACCCACGTCGTCACAGAAGAGGGGATCGCTTATCTATACAAGGCACGCGACCGGACAGAGCGCCGTCAGGCACTGGTTGCGATCGCCGGGGTCACTCCGGTTGGGAGGCAACATGACCCTCGTCTCAACGGGCGATTACGCCGCGACGGACTGGTCGCCTTTCCGGAAGATCTCGGGATCCGTCGCACCGATGCCAAGCGTTCCCTGCTGGCGGCCAAGAGCATCGAAGACCTTGTGGACTGGTCCGGGGGACTGTACAAACCACCGGCGCATTTCCGCAGTTGGTGATGAGTGTGGAACGTCAGCCCTTGTGGAACGACGCTAAGGAATGCAGCGAACGGATCGCGAATTTGGCAGTGACTGCTCTCATCGACGAAGCCGGACTCACCCCGAAACCGGCCCTCGTCGACAGACACAGCTCCGGGGCCCACACCGACCTGGACTTTGGGCTGATGTGCCGCTCTGCACAAGTGCTGCGCGGCACCTTTGCCCAGATCGCCCTGGCGGCGTTCCGCCAAAGGCCCAGTCAGGTTCTCCGTGAACGACTCGCTGTGATCGGCCGCGACGGGGAGAAGGTGATGATGGCAGCGACCGGTGGCACCAATACCCATCGGGGGGCGATCTGGGCGCTCGGACTGCTCACCGCGGGGGCGGCGATGAGCGGGCCCGGGACATCCGCGCGACAGATCGCTGCGCTTGCAGGTGAGATCGCCCGTTATCCCGACCGGTTTTCACCCGAAAAGAGGTCATCCAAGGGTTATCGCGTGCGGCAGTACTACGGTGTTCCAGGGGCAATCGGCGAGGCCCGGCAGGGTTTTCCACATGTAGTCGATGTGGCTCTGCCGGCTCTGTACGCCGCCCGCAGCCGCGGCATTTTAGAACCCTTCGCAAGGCTTGATGCCCTGATGGCCATCATCGCCCGCCTCGATGACACTTGCTTGTTGCACCGCGGGGGTGCTGAAGCGTTGATGGCAGCCAAGGACGGCGCAAGGGCCGTCATCGTTGCCGGCGGAACATCCACCCGGTCCGGGTGGAATGCTCTTCACCGGTTAGACGCGGAGTTGGTAGCCCGGAACGCTTCGCCTGGCGGCAGTGCCGACCTACTCGCCGCCGCATTGTTTCTCGACAGCCTGGATCCTGTCGTCCAACGTGATGGCACGCTTGCCCGCGTGATCCGACCATGATCCGATATTTTGGAGGTGACCGGGTGTGGAAATATTGACCTTTGAATACACGGCGGCAAAGCCCCTGCCCCGCCGCGCGCATGTCGGCGTGGTCAGTTCCGGGGATTTAGAGATCCTGTTCGAGCCGTCGCCTGACCAGCGGACCCATGTTGTCGTCAGGACCCGGTTCGACGGGTACGGGGAAATATGGAAGGCGGTGCTGGACCGGTTCTTCGCACAACATGATGTCGCCGCAAAGATCGAGATCAACGACTTCGGGGCCACCCCTGGTGTCGTCTCGCTCCGGCTGGCACAAGGATTGGAGGTGAGCCGGTCTTGATTGCCAAAGTACCGCTCAAAACCAGCTTCATCGAACTCCGTGCGCGAGACCGTGCCGCAGCGATACTGGATACGGGTACCTTCCAGGAAATACTCGGCCCCTTTGATCGTTTGGAGTCGCCGCATTTGGCGCCACAGAATATCGTTCCGCAAAGCGATGACGGTGTCGTGGTTGCACAGGGGTTGATCGACGGCGAGTCAGCCGTCGTCATTGCGATCGAAGGCGCATTCCAGGGGGGTGGCATCGGCGAGGTGTCCGGTGCGAAGTTTGCCGGCGCCCTGGAACTGGCGTTGCGGGACAATGAGCACGGCAGGCGCACCCGTCCCGTTTTGCTCTTCGACACCGGCGGAGTGCGGTTACAGGAAGCTAACTACGGGCTGCTCGCCATCGCCGAAATCGGATCGGCCATGGTCGCCCTGCGCCGTTATGTCCCCGTCGTCGGTGTCATCCCCGGGATGGTGGGGTGTTTCGGCGGAATGTCCATCACAGCAGGCCTTTGCAGCACCCTGATCATGACCCGGGAAGGCCGGCTCGGGTTGAATGGCCCCGAAGTCATCGAGCAGGAGGCCGGGATCGGGGAATTCGATGCCAGCGACCGGCAACTGATTTGGAACACGGTCGGCGGGGCCCAACGCCATGCGACCGGTTTTGCAGACGTTCTGGTCGAGGATGACGTCACTGTCGTCACCGGGGCAGTGCAAGACGCCTTCCGTCGTGGAGTCCCCGCCGAACACCGCAGCGCGCAGGTGGATCGCTACCTTTCCCGACTTGCCGGAATCGACCTCAAACACCTTGACGGGCCGATGCTGCGCGAGCGGTGGGGGAAAGAAAGAGGCGAAGAGCCCGAGGAACTCCTCAAAAGCCCGGATGGGCAGGGGGGACAAACCGGAGAAAAAGGACCCGTGAGCAGGGGAAGGGTGTGGTTGGAAGCCCTGTGTGGAGGATCACAGCTACCGATGACCGGGTCGTCATCGGTGCTGTGTACCGATTCTACTTTGGGAGACGAGCGTGTTCGCTACATTTCGGTCGTGCCGGATCCGGACAACCGCTTCCCCCGGGCCCGCCAGGGCGAGGTGGGACTGAACGAAGGTTGGACGCTCGCACGAGTAGTCCGGGATGCGGTCGACGAAGATGTGGACGGGGAGCGCCGTGCCATTGTTGCCATTGTCGACGTACCCAGTCAGGCGTACGGATATCGCGAGGAACTGCTCGGGATTCATCAGGCATGCGCCGCGGCCGTAGATGCGTACGCGACAGCGAGACTTGCCGGACATCCGGTGGTCGCGCTCATTGTCGGAAACGCCATCTCGGGAGCCTTCCTGGCCCACGGTCTGCAGGCCAATCGGATCCTCGCGTTGGACGCTCCAGGCGTACAAGTGCAGGTCATGTCAAAGAAGTCGGCGGCAACAGTCACCCGCCGCAGCATCGCCGAGCTAGAAGAGATAGCGAAGAAAGTGCCGGGGGCTGCCTATGATATCCGATCGTTCGCTTCCCTGGGGGCGGTACATGGGCTCATGGGCGGCATCGATGCCGATGCTCCCGGGGACAAAGAGATTCAACGGATACTAAACGCGTTGTCCGACGCGATTGCTGCGGCCCGTTCCGGTCCACGGGATCTGAGCAACCGGCTCACTTCCGTTGAGGCCCGCACCGGTCGGTCCGCCTCGATCCTAGTGCGCGAGCGTATGACCGAGCAATGGAACTAGCCCCGCACGACCTGTTACGGATCCGGGACCGCAGCGGCCTTGTCTGCCGTTTACCGCGCCCCCTATGGGTTGACGAGACGCTTGATCGGGCACCGCTGGTTGTCGTCCGCCGCGCTCCGCTGGTTGACGGCATGGTGCCGGCAGGGGTTCGCGGGCGGACCCGGGACCTGCGGTTCGCCGCCTATATACCGACTCACGCGATCGTGGAACGGATCACCCCCGAGCAGCTAGCCGCCAAGAAGATATGGAGGACCTGTCCACGAACCCGTCAAATCGGGGCGTTGGGCGTACTGGAGTCGGTCGATGAGCTTTTGACCGCCCGCGGGCTCACTTGGGGTCCTACAGGCAGTGTCGGGTTCGAGCTCGCCAGCGGTGTGCCGACCGCCACTGCTACCAGCGACTTGGACCTCGTGATCCGGGTTACAAACCACCTCTCTGTCGAGATGGCCCGCCAGCTCGTCCAAGCGTTCACCCGGTTGCCCGTGCGCGTCGATGGTCAACTGGAAACCCCCGGTGGGGCGGTTTCACTAGCCGAATATGCACGCGGGGAACCACCGGTGCTGTTCCGGACCCGGACGGGTCCACGCTTGGTTAACACCCCCTGGATGGAGATGGGAGGGATTTGATGAGTGTCGCGTTCCTGTTTCCCGGCCAAGGCTCCCAACAGCCCGGCATGCTTCACGAGCTGCCGGATCATCCCGTGGTTAGCGGGACACTCGAAGAAGCGAGCGCGGTGCTCGATAAGGACGTCCTCTCCTTCGACACCGATTCCGCGCTATCATCCACCACTGCGGTGCAGATCGCTCTGCTTGTCGCTGGAGTTTCCACGGCTCGTGCGTTGAAGAGCGAAGGAGTGATGGCGGACATGGTCGCCGGCCACTCGGTCGGGGCGTTCGCTGCCGCCGTTATCGCCGGTGCGCTGGATTTCCGGGACGCGCTCTCACTGGTCAAACTGCGCGGCGAGCTAATGGAGAACGCTTTTCCACAAGGCTACGGGATGTCTGTCGTTATCGGGCTTGATGAACGGCGTTTGGCCCCGCTTATCGGGCAAGCCGGGGAGCCGGTGTTCATCGCCAACCTGAACGCGCCAGATCAGATCACGATCGCTGGCTCCATCCCTGGGATCGACGCGGTATTGGCCATGGCACGCGCCGCGGGTGCGTACAGGGCGGAGATCCTGCGCGTGAGCGTCCCATCCCATTGCCCGCTGCTTCAGCATGTATCCGGCCGGCTCGCCCGTGCCCTCGACGAAGTCCCCTTTCGCGAGCCGGCCGTTCCATATGGCGGCAACCGCAGGGCGCGCGCATTGCGGGATCCCGAAGCGATCCGGGAAGATCTCGCGATAAGTGTCTCTCACCCGGTTCGCTGGCATGAAGTCACAACGCTGTTCTTCGAACTTGGCGCCCGATTGTTCCTGGAGATGCCGCCCGGTCACGTACTCACTGATCTCGCCGCGGCCGCATTCCCCGCCGCCCGTTCCATCTCCATCACGAACAGCGGCCTCAACTCTGCGGTCATCCTTACCCGACGGGAGAAGGGCTAGACATGGTGATCGGTGGCGGGACACTGTACCTAATCGAGCTCGTGACCGGCACAAAAATCCCGTCCCTTCTACAGTAAGGGGCCGGGATTTTTCGGTGGGTTCCAGGCCGACTTTGTGAAACAGTGTGGTTCAGTTTGCACCAGGTCGGTGATCATATGATTCCGATCAACACGAATCCGAGCCAAGCGAGCCCTGGTCCGAGAACGACAACGATCGCGGAAACGAGCAAGAGCTGCCTGAAAAACACACGCTCTTTCACCCCTTGCACGTTCGCGAGCAGCAACGCCCCATTTGTGGAGAAGGGGCTTATGTCAACAATGCTGGAGGCAATAGCGATCGCTGAGACTACACCGATGGACGAAATGGTCGGGTCCTGCAGGATGGGAGCCGCGAGAGGGATGATGGCCGCCAGAAAACCTGTTGTCGAGGCAAAGGCCGAGACAACCCCTCCCACGTAGGACGCCGTAAGAGCTGCCATCACGGGGTTACCCACCCTGGCGATCAGCTCGGTTACGTAGTCAATGGTACCAGTTTCCTCCAGTACTCCCACGTATGTCACGATTCCCGTGATCAGAAGGATCACCGACCATGGCATGCGCCCGAGGACTCCGGCTTGCTTCCTGGGGGCGATCAGGGCCAGCGCCAAACCTACGGCGAACGCCGCAAAGCCAATATCTATGTCAAACCCAAGAGCCAGTACGACAAGGAGGCCTATGCCCGCGAGCGTGACACCTTTATACAGGGTCAACCCATCTTCTTGCCTTTCTGTACGGTCTCCGGAATTGTCATTCTTGTCCGCAGGGATGCCCTCCATTGTTGCCGCTACGTACATCTGAGAAGTGTCCTGCCTTTGCAGCAAGCGAAGCCCGCCGAGAACGACGAATATGACCAACGAAACCACTATGCTATAGAAAAAGGCGTTTACAAAGAGCAATCCCGGCGAATGGGGTAAATCTCTCGTTTGCATCACACCGTTGACGATCACGCCATAGGGATTCAGCGGCGAGAAGGAACCCGCAGTGGATCCCGTAACAACCAATATGCCCATCAGGAGAGGACTAATGTGGTATCGGGCAGCGAACCGTAACGCGATCGGGGCGAGGATCGCAACAGCAGCAGGACCCAACGTCCCAACGCTGGTGAGTAGGGTGCACAGACCGAACATGACCCATGGTATGAGGCCGAGGTTACCTCTGACCAAGCGAAGGCCCCAGCCAGTGATCAAGTCGACGGTTCCATTGTTCTGCACAATAGCGAATAAGTAGGTGACTCCTGCAAGAGTGACGAATAGATTCGCCGGAAATACGCTATAGATTTCGTCAACGCTCAGGCCGCTTACGAAGGTACCGACGAGAAATGCGGCGACAAAGCCCAAAACGCCGAGGTTGACCGGCAAGACCGAGCCAATAACGAACATGATCAGAAGCACGATGATGGTGACCAATTCTATGCTCATGTGATCCTCCTCCTAAGCTTTGAAAGTGTGCTTAAGGTCTGGGACATCTCAACAAATAATGAGGTCCACCCCGATTCATTCCATCATTATCCCTCCTTAATTTTAGTCGATTGTCGACAACTAATTTTTAAGAGTATTAACTATTTTCGGAATATAGATAAATGATAGCGTTTTCAAAAATGTAACATACCTCTCTTTCATCGTCAATTAAAAAACCCAGAAACGTTTTTTCTCAGGAGTTCCGGGCTATTGATCGGTATGTATCAGACAATATAAACCTTATATCTGACTTCAAGGTCAAGAGACAAATGAGCCCTTAGCAACGTATGATAAAAAGGCTCTTACAACTCAACAGATTCATTCCCGGCTTTTTCTGTATACTTTCTGATTCGTCTTCTATACGCCTTTTTTGCTAATACAATTCCTTCAGACTGTCGTTGCCGTATTAAGTTACTTGCTAGTTGGGACACTCCAGCCATATTACTGTATGGGTTCTCCGTAAACAAAATTTGTTTCTAAAAGAAACATCTGAGAGAAAGAAGCACAACACTGTCGTCTTTTCAGTTACTTCCGTCGACGGGGACCTTTTTGTGTACATTTAACACAATTTTCTGTTAATGTTCCTCCTGGAACGCTGTAAATAGACTGGCATTCATCTTGCTTATATATTTGGGTGAACGACAATGCAACGTCCTGAGAGAAGAGGAGGTGTGCATTCAAAGGGGAATGGATCGCTGATTCCCGTATCGAGATCGAACAAGCCCGCCTGTTGACGCTGAAAGCGGAAGACATGATGGATACCGTAGGCAACAAAGCAGGGAGAAGAAGATCGCCATGATCAAAGTAGTCGCTTCCAACATGGTTCTCAACGTCATCGATCGTGCCTTTCAGGCCTTCGGTGCCGTCGGTATAAGTGAAGATTTCCCCCTCGCCTACATGTGGGCCAATGCCCGCACCCTGCGCTTAGCCGACGGGCCCGAGGGTGCACCGCCGGGCTGTAGCTGTCTGGAGCTTAGTGTCGAGTGAAAAGGACAAATTCCAAAAAGGAGAGGGATGAACATGGAAAAAGTGGTGAACACCGTTCGTGGGCCGATCGCTACGGAGGAATTGGGAAAAACCTTGATCCATGAGCATTTTGCCTTCGGTTACCCCGGTTTTGACGGCGATGTGACCTTAGGAGGGGTCGATTGGGAGGCGGCCCTGCAGACGGGGATCGAGGTGGCCGAAAAGGCGAAAGCCCACGGCGTAAAGACGATCGTGGACGCCACCCCCAACGATTGTGGCCGGAACCCCGAATTATTAAAGGAGATTTCCGAGCGAACGGGGGTCAACATCGTCTGTTCCACCGGGTACTACTACGAAGGCGAAGGGGCACCCAACTACTTTAAGTTCCGCAATGTGGTATCGGATGCAGAGCAGGAAATCTACGAGATGTTTATCAGGGAGATCACCGAGGGGATCGGCAAAACCGGCATCAAGGCCGGCGTGATCAAGCTGGCCTCCAGCAAGAACGAGATCACCGATTATGAGAAGATGTTCTTCCGGGCGGCGGCCAAAGTGCAACGGGAGACGGGGGTGCCTCTCATCACCCACACTCAGGAAGGGACCATGGGACCGGAGCAGGCGGAGTTTCTGGTTGCCGAAGGAGCGGATCCCAGCCGCATCCTTATCGGCCACATGGACGGGAACACCGATGTGGGCTACCACATCCGCGTGTTGCAGACGGGCTGCTCCGTTGGTTTTGATCGCATGGGCATCCAAGGTTTCGTCGGGATGCCGATGGATTCCGAGAAGCTCGTCGTCCTGTTGGGGCTGATCAATGCAGGCTACGAGGAGCAGATCCTCCTTTCCCACGACACGGTGAACGTCTGGTTGGGCCGCCCCCCGGTCTGGCCGGAGCAGCTGGCCAAATTGTTGGAAAACTGGCATATCACCTACGTCTTTGACACCATCATTCCACAATTGAAGGAAAAAGGGGTCACCGAGGAGCAGATCGATCAGATTATGGTGAAAAACCCGGCGCGGATGTTCGGCGTCCACACCAAGGTGGAAGTGTAGCCGAAGCCTTCGACCCCCGTACCCGTGCGGAGGATCTTTCTCTATCCGTTGCAGAAAAAGCGAGGTTCAATCGATGCAGTAAAAAATTGTCACCGGTGGAGCGAAGGGGATCGGTAGGTCTGCCGCCAAAGAGCTGGCCCGGAAGGGAGCCAAGGTGGTTGTGGCGGATCTCGACCAGGTTCAACAGAGAGCGGACAGTGGCCGAGATTGAAGCCAAGGGGATCTGCCCGCTTCTTTCAGGCAGACACTTCTCTTTATGACAGCGTGAAGGCGTTGGTTCAGATACCCTCCACGCATTCGACAAGCTGGACATCATGTTCAAACGCCGGTTGTCGGCAACCGTAAACATTTTTCCCTATCATGCCAGCAAGGGCGCCGTGGTGATGATGACCAAAGCGGCGGCCTTAGAGCTGGCACCCTACAACATCCGCGTCGTGGCCATCGCTCTGGGGCTGGTGGATACGGAGAACGTCCAGTCGTGGAAACTGCGCTCCAAAGTTTGGAAAGCGGTGAAAAAGCGCAAATGCGCGGCAGGGCGGCAAAGCCCGGGGAAGTGGTTAAGGTGGTGGCTTTCCTCGCCAGCAATGACGCTTCCTTTGTCAACGGATCCGTCCTGTTTGTGGACGACGGAGCGGCCGTCTTTAAACGATGAAAACAGGAGGGATCAACATGTCTTCTCCTTACACGGACAAACCTTGGCTTGCGTCTTACGCACCTTATGTTCCTCAGGAGCTGCCTCTGCCGAGGATGAGCATGATCGGTTATTTCGAAGAGTCGGTGAAACGGTATCCCTACCGGGCCGCCGTCCACTATTTTGAACGCTCTATCTCCTATAAGGATCTGGATGGCATGGCGGAGGCTTTCGCCGTTCTCCTGGCAGAGTGGGGGGTGGGCAAAGGGGACCGGGTGGCTGTCTATATGCAGAACAACCCCCAGTTTCTTATCGCTCAGTACGGCGCCTGGAAGCGCGGCGCGATCATCGTTCCCCTCAATCCGATGCTCAAGGAAAAGGAGCTGGAGTACCACTTAAACGACTCCGGAGCAAAGGTTCTGGTCTGTCTGGAGTCCCTCTACGCCGTGGTGGCCGAGGAAGTGGTGGCGAAGACCAAGGTGGAACACGTGGTCACCACCAATGAGGTGGACTTGCTCCCGAAGGGGATGAAGGAGACCGTCAGCTTGCTCAAAAACTCTGATAAGCAGCGGTTTGCCGACACCACCGACATGATGGAGTCAGTGCAAAAGAGGTTAAACCGCCGGCTCCCCCGGGAGAAGGTCACCCCTGAGGATGTTGCCTACTTGGTGTACACCTCCGGCACTACGGGTCTTCCTAAGGGGGCGATGAGCCTGCACAAGAACATCGTCTTTAACGCCGAGGTGTACCGCACTTGGATGCAATTGGGAGACGAGGACTGCGTGTTGGGTATGGCTCCCTTGTTCCACATCACCGGCATCGTGGGCCATATCGCCGTGGCGGGCCTTGCCGGAATTCCCCTGGTGCTGTTCCATCGCTTTGACGTCAAGGAGATGCTGCGACTCGTCGAAAAGTGGCGGCCTACCTTCACTGTCGGCTCCATCACCGCCTATATCGCCCTTATGAACCACCCCGATGTTGAAAAGCACGATCTCTCCTCCCTGAAAAAATGCTACAGCGGCGGTGCTCCCATCGCCCCCAGCATCACCGAGCAGTTTATGGAGAAGTTCGGCATTTACATTCACAATATTTACGGGCTGACGGAGAGCAACTCCCCTACCCTCGTCGTGCCCTTCGGTGCCCGGGCGCCGGTGGATCCGGAGAGCGGAGCCCTGTCGGTGGGCATTCCCGTCCCCAACTGCGAAGCGAAGCTGGTGGACCTCGCAGACCCCTCCAAGGAGGTCGCTCCCAGGGAGACGGGAGAATTTGCTGTGCGGGGCCCGATGATCTTCGCCGGCTACTGGGAAAAACCCGCTGAGACGGAAAAAGCCTTCCACGACGGCTGGTTCCTCACCGGGGACGTGGTCAAGATGGATGAAAAGGGCTGGTTTTACGTCGTCGACCGGAAAAAGGACATGATCATCGCTTCCGGTTTCAAGGTGTGGCCCCGGGATGTGGAGGACGTCCTATATAAGCATCCCGCCGTGAAGGAGGCGGCGGTGGTCGGTGTTCCCCACCCCTACCGAGGGGAGACCGTGAGGGCTTACGTTTCTCTCAAGGAAGGGTTTGAGGTGACGGAGGAGGAGATGATCCAATTCTGCAAGGAGCGGATAGCGGATTACAAGTACCCCCGGGAGGTCGTCTTCCTGAAGGAATTGCCCAAGACCGCCACGGGCAAATTCCTGCGCCGGCAGCTTAGGGACCAGGCGAGGGAGGCAGCTTTGAAGCAGCAAGACGCGTAACAGGAGCTGAATGACTTCGACGAAGAAAATGCGTGTTTGGCTGAAAAAAGAAGAGATCGATGCCGCCAGGCTGACTGGGGCAATGGCTGTCGTCATGGATGCCCTCTTGGCGACAACGACGCTCCTTGCCATCGTGGAGGCTGGCGCTCGCAGGATCTTGCCCGCCGGCAGCCTGGAGGAGGCGCGCCGGTTGGCGGATGAGCTGGACTCCCCTCTTCTCCTGACCGGAGGAGAGGAGGGGGGCGTCTCTGTCGACGGGTTCGACTGCGGCCCCTTCCCCGATGAATATCCCGCGGAAAAAGTGAAGGGGAAAGATGTCATTTTTCTCACCACTAACGGCACACGGGCGATTCACCGAGCCAAAATAGCCGAGGAGCTGCTAATCGCCTGCCTTCGCAACGCTCCGGCGGTGGCCCGTTATCTGCAGGAGGTGGAGAAGGAATCCGTCTGGCTGATCTGCGCGGGCTCCCAGGGGCGGTTTTCCCTGGAGGATACCTTGTGTGCCGCAGTTATCTTGGCGGAGATGGACCTCACCGGGTGGGATTTGGACGATGCCAGCCTGGTGCTGCAGCAATGGGGCGTCAGCCACCGGGGAGACATCCCTTCCCTTTTGAATAAGGGGCGGGTGGGCCGGTGGTTTGAACAAGAAGGGCTGACCCATGTCCTCCGTTATACAGGGGAGGTAGGGGCCAGCGATACCTTGGTCGTCTTACAAGACGGGCTGCTTGCACCGCTACAGAGCAAAGTGGGTTGGAGGGAGGCGCATGGAAGATAAGACGATTCCCGTTCGGGAAGGGGAGGAATTTGACCGGGAAAAGGTGGCTTGTTTCTTAAGAGAACACATCGACAGTTTGGCGGATGTCCCCATGGAGGTGCGGCAGTATCCCACCGGGGCTTCCAACCTGACCTATTTTATCCGGATCGGGGAGTGGGAGGCGGTGCTGCGTCGCCCCCCTTGGGTCCGTTGCCGCCTAAGGCCCACGACATGGAGCGGGAGGCAATGCTCCTGGAAAAGCTCCATCCCGTTTTTTCCCTGGCGCCGAAGCCCTATGTCATCTGCCGGGATGCTTCCGTCTTGGGGGCAGTTTTCTATGTGATGGAACATCGGCGGGGTGTCGTCATCGATGATGCCTTCCCCCCAGGGGTGAAGCCGACACCGGATCTCTGCCGGCGGATTTCCGAGGCGACGGTGGACACCTTGGTGAAGCTCCATGATATCGATTGGCGGGAAGCGGGGTTGGCCTTCATGGGCCGCCCCATGGGATTTTTAGAGCGGCAAGTGAAAGGGTGGATTGCGCGGTACGACAAGGCGAAGACCGACGATATCCCGGAAGTGGAGCCTCTCGTCCGCTGGCTGTTGGAAAATGTGCCTGAGAGTCCCGCACCGACAGTGATCCACAACGATTTTAAGCTGAACAACATGCTGTGGGATCTGGAGGATGTGGCCAAGCCTTTGGCGGTGCTGGATTGGGAGATGACCACCATCGGGGACCCCCTCTTTGACCTGGCTGTGGCATTAGGCTACTGGGCACAGCCGGATGATTCCGAGGAGCTAATCCATGTACTGCCCACGGTGACACACTACCCCGGCTTTATCTCCCGGGAGGAATTTATAGAGCGATATGCCCAAAAGAGTGGCCGTGACCTCTCTTCTATGCACTTTTACATCCCCTTCGCCTATTTCAAAATGGCGGTGATCCTGCAGCAGATCTTCGCCCGCTGGAAAAGGGGACAGACGAAGGATAAGCGATTTGCCTCCTTCGGGGAGCGGGTGCGCCATCTGATCCGATACGCCGATGGCTTGGTTCGGGCGGGAAAACGGTAGACCGGCAACGGCGAATAAGTGTGCGCTATAGATGAGCGGGTCTTTGACATATTTGTAAATTGGACAGAAAGGAGCCTGATCCATGTTTTAAGACGATCTCTTTGAAAAAGAGGATCAGATTAATGACAACCTCTTACAGGCAGAGGTGTCGGCCCGAAAATTGATCGGTGGCATGCCGCAAGGGGAAAAGCTAAGGCGCGCAACGGATTGGCTCCGCCGCGCATTCATCCGTTCCAACCCGAAGGGAGCGTCCTACGCAAAAGCCACATCGCCGATATTGTATAAAGGGGAAAGGTTCCCATCCCCCCGACTGCCGAAGGAAAACGCCTAATGTTGACACTATTCAGAATGAATGAAAAAATAAAAAACAACAACTTATCAGCTCTTTCGGGGGTAAAAGATGGGCAAAAACCAGCAGGTTTTGCTAAAAAATTGGTTCAGCATCTTGGACCATTTGGATGAGATTTTCCTGTTTATCGGCAACGATACGGAGATTCTTCACGCCAACAGCGCCTATTCCCGACTGATCGGTGTTCCCAGGGACAAGGTGATCGGAAGGCGCTTATCCGACATCGAGCCCAAGGCGCGGATCATCGAGGTGCTGGAGTCGGAGCGGCCGGTCTATCACGATTACTCCTATATCGAATCCGTGGGCATGGATATCGTGGCCAATATTTTTCTCGTCTATGACGAAGGGGAAAAAGTGGGGGCGATCGGCATTTTTCGCCCAGTTTCCCTGTTCTCCGCCGATTTCTCCCTCCCTTCCGCCCCCGCATGGTGCAAAAATGAAAAGACGGCAAAGGGGGGAGACCCCTTCAGCCGTTTGGTCGGCGAGAGCAGGGAGCTGAAAAATGTGATTTACATCGCGAAAAAGGTGGCCCAGACGGACACCACCGTCCTCCTTAGAGGAGAGACCGGGGTAGGTAAAGAGGTGTTTGCCAAGGCGATTCACGAAGCCAGCCCCTTCTCTGACGGCCCCTTTATCGCTCTCAACATGGCATCCATCCCGGAGACCCTGATCGAATCGGAGCTTTTCGGCTATGAGGCCGGTGCATTCACCGGGGCACAAAAGGGTGGAAAACCCGGTTTGATTGAGTTGGCGGAGGGGGGGACGCTGTTTTTGGACGAAATCGGCGAAATCAGCCCCATGCTCCAATCCAAGCTGCTTCGAGTGCTCCAGGAGCGGGAAGTGATTCGGGTGGGGGGGATCAAGGCTTGCCCTGTCCGCTTCCGCCTCATCGCCGCCACCAACCGCGACCTGGAGTCCATGGTGGAAAACGGGAAGTTCCGCCCTGATTTTTATTACAGGATCAGCGTCATCCCTATCCATCTCCCGCCCCTTAGGGAACGTTCCTCCGATGTGCTCCTGTTAGCCGAGCAATTCAATCGGCAATTGGAGAAGCGCCACGGCCGGCAGAAAGCTTTCTCTCCGCGGGTCCTGGAAATGATCAAAAGGTATTCCTGGCCCGGCAACGTGCGGGAGCTGCAAAGCTGCATCGAGTATATGTACGTCCTCTCCGAAGGGCAGCTTCTGGATGTTCAGCACCTGCCGCAGCACATCTGGGAATCTGTCAAAGGCGGACAAGACGCCATTGGCGAGAGCGGAGAAGAATCCCCCGCCTCTTTTCCGAAAAGGGAAGTCTTCGCTAAAGCGAACCTGAAAGAGGTCGTGGAGCAGGTGGAGAAAGAGATGATCATCAAGGCCCTACGGGAATCCAGGACCAAGACGGAAGCCATCCAACGTCTGGGAATGAGCCGCAAGGGATTCTATATGAAGCTGAAAAAATATCAGCTCACCTTTTGAATGTATATAGAGGAAACAACTTTGTGTAAAAGTAATTTGAATAGTCATACATATCATGCTAAAATGAACATACTAACCGGTTGGTATATCCCGAAAATGAAGACGAAACCTATGCAAACTTTTCCGACTTGGACGGGTGATGGGCCTTCATGTTCCCTATTGGGTGGTATGTGTTCTTATGATGATCGGTGAATTTCGAGTTAACAAGTTAAATAGCACGAAACGGTTTTGGGGGGATTGTGATGACTGATCGTCATTTTGATTTTTGGCCGGACCGGATGCCTGTCACATTGGATATCCCCCGGACGACGGTCTGGGATAACCTGGCCGTGTCGGCACGGAGGTATCCGGACCGTACGGCAATCTATTACTATGGACAGCCCTTGTCATATCAGCTTTTGCTGGAGGAAGCGGAGGCATTGGCCGGTTTTCTGCAGCGTAAGCTCCATGTGTCCAAAGGGGATCGGGTTTTGCTGTTTTTACAAAATTCCCCTCAGTTTATCCTCTCTTTTTATGCGATCTTGCGGGCGGACGCGGTTGTGGTTCCGTTGAACCCGATGAACGTGACGGAGGAGCTCGCCTTTTACATCAAGGATTGCGAGCCGAAGGCCGCGATTGTCGGCCAGGAGCTGTACGACCGGATAGCACCCTTGAACGGAAGCGGTTCGCTGAATCACATCATCGTTGCCGCCTATTCGGACTACCTTCCTTCTTCTCCCGTCGTTCAGCCGCCGAAGGAAGTAGTCGCTCCTCGCGTTGCGATCAGGGATGACGGTGTCACCCTTTGGTCAGAAGCCCTTACCTCCGGGAATTTGCCGGGCCCTCACAACGCTCGGTCTGATGATCTGGCGGTGCTGCCCTATACCTCGGGAACGACGGGCAGACCAAAGGGTTGCCTGCACACCCACTACACCGTGCAGGCAACATTGGTGGGTGCCTCTACATGGGTGAATCTCACCCCCAATACCGTGGCCTTGACTACCTTGCCCCTGTTTCACGTCACGGGGATGCAGCACAGTATGAACGCGCCGATTTTTACCGGGGGTAGCATGGTATTGATGACCCGTTGGGACCGGGATACCGCCGCAGAGCTGATCCAAACCCACCGATGCACCCATTGGACCGGGATTAGCACGATGGTGGTCGATTTTCTGGCTAATCCCGACTTGGCGCAGGATGAGTGCGGATCCCTCCAGTTTGTCGGGGGAGGAGGTGCGCCTCTGCCTGAAGCGGTGGGAGAGGAGCTCTACCGGCGGACGGGATTGCGCTTTGTGGAAGGGTACGGTTTGAGCGAAACGATGTCCCAAACCCATATCAATCCCGTTCACCGACCCAAGCTGCAATGTCTGGGCATCCCATCCTTTGACGTGGACGCCTGCGTGGTGAATCCGGATACTTTGCAACGGCTGGGGCCCGGGGAGGAAGGGGAACTCCTGGTTCGCGGCCCGCAGGTTTTCAAAGGATACTGGAACCGACGGTCCGAGACGGAGGAAGCCTTTGTAAACCTCGACGACGGGGATCCCTTTTTCCGAACGGGGGACATCGCGAGAGTGGACGAAGAGGGATATTTTTTCATCGTGGACCGGCTCAAACGAATGATCAACGCGTCGGGGATGAAGGTGTGGCCGACGGAAGTGGAGAGCTTGTTGTATCAGCACCCGGCTGTCAAGCACGCATGTGTGATCGGTGTACCCGATGATCGGCGGGGTGAAACGGTCAAGGCGTTTATCGTCTTGAAGTCATCGGAACATGGCAAGGTCAGCGAAGAGGAGATCATCCGGTGGTCGAAGGAGCGGATGGCGGCCTACAAATATCCGCGGATCGTCCAGTTTATCGATCAGCTTCCGATGACGGGGAGCGGAAAAATCCTGTGGCGCAAGCTGCAGGACGAAGAGCGGCGTAACCGGAAACGGGCTGAAAAGATGCGCTAATGAAGGGGTGGTTCTCATGAATTTTGAATACTCGGAGAAAGTGAAAGAGCTGCGGGAGAAATTGTTGTCGTTTATGGAGGAGGTCGTGTACCCCAACGAAAGCGTCTATGCGCAGCAGTTGCAGGAGGGGACGGATCGGTGGTCGATTCCACCGGTGATGGAGGAGATGAAGGCGAAGGCGAAACAAGCAGGGCTTTGGAACCTGTTTCTGCCGGACAGCGAACGGGGCGGCGGGTTGACCAACCTGGAGTACGCCCCCCTTTGTGAAATCATGGGCCGATCCCCCATCGCACCCGAGGTGTTCAACTGTTCCGCTCCGGATACGGGGAATATGGAGGTGTTGGAACGGTACGGAACGGAAGAGCAGAAAGAACGATGGCTGAAACCCCTGCTCGAGGGAGAGATCCGCTCCTGTTTTTCCATGACGGAACCGGATGTCGCTTCTTCCGACGCGACCAACATGGAGGCGACCATCACGCCTGACGGGGACGAATACGTCGTCCACGGTCGCAAGTGGTGGTCCTCCGGAGCGGGGGATCCACGGTGCAAAGTGGCGATCGTCATGGGAAAAAGCAATCCGGATGCGCCCAGGCACGCCCAGCACTCGATGATTCTCGTTCCACTGGATACACCCCGGGTCCACGTCGAGCGGATGCTTCCGGTATTCGGCTATGACGATGCCCCCCATGGCCACGCGGAAATCATGTTCGATCAGGTTCGCGTGCCCAAGTCCAACATCATTTGGGGGGAAGGGAAAGGCTTTGCCATCGCACAGGGGCGCCTGGGACCTGGACGGATTCATCACTGCATGCGTCTGATTGGCGCGGCGGAGCGGGCGTTGGAATTGATGATCAGCCGCGTTAAGGAACGGGTCGCCTTTGGCAAGCCTTTGTCCGAGCAAGGGGTGATCCGGGAGTGGATCGCCGATTCCCGGATCGAGATCGAGCAAGCCCGCCTGTTGACGTTGAAAGCGGCTTACATGATGGATACGGTGGGGAACAAAGTCGCCAAGAAGGAAATTGCGATGATCAAAGTGGTCGCTCCCAACATGGCTCTGCGCGTGATCGACCGGGCGATCCAAGCCCACGGAGGTGGGGGAGTGAGTGAGGATTTCCCCTTGGCTTCCATGTGGGCCGGCGCGCGCACCCTCCGCCTCGCCGACGGCCCCGACGAAGTTCATCGCCGTTCCATCGCCAAACTGGAGTTGGCCGGCGAGACCGGGAGGGAAAGGATCTTCGCAGACAGGTGATGGTTTTTTCAGGGAACGGGAAGAGACCGGCTCCGGAGGGGAAAAGCTAGTGCCCCTTCTAAAAACCTTCCTTGTTTTTCCTTAGGGGGCACAGGGGTGGTTCTTCCGTTGGAGGTCTTGTCTTTGCATGGACCGAAGACGAAAGACCCCCCCGACCGCTCCCGTGACAATTCCTTCAAAACATCGATTATTAAGAAAAACAGAACCATTTTTATCAGATGGGGTACTGGTTTAAAACCAGTACCAGCGGATCGGGAGATGAATGGTGGAAGATGAAAAAACTGGTGGTCTTGATGCGAAAAGAGGAGATTGACTCGGAAGCGTTGTCCAGGAGCACGGCCGTGGTCATCGATGTCCTGCTGGCTACCACCACCCTTCACGCCATTGTGGAAGGCGGGGCCCGCCGCGTGTTTCCGGCGGGGAGTATGGAGGAGGCCATCAGACTGCGGGAGTCTTTGGCTTCGTCCTTGGTATTAACAGGGGGAGAAGAGGACGGGCTGTTGATCGACGGCTTCGATTGTGGTCCGTTTCCCGATGAATTCAGCCCGGAAAAAGTGGCGGGAAAGGATGTCGTCTTTTTGAGCACCAATGGCACCCGGGCCGTCGCGAAAGCCCGCTCGGCATCCCGGCTTCTCCTCGCCTGCCTGCGCAACGCGCCGTCGGTGGCCCGATATCTCCGGGCCGCGGACTCCGGCGACATTTATTTGATCTGCGCGGGGTCCAAAGGGCATATCTCCCTGGAAGATACCTTGTGCGCCGCCGCGATTCTGTCCCGGATGGACACCAGGGGCTGGAAGCTGAACGACGCGGCTTGGCTGGTGCGGGAGTTCGGCCGGACACAAAAGCAAAAGACCGAGGATATTCTCAAGGAGGCTCGGGTGGGCCGTTGGTTCATCAAAAACGGGAAAGCCGACCTCCTTCGCTACGTAGGGGAAATCGGGGCGAGCGACTCGCTGGTCGAGGTGAGGGACGGGAAGTTGCAGCCTCTCCGTCCCCATCCCCGGACCGAACCGTGAGAGGAAAACGATCCAAACCGAGTTTGATGGGAGAGAGGAGGGGACGATTTGCAGGCGAGGGACTAATGTTGTCCTTTGAGATCAACACGAACAACGTCTCTGAACGTTGATTGCGAAACGACCAAAGCGAGGCTTAAGATTCGTCCGTGGACGAAAGGACTTTGTTAACAGATGAAATCGTTGATGCGAGGTGAGTTGCCCATGTCCAAGCAAAAGGGAACCGAGACGATCCCCGTGCGCCCCGGGGAAGATTTTGACCGGGAGCGGTTGTCCCGCTACCTTCGGGAGCAGCTGGAGGACCTGCCGGAGGGGCCGTTGGAGGTGCGCCAGTTTCCCTCCGGGGCCTCCAACCTGACCTATCTCATCCGGGTCGGGGACTGGGAAGCGGTGCTGCGCCGCCCGCCGTTGGGACCTCTGCCTCCCAAAGCCCACGATATGGAGCGGGAGGCAACTTTGTTGGAGAAGCTGCACCCCGTCTACCCCCTGGCACCCAAGCCCTATCTTCTCTGCACCGATCCCGGGGTGCTGGGTTCTACTTTCTATGTGATGGAACGGAGAAAAGGAGTGGTATTGGACGGGGAATTTCCAGCCGGTGTCGATGTGACGGAGGATTTCTGTCGACGCCTATCGGAGACGATGGTGGAGACTCTGGTTCGATTGCACGCTCTCGACTGGAGAGAAGCTGGACTGGAATCATTCGGCCGTCCGGAGGGTTTTTTGGAACGGCAGGTGAGAGGTTGGGTCCATCGCTATGACAAGGCGAAAACCGATGACATTCCCCAAGTGGAACCCTTGACCCGCTGGCTGGCGGAACATATCCCTGCGAGTCCGGCTCCGACCATCATTCACAACGATTTCAAGTTGAACAATATGTTGTTGGACCCGGCTGATCTGTGCTCGCCGGTCGCCGTTGTGGATTGGGAGATGACGACCATCGGGGATCCTCTCTTTGACCTGGCCGTTACTCTGAGTTACTGGGTCCACTCGGATGACCCGGAGGAATTGCGGGATATTCTGCCCTCGGTGACCAAAAGGTCCGGCTTTATCTCCAGGGAGCGATTTATGGAGATGTACGCAGTCAGGAGCGGCCGGGACTTATCATCGATGCACTTTTACATGACCTTTGCCTATTTCAAGTTAGCGGTGATTGTCCAGCAGATTTACGCCCGCTGGAAAAAGGGGCAAACCCGGGACCCCCGCTTCGCCTCCTTCGGCGGACGCGTACGGGGCCTCATCCGGTATGCCGCCGATTGTACCTTAATGGGACGGGTTTAGGGATCGGGCTTAAGATAGGATGCAGACGGAAACATGGGGGATGAGGATGTTAGAAACGATCTGTTGTGAACAACGGGAAGGAAAAGCCACGATCCCCTTGAACCGGCCGAATCGGTGAACGCCTTCAACGAGCAGATACATGAGGAAGTATATGAGGCGGTTAACCGGGCTACGGAAGGCGATGAGGTACGCTGTGTTGTCTTTCGGGGAAGAGGGCGGAGTTCAGTAGTAGAGTCCTTGTTCTTTTTGGAGGGAGAAAGATAACGAACCCTGAAAGGATGGTTTCATTGAACATTCAGGATTTGTTTCGTCTGGACGGAAAAACGGCCATTGTCACCGGAGGGGGGAGAGGGTTGGGTCAGTATATGGCGGAAGCCCTGGCGGAGGCCGGGGCGAAGGTGGTTTTGTGTTCCCGGAAATTGGAGGCTTGCGAGCAGGTGAAAGATGGGATCGAAGCCAAAGGGGGAGAAGCCCTCGCCCTCGCCTGCGATGTCACCCGTCCCGAAGACGTGGAGCGGGTGGTGGCGACAACGGAGGAGAGCTTCGGCAGCGTGGACATCGTTGTCAACAACAGCGGGGCCACCTGGGGAGCGCCGCCGGAGGAAATGCCCGTTGACAAGTTCGAGCGGGTGATGGATGTCAACGTAAAAGGGGTCTTTTTGATGTCTCAGGCGGCGGGGAAACGAATGATCGCCCGGGGAAAGGGAGGAAGGATCATCAATATCGCCTCCGTTGCCGGGTTGGTCGGCGGCCACCCCGAATACATGCAAACCGTCGGCTACAATTCCAGCAAGGGGGCCGTCATCACCATGACCAAGGATCTGGCAACCAGCTGGGCCCGCTACGGGATCCAAGTGAACGCTATCGCTCCCGGCTGGTTTCCCAGCAAAATGTCGCGGCCGCTCCTGGAGAAGTTTGGGGAAAAGATGCTCTCCCACATTCCAATGGCTCGGTTTGGGCAGCCGGATGATATCAAGGGAATCGCCGTGTTCCTGGCTTCCCCTGCCGCCGCCTACATGACGGGGCAAGTCGTGGTGGTGGACGGCGGAGCGACGGCTTGGTGAGATCGTGTCGGATTTACAGGCGGGACCTTCCCCCGCCTGGTTTACAAAAAAGGGATTAGTTTGGCGCCGATAACCATAGGTCCGTTTGAATAGTTTGACATATAGTGGTAAAAATGAAAATACCAACCGGTTAGTATTTTTTGAAATGGACGCATAAACCCGTCTTTCTCCCCTCTATTATGCCGCCGAAGTGATCGACGTTCCAACCTGAAGCCGGAAATGATCGATGATGTCATCCTGGAATGTTCTCAGCGGCGGAGGGAATATCGCTCGTCTATCGGCTCTCAAGACGGGCTTGTCTTTGGAGATTCCCGACTGACGGTGGACCGGCAGTGCGGGTCGGGGATCAACGCGGAAAATCTAGCGGAGAAATATGGGATCAGCTGCGAAGAACCAAAGCGGTATACGAATTGAAGCGGATCTAGGCCCGCTATGCTTTGCTGACGGCCTGTATCAGGGGCGGCCAGGGGATCGCGACGATTTTGGAACGGGAATGAGAGACAAACCAATCATGACGGAAGGATGGATTCATTATGCATATCGACGATGTAAAAAACATCTGTGTGGTCGGCAGCGGTTCCATGGGACATCAAATTGCCATGTTGTGCGCTTTGGGAGGGTACAACACAACGGTACAGGACATCGATGAGGAATCTCTCCAAAGAGCAAAATCTACACTGGAAAAGCTGATGGATCGATGGGTTTCCAAAGGAAAGTTATCTGCTGAAGCCAAAGGTAAAGCCTTTAACCGATTAACCTTCACCACCCGTTTGGAGGAAGCCGCATCGGATGCCGACTTCGTGATTGAAGCCGTTGTGGAAAAGCTGGAGGTCAAGCGGGAGGTTTTTGCCCGTCTGGACGAAATCGCTCCCCGTCACGCCATCCTGGCGACGAACAGCTCCACCATTGTCAATTCACTGATCGCCGATACCACCCAGCGTCCGGAAAAGGTTTGCAACATGCATTTCTTCTATCCCGCCCTCGTCATGGATTGCGTCGAAGTGGTAATGAGCGAACAGACCTCCGAAGAGACGGCCCAGGTGGCCCTGGATTTATGCAAGAAAATCAACCGTACCGGCATATTGCTACGCAAGGAGATTTCGGGGTTTGTGGCCAACCGGATCCTGGGGGCTCTGACCGCGGAAGCGGTCAAGCTCTATGAACAGGGAATCGCGGATTTTAAAGATATCGACACGGTTTGCAGGAAGGCGCTGAACCATCCGATGGGTCCGTTTCAGATCATGGACCTCTCCGGGATCGATGTCGGGTATTACGTACAGCAGCAGCGTTACGCGGAGACCGGGGACCCCGCCGATAAACCGCCGGCGTGTGTCGAGGAAAAAGTGAAAGCCGGACACCTCGGTCGGAAGACGGGAAAAGGCTGGTACGACTATACCGACGAGCGGGAAAAGGAGCGGGTGTGATGGGCGAATTCGTCCGTTTTGAAAAGGAGGAGGGGATCGTCGTCGTTACGATCGACAATCCTCCAATGAACGTGTTGAGCAGTCAGGTTGTGAGTGAATTGGGAGAGATCTTTTCAATAATTGCCGAAGATCCGGAAGCGGTTGTCGTCATCCTGACTGGCGCGGGCAACCGGGCCTTTATGGCCGGTGCCGACATCAAAGAATTTCCGCAATTGATCGAAAGCGAAAACAAAAAAGAAGTCGTGATGAGGTCTCACCATGTTCAGAATCAAATCGATTTTTTGCCCAAGCCGACGATCGCCGTCCTGAACGGGATCACCTTCGGTGGAGGGTGTGAACTGGCCCTTACCTGCGACCTGCGGGTGGCCGAAGCCCATGCACAGATCGGGCTGCCGGAAATCAAACTGGGAATTTTTCCGGGCGGTGGGGGGACGCAGCGCCTGCCGCGGTTGATCGGCGAAGCCAAAGCCAAAGAACTGATGTATACGGGAGAACCGATATCCGCGGAAGAAGCGGAACGCATCGGATTAGTCAACCAAGTGCTTCCCAGCGGCGAAGGGATGGAGGCGGCACGCAAGCTCGCCAAAAAAATAGCTGGCTACTCCCTGCCGGCCCTGTCTCGGATCAAGCGGGCGGTCGATGAAGGAGCCGAACGAGGCTTGAAAGAGGGGATCGACCGGGAAGCGGATCTGTTTACGGAAGTGTTCCAAACAGAAGACGCTAAGGAAGGGGTTCAGGCGTTCATCGAAAAACGTGCCCCCCGATTTAAACACCGTTGAGGGAGGAAACCTCGGCGGGCGACGTTACAATATGACATGGGAATATGTCATTAGAGACATCGTTTCAAAAAGAAAACGATGTCTCTCACTTTTTGGTGATTTTCTCTTTTACAGGGATTGATGTCCATGCGAATTTTTTTCCCAACGAATTTCTATATAATAATTAGTCCAGATGACTGGATCTGTACTGTTTATTATTCTGAATCAGTATCAGGTGGATGGGCTGTTTTGAGGAGGAAGGGGTATGTTGGGTGAATGTGAAAAAGAAGATTGTGGAACAGAGTATTCAATTATTTGAAATGAAAGGGTTCAGCGAAACATCGATTCAGGATATAGTGGAAGCGCTGGGTGTCACAAAAGGGACTTTTTACTATTACTTTGATTCAAAAGAACAATTGTTAAAGGACATTCATTTGACGTATATCGATGATCTCTTAAAACTCCAGGAACAGATTATCGGAAATTCGGATATGAATTATAAAACCAAATTATTTGAAACCGTTAAACTGTTGATTACGCAAATCAAAGTAACCGGCCGCCCCGCAAGAGTTTTTCATAGGGAGATGATGCACCTGAAACCGGAGAGCGTTTCGATGGTGAAGCAAAAGAGAAAGATGTTTCGGCTGAACATGCAAAAGATCATCGAATCGGGGATTGAAAGCGGCGAATTTCGGAAGGATTTACGGGCGGACCTCGTCACCTTTGCCATTCTAGGAATGTGCAATTGGAGTTACAATTGGTTCGATCCAAACGGTCCCGTCACCGATGAAGAACTGGTTAAGACGTATATGGAGACCCTATTGAATGGAATTTCGAGTTAATGCAGATGGGGATCATGTTAAAGCCGGGCATCACCCGGCTTTAACATGACTTCTACTTTTTCCTCCGGATTACAGTGTGTCAGCCTGTTAATCGCAACCCTTGTTTTCATTTCGACCAGTGGGCAAAAATAGTTTGAATATACTTATAAATTGAAATATAATAAGAAATAGATACTAACCGGTTGGTATGTAAAACCGATGAGCCATGTTCCGAAGGATACTCCGATGGGACGTAACTTCCCCGCACGGGAATTAGCAGAACAGTCTCCATGCAGTAGGAGGAGCGGACTGATGTCGAAGTGATTGGATTTTTGGGATGAATGAAACGGGGGATGGAGATGAGGTTGGCGAACAAAGTGGCGATTGTAACCGGGGGCGGAAGCGGGATTGGCCGTGCGGCTGCGCAAAAATTTGCCCGTGAAGGGGCAAGGGTGGTGGTTGCGGATGTCAATCCCGAATCGGGAGCAGATACAGCCACCGCTATTAAAAAACAGGGAGGGGAAGCTGATTACATCGTCGTTGACACCTCCTCCTATGAAAGCGTTGAATCGCTTGTCCAGCAGACACTGGAACTTTACGGGAAATTGGATATCATGTTCAACAATGCAGGTGTCGTAGGTGAACGATATTCTGTCCATGAGATGCCGGTTGAAGAATATCACCGGACGGTGGCGGTGAATCAACATGGGGTATTTTACGGGATAAAGACCGCGGGAAACGCGATGAAAGAGAACGGAGGCGTAATCATCAACACAGCCTCCATCTATGGATTGATTGCCGATCGCAAACATTTTCCCTACCACGCCAGCAAAGGGGCGGTGATCATGATGACAAAATCAGCTGCCCTTGATTTGGCCCGCTTTAACATCCGGGTGGTCGGGATTGCACCCGGTCTGATCGAAACCGGCATTGTAAGTGGGTTGAGAAATAATCCGGATCTTTGGCACAAGATTGAACGGGCGCAGATGAGAGGCAAGGCGGGTACACCGGAGGAAGTGGCCAATGTGGCGGCCTTTCTGGCCAGCGACGAAGCTTCTTTTTTGAACGGCCATGTTTTTTGCGTGGATGACGGAGCGTCTTCATTCAAGCGTTAAAAAGTAAAGGGGGAAATATGATGCGGGCATGGCAGGTGAAAGAACTGGGTGACCCGAATAAGGCCTTACATCTGGTGGAGTTGTCCAAACCAAGCCCGGGTGCGGGAGAAGTATTGATCAAAGTTGAAGCTGTTGCTCTCAATTTTTTTGATATCTTGCAGTGCCAAGGTAAGTATCAGGAGAAGCCGCCGCTGCCGTTTACACCCGGGGCGGAGATCTCCGGAACGATTACCGCGGTTGGTGAGGGTGTTTCTCTGAAAGCGGGGCAGCGGGTGCTGGCCACGCCGCCATTGCCGCGCGGAGGTCTCGCAGAATGGGTCTCTGTACCGGAGGAATCTGTCTATCCCATTCCGGACTCGTTATCCTGGAATGAGGCTGCGTCGATGTTTATCACCTACCAGACCGCTTACTATGCTCTGCATCGATGCGCCGGAATACAGCCCGGCCAAGTGCTGTTGGTCCACGCCGGGGCCGGAGGAGTGGGGTCTGCCGCGATTCAATTGGGATTGGCGGCCGGGGCGCGGGTGATCGCCACCGCGGGGGGTCCGGAAAAAGTGAATATTTGCAAAGAACTGGGTGCCGAGGTGGCCATCGATTATCGTGCAGAGGATTTTGTACAGATCGTGAAGGAGCTCACGGAGGGCCGCGGAGCCCATGTGATTTTTGATCCGGTTGGTGGTGATACCTTCGATCGTTCCCGAAAATGTATCGCATTTGAAGGGCGGCTGCTCGTCATCGGCTTCGCCGGGGGCCGCATCGCGGATGCTCCGACGAACCACGTGCTGGTCAAGAATTATTCCGTGGTCGGGGTTCATTGGGGATTATTCCGCCGGCTGATGCCGGAACGGGTGGTGGAAGCCCATCGCGAGCTGATGGCCTTGTACGAACAAGGTGCCATCCGCCCTGTTCTATATAAGGAGTTTCCTTTTGAGGAACTGCCGCAAGCCCTGGACCTATTGGCGGATCGAAAGACATGGGGAAAACTGATCGTCAAACCGTAGACGGGTCACTTGCGAGAGGGTTGTTGGGGTATCCATTTCAATCAGTGGGGGTGATTGCGCCCGATCCTTTTGACGGACCTTCCCACGGACGGACCGGGGTCTGTCAAATTTGCCTGAGGGGTGAAGTGTGTTGAAGGAACAACAATACCTTAAACAGCTCCGCCAGTTGTGGGAAAAAAATTGGCCTTCCGAACTGCCGAAAGAGCCTCATTATCCCTTTGGAGAAGTCCAGTTGACGGAATATTTGCGAAAATGGGCGCAGATAAACCCCGATAAGCCGTGCATTATTTACTACGGGGCTGAGCTGACCTTTCAGGAGTTGGATGATTTAAGTGATCGGTTTGCGGCTTTTTTGTACGACAGAGGCTTGAAAAAGGGAGACCGGGTGGCGGTCTTTCTCCCCAACTGTCCTCAATATCACATCGTCTTTTACGGTGTCCTCAAGCTGGGCTGTATTCTGGTACCTGTCAATCCGATGTTTAAAGCGCAGGAGTTACTTTACGAACTGAACGACACGGAGGCAAAGGTGATTGTCACACTGGATCAGTTGTTTCCTATTGTTCAATCCGTCAAGGAGTGGACGCACCTGAGCGTGGTCTTGACTACCCATTTCGCCGATTATTTGCCGGAAGAGCCGGCTTTTACGGTACATGAATCCCTTTTGTCCCCGAAAACCCCCTGTCCCGATACGATGGACTTGCTGTCCCTCCTCGCTGAACAAGACTCGGGTTACCCGAGGATGGACGTCGGTCTCGACGATGTCGTCGCTCTCAACTACACCAGCGGAACGACCGGGTTTCCAAAAGGTTGTGCCCATACGCAACGGGATATGATTTATACGGCGGCGACTACGACTACCTTTGGATTGAATATCACTCCCGATGATATGGGGTTGGTTTATTGGCCCATTTTCTGGATAGCGGGTGAAGACACCGGTGTGATTGTACCGGTGTTCAGCGGTACCACGCACATTTTACTGGCGCGTTGGCACGCTCAATCCATGCTGGAAGCGATTGATCGCTACCGTCCCACGTTTACCTGCGGGATCGTCGATAACTTCGTCGAACTGATGGAGCATCCCGATGTGGACAAATACAATCTGCATTCCCTCAGAAGCACGACCGTCAGTTCCTTTATTAAAAAGCTGAATCCGGAGTATCGACGCCGTTGGCGGGAGCTGACCGGCAGTATCATGCGCGAAGCCGCTTACGGCATGACGGAGACCCACACCGTCGATACGTTTACCACCGGTCTCCAAGAAAATGACAGGGATCTTAAAAGCCGCCCGGTTTTTTGCGGCTTACCGATGCCTGAAACCGAATTGAAAATCGTGGATTTCGAGACTGACGACCTGGTTCCCCTGGGAGAAGAAGGGGAAATCGCGATCCGGACGCCTTCACTATTTAAGTTTTATTGGAACAAACCCGAATCGGAGCGGGCGTTGAGAGACGGCTGGCTATACACAGGGGATCTCGGTGTCCTTGACGAGGAGGGATTCTTGCACTTTCTGGGCCGAAAGAAGGAGATGTTGAAAGTGAAAGGTATGAGTGTCTTTCCTGCCGAAATCGAGGCTCTGATTTGCGGGCATGAGGCGATCGAAGCTTGCGGTGTCGTCGGGCGATCCCATCCGGAAAAAGGAGAGGAACCGGTGGCTTTTGTCCAATTGGTTTCGGGTTATAAAGGCAAACTGAGTGAAGTCGATCTGGAAAAATGGTGTCGCGAAAACATGGCCGGCTACAAGGTGCCGGTGATTCAAATCATCGAAGAGCTGCCGTTGACGGCAACCGGTAAAGTGAAGAAAGAAGAGTTGAAAAACAACTGGTTTATAGATCTTAGTCAACCATTGCCAAGCGTAAAAGAGGGGAGATCTGGTCTTGTCTGATAAGGTGTCCGGGGCGGTTATGTAAGGAGTGGTTGTTGCCGGAATATTGGCTGCGGTGATGGAAAAATAGGAGAATCCGGCTTAAACTTCGATGCAATAAAGACTTAAATCATACAACTTTGACTCCTATATAGAGCGCCTCTACTCAGGGCTTTTGATCCTGGTAAGTCTAATCTGAATTTTTCCGGGTTGGGATAAAAAAGTCACCTTGCGGCGGCTGTGGCTTGGCATCGTCATTGCAATATATTTTTGAAAGATTCAATCCTATGTGACTGGGGATTCGGCGATACAGGAGGAGGGGATGAAGCGTGGAGTTGTTTTTGCAACAGCTGTTAAACGGCTTGTCGACAGGGAGTGTCTACACTCTTGTGGCATTGGGTTTGACCATGGTGTTTGGCGTGTTGCACATACCCAACTTCGCCCATGGTGCCTTTTATATGATCGGTGCTTACGTTGCGCTCACGGTGATGACGATTTTTGGGGTCCATTACTGGATCGCCATGTTCGTTTCCATTCTCGTGATCGCGATGCTGGCGACCCTTGCTGAACGGCTTGTCTACCACCCGCTTCGGAATGCTTCGCCTCTGCAACATATGATCGCGGCCGTCGGTATTTTGTTGTTTTTGGAAGCGCTCGCACAGGTTTTGTGGGGGGCCGATTACCGCCGAATGGAAACGTCTTATGATGAAGTCGTCAATATTTTCGGGCTGACGGTGACCGAACAGAGGCTGCTGATTCTGATTGCCGCCGTCGTGATCATGACGATCCTTCATTGGTTCCTGCGGAAAACGATGATCGGTGCGGCGATTATCGCCATGGCGCAAAACCGGGAAGGAGCCTACTTGGTCGGGATCAACGCAAACGTGATCGCCGTCTTGACCTTTGCCATCTCGGGGGCCATGGCAGCGGCGGCCGCATCGCTGGCCTCCCCGATCACCCTCATTTTTCCGGCGATGGGCAATCTCGTGATCATGAAAGCATTTGTCATCATCATTATCGGTGGGATGGGGAGTATACCGGGGGCCATTCTGGGGGGTATATTTTAGGGTTGGCGGAGAGTTTTGGCGCTACTTATGTCTCCGGTGATTATAAAGACATGATCGCCTTCGCGCTGCTAGTGATCATCCTGACTGTCAAACCGACGGGCTTGTTTCCGGGGAGGGTACACGGATGGATTCAGTGATCAACAAAAGAAACGGCGTGGTTCTCGTTTTGATCATCGCGTTGCTACTGCCGTTGATTGTGCAGAACCAGTATGTACTGCACGTCATTACGCTGGCGTTTATTTGGGCCATTAGCATATACGGATACAACATGAACGTCGGTTACACAGGCTCTTTATCCCTTGCCCATGTCGGTTTTTTTGCCATTGGCGCTTACACACTCGGCCTGTTGACCGTGAAAGCTGGTTGGGATTTTTGGCTCGCCTTTGCGGCAGCGCTTGTGCTTCCCGCGCTGATCGGCTGGCTTATCGGATTGGTGCATCACCAACGGAAACGAAGCAGACTTCGCCATGGTTTTTGCTGTCACGGACAAAGAGAAAAAGGGTCACGGAGGGGTGACGTGTTTTCTCGTCGATCGTGATATGGGATGGAGGTCGGAATACATTCACACGATGGGAGAATGGGGTCCGGCTTCTCTCATTTTCGACAATGTCCGCGTGCCGGAAGAGAACATATTGGGGGAACTGCATGGCGGGTACCGACTCGGGTTGGAGTGGATCGGATTTCACCGGTGGATGGTTGGTGCCCGGGCAGTAGGCAGCGCGGAACGGTTGCTGCAGATGGCGATCGATTATTCCAAGCAGAGGATTACCTTCGGGCAACCGCTGGCGGAAAGACAGGCGATCCAATGGCAAATCGCCGATTCGGCCGTTGAGATCGAAGCGGCAAAGTGGTTGGTCTTCCATGCGGCGTGGATATTGGATCAAGGAGAGGACAACCGACACCTGGCTTCCATGGCCAAGTTATTCGGGGCGAACATGGGAAATCGCGTCGTAGACCGGGTGCTGCAAATCCATGGGGGAATGGGGTATACGAAAGAACTGCCTATTGAACGTTGGTACCGGGAAGCGCGGCTGTGGCGGATTTATGACGGTACCGACGAAATCCAGAGGATGATTATCGCCAGGAACCTTCTGAAAGGTCATGTCAAACTGGGGGATTTCATCTAATATGATGCCGGCTGATCGGTGATGAGAGGGGGATGCGATGCTTGTCCAGCTCATCCGGTATAAAAAATGAATGACTACCTACTAAAAGGGAGGTGAAGATTTGAAAAGCTACTTGCAAAGGGCTCGGGATATTATTACCTTTAAAGTTCCCACGCCCTTCCCCGTTGGACCGGTCAATGTTTATCTCATCGAAGACGATTTGTTGACATTGATTGATGCCGGGCCGAAATCGGAAGAGGCGTGGGCCGTATTTAAACATCAACTGAAAGATGCCGGGTACGTTCCGGCGGATATCGATCAGGTTGTATTAACGCACCACCACGTGGACCATGCGGGACTTTTGGACTACCTTGCGCAGGAGAGCGACATTAAAGTGCTGGGACATTGGCGGAACGAGCCGTGGATCAGCCGGAACCCCGCCTTTTTTGAAAATGGGCGGGCCTTTTTTGCGAAACTGTATCGAGCCTTCGGTATAGAGGAACGGTTTTTTCCCTATTTGGAAAAGATGTTTGACAGCATTTACCGATATGGCTGTCAAACTAGTCTGGACGTGGTGTTGAAAGACGGCGACCATCTGCGGGGCATGGCGGGCTGGCAGGTGATAGAGACGCCGGGACATGCACAAAGCCACATAGTCCTTTACCGCGAACGCGACCGATTGTTGATCGGCGGCGATCACCTACTCGCACACATCTCCTCCAACGCGATCACCGAGGCCCCGTACCCGGGGGAAGCGGAGCGCCCGAAGACGTTGCTCCAGTACCGGGAGTCCCTCACAAAATTGCTTCCTCTGAAATTATCGCGTGTGCTCCCCGGTCACGGGGAAGAGGTGGCTCATGTCAATCCACTGATTAACCGACGGTTGCATGAGCAGGATGAACGGGCTTCCGCGATTCGCGCTGTTTTGAAATCGGGTCCGCTTTCGGGCTTCGACATTTGCAAAAGATTGTTTCCCTCCAAGTACGAACGTGAACTGGCGCTGGTATTGTCGGAGACGCTCGGCCATCTCGATTTGCTCGAATCGATGGGAGAAGTGGAAGTGACGGAAGTAAACGGTGTCTATTGCTACTCGGCTGATGGACGGGATCAAAAAAGCTGAACCACCTACGGAAGTCTCGTCCCTGCCTTCACAGCGGGCTAAAGGCAGTGCCCGCAAATCTGAAGCATACATATTGTATCGGGATCACTTTCGGGGAAGTGGTTGGTTCGGATCCGGTAAAGAAGGAGGGGTATGGCAGTGTCTCCGACGGGATGCATTGCCCCGCCCGGGGCAGCGTGGTAAGTGAAGAAAACTCCATTCTAAAAAACGAGAAGAGGGATTACATGGTAAATGTGGTCAATACCGTTGGTGGCCCGATTGTTGCGGAGGAATTGGGAAAAACGATCAGACGAGTCAGGAGGAGGGAGTTCATTGAAACAGGTGAAGGCGATTGTATTGGGAGCGGGTGACCGGGGCACCCGGGCATATGCCCCGTATGCCCTTCAATTTCCACACGAACTGGGAATCGTGGGTGTAGCGGATCCCAACGAAGAACGGAGAAAGCAGTTTGCAGAACTCTATGGACTGAAGGTTACCCAGTGTTACGCTGACTGGGATGACCTGCTTCAACAGTCAAAAATGGCGGATGTAGCCATTATCACGACCCAGGATCAGTTGCACTATGAACCTACTATGCGCGCCCTGGAGAAGGGGTATCATGTGTTATTGGAGAAGCCGATGTCTCCAAATCCGCAGGAATGTATTCGGATGGAGCAAAAGGCAAGAAAAAAGGGGCGGCTGCTTACCATCTGTCATGTCCTGCGATATACTGCGTTCTGGTCAGGAATCAAGCGGGTGATCGACGGAGGAAACATCGGGGATGTCGTATCCATCCAGCTGAATGAAAATGTGGGGTTTTATCATTTTGCCCATAGTTTCGTCCGGGGCAATTGGAGACGTAAAGATCTCTCCAGTCCCATGATTTTGGCGAAGTCTTGTCATGATCTGGATATCCTCGCATGGCTGGTTGGTTTCCCCTGCGAACGGGTTAGCTCGTACGGTTCGTTGATGCACTTCCATGAGGAAAATGCACCGGCAGGCGCTCCCAAACGTTGTCTGGAGGGCTGCCTTGCAGAACAACAGTGTCCCTATTACGCTCCCCGATTCTATTTGGGTGAAGGAAAGAAGTGGGCCCAAAAAATAACGGAAGACTTTTCGGAAGAAGGCATTTTAAAAGCCCTTCGTACAGGTCCTTATGGTCGGTGTGTGTATCGAAGCGACAATGATGTCGTGGATCATCAGGTGGTGAACATGGAGTTTTCCAGTGGAGCAACGGCCATGTTGAGCATGTGCGGGTTCACTCATGACATCACCCGGATTGTACAAATCATGGGAACCAAAGGGGAAATCCGTGGGGATCTCATCAAAAACTGTTTCACGGTTTACGATTTCCTGACTCAGCAACAAAGCGAAGTTCGTGTACATTCTCCGGTGGACAGTCACGGGGGAGGAGACTTTGGAGCCATTCGTCAGTTTCTGCATGAGGTCCGTCACTATAACGGAACCGAAAGCCTCACCTCTGCGAAAGCATCTGTACAAAGCCATTTGATGGCTTTCGCGGCAGAGGAATCTCGCCTGAACAAAGGGAAATCCATCGAACTGCAAGAATATTATAGTCAGGTGATGCACATCCAATAAGATTGAGAGAAACCCCCACGCATTTCCGGCATCATCGGAGATAAAAACGGCGGATTGACCGATATTTGTTCCAACATACGTAAGGGGTAAAGGAGTCCTTCAGGGCTCCTTTTGATTGTGGATCACAACCGAGTTGACCCATGTTACACTTTTCAGTGAAATCTTTTTGGAAAGGAAGGGTTGGATGAACGACGCACTTTCGCGTTTTCCTTTTCCGTTCAAAAAAGGTACATACGATTATTATGCCAACAATTCCATACCGCTTCAGCCGCCGTACAGCATCGAGGTGACACCAGCGTATCAACATGAGATTCATCTGAAACGCCGTTTACTGAATAAGGCCCATTCGCGTTGTTACCAGTCCCTTTCCCACACTGAGGAGGCCCAGTGGGAAGTAGTGGAATTGGTACTGCATCATTTAACCGCTGCTTATCCAAAGGAGTTCCTGCTGCATAAAGAAAAAGATAATTGGACTTTCATCAATCAGCTGACGGGTGAGGAAGAGCGGTTTGTATTTGGTGATGCCGCCTCACTTCCGTTTGAGCCTTTGGATTTTGTCGGACGGCATGTTCAGGAAGATCTCATCCTGATGATGCAAAGAGATGCGGAGTTGTTTTTGGAAGCGGGGCAATTGTGTTTCCCTGGTAATTGGTCCCTGGTATTCAAGCTGGGAATGACGTTTCATGAAATTCACGAACCGATTCCAGGTTTTTTTGAAAGAGGAGCCGCAGATAAGATTCGAACGTTCCTCCTTCACATGGAAGCCGGCAGACCTTGGATGCGAAACAATTGGTCATTAACCGCAGGAAACTTTCTGGATACCTTTCCCGAGACGTATCACGAATGGGGAATCCATCGGCATCGGGTGACCGTGGACAATGCGGGTTCACTGATTCATTTGCGGGTGGAAGTTCAGAAGTTGTTTCGCCTTCCCGGAACACAAGGAATCTTGTTTACCATTCATACCCATATGCTACCGCTGAAACAGCTGGTCCGACAACGGGAATGGCTGCACCGTTTTACACAGGTGGTAACTCAGTTGCCGGATGAGATCGCCGATTATAAAGGAATCACACCTTATAAACAACCCTTGTTCGCGTATTTGCATAAACAAATGGAGGGGGAGAAAGAGGAGAAGAATGAAATCAGACAATGAGAAAATCGTAAACAAGTTTGTAATACAAACAAAAAGGCGAAAATTTACATTTGTACCCAACCGGCGCAAATCTATCATTTTAGCGGAAGAGACGAATTTGGAAGCGGTTGATGAGCTTTTAAGGGAGGTAAAGAATAGAGGAGCCGCTTATAGTTTGATCGATGCTGGGGAGAAGAAGGAGATTGCCGATTTATTCGCCCGCCAGAAAATCGGTACCTATTTGTATCTTGCCGGAACACCGCAAAGAATCAAGGAATGGACGGCAATGGCAGTAAAAGCGGGATTTACCGAAGAAGAGATGCAGATCGTGTGTTACGGGGCAGAAGAGCAGCGGTTGTTTTGCGCACACTGTCACCATATCCAAACCATCGGAAAAGAAGACGCTGTCCAATGTGCTCATTGCGGGATGCAGTTAGAGGTGAGCTCCCACTATTCCCGCCTTCATGATGCTTATTATGGATATATTCAGTTGCCTTGTTCGGACGGAGGGGAGAGTAGATGATTCACGGTACCCCTATTCAAACAGTGGTGAAGGAGATTGAGCAGGTAACCCCCCGAGTCAAGCGTTTCACCCTTGCGCCTGCGGATGGCAGGGAGCTGCCCCGGTTCAGCGGCGGAGCCCATATTCTCACCCGTGTAGGGGTCGGTGAACAGGTATGGCAGCGGCCCTATTCTTTATGCGGGGACCCTCACATCAGGGCGGTTTACCAGATCGCCATTCGGTTGCAGAAAAATTCCCTAGGAGGTTCCGTTTTTTGGCACCATCAAGTCCGGAAGGGACAGAAGGTAACGATCAGCTGGCCGCAAAATCATTTTCCCATGAGTCACCGGGCGAGGCATCATGTGTTTTTTGCAGCGGGTATCGGAATTACTCCCTTTCTTCCCATGATGGCGGATGCGGAAGAGAGAGGAGAGACGTTTGAGCTGCACTATGCGGCTCCCACCCGAGAGCAGTGTGCTTTTTATGATGAGATCCAAAGCAGGTATAAAGGGTGTTGCCGCTTTTATTTTTCACAGGAAGGAAAGCGCATGCGGCCGGATGTGATGAAGGATCAGTCTGTCGGCACCCATGTCTATTTCTGCGGACCGGCTGCCATGGTGGAAGCATACAGAAAAGCAGCTATCTCATACGGATACCCGCAAAAAAGTATTCACTACGAGCTTTTTATCCCTCCGGCAGTAGAAGATGCGAAACCCTTTGAGGTGGAATTGCGTCACAGCGGGAAAACGCTTCAGGTGCCGGCAGAGAAAACATTATTGGAGGTGTTGCTGAATTCCGGTGTGGAGGTCCCCTTTGCTTGCCGGATGGGGCGGTGCGGTACCTGTGCCGTTGGGGTGGCTGCAGGAGAGGTGAAGCACCGGGATGTGATTCTCAGCGACGAAGAGAAGAAGACGAAAATCGTAAGCTGTGTCTCTCGAAGCACCTCGACAAAGTTGGTGTTGGATTTTTGAGACTCCACACGCTGAAGCCGTGGGATTCTTGGGTAGTTAGCGCCCTCAGTCCTTTTCTGTTTCGGACAACTCCCAAGTTCAGGGCTGTCTCATCAGCCCATCCCATGCCGTTAGAAATGTACCCACATGGGCGGCGTACCTGCGACCAACGGAAGTGCCCGTGGTATTACCAGTACGCTAGTTCCTCTATCTTACTCTCATGGTTTTACCCAGTAGGAGAGATTGGTTCGCTACTGGAACCCCATACCATGGAGTTTACAAGGAACGAACCCACTACCCGTGGGATGAGCACCGCTCATACGTTCGATTATACCCGGTATTGGTTGCTCTTTCCACCCGAAAAGGGGTTTGAGTAACTATAAAGTGGGGTGTTCATGAGCCAGCTGCTGATAGACAATGTAGAGAAGGGCAAGGATGCCCAATATCCAGACGAGAAGAATAAGGACCCCCGCAATCCAATTCCGCGGCTTTTTCGCGAGCTGTGAATAAGCTTTCCGCCTGCTGTCCTCTAATACAGGTTCAGGGATCATCCGGATAGCAAGTGCAATTCCGAGAGGAATCAATATCAAATCATCGAGATACCCCAACAAGGGGATAAAGTCCGGGATAAGATCCACCGGGCTGAAGGCATACGCCACTACAACCACTGTCACGGCTTTGGCCCAAAAGGGTGTCCGGGGATCCTGACAGGCAAAGTATAAGGCAAACACTTCCCGCTTCATCTTTCTGGCCCATCTTTGCAAGGCTTTCATCTCCATGGTTCCTTTCATGCAGCATTCGTTCCACATTATACATGAGATACAGGGAGTGAAGGGCCAGGTATATATTCTACCTGCGTGGAAACAATGGAGATTGCCGATGCCTTTGTCGTTTGGAGGGTTTCTGATGGAAGGGATGATGTCTCACTTGGAGTGGTGGTTTGTCTATCAGGAATCGAGTCAACGGTGGAATTTGGTCAGTGTGGACAAGAACTTTTTCATGGGTGATTTGCAATTATACGATGCGGATACCGATGTGCCGCAGGTAATCAGCTGGGAAGAGTGGTATCAGCTGTACAAGTACCGGTTTGCGTGAAAACCTTCCCGAGTGGACCAGATGCCCGAAGAAACGAAGGAGCAGATCCTGAAGGATTTTGCATGTGGCCAAAACAGCCTCCGATACCTTGGCGATTAACAAACCGCCGCAGACACGGGAAGAACATCTGCTTCGCAAGTTGTGGTAGGCGGAGATGAACAGGAAGAAAACATCGCTTATTTCTGGTAAAAATGATGGCCGGGCATCATAAGACCGTAACACAACCAGCCACAGGGAGGGCTGGTTTTTTATTTTTGCTCTTGAAGAACGACCAGGTTCCTGCTAACGTAAAAATCGAAAACTTCAAACTGAAGGCAAGTGTTTATACGAGAGGATGAAACCGATGGGTACAAAGCTGAGAGTGGGCGTGATTGGAGCTGGCGGAATTGCCACCCAGGTGCATATGCCCAACTATCAACAATGCGAAGAAGCAGAGATTGTTGCAGTGGCAGACATCCATGAAGCGAAAGCACAAGCGGCAGCGGAAGAATTTCAGATTCCCCGTGTATACACGGATTACCGGGAGATGTTGGCTCACGAAGATTTGGATGCAGTGAGCGTCTGTACCCCGAATAAGTTTCACGCACCGGCGACGTTGGCGGCGCTGGAGGCGGGCTGCCATGTACTGTGTGAAAAGCCGCCGGCGATGACAACCGCGGAAGCGGAGGAGATGAGAGACACAGCACGCCGAACAGGAAAGCTTTTGACCTTCGGCCTACATTATCGTCAGAGCAGCGAAGTGTCCACGTTGAAACGGTTTGTCGACGAGGGAGAGCTGGGGAAAGTATATGCTTCCCGTGTTCATGCGGTGCGCCGCCGGGGCATTCCGGGTTGGGGTGTTTTTACCAACAAGGAGTTGCAGGGCGGAGGGCCCCTGATCGATATCGGGGTGCATATGCTGGATACGGCTTTGTATCTGATGGGGTATCCCCAGCCGACGACGGTGTTTGGAGTGACGTATCAAAAACTGGGCAATCGAAAAGGGGTCGGTCTGTTCGGGGAGTGGGACTGGCAAAATTATTCCGTTGAAGACATGGCACGCGGGATGATTACCTTCGAAAACGGAGCCTCTATTCTGCTGGAGTCGGCTTTTGCAGCGAATGTGCAGAAAGATGACGAAATGAACGTTTCTCTGATGGGAGAGCAGGGCGGTGCCGATGTTTTTCCCCTTCGCCTGTATCAAGAGAAGCATGGAGCATTGATCGATGTCACCCCGGCGTATTTGCCGGAAACGAATGCCCATAAAAATGTAGTCCATCGGTTTGTGAAAGCGTGCCAGGGACAAGCCCAGCCTTCTTTGTGCACGCCGGAACAGGGGGTAATTTTGCAGCAAATCATTGAAGCCCTGTACCGATCAGCGGAAGAGGGAGAGCCGGTAAAGGTGAGCGCCTTCAAGCCGTCTCGTGGATAACTTTCGAGGGGGTTGACTCTGGTCCTTTTTTTCATCTACGAAAGGAGGTTGTTTTCATGAAGATCGGTATTGTTGGAACCGGTTTCTCAGCACGTGCCCATGTGGAAGCGATTCGTCGCATTCCGGGCCTTGAGGTGGTTTCGGTGGTTTCTCGGTCCAAAGAGCGGGCGGAAGCGTTTGCCCGGAAGTTCGGCATTCCAAAAGCCCTAGACGGTGTGCAAGAGTTAATCGCTGATCAAGATGTGGATGCAGTGCACAATTGCACCCCCAACGACCGCCATTTTGTTGTGAATCGAGCGGTATTGGAAGGGGGGAAACCGCTGTTATCGGAAAAGCCCTTGGCCATGACTAGTGAAGAAACAGCGGAGCTGGCAGCATTGGCGGAACGCGCGGGAGTGGCGGCGGGAGTTTGCTTCAACTACCGCCATTATCCACTGGTGCGTCAGATGAAAGAGAGTATCCGGGCAAACGAGATCGGAAAGGTGCATTTGGTTCACGGCGGCTATCTGCAAGACTGGCTACTCTATGACACGGATTACAACTGGCGTCTCAGCCGGGAACAGGGAGGAGCTTCCCGGGCGATTGCGGATATCGGATCCCACTGGTGTGATACGGTCCAGTATGTGCTCGGCCAAAAAATCACTGAAGTGTTTGCCGATCTGAAAACCGTTCATCCTGTACGCTATCGGCCGCAGGAGGATGCGTCCACTTTCTCTTCTTCCAAGGAGATGGAGCAGAGTGAGGCAGTGGATATCGATACTGAGGATTGCGGCCATGTACTGGTGCACTTTTCCAATGGAGCGACCGGGGTTTTTACTGTTTCGCAAGTGAGTGCCGGCCGCAAGAACAAGCTCCACTTCGAGATCGCCGGACAACACGGGACCTTCGCCTGGGATCAGGAGCGACCCAACCAGCTGTGGATGGGGAAACGAGATGAGGCCAACCGCGTCCTGATGCGGGATCCGGCATTATTGCGGGCGGAAGCGGCAGAGATGGCCCATTATCCGGGTGGACATGAAGAAGGCTGGCCCGATGGATTGAAAAACCTGATTGCCAACTTTTATGCCGCAGTACGAGGAGAATCAAGCCAGGAAGTAGCTTCCTTTTCTGATGGACACGCAATCATGAAGATCATCGAGGCGATCCTGCAAAGTCATCAGACCCGGCAATGGGTCTCGATAGAAGGGGGGAAATGAGCTAGAACAAACCCGCCGTGTTTACGGCGGGTTACGGCGGGTTTCTGTGTACTTACTTCACTTCAACAGAGATCTCGTGGTGATCATGGATGTGATCTTTCTCCACGTGCAGTTTGACGTGATAGTTTCCTGCGGAGGGGAAGCGAAGGTTAGACGCGTAGATTCCTGCATCCGTTTCTTTCGCGTCGATATAGGTGTGCTTGGTTTGGTTATCTTTCCAAAATTCAAACTGGACATTTGCGTCTTTCAGCGGTTTCCCTTCCTGCTTCACTTGGGCGCTCCACTGAGTATTTTTTCCTGCGGTCGTTGAATCCGGCGTCTGTATGTTGATTTCCACGGAATGGGCATGTTCGCCATGATGCGCATGATGATCGGAAGCATGTTCATGATGCTGGTTTGTTTTCGGTTGCGTCTGTGAGGGTTCTTTCTGCTGCTCTTGATCCGGCGAACAGGCGGATGAAAAGGCGAGTACAGTGAAAGCCGTCAAGGATAAAAGCAGCATACGAATGGTTTTGGTCCCGTACACATCGATCGCTCCTCTGCAGCATGGCTAAATCATAGTGGCCGGGACGGTTGGCAGACCCTTCTGTTATATTCACGTAGTCGGGGTTGGAGAGATAGACGGGCAGCAAATCGGTCAGGTCTCTCTCATCCGCTTCCCGAATGATGAAGCGGGATGTGTGTAAAAGAAACATGGAAGTCAGCTCCTTTATCCTGGCATTTCAGACCACAACTCGGGCGGATTGGGCTGGTAGATACCTTTTTCCCGGTACATGAAGTGGTGAATGATGAGTTCCCGACGCAAAGTGGCGACATCTTCGTGGTATTTTTTTAATCGCTCATTGATGGTTTGTTCTGTGTAAGTTTCTCCGGGCGGGAATTCCCGCATCAAGTATTTGAGCACCATCCACCGTTTTTTTCGTTGTGCAGGGAGATGTTTCAGCTGTCCTTGCGGTGTGAAGAAGTGACGCACAATTTCCCATTCTTGCGAAGACTCTTTCATCGGACTCTCCCTCTCGACGTATTCCAGGATTGCGACGGCTTTACGCTGAAGGGCCGTTTTTTCCAAATGAAAGTAAATCGTGTTTTTCTCTCTCTTTTCCTTAACCAGCCCGGCTTCCCGCAATTTACTCATGTGGTGGGTGATGGTCGGTGGTTTTACCCCCAGCTTTCCTGCTAAAGCCTGGCCATGGAGGGGCGAGCGGGCGAGCAACGCCAGGATGCGTACACGTGTCGGGTCGGCAAGGGCTTTATGAAAAGAGACTAAGCGATCCAGTTGCATTTCGTTCCCCCTCTAATTCGATAAATAACTAATTAGATTATCATCTAATCTGAAAGCGGGGTCAAATGAAAATAAGTAAACAAGTTTGTAATACAAACCTCTTTCGATAAAAAATGCAAAGCACATATCTGCAAAAGATATGGCAAGGTAAGCAGAGAATACTCTTTTGAAGCCCTATTCGGCTTACTTTTCTTGAAAAATGGGAACCTCCTGATACCGATTGAGTACTTCCAGGGTGTTGCCGCGGGATCGGTCCATGGCGGCTTTGTTGATGCCGTGGCGGGAGGGAAGCCGGGCTTCAATGGTTTCTTTACTCCCTTGGAGGGGGAGAATGGAAAACTGCTTGTTTCCCGCTTTCAGGTATTTGTATGTGAAGGTCGGCAGGAAAGAAACGCCGTTTAGCCTGGTTTCCTTTCCCTTTTTTACGATGTCCAGATACAGCACGGCTCCGTCATTGGTGTAGGGCTTCTGCTGATCGGAGATAAAGTTGCCCAATGAGTAGGCAATCAGCTTGGTCTTGCCGTTGTGATTGATGGTTTGAAGGGGCTGCAATACATGGGGGTGGCTCCCAAGCACCACATCCGCTCCGGCCTTCAGCGTTTTGTTGGCGATATCTTTTTGCTCTTGGGAAGGCGTGCGGGCATACTCCTTGCCGAAATGGAATTGAACGACGATAAAGTCAGCGCCTTTCCTTTTGCTTTCTCGGATGTCCCTCTGAATATGGTTGAAATCGATCCTGTTCACCAGGTATTTCTTGTTACCGGGTACCGGAATTCCATTGGTCCCGTAGGTGTAAGCGGAAAAGGAAAAGCGAATGCCTGATTTGTCTACGATAACGGGTGTTTGCTGTTGCCTCTTCGGTGCTGTTCCAACCGGGTGGATCCCCCGTCGGCTCAGTTCTTGCCATGTATGCCGGACACCGGATATTCCGCCGTCCATGGCATGGTTATTGGCAGTGGAAAGAAGATCGAATCCGGCATGTTTCAGCGCATCGGCATAGGCAGCCGGTGAGCGGAACTTCGGGTACCCGGTATAGGGCGGGGCAGGGGCTAGGGTGGTTTCTAGGTTGCCGAGGGTAAGATCCGCTTGTTCCAAGTATGGGCGGATGTGCCGGAAAAAGGCGTCATACCGGTGGACACCATCTCCGGCTCGGATTTGCCTGTCATGCATCATGATGTCACCTACGGCAGCAATGCGCAGACGAATCGGTGCGGGTGCTTTTTGCTGTTGCTGAATACGGTTGCCGGAAGACAGCTGTGCGGGTTCGGATTCCATCGCCTGCAACTGTGAACCCGCAAGGAAGAGGATGAGTGCAAAAGCAGAAAGGATGGATCTGGAATTAGTCACCGGAATCACCTGCTTTTTGTCGGATTATCTTTAACATATCCAATCCGAGTCGGAAAAAGAAGGGATGAGATCATAAGTGCTTTTTCACCGCCGCGTTGACTGTCCATTCGGCACAAAGGTATAATGGACAAGTCATAAAAGGGATGGAGGGTTGAAGTTTGGTCACAACCATCAATAAAATCTCCGAGTATGTCGGACAAGAAGTAAAAATCGGCGCATGGCTTTATAATAAACGCTCCAGCGGTAAAATCCAGTTTCTCCAACTGCGGGACGGCACCGGGTTTATTCAAGGGGTGCTGGTGAAAAAGCAGGTAAGTCCGGAAGTATGGGAGCAGGCGCAAAACTTGACTCAGGAAAGTTCGCTCTACGTCACCGGGACGGTTCGACAAGATGACCGGGCGCCCAGTGGGTATGAGTTGGATGTTACCGATGTGGAACCGATCCAGGTGGCAGAAGAGTACCCCATTGCGTTGAAAGAGCACGGAGTGGAGTTTCTGATGGATCACCGTCACTTGTGGATCCGTTCACCACGGCAACGGGCGATCCTGAAGATCCGGGCAGAAATCATCCGGGCAATTCAAGATTGGCTCAACAATGAGAGCTTTACATTGGTGGATCCGCCGGTGTTGACACCGTCTTCCTGTGAAGGAACGACCAACCTCTTCCATACGAAATACTTTGATGAGGATGCTTTCCTCACCCAAAGTGGTCAGCTCTATATGGAGGCTGCTGCGATGGCGTTGGGCCGGGTCTACTCCTTCGGGCCGACGTTTCGCGCGGAAAAGTCCAAAACCCGCCGTCATTTGATCGAGTTTTGGATGATTGAACCGGAGATGGCCTTCTGTGCTCACGAGGAGAGCCTCAATATCCAGGAAAATCTGCTCTCTCATGTAGTACAGCATGTATTGAAGCATTGCGAAGCCGAATTGAAGCAGATTGGCCGGGACACGAAGCCGCTTGAAAATGTGACTGCTCCTTTCCCGCGCATTACGTACGATGAAGCGGTGGAGCTTCTCAATAAAGAGGGGATGGAGTTCAAGTGGGGTGAAGACTTCGGTGCTCCTCATGAAACGAAGATCGCGGAAAGCTTCGACAAGCCAGTCTTTATCACCCACTATCCGGTGGAAGTGAAGGCCTTTTATATGAAGCCGGACCCTGAGCGGCCGGAAGTGGCGTTGTGCGCCGACTTGATTGCCCCTGAGGGGTACGGGGAAATCATCGGCGGTAGTCAGCGGATCGACGATCCGGAATTGTTGAAACAACGCTTTGACGAACACAGGCTGCCGAAGGAAGCTTATGAATGGTACATGGATCTGCGCCGTTACGGTACGGTGCCGCATTCCGGTTTCGGATTGGGATTGGAACGGACGGTCGCCTGGATTTGCGGACTGGACCATGTGCGGGAAACGATCCCCTTCCCGCGGATGTTAAACCGCCTGTATCCGTGAAATAAGAAAAGCATCGGTGATTCACCGGTGCTTTCTCTTTTCAAGACTGTTTTTCATTGGACGAGGTTGATATAGTAGGGAAGAGAGGTGGATGGAAATGGATCGGAAAATGTCCCCCCACACTGCATTGGTACATCTGTTGGAACAGGGGTCGGTTGCCCTTCCCGTTATGCTGTTCACCGAATACAAGCGTTTGGGGCTGAGTGAAGGGGAAGTGATGCTCCTCTTGCACATTCTCATTTTCGCTGAAAAGGAAGGGACGCCGTTTCCGACGGTCAGTCAGTTGGAGGAGCGGATGAGCGTTTCTTCCGATCAGGTGGTTCGTTGGTTGCAGTCATTGGTCCGCGGCGGTTTTTTGCAGATCGAAGAGGCGGTGGAGCCGGGCGGCATCCGCAGCGAGCGCTACTCTTTATCCCCATTGCTGCAGCAATTGGCTGCTTCCTACCTCGAACGGGAAGTGAAGGCATCGACAGAAGAAACCGAAGAAGAGACTTATCAAACCTTATTCTCGCTGTTTGAACAGGAATTTGGACGTCCTTTGTCCCCGATGGAATGTGAGACGCTCACCCAGTGGCTGGATGAGGATGGTCATTCAGAAGAGTTGATCCTGGCGGCGTTGCGGGAAGCGGTGTTTTGCGGTAAGGTGAGTTTCCGTTATATCGACCGGATTTTATTGGAATGGCAGCGCAATCACATTCGCACGCCGGAAGAGGCAGTGGAACATTCCCGGCGTTTTCGACAGAAAGGCATACTCTATCAAGATAAGAAACTGGAAAAAAATACGGACTCGTTTTCGTTATACAATTGGGTGAACCAGAATTGACGGAAGCACTTGTGCTTTCGTCTATTTTTTCGTGTCATAGACATCGTGGATCTCTTCTTTGGACGCAAACCTGCCTACTATCATCCTCGGCGAAGATCGGACTTCGTCAGCAATCTCTTGCCCGTAAGGGCTCTTTTTTTGCGACAAGCGACCCGCCTTATTGTAAGAAAAGTTAACATATGTCTTTTCATATCCATATATGTATGGTATTATACCTTTAAATGTTAAGTAATATAACATGGAGGTGGCAGCTTTGGCGGTTTCTTTATCAGTGGATGCAGTATGGGTCATGCTTTGCGCAATCTTGGTCATTTTTATGCAAGCAGGGTTTGTCTTGTTGGAAACGGGTTCGACACGGATGAAGAATGCCGGACACGTGGCAGGCAAGCAGCTGCTGAGCTTTTCCGTAGCGGCACTGGCTTTTTGGGCTGTAGGATATGGATTCACTTTCGGGGAAGGCAATACATGGATCGGTTTGGAAGGATTTTTTCTGAAATTACCGACGGATCCGAAAAGTATTCCGCTGGAAGTGTCGTTTCTCTTTCAGCTCTCCTTCGTGGCTGTCTCTTTGGCAATCGCATGGGGAGGGTTTGCTGAACGGGCGAAGTTGAGTGTGTATGTGATTTTCGGTGCATTGTACACGGTGTTGATCTATCCGGCGGTAGGTCACTGGGTATGGGGAGCTGGCTGGTTGCATGAGTTGGGAAAACAAGACTTTGCCGGCTCCACGGTGGTTCATTTGCAGGGAGCAGTTGCGGCCTTTGTTGCCACTGTGATGTTGGGGCCGCGGATTGGAAAGTTCAATAAAAACGGCACCCCCAATCTGTTACCGGGGCACAATCAGGTGTACACCGTTCTGGGGGTGCTGATCATTTGGCTTGGATGGTTTGGATTTAACCCCGGCAGCACCTTGACGGCAAAAGACGGATTTTTCGGTTTTGTCGCTCTCACTACGAATCTGGCGGCGGCAGCTGGTTCCTTGACCGCCTTGGTTACGGTGCGTGTAATGACCGGAAAAGCAGACGTTACAATGATGCTCAATGGTGTGTTGGCCGCACTGGTAGCGATCACGGCTTCTTGCGCTTTCGTTGAGCCGTGGGCGGCAGTAGTGATCGGCGGCGTAGCAGGATCATTAGCGGTGTTTGCTGCGTATTCCTTCGAACGCAAAGGGATTGACGACCCGATCTACGCCTGTTCTGTGCACGGTGTCGCAGGAATCTGGGGCACGCTGTCCACGGGGATTTTCGCCTCCCCCCGCCTGGTGGAGAAAGTGGGTATCGGCGGTCCGGGATTGTTGTACGGAGGCGGGTTGAAGCAGTTGGGAGTGCAGGCATTGGGTGTGACAGCAGCTCTTCTGTATGTGGCTGTGGTTTCCTTTGTCATCCTGTGGGTCATGAAGAAAGCGATCGGTCTCCGTGTCACAGAGGAGGAAGAAGTGATGGGGCTGGATCTGAGCGAACACGGTGCTTATGGATATCCCGAACAGTTGCAGCCGCCTAAGGGAGCGATTGGGGAGCCATTGGCTGATACCGGAACGGAATCTTGATGAGCGGGATTCTGGATCGGGGGCTCTCGAAAGCCCGTCAAAGGGTGGAGGCAGGCCTGGACCTGAACGGCCTGAGAGAGATTCATCACAGTATGAGAGATGAAGCGATACAATGGCTGAAGGCGGGTTGCTCTCCCATCCAAGTGACGGAAGCTTTATCTCAGTGGCATGATTGGATTATGCAGCGGGTTATCCGCATGGCAGAAGAAAAGGAGCACGGGCCTCTTCCACGTTATTGTTGGCTCCTGTTGGGGAGCGGCGGAAGGAGAGAGGCGACTTTTTGGACCGATCAGGATCATGCATTGGTCTATGAAGCTGTAAATTCCGGGTCGGATGAGCGGTTTGCCCGATTGGCCGAAGAGGTGGCCCGCGGACTGGAACGGGCGGGGTACCCGCTATGTGAAGGAAATGTAATGGCCTCCAATCCGCGGTGGCGTGGAACGGTGGAGGAGTGGTCCAAACGGATCGATGCTTGGGTTGAGACCCCGTCTTTGGACCATACCCGGTTTTTGATGATTCTGGCTGATGGACGCCCTGTTTACGGAGCAGAGGAATTGGCTTTCCGTTTGCTGCGAAAAATGACGACGGGCATACAGCAAAATCCCGCCGCCCTCGGCAAAGAGGCGGAGCGAGCGGCTCACCAGCCGATTCCTTTGGGATGGTTTCATCATTTCTATCGGGAACGTTACGGTCCCTATGCCGGCTGTATCAATCTCAAAGCGGGAGGCTATCTGCAAATGCTGGAGGCAGTCCGGATCTGGGCCCTCCATCATGGATTGGATGCGGCTTCCACAAAGGAGAGGGTGGATCAGTTGGTGGCCAAGGGTCATTGGGAACAGGGCAAAGGAGAAGAGGTACTCCGTGCTTTTGATACCTTTCTGCAGTTTCGTCTGCGTCTGCATGCAGACCAAGAAAAACCCGCAGTAACCCCTCATCATTATTTAAATCCTACCGTGCTGTCACGGGATGAAAACAAGCAGCTGACAGATGCGATGAGGGCAGCGCGGCTGTTGCAGAAGGAGCTGCAACGAAATCGAAACCGGTGGAACAAGGGAGACAGTTGATGTGATGGATTGGAATCATCCCGTCCTGCGGTGGGTTCGCAAACGGGGGCTCTCTTTGGGAGGAGTCAACAGCGGAGATTGGAATCAGGAGGCCTTTATCCGTTCTACCATTAAAGATGCAAAAAATAGGATCGATCTCGCAACCCCGTTGAGAGAGACTCTTTTTGTAGTAGTGGACCTGGAAACCACAGGTTTTGATCCGGCAGGCGGGGATGAAATCATTGCCATTGGTGCAGTGAAAGTGAAGAATGGATCGATGCAGGATGCTAATCGCTTTCATACGCTCGTGCACCCCGGCTGTGAAATCCCCAGCCGGATCACCCGTCTCACCGGCATTTCCGATGTGGATGTGCAGGATGCTCCGTCGATTCGCACAGCGTTGGAGTCCTGGCTCCGTTTTGTCGGGAATGGAACCTTGGTTGCTTATGGAGCCCACCATGATCAAGCATTTATTCAGTCAGCCATGATGCGATGCTGGGGAACCCGCCTCAATCATCGGATGATCGATGCTTGGAGGGTGGCGCAATGCCTGCATCCGGAATGGCAGGAACACACGTTGGACTACGCCTTGGCGATGTATGATATCCCGATTCAGGGAAGGCACACAGCAGACGGCGATGCATGGATGACCGCCCGATTGTGGGAAGGGTTTATCCAGCGGTGTTCGGAGTTGAATCTGAAGATGTTGGAGGACTTGTATGCACGAATTGCCGCAATTTAACATACTAGTTTATATCACAAACAAAAACCGACTGTACACACATTCAACCAAATCAGTAAAAAACAACACCGGCGGCTCAGGTAGAGGGTAGCCGGTGTTTCAATTCCTCGATTAATTTTTCAAAACGGGATTTCCGGGATGCTTTAAAGTAGATCACCGAATGGCTGGGCAAACGATCCAGATACCTTAATAAGGCGGTACGGTTGGTGAAATGGTGAACGCAGGAACGAGTCATTCCGTTGGCAATGGCGGTTTCAGCAATGGTCCGCGCGAATTTTCCATAAGTGATCAGTTTGTAAAGCGGGAGTTTGGCGGCATATCGTCCTACCAGTCGATGGGCTGGGCGGGTGTATGAACCGAGTTCTAACATATCTCCCAGTACTGCGGTGATCGGGCGCTTTTTGGCAAAGTGACTGAGTACAGATAGTCCGGCTTTCGCCGCAGTAGGATTGGCATTCCAGGCATCATTGATAAAGAGGCTTTTGCCCGGACCTTGTATCAGTTGCAATCGCATTTTTGGAGGGGAAAAGCGAGCCAGGCCGGTCTGAATCTGCTCGGTGGTGCACCCCATGGCTCGAGCCATTCCAATAGCTGCCAAGGCGTTATAGACGTTGTGGGTGCCGAACGTTGGGATTGTAAACGTATACCGTTTCCGATCCAATCGGACATCAAACAACATGCCTCTTTGACCGAAACGGATATTCTCCCCGCGAATACTGGCAGGATTCTTGATTCCAAATGTGTGTAATTTGCCTTTGAAGCGCTTGGTGGAGAGACGGCGCGAGCGTTCACAGTCCGCATTGAGAAACAAGGTACCGCCCGGTTTCATTCCGTCGACCAGTTCCTGTTTGGCTTTGATTACCACATTCAGACCGCCCAAGCTTCCTGCATGAGCTTCGCCCACATTGGTTACGGCTCCTACATCCGGGGGAACGACTTGGCATTGGCGCCCGATATTGTTGAGGGAATTCATGCCCATTTCCAATACCAACAGTCGATGACCCGGCGACAAACGCAGCAGGTGGATGGGGAGTAGATTGTAGGTATTCAGATTGCCCAGCGTCTTCATCAAGGAAAATTTTTGTTTCAAAATGGAGGAGACCATTTCCGTTGTAGTGGACTTCCCCGCACTCCCTGTGATGCCAACTACTGGGGTGGGGAGTTGCCTCCGATTCCATAAAGCCAAACGCCATATGGCTTGATAGACATTAGATACGACAATAATTCCGGTTTCTCTGGGTATAGAGGAGGAGATCAGGCTTTTAGGGATGACGACGGCAGCGGGGCGGACGCGCTGGATCACGGCGAGTTGATCATTCCAGGATTTCGATTTGGAGTAAAAGTAAACATGGTCTTTCTTCAGGTGTTTCGGCTTCCCGATAATGGCTCCCTTGATAAGACGGCTGGAATGGCCGCGGACAAGGTTTCCGCCCATGATTCTGGCGCCTTTCATAAGGGTGACGAATTTCGTAAGAACCGCCTCCTCTGCGGGATACTATCCATCCGTGGGATACCCCCTTGGACGCATAATACATGTTTATTCGTGACAAAGGGTTTTGGCATCAGTTAGGTGCCCATATCTTGATTGAAAACACTTCCGAACACCGTACAAAGGCTCAGGGAATATACCTGAGCCTTTCCTTTGGAACCAACAAAGTGGATTGGCTGCTGCAAGTTGAATTTGGACGTTAATGGGGGCGCTTAAAGTTCTAGACTAACTTCGTGAACAGAAAAATGAAAAAGCCTGTTGCATATATGCAACAGGCTTTTTCTGGTATTAAAATTAGGTGGTTTTGTTCTTTTTCAAGTAACCTGCCAAAAGCACTCCGCCGATAATGAAGAGGATCAATCCCCATTTCAATACCGGGTTGTCTTCAAAAAAGGGCTTGGTGAATTTTTCATCCGTAATCATTTTCCCGGCAGTCCAAGCCAGCACAGCGGACCCGATATAGATGATGGATGGGTAGCGGTCAATCCATTTCAGGATAACGGTACTGCCCCATATAACTACCGGCACGCTGATCAATAAGCCGAGGATGACCAAAACATAATTGCTGTGAGCAGCTCCTGCGATGGCGAGAACGTTGTCAAGCCCCATAACGGCATCTGCAATGATAATGGTGCGGATGGCACCCCACATGGTGTCGCTGGCTTCTACGTCTTCATGATCTTTTTCTTCCACCAGCAGTTTATAAGCAATCCAGATCAGCAAAATGCCGCCAGCCAACAATAATCCTGGGATTTTCAACAACCAAACAACAGCCAGGGTAGCGGCTGCCCGAATAACGATGGCACCGACGGTTCCCCAAATAATGACCGGTTTTTGTTGATGACGCGGAAGATTTCTAGCTGCCATACCGATGACGATAGCGTTGTCACCAGCCAACACCAGGTCAATGATTACAATGGACAGTAAAGCTTGCCAAAACTCTAACGACAGTAAATCCATAGTCCCAACCTCGCTTCTCCATTATAGTATGTTTTTGACAAAAGAAAAAGACCCCTACCAAATAATGGTAAAGGTCTTGCTAACAACGTTAACGTTGCCAACAAAGCCGGGGAACATTCCCGTAATGACGACTTTGTTGTACAGCTACTCCCCTTTATCAAGGCAAAAAGGACCAATGCAATTGTAGTTTTATCATAATCCACCCCTCCATGACCGTCAAGTTAAATTTTTGAAAACAAGTTTGTATTACAGACCCATTCCCACCATGCTCGTCAGTTGCGATTTCCAGCCCAAATGATGTAACAGAGACGTATCATGTATTGGAATTTGCTTGCTTATAAGCTTTTACTTAAAATAAGCTTAGGTTCACCTTTATGATCGGTGTAAGTTCCTATAATATCAAACCCATGTTTTAAGTTAAGGATCAGCATGTTTCTCCATTTGTTTTTTGTTTTTGTCATGATTTCGGTGTATCCATTTTCTTTACACCATTGATGCTGTGTCCGCATAAGTGTAGAAGCTATACCTTTCCCTCGGTAAGCCGGGCTTACACCACCGATCCAGCTGTAAAACCGCCCTCGTTTTTCCTCATATCCGATTTTGTACCCAACAACGCACGCATCCTCCTCGGCGATTTGGATCAATGGAGATTCTTTTGTTTGAAGTACCTCCCAGGGGAGTGGTTGCTGAAAAATAGAATAGTGGAGGCTGCTTATCTCTTCCTTGACTTTTTGAGTCGGAAGTGTTTCAAATAAACAAAACTTCAAAGAGCTAAACCTCCTCTTCCGTTACCTGTTCTGGGATGAGATTCTTACACGGTTAAAAGCTTTTCGACATACTTAGCACCAAGTCCTTCAGCGTGATGAAAAATTGTATAACGCCTTTCCTTTAGTTTGTATATTTTCCGAAGTGCTGTGTGAAGTTTGGACACAAGTGATCCGATCAGAAAGGATTAGTGCTACTCATGAATCAGGTCCATACGGGATTGCAGTAGGGATTGACGGAGCGCTATGGTTACTGAGAACAAAGGATATCGAATCGGAAGAATGGTTCTCCTACATCAGATGCTGGACTCTTATTATCGTATCTGGAGCCAGCAGATAGGGAGGATAACAATAAAAGGTGAAATAACTGATTACTCGTTCCTCTTGCTAATTCAGGCCCGTTTGGAATAACAGGAGACCGGATGGTGCACTTTGGGTTTACGGAGTGGGGAAGCAACCAGATTAGCCGAATTGCGCTGGATGGAGAAATAACGGATCCAGTCAACCTGGAGTCTCCAAACATCTTCGGCTTCTTCACGAAACCGGCTTGGTTGAGGTTCGCCGAAGAGCGCAAAAACACGTGTACCAGTTACATGCCGAACCAATAGCAGAAAATCGATAATAGGCTTAAGCCGTATCGACAGTTCTGTTCCGACAGACTGGATGCTCTTGAAAAACTTCCAATCCAGACTTTACCTCAGTAGAGACGCCTGAAAAAGAAAGGATGATTTGGATGAACTCTGAATCACATGTCAATGTAAGGGTTACTCGTCAATTTAGCGTATCTCCTGAGCGAGTCTTCGACGCTTGGCTGGACCCTGTGATGATCGGCAAATGGATGTTCGGCCCTGCTTATCCTGAACGTGAAGAAGAAGTCGTGTGCATCTCTCTCGATCCGCGCGTGGGAGGCTCGTTCTCTTTCGTTGTGCGTCGACAAGGACAGGAAATTGACCACGTAGGGGAGTATCTTGAAATCGATCGGCCTCGCCGCCTCGTGTTCACCTGGGGGGTGGCGGGCGAGGAGGGAAGCAGTCGCGTGATCATCGACATCGTACCGCTGGAGAAGGGGTGCGAGCTCACCTTGACCCACGAATTGCACCAGGACTGGGCGGACTACGTGAGCCGAACCGAGAACGCCTGGACCAAGATGCTCGACGTGCTTGCCGCGACACTTAGCTAAGGGATGCAATATACCACCCGGGACCTTTAACGTACAGGGTACCGGGTGGTTATTGCATGAAATAAAGATGACAATCTACAAAAGTAAGTATTAAGCTAACGAGTGCAGGTTAGTCAAGGAGTGATTTTGGGTGTATAACATTGAGATAAGAAGACCACGAATTGAGGACACTAAAGAGCTAAATCAATTTTTTAGTACAGTCATTAAGGATACATTTGCTAGAGAAGGTTTATCGGAGTTGCTTGATGATATAGAAAATGAAATTGAAAATAAGAAACAATACTTGAAATGTGACTTTGATAGCAATGGGAAGAGTCGATATTTTTTGATATCTTCAGATAAAAATTGCAATAAAGTTATCGGTACAATTGAATATGGTCCTGCTAGTGAGCTGATTAATGTTTGCACAGATGGAGCATTGAAAGAGTTGTATGAGATAGGAACTGTATTTGTACATCCAGATTATCAAAGACGTGGTATAGGGACTTTACTTTTAAACGTAATGTTTCTTACCTTTCTGAATAGGGGAATCAAAGAATTTTGTCTGGATAGCGGATATAACAATACGCAGAAGATATGGAAGAAGAAATTTGGAGAGCCTGATTATTTGCTGAAGGATTATTGGGGTGAGGGGTGTGATCATATGATTTGGAGGAGATGCACTAATGATATGTCCATAATATTTAGTAGATGATTAAAGTTCGCTTTGAGAATATTTCATTGGCGACAAAATCGGGCTTCGCTACCTCCATCCCATGTATGAGAAACTCTAGGATCAGTCATGTGTAATGGAAAAGTCCCTGGAACATATCCAAGGACCTTATCACATCTTTATTCAATTCCGTCAAACTCTTGTTCCATAACATAGGTCATGTATTCCATAAGGTAGCGGACATTTTTCTTTTCTGTAGTAAACTACTGATGAAAATTCGATGGTGTTCACCTTATGATCTGTTTCCACCTGTATAGATGTGAATCGCGTCTCTCAGGAATTTGGTCATACCAGGCCGCTTTTCATAGTACGCCTTAAACCGTTCATCCTCTACATACATTTGGGCAAGGTTTGCGTGTGCTTCTTTGCTGTATTCGCTCCAGTAATACATCAGCCACTGCTTATGCAATTCAGCCGTTTTTTGAGCCAAGTCGCTGGCAGGATCACCGGTTTTGAACGCTTCGGCTAAAGTGGCGGTCACTTCATTCGCCAGACGCGCGGCCTCTTCAAACTCTTTTTGAGTCATGTTCTTCAGCTTTTCATTGGACTTATCAATGGCGTCGTCGCCATACTTCTCCCGAATCTCTTTCCCGTACTTTTTTTCGTTCTCATCAATCATCTGCTGCTTGAAACCTTCAAACTTCTCTTTATCGGTCATGATGATTCTCCCTTCCATTGAAGCAATTGTTTTTTCCACATTGGCGATCAGCACATCCAACCGCTTTCTTTTGTCGAGGAGTTGTTCACGGTGTTCCCGAAGAGCTTTGGCTCCGTCGTAGGAAGGGGAAGTGATGATTTCTTTAATCACCTCAAGACTGACTCCTAATTCCTTGTAAAACAGGATTTGCTGTAAACGGTCTACTTCCGCCTGACCATAGATCCGGTATCCCGACGAGTTGATTCTTGCCGGCTTCAGAATCCCGACCTCATCATAATACCGAAGCGTTCTGGCACTGATTCCCGCCAACTGGGCCAGCTTCTGCACGGTGTATTCCATGTGTTCACCTCCTGACACCATAACTGTACACCTTTACGCATACGTCAATGTCAATCCTTTTTTGGGGGAGTGTGCCCTTTTTTTAAGGGCAAACAAAAGCCGATTTCCCTTTAACAGGAAAATCGGTTCTCTTTCGGTAAAGGTAATGGGATCGGCCCCGAATTTCGTGAATCGTTAACCGTACCCCTCTAGGGGTTACCGAAAAAATTTGTACTTTAAGACGTTTGACGGCCATCTGTTCGGCTCATGGAGGGCGATGCACACATGAATTATTCAGTTACTCTCAAATAAAATATATTGACCGATTAGTCAGCATGAATTATAGTTATACTGACTTCATGGTCAGCATAATGAAAGGAGATACAGCCATTGCCTCTACAACTTTATGAAAAAGAACATATCTTGGACGCCTGTTTGGCTGTATTCGCCCATCACGGATATGAAAAGACCTCGACTGCGATGTTGGCAGAGGCGGCCGGCATATCTAAAGCCCTGATTTTTCATCATTTCAGGAGCAAGAAGGAATTGTATTTCTGTGTTTTGGATCGATGCATTGAAAAAATGAAGGCTGAACTTCGCTTTGACGATCTACCGGAATACGAGGACTTTTTTGAAGCCATAGACCGATTCAGCCGCATCAAACTTGATTACTGTAAAGAAAATCCCGAGGAGTACAAAGTGTTGACGGAAGCCTTTTATGCGACGCCGAAAGAACTGAAGGCGGATATTGAAGAAAAAATGGGTTCACTGATGGCCAACAGGAATAAGGTTTTGGAACGTTTGTTTGAGAAAGTCACTCTCAAAGAAGGTGTGGACCGCAGTCAGGCATTTGAACTGATCTGGATCATATTGAAACATTTGGAAGACAAGCTCTTAACGGAGGTAGCGGATAAAACCAACTTGGATGAAAAATATATGGAACGCATTATCGACGAGATGAACCGTTTTCTAGCCATGATCCGATATGGAATAGAACGGTAAATACAAAGGAGAGATATCGCGTGCCAACCGGAAGGTATTGTCCATCGATGCCAGCTTTGGACTTGGCGAGGCGCTCGTTTCCGGCTTGGTGTCTGCAGATAACTAAAAGGTTTGGGAGGGAGGGTTGTTGAGAAGACGATCTCCACCAGAAACTGGCCGTATATGCCTTACAAGAAGGGAGCACAGAGGAACGGGAGATCGATCTAGAGCGGCAGAACAGGCAGACGCTGACGGATGACCAGATTTTGCAGCTGGCCTGTATAGGTCGAAAAATCGAAGCCTATTTTGCCTGCCCCCAGGACATCGAATGGTGCCTTTTTGAGGATACGTTCTATATCGTGTAGAGTCGCCCGATCACCACTTTATACCCGATCCCCGACGTGGACGATGGGCGGAACCGTGTCTATATGTCGTTCGGCCATCAGCAGATGATGACAGATGCCATCAAACCATTGGGGATGTCCTTCCTTCGGTTTTTGTCGGATGATGTTCCAACGGTCTGTGCCGGTGGAAGGCTGTTTGTTGATCTCACCCACGATCTGGCTTCGCCCATCGTCCGAAGGATCGTACTCAGTACGATGGGTAAGAACGATCCTCTGATGAAGAACGCGATCTTGAGTTTAATGAAGCGAAAATCGTTTATGAAAACACTGCCTCGCGGCAAGAGGGTTTTCAGCATGGGTAGAAAGGGACTATCCTGGGCACTTCTTATTCATCCCACCCAGATCTACCGAAAAAACGACCCAGCGATCATTCAACAATTCATTTCCCGTAACAAGGCGTCCATCAAAGATCTGCAGCAGAAGGTCGCAAACGTATCCGGAGATGAGTTGTTTGCACTTATTTTACAAGACCATAAGCAATTAAAAGAACTCCTGTATGATCCACGGAGTTTGGGAGCGATCATGGTTGGGGTGTTCGCATCGAACTGGATCAATAAGAAAATGGAGAAATGGTTGGGAGAAAAGAACGCGGCCGATACGCTTTCCCAATCGGTAGCCAATAACGTTACACCTGAAATGGGTCTAGCCTTATTGGATGTAGCGGACGTGGTCCGGCAATATCCGGCGGTGATAGAATATTTTCATCATGCCAAGGATGGACCTTTTTTGAGGATCTGGCCCAACTGGAAGACGGCGATGCGGTCATCAAAGCCCTGAGAGCATACCTTGAAAAATACGGCATGCGTTGTCCCGGGGAAATTGATATCACCAAGCCCCGGTGGATTGAACAGCTAACCGCACTGATCCCCATGATTCTCAATAACATCAAAAATTTTGAACCGAATGCGCGCAGCGTCAAATTTGAGCAAGGACGATTGAGAGCCGAGCTGAAGAAGCAGGAGCTTTTAAGCCGCTTGAAGCAATTGCCGGGCGGCACACGAAAGGCCAAAAAAACAAAGAAGATGATCAGCGTTTTGCGCCATTTTATTGGCTATCGGGAATATCCCAAGTATGCCTTCATCAGACGTTACTACATTTATAAGCAGGCCCTGCTGGAGGAGGCAGCTAAGCTGGTACAAAAGGGTATCATCCGGGAGAAGGAGGATATCTACTATCTAACCTTTGAGGAATTTAGGGAGGCTGTTCGCACAGGCCGGCTGGATTACAGCATCATAACCGAGAGAAAAGAGGATTACTCGATCTATGAGAAGTTGACGCTCCCGCGGATTATGACATCCGAGGGAGAGGTCCTATTTGGCGAATACAGCACGAATAATATTCCTCAAGGGGCTTTGGCGGGCCTTCCCGTTTCATCCGGCATGGTCGAGGGCCGCGCACGTGTCGTTTTAAAGATGGAGGAAGCCAACATAGAGGATGGCGATATCCTGGTTACGGCATTTACTGATCCCAGCTGGACGCCGTTGTTTGTATCTGTCAAAGGCTTGGTGACGGAAGTAGGCGGGCTGATGACCCACGGTTCCGTCATTGCACGCGAATATGGTCTTCCGGCAGTCGTAGGGGTGGAAAACGCCACGAAACTGATCAAAGACGGACAGCGGATCCGTGTGACCGGAACAGAGGGGTATGTAGAACTGGTTGTAACTTAGAATGACCGCTAACGTACCGTTAGCGGTCATCCATCCCTGGGTTCTCCCACGAACAAGTCCGATAAGGTACAGAGTAACAGGGATAACCCATGTCCGCCAATGTCTGACCGTAGATATGTATAAAGAAAACCGGAACGCTCCTCATCGTACTTGGGGAGTGTCCCGGTTTTCTTTATGTGCGCCCTGGCGCTGGATCTCAGATTGAATCCGCTCTAAGTGCTCCCAGTGTTTCTGTACGGCTGCCCGACCTTCGGATGTAATCCGTATAGTGGTTTGGGGAATCTTTTTTCTCACAAAATGCTTATCGATAACCACAAGTCCAGCTTTTTCCAGTTTGGCCAGATGACAGGACATATTCCCCTTGGTCAATCCGGTCAATTCCTGCAAGAACAGGAATTCCGCCATGGTACACGCCGACAAGGCGGTTAATATCGAGAGTCGGGCGGGCTCGTGCACTAATTTGTCCAATTTGGCCAATTCTTTAAAAGGCAACAATGGCCATTCCACCTTCACATCGGAAAATTCAGCATCATTATACGATACAAATGGGTTCTAAGCAACAACTGGTTTGTAACAAAAACACAATCTACCTCCATATATAAAAAATGAATCTCCTTTACCAACGGATCATCGAAAGTCAACTAATTTTCCAACAAATCAAACCCTTGCACATCTGTGTTGAAGAAGGGGAGATACTGAATAGAGATAAACAATGCAAAAAAGCCAGCACAGTACCTGCTGGCTTTTTTGACAATATCACATCGCGGATTACTGGTTTATAATAAAAGAGCGGCTTATTTTTGTCTGTCTTCCACAAAGCGAATACGGTCCAGCTGATTTTTCACTTGACCGCGGATCGCTTTGAGGTATTGTTGCCGCAACTGTTGCTGCTCGAATTTTTCCTCCGGTGTCAAACCTTCGGCCTTTTGTTTGCGGGCCAGGTGATTGATCCGGTTGATCAGTTCAGTGGTGATCACGCCACATCCCTCCTCCTTTGAACACTTTAGCCGACACGGACCGTTTTGACAAGTCCTGAAGGAGGTGAACCGATGGATGAAGGGAGTCATCTATGCACGGGTAAGTACCAAACGAAACGAGCAGGAAACCAGTCTGGAACGCCAACAACAGTCCCTGCAAGAATGGGCGGTCTCACTTCCGTGTGAAGTCGTAGAAGTGATTGCCGAGCAACACAGCGGCTTTGATCTGAATCGCCCAGGGCTATATCAATTGCTAAAAATAGTCCGGGAAAAGAAAGCAGATACCGTCTTAATCCAGGATGACACCCGCCTGGGCAGGGGAGAGACCAAGCTGGCGATCATCCATCAGCTTTACCGCATGGGCTGCCGTATTTTCAGTCTACAGCACGAAGGGGAGCTGGAATTGGAGGCGGGCGAATCGACGGTTTTACATATCATAGCCAAAGTGGAAGAGTTACAGCGAAAGCTGATGCGACAAAAGATCAGCTGGGGAATGCAGCGGGCAATTCAAAATGGGTATCAGCCGCAGTATAACCTGAAAAACCAGGGCCAAGGAGGACGAGAGAAAAAAGAGGTGCCCATCGAGCAAATCGTGGCGTTGAAAGACAAGAAGTTGACCTTCGAGGAGATTGCAGCTACACTGCAAGGGTTCGGTTATCAGGTGTCCCGTGCGACGGTTCACCGTCGCTACCGGGAGTATCTCGCCGGATTAGAGCAAGAAGTAAAAATGGATACATAGCGATCAAAGGATGAGGTGATACGATGTCCATCAATTGGAAACGGATGGAGGAGTTGACCCAATTGCCCGGTGTGCCCGGAGCGGAAGGGGAAGTTCGGCAAGCTCTCCGAAAGCACATCATGCAGTACACTGAGGAAACCGTACAGGATCATTTGGGCAGTCTGTTCGGTGTGCTACGGGGCAAGGAAGACGGGCCGCGCATCCTGGTCGCCGGCCATATGGATGAGGTCGGATTTATGGTGACCCGCATTACAGATCAAGGCTTTCTCAAATTTCAGCCCTTGGGCGGATGGTGGAGTCAGGTGATGCTGGCCCAACGGGTGGAAGTAGTCACCCGCTCAGGCAAACGGATTCCGGGGGTGATCGGGTCGACACCGCCACATCTGCTTTCCCCCGATGCCCGCAAAAAGCCGGTGGAAGTAGAGCAGATGTTTATCGATGTGGGGGCTTCAGACCGAAAAGAGGTGGAAACCTTCGGGATCCGACCGGGAGACTCCATCGTTCCCGTCTGTCCCTTTGTAGAGATGGAAGGGGGCAAACGGTTGATGACGAAAGCGTGGGACAACCGTTTCGGCTGCGGCCTGGCATTGGAACTGCTGGAGGATTTGCACCAAGCGGAACATCCCAATGTGGTGTACGCCGGAGCAACCGTACAGGAAGAAGTGGGTTTGCGCGGGGCTGTCACTGCAGCCAACACGGTGGAACCGGATGTGTTTTTCGCAGTGGATGCTGGGCCTGCCGGAGATACACCGGGAGTTAAAGACGGCTTCGGAGAACTGGGTAAAGGCGTAGTGATTCGCCTTGTTGACCGGTCCATGGTTCCTCTGCCTGCAATGCGGGAGTTTCTGATTAAAACAGCGGAACAAGAAGAGATTCCGTACCAGTTTTTCGTGTCCCAAGGCGGTACGGATGCCGGTGCGGTCCATCGTACCGGAAAAGGAGTACCCTCTGCCGCCATCGGTATTTGTGCCCGGTATATCCACTCCCATGCCGCGGTGGTGGACAAAGGGGATATCGAAGCGGCAAAGGCTTTCTTAAGAGCATTGGTCAAGCGATTGGATACGGATACGGTGGCTATGTTAAAAGGAGATGAAGGCATATGTCGCTGAACCGAAGGGTAAGGTCGCTCTAGTGATATTTCAACCGTCTGGAGATGATATTATGTTGGACACCCCGATTGGGCGTTTGCGTATCATCGCCTTGATGGAAGGGATCTCCTTCCTCGTGCTTCTCGGAATCGCCATGCCTCTGAAATATTTTGCGGGACTGCCGGTGGCTGTCATGGTTGCCGGCTCGATTCATGGTCTGCTGTTTGTCCTGTATTTGGCCGCAGTCGCTCACGTAACCATCGTACACCGCTGGTCAATGATGCGCGTGCTTGGTGCGTTCATCGCATCCGTCATCCCCTTTGGCAACTTTGTTCTGGATGCACGGCTGCGCCAGGATCAGGAGATGATCTCTTCATAAAAAGTAGCAGATCCCACCCCTTGAATAAAGTGGATATTGAATGGGATAGAATACCAATTGATTATCTTTCTCAATTAATCTACAATACAAATGATAATGAGAAACGATATCAATGGGGTGGGTTGGCCATGCGCTATCAAATCAAAGGCCTGTCGGATATATGCACCGTTTTACTTAACCAGCGAAATCTGGGAGGAGCAGTGGAGGCGGAATTGATTCGCCTACGAACCGGTGAGGAATACCAGTACCCCGTCATTGTATCGTTGGAGCGAGCAGGTGACCAATTTTATTTGATAGGGCTTGTTACCTTTGAAGGAAAACACATGATCGTCCACACAGGAGAAGTGGGACAGATTCATCAGGTACGCCATGTTGATTTAAAGGATTTACATAATTCCGTTTATCGGCAACAACGCCAACAGGAATTGTTAAGGTATCTCGATCGGTTATGCGAAGTGAACAGCGGTTTTATTACCGATACATTTCGAAAGGAAGCTCTTCGTATTGTGGAGGATATCGGATGGGAAAACATTGAAGAACGGGAACATTTAAATTTTATCCGAAAAGACCTCCAAAAGCGACGGGTCTCGTAAGAACACAGGTTTTCCCATATAGAAAAATAAAACAGGCATCACTAGAAGCAATGCCCGATCCAAAGCGGAAATCGTTTATTTTCCGCTTCATTTTTTTATTGGGGGTCTTCCAGCGTGCAGACGGCTGTTGGTCGTTTAATCCGGGGGACGAGGGCTTCGTAAACCCGGAAATGGTGGTTCATGTCTTCGGAATCCAGGTAGGCCGTATCAAAGTCTTCTGCCACAGCCAAATCTAAATTCTGTTCTCCAGTCTCCACCAATACTCCGGCGTGCCCCTTGATTACAGGGGATTGGTAAACGCCGTCTGTCACCAGTTCCCTCACATGTTCGATTTCGAAGACGTGGGTTTCCGGATGGACCCGATGCAAAAGGGAGTACAGATAGGGAGACAATACCAAAGCATAGGGTCCGGAATGCCCGGATGAAAGCAGCTTGTTGCGTGCTTCAACAACATCTTGGAATGCGTTGCCCGCCTTCATCCAGTCCTCCCGGATCTGGGTGTGTCGCCCTTTCACATTCATCAATCCCGGGATATCCAAGGAATCCTCCCCGTTGAAGATCAGATCGTCTTCCTTTAAAGCCACGTAGGAAGCGGCATCGGCTGCTGCACTAAAATCAATGGGAGTATTCAATTTATCGGACAGATCCAGATCCCGCCAATACACGGTGAAGTCCTTATATAGTATCGGGATATTTAAGTTTACCCGGCGAGAGGGCTGCGTCGGGTTACTTGATTCTCCCGTCAAATCCAACTGGCCCGGTTTTGGAGCATCATAAATAAAATGGGGGACGCTTTGGATCCCAGCCCCCAAGGGACCGTACAGTGGAGTAAACCGGCGACCTACGAGCTGGCGTCGAGCTGTTTGAACCACTGTGGTTTCCAGTTCGGCCCAGTCGTCCGGGGAAAATGGAGCATCCTGGTATTTTTTCGTTTTGTCCATGCTATTTCATCCTCCGATTAAAGGGTAGATGACCGGTTGATCATATTGCCAACCGTAAAACGCCGTTTGGAATTGAAAGCAGTTATGGGTTCTGATTTACCTGGTTCAAGATCTTGGTTAAAGGCTTCGTTCAGCATCGAGACGATTTCTTTTACACGCTCATAATCCCGTTGGGAGATATCCCGCAGTTCCTTTAACGTTTGCACAATAGATTCATCGGGAAGCTCGAATTTGGCTAAATCCAAGTGCTCGATGAAATTATGTAAACCAAACTTTTCGAGGTTGATATCCTGCAGTAATAGCAAAAAGTCGCGGCGATCCATTTTCTACTCTCCTTTAAATCGAAGGTTCCCGACTGACCAGGGAGACAACTTTGAGTGTTGCACGGGGATATTCGAATCGACAAGCTTCTCTAGTCTGGGCAGAAGGGTTTCCAGGCGTTCCAGACGCTGTTCTTCTTCTTCGATGATATGGTGAAAATACAGTCGTTCCTTTTCAGTCGCTGCCTGCTCCACAACAGGTTCCAACATCTGCACGAAGGTCTCAATTGATGCTTTGGTACGTGAAAATATGGGATGCAATTCGGAAAAGACTTTATCCATTGTTCGTGTAACCCCTTTAAAAAGGATAGAAAACATTCTTTCCTTAACGTGTGTTTTTTATAACCTAAGAAACCAACCCCTGCTTAGGGGTTGGTTTCTAGGGGGCTTCGCGCGAAAAGGCCCATTAGGTTAGCGAATGGTAATGCCGTATTCTTTGATCCAAGTATTTACTTGAATGAGATACTCCAAAGCTTTTACAACTCGGCCAGGATCGAGATGTGTTTTCCCATCAATCACGGCTTGCAATTTCTTTTTATCGATCAGAGAGCAGACGGGAGAATTAGGATCAGCTAAGATATCCTTCATCCAGCGGCTGACCGCTTGGTAATAAACAGGGTTTTGCACTGTTGGATAGGCACTTTTTTTACGATAGAGCACATCGTCCGGTAAGTAGCCTTTCAGTGCACGCCGTAAAATCCCTTTTTCGATGTCGTCTACTTTTTTCACCCGGTAAGGCACATTCCAAAGGTACTCGACCAAACGGTAATCGCAGAACGGTACGCGGACTTCGAATCCGGTGTACATGCTGGTACGGTCCTTGCGGTCGAGCATGAATGGCAGGAACCGGGTGATGAAAAGATAAGACATTTCCCGTTGCCGCGCCTCGAGAGGGTCTTCCCCTTCAAGCGCGGGCACTTCGGCGATCGCTTCTTCATATCGTGCTTGTACATACTCCTCTGGACGCACGTGATTGAGAGTCTCTGGGGATAATAAATGAGTCAGATTCCCGGTGCTGCTCACTCGCCATGGAAATGTGCCTGCATTTAAGAACGCTTCCTGATGGAACCAAGGATATCCGCTAAACACTTCGTCTGCCGACTCACCAGACAAAGCGACCGTAGCGTCTTTTTTCATTTCGCGGAAAAGAAGATAAAGAGATGTTTCCATCTCTCCAATTCCCGGTAAGTCGCGCGCCCTTAGTGGAACGAGCAAGTTTTCAATCAGTTCTTCGGAATCCAATACAATGGTGTGATGCTCGGTTTTCACATAATCGGAGACCCGTTTGACCCACGGCGCATCGAGATCGAGGTGCAGTAAATCTTTTTGGAAGTCGTGGTCGCTGCCGACAAAGTCGATCGAATAGGTGTGAAGGGTCCGCCCCTCTTTCGCAAATTCTTTCCCGGCGATCGCCGTCAGACCGCTCGAGTCCAGTCCGCCGGAAAGCATAGTCACCACCGGCATGTCGGAGATGAGCTGCCGGCGCACGGTATCTTCTAAAATATCGCGAATTTTTGCTACTGTTGTCTCTACATCATCCGTATGGGGTTCACTTTTTAGATTCCAATAACGAGTCACCCGTTTCCCTTCGCGGGTGAACAGGATGGAATGGCCGGGACGAACCTCTTTGATCCCTTTGAATACACCAACCCCGGGTGTACGCATCGGCCCGTTCCCAAATATCTCTGCCAATCCCTCAGCATCAATTTCCGGTTTTACCTCAGGATGCGCTAAGATTGATTTCAACTCGGACGCAAACAGGATCATACTCCCGCGTTGGGTATAAAACAGCGGTTTGACACCCAAATGGTCCCGTCCCAAAAACAGTTTTTGTTTCGCCTCGTCCCAAATGGCAAAAGCGAAAATCCCATTCAGGTGCCTTACGCAATCTTCTCCCCATTCGAGATACGTATGCAGCAATACTTCGGTATCCGAATGGGTTTTAAACACATGACCACGTTCTTGCAGCTCTTTTTTCAGTTCGAGATAGTTATAAATCTCACCATTGTATATCATTGCATAACGACGATCTCCCTGCTGTACGATCATCGGTTGGAGACCGCCTTCCGGGTCGATCACAATCAAGCGGCGATGGGCCAAAGCCGCCCGGGGCGAAAACCAGAAACCTTCCGCATCGGGTCCGCGGTTTTGGATCGCTCGAGCCATATCTTTCAATATTTCCTTTTGACCAGAAAGGTCGTTTTCCCAATCGATCCAGCCGGCAATTCCACACATGTCTACCATCTCCTGTCGGTTATCAGCTTTATTGACAGTTCGTTTGTTAATCAACACATTGTTGATTATAATAGGATTAGGTAGGATTTCAACAAACAAATCCGCATAATCTGTTGATTACTCAACAAACAGGGAAGCATTGATTATAAATCCACTAAAAATTCATAGGAAGATGAAAGATGTCAAACAAACGGAAAAAACTAGATCCCAGGGTTGTTCGTACGCGCCAAATGCTAAGAAACGCTCTGATCGAACTCATCGGGGAAAAAGGATATGACTCGATCAGTGTACAAGATATCACACAGCGAGCTACTCTTAACCGAGCGACTTTTTATCTCCATTACCGCGATAAGGAAGATCTTTTAAACCAAAGTATCAAAGATATTTTGACGGAACTGGTCAAAGGGATGAAAAAAAGCCGCCTCATCGATGAAAACATAACCGATTCGAATGGAAATGTTATTCGTCCGCTTTCCGACTTGGTCTATGTCTTTGAACATGTAGCTCAGCACGAGCAGTTTTATAAAGTGATGCTCGGCAATAAAGGACAACAGCGATTTTTATTCCGCTTACTCGATGTATTTGTCGATGTATTAAATGAACGCCTCACACATAGCATGTCCAATGATATAAGGCCGGCCATTCCCAAAGAGATTCTCATCCAATATGCCGCTTCCGCCTATCTCGGTGTTATCGCTTGGTGGCTGAGAAACGATCTCCCTTACACTCCCGAATACATGGCCACTCAATTGACGCGCCTTAGAGTGCAACACATACAAACCTAGCCATCGTCAAGTATTGGGATGGGGTCGATGGGTCGAGAGAAGGGAAAACCGCAACGGTTTTATGAGTTGCAGAGAAGAAGACGGAGAAGAGCCGCCGTTTAGGAGCTGTATATAAAGGAGCAAGGAAGAGAGCTGGAGCCAGAGGAATATCTATTTAAGTCCCGGCGGGGATTTGTCAGGGGTGATATATCAGGCTTTTTCCTAGTTATACATCTGAATACCCTTCCTAGTCCCCTCCCGCAAAGGTGCTATCGAAGTCGATCTCGACGGTAAGCGCGTCTTTTTCCAAGATAGAGCTGGAACGTCATGTTGAAGCGGGAGAAGTGCCCGGATTGCCAACGCGACTTGAAAAAAGGCTGTTGACACCGGTTAACGGCCTTTTTTCATCCTATGGTCCCGGTTCCCGGCAGGTATCCCTTTCAATATTCCTTCCGGTTCATAGGATATTACGAGATGAAAGGGGGATCGCGATGTCTATCCTGTTAATCGGGTTCGGGATTTTTTTATTGTTTTTGCTGGTGATCGCGTTTATCTTCTTCGTTCTTTGAAGTGGAAAGTACGAGTATGGGACATTTGAAGGATCGTCCTTGTAGAGTTGATTGGTTTTCTCCAGTCGATTATAATAAAAGATATTTAAGGAAGTTCATTGACATGGGGTAACAACAAATTGCCCAATGATCCTGTTCTTCCTTTTAAGCTATGGCGGGATTGATGACTGGCATCGAGATATGCTTAGGAATTAACCCACCATAAAACAATCTGTGCCAAAAACGCACAAATTGTTTTATGGTGGGTTTTTTTTGTGTGAGAGGAGGTCCACAGTGAACCGAAAAATCGCATTTACAATCAATGGAATCGCGCATGAAGCGGAAGAAGGCACGAGGATTCTCGATTACCTTCTCAAACAAAACATAGAACATCCTCATATTTGTTATTCACCTGATTTAGGTCCCATCCAAACATGTGACACTTGCATGTGCGAGATCGATGGAAAAATTATGAGAGCCTGTTCGACGCACATTCAGGAAGGGATGAGCATTTTCACGTCGTCGGAACGGGCCAAACGGGCACAAAACGAAGCAATGGACAGGATTTTGGAAAATCATATGCTTTATTGCACGGTTTGTGATAACAACAACGGAAATTGCAGGATCCACAATACCGCAGAACTCCTCGAAATCGAACATCAAACGCGACCGTTTCGGGAGAAACCGTACGAAGTGGATATGTCCCACCCATTTTATCGCTACGATCCCGATCAATGCATCTTGTGCGGACGATGTGTGGAAGTGTGTCAGGATGTCCAGGTCAATGAAACGCTTTCCATTGATTGGGAGCGTAACATCCCCCGTGTCATCTGGGATAATGACGTGCCGATCAATGAATCTTCCTGTGTTTCTTGTGGACAGTGTATAACCGTGTGTCCGTGCAATGCACTGATGGAAAAATCGATGCTGGGTAATGCAGGCTTCATGACGGGTATGGATAAAGATCTGTTGAATCCCATGATTGATTTTGTAAAAAAAGTGGAGCCTAGTTATACTGGGATTTTTGCTGTTTCCGAAGTGGAAGCTGCGATGCGTCAAACCCGCATAAAGAAAACAAAAACCGTCTGTACATTCTGCGGTGTCGGCTGTTCCTTCAAGGTCTGGACAAAAGACCGCCAAATCTTGAAAATCGAGCCTGTAGAAGATGCTCCCGTCAACAGTATTTCCACTTGTATAAAAGGGAAATTTGGATGGGATTTTGTAAACAGCGAGGAGCGCATCACCACTCCGCTGATCCGGAAAGGCGATCAGTTTGTCCCCGCCACCTGGAAAGAAGCGCTCAGTTTGATCGCGGATAAGATGGGATCCATCAAAAAGAAAGAGGGCGGAGACGCAGTCGGGTTTATCTCTTCGTCCAAAATCACAAATGAAGAGAATTACCTGATGCAGAAGCTGGCCCGACAGGTATTTGGAACCAACAACGTTGACAACTGTTCCCGTTACTGCCAATCCCCCGCCACCGACGGGTTGCTGTCAACGGTGGGCTACGGTGGGGACGCGGGAACGATCCGGGACATTGCTGGAGCGGGCCTTGTCATCATTGTCGGTGCTAATCCGACAGAAGGCCATCCGGTACTAGCAACCCGGGTAAAACGAGCCAAAAAATTGAACGGTCAAAAATTGATTGTTGCAGACCTCCGTAAGCACGAAATGGCGGAGCGTGCCGATCTTTACTTACATCCGAAACAAGGTACGGATTTTGTATGGATCACCGCTGTTGCAAAATACATCATCGATCAAGGGTGGCATGATGAAGAATTTATCAAGGCCCGCGTAAACAACTATCAAGAATATCTCCAATTACTTCAACGTTATACACTTGAGTATGCGGAGAAAGTAACCGGCATTTCCAAAGAACAATTGATCGAAACAGCAAAAATGATTCATGAAGCGGACGGTACCTGCATCCTGTGGGGAATGGGCGTCACACAGAACACAGGCGGTTCCCATACCTCCGCCGCGATTTCCAACCTGCTGCTGATTACGGGCAACTACGGCCGTCCGGGGGCGGGTGCGTATCCGCTGCGCGGGCACAACAATGTACAAGGAGCCTGCGACATGGGCACTTTACCCGCATGGCTGCCTGGGTATCAACCCGTCACCAACGATGAGGACCGTGAAAAATTTGAACAGGCATACGGTGCATCTATTCCCGCACAGCCCGGCCTCGACAACATCCAGATGCTTGAAGCGATTGAGGAAGGCAAGCTGAAAGCAATGTATCTGGTCGGAGAAGATATGGCCTGGGTCGATTCCAACGCGAACCATGTCCATGAAATTCTGTCCAAACTCGATTTCTTTGTCGTGCAGGATGTATTTTTCACAAAGACAGCGCAATTTGCGGACGTTATTCTGCCGGCCGCTCCTTCCCTCGAAAAAGAAGGTACCTTCACCAACACGGAACGGCGTATACAACGTCTATATCAAGCCCTTGATCCGTTAGGGAGTTCGATGCCCGACTGGTGGATCATTCGGGAGATCGCCAAAGCGATGGGAGCCGATTGGGACTATGAGGGGCCCAGTGACATCATGGATGAGATCGCGAGCCTGTGTCCGAGCTTTGCAGGGGTTTCCTACGAACGCCTCTCGGGGTGGAACAGCTTGAATTGGCCCGTTCAGGAGGACGGGACCGACACTCCGCTTCTTTACAGTGAACAATTTAACTTCCCGGACGGAAAAGCCCGACTTTCCCTTGTAGATTATGTTCCGCCTGTCAATATGGCGGCAGAATTCGATTTGGTCTTAAATAACGGCCGCCTGCTGGAGCATTTCCATGAAGGAAACTTAACCAGCAAATCGGAGGGGATTCAGTATAAATTCCCCGAAGTGTTCGTGGAAGTATCCCGAAAACTGGCAAAAGAACGCGGCGTAAAAGACGGTTCCCTCGTTCGCCTCTTATCCCCCTACGGTCGGGTTAAAGTACGCGCGCTGGTGACCGATCGTGTTCACGGAAACGAACTGTACCTTCCCATGCACTCTGCCAGCCATCAGCATGCGGTCAACCTGCTGACAGGCAACGCGGTGGATGTCCGCACAAATACGCCAGCGTACAAGCAAGCGAGGGTTCGGATGGAGGTACTCGAGAAAGACGGCATCATCCCTTTGCCGAGGTACAACCCCCGGTATGCGACCCGGAACCCTCAAGTGGGTGTTCAGGTAGAGCGGAAATGGGCCCGTAAAGATTATGAACCAATCGCGGACGTAAATCTGGCAGGTGATCAATAATGGCAAAACCAATCACAAAGATCGAACAGCCCACTCTTACTGAAAAAGAAATGCAACAACGTTCACTTGAAAAAGTGATCAAAGATGTAGCCGACAACGCTGAAGGTATCCAACAGACGATTCAACTTCTTCAAGAACTCCACAATAGTGGAGTTCTTGAAGCTGTTAAAGCGTTGTTCGAAGCGAAAGAAAAAATAACAAAAATCGCCGTCGGGCAGCTTTTAAACCCTCCTGTAACTCGAGCTATCAACAACGTAATGGCTGCAGCCGAAGCACTGACAGAACTAGATCCGGAAATGACCAAAAAATTGACGGGCAGTGTGGTAAAGGGTCTGAAGAAAGCAGAAGAAGACATTGAAAATAACACCCAAGTGGGCATTCTCGATTTGTTGAAAGCTTTGAGAGACCCGGATATTAACCGTGCGATGGGGTTTAGCCTCCGTTTTTTAAAAGGAATGGGAGAAGGTTTGAAAGATTAATCTGGAAAGTTGGAGGCCCACCGTTGAGTTGTGATTTATTCCGAGGGAAGTATCCTTATGTTAATATTAATCTGAAGGGTGTATTTTATGAAAAGCTTAGAACATCAATTCAGTATGTTGGTTCGTGAAATACGTAAAAAATATGTCGGGAACGGGCCCAAAGAAATCAAAACTCGAATTATGGGTCCATGGGTAATCAGTGAAATGAAAGGGAATTTGACAAATGTAGAAGAGTTTATGATCCATTCGGAAAATGGAAAGAAGATGGTCCATGAAGCCCGAACCACATTAGTGAAAGATATTTATAAAGATAAGGAAGTCGTAACAAAACTTGAAGAGCTTGTAGACGCAAAACTTGTGACTATCTTTACGGACATCAATTTAGATCTTGATATCGCGATGACAGTTTATGTTTTTAATAAACCTATTGAGTCTAAATAACTACTTTGTAAACCTAATCGGTGGTGAGCCTTGTGCTTCAACCAATTCAATTATCACGACAAATTCTACGTTATGAAAAGGGTTACATCCATCAGTCCGAAGATACAGTCGTTACTGAGTATCCCATTACAATCATGCTAAACAATCAAGAGTTCGCAACAATGGTATGTACACCCGAACACATGGAAGATTTGGTCATTGGTTTTTTGGCATCGGAAGGTATCATCAGCAGTTACGAAGACATAAAACAAATCCGTATTATAGAAACAACCGGGAAAGCCTATGTAGATACCTTTAAGGTGAATAAATTTAACCAGATGTTTCATTCCAAGAGGTATGTTACCTCTTGTTGCGGAAAAAGCCGACAGAGTTTTTATTTCTACAGTGATGCCAAAACGGCAAACACATTTACTTCCGCCAAGGTGAAAATCTCATTTCAGGATTGCTTTCGATTGATGGAGTTAATGCAAAAATCCGCGACGACATTTCAAAACACAGGAGGAGTTCATAACACTGCACTTTGTGATCGCAATGGGATCGTTATATCAAGAATGGATATTGGACGGCATAACGCCCTCGATAAAATTTACGGGTATTGTTTGAAACATACCATTCCCATGAATGACAAAATCATTGTGTTCAGTGGGCGTATCTCTTCAGAAGTATTGTTGAAAGTTTCCAAAATCGGATGTGAGATTGTGTTATCTAAATCAGCGCCTACCGTACTGGCATTACAGTTAGCGGAAGAGTTGGGGATTACAACGGTAGGATTTATCCGAAATCATTCTTTAAATGTATACACACATACCGAGCGTATTCATAGTTGAGTGGTATGGTTGCCTAAGTTATTGACGATGAAGTCTAGCCGTTCCGAGTCCGGGACGGCCTTTTTGTGTAGCTCCTGAAAAGGAAAACATCCCTCAGGAAGTTCTAAAAGTGGGGTGTATGATGTCCAAGCTTTGCAATGACGGTTAAGTAAACAGCGCCTGCTGTCCAAGGACAGCAGGCGCTGTTTTTATACCCTGTTTTCATCATCGGTTCCCTGAGAATAAGAGATCGAAGTAGTCGATAGTTCTCGGATCCAGGATATAAGTACCATGGCCATCCCAACGGACACGATATCTAGGAAACCGATCATCAATAGTGGGCTTTCAGGAGCCACCATCACACCCAACATGGGTCCCATCAAGCCACCCATGAATCCCGCGAGCATACCGTCTAAAGAAGCCAAACGGTGAACGGGTCTCCCCGCGAGATAACCCATTGCCATACCCAGAGTAACAGAAATGTGGTGGGCCAAGTCATCTGAACCCACAAGATCCCCAGAAGCGTTCCAATGAGAACGCTGAGGATCATGGCCAACCCCATGGCGATCCACATCCCTGCCATGGAGGACAGAGCGTTACGGTGCCGATTGACCACAATGAGTACATACGTGTAGATAACGGCCACTAAAACAAAGCTACTCACATAGACCCCCAAAAACACACCCCCGTCCATTTTATTCTCCACCTAGATCTTATGTGGAGCAAGGGGGATTATGTTTTGAGTTCGGTTAAAAAAATACGTAACCATTTGCGATATAATCCTACTTCGGTAAAGATTATTAGTAATAAGAAGGGTTACGTGCTTGTGACTTGAACAGCGTTTTTCGGTTGGTATAATTTTCTTATCTTGAAAAATCCCCGGATATCCCCGCTCGGTGAGGAAAAAAAGAGGTGCATAATGGTGGAGAGGAGGAAGCCAGTTATTTTTTACGAAAACGACCTACCATCCCATTTCCACCGTTCCCACTCCCGGATATCCCAATCCACGCCAATCCCCACGCCTTCCGGAATCGGAATCACACCGTTTATCGGTTGGATCGGCCAACCTTGATTCCACGGACACTCCATCACGTCCCACTCGACGGGTTCTACCGTTTCTCCCTTCATTTTGCTCCAAGAACCGAGGCAGCTTTGGGCCAGGATGGCATACCAACCCGAAAGAAATCCGTCAAAGGTATGCGGAGATACGCGAATACCAAAACTACGCCCCATCTGCAGGGTATTGCGATACTCATTCATCCCGCCCATGTGAACGGGATCGGGTTGGATAAGATCCAATCCTTTCTTCCGTAAAAACGGCAAGAAGTCTTCCGGCTTGACCAGGTTTTCTCCCCCGGCCAGAGGAATGGAGCATCGGCTGGACACCTTTTCATAAGCTTTCACCTGAGCGAGGGGCATGGGTTCCTCCAGCCAGAGCCAATTGCCCCACCGGTCAAATACGGGATTCCACTGTATCGCAGTAGCTGCATCATAGCTTTGGTTGGCATCGACAGCGACCTGTACGCTACCATCCACCATTTCCATCAGGGACTGGATGTGCTCCTGATCTTCCGCCAGCGGTCTCCCCCCGATTTTCACTTTGATCTTCGAAAACCCCCGGGATACCGCTTGTTCTATATCCTTCAGGGACGCTTTCTTCCAATCGGGCTGTTCCCGATACGATTGAAAAGATGCATAGACCGGGATGGACGCATGCTGTTTTCCTCCCCAAAGATCACAGACCGATACACCTGCTTTATGGGCAAAGATTTCCGTTAGGGCCATACTGACACCCGCTGCAATGCGGCGGTTCCAGGTTTGGATGTAGGTTGTCATCTTCAGGTGTTCATTTGCTTTTTTTCCCAGGAGATAAGGGATGACCCGATCCCGAAACTCCCGTTCCAATCCGGGAAGCCATCCGGTACATTCTCCCCATCCTACCAGTCCCGATTGCGTCCGGATCCGAAAAAGATAACAGGAACGGTAGGTTTTATACCCATTGGCATCTCCATAGGGCCGGGGCAAAGAATAATAAAGCGGAAAGGTATCTATTTGCCGAATGATCATGTTGTCACAGCCTCTCATCTTGAACATGCGATGTATGATACTTTGAAAAAATACCTAATTGATAAACGAACTAAATGGAAAGGGGAGACACCCGTGATTTGGACAGAGTGGCCTTGGAACGCATGTTGATCCTGTTTGTCAGTTTGGCTTTTTTAATGATTTTCATCCAGGTGACGATGTATCATTACCGGCAAAACTTTCAAAGGATCGACCCACATGAAGAGTTGGTGGAAGCCTGGCGACAGGAGTAAGCAGTTCATACGGTCGGTCCGTCAATACGGTGGAACAGTACATTAACGATGTGAAACGGTTATTCAGAGCAGGCTTGTCATCCCCAAATATTTCTCTATACTGATAATTGTACAAAAAGAGGAAAAAAACTCATTTTGACCGAGGTGAACACGATGACTCAACGATGCTCCCGGATCGCCATCGTTACCGGCGCCACCCGCCGCAAAGGAATCGGTGCGGCGATCTGTCGGGCACTGGCTCAAGAAGGTACCGATATCTTTTTCACCCATTGGCATCCTTATGACCAACAGATGGCATGGGGAATAACGGAAGAAGAACCGCTCGCATTGGAAAGAGAGTTGCGCCAAGCCGGAATACGTGCAGAAAGTCTCTCCATCGACCTGTCCGATCCCGCCGCTCCCGCCCGTGTGTTGGATGAAGCGGAAAAGCGCTTGGGGACACCTGCCATCCTGGTAAATAACGCAGCTTATTCTCTGCGGGATATTCATTTTGATAAGCTGACCGCAGAGATTCTCGATGCCCACTATGCCGTAAATATGCGCGCAACACTCCTGCTCAGCAGTTTGTTTGCCCAAAGGTGTCCGACCGGGTGTGACGGCCGCATCATCGCGATGACCTCAGGCCAGTCGCTGGGACCGATGCCTGGAGAGCTGGCCTATATCGCCACCAAAGGAGCGATCGAAGCTTTCATCCGAACACTTGCAGTGGAAGTGGCTTCCAAGGGAATTACGGTTAACGCTGTTAATCCCGGCCCAACGGATACCGGCTGGATGGATGAGGTGATCAAAAAGGAGTTACTGCCCCGATTTCCGATGGGACGGGAAGGACGTCCGGAGGATGCAGCTCGTTTGATTGCCTTTTTAGCCCGAAAGGAAGCCGGATGGATCACAGGACAAGTCATCCATTCCGAAGGAGGGTTTATCCGATGAAAGAAATAAAAAAGGGCTTGAAGCTGAAGTTGCGTCACCTTTTATACGGGGGGCAAAGGAGGGACACCTTGAAACCGCTCACGTATAAAACCAGTCAGTTTGCTAATCAGGCTTCGGTAACGGTGTGGACACTCCGATACTACGACAAGGTCGGTCTTTAAAGCCGTCTTTTCGCACCGACACCGGCCACCGCCTGTATACGGAAAAGGACTTGTTCCGATTGGAACAAGTCCTCGTCTTGAGGTTTCTGGGTTTTTCTCTTCAAGAAATCCGGGCTTGCCTGACTGAAGGACCGCAGACACTGCAAGGTATTCTGTAGATGCTTAAGGCGTTAATTGAACTGACAATTCACAAAGTCTAGTAGTAACAAGGGTGACAACGATTCGTGGAATTTGGAGCCATTTTGGAAAAGAGTGTTAACATCATGCCAGTAATCATTTACTAGCCTACTTAAGGACTTTTACTTCCAGTAACACGTAGAAATCAACTCATTAACAGTCCGATTTTCTTACCAGTAACGTTAAACTCTGTTTTTGGTTCCACTGCTCCCTATAGACAGGCTTATCTTCCAATAAATAGGCAGTTTGCGGCTATTGTAACATTGCTGGTTTTACCCCTTTTTGGTCTAAACCAGCGCCACCCCAGCCATCCCAACAGTGCAGACACCCCAATAACCCCTGCCCATTCAACAGTACGATCTCGACTAGCTTCCTGTTGTACGGTTTTCTTAAATGTATCCCGGCGATTGACATTCATTTTTTGATACTTAACATCCTTATGATCCACATCGTACTCATCAGAATAGGCATAAGCTGCAAGGGATTGAGATTGAAATTCGATGATCAATGATGGAGAGCCGGAGAGAAGAAGGCAGGTAATCATGGTGATGTGGTTCATCTATAACGTTATAACACCCGACACTGTAACGATCAAAAAAAGGAGCGTAAATCACGCTCTTTTTTTGATTAATGGACAGTACATTCCTATAGTAAAAACGACGTTCGCGAAAGGGCTAAGGAAGTGCGGCTTTAGTGGACAACCGTGTCACAGAAGAGTATCATCATAGGAAGGAGTTGCTGCACCCAAGTTTCAGACAGCAATCCGAGAACAACCGGGGTTATTGGTAGATGTTCGGCAGCTCCACAATATGAACAGTTTATCACCTGGTGCGGGGCGGAATCCTGTACTGGCCGGACAGGGATATCCAACGGTAGAGTGAAGCAAGATAGGGAAAGGAGGCTGGCCGATATGGAATACCGTGACGATATGAAAAAAAGAATGCGTCGGATCGAAGGACAAGTCCGCGGTGTATTGCGGATGATGGAAGAGGGGAAAGACTGTAAAGAGGTCGTAGCACAGATGTCGGCTGTCCGGTCTGCAGTAGACCGCGCTATTGCCATTATTGTCGGCACCAACTTGGAGCACTGCATCCGTGAAGAGATCGCCAAAGGGGAAGAGGGCGATTCCGCCAAAGTGGTACAGGAAGCCATTCAGCTGCTCGTCAAAAGCAGATGACCACACGTGAAAGAGCCGTGGAAGGGCTCTTTTTTATTTGTAGTGAATCATCGTCAACAAGCGGCAATCCCGGTTCGTTTCGTTGATATATGTATGACTGACATTCGCGGTAAAGCGGATGCTTTCCCCTTTCTTCAATGTGTAGCTCATCTCCTCGATCTCAAGGATCATTTCTCCCTCCTCGATAAAGTTGTACTCTTCCACTCCCTCTAAATGAGGTGCCGACACATAGTGACACCCCGGCTTCAAAGTCAGCGCATAAATCTCAAAAGGATTCCCCGAAGCAAGAGAGAAGAGAGGCACCACCAACATGCGTCCCTCATCCTCTTTTAACGGTTCGATCGAGTCACGGTCTACCTTTTTAACTTCCGGATGGCGCTTTTCCAAAAACGTACTAAATGGTACACCCAACCCGGCTGCGATTTTCCATAAAGTACTAACAGTAGGATTGGACTCCCCCTTTTCAATTTGAGCCAGCATTGGTTTGCTGACTCCGGTAAGAGCGGCGGCATTATCCAAACTCATTTTTCTTTCGGAACGGATCCTTTTCAACGTACTGCCGATGAGACGATTCAGATCTTCTTTATTCATAGAACATCTCCTATTTTTTGTATTGATTTACTCCCGCCATTCGTTTAATCTGTATAATATATTTAACATATTTGTTCGTTATATACAACAAATCGGGGTGATGCGGATATGAAAGCAGTCGTTTCTCCGCCTGCACAGACTCCTTTTCGCAAAGGTCTTCAGGCAGGGGCAGGGGTTGCTGTAGGGTATTTTCCTGTTTCATTGACATTTGGGTTAACAGCGAAAAGTACCGGACTCGGACTGACAGAGTCGATGTTGATGTCCCTGCTGGTTTTCGCCGGTGCGTCGCAATTTCTTGCATTGAATATGATTGCAGCTCACGCCGGAGCCTGGGAAGTGATCTTTTCCGTCTTTGCGGTCAACTCCCGCCACTTTTTGATGAGCCTTGGACTCAGGGACAAAGTGGAAGAGGATCATCCCTGGAAAAAAGCGTTATACGCATTCGCCATCACCGATGAGACTTTTTCCGTTTCCGCCATGGAAAAAGGAAGGGTATCCACTGCTTTCTTATACGGTCTCTGCTTTCTATCATATATCATTTTCGCCGTCGGTACAGGATGCGGATACTTGATCGGTTCCATGTTGCCTCCTGAATTGGAAGCAGGGATGAACTTTGCGCTGTATGCTTTGTTCATCGGTTTGCTGGTCCCTGCCATGAAAACCAGTGTCAAGGTGTTATTGTTGGTCATCCTGTCCGGCATCACTCACTTTTTGTTGCTGCGATGTGGATTGGACAGCGGATGGTCTTTCATCAGCGCGGCTCTGTTGGCTTCGCTAATCACGGAAGGTTTTTCCCGATGGAGAGGTGTCAAAGCATGAATTCATCTTTGTACTGGATCATCTTCGGTATGGCAGTGGTTACTTATTTGCCCCGGATGGCACCGTTGGTTTTCATAAATGGAAAAGGGATCCCGAGCAGTTTGAAAAGGGTGATGGAAAATGTTCCTTACGCCTTATTGGGAGCGCTTTTATTCCCCGGCATCCTGCATATCAAGCCGGAAGATACGGGATTCGGTTTGGTCGGCGCGGTAACAGCCATCACTTTGGCTTACTTTGGCCGCCATCTCATTGTTCCTGTTCTGGGTTCCGTCTTGGCCCTCATACTGTATCAAATGATGTAAAGATGGAGGTTTGACAGACAGGACATAGTGGAACGAAGTGAATAACGACAACACAAGGGGGATGATCATGAACGCAGTTGTACATCATGGACCCGGCGGTTTTGACAGCTTGGACTTCCGGCAAATGGAGGAACGGGAACCCGGTCCGAATGAAGTAAAAGTGCGCTTGAGGTCCGCCGGTCTCAATCACCGGGATATTTGGATGCTGTTTCGCGAAAGAGAACACGAAGATCCGGTAATTCTCGGGTCGGACGGTGCCGGTATTGTCAAAGCTGTCGGCGAAAATGTCACAAATGTTGCGGAAGGCGACAAAGTGGTGATCAACCCCAGCCTGAACTGGCCCCGCCAAAGTGATGCACCGCCGAAAAACTTTGAGATCCTGGGTGTGCCTACTGCCGGGACGTTTGCGGAAAATATCGTGATTCCCGCAGAAAATGTGGAGAAAAAACCGGCGCATTTGAATTGGGAGGAAGCGGGAGTATTGCCTTTGGCTGCTCTGACGGCTTATCGGGCGCTGTTTACCCGGGCCAAAATCCAACCGGGCGAGCATGTACTGATTCCAGGGATCGGCAGCGGGGTTGCTACATATGCTCTCCAATTTGCCAAAGCTGTCGGCGCAAAGGTGACCGTCACTTCCCGAAGCAAAATGAAAAGAAATCGTGCGCTGGAATTGGGAGCGGATCACGCAATCGACAGTCATGGTGACTGGGAGGAAGCCATGAAAGGGGAGAAGGCGGATGTGGTTATTGAAAGCATCGGACCGGCGACTTTCTTGAAATCCCTGTCCCAGCTCCGCCCCGGGGGAAGAATGGTAACTTATGGCGCCACAACAGGAGATGAAGTCACCCTTCCGCTGAGGGAGTTTTTCTACGGCCAATTCAACTTGTTGGGAACAACCATGGGCAGTGCTGAGGAATTCCGTGCAATGCTGGACTTTGTCTGTAAACAGAAAATTCACCCGGTCATCGATAAAGTATATCCGTTGGCCGAAGCGGCGAAAGGTTTTCTCCGGATGGAGGAAGGAGAGCAATTTGGAAAAATATGTTTTATCACGGAGTAAACCAAACATACTGCGGCCCTTATACAGGGTCGCTTTTTCATATGACTGAAAACACGGCCAAGAGTGAATCCAGAACCATCATTTATGAGGGAGAGGAAAGATGGAGATGCACCCCGTTGATGATTGTGATTTTTCCCCGCTGAAAGAAGAACTCCATCATCAACTTCCATCGGTGAAGAAACCTTCGCAATGATCGTCCAATTATTTCCTGTTTATGTGCCCAACCGTTAGAAATACTCACATTACCATAAAATGGGCGTAATCAAACGTCGTATAAGGCCCCCGAAATCCCAACCGAAGGGTAGAGGTCCTATTGGGGGTACGATTCAATAGAACCCCTTTAGATTCGTTGTAATAGGCAGTCCCATAAAAAGTATAATTTTAAACTCATCCAAAACCTAAAAAAAGGAAAATAAACCGATAAAAGAAATCGAATCTGTATGACAACATGACACAAAATTTCTGTCTTGGTTTTTCATAATATCTCAAAACTCAAGTTAACTTTATCTAATGAGATATCACAGGGATAAATCCATAAAAACACCTTAGTATAACGTTACAAAATATTTGTTTTGGGAGGTTAAATGAAAACGCAAATAAACAAGCGGCTGATCAGCCTCTTTCAAAGCCTATGACCAAATTCCACTGCTCCATAAAAATCAAATCATTACGGTGCGTAAATAGCTTCAAAGCATTATCCCGTTCGATGAAGATGAACAGGTTGACCTTTCTCGCAGCCCAGCTGTCAGAACCGCTTTTCCAGTTCATCCAGCAGGCCTTTTCCCCCTCAATGGATGATCATTCTATCCGATCCACTTCCTTATTTCGTACCATTCTAAACACCCCTTTCCATACGCTTCCTTTCTCTGAATTTACGCACGTTCATCCGGTTGCCGCAAGTTCGGTGATCACACCAGCGTCGACTCCGGTTTCGGCTTTCGTCATAAAAAACCCAAAGACAGTATTGGTTTTCGCAGATTCGAATCCGATCAGGATCATGATGGATGAGTAAATCGGCAAAGGAAGAAACAATTTCGATCATGATCCAGTCCCAGTTCTTCTTTACAGGTATAAATTCGAACTGATATTGGTTTTTATAACAACCTTCCGATGGACGGACACCTTTTGTAAGTATTGATTGATTTGCTTTACATCTTCCTGGTTAAGCGAAATCTTATTTGTCAACTTCACAACGAGATCGTATAGCCAAGAGCGAAGCTCTTTTAGTTTTTTTAGCTCCACTTTGTTTGGCGACCTGTCGATAGTAATATTCCAGTTGGTAAGTTTGGCTTCCAGCCAACCCGGCTTATCCAATCGATCGACTAACGATTCGGTGTGTACCCCATCTCGCCATAAGCTGTTCAGAAAATCGATGAACAAAAAATTCAAAAAAACATCTACTCCTTGTTTGATTAGTAAAAATATGATAACTTTCTTTGTAAGCAGTATATATTATTTAGATGATTACAATCAAGATGACGAAAGGGCGGGTGATTGATTCGTGGGGGCTTTGTCCAATCGTTTCGGAGGATTGTAGGCGCAACTCCGACTTTATGAAACTGTGGGTCAGTGAAACGGTGTCACTGTTCGGTACACAGATCACCTTCGTGGCTCTTCCTCTAACGGCGGTCGTCTCGCTGCATGCAACAGCGACACAGATGGGTTTTTTGAATGCGTCTCAACATGTGCCGTACCTACTGGTGACTCTGTTTGCGGGAGTCTGGATTGACCGAACCCGTCGTCTTCCCATTATGATTGGGGCGAATATCGGCCGGGCTATATTGTTCGGTCTCATTCCGTTGAGCTTCTTCTTGGGTGTTCTCCAAATGGAGTCCCTCTACGTGATCGCCCTCCTGGCCGGTGTACTCACCGTTCTCTTCGATGTGGCGTATCAGTCTTATTTGTCTTCTTTGGTCAAACGTACGGAGTTGGTGGAAGGGAACAGTAAACTTCAGACCACCGCATCCATTGCTCAGGTCAGCGGACCGAGTCTGGGCGGTATACTGGTCAGCCTGCTAACAGCTCCTGTCGTTATTATTTTTGATTCCATTTCCTATATCATTTCCGCCTTTTCTCTCTCCTTGATCCGCAAGAGAGAACCGAAGACAGAATACCGGATGGAACGCGGGACAGTGTTTCGAGAAATGAAGGGTGGTTTTCGCCTCGTTTTGGTTAACCCTTATCTACGTGCGATCGCCGGGGAAGCAGCCACCTATAATCTTTTTTATACAGTGGTTTGGACGGTCATTTTTATTTTCATGACACGTGAACTGCAATTCGGACCCGGCCTGGTTCGTCGTGACAGCTCTAAGTATTGGGGCACTTCTGGGTTCTTTGACCGCCAGCTATTTTGGGAAACGCTTTGAGATCGGTCCTACTATAATCGGTTCAATGATCATCGGTTGCGGTGCTTACTCACTGATCCCCCTAGCCAGCGGTCCTGGTTACGCAGCCTTGTCAATAATGATCCTCTCCTTTTTTCTAATCGGGTTCGGTGTGGTTATATCCAACATCCATGTGATCAGCTTGCGTCAATCGATTACTCCTCAGCATTTACTGGGTCGTATGAATGCCAGTTACCGGTTCGTTGTCGCAGGTACGACTCCCATCGGCTCCCTCCTGGGCGGGTTACTCGGAGATATGATCGGTCTTCGCCCCACACTGTTGATTGGATCTGTTGGCACACTATGCGCACTATTGTGGATCCTTTTTTCTCCCATTTCCAAACTTCGTGAAATCCCGACACAAATGCAACAAGCGGAAGAAAAAAACAAAACGTCTGCCACACCGGATCATCCCGCTTAAGCAGAAATAAAGATCTGTTAAAGTATGACCTCCTTCTCCCTATTTCCCAAATAAGGGCAGAGAATGAGTTAATTCGGTACCATCTACCCAACAAAAAACAGAAAAATGACTTGAGCTTTGATTCTCAAGTCATTTTGTTGACTTAAAAACGCTTTACAGAACGATGAACTATTCTACATATCCATTTCGTAAATATGCCGTCCTAAAGTTTCCCAATCCATCAAAATAAACATCTGTCAGATGGGCCGGATCGACAGCCATTTCCCCTGCGTATACTGGGCCGTCATCATGATCATCCCATGCCCAGGCGGTATGAGCAGCATTATCTTTTCCGTTGTCCCCGAGGAATGTACCCCAGGCAGCAAATGTTTGGGGATCGTTCCGATGGCTCCACAGTCCTCCTATTGCAAAAGTATCCACCAAGCGATATTTCACGCTCCGGTCATTACCGGAGGAAGGCACTTCTCCTTCATACTTGTCCGGATAGTATACGACCCCGTCACCTCCCGGGAAATCAGCACCATCCCATGCTTTTAGGCCATGCCCTTTCGCTTCTTGGAAGGTGGCGGGTCGCGTATCATCCCCTGTTGTAATCATGCGCACGGCCCCATCTATATTTTCGTTGCCGCTGGTCAAGGGGCTTCCTACCGGTGTGTAAGAGTAAAAGTCCAGGTGCGACACCGTCACCATGCCTTCCAAATTCCCGTATGGGCTACCGTCCTTGCGCACCACCATCATAACGCCTTCCATGTCGTTTTCGTGGCTATCCAGACCAAAATCCGGATAATCCACCCAATCCCGCGGATGATAGAAGCTGTATACCAGGTACCAGTGTGTAGAAGTTTCGGTAACGGAGTAATAGACAGTGCCCTTCAGCCAATGGATATCGTCATCTTGGTGCTCCCAGTTGTTTTGCGTATTCCAATCCCCGTCATAATCGACTGCAGTCAAATAGTCCACATCCGCATCGGAATCATCCGTATCCTGATAATGGACCGGCGCCCATCGGTAAGCCAGATCCAAATCACTGGCCGCCTGGGCTTTTACAGGAAATCTGCAAAAAAACATAATGGAAACCAATAGGACAAACATACTCCCCAACCGAATTCCCTTCATTCAAATCCCCTCCTCGATCTTTGCTGTAAAAATTTCTGTACGAAGAGGGAGAATCCTTTGAATGGAAGATAAAGAATAGGTAGAGGAATGATAAACTGGAAATTTCACCTTTTAAAAAGCACCCCGTTTGGGGTGCTTGCCTACGTTGATTCATCTTCTTTTTTATTCACATATTCGGCGGGATAGGGTTCCTCTTCGATGGATTGGTTTTTGATCTGACTCAGCCTTCCATTTCGGTGTTCACCGCCGGGAACTTTCATTTCCCTTTGCCCATTGTTGTCTAACGCTTTCTTTTGGGACATGGATCCTGCCTCCTATGTATACGATTTGCCCTTAATCTGTCCCGATTGTGCTTTTATTATGATTCGTCCAACAGTCGGGTCCGGTCCAGAGTTCAGGGGAATCCGGATCCTTACAAACCAATATCCGAGAGGGCATTCTGATTAAACAACTCACCGTCCCGGATATATTTGCGTACCATATTGGTTGATTTGTGGCGGGTCTGCTTCATGATGGACCGTTCATCTTTCCCGGCCATAGCAGCAGATGTGGCCATCCCGGCGCGTAGGCTGTGACCGGAAAAGCGATGGGGATCCAACCCGATCGACTCTGCCGCTTTCTTGACGATCAGAGCAACGGATCGATCGGTCAGCCGTCGATTACGCACCTGGCCATGCCGATTGATCGGGCGGAAGATCGGCCCGGAATCAATACCGGATTCGGCCAGCCACTCTTCCAAAGCGCGAATGGGACAGGTCTCCGGACGGGAGCCGCGAGGAATGCCCACCTTCTCTCCTCTCCCATCCTGATCAGTTTTGGAGCGGCGCAACTGAATCACCATCCCCCGGGGAAGCATTTGGATATCTTCTTTGTCGATCGCTACGAGCTCTGATCTGCGAAAACCGCCGCCAAATCCCACCAACAAAAGCGCCCGATCCCGCTTTCCTGTGAGGGTGTCCGGCAAAGCATTCACCATCGACCGCAAATCTTCAATAAGAACGGGATCCTTTCCCTCTTGATACATCCCCTTGGCGCGGCGGATCCCGGCCCACACCGTTCGAACCATATAGCTGTTTGTCGGAGAGTCATATCCGGCCGCTTGGTGCGCCTGACTGATGGCAGAAATCCGGCGTTGTAATGTCGATGTTTTCCTCCGGTCTGCTAAATCTGCAAGATAGAGAGCAATCGTTTGAGGTTCGGCGGGTAAAGGGTTTAAGGACCGCTCCCGGCACCAGTCAGTAAAATCCTTCCAGTCTGCGCGGTAGCTCTTTGTGGTATTGGCCGCTTTGGACTGTTCTGTATACCTCCGAGCTTTTTCCAATACTTCATGTAACTCGGTGGAGAGTTCTCCGTTTTGTGATGTTAAGGAATTCATGTTTCACCTCTCCATAGTGTTCTATCTTTTATTAAATCACAGCAAGGAAAAGAAAACCAAGCCGCCATCGTATAGAGCACGATTAGGCCTACCCGGAATACGCAGAAGAAGGCAGCTCTATTGCATCTACCAAAGAAGCAGCGAAAGCTGACTCGCTTCCGCTGCTTCTTTGATCCACGCCCCTCAGGTTCTCCGATTTATTCATGATCTTTGAAAGGCTGTCAAGGATGTCTTCTTTTTTACCTGTATTGCGTGAGCGAACCTCTACGGTTTGTCCCAATTAGGACCTCCATTACGTATTTTCTAACCGTTCTATCAATGTGCGGATCTCCTGAACCACTCGATTCCGCTGCCTGACAAAATACGTCTTCCTGAACAAGAAGGTTTCGGGGGGAGTGTTGTTCCGATAGGTGTACTTCACCTGATGCAAGCCGGGGAACGGTCCGAATGGAAACGTATTGTCATAGTCATAAGGGCTTGAATAAGAGAACATGAGTCGATTCAAACTTCCCCCCAGCGTTTTAAGCAGACGATCGAATGCATCCTGCTGTAACGAGAGCCTTTCTTTATGCTTCTGCCACTTTTCGATAAGGGCATCAAAGGCCTGAAGAATTGGGCCAAAATTAAATTCCTCATCCGAATGCCGGTCCATTTCCCAAAGGAGTTGTTTTCCCTTTTCCAGAAAACGGAGGACCCGAATCGGTAAACACTTACTCTCTGCAAGGGCATGGATGAGTGCGACATGGAGTTTTGTATCCCGGTAGAGCAAATCCAGATCCACCTTGTCATACAAATCTTCCTCCGTATGCCACCACCATCCACCGGCGCAGCCGGGGCTGCATATCGGTGTGCCTTCCAGCGGTTCGTACTTAATTCCCAGATGAATAGGAATGTCCACACCCCAAAAAGATTGGTCGGCTCCTCTTGGAGGAAATGCCCATTTTCTCGGTTCCTCACCGGTAATCTCTACGTAAATATCTCGCAGAAATTCACGGTCTTCCATGCCGGTCGATCGAGGAACCATCTTTACCCCGCCCTGTGTTCCGGGGAAGTCGACGTTGATGTGGGCAACGCAGTTTTTGTTGAGGTCAAGCCAATGGTGATCACAATACCAGGCAGATCCCGCGTATCTCGCATTGGAGTGCCCCGGCCACCACGCGATTTTGATTCCACGTTTCAGTTGGCCCGCATAGGGAGCAAACACCTTGGCCACTTCCAAGCATAAGGCATTACCGACCGCATTGTCCGTTGCTCCCATATGCCACGAATCGTAATGGCCAGACAAGAGAATGTATTCGTCTGTTTCACCCGGAATCGTGGCCACAGGCAAGCTTACCGTTTTGATCCCCGTGCGCACTTCTGTTTTGACCAATACGGTGACCGATTGTTCCTCCACCTGCTCCAAAAGCCTTGTCCCATCCTGATGCGTCAGTCCGATCACGGGAATTTTCGGCAGAGTATGTGCTTTCTCAGGCGTAGGGGTTCCCCAGATTGGACCTACGGTATCCTCATGAATAAATGCCTCAGGAGTGGGCCAGATATGGATCAAGCCCTTTGCTCCCACCTGTTCCAGCTTCTGCACATAATCCTCGTAATAGTTCCAGGAAAGCACCACTTTGTCCGTCAGCTGCCGCAGCCATTCTTCCTCTTCCCGCGGACTGAGCGGTTCTCCCTTGCTGTACCGGTCGTACACCACTTCCCCGATGATCCCGTCCGGACAGTGCTTGCAGAATGAGCGCGCCTTCGCATGCAATGTATACGCTTCGGGAGCTTGTACCCGGACCTCCCCATGAATGGGGTCGCTGCAGTACATCTCCAGCCGGTGCCGCTTATGAGCGATTCCGTACTCGGACAGCTTCTCAATAATGAAATCAACGGCGCGTTCGGCTCCTGTCTCTCCCGTCAACCGATCCCACTGGCACAAAGTCCGCACATGCCTGTCCAACCGCCCGCGGTCAATGGCGCTTAGCAGCGAATCGCGCCGCGCGCGATCCGCTTCTGTTTTCCCCATGGTCCCGTCCCGCTCCTTTGCTTTTATATTCATTCTGCCGACTAGTAGGAGATCATATGGGCGATGATGACGAAAACAGCACCCGTGGTCACCCAGAGAATCATGAGTGGCCACATGAATTTCACCCATTGCTGGTAGGTGATTCCCGAAACGGCTAAGCTCCCCATCAATGCAGACGATGTCGGGAGAATCATGTTGGTGAATCCGTCCCCCATCTGGAATGCAAATACACTGGTTTGCCTCGTAACGCCGAGCAAATCAGACAAGGGCACCATTATCGGCATAGTGGTGGCAGCTAGTCCTGTACCAGAGGTGATGAATACGTTCATAATGGTTTGGAAGAAGTACATGCCGAGCACTTGGATCGAACCGGGCAAGTGGCCTACTGCATTGGACAAGACGAAAACGATGGTGTCAATCACGTTCCCTTGTTCCAACACAATCAGAATGGAGCGCGCGATCCCGATGATAAACGCACCGAAAGTAATGGCACTCGCCCCTTTGACGAATTCATTTGCAATCCGGCTCGGACCAAAGCCGGCACAAAAGCCGGACACCACACCCATGGTAAGGAACAGGGCGGACAATTCTTCCATCCACCATTCCTTTTTGGAAACGCCCCAAATCAGAAGTGCAAAGCTGGCCCCAATGGTCAAAACAGTTAAAATATGCTTTACTTGCAGTCCCGGGATCTGTGTCAGATCCATTTTCCTGTCGGTAGACTCCCCTTCCAGATTGTGGACAATGCTTTTCGCTGGGGCTTTTTTCACCCTTCGCGCATAACGGATCACGTACCAGCTGGTAATCACGAGTAGTACGAGCAACAGGAGCGCGCGCATCCACATTCCGGAGAACATCGGCACTTCAGCGATCACCTGAGCGATCCCAACGTTAAACGGATTCATCAACCCGGATGTAAAGCCGATCGAAGCGCCGAGCGAAACCATCGCCGTTCCCGTCAGTGCATCGTAACCAAGTGATCGAGCAATCGCAATTCCCAACGGGACAAACACCATCACTTCCGACGACATGCCCATCGTGAAACCGCCGACGGAGAATAGTGCCAAAAACACCGGTATAACCAGGATTCCCCGTTTGGAAAAGGTCCTCGCCACTCTGCCCGTGACTGCTTCAATGGTCCCGGTTGCCGTAATGACTTGAAACGCTCCGCCGATGATAAATACGAAGAAGACGATATCGCTTGCGTCAATCAGTCCCTTTACAATCGCCCTTGGGACTTCCACCAGGCTGATCGGGTTCGCTTCCACCGAATGATAGGAGTTGGGTACCACCAGCGTGTTTCCCGAAGCGGGGTCCTTTTCCCGTTCAAATTCGCCGGCAGGCACCAAATAGGTAAGCGCTGTTGCGATCAGGGTCAGGATCACCAACAGAACGAAGGTGTGAGGGATCTTGAAGTATCTGCGCCAAAAGGATGTCGGTCGGTCGGAACTGGGGACAACGGGATTGGGGGAATGTGCGCTCATGATATTACCTCCTCTGCTTGTTTTTTCTTCCAGTCCTCGAATTCATTGCGTACCTGGAGAAGCGCCTCCGGGTCAGCACACAGATCATACGCGGTCATCGCCAGCGCTTTGGCGGCACGGTTCATCCCGATCAACCCATCCTCTGAAGCAGTCGCCACCGCAAACTTCGAGGTATGGGTGCCAGCCTCGGTGATTTTGATGTACGGATGGATCGTAGCCGTCACTTGGCTCACGTTGCCGATATCGGAGGAACCAATTCCCCCTTTTTTTGGCGGTTCGCTCACTTCGATTCCCATCGCCTCCAGATTTCCCGCAAACAAAGAGGCGAGTGCCCGATTGTTGTTTCTCTCCGCATACACTAGGCCTTCCTTTATTTCTGTCCGTGCTCCCACCGCTTCGGAGGAATGTCGGACAGCGGTGTACACTTTTTCTGTCAGCTCACGCAATTCCCGAACGGTGGCTGCCCGGATGATAAACTTCGCTTCGCAGTAATCCGGCACGATATTGGGCGCATCTCCCCCTTTTGTAATAATGCCATGAATCCTCACGTCCTCTTTGCAAAATTGACGCAGAAAATTGATAGCAACAAACGCATTGATCATCGCATCCAGTGCGCTGATACCTTTTTCCGGCGCGGAAGAAGCATGGGCCTGCTTTCCATAGAAGCTAAAGGTAGCGTCGACACAAGCTAATGCACCGCGCAGCACCATCGTGCTTTTGTGCGGGTGGCACATCATCGCGGCATCCACGTTGTCGAAAACGCCCTGTTCGCACATGATGATTTTCCCGCCGCCATCCTCTTCGGCCGGTGTCCCGAGGACAACGATTCGTCCCGGTAGATCTGGGATTGCATCCTTCAGGGCCAAGGCCGCTCCTACAGCAGAGGTGCCGATCAGATTATGGCCACAGGCATGACCGATTTCCGGCAACGCATCGTACTCGGCGAGAAGCGCGATCGTCGGTCCGCCCGCTCTTCCCTCCCAGGTGGCACGGAAAGCTGTTTCAAGACCAGCTATGCCTCGTTCCACCTCAAATCCAGCCTCCTGAAGTGGTGCCGTCAGCCACTCTGCCGCTTTTTTCTCGTGGAAGCTGAGCTCCGGGTTTGCGTGAATGGTCAGGGCGATATCGCGCAGTTGGGCGTCCCGATCATCCACGGCCTGCTGAATTCGAAGTTTGTCCGGCGAAATGTGCTCCATACTCATGAGAAAGCCTCCCAATTGAATGTCCGAATATTTCGAAGTTTATATAAAGTTTAGTACACCTTCATTGTATGGTTTGTACTTCTATAAGTAAAATTAAAATATTTTAGATTTTAACCATAATTTTTTTATAGGTTATAAATGTAAGTTTAATACCGATTAGGAGGGGCGATTTGAATGTTTAACTTGCAAAAATTGGAGCGTACGAAAAGCGCGCACCGGAAAGAAAAACTAGGGGAAAAACCAACGCTGGACCTTCTACTTTGACGTCACCACCTGCCGAAGCTGTCCGTTGCGGGACGGGTGTTACCGGGAAGGAGCCAAGAGCAAAACCTACGGAATCCGTATCCTGTCCCCGGAACATGAAGAACAGATTGCATACATAAAGACCCAAGAGTACCGCGAACGAATCCGGGCAAGATCCCGGGTGGAACATAAGAATGCGGACTCAAACGGTTTTTAGGCCTGACCCGAGCGCGATCCTGGGGTCTGTTTGGGACGGCCAATGTCAAGCGAATGACTCAGCTTCTCGTGCCAAAGCCCTCTCCTGCTCATCCAGGTTTTTTAGGGGGCTTTTGATTCAGCTCTGTTTTCCACCAATTTGAGACCCACTTTTGCAGTGGTCTCTTAAAGGGCGTTTTTTTTCCATAACTGAAAGTATATAATTTTTGGGGCGTAAGTCCTTATATTTATTGTTAAAATCGTTTTAAGGATATTCTTTCGCGGTCCTTTATTGATCTTGGAAACCTTTTGTTATAAGTATGGGAAGAGAATCCGTCCGTCGGTTCAGAAAGAAGTTGAAAGGGGATATTCAAATGGACGAAAAGGACTGGCTGATGCTGCAATCACTCCATAAGGAAAAAAGCTTGACGCGAGCAGCGGAGCGTATGTATATGACGCAACCGGCTTTAACCTATCGCCTACAGCAGTTGGAGAAAAAGTTTGGAGTGCCACTTATTATGAAAAGAGGGAAACGTATCAAATTTACCCCAGAAGGAGAGTACTTGGTCACCTATGCCTACAAAATGCTGGCCGAGTTGCGTGATATAAAAGACCATATTGTAAATATGCAGGGGGAAGTGCAGGGAACACTGCGGATCGGTGCTTCCATCTACTTTGGCCAGCACGAACTCCCCTTGATTATCAAGAATTTTCCGAATCTGTATCCCAACGTGCAAATTCACGTGGATACCGGCTTCAGCTCGGAGATCTTTAACATGCTGCTGCAGGAAGAGATACAGGTGGGCATAATCCGGGGAGAGTTTCAATGGCTGGATCAAAAACACCTGATCCATGAGGAAAATATCTGCCTGGTATCCACAGAGGAGCTGGATCTGGAAGAGTTGCCGTCCTTGCCGCGGATCAATTATCGGGCACCCAAGCAGGCCTTGAAGCTGGGAGATCAGATGTCCTTTTCGCTGGGCCACGCTATCGACCAATGGTGGCATGAAAGATACCGGGAGCCACCCACGATCACCATGCAGGTGGACAGCTATGAAACTTGCAAGGAAATGGTGAAGTTGGGATTGGGGTATACCATCATTCCAAAAGCTTTTGTCAGACCGAATGAAGGCTTGCATACAGTTGATCTGACGCTGAAGGACGGCCAAACGATCAAGCGTAGGACGTGGATGCTATACAGGGAGGCAACCTTGCAGTTCACGGTGGTAGATCGGTTTGTGCAGTTCATGAAGGGCTACGATTTTCAGAAATGAACAGCTTACAGTGCCAAGAAGTTATAGAAGGACACGGGAGCTGACGTTATGGATATAGCGAGCCACCAGTTCTTTCCCCGTTCCACTTTCCCCGATCAGACAAACGGATGATCCACCGTTGTCTTAAGATTGTCAACAAAAGATGATATCACTTTTATATCAATTTATTTGGTCAGATTCTCCTTTATTTCGCTGGATTTAAAAAATAAAGGCCAGATTTCCCGGCCTTAGATCTTGTCAATTTCATTGAACTTCTTTTTTGTCCAGTGTAGGTCTCTCTCAATAGCAGGGATCCCATTGAATTCCACTTTTTTAAGATACCCCCACTCCTCTTCAAATCCTTTTACGTATCCAAAGAAAACAACATCTCCATCCTTCTCTTCTGCCTCCACTACGTACCACGTCCATCCTGCACCACTGATATCAAAGATCTTAGCAGTCATAATCTTCTCTTCTAAAGGTATTTCTTCTGCCTCATACAGTTTTGGTGTTTCCATGAGTCAATGGTTTTTTTCACTGATTGATAACCTTTTGCTCTTTCTGAACAACTTCTTTTTTCTGAACCACAACTTCCTCATGGTTCGAAGGGAACTTGTCCCGAAAGAAGAAATAGTAGACGACATAACAACCGATCATAAACGGAATACCGCAATACAGCGAGATACGCTGATCCGGGTCAAAAGCCAAACTTACCAGTACTGCCAGATTGACTATGAAAGCGAGGATCGGAACGAACGGATAAAGCGGGGTTCTGAATTTAAGATCCTCGACTTTGCCGCCTTGAGCCAGATACCGCCGACGGAAAAAGAACTGGGAGGCGGGAATCGACATCCATGTAACGACTGCTGACATACCTGCCATCGACAGAAGCCAAAGGTAAACCGTATCTTCTGCAAACTTATAGGTCAACAGGGACAGCATGGAAATGGCCATGGTGACGCAAAGAGCGTTAAACGGTACACCCCGCTTATTCACCTTTAAGAACCACGGGCTCGCCATGTTATTTTGCGCCAGCGAATACAACATCCGGGTCGTCGCATACAGACCGGAGTTGGCAACCGACAGAAGCGCCGTCAAGATGACGAAGTTCATGATATCCGCCGCATAAGGAATGCCGATCTGATCAAACACCAAGACGAAGGGGCTTTCCGTCACCCCGGCCTTCTTCCATGGAATCAACGCGGTCAGCACCGTCATTGCCAGTCCGAAGAATAAAATGGTGCGCCAGACCGTCTGGCGGATAGCCCGTGGGATCGTCTTAGCCGGACTTTGGGTCTCACCGGAGGCGACACCGATCAGTTCCGTTCCCTGGAAAGAAAAGTTGACGGCCAACAGGGTCAGCATCACAGCACCAACACCATTCGGGAACAGGCCATCCTCCGTGAAATGATGGAAGAAAGGAGCTGGATCCCCGTTTTTTAACGGGACCATCCCGAACATGGCCAAACCGCCCAGGACAATGAACACGATGATCGTCGAAACTTTAATGCTGGCAAACCAGAATTCCACTTCCCCAAAACTCTTGGCCGATAAAGCGTTTACAAAAAAGAGGATCGCACCAAATAGCAGGCACCAAACCCATATAGATACATCGGGGAACCAGCGTTTCATCAATATCCCGATGGAGATCAGCTCCAGCGTAACCGTCATCGCCCAATTGGACCAATACATCCACCCCACCGTAAAACCTGTCGCCGGTCCGATAAATCGGGTCGTATAATCCTGAAACGACCCCGATACAGGCATGGCGACCGCCAGTTCACCGAGGCAAAGCATAACCAAGTACATAACCAAGCCGCCGATCAGATAGGAGATGACCGCCCCAAAGGGACCTGCCTGTCCGATCGTAAACCCTGAGCTCAGGAAGAATCCGGTTCCAATAACTCCGCCAAGAGCGATCATAAACAAGTGTCGGCTCTTCAAGGAGCGCTGCAAGCCCTGATCCGATGAATGCAATGACAACACCTTCCTTCTTCTTGTTTCAGTCTTGGTTGTAAAAAGTCTAAATACATGATAAAGCTCAAACACTCAGATGTCAATGTAAATAGAATATTATATAATTTATTGATATTAAAATCAATACTTATACAAAGAAGTATTTATTTATACTTCGATGAGGCAAGCCCTCTCTCCTCTTTTGTCCAGAATCCGGGTTTATCAAGCGGAGAAACCCTCCTCTTCCTAACTTCCGATAATAGTACCGTATCGGAAGTTAGGATGCCAAGTTCTTGAATAACGAATATACGTTCGATCCAGAGTCGTCATAAACCGGCTTTAAGCCCCATTCCGCTTTTGCCTTTGTATTTTTGCCGAGTTTCTACCTATTATATATAGTATTTTCCTAGGTTCCGTGATATATCTATAATACGTAACAAAATCATCAGGGAGTGATCTTGTTGCAAGATACCTTCTTCTCCCGCCGCTTGCCGGAAAGTATCAACCGGATCATTCTCCGGTTTCCGGATGAAGTACAGGAATTTTTCCTGGAAATGATCTCTGCCGAGCGGTCTAAGCAGACCATCGCCAATTATGCATACGACTTCGCATTATTTTTCGACTACCTCGATACCAAAGGCAGCGATCTCCATCAGATTGATTCCCGCATGATCAAAAGCTTCTTCCGTCACATCGAAAATGGATATGAGCGGAAAGTCTGGGTCAAGGTACGTAAAAAAGACCCTGCTTCCGGTTTCATACACGAAGAATGGGTGGAACGTACCCACTATCGGGAAAACACCCGGGCGGGCAAACGGCGAAAGCAAGCCTCTCTTCGTTCATTGTTCCGTTTCCTGGTGAAAAACCGTGTGTTGGATCGGGATCCCATGGAAGAATATGAAGATGCTACTCTCCGATCCCGCAACCAAACCAAAGTCCCTGTATTTCTCACACGGGACGAAGCCTTGCGCCTAATCGAAGCAGTCGCTTCCTACCATCAAAAGAAAAAACGAAGTGCTTCATGGACAGAATACCGAGATCGGGCCATCCTCTTGCTGTTTCTCAATACCGGAATGCGGGTATCTGAACTGGTGGGGCTCAACATGAACAGTATCCAGCTGGACGGAGGGATCCTCCGGGTAGTGGTACTGGGCAAAGGCGGAAAAGAACGCATGCTGAAGTTAAACCAGACGGCCCGCTCTGCATTGGAAGCATATATGAAGCAGCGCCCCCGGGATGGAGTTCCCAAAGAGCACCAAGATGCTCTTTTCCTGAATAAAAACCGAACCCGCATGAGCAGAAAAGCCGTCTATGAAGCACTACGCAAATATGCCCGGGAAGCGAGCCTTCCGCCCAAAGCGGCCAACATTTCTCCCCACAAACTACGCCACACCTTGGCAACCTTGCTGTTGTCCAACGGAGAAAACTTGCGGGTGGTACAAGAGATTCTGGGTCATTCCAGCATCCAGACCACACAAATCTACACCCATGTGATCAACTCGGAAAAGGACGAAGCGTTGGATCGGCTGGGGTGGAGTTGAATACCCATTTTATGTAAAAAATAACAGATCCCTCTTGAAAAAAAGAGCCTCTTATTTCGTTTGTATGGGGCTCTTTTTTTCATCCGAAGGATTTCACCCCTGAGAAGAGATCTTCCTTTCTTTACCCCCTTTCCGTCCGTCTGATAGCACATTCCTTTTTCAGGAAGGAAAACAAGAATGTGTGTTCGATTTTCAAGGAGGAAAAGAGACTATCTCATTATTTTCGGCTATACTGTTAAGGGCTTGGGTGTTATTCTTCAGGGAGATTTCATGACAGTTTCACTCTTCCCCTGTCCAACGCTCTTGGAAAAGGATATGGTATTAATGAATAAAAAAAGAAGCAGCAATGGCCGGCTGTAGGAAAGGGGTATGACATATGACGAAACAAGGGTTTAATGATACATTTTTACGGGCGTGTCGTCAGGAATCTGTCCCTCATGTCCCGGTGTGGTACATGCGCCAGGCAGGAAGATATCAACCGGAATACCGTAAGATCCGGGAAAAGTACTCCTTTTTTGAGATGAGTGAGACCCCGGAAGTATGCGCGGAAGTAACCCGTTTGCCGGTAGAGCAGCTGGGAGTGGATGCAGCCATTCTCTTCGCGGATATTATGACTCCTCTCAAGCCGATCGGCGTGGATGTCGAGATACGTTCCGGCGTGGGACCGGTCATAGACAATCCCATTCGCAGCATCGAGGATGTCACCCAATTGAAAGCGCTCCACCCAGAAGAAGACGTCCCCTTTGTATTGGAAGCTGTCCGCCTGTTGCGGGATCAACTGCATGTCCCTCTTATCGGCTTTGCCGGCGCACCCTTTACGCTGGCCAGCTATATGATTGAAGGCGGTCCTTCGAAAAACTATCACAAAACCAAAGGATTTATGTACTCCCAACCCGAAGCATGGCAAGCGCTGATGGACAAGTTGGGAGAGATGACCGTTGCCTACTTGAAAGCGCAAATCGATGCAGGAGCCCAGGCGGTTCAAATTTTTGACTCTTGGGTAGGATCGTTGAATGCAGAAGATTATCGGGCCTATGTGGCACCGGTGATGCACACGATCTTTGGCCGACTCAAGGAACTCGCCGATGTGCCCACCATCTACTTCGGAATCGGCACCGGTCATCTGCTTCAAGAATGGAACCGGCTCCCAATGGATGTTATCGGGCTGGATTGGCGGACCTCCATCACTGAAGCGCGAAGAATGGGTATCGAAAAAACACTGCAAGGCAACCTGGACCCCTCCTTGTTGCTGGCTCCCTGGGAAATCATTGAAGCCAAGGCCAAAGCGATCCTGGATCAAGGCATGGAGCAACCCGGTTACATATTCAACCTGGGCCACGGCACCTATCCGGAGGTAGAAGTAGAAACGCTGCAGCGCCTGACTGCCTTTATCCATGAATACTCGCAACAGTGAGGTGACAATATGGCGGCCAAAACTGTGGGATTGTTGGTGATGGCATACGGCACACCCCGTAAACCGGAAGACATCGAACCCTACTATACCCATATCCGGCGGGGCCACCGCCCTCCGGAAGATCAGTTGCAAGACTTGAAAGACCGGTATGAGGCGATCGGCGGCATCTCTCCTTTGGCCAAAATTACCGAGGAACAGGCACAAAAACTGGAAGAGAGATTGAACGAGATGCATCAAGACCTCCGGTTCAAAAGCTATCTCGGCTTGAAGCATATCGATCCATTCATCGAGGATGCCGTCCAGCAAATGCATCAAGATGGGATCGAGGATGCCGTCAGCCTCGTATTGGCTCCTCACTACTCTACCTTCAGCGTCAAATCGTACAACGGGCGGGCGCATCAAGCAGCGGAGAAGTTGGGCGGTCCTCGGATTCATTCCGTAGACAGCTGGTACACCGAACCGAAGTTTATCGACTACTGGGCAAAACAACTACAACAAACCTTCCGCCAGATCCCCAAGGGGGAACGGGACCGGGCGGTTGTCATTTTTTCCGCCCACAGTTTGCCGGAAAAAATCTTGAAAGCAGGCGATCCCTATCCGCAGCAATTGGAGGAAACAGCCAAGCTGGTAGCGAAAGCGGCCGACATCCCCCATTATACAATCGGCTGGCAAAGCGCAGGGAATACGCCGGAACCCTGGCTCGGTCCGGATGTGCAGGATTTAACCCGGGATCTCTATCGGGAAAAAGGATATACCTCCTTTATCTATTGCCCCCTCGGGTTTGTGGCAGATCACCTGGAAGTGCTGTACGACAACGATGTTGAATGTAAAATGGTGACAGATGAGCTGGGTGTCCGCTATTATCGGCCGGAGATGCCCAATGCCAAACCGGAGTTTATCCAATGCCTGGCAGAAGTGGTGACAAAAAGATGGTCGGAAGTCAATCAATAAAAAAACGAATCGCTGTCATCGGCGGGGGCATTACAGGCCTTTCCGCCGCCTTTTATCTACAAAAAGCCTGTCGGGATCGCGGCATTTCTGCACAGATTTCCCTGTTTGAAGCAGAAACGCGGTTGGGCGGAAAAATTGACACGGAAGTTCACGATGGTTTTGTCATGGAGAAAGGGCCAGATTCTTTCTTGGCTCGGAAGCAGGCGGGTGTGCAACTCGTAAAAGAGTTGGGATTGGAGAATGATTTGGTCCGTAATCATACGGGACAAGCGTATATCCTACATCAAGGAAAACTGATCCCCATTCCCGAAGGGGCTGTCATGGGCATTCCCACCCGGCTTTCCCCCTTTGTGACGACGCCGCTCTTTTCCTTGACCGGTAAACTGCGGGCGGCGGGAGATCTGTTTCTCCCCCGCCACGCAACGGATACAGACCTTTCGGTCGGCCGTTTTTTCCGGGACCGGCTAGGGGATGAAGTGGTCAACCATCTGATTGAGCCTCTGTTGTCCGGGATCTATGCCGGGGACATCGATCAGCTCAGCCTGCAAGCCACTTTCCCCCAATTTGCTCAGATGGAGCAAAAATACCGGAGTTTGATCCTGGGACTTAAACAGACGCGCCCCCGTACCAAAGGGAATCAAAAGCCGTTGGGAATGTTTTTAACACTGAAAAAGGGATTGAAATCCCTGGTTGCTGCATTGGAACAACAGCTTCATGATGTATCCATCCAAAAAGGGATCCGATTGGGGCAAATCGTCCAGGAAAACACCGGGTATACAATAACTTTTCAAGATGGACATAAGGACCAAGCGGATCTGATTGTGATGGCTGTTCCCCATGCTGTAGTGGAGAAGGCTTTCCCTCGCCACGGCTTTCTGCAACACCGTCGGGATGTACCCTCCACTTCCGTTGCAACGGTACTGCTGGCTTATAATGAAGAGGCCGTCCGTATTCCTTATGAAGGGACCGGCTTTGTCGTGCCGCGCCGAGAGCCCGCCACGATCACTGCTTGTACTTGGACCCATAAAAAGTGGCCGCATACCGCTCCAAAAGGAAAAGCCTTACTTCGTTGCTATGTAGGTCGGGCGGGGGATGACGCCATAGTAGACGAACCGGATGATGTCATCATCAAACGAGTCACAAAGGACTTGCAACATGTCATGGGAATCCGTTCTTCACCGATTTTCAGCCGGATTACCCGCTGGAAACAAGCCATGCCGCAATATATCGTCGGGCATGCGGATTGGTTGCGCAGCCTCGAAACTCAACTCCGCACCCGTCTTCCCAGTGTGTTTCTCGCAGGCTCTTCCTACCGGGGAATCGGCTTGCCGGACTGTATTCAACAAGGAAAACAGGCAGCAGAACAAGTGATGCAGAGTCTTGATGAGACGTCTCCCCTCGGCTAAAGCACCCCAAGGGCACTTCCTGCGGGCGCCGGGAGCTTCTCGGATCAAAGAGGGGAGCCACCTACTCCTCTCCCCGAAGGCTCCATCCGGATTTAAAAAAGTTGAAGTTATTGTAGGGGCAAGATCGGAACCCTCTACCCTGACCCGATGAGGCCAAGGCCAGGCAAGACTCCGGAGAAGTCACCCGCATGAAAAGTTGGCGGATATGACTAAAAAATTGTGAAAAACCCCCATCAATGGTGATGGGGGTTTTTGTAAGAACCTCATTTTACAGAAAGTGCCGGCTGAAAGCCCGCGGTTTTCATCGTGGGTTGAAAGGCAGCGTTGCTTAACACCCCTTTTCGGGTGGAAAGAGCAACCAATACTGGGTATAATCGAACGTATGAGCGGTGCTCATCCCACGGGTAGTGGGTTCGTTCCTTGTAAACGTCATGGTATGGGGTTCCAGTAGCGAACCAATCTCTCCTACTGGGTAAAACCTTGAGAGTGAGATGGAGGAACTAGCGTACTGGTAACAGGTACGCCGCCCATGTGGGTACATTTCTAACTGCATGGGATGGGCTGATGAGACAGCCCTGAACTTGGGAGTTGTCCGAAACAGAAATGGACTGAGGGCGCTAACTACCCAAGAATCCCACGGCTTCAGCCGTGTGGAGTCTCAATGAGGATTAAGGTTTATTTAACACCGCCCTCTCACCTGGTTCACAAGGCTAGCCCCTTATTACGTTTTAAATTCTTGCCCTGGGTTTATGCACTTTGCTCTTTTTTTACCACTGTTATTTTTGAGGTTTTACCGGACGTCGGCGAAGTCCCAACAAACCTAACAAACCAAGAAGCCCGATCCACTCCCAGTTGGTATCATTGTTGTTAATGCCGGCATCTACGGTGTTTGATACATTTCGTTCGTTGTAGTTATAATATTGTTGCCGTTTTTGATTCAAGATCCGATCACTTCGATTATTATTCATCGGACCATTTCGGTCTACATCAATAGCAGCAACGGCTTGAGGGTACATGTGAAACGCTTGTATCCCCAATGAAAGTATCAGCGCTACCGTGATAGATACGATCCATTTTTGTGTAAACCTAACGCACTTCCACACCGAAAATACTTCGTCGTAGTGCATCGGTTCTTTCTGTTGGTTACCAGCCATATTTTGTCCTCCGTCTTAACAGATTTACACAACAACATTAGCAAGAGGAAAAAGATGCACCCGAATAGGGGAGCCCCCAAAGCGGGAGAAAAGAGTGTTCGCAATACAACTACTAGTGGGTTTAGGAATACAGATAAATTGCCCGATGAACGCTGGAAACATGCATGACAAGCGTTACTTTTGATATCCGTATGGACAGAATCACATGGTTTATACCCAGTTATCCATGGAGAATGTTCCTTGCGTCGTCATCGATCTTCCAAAAGGAGAAAATGCAAAAAAAGAAGCGGGAGGAAGCATTCCTCCCGCTTGATGTATTCCTTGGAGCCATTAATTCCAACCCCGCTCATATTGCGGCGGAACAGGAACCGCATCCCGTTGGTGAACCTGCTGGGACGCCCGGAGGGGCCAGTAGGGATCCCGCAACATCTCCCGGCCCAACAGAACGAGATCCGCCCTCCCGTTTCGAATGATATCGTCGGCCTGCATTCCATGGGTAATGAGTCCCACGGCGGCCGTGGCGATCTTTGCGGAATGCCGGATGGTCTCCGAAAAGGGAACCTGGTAGCCGGCTCCCACCGGAATGGGGGCCTTGGGGATGTTTCCTCCGGAACTGCAGTCGATCAGATCGACTCCCTCCTCCTTCAGCCGTTTGGCCAGGTCAACGGAATCTTCAAGGGTCCATCCCCCTTCCACCCAGTCGGAACAAGAGAGGCGAACGGTAAAAGGCAGCTCCTCCGGCCATTCCTTCCGCATGAGCCGGACGGTTTCCAGCACGAAGCGGATCCGGTTGTCGAAGCTGCCTCCATAACGGTCGGTTCGTTGGTTGGACAGCGGCGAATAGAAACTGTGAGCCAAATAACCGTGGGCGGCGTGAAATTCGATCCATTCAAATCCCGCTTCCCGGGCCCTTAAAGTGGCCAACCGAAATGATTCTTGAATGTCCGCAATTTCCTCGGGGCTCAGCTCCCTGGGGATACGGTGATTTTTGGAAAAAGGTGTGTTTCCAGGCCCCACCACTTCCCAGCCCCCGTCTTCGTCAGGAACCGCCACCCCGGAAACCCGTTGCTTCCAGGGGCTGTATGTAGAAGCTTTTCGTCCGGCATGGGCCAGCTGAATGCCGGGTACGGCCCCCTGTTTCCGGATGAAATCCGTGATCCGGCGGAAGGGTGGGATATGTTCATCCTTGTAAATACCCAAGTCTTCAGGAGAGATCCGTCCCCGGGCCTCTACGGCCGTCGCTTCGGCGATAATCAGTCCCGCTCCGCCGACGGCCCGAGAGCCCAGATGGACAAGGTGCCAATCGTTGGGAGTTCCGTCCTCGGCGCTGTACTGACACATCGGCGAAACCCCGATTCGGTTCCGCAGTGTGATTCCTTTCATAGAGAAAGGCGAAAACAAATGCTGGCTCATCTCTCATCCGCTCCTTATTTCGTTGATCGAAAGATCCATTTTATTATATCCCTCCATCATGAAATCGTCGATGCATCTTACAGGGGAGAGTACGGTAACCATTGATAAGCTTATTTTCGTTCTCCCCCGGAGAAGGAGGAAGGGCTGTTGATATATATTTTCCCTTTTTAAGGAGATAAACTTATGACTTGCTCCACACGGCTAATGCACCCCAGGGGCACTTCCTTCGGGCGCCGTGGGCTTCTCGGATCATTGGGTACGGCAACCCACTACCCTCTACCAAAGGCTACCTCCGAGCCTGAGAAATGCTGAGCCTCCATCGGCTACTTGACAGGAATCATTTTACGGCAGGACGGATTCCTCCTACCAACCTTATAACGTGCTTCCGCTCGTATCTTAAGATACCAAAAAATACTTGTCGGACTTACGAGAGGGTTTATACCCTCCCGGCCCGGCGCTCACTTTCATCCCAATCCTAAAGGGCTGGGTTTTCCCGCTCACTATCTATAATTATTCCGGACAGCTTTGAGTGGTTTTGAGGGTGGGTTGTACAATTTGAAAAGGCGTGTGGGGCGGAAAGTCGTCGTGATCGGTGCAAACGGATAAATCAAAAGGCACCTTGTTCAATTCTGGGTAAATGCGCCCACCAGGTGAGGTTCGTGATCTGCGAGAACCCGGAAATGGAGTAAAAAATCAAGCATCATATCTCTCCCCCCCTGTCCATATATATGTACTACCAGGGGTACATACCGGGAGGGAGACTCGTGAAATTCCAGTGGAAAAACAGCTTGCGAACAGCCACCATCTATCTGATCGTAGTGATCATCACGCTGGGCGGTCATACTTATTACCAAGCATATAAAACACAAGAATATGTGGATGAGTTTAAAGCGCTGAAGGGCCAGTCCGTTATAGGAGAGATATCGGATACATACAAATCCACCATTGAACATTATTCCAACTATAAACTGAACAAAGAAGCCAAACACAAGATTATTCGCAAACTAAACAAGCTGAGCGAAGAGCTGCGCAAAATCGACCTACAGATTAACTCCCGGGATGTCTACCATCAAATCGACTTCTCCTTCATCTATCATGACATCAAATTGGTAAACATCACGCTCTCAGATACCACCAAGGATGATATCGTTCCTGTCATAGTTTTACATGCCATGGAAGGGTTGGGAGAGATAAAAAAAGAGATCACCTATATCGAGTACAGATGACCGTCGCTTCAAAAGCCCACCAGCATATTGGCGGGCTTTTGATTTATTCGGGGTTTACTGGTATTTTCAAGGTCTGGCCTGGATGCAATTCGGTATTCTCCAACTGGTTGATCTCTCGAATCATAGTCATCACTTCGCGTACATCCTGCGAGGAATCCGTTTCCGCTTGGGCGATTTCCCACAAGGTGTCACCTGGATGAACTTTGATCACCTTAAGGGAGCCGAAATCTGCTTCGCCGCTTCCGTCAAATAAGAACCCCGTCAAAGAAAGAAATACAATAAGACCCGAGCACCACATTTTCCAATCCACAAGCTTCACCCTCATTTCTGTTTTTGTACAAGCTATGCCCTGTACAAACAGTTTATTCCAGAACATATGTTCCGTCAATCGGAATTTTCGAACCTATGTTTGTGTTTTTGTTTCCCATCGTGTATACTGGAGAAAATACGGATTGGGGAGCAGGTCTGCCTCACATAGGACCGAAAGGAGATGAATCCCTTGATAAAACTTTCCCAGCGGCAACAAGCGATCTTGGATTACATAAAAAAAGAGGTGCGCGAGAAGGGATATCCTCCCTCTGTGCGGGAAATCGGCGAAGCTGTAGGCTTGGCATCCAGCTCTACGGTGCACGGACATTTGGCCCGCCTTGAGAAAAAAGGACTTATTCGTCGTGATCCCACGAAACCCCGGGCCATTGAAATCTTACATGATGAATCGGAAACCGCTGCCCGGCCTGCCGCGGATTCTGTCATGGTGCCGCTAGTCGGGAAAGTGACGGCTGGTGAACCCATTACCGCTGTAGAAAATATCGAAGAGTATTTCCCCCTTCCCCGTAGACTAGTGGGTAATGATGAGTCTGTATTTTTGTTATTGGTACGGGGGGACAGTATGATCAACGCCGGCATTCTGGACGGTGACTATGTCATTGTGCGCCAGCAACAAACAGCAGAAAATGGTGATATCGTGGTCGCCATGACGCCGGACAACGAAGCAACGGTCAAGCGCTTTTACAAAGAACGCAACCACATTCGTTTGCAACCGGAAAATGACGAACTAGCCCCTATTTTGTTGCAGGAAGTTTCGATTCTGGGCAAAGTGATCGGCCTGTTTCGGGAAGTCATATAAACAAACCAGCCAACTGATGTTGGCTGGTTTTTCTGTCGGACGGACAATCCGGTTAAATCCTGAACCCGGATCGTGACCAGGGAATATTTGTTCTTATTCGTATATTACCTTAACCACAATAAGTTGAATTCCCTATTTCAGTGGCTGGAGGAGTGAAAATGGCAGATTAGCGCTTTGCATTAGCTATGTACTTTACAATAGAAACTCCTCCATCCGAGGATGGAGGAGTTATCTTCAATATCCAATCAGCCTTGAACAAACCGCTCAATCCGGTCCATTGCTTTTTCCAGTTGATCCATCGATGTGGCGTAGGAAATGCGCACGTGGCTGTCAAACCCGAAGGCGGAACCCGGCACCATCGCCACTTTCTCCTGTTCTAGCAACCCTTTCACCCAGTCATCTGTAGTGCCGTAGCCTTGCTTCTTCATCGCTTCGCTCACATTGGCGAACACATAGAATGCACCTTTCGGTGTCTCGCACCGGATCCCTTCGATCCGATTCAGGCGGCGCACCACATAATCCCTGCGATCTTTAAAAGCTTTGCGCATCGTGCGCACGGGTTCTTGCGAACCATCCAGGGCGGCCAGAGCCGCATATTGCGCCACCGAAGACGGGTTGGAGGTGCTGTGGCTGGACAGGCCTGTCATCGCTTTGATCACTTGGGCATTCCCTGCCGCATAACCGATCCTCCAGCCCGTCATGGAGTAGGTTTTGGATACCCCGTTGATAATGATCGTGTTTTCATAAAGGGCGTCACTTAGGCTGGCAATGCTGACATGCTGTTCCCCGTCGTCGTAGATGAGATGCTCATAAATTTCATCGGAAACGATCGTCAAACCGTGTTCCAGACAGACCTCGCCCAACGCCTGCAATTCTGCAGCCGAATAAAGGGAACCGGTCGGGTTGGAGGGGCTGTTCAACAAAAACGCCACTGTTTTATCCGTAACAGCACCACGCAGCTGTTCCGGAATCACTTTGAACGAACGGGATTCCTCTCCGTCGATGATCACCGGAACGCCGCCGGCCAGTTTCACTTGTTCGATGTAGCTGACCCAATACGGAGCCGGAATGATCACTTCATCACCGGGGTTGAGCAGCACCTGGAACAGATTGTACAGGGCGTGTTTGGCCCCGACTGTCACCGTAATCTGATCCGGCGTATAGCGGAGGCCGTTGTCTCGTTCAAACTTCTTGACAATCGCCTCTTTCAACTCCGTTATACCGCCGGCGGGGGTATATTTGGTATGGCCTTCGTGCATAGCCTTTTCCGCTGCTTCCAAGATATGATCCGGAGTATTGAAGTCTGGTTCACCGGCCCCCAGCACGATCACATCATGCCCTTGTTTCTTCAGTTCCTTGGCTGTGGCGGTAATGGCAATCGTTTTCGATGGTGTCAGCTGTTTGACCCGATCGGATAATTTCATCGATGATGGATCTCCTCTCACGCTTTTTACAGATCATTGTAACATAAACGGCGTGATTATGGTTGGTTCGCGATGCGTTGTGTCTCCCGGGCAATCATCAGCTCTTCGTCGGTGGGGATTACCATCACCGTCACCCTGGATTCCGGCGTGCTGATAATTTGCTCCCCCCGGGGCAAGTCAGCATTTTTCTCTTTGTCCAGCTCTACTCCGAGATAGGTAAGTTTACTGCATACCTTTTCCCGTACCAGCGAGGCATTTTCACCCACACCCGCGGTAAAGATGATCGTATCTACACCGTCCATAGCGGCGGCATAGGCACCGATCGTCTTGCGAATGCGGTATGTATACATGTCCAACGCCAGCCGGGCAGCTTGATCCCCGTTAAAAGTGGCCTCCACAATCTCCCGCATATCGGAGTGACCGGCTACTCCCTGCAATCCGCTGTGTTTGTTCATCATCGAGTTGACCTCAGCCAGGGTGAGCTCCTCTTTTGCCATGACAAAAGGAACAATCGCCGGATCGATATCCCCGCAACGGGTTCCCATCATCAACCCTTCCAGAGGAGTCATGCCCATACTGGTGTCGACAGATTTTCCGTTTTGGATCGCGGTACAGCTGGCTCCATTGCCGATGTGGCAGGAGATGATTTTCAACTCTTCCACGTCTTTGCCCAATACCTCTGCTGCTCTGCGGGATACATATTGATGAGAGGTACCATGGAAGCCATAACGACGTACCTTGTGCTTCCGGTACAACACCCAGGGCAACGCATACATATAGGCGTAATCGGGCATCGTTTGGTGGAATGCCGTATCAAAAACCGCCACATGTTTTGCATGAGGCAAATTGTGCTGTGCCGCATCGATCCCGAGCAAATTAGGCGGATTGTGCAGCGGAGCCAGATCCACGTTCTTTCGAATGGCTCGAATAGCATCGGAGTCGATCAGGACCGAGCTGGCGAAATCCTCGCCTCCGTGCACCACCCGGTGACCGACGGCATCCACTTCCTCCACGCTTTGCAAAACCCCCTGCTCTTTGTGAACCAGGAGGGCCAGCACTTTATTCAATCCTTCGCGGTGATCCAGGATTTCCGCTGTTTCCACCCAATCATCCTGCCCGGGTACTTTATGGGTCAGAATGGAGCTTTCCGAACCGATCCGCTCCACCAGGCCCTTGGCCAGGACCTGTTCAGTATCCATATTGAACAGCTGATATTTAATCGATGAACTGCCGCAGTTAATGACCAAAATCTTCATTGCAGCCGACCCTCCTTTTCGATCCGATCTCCATCCTCATCATAATGGAAAAAGCCTTCCCCGGTTTTTACTCCCAAGTGATTGGCGCGAACCATTTTTTTCAGCAGTGGAGAGGGACGAAATTTGGTATCCCCGTATTCCCGGAACAAGCGTTCCATCGAAGCCAGAACGGAATCCAACCCGAAGCGGTCGGCCATTTCCAATGGACCGTAGGGGAATTGGAAGCCACGTTTCATCGCTATGTCAATATCTTCCGCGGTGGCAACCCCTTCCATCAGCGTATTGATGGCTTCGTTGATGATCGTCACAATCAGACGGGTCGTCACAAAACCCGGAGATTCAAACACTTCCACGCCGGTTAACTCCAAACGGTCCAAGAAGGCTTTCATTTCATCCACAGTTTCCTGGGAAGTTTTCAGTCCGCGTACGATTTCCACCAAATCCAGCCGGGTGACCGGATGCAAAAAATGAAGGCCGATCACTTGATCCGGCCGCCGGGTGACTGCTGCCAATTCAGTCAAGCTCAGTGTCGAGGTGTTGCTGGCCAAAATCGTTTCCCGCGGGCACATACGATCGCACCGATCAAAGACCGACTTTTTCTCATCCAAGTCTTCCGTCACGGTTTCGATTACCAGATCCGCATGTTTTAACGGGGACTCATCAGCAGCAAAGTCGATCCGGCTCAGGATAGACTTTTTCTCCGCATGGGTAATTCCCCATTTGGACAACTGCTTGTCCAGACTCGTTTCGATTTGATGCTGAGCGTGATCGGCATGAATTTTTGTTTTTTCGATAATGGTAACTTCCAGTCCTTTTTTAGACAAAAGTTCGGCGATACCTTGTCCCATTGTACCGCCGCCGTAAACCACAACGTGTTGAATATTGGACAACGTTAATCCCCTTCCTGCAAAACCTGTTTCTATGCGGTGGTTATCCGCTGATGGACAACGGATCCTTACGGTGTTGCTGCAACAGCTTGCGGAACTGATCTCCCGACAGCACCTCTTCCTTCAACAACACTTGTAGACATTGCTGAAACACCTCGGAATGATGGGAAAGCAACTGTTCCGTTTCTTCGTATAACTCGCGGAGAATCTTAGAGGATTCTTGGTGCAAGATATCCTTGCTGATCAAATCCTTGTCGATAATCCCCAGATCCGACAGACCGGACTCGATCAGTGTGCGCGTATATCGGCTGGCTTGTTCGTAATCATTGCGGGCTCCTGTGGAACGGTTGCCGTATACTTGTTCTTCTGCAGCCGCTCCAGCCAGACAAACCAAGATTTGCTCCTCAATCTGCTTTCGGGTATACAAATATTTGTCTTCACCGGGATGGTGCCGCACGTACCCCAAAGCCTGCCCGCGGGGAGACAAGGCTACTTGGGAAACAGAACCGGGCCGTACCGCTTCCGATACGATCGCATGACCCAGCTCATGAATCGCCACACGTTCCCGCTCTTCCTGCGTCGCTTCCCGATCTGTCTTTTCGCCCATCATCACTTTGTCGATGGCTTGGGACAGATGTTTTTGGCCAATCTCCGGACTCCGGTCCCGCATGGCGTAAATGGCCGCCTCGTTGGTTAAACTTTCCAATTGAGCGCCGGAAAAACCGAAAGTCTCGTCCGCGATTTTTTCCAGATCCACATCGGAAGCGAGAGGTTTGTTTTCCGTATGCAGTTCGAGAATCATCATCCGGGCTTTTTTATCGGGTAAATCCACCGTAATATGCCTGTCAAACCGTCCGGGACGCAACAGAGCGGAGTCCAGCATATCTTTCCGGTTGGTTGCGGCAATCACCAGCACCTGCACTTCCTGATCCGATGTGATCCCGTCCATTTCCGTCAACAACTGGTTGAGCGTCTGATCATATTCGCGGTGTTGGGAACCTTCCCGTTGACCACCGATGACATCGATCTCATCAATAAAGACGATCGCACTGTTTTTCTGATTCCGCTTCGCCTGCTCCCGCGCTTCCTGAAACAGTTCCCGAATACGCTGGGCTCCCACACCTACGTACATTTCAACAAATTCACTTCCGGAGGTGGTCACAAACACGGAATCGGTATAGTGAGCAGCCGCTTTCGCCATCAGCGTTTTTCCCGTTCCCGGGGGACCGGACAGCAGAATCCCCTTGATGGGGCGAATGCCGTAGTTTTGAATTTGCTTGGGATGAATAAGAAAATCAAGTGCTTCTTTCAGCTCTTCTTTCGAACGTTGTTGCCCTCCGATGTTTTCAAAAGAGATATTGGGTACCGATTCTTTTCGGGACAGACGCCGCTTTTTCCCAAAGTTGAGTCCGCCGCCGCGGTGAACGGCGACCATGTAGACCAAGCCGCCGATCAGTCCGAGAGCCACAATAGGCAAAGGACTGTATCCGAGATACAGCAGGAATAGTAACAAAGCTGGTGTCATGCCGATAGTGATTGCTTTACCCATTATCCTTCACCTCGTGGCCCGGTTTATTCAAGGGAAGAACACGGTACAGCCAATAATGATCCCGGCGGAGCTCCACATAGAGGAATTGATCGTCCATCGTTACCCGGTAACGGATATTCCGTGGTTTGGCTGCCTGTTTTACTGCCTGAGGGATCCGGGTATACCGCTTGTGGGCGATTCCTTCCTCAATGCCAAACACCATCTCATCCCACGCATCGTTCAAAGCGGGAGCCGGACGGTCATGAACGACCAGATGCAGTTTGCGGTTACCCGCCAGCCGAGAAATGCTTTTTCGCAGGTTAACATAGTCTCGGGTCAAGGAAAAACCCGCTTCGGTTTTCAGGTGTATAGTGACACTGTCGGGTTGAACCGCCAGCTGTTGCAGCTCGACATGAGCATTTTTGGCCACCGCTTGCCGGATGGGCAGTTCAACTTCCCACCGTTGGTAACCAAAAAAGCCCCCAAATAATATTAACAGCGTGACAAACAGAGTCAACACCGCTACATTCCAGCGGACTCTCATGGATGCCACGCCCCCTTTCTACCTACGACATCCTCCCGTTTCCCTCTCAGTATATCACAAAATATATACCCACTTAGGTAAGGAATATAAAGGAATAAAAATAGCGGCATTGCTGCCGCTTCATGTAAACGCTGTCACCTTTTTCTATTGGAAGGTATATACCATTTCCGCTTTTTTGCCGTTCTCCCTCAACGGTACAATCTGTGCCTTCATCCGCGTTAGTTTATCCGGCGCCTGATACCAAAGTTGATAACGGACGCGGAAGTTTTGGGCCGCCCGATTGGCTGCCCCTGTCTTTTCAAAAGCCGCCCCCATCCATTTTCCTAACCTCTTTCCCACTTGATCGCTGTTGAGATCCACTTGGATTCCGGTTTCGTGTATGTTCTGGGCGGGAAGAGCTTTAACCCGCATCGCTGCACCCTCGATGAATCGAAAATGATCCTTGGGGGCCAATAGACCAAATTGGCGCTGGTTCATGGTTTCTTTGTTCTTGCCTTTTACTACCTGAATCGCTGTGCCGTCTTTTGTAATCGTCAAAGTTTCCTTTTGCTGTACCGCTTTTAACGTCCAATCAGTTCCTCTCTGCACCCCTTTAAACCGGCCTTGCCCAGGTAATTGCAAAGTAAATTTCCATTCCGGCTGACTCAAATGCTTTTCCATCCGTTTGGTGACCATCTCCGCAGTAACTTTCGGTTCTGGACGGGCAGCCTGGGAAGCCGGTTCACAGGCAGAAAGCAACAGTAGTAGTACCAACCATACCCGCCACTTCAGCATCTTCACTTCCGGTTCCTCCTTCCGGGTAAGGGCCATCCCCTAAGCATCCTACGAATACAAAGTGGGGATTATCACCGGAAAGGCAAAAAGCCCGCCATTACAGGTTAGCGGGCATACATGCAAAAATGTGCTCCCCATCCGGGGTTTTATCCCTATCAAACCTTGTTATTTCATCTTTTCCATTTAGGGGTGTTCCGTTATTCATCACCCTTTTCCGGGTTCTTGTTAGCACTTCGTTTGCAACCTGTTTGCAGTTACCGACCCCAAAAAAAAAATAGAACATATTTTTTCATGTGTATATGTATAACACTGTATAAAATGTATAAAAATTATAATTTTGTTATATATTTACTATTATTTTCCCCTCTAGTATTATCCAATACGTAATCACCGATTACATAGAAAGGAGTGCTTTATTGCAAAACGTGAGCAACTTAATCAGGAGGAAACAGCACAATGAAACGCTTTTTAGCTCTATCCGTATTTGCTCTTACGCTGTTGATCGGCTGTCCCGCTTTCACCTCACATACTTCTTTACTTCATCGGTGTCATTATATACCTATGGTTTTTTGCATAAAAAAAGCCGGGTTTTTCCCGGCTTGAGGCTGCTGACAAAGGTAGAAGGTCAGCAGCCTCAAGCACCTGATAGGGTGCTAAGAAACTTCGTTGAATCGTTTTTGCGAGTGTTATGTTTTCTCTCCTTCCAGATATCGCTTGTCCTTCATGAACAGGCGCCAATGGATCACAAAGCCTGGCAACAAAATCGCCAACCCGATGGTGAACACTTTTAACAGGGAGTAAAAAGTGTTGATCTGTGTGAACGCTTGATCAACGGTCAGATAGGGATAAACGATATACGGCAAGTGCGCTGCACCATAGGCAAAGGTAGCCAATGCGTACTGGATGACCACAAACACCATCGCCACACGCGGCCGTCCAACTTTTTGGTCTTTCGTTTTCCACCACAAGGACACGTAACCGATGAGAAAAGCGATGATGGACCACACATACCACATTTTGTACCGCAACAACCGATCCAACAGCCAGGCCGCTTCCGGTTCCAGGGTATAGAGGGCCAAAACAGCCACCAACAACGTAATCGGACCAAATAGGACCGCATATCGTTGGTACACCTCGTACGCGCTGTCATCATCCGACTCCCGCGCATAATCGGCCAAGAAAAGGGAAGACAAAAAGAGCTCCGACGACAAACCGAACAAAATGTACAGATAGATCGACGGACTGGTCAACCATTTGCCAAAGTACAATGCTGCCTGTCCCTGGATCATTTGCACAAATCCCCCCTGGGTGACGGGCAACGCACTGATCAACAGTGCGGGGATAAACAGAGCGGTCAACCCTGACACGATTTGCAACACCTTTCGGTACCGCTCCACCGAAAAGGCAAACACCATAAAAGCGCTGCGGACGGTAATCAAAAGCAAAATAATGCTGACCGGCACAATCAGCACGTTGCCCAACATATAGGCAGCCTTCGGGAAAAAGCCGATGGTCATCACGACCAGAAGCACCAGGATGGTATTGGTTACTTCCCAGGTCGGCGACAAAAAGCGGTTGGCGATTCTGCCCGCTTGCGTTTCCTGATTCGCATGTACCATCGCCCAAAAGCTGGCACCAAAATCAATCGATCCGGCCAAGCTGTATATGTAAAGCACAACCCAGACCGCCAGGATGGCAATGGATGGTTCAATGGGCTGTACCATGGGTATCGTCTCCTAACGTTTTGTTGGACTGGAATTCCAAAGCAATCGGGTTGCGTTTAAAGTAATGGGTGAGCACCAAGCAAACGAGAGCGCCAAGGAAAAGGTAAACCAGGACAAAAGCGACAAACAGCGCCCCCAAATATTGCGCTTTCGTCGCCGCCTCCGTCGTGGTCTGGATATGGTAGATCGTCCAGGGCTGGCGCCCACTACAGCTGAAAATCCAGCCGAATTCAATCCCCAGGATGGACAAGGGACCGGCCAGCAGCAAAAGATACAGCAACCATTTTGGCCATCCCGTTTGCCCGTTTCGTTTGCGCCACCACCACACCAGCAAGGCCATGGCTGCCAAACCCAGCAAGAGAAAGCCGATGGCAACCATGATATTGAACAGGGTATGGGAATAAGCCGGCGGCCACGTCCAGCGCGGGTACTCCTCCAGCCCCTTTACCACGGTATCGAAGCGGTCGCCCGCCAAAAAGCTGAGCAGATAAGGAACTTCAATTCCGCCGATGATTTGCTTCTTATCGTAATCCACATAACCGCCAATCGCCAGCGGCGCATAACGTTGCGTTTGAAACAAGCCTTCTGCCGCCGCCAATTTCTCCGGTGTGTTTCGATGCAATCCCTGCGCAGATTCATGACCCGACAAGGCGGTAAGGAAAGACATCGACACCGACACTACCAAAGACAATATCAACGCTTTGCTATGGATGGAACGTTCGGCTTGGCTGCCGGCCTTCAACAAGCGGTACGCCGCAACGGAAGCAATCACAAACGCGCCCGTCATCAACGCACTGACTACCACATGGTAGGCCGCCTCGTAAAAGCTGGGGTTAAAAAAGGCTTTCCACGGATCCACATCATAAATCGTCCCGTCGGGCTTGATTTTAAAGCCTGCCGGCGTATTCATCCACGTGTTGGCCGAGGTGATCAAAACGGCGGACGCGGTCGCCCCCAACGTAACCAAAAATACGGCAATTACCCGGTAAAGCGGACGTAAGCGGCCCGCGCCATAAACATAAATGGATAATGCCAACGCTTCCAAAAAGAAGGCAAAGATCTCGATTTGAAAGGGAACGGCAATCACTTGGCCGACAATGCGCATAAACCCGGGCCACAGCAAGGCCAGCTGCACTGCGACAATAGTCCCGCTAGGAATAGCCACTCCCAACAGGATGGCCATGCTTTTGGTCCAACGCTTGGCCATGATCCCATAATCCCGGTCTTTCTTCCAATAATGGATCCATTCGGTCACAAGGACCATGGCGGACAAACCGATCCCCAACGTGGCAAAAATGATATGGAAAGCCAGCGACGTACCAAAAAACGCCCGTGCCAGCGTTACTGTATCCATACGCAACGCTCCCTCAAGCAGATTGAAATATCAACCCTAGTGTCCGCTTAATAGAGGGTTCTTAAACATAGAAAATCGCAAAGGGCGTCCCCCGACACCCTTCATGCTTTCCCATACCTAAACATTATTTCGTTCTCTTTTTGCCGGGGGATCGGAACACCCAAGGATAACTTTTGAAGATGTTTGCCCGGTGAGCCCCCCAACATGTCGTCATCGTTTTTGGGCACCCTGTAAAAAGGTGAGGCAAATGATCGTACGCTTTGGGTTTGTGGCGATGAGCATGCAGGTAAAAAACGCGTCGCCCTCCAAAACCATGACGGAAAAAACCCTGAATCAAATCGGGAATCGCAAGCTGGCCGCCAAAAAAGTGGTTCGCCTGGCCAAAGAAAACCTGAATAACACGAAGAGAATTTTGTATCATGCGCTGGCCCACGACATCCGATTTTATCGTTTTTCTTCCCGCTTAATCCCTTTAGCTGCCCATCCCGCTTTTCAAAAGGTAGACTTTGTGCGTACGCTGGTGCCCCAGTTGCGGGAAATCGGGCAAATCGTCCGGGATAACGACATGCGGGTGGGCTTTCATCCCGAGCATTTTACGATCCTCAATTCCCCCCGCCCGGAAGTGATCCGTTCCTCCGTGAGAGACCTGATCCGCCACATCCGTATGTTACGTGCCATGGGGTTGGATGAGGCGTACAAATGCAATATTCACGTCGGCGGTGTGTACGGGGACAAAGAGGCTTCAACCGAGCGGTTTATTACTACCTTTCGTAAGTTGGACCCGCGCATTCAAGCCCATATCTGCCTGGAAAACGACGACACCACGTTCACCGCTCGCGAGACCTTGGAAATCGCACAAACAGTCGGGGTGCCGTGCGTTTTGGATTTGCATCACCATCGAATCAATAACAACAAGGAAACGTTGGAGGAATTATGGCCGCAAATTACCCAAACATGGGCCGAAGAAAAGTTTCCACCCAAAATTCATGTCTCTAGCCCCCGTAGTGAATCCAACCCCAAAGGTCACGCTGATTTTGTTCATTTGGACGATTTGGTGCCGTTTTTGCGTTTGGCCGCTGGGTACGGGGAACGCCTGGATATCATGATCGAGGCCAAACGAAAAGATGAGGCGTTGTTTCAACTGATGGAGGAATTGGCAAACGCGCCGCGCTTCAAACGGATCGACAAGGCGACGGTTAAAATAGAGCAATGAATAAATCGGAGAATGAAAAAAGCCGGGCTCTCCCGGCTTTACTTCTTATAAACATCAATGAAAGAGTCAAAGCCTTTTTTCTTCAACTCTTCCATGCGTTCTTCCGCGTTTTTCTTATTCTCAAAGGAACCTGTTACCACGCGGTAGAACACGCCGTCCCCATCCGGCTCCTGTTTCAGTTCGGGTTTCGGTTCGACTTTCTTCTGTTTAAATCCAAAAGCCTTAGCCAGCCCCCTAGCGTATGCTTTGGCAAGAACACGCAAGAAGCTGTCATTACCCAAAAGGACGGTTCCATGCACAATAAAGCGGCAGGTTCCAGCGCAGCCCACGGTTATGAATCCTACGCCTTGGAAGGGGCCAGCGCCTCAACAAAACGTTGGCGGGGCATTGTCCACAATGAAGTACCGGATATCACTGTATACTATGCCTTTCTTCGCGCTACTGAAAAGGCAGGTTTACCGCCTATCCGGTTGCATGATATCCGACATACTCACGCAACCATATTACTCAGAATACACCCTAAAATTGTATCTGCGGTTGGGACATTCAACGGTTTCCATGACGTTGGACATTTATTCCCACGTCATCCCGACAATGCAAAAAGAAGCCGTAGCCGCCCTAGATCGTCTCGTTGTGAAATGACTTTCGTCGCATGTTTGCAATCGGTTTGCAATCAGGGCGGCACGGAACCGCGAACCCCTGTAGTTTTGGGGTTTATTCATTGGAATATGACTTAAAATGTGTAAGACATATCACCTTTTACGGGGGTGATACTAATGCCTACACAGGAGGTGATGTATCGATGGATGCTTCCTTTCCCTCCCCGGACCTCAGTGATATGCTGCTCAGGCATTTCTCCGAGGAAGAACTGAAACGGATACAAGCCGCTGTTCAGACCGAAACCTGGATGACCCTGTCAACGCGTAACCGGGGCTGGAACGCGCGGGAAGCCGCAGAAGAAATACCTCTTCGTTTTCAACTGCATATTGATATGAAAGTCTAGCTCATTTTTATTTTGACTGAAATTTTCCTGCCTATACCCCCTACCAAACTTTCCCTGCCAATACGGCAGGCTTTCTTTTTCCGTTACCCTCGAATCTGATCAAAAACCACTTGCGCCTGATAACGAATCTTCTCTTCATCCAAAGTCAGACACTCACGGTTACGCATCACCGGGTCGCCATTTACATACACATCCTGCACATCATCCCGGCTGGCGGAATACGCCAACAATGAAACGAGGTCATGTTGAGGCTGCATATGAGGACCCGAGAGATCCACAGTGATGAAATCCGCTTTTTTCCCCGGTTCTAAGGTGCCGATTTCCTTTTCCAAGAAAAGGGCTTCGGCTCCGAATACCGTCCCCATCTGCAATGCCGTAAAAGCAGGCACTGCTTCCGGGTTGCGGGAAGCCCCTTTATGAATAAGCGCTGCCAATTGGACTTCTTCCAGCATATCCAGATTATTGTTGCTGGCCGCTCCATCAGTCCCGAGGGAAGGGCGAATGCCTTTTTGGAGCATCTCCGGTACGCGGGCGATGCCGCTTCCCAACTTTAGATTGCTGCCGGGATTGTGGGAAATTTTCACATCGTACTCCGCCAGAATGTCCAATTCTTCATCCGTTAAATGAACCGCATGCGCCACCAAGCAAGGCAGATCAAACACGCCGAGACGGCGAAGGTGCTCCACGGGACGGACCCCGTACTCCTTTACGTTCCAATCCACTTCTTTTTGAGTTTCCGACATGTGGGTATGAATGGGGAGATCCAGCTCTTTGGCGCTGGCCACAAATCGTTCAATATATGCGGGCGGGCAGGTATACGGGGCATGGGGGGCCATCATGGTTGTAATGCGGCCGTCCGCTTGCCGGTGCCAGTCCTTGGCGAAACGGACGGATTCCTCCCATTTGGCCTGCTGTTCCTCTTCTGAACCCAAACCGATCGAACCACGGCAGAGCCGTGCCCGAATCCCGGATTCCTTCACCACTTTGGCCACTTGATCCATGTGGTCGTACATATCGGCAAAACAAGTCGTCCCCCCTTTGATCATCTCCAGTACGGCCAAGGCGGTGCCCCAATACACCTGCTCATCGCCAAAGCGAGCTTCCATCGGCCACATTTTTTCTTCCAACCAGGTTTGCAGCGGCAGATCATCCGCATATCCCCGCAAAAGCGTCATTGCGGCGTGACCATGGGTATTCACCCACCCGGGCATCAACAACTTTCCGCTCATGTCGATCACTTCATCATACTCTGCTGCCCGGGGCGGTTGGTCCCCAATATATGTAATCCGATCTCCTTCTACAGCCATCGATTGATTCCTTAAAACCTCCCGCGAGGTCATCGTCAAGATGGAAGCGTTTGTAAACAGCCGTTTCACTCTGCATCTCTCTCCTCTCGCATCAGTCACAGTCCAAGATATCTCAAACCACTGCGCGTGACAAGGGGACTCACCCCTGTTGACGAACAAACCGGAGAATTTCCTTCAGCGAGTGACGGGTGTTCGGTCGGGAAACAGGGGCGAACAAGTCTCCCCATTGTTCCAACCGGGAATGGATCGTCTCCAAGGTGAATTGTTCCGGCTGTAAACCCGGCCGAAGCTCTTCCCATTGCAAAGGGGTGGACACTGTAGCATGAGCCCGGGCGCGTGTCGAATAGGGGGCGGTTAAGGATTTCCCCCGCCAATGCTGCAGATAATCGAAATAAACTTTATCTCCCCGCTGTTTTACACTCCGCTCCAGCGTGATCCGACGGGGATGTTTTTCGGCCAGATAACGGGCGATAAAGCGATTGATCATCCGGGTTTCCTCAAAGCTGTATTGGGGAGAAATCGGGACATAGATTTGCAGCCCCGTTGCTCCCGAGGTTTTGACCACACTGGTAAGCCCCATTTGATCCAATACCTCTTTGGTCCACAACGCCACTTCCATCACTGCGTCAAATCCTTCAACAGAAGGGTCCAAATCAAAGACAAGTTCTGTTGGACAGCCGGGATTATCTGCTCGATCAAAGGACACATGGAATTCCAGACACGCCAAGTTTGCCAGATACACCAGTGTCGGTACATCGTTCAACAGTATGTAAACAATATCCCCGTTTTTCGCTGTAGGGATCCAATCCGGAGCATGTTCCGGAATATTTTTTTGGTAAAAGAACTTGCCGTTTACTCCATCGGGATAACGAATCGTCGTAAGATACCGATTGCGGCAATACGGCAGGATATAAGGGGCTAACCGCGTCATATGCAAAATCCAATCCCATTTCGTCAAGGGTACATCGGGATATAAAATTTTGTCTGGATTGGAAATCAGAATTTCCCTTCCTTCCACCAATACCCGTCGTTTGTTCAATCGATCCACCTTCATTTTTCAAAAAATAACTGGGACAAATGACACTGATACCAGTCGATACATACATTGAAAATGTAGACGAATTACCCAATAGGAGGGAACTGTCGATGAGCAACCAAGAACAGAGTTCACAACCGCAGAACCTGCCGCAAGAAATGGAATTGCCTTATGCCGATTACGGCTATACCCCTTACTACTCGTATGAAGGGGCACCGCTGCAAACCAGCTTTGAGCCCGAAACCGAATATGGAGAGCTAGACGCCCAGACCAATATATTCTTTCCCCCATTCTTTCCCCCCTTCTTCCCGATTTTCCCCTTCTTTGGACCTCCGTTTTTTGGTCCCTTCTGGTGGTAAGGTCCTGTCCGGCTCTGCCGGACTTTTTCATTTTATGGCAACTCGAATCCGCGAATGGAAGGGGAACGCAAGGTGGCATCCGGTGTCCACTCCAGATACTGCACCTTCACAGGCAAAATCGGCTCCACCCAAGTAACCCCTTTCAGTAAAGGGGGGTTGATCACGGAAGGTTTGATCTTTCTTACTTGAGGCACCCATCGAGTAATTAACTCTCGTTCCCGGTCATTCAGCCCGGACCCCGCCCGCCCGATGTAAATCCACTGGCCGGCATCTTCCACTGCCAGCAACAGCGCATTTACCCATTTCCCCCGGAAAGTCACCCCTGCCACCCGGGCAGTAAGGTGGCGGAAATGCTTGATTTTTTGCCAAGTAGGATGTTTGCGTCCTACATAATAAAGACCTTTCTTCTCTTTAGAGACGATCCCTTCCCACCCTTTTTTCCTGGTTGCTTCCCATAAAGCGTAACCGTCCTCCACACTGTCACACAGTTGTATCGTGTCAGACGTCCGATCGGTAAAGAGAGGGGATAACCGGTCGATCCGTTGCGTCAACGGCTCGTCCAACACCCAATGGCCATCCATGAAAAGGAGATCAAATACCATATAGTGAACGGGGATGAAAGCGGCTAGGACCTTGCCGGCGCGAGAGACCGAGTCTCGTTTCATCACATGGAAAAAATCCGGCTTTCCTTCCCGGATGGCGATCACTTCTCCATCCAACACGACAGATTGTACGGGAAGCGTTTTAACCACAGATACCAGTTCCGGATACGTTGCTGTTTTCTCTCTCCCTTTCCGGTTGAACAATCGTACCTGCTCCCCGTTTTTGCAAGCCAGAAGGCGTACTCCGTCCCACTTTACCTGATACAATCGCTCGGGTGAGTCGTCGATTTCATGAGCTAAGACAGGTTCCATCGGCTTGACAGGAGTCGCTTCCATACGGTACACCTCCAGAGTGACCTCTTTTTTATCATGCCCGCCCCTCGAAATCCCAACAAAAAAACCTCCTTCCCTTTCGGAAGGAGACGGGATTTCTTCGCAATTACTTTTTCATCGTTGTACTCTCTCGCTTATCCATTCCCAGCACCCGTTTAATCAGCCACCACGGACCTATAATCAGAAAGAGGGGATTGGATAAAAAAGAGGGTTTTTTTCCCTCAAACATATGACCGACAAACTGAAACACCCATCCCAATACAAACAAGAACAAGGCCGTTTTCCAATCAAAGAAAAACCAGGGTAGCGAAACGACAATCATCGGAATGCCTAAAGCGTGGGTCAATTTGTTGATCGGATGTTGATGATCCTCCTGATACTTTTCCAGTAAATTCCGAAAACTCATGGTAAACTCCTCCTTACTTTAGCCTATTTCGATTCCGTCCCCATTATTTCATTCTCTCTGTCGTATTCCCTTCATCCACTCCATACACTTGTACAAAGAGACTCAGGGAGGAGCAAGCCATGTGGAGGATTTTTGAGCAGAAAGGCTGGATGTCTACTGTACTAGCAGTTGTCGTTTGTGTAAACATGATGTTAGTCGGCATGATCTGGGTTCGGGACCGTATTCCATTGCCCGAAGCTGTCCCTGCGCAGACCAAGCCGATCAAGCCCCAGCTGCGGGAAGAATATCGAATGGAGCCGGAGAGCGTTACACAGAAAGGAAAATGGCGGGTGGAACATTACCGGGAATACCGGGTTTTGACAGACCTGAATGGAAAACTCCTCAAAAAAGAACCGACGGATCAAACCGCTAACTTGCGTTATTGGGAAGACGGAAACAAATAAACCGCCAATGAATCACTTGGCGGCTTTTTTCCTGCGTCCTGTTTTGGCTTTGGACTGCTCCAAGCTGGCCTTCAACGCATCCATCAAGTCCACGATTTTTTCCGGTTCCGCTTCCGGTGCTTCCACGATCTCTTCGCCGGCGGCTTTCTTTTCAATGGCTTTCTCCACGGCAATCCGGTAATCATCCTGGTATTTTTCCGGATCAAACGAGGTGGTCAGATTTTCAATCAGTTGCTCTGCCATCTCCACTTCCTTTTTGGGCAGCTCCGTTTGAGCGGGTACATCGGGAACTTGTCCGGCATCCCTGACCTCATCGGGATAGAAGATGGTTTCCAATACGAGGGTGTTGTCATAAACCCGGACGACGGCCAGGGTTTGTTTCGAGCGGATCGTCACCTGGGCAACTCCAATCTTACCGGTGGCTTCCATGGCCTCCCGCAGCAAGGCATACGGCCGGTCGCCGTGATCTCCGGGGCCCAAATAATACGTGCGGTCGAAGTAAATCGGATCAATCTCCTTTAAATCTACAAAATCCAAAATCTCAATAGCTTTGCGGTTTTCCGGCATAATCGATTCCAATTCCTCTTTTTCCATCAGTACATATCGTCCCTCGCTGTATTCATATCCCTTGACGATCTCTTCCCAAGACACCTTCTCCTCACAGGAGGGACAGGTCCGTGTATACTGAACGGGGGTTTTGCATTTCTTGTGCAACAGGCGAAACTGGATACTTTTTTCCTTGATCGCGGAAAACATCTTCACCGGGATGTGTACCAGCCCGAAACTGATCGAACCTTTCCATACGGTATGCATGTGCCTCCCTCCTTTCCTCAATCTTGGTTTAGCGGAATCTGTTCCCAGCATTTGCGGGTTACGTCGGGCTCCCCCTTGAAGAAATGGCACAGCCCTTCATAAAAAAGAGGTTCTTTCCACTGGGGACAACAGGACTGCGCTTCACGGAAGTGCTGCAGCGCTTGTTCATACTCTCCCATTTCCAGCAAGACCCGTCCCAGCTGGTAATGACCCAATGACCTGGCCAATCCGCTGTCTCTATGCTGGATGACACGTTGTGCCGCCTCTTTTGCACCGGAATAATCGCCTTGAAAGGCAGACAGTCTGGATTGAATCACCCACCACAACGGGTGATTCAGCAACGTAGTCGGTATCTTTTTAAGTAGCTTTTTTGCTTCGTCCATCTGTCCATCCTGCATAGTAAACCATAGAAATGCAAACAGCAGATCAGGGTGATTCGGATCCAGGGCCAGTCCTTTTTTCAGCCACAAATACGCTTCTTCTCGTTTTCCGGCCGCCCACAAATTCCAACCCATTCCGTGATAGACGGAAATCCGCTTGGGATCACGCGCCGCCAATTTCCGATACCAGTGCAACGCTTGCTCGGGATCCCCTGCGTCTTCACAATCATGAGCGATACACTCCATGATCGACGGGCTGTTCGTCTTCTGATATACCGCTTGCCGCCAGTAGGCCAGACTTTCCCATTGTTTGGTTTGCTGAAAACAACACGAAAGATAGTACATGGATTCCCAGTCATCCGGATTTAACAGCAGTGAACGATAAAAAAAGGGGACCGCTTCGTGATAATCCTTCAGCCGGTAGTGGCACGCTCCCAAGTTAAACCATCCGTCAGGGTTCTCCGGAATCAGACTCAGGGATTTTTCAAAATGCGGAATGGCCCGTTCATCCTGCTCCATCATCACCTTGACACAGCCCATCATGTGATAGGCAAAAGCAACAAAATAGTCTGATTCAGCGGTGTCTGCCACCAGACGGAAGTGACGGTGGGCATCATCCATTTGTTTTTCCTGAAAATGACTCAGGGCAAGATATACACGACCCAACAAAAACTCCGGTTCTTCTTCCACCACTTGATGAAAGAAAGGCTTGGCTTCCCGGAACATCATCAATTGATAATACCCTTGTCCTTCCCTGAATGTCCGCACCAGACTGCTGTCCAGCCAAAACTCTTCCCCCACCTCTTCCTCCTCCATCGCCAAATCGGGGAAGTGATGGAGCATGCGGGCAATCGCTTCCTCAACTTCGGACCATGCGCTTAAAATCTCGTCGCAGGCAGAGGTCAATTGTTGAAACTCCTCGCGCAGATGACTCCGGTCCTCCTCCGATGAATGGGGATATTGCTCTTCAATTTGGTTCAATTGATTTTTTACTTGTTGGAGCCACTGCTGGAACATAAACAAATCCCCCCTGGGTAAAGAATCCCCATACATTTGGAGTATCTCCCCTGTACGGAAAACCATGCGAAGGAAAAAGTCGATCCGCAGGATGGCCAGACCATGACAAAAGGGACGGCTGAAAGAGCCAGTCCCTTTTGTCTGTCCGATTCACTTTACCGTTCCGTGTACCTCTTCCCCCAACATCTCCACAATCCGGTTGCCTTCTCCCATGATCGCCACTTTGGGCCGGTGCTTTCTGGCGTCTTCATCACTCATCATGGCATATGAAATGATAATCACCTGATCCCCCGGATGCACCAGGCGTGCCGCTGCTCCATTCAGGCAGATGACGCCGCTTCCCCGTTCACCGGGAATCACATAGGTTTCCAAGCGGGCCCCGTTATTGTTGTTGACGATCTGCACTTTCTCGTTGGGCAATATGTCTACCGCATCCAAAATATCCTCGTCAATCGTCACACTGCCTACATAGTAAAGGTTGGCTTCTGTCACCGTGGCTCGGTGAATCTTCCCCTTCATCATCGTGCGAAACATGCTGCTTCCTCCTTTCCGGGCAATACAACGTTGTCGATCAGACGCGTCTTCCCGAAAAATACTGCAACGGCGACGATCAAGGGACCGTGAAGATCTTCTGGCAGCTCCAATGCAGGGTATCGCAAAACCGAAACATAATCGATTACCGCGAGAGGCTGCGTTTCAATTCGATCCCGGATGAAGGCTTCCATTTCTGCCGCGGACGAGAAGGCTCCATCCCTCCATCGCTTCTCTGCCTCCTGTAGGCTTTGAAACAGAACCGTTGCTTGCCGCCGCTCTTCTTCCGACAGATACACATTGCGGGAACTGAGGGCTAATCCATCCGGTTCGCGCACAGTCGGGCAGACGATCACTTCCAGCGGAAAGTTGAGATCCTGCACCATTTGTTGGATCACCGCGGCTTGTTGGGCATCTTTTTGGCCAAAATATGCTCGGTCCGGCTCCACGATATGGAACAGCTTGGACACCACGGTAGTGACCCCGTCAAAGTGTCCCGGCCGCGAAGCCCCGCATAAACGTTCGGTGAGTCCGGCAACCGTGACCCGGGTTCGGATCGGGCGTGGATACATTTCGGCTGCAGACGGGGTAAACAATAGATCGGCTCCCACCTCTTCTGCCAACTGGGCATCCCGTTCCAGGTCCCGGGGATAGCGTTCAAAATCTTCATTGGGGCCAAATTGCAACGGGTTGACAAAGATGGACACCACTACGGTGTTACATTCCTGTTTTGCCCGGCGGATGAGGCTCAGATGGCCTTCATGCAAATATCCCATCGTCGGTACCAGACCGATCGCGTTGCTGCGATGCGGTTGCAGCTCTTTGCGCAGTTCCTGGATGGTTTCAATGATTTTCATCGCCAGACTCCTCTCCGCCATATAGACTTTCCAACACATCCGCGTTCATCGAAAAGGTGTGTTGCCGATCCGGAAAGCGTCTTTCCTTCACATCGAATACATAAGACTGAATGCCTTGCTGGATGGCCTCGCCAATGTGCCCGTAGGATTGAACAAAGGAAGGTCTGACCGTGCTTCCGATCTGCAGCACGTCATGATAAACCAATACTTGGCCGTCACAATATCTGCCGGCTCCGATCCCGATTACGGGGACCGGCAGGGATTTCGAGATGTGCCCGGCCAGTTCTTCCGGCACACATTCCAGAACCAATGCAAATACACCGGCTTTCACCAGTTTCTCCGCGTCGGCCAGCAGCCGGCGGGCGGAAGCCGCATCTCGGCCCTGCACCCGATAGCCGCCCAGCTGATGAACCGATTGCGGCGTTAATCCCAGATGGCCCATCACCGGTATTCCCGCATGAACACATGCCCGGATCGTCGGCAGCACCTCTTCGCCGCCCTCGATTTTGACAGCCCGGGCACCTGCCTCCTGCATCAACCGGCCAGCAGCACGCAAGGCTTCCTCCCGACCCAGGTGGGCGGTGAGAAAGGGCAAATCCGCCACGACCAGCGCCCGTTGTGCCCCGCGGCTGACTGCCTTGGTATGGTGAACCATGTCGTCGATAGTGACGGGAACCGTTGAATCGTAACCCAATACCACCATCCCCAAGGAATCGCCGACCAAGAGAATGTCGGTACCGGCTTCTTCCGCCAGGCGTGCCGACGGATAGTCATACGCGGTAATCATGGCGATGGGTTCGCCATCTTCTTTCATTTTGTGCAACATCCGGGTGGTCACCTGTTTTCGTTTTTCCATCTTGCAACCTCCTTGTGGTGTTCCCCGGGCAGAGGCAAAGAAAAAACACCCTCCCAGCCACATGGACCAGAAAGGCGTTGTGCATACACCAATCACCTCTGTCTCCGTCCCAAGGGCTCAGAGCAGATTTGTTCATCCTTCCATGAAATAAACAGAAAACGATGATCAGCTCAGGGCGTGCAACTCCCTTTGGATGTTGCCGCTTACTTTAGAGTATATGAAAAACGCTTCAAACGCAATGATCAGTCGATGTAGGAAGAGAATACCGGAAGAATGCCTTCCTCTGTCTCCAATAGCAAAGCACCTGTCGCATCCAGACCTTTGGCGATTCCGCGTTTTTCTCCGGAGGGAGTCCGGGCTGTGATCATTTTACCCAGCATCCCTGCGGATTCTTCCCACAAGATCCGGATCGGTTCAAATCCATGGGTAAGATACCCGTTATACCAGGTCTCCAGCTCTTTTAACATGGAGCAAATGAGCTGTGGACGGGAATATGTCTGTTTTCCCTCGATGGCCAAGGAGGTAGCTTTCTCCTTTAATTCCTTGGGGAAAAATTCTTCCGTCACATTGACGTTGATCCCCATACCCAGAACGATGTATTGGATCTGATCCTGTTCCCCCCGCAGTTCGGTTAAAATCCCGCACACTTTTTTCCCGTGAACCAACAGATCATTGGGCCATTTGATGCTTACCGGCAGCCCGGTTTCAGATTTCAAAGCCCGACTCAATGCGACGGAAGCCACCAACGTCAGCTGGGGAGCAAGGGGCAAGGGCAGCGACGGACGAAGGATCAAGCTCATCCAGATCCCTGAGCGGGGAGGCGAATGCCAGCTTCTCCCCATGCGCCCCCTTCCTTCTGTTTGCTCTTCTGCGATAACCACAGCGCCTTCGGGAGCGCCTTCCCTCGCCCACTCGTGAGCGAGGGCTTGGGTGGATGTTACTTGGGCCCGATACCGAAAATGTTGTCCAAAGGATCGAGTAGAAAGATGCGGTTGCAACTCTTCCGGCGCCACCCGATCCGGTCGATAGACGAGCCGATAGCCGCTTTTGGGGCGGGCTTCGATCTGATACCCTTCTTTCCTCAGTTCTTCGATGTGCTTCCACACGGCTGTTCGACTGCACTCCAAACGCTGGCTGATTTCCTCGCCGGAGAGAAAGTTCTCCCGATGGCGAATCAACAATTGCACCAATCCTTCACGAATACTGTTTCCCAAGCCGCTTTCCCTCCTTCAAAAGCGCTTCTCGTTCATTGGGCAGACGGCCCAGTGCCGCTGCAGTCATTAGTCTTTGCAGCACTTCCCCCACCCAGGGTCCAGGTGATATCCCAACCGCTTCTACCAACTGCTTTCCATCAATCGCCAGCTCATGGGAATGGTGAACAGGCATTTCTTTCGCCCACTTCTCTATCCGGAACATCTGTTCCTTCGCTGTGGAACAGTTCCACCCCTTTATCCAGCGGGACGTACGGCACGCCTGTTTCACGGTGGACAGTCCGTGTTGGAGGATCATTTGTTTCCCCTGGGTTTCTTCCAGTGGGAACGGCCATTTGCGAGCCAGTTCCAGCAGGGTCTGAATCCGGCTGGCCCTTTTCGTAGACAGGCGCAAGGAACGAAGCCGAGGCCATAGCTGATCGGACGGAATGGAAAACAAGCCCATCAAGAGAGCCCAGCGCACATCGGGATCCTTCTCTGCATCCAAGCCTTGAATCAAATCGGCCCTTGCTTGCGGCTTCTCCTCCCATTGTGAAAAAGGAGGAAGGTGACGGAAAAACCTGTTCCGGAACATTTGTTCCACCCCACGGGACGGCCAAGCCGTTCGCCACATTTTATCCAGCTCGCCGGTCACTCGTTCAACGGCAAGGTGACGCATCAGTGGAACACAAACGGCAAAAGCGGTTGCGGTATTGGGATGAATGCGAAAATCGAGTTGGGCTGCAAAGCGGACCGCGCGCAGCATGCGAAGGGCATCTTCCGTGAATCGCTGTACGGCATCTCCTACTGCCCGGATCCAGCCCGCTTGCAGATCCGCTTGTCCTCCAAACGGATCCACCAGCTGACCGTTCCGATCCTCCGCCATGGCATTGATGGTGAAATCCCGGCGTGCCAAATCTTTACGCAGGGAAGAGACAAAAGCAACCTGAGAAGGACGGCGATGATTCACATAGTTCCCTTCCGTTCGGTAGGTTGTCACTTCAATCATCTTTCCCTGATGCAAAACAGCCACCGTTCCATGTTGGATCCCGGTGGCCGCTGTTCGCGGAAACAACTCCTGCACCTCATTCGGATGAGCGTCCGTTGCCACATCATAATCCGCCGGTTGCAAACCCATCAGGCGGTCCCGTACACAACCACCCACCAAATAGGCTTCAAAGCCGGCTTGTTCCAGTTGATCCAGTACGTATAAAGCAGCAGGATCCATGTTCTGCATCCGACTCACCTCAACTTTGCTCAATCACACGTTGGTACAGTCGTTCATATTGGTCGGCAATTCGTTCTCCGCAAAACACATCTTTGGCACGCTGCAACCCGTTCTCTGAAAATCTTCGATACAGCTTCTCATCTGTCAGCAACCGGACAGCATTTGCAGCCATCTCTTCCACCTGGCCGATTTCCGACAGATATCCCGTTTTCCCGTGAATCACTACTTCCGGCAGCCCGCCGGCATTCGAAGCCACAGTCGGCACTCCGCACGCCATTGCTTCCAGAGCCACCAGACCAAAGCTTTCTTTCGCCGAAGGGAGTAACAGGAGATCGGCCATGGAGATCAACTTCGCTACTTCGTCCTGTTTGCCGAGGAAGGTTACTTTTTCGCTGATCCCCAGCTCCTCTGACAATTGAACGGCCAAAGACCAGTCGGGCCCCTCTCCGACCAGTAACAATCGTGACGGGATCTGCTCCTGTACTTTGTGAAAAATCCGGACCACATCTTGCACCCGCTTCACCGGACGGAAATTGGAGATGTGCAGCAATATCTTTTCCTCCGGATCCGCGTATTGATCCCGAATATCTGATACATCCCGCGGATAATAGACCCGTTGATCTACAAAATTATAGATCCGGTGAATAGGGCGACGAATGCAAAGCATTTCCTCGGTTTGACGAATCAAGTCTTCCGATACCGATGTAACCGCATCACTTTGATTGATCCCAAAACAAATAATATCCCGCAAGGAAGAGTCTTCCCCCAGCACCGTAATATCCGTTCCATGCAGGGTAGTGACCACTTTCAATTCGTCTCCTACCATTTGTTTGGCCAAATAGGCGCAAATCGCGTGGGGAACAGCGTAATGCACATGGATTAAATCCAAGTGGTGCATTTTTGCCACCTGAGCCATCCGGCTGGCCAGCGCCAGATCATACGGGGGATAACGAAAAACAGCGTACTGGTTTGCTTCCACTTCGTGGTAATGGATATTATGATGAAACCGTCCCAAGCGAAAGGGCATGTCGTATGTAATGAAATGAATCTGATGGCCGCGTTCCGCCATCAACTTGCCCAATTCCGTAGCGATTACACCCGATCCGCCGTGGGTCGGGTAGCAGGTAATTCCGATTCGCATTAGGGATGCCTCCCTTATCTTCTACCGAATTGACACGCTCAGAACACCAAATCCCGCAGAGCGAGCGGTTGACCGCTGACCAACCCTTCACCGTAAGCGGCTCCGATCTGGTGTCCCCATACTTGATCCCTGCCTTCAATCATGGCTAAATAAGAAGGCTGGTTTAAAGGAGTCGCCACTCTTCCGGGTCCGGGAACAAACTGGCTTTCAAAGGCCAAAATCGCTGCTCTCTTCTTGTCGTAAACGGTACTGATATCCACAATGACATCTGCTTTCCCGATGTTGTTGATGAAATAGTAGTACAGACGCTGGACCCGATGAGGTGCAACTTCTGGAACCTTTTTTCGAATGGCCGCATCGAACACAGCTTCCTTCACCAAACGGCTGCATGCAACATGATCGGGATGGCGATCCTCCCAATAAGGGGCCAACACGACTTTTGGCTGCAACCGACGGATCAAGCGGACCATCTCCTGGATCTGTTCCGCTGTGCCTGTCAAACCCCGATCGGGAAACCCCAAAGAATACCGGCCTGCCAATTGAAGAATGGCAGCCGCCTTCTTCCCTTCCCGCTTCCGTGTTTCCACATCGCCGTTGGAAGAGAGTTCTGCATATGTCAATTCACAGATGGCGGTTTTATAGCCCAGTGCCGCTTGCTTGGCCAAAATACCGCCCGCTCCAATTTCTACATCGTCAGGATGGGCTCCAAAGGCAAGAATATCAACGTGTTCACTCATTCATTTCACCCTTCTGGATTCTCAAACGTTTTTCCGGAAACGATTTCGCGCCAAGCAAAATCCCCTTGCTTGATGGAGCGAATCAGGACTTCGGCAGCAGCCAAATTGGTTGCCACCGGCACATTATGTACATCGGCCAATCGCAGCAATGCCAGAATATCCGGTTCATGGGGTTGAGCTGTCAAGGGATCCCGTAAAAAGACCATGCAATCGATTCGATTTTCCGCCAACAGTGCCCCGATTTGCTGGTCGCCACCAATCGGTCCCGACAAGAAGCGATGTACATCCAACCCGGTAGCGTTCATGATTTTCGTTCCTGTCGTTCCGGTTGCATACAAGGTATGCTCTTTGAGCAAGTCTTTATACGCAATCGCAAAGCGAACCATCTCTTCTTTTTTGTTGTCGTGGGCAATCAACGCAATGTGCATGTGGGATCACCTTCTTATAATCAAAATGATAATGTAATCGAAGAAAACCCCTGAAAAAACCCACCCGGTCTTTCTTGCCGCGTGGGTTTCAGTCTCTGTGATTGGTTTCATTATATTCTACATGTCTTTCGAAAATCAAGAAAACCCGCTGAAACGGGACTTCAGCTGGGTTTTGGTTCAAAGTAGTTTTTTAAGCGATATAGCTGTAGAGTACGTTTTAACATCGGCCTTGTTTACACGCAAAAAAGTCCGCTTCCCTCTAAGGATGGGAAAAGCGGACTTTTTTGTGTGGCTCGCCAGAAGATCCGGTCCCTTTTTTCATTTGTTGCATCATCTTTTGTTTCATCTGTTGCTGCATTTGTTGTTTCATCATCTGGAGCATCGGCATCATCATTTTTTTCATTTCTTTTTGCATGGCTGGATCTTTCATCAACTCCATCATGAAAGCAATCAACTGGGGACGAAGTTGAGGATCTTTCGCAATAGCCTTCAGCGTGGCTAGCTGAGAAGTCATCAACCGCTTTTTTTGGGTAGGATCCGTGGAGATCCGTTCCAGCACGTCCATATTGTAATCGAGTACCATCGGTGTAATCCCTGGAGTATTCAAAGCGTCATAATGCTCTAGAACTCCCTGTTTTAAAAGCGATAACCTCATTTTGTGATTGTTGAGGGCATCCTGGCGTGCGTGTTGTAAGGTCTGAAGCAGCTGGTTGCGCTTCGCCGGATCGGAAGCGATTTTTTTCAGAGTTAGGAGGTTGGTCTGGAGGTAACGTTCCTGCATCTTGTTGTCGTTGAGAGCCCGTTGGGTCATATCCATATTCAGATCCAACAGGTGGGGAGCGATCGCCGAGTCATTCAGCATACCTTTTTGTTCGCTTAAATTTTGGGCAAACATTTCCCTTCGTAGTTGACCGTCTGATTCTGCCGTCTCCTTTCTTCCTTGTAAAAAGGCGCGTTGGACCTGGGAATCCATCGCCATATCTTGTGTCATCTTTTTGACCTGTTCCTGTAGCGAGCCTTCTTGTTTCGATGTGCAGGAAGTCGTTAGAATCATCAGGACAGATAAAAAAACCGCAGATAATCGTTTGGACATTTTCATTCATCCCATTCACGTTCATGTCCCTAATATGTTGCAAAGGATCCTTGATATTTATTCAAGACATCTTTCGGATCAAAAAAACCTTTAGTAATTTAGAGCTTTATCTGATCATAATCGCAATAAAAACATATGTGTATCCGTTTACATCAGTTGTCAGTACATTAAGTAATATTTGAAAGTTTATAACCGATTCCCTTATAGTGAGGGAGGTAGGACTCGTTACCAATGGCTCACGATCCGAATAAAGATTGAGTGGTGTACAGGATTTTTTGCTTCTTTTCTCCAGGCTTTCCATCTGAATATAGGTGATATTAGAGGAAATTAGAGGAAATTAGTTCAGCCCCTCCATGTGAGGGGCTATCTCTTCAAGATTGGAGGAAAAAATATGCTAGCCTTTATTCATGGTTTTGTTTTGGCATTTGGTTTAATACTCCCACTTGGTGTCCAAAATGTGTTTATTTTTAATCAAGGGGCTGTACAGCCCCGTTTCTACAAGGCATTGCCTGCCATTTTGGCGGCGACGTTTTGTGATGCAACCCTTATCACCTTAACAGTAATGGGAGTTTCCGTTATGATTTTAACTGTAAGTTATTTAAAAATGTTTTATTGCTGATCGGAATTGTCTTTCTCATATATATGGGAGTTGTTACATGGCGTTCTCAAGATAATGCCAATCAGGAAATTTCGGATAGAATGACTGCGAAAAAACAGATTCTGTTTGCCTGTTCTGTTTCCTTGTTAAATCCTCATGCTATCCTGGACACAATTGGAGTTATTGGAGCAAGTTCCATTCAGTATCACGGTTCTGATAAATTTTGGTTTGCCTTTGCAGGAATCTTGGTATCCTTTTTTTGGTTTGTTTCGTTAGCTATTGCCGGAGGTTTACTTAAAAAATTAAAGTCGGGTGTAATTCCGGTTTTAAACAAAATTTCAGCTGTAATTATTTGGGGAAGTGCATTATTTCTCATCGTCAACTTTATATAGGAGGGACTAAGGTGCAAAGCGGACAGCTTGACTTTTCCGAGGAGGGAAAGAGGTGGAGACGGAAATCCGCCCCTTTGTCAATAACATGGGCCGGGTTCCGCCCCCGACCCTTATTTTCGATTCCTTTTTGAGTTACTCTGTCCTACACGGTCCGTCTATCCGGGTGTTCTTCTCCGACTGTTTGGTCTTTTCATAGATCAGCTGGGCTAAGGCAGCGTCCGGCAAAGAAAAGCCGACAGATTTGAACAGGGTGATTTCCTTTTCGCTCCTTCTTCCCGGACTCGTGCCCAGGACCAGATCTTTCAGTTCACCCTCAATCCAATCCCGGAAAAAGCGGCCTTCCTTCATGGGAATGAGGAAGTCCCCGGCTTCCTCCATCACGCCGGCCAGGGTGTCGGCGAAGATCCGGTCGCTTTTTTCCAGAGTTACCGAATCCACTTCCTGCATGTTGGGCCGGTAAGAACCGATGGCGCTCACATGAGTTCCCGGACGGAGGAGATGGCCGTCAAACACCGGAGTGGCGGAAGTGGTACTGCAGACGAGGATATCGGAGAGGGATGCGGTCTCGTCGGGATTTTCCATCACCCGGACCTCTTCAAGACTGGGGTACTCTTTTTGAAGTTTTTCCGACAGACGCCGGGCTTTTTCGGGACTTCGGTTGTATAGCATCACTTTCCGGATCGGCCGAACGACCATGATCGCCGCAATCTGGCCGGTGGACTGCGCCCCGCAGCCGATCACACCCAGGACCGAGGCGTCTTTTCGCGCCAGGTATTTAGCGGCCACCCCGCTTAAGGCCCCCGTCCGCATAACAGTAAGCCAGGCGGAATCGATAACGGCCAGGTGTTCACCGGTCTTTCCGTCGCTGAGCAGGGTGACCGATTGGATCGAAGGCCGCCCGTGGCGGGGATTATCGGGGAAAACACTGGCTACTTTGACCGCGGCGTAACGAGAGTCACCCAGATACGCCGGCATAAACAGGAAGGCCGCATCTTCCTCCGGAACCGGAATCGACGTTCGGGGAGGAGCTTTCGCCCGCTCCTCCGCCCAGTGGCGAATGGTTTCTTCGATGATCCGAATGCCTTCGGCCATCTGGAATAGTCGCCGGACCCTTTTTGCATCGATAAACAGCAAATGATCACTCCTTCAGTTACTCTCATTCATTCCGGCTCAGGTGAGCTCACTTCCCCGGGTTTCCTTGATCACCCAAATGGAGAGAAGGGAGATGGCTCCCGTGATGATAAGGTAAAATGCCAACGGTGTCCAAACACCTCCCGCCTGACGGACGAGGGCCGCGGCGATCATAGGTGCCGTTCCCCCGGCCAGGGCGGCTCCCAGCTGATACCCCAATGTCACGCCGGTGTAGCGGACACGGGTGGAGAAGACCTCCGAATATAGGGTGCCCAGCACCCCTGTCACTGCCGACCAGATGATTCCCAGGGCAAGCACACTGCCCAGTGTAAACAGAAGGGTCGACTTTGTTTCCACCAGATAAAAGTAAGGGAAGGCAACCAGTATAATTCCGACGGTTCCGCCGATGTAAACCGGTTTGCGGCCGATGCGGTCGGATAGGATACCCATTAGCGGAATCATCAGGCAGGAAACGAAGGTAGCGAGGGTGATGGCGTTTAACACGATGCTGTTGGAGTACCCCTGTTCCGCGGTGGCGTAGGAGATGATATAGGTCGAGAAAATATAGAAAGGTGCTGTTTCGACCACTTTCATCCCGGTGGATAGAAGGACCGACTTCCAGTGGTGGCGGAAGGTGTCAAGCAACGGCACCCTGGAGATATTGCCTTGTTTGAGGTTTTTTTGGAATGCCGGGGTTTCATCGATCCCCTTCCGAATCCAAAGGCCTACGACAACCAGGACGAAGCTCAGGATAAAGGGGATCCGCCAACCCCAGGAGAGAAAAAGTTTTTCCGGCATTAGGGAGACGAGGGTCATGGCCAATGTCCCGAGAAGCAATCCCAAGGGGACCCCCATTTGAGGCACGCTTCCGAAGAAGCCCCGGCGCCGGTTGGAGGAGTACTCCACGGCCAAAAGAACGGCACCGCCCCACTCCCCGCCGATCCCGATTCCCTGCACCACCCGCAGAAGGGTGAGCAGGATGGGGGCGGCGATGCCGATGGTCTCATAGCCGGGAAGAAGTCCGATTAGGACCGTGGCGATTCCCATGAGCATGAGGGTATAGATCAAGGTCTTCTTTCGGCCGATCCGGTCCCCGATATGACTGAACACCAGCCCCCCGAGGGGTCGGATAAAAAAGGGGATGCCGAAGGTGGCGTAAGACAAAAGCAGTGCGATAAACGGATCCATGCCGGTCGGAAAAAAGATTTTGCTGAAAACGAGAGCGGCAGCGATGCCATACAGGAAGAAGTCGTACCACTCGATCGCCGTTCCAGCCAGACTGGCGATCAATGCCCGTACGGGCAGCTTTTCCCCCGGGTGGGGACTGGGGGAGGGAGAAGTCGGCGTTTCCGTGGTGTTCATATTAACCCTCCTATATATATTTTCAAAAAACGCTATCTTCATAATATTATTTTTATTCGCTGAAGAAAAGAGGGGCTCGGTAAGGAATCTCAATTTTTCTCCGCATGACAAAGAAGCTGATTCCCTTCGGAAATCCAAAACTTGAAGGGAATGGATCTCCGTATATCATGAGTCTGAGGAAACGGTCGCGTTGCATCCCGGGAAAAGACATCTTGGTTTCCTCGGGACAAACTCCACCTTTTATGCTTTCGCTGGACTATGGGGAATTCCTTTACTTCGTGATGGTTTTGGGTTATCTAACGATCACGCCTCTCTTATACAACCATTGCCTTACGGATAGAACACCCTGACCCCGGACAACTGCCCAAATGGAAAAAGAACAAGCGGTCGCATCTGTTTGACCGCTTGTTTCCCTATTCTTTCTTCCTATGTCATCGATGCGGCATGGGTAAAGAGCGCCGGAGTCCCTCCAGTATGCCAAAACAGCACATGTTCTTCCGAACAATCTTGTTTGGCTGCTATATCGATCAACCCGGCCAACGCTTTTCCCGTGTAGATGGGATCGGTAAATATCCCTTCCGTCTGCGCCAACAATCGAATCGCTTCATTTCCATCCGGGGACGGGACTCCGTACTTTCGCCCGATATAGTCGTCGTGTAGTTCAGGAAGCCCTTCAGTCCAATCGGCTGTTTCTAGCCCTACATAGGGCAGAAGATCCCTGATCAGGCGGTATATCTCTTGTTCCAGCTCGTCTTTTTCCATCCATGCGCTGATCCCGGTCAACCGGGCCGGTGCAGGGTTCAACTGGTTTCCCACCCATAAACCCGCGATAGTGCCCCCACTGCCAACCGGTAGGACAATCCGGTCAAAGGAAGGCAGCCCTTCCTCTCGGACCTGTTGCCAACAGGACTCCCATGCCTTGACATACCCATAATCGCCTACTGGAGAAGATCCTCCCACCGGTATCACATAGGGTCGGTATCCCTCGCGGCGAGCTGCTTCCGCCTGTTCATGCATCGCTGTCAACAAATCTTCCGAGCCATAGACCCCCGTCAAAATCAAACGGGCATCCATTAACTGATCCAAGAGCAAATTCCCTTGAACCTGACCCAGCGTATTCCCGGCAAAACACAACCACACATCCAATCCTGCCCGACGGGCTGCGGCCGCCGTCAACCGGGCGTGGTTCGATTGAGGACTGCCTCCGGTGATAATCAGATCACACTTCTGACTCAACGCATCTGCCAACAAATACTCCAACTTCCGCAGTTTGTTGCCGCCAAAAGCAAATCCTGTGAGGTCATCCCGTTTGATCCAGCAGCTTTTCACCCCGATCTTTTCAGCAAACCGGGGGAGGGGCTGAATGGGAGTCTCCCCCCACAACAAAGAGTATTTACCGCTAGCCGGTTGCACTCCCTTCGCTCCTTTACAAGTCCAGGATATTCTCTAAACCGTAAACCAGACGATCCAACTCCATCACCTTTTCCACGGCCAACTTTACACCCGGCATAAACGATTCCCGGTTCAGCGAATCATGCCGCAACGTCAACATTTGACCGGAACCGCCGAACAGCACCTCCTGGTGCGCCACCAGCCCCGGCAACCGCACACTGTGAACACGAAATCCGTTCTTGTAAGCTCCCCGTGCTCCTTCCCAGGTTTCCTTTTCCTCGGGATGCCCTTGTTTCAGTTCTTCCCGTTCCTGGGCAATCAATTCGGCTGTCTTTACTGCAGTTCCGGATGGGGCATCCAGCTTCTGATCATGATGCATTTCGATAATTTCCACATGGGGCATATATTTTGCTGCTTTCGCCGCAAACACCATCATTAGGACCGCCCCAATGGCAAAGTTGGGAGCAATGATCGCTCCGACTCCCTTTTTTTTCGCCAGCTCTTGCAGCTCCTGAATTTCCTCTTCCGACAGACCCGAAGTGCCCACCACCGGACGGACTCCTGCATCTATCGCCAGTTCCATATTCTTTTTCACCACATCCGGAACCGTGAAATCCACCAATACATCCGGACGGTCTTTGGCCAGCACCTCATCCAGCGAATCCGTAAAGGTAACCCCGATCGGGCCGATTCCCGCTACTTCACCTACATCTTTTCCGTATTGCGAGCGGGAAATCCCGCGAACCAACGTCAGATTGTCGGATGACTGAATCATTTTGACCACTTCTTGTCCCATCCGTCCGTTAGCTCCAGCTACAGCTACTCGTATCTGTTTCATATATGAACGGCGTCTTGCGCCTTTCCCTCCTCGTTGCTCCCTATCTGGTTGGTATGTAAGATTCATTCCTCCACCCGGGTCCACCGGTCGGCATCCCGGGTATTGTATTTGTGCATCACACGATCAAAGGCATCCTCCAGGTCGATATGGAGCGAGTTGGCGAAGCAAATCAAAATAAACAGCATATCGCCCAACTCCATCTCCATGCTTTTCTCCTCTTCTTCGGCTTTTTTGGGCTTTTCCCCAAAGCGATGATTCACTTCCCGGGCCAACTCCCCCACTTCTTCTGTCATCCGAGCCAACATCGACAACGGATGAAAATACCCTTCCTTAAATTGAGAGATATATTTGTCCACCACTTGCTGCATCTGTTTCATTGTTTTTTCTTCCAATGAGCATCCCCCGCTTGTTCATTCAAACCTTCTATCATGGTAACCCAATCGATCCACATTGACAAACATCGCGACTCATTGCTCATCCCTGATCCCCCGGTTATAATATAGCGTAATGGCCGGAGCGAGATCCTGCTTCACATCGTTTTTCCCACTGCCATCCATCTTGGTATAGGAAGTGAATGGTTCACACAATCTAAAAAAAAGAAAAAGGGTAGGAGGCGAACCCATGATTCAGAAGCACGCCAAAAACATTGCCGCCATCTTTGTCGGTTCTTTTATTTTTGCCTTCGGGATCAACTATTTTGCCATTTCCAATCAACTCTCCGAAGGCGGTTTTACGGGTATTGCACTGATTTTCTACTATTTGTTCGGATGGTCACCAGGAGTTGTCATTCTTTCCCTCAATATCCCCCTCTTCTTTATCGGTTACAAAGTATTCGGCAAGCGCACCCTGATATATACCATCATTGGAACGGTCGCTGTCTCCCTTGGTCTGGAAATCACAAAAGGCTGGGGAGAGCCTATTCCGGGAGATCCGCTGTTGGCTGCACTATACACCGGCGTTTGTGTGGGACTGGGTCTCGGCTTGATTTTCCGTACCGGCGGAACTACCGGCGGTGTCGATATCATCGCCCGATTGGCCAACAAATACTTCGACTGGAGCATTGGCCGGGCGATGTTTCTCTTTGATCTAGGCGTTATCTCCGCATCCGCCTTTATCATCGGCCGGGAAAAAGCCATGTATACCGTCGTCGCCGTCTTTATCGGTGCACGTGTGATCGACTTTGTAGTCGAAGGATTGGATGCAGCGAAAGCCGCTACGATCATCTCCAACTCCGCTGTCGGCATTTCCAACAAAATCACCAGCGAAATGGATCGGGGCGTCACCCTTTTAAAAGGCCGGGGGGGCTACACAGGTACCGACCGGGAAGTGCTCTATGTGGTCTTAAGCCGAAACGAACTCCCCCGCCTGAAACAATTGGTTCACTCCGTCGACCCTTATGCCTTTGTTGTTGTGCACGATGTCCGTGACGTATTGGGAGAAGGTTTTACCTTCGATAAGACGGAACAGACCGACGGATAACCTGCGGTACCCGATATTTTCGCCAAGCTACATAAGAAAGAATCAACGCAATGCTTCCGCCAAGGCAAAGCGATGCCGGAATGATCGGCGGCGATGGCTCCACTGCAGCGAATGCCGCCTCCTCTTTGGTTCCATTGAACAGAGGGGGCAGCAATTTTTTCAGATGGGCCAGCCCTTGTTTCAGTGCAGGTCCGCGAACAGGATCCGATTGGGCTTCCCGGTCCAAAAAACGCAGCAATGAATGGATTTTTTGTACCGTTACCGGTTGATGCACCACATACAATGCAGGCTCCACCTGGCGGACGGACTTTGCCAAGGATAGATAACTGCGGTAGATTTCGTCCTTCTTCTTTTGTTGTACCGCTTTTTCCATCCGTTCAATATCCTTCTCCAAAATGGACTCATACTGATGCCACAAAGGTTCGTGTGGATGAGACAACGCATCAAATGCTAGCCAGAGCCGTTGAGTGGATTGATGCAATCCGGCAGGCTCGGGGACGATCCGGTTCAATTGCCGGTCGGCCTCAATCAGCGTCTCTGACAATGATTCAATCGCTTCCACCGATAAGTGCAGTTCCGACAGATCCGACTGAGAAAACCCTTCCGACAGGCGGCCCAATGTTTCACGCGCTCCCTCCAAATCTCCCTTCTCTACTTGAACCGACAGCTGCTTGGCCCAATCCGACCACTGCTCCCTGTCAGCCTGTGTTTCCGCTTGTGCGACGAAAGGTTGCATCAACCCGATGACCATCGATACCGCCAGCACCCATATCAGCATTCTCCCGCTTTGTATGATTTTTCGTGTCAAAGCTCTCTCCTCCCTCGGACCCGCGCTCTTATCTCCATCCTATGTTCTGCCTGTCCCAGCCATGCATATAGCCCGCACAAGCGGCGGGCTAAAGGTGGATGATAAGGTATGGAAGTGACGGGACTGTTGTTCCCTTCATCTCTATTGTCAATGGGATACCTCTCAATGAAGCATGCGAGGACGAATACAAATCAGCAGCCCGAACAGACCGAGGCTGATCCAGCTTAACCCGATAGTAAAAACAGCCACAATTCCTTCCTGTCCGGCCAGGGTACTGGGCAGCCAAGGATGAACGCCGACTCCGTAATCCATCCAATCATTCCATAATGTCCATAACCCGACTACCGTCAAGTGACGCCAATCAAATGTATACAGCCGGACATACAATACCCCTTCTAGCGCCATGCCCAGATGAGATATCATCAGCATCCAGTCGGTCCAATGAAGAGCATGAAAGAAGGAGCCTGCCGACATGGCAGCACCGGCCACAATCATCGCAACGGCCCAAATCCCGTATTTGAACAGGGTTACCGCAGCAAAAGCTTCCAGCAGCGGGGACCGTTTTCCCCATATGTACAGCAACAGTACCAACGTAAATGCTGCACTCGCCGTTGGACTGTCGGGAACAAACCAGAGATAGGCTGGCTCTGTCATCGCCAATTGATTTTTATACCAATAAAATCCATAGATAGAACCCAGTAAATTCACCACAAACAACAGGCGCAGAAAGACAGGATCATCCAGCCGGTGAATCAACGACCGCCACAAAAGTGTCAACGTGAACACCTCCTTTGCAGTCTATTATAAAAAAAACCTGACCGCTGGATGCAGCCAGGTTCTCTGGTTCTCTCTCTTAATGTTCAGTGGACTTTGGTTTTCCGGTCTTCTGCTTGGTTAGCCATTCTGCCAGCTTTCGTTTTTCTTCCGGTGTTCCTTGGAACATGCCGGCAGGCATCTGACCTTTCCCTGTATCCATGATATGTTGAATCTGTTCCGCACTATATGCGTCCCCGATCCCTTTCAGAGGCGGACCCGTGATCCCTTCCAGCTGCTCCCCGTGACAATTGACGCAAGCCTGGTTTTTGTAGATTTCGTAAGCGGGATCATTCTGGTCCACGATTTTGACATCTTCTTCAGAGCTTCCTTTAGGCAACGAAGCCAGCTGTTTCTCATGCTCGTCCTCTGCTTCCCATGTTAAAATGGCGATAGCCACCAAGCTAATCAGCATCAAACTCGTAGCCACCGGGCGTTTGAAAGGACGGCGCTCCTTGCTGCGATCCAGCCAGGGAGCCAGAAGGAGGGCGGTGAAAGCGATTCCAGGAACAATGACCGTACCCACAACTACAAAGGGGCCGGATGCCCATTTAAACTTCAGAAGCTGGTACAAGAAAAGGAAGTACCAGTCCGGAACCGGTAAGAAGCCCGTATTCGTCGGGTCGGCTTGCTCTCCCAATGGAGGCTCTTCCGCCATCACAAGCGCCAAGAAACCTACGAGGACTACGACGGCAACCATCCATTCCTTAAGCAGGAAGTTCGGAAAGAAAGGCTCCGTATTTCCAGGGTACTCGGAATAATCCTTGGGATACAGCTTTTTCTTGTTTTGAGGAACCCGGGAGTCCCCGACGTAATGAACCTCTTTGTCTTTTCCGTCGTGATTATGTGCCAAGTAACTCTCCCCCCTTACACTTTCAGCTTATAGCGGCCCAGAAATTCCTTGCTTCCGAATCAGGAAGAAGTGGGCACCCAAAAGGGCCAACAGGATGCCTGGCAGGAAGAAGACGTGCAAGGCGAAGAAACGCGCCAATGTCTGTGCCCCAACAACCTCTCCCCCTTGCAGGAATGAAGCGGCTGCATCCCCGATAATCGGAACACTCGCAGCGATTTCAATACCGACCTTGGTAGCAAAGTAGGCTTTGTTATCCCAAGGCAGCAGGTACCCTGTGAAACCGAGACCCAGCATCACGAAAAAGAGCAGCATCCCGATCACCCAGTTGAATTCCCGGGGGTGCTTGTAGGAACCTGTGAAGAACACCCGGAGGGTATGTAGGAACAACATCACGATGGATACACTGGCTCCCCAGTGATGCATTCCCCGGACAATCTGTCCGAATGCGATTTCATTTTGCAGATAATGAACACTCTTCCAAGCGTTCTCAATGTCCGGAACATAGTACATGGTCAAGAACATGCCTGAAAGGATCTGAATTACCACAATAAAAAACGTCAGCCCACCAAAGCAATAGATAAAAGCGGAGAAATGGTGAGCCGGGTTCACGTGCTCCGGGACTTCATGGTCCGCCACATCCCGCCACATCGGCGTGATGTCGATGCGCTTATCCAACCATTCATACATACTTTTCAGCATACGTGTCACGCCCCTCCTCGCGGTTTAACGGCACCTAACATCAAGCGGCCGTTTTCCACCTTGGTTTCATACATATCCAACGGGGCATTGGGCGGTGTACCCGGAACGTTTGTTCCGTCTTTGGTGTACAACCCGCCGTGACAGGGGCAATAATAGTGGTCTTTGTGCCCGCCGCCTTCCCATTTGACTGTACACCCCAAGTGCTTACAAATGGGAGATAAGGCCAAAATATCACTGCCAGTCTTCATCACCCAAGCCGTCGCTTTTTCACCGCCGGGCTTTTTGTACCATCCGTCTTTCCGCTGGATATGAAACTCCACGGATTTCGGCTGAGGACCAAATTCGTCTGCCGGGCCTACGTCGACGAACTTGGTATCCGATCCCTTTTGCAAGAGCGGATCGATGGCAAAGCGGACCATCGGGTACAATACACCGGAAGCGAGAAAGCCAGCCGTGCTCGCTATGGAGTAGGTAAGAAACCTACGGCGGGAGATACTCGGCTTCTGCTCTTTCTTTTCGCTCACGACTCGTCCGACCTCCCTCTATACGGGTTAAAACGTCAGAACCTTATTATTACTAGGACATATTCATGATAGCCAACGGTCTTATTCCGTGTCAAGAACAGGGAACAGCAACTTAATGTCTGCTTTCTATACTGTTTCCTAAAATACTTCCATTCATTCCCTTACAGCACGTTCCCACAAAGCAATAATGGAATCACATATACCGGCAGCCGTCTCATCCGGTTCCCCTTCATCCGGAATGGTCAGCAATGTTGTTGCACCTATCGAATTCACGGATGAAGACTCCAACACTCCTTCTGTCTGGAGTAAAAAAATATGGTGAAACCCGGATTCTTTCCAATCTTTCATAATACTTTTTAAATAAGGGAGAAACGCTTCCATTTCACCTGAAAAAGGCAACGGCGGCATCAGCAGCAATCGTCCCTTTAATTCCTCTTCCACCAATTCGGCCACTTTTACGGCCCGGGCGGCTGCCGAGCCAGTCAATTCCTTGTTGCGGACACTTACCGGAAAGATCGGTAAACACAACGAATCTACATAGGGGGCAATCGCTTTCCATTCCTCTTCTTTCATTCTTGTAAACCTCACACACGCTCCTCCTCACAAAAAAAGCTCGGTCTCTGCCGAGCATTATATCGAAGTTATTTTTTTACTTCCACGATTTTCAACCACTGTTCGGTTAATTGTAAGAATTGTTCTTCGTCTCCCTTTTCCAGAGCAGCATCGATTCGTCTGTACAAATCCTTCTTTCGAAAGTCACGAACCGCGTCATCCAGGACCATTTCCGCTATCAAACTGATCAGAGTGTCTTGAACGAGATCCTGTCTCTCCATAGGGTTGACCTCCAATACTGCAGCGTATTCCGGGCAACTGGTCCGCTCCTTAAACAGGAGAGAGATATACAGGTCTTCATGGGGGCATGTTCGGATATCGTAGAAGGCAGACTCGACGTCATTGCTGACTCGTTTATTCTTTGTGAACTTAAATGGGGTTGAACGGCTGCACCGGGTCGAAATGACCATTGTCTTGGGCAACTGACGGAGGTTGTCAACGAAATGGATACGTTTCAGAATCTGATCATCGGAACAAAGGTAATTGAGCAGCCAAGCAGCTTCACGTTTCTGCAACTCAAAACGCGTCAGGAACCACTGAATGAAGTCCCTTTTCTCCGAGACCGTGACACATTCGCTCACATCCATCCCCCCATCCCCCTTATACCGATCCGGTATGAATCGAAAATTATGATATTTTTTTATAACTATGATGTGAGTTTATATTTTTATTCCACAGGAACCAGCCGTTTTCCTTCTGAATATGGCGATTTATTGAGCAGGTGACACCTCTGTATAACGTTTGTCCAACGCCTTCTCGGAAAATCCGGAAACCCCAGTAATCCATGTATGTCCGATCTCATTCATCCGAATGACTTTTTCGCCGTTTTTTCTCTCTCCCAAACGAATCATCCCCAGATGCAGCATCATTTTCAACAACCGTTGCAGCAGACTTTTCTTATCCTCATAGTAAAAAGGATGCAGCCAACTTGATACGGCTTCTTCCACTTGGGATACCCCGATCCACTCATATCTGCACAACAGATCCACCCACTGGACAATCACCGCTACATGGGGAATGGGACGCCGATACAGACGGAGCCAAAAACGGTACAGTTCCCGATCTTCCCCCCGCTTTTTGTCTTCGATTTTCCCTACGCCTTCCTCGGTTAAACGCAAAACTCCTTCTTCCAGTAATTCCATGATGTAGCCTTTGTAATACGCATAATCATACAACAGTGAAAACCGATCCGGGTACTGATGATACCGCCGGCCAAAACCAAACCGCCACCCCTTCTTGTCCACCAGCTCCTCCGGGACCGCAAACATTTTAAAAATTTGCCGTTGATGCTGCTTATAGATGCCGCCTTCCGAGGTGAGTGGGATCTCCCCGTGGCGTAGATACTTGAGGAAGTGAATCAAATCTTGGATCATGTGTCCTTCTTCATCACGGTAAGCGAAGGGCTCATCCTTCTTCATCCCATCATTGATCCGATAAGGCTCCGCGAGCAGCTCCAAAAAACGGCGGCGCAAATCCGCCGGGATCTGAAAAAAGGTACGGTGCCGCTGCGTTACCCCCGGAAAAATCCAGCCACGCTGCATACCGGAAATCACCAGACGACGGGGACTTTCCTCCCCATCTCCCAGGGCGGTCTTCCCTTTTCCCAACAAATCCTCCTGGCTGAACAGATCGCGGGAGTCAAAACAGATTTGCTGCAAAAAGCGAAACTCTTCCGGTGACAATCCTTCCACCATAGTCGCCAGTTGCGATTTCCGGCCCAAATGATGTAACAGAGACGTAATCATGTCATTTTTGGAATGCTGGTCTGTGACACAGCCATAGTGGGCTGCAATTTTTTTCACCTGTTGGATATCCGCATAAGTGAGCAAGTCCGCAAAATTCATCGTTCTTCCTCCAAAACCGTCTGTTATTCAGCAGTTTGGACGAAACGGAGGAAAATTATCCTGTTGCGAAAGTTTCCCCGTGACCTCCCCATCTTTTTCGCGTTGCCTGTAGGCTTCGGTTTATTCTTTAAGCTTTTTTGTTTGTGTTGCAAACTTGTTTGAATTTATTAAATCTAAATATAAAAGCCAAGGGGTAGATGTAGCATCTATTACCTCTACCCCAAATAAAAAGCCCTTGCTTCACAAGCAAAAGCCTTGAAAGACGGGCTCACGCAGGTATCCTGCGTGGGTCCATTTTTTATATTTGACCCGGCAATGGATAAAAATGAAAGGTGTCTATTGTTGGTACGTAGATATCCATGAGCCAGAGTGAGCCAGAGAAAAGCCCTCCGTCAGGGCTTTTCTCTGAGGTTGCTGACAAACCCATACGCGGGCTCGGTCGAGATGGTTGGCCGTCTCCGATCTCTCGACTTCACCCACCCCGGTCTTCGTTCCCCTCTACCGGGAACGGTCCGATTGCACCCGGTCATAATACTTCAGCAACGATTCTCCCGCCGGTTCGACGGTGATGACCGTATCCCCGTCCCTGTCGTGTCCGATGAGGATCCGGTAATGACGGGAACCTTTGCTCGCGCGGATGACTTTGGGGGCGTGTTCCGAATATACCAGCCAGTCCTCTTCCACCAGCCGGACAATCTGGTTTCGATAGACCACGTGGGTCGGAAAATCGTCGGCATCGACGGTGTATGTCGCTTTTTCTCCGGTCGAACGGGAGGGATCGGGTACGGCGCTATCGGGCAAGGGGAGATTCCCCATTTTTTTTAGTTGGGTGAATTGGAAAGGAGTCTCCTGGTTGGAACAGCCCCACAAGAGAATCAATAGCAGAGGAAGCCACCAGATCCTTTTCATTCGATCAACACTCCTTCCACGAAATGAGCGAAGAGACGGGAACATGATTTCCCGTCTCCCTTCTTGCCGAATTATTTCGGGGGGACGTAAGGACCTTGACGATTGGCCTCATCCAGCTCCCACATATAAACAGTGTAACCTCTTTGGTTAAGCACATCGGAAATGTCGACATCTTTTTTGTCCGTCGTGTGCTGCGTCCTCTTTCTGACGATGCCATCCGCCACCGTGATTATCGCCGTATGGTCCACATCCGGGTCGTTGCTGAAGTTGATATTGATGACATCACCGATGTCTAAATTGAGGGGGTTGTCTGTCAATTTGGCTCGAACCTTCATATGTTGGAAAAAGTTATTGGCGCCTCCCCAGGTATGGGTGGGACCGAAGAACCACCAGTCCCTATAATATCAGTCGTATTCAGGCGGCAGCTGTCCCCCGTGCCATTCCACCATACCGCCCTTTTCCAGGGCTTGCGAGACGAAGTTGGTGCAATCGTTCCAGCATTCGGGATCTTCCTCGCTGCAGTCGTAGTACCAATAGTAAAAGCCGTATTCCTCGTTGTTGCGTCCGTCCCACCATTGATGGGCATAGTCCACGGCGGCTTTTCTATCATAGGGATAAATGGTCTGCTGGGGGATCGCCTTCCTCTTTTGCTGGTTTTTCATGATAGTTTGTCGATCCACATCGACGGGAAGCAGAGAGTGCAATTTTCGTCGTTCCTTGTCGCTCAGTCCTTTTCCCTGTTTGATTTTATCCTGAAATTTTTTGATCTGCTCGTTTTTCTTTATATTTTCATAACGATCGATGAACCGGACGAAATTGACTATCTCATCCTGGTCGTCCTTTGGCAATTCACCGGGTGCAGAGCCCAATTCAAAAACAAACGCCTGAAAGGCCGGATCGTCGATGTCCGCCTGGATGTTCTTTCCTTTTTTTGCCGCCAGTTCTTTGGTGACGGCCATGGCCTTGGCGTATTTGGCCTTTGCCGAACGGACTTCCGATGGTTTCGGTTCCGGATAGTACGAGATTTTCGGAAGTTTCTCGTGAGTGAGCGCCGTCTCGGGAGCCTTCGGCTTTTCAGCCGAAACCGTAGACATACCCGCCGGCAGGGCAAGGGTGACAAAAAGCGCGACCGCGATCAACCCATACACAAATCGTCTCAACTCGATTCCTCCTAGATTATAGCTCCATTCCCATTTACAAGTACATGTTGCCATGAGAATAACTGGAATACTATTTTAAAAATCGGACTTTTTCTGACAAAAATCGACATGATAAAACGATTGCAGTCCGGTTTCATCGTGGCAAGTTTTAAAAGTGGAGATTCCCGTAAGGTCAGAAATCAGTCGAAACCCCACAGCGCTGTAGCCGCAGGGTTTTTGAATATTCATATAGCAACCAACCGACGGAATTTGCTGACAAAAAGGAAATGACTATGGTACAGATAACTCTACTGTAAATAGTGAACTACTCGCCATTGAAATGGCGAGCTTCTCGTTTCATCTGGCGTGGCAACCCACATCCGTCCACGAAGGCTCGTTCCGAGCCTAGAAAAGTTGTAATTCAAGTTGGCCATAGACTTGGGGAACGTATCCAATCGCTTTATGTAGGATATTCCTTGCAGCGTTGACATCTCTGTCTGCTATATATCCGCATGAACATTTATGGATCCGTTCACTCAGTTTTTTCTTTCCAATCTGCCCACACTCGGAGCATGCCTGTGACGTATTGTGAGGGTCAACCAATTCCACATTCTTACCAGCCCATTCTGCCTTGTAAGACGTGAATTGGACGAGCTGTGACTTGCTCCACACGGCTAAAGCACCCCAGGGGCACTTCCTATGGGCGCCGTGGGGATTTACCGGCTTTGTTGAACGGATCGTGTCTGGGTTTGACGGTGAGTGTAAGAAGATTCTTTTACGTTAACCTTTCTTCCCAGCAAAAACAGGAGGTAACAGGCTGTGACGATGATCAGCGGTTCCACTTCCCTCCCGCCGGCAAACAAGCGGATCCCGTCTCCCAAAAGACCGGCCCACCCTTCCCTGATCAAGGGAAAAAACGTGCCGGAAAGCCAGTATGTACCGTGAACAGCGGCAAAAATCAAGGTGGCATTGGGATATGGCAAGGCGTGTTGATACTTGGCCGAGGAGCCCAGACCGATATATACGATTCCGGTGATGACGGCGACCATGAGTATCATCCATTCCGTCATCATCGATGTTGCATCTCCGTTTTGAAACAGTTTCCAGATCCAGAAGGGAAATACCCATTCTTTTAGTAACCAGACCATTGTCAGGACAAACGCCATTTCTACGGCAAATTGCCTCGATTCTTTGCGCATCCCATTCCCCTCCTCATTGGAGTTGTATTACGGAAGGGACAAAAAAAGAACCGCCCGTCAGAGAGCGGTTTGCACAACCGTGCATCATGGATAGGAGTGGAGAGAAACCATACTATGTGTTCATTATAAGCATGCTATTTTTCCAGGTCAACCCTCTTTCCGAATTTTCTGTTGGTATTTTGATACTCATAATTGTTGCAGCAACGCTTCAAAACCGGGAAAAGAAACATCGATCGCCTCGGCACGATGAACCTTGCATCCCCGGTCTGCAATCAGGCCTGCGATCGCCATCGCCATCCCTATGCGATGATCCCCGTGACTGTCACATTCACCGCCGGTCAAAGGAGAGGGACCGTGAATAATGAGTCCATCGTCTGTCTCCTCTACCCGGGCGCCCAACTTGCGCAACTCCTGGGCCGTCACAGCGATACGATTTGTTTCTTTCACCTTCAACTCCGCAGCATCTTTGATCACCGTCGTGCCTTCAGCCTGTGAAGCGATCACGGCCAAAATCGGAATTTCATCGATCAGCCGCGGGATGAGATCCCCGCCGATCTCCGTACTCTGAAGTTCACTGGATCTGACCGTGATATCTCCTACGGGCTCTCCGCACCATTCCCCCTTCTCTTCCACTTCCAACCGGGCACCCATAGCTTGCAAGGCATCGATAATCCCGGTGCGAGTGGGATTCAACCCTACATCGCGGATCGTCACCTTGCTGTCGGGTACCAGCAGCGCCGCCGCCATGATGAAGGCTGCAGAGGAAATATCTCCGGGGACACGGACTTCCTGGGCAACCAAGGACTGACCGCCCTGAACCGAAACAGCGTATCCCTCACGTTGCAGCTCTACACCAAATGCACGCAACATCCGCTCTGTATGATCCCGTGACAAGGAAGGCTCTGCAATTGTTGTCGTCCCTGCCGCTTGTAAACCGGCCAACAGCAAACAGGACTTCACCTGGGCACTGGCAACCGGACTCTCAAAGCGGATGCCTTGCAGATTACCGCCGCGCACCCCGAGTGGGGTAAACTTTCCATCGCGGCGGCCATCCACTCTTGCCCCCATCTGACGCAAGGGCTTCACCACGCGATCCATCGGGCGCCGTGCAATCGATTCATCCCCGATGACCGTGGACCAAAAAGGGCGCCCGGTCAAAATCCCCAGCATCAGCCGGATCGTCGTGCCGGAATTGCCGACATCCAGAAAAGACCCCGGTTCCCGCAATCCATCCCAGCCCTGTCCTTCCACCTGCAAAGACGTGGGAGAATGGGTGTGGATGGTGACACCCATTCGGCGAAAACATTCGATGGTGCTTAAACAGTCCGCACCCGGTAAGAACCCTTCGACCCTTGTCGTTCCCTTGGCAATGGCACCAAACATTACTGCCCGGTGCGAAATGGATTTATCTCCCGGTACCCGCACACTGCCGGTTAAACCCTTTCGTTTTTCCGTCTGAATGACTGCCATGGTTCCTCCTCACTTTTTCTCCTGATTCTCTTCTTCAATCAAAAACACTTCGTACCCCGACTGGCGCAGCCGGTTAACCGCCCGTTCCAGTTCTTCCCTGTCACGGAAGACCAACCGCAGAACTCCTTGGGTCGCTTCCCGATTTTCCATTACATGAAGATTGCTCAGGTTGCAACCGGCTTCACCGACCAAAGTCGCCACTTTCCCAATTTCACCGGGATGATCCGGCATATTGACATAGCAATCATATTCCTCGGTCAAAATTCCTTTTTTACGGTCGGGCAATTTGTCGCGCAGCGTTTTTGCATTTTGAAAAAACCATTCAATCCGCTCGCTGTCCCGGTGCTTTACAGCGGATTGGATTTCCTGCATATCCCGAATCCAATCATCCAGCAATTGCACAACGGCATCGCGATTGCTCAACAGGATATCCCGCCACATGAGCGGATGGCTTCCCGCCACCCGTGTCAGGTCCCGAAATCCGCCGGCAGCCAAGCGGAAGAACCATTCATTTTCCTCGTTATATCTACCCACTTGATTGACCAGTGCAGCTGCCACCACATGGGGAAGGTGGCTGATCGCACCTACCACCCGGTCGTGATGTTCCGGATCCATCAGCACCAGTTTGGCCCCCGTTGCCTTCTCCAGCAACCGGCTCAACCGCTGCACCTGAAATAACGAGGTTTCCTGGTGGGGCGTCAATACATAATAGGCGTTTTCAAACAGGTGCGGATCGGCGGCCTGTACTCCGGAGCGATGGGAGCCTGCCATCGGGTGTCCCCCGATAAAGGTCACGCCACGGGAAGAAAACACCATGCCGGCTTTGGTCACTACTCCTTTGGTACTGCCTACATCCGTAACGATGCAGTTTGATTTTAGGGGAAGTTCTGCCAGCTGTTCCATCAGACGCGGGGTGGTACCTACCGGAACCGCGATCACCACTAAATCCGCATTCGCTACAGCCGACTCCAGATTGGTATGCCCTTGATGGATCACACCGGCAGATTCCGCCCACTTGAGCGCACTTTCAGACACATCAAACCCGTATACTTCCAGACCCGCCTTCTCCTTCAAACCGAGTGCCAACGAACCGCCGATCAACCCGATTCCCAGTACGGCCGCCTTTCGAAATGTCAACGGGCAGCCTCCTTTGGGATCGGCTTTTCCAGCGCATAGGCCAAGGCTTGGAGAAAACGACGGTTTTGTTCTTCCGTACCGATCGTCACACGGATGTGGGTGGGATAACCGAGAGCGGAACCGGAACGGACGATCACTCCTTGCCGTAGCAGGACATCAAATACCTCTTGCGCCGGGCGCTGAGTATCCAGTAAGAGGAAGTTCCCTTGGGAGGGGAAATAGGATAAACCCCAATTCTCCAACTGGCGAACGATCTGATCCATTCCTTTCCGGTTTGCTTCCCGGCAATTGCAGACAAAGTCTTGGTCAGTCAAAGCTGTCCGCGCAGCCCGCTGGGCCAGTCGGTTGGTATTAAACGGCTCCCGCACTTTTTCCAATTCACGGGCCAGCTCTGGAGAAGCGATGCCATAACCGATGCGGAAAGCAGCCAGACCGTAGATTTTGGAGAATGTCCGCAGCACAATCAGTCTCGGATCGTCGGGGAGCAAGGACAGCGTATCCGGGTAGTCGGCATCCGTCACATATTCATAATAAGCTTCGTCGACCACAATCAACACATGGTCCGGAAGACGACTCAAAAACCGCGTCAGCTCGGTGTGGGAGATTACCGTTCCGGTGGGGTTGTTGGGGTTGCAGACCCAGACGATTTTCGTCTTCTCATTCACCGCTTCCACCATGGCGTCCAAATCATGTACCCCATTGACCAAGGGGACCTCCACCGCCTTAGCCCCTTCGACCACCGTCATCGTTTTGTAACGGGGGAACGTGATATCCGCCATCACCGCTTGATCTCCCGGTTCCAGATAAGCGCGGGCGATCATCTGGACAATCTCATCAGAACCGTTCCCGCAAACAATCCGGTCTGGGGAGGTTCCATAAAAATCAGCCAGCTCCAGACGCAAACCCCGGGCATCGCCTTCCGGGTACATGGCAAAAAACTCCCGTTCCTTCGCTAAAGACTCCCATACTTTCGGCGAACAACCGAAAGGATTTTCATTGGAGGCCAACTTAATCACTTCATCGAGCCCTAGTTCTCGTTTGACTTCTTCCAACAGCTTCCCCGGCTGATAGACCGGCAAGCCGTGCAATGTCGCTTTGGTTCGCATATCCTGGCTCCTCCCCGCGTTTTTCTCTCTATCTTACCGTTTTCTATGAAGAACGTAAACCGCTGCTTGCAATTGCATGCTTATCGTATCAAAAAACCGGGCATTCATCCCAAAAAACGACCAGCCTGGTGAGAGGCTGGTATCCGTTCATGTTCCAATCCTTTGACATTGACAAGAGAGGGAAAGGAGGCAGCGTGCTAGGACTTTACGGGAGCCGCCGGTATCAGCCCTCGCACAAAGCCGCGAATGGAATCCAATGCTGCAGCCCGTTTATCCTTATCCTGCAGCGCTTCCTGATGCAGGGCGATCTCTCGTACCAGCGCGCTCCCCACCACTGCTGCATCCGCATGGCGCAAAAAGTATTCCACGTGACTGCCTGCGGAGATGCCAAAGCCTACAGCCGTCGGTACCGGGCTCTCTTGACGGACCGTTTCCAAAAACTCCTCCACTCCTTGGGCGAAGTTTTGCCGTATTCCCGTGGTACCCAAAGAAGACACGCAATAGACAAAACCGCGGGCTCCCCGAACAATCTTGCGAATGCGTTCCTTTGATGTCGGGGCCACCAACGGGATCAAATAAACACCCTGCCGCGCCGCCAAATCGGCGAGCTCCTTTCCTTCTTCCCAAGGTAGGTCGGGAATGATCATCCCGTTGATACCGGCTGCCCGGGCTTCTTGCACCAAACGTTCCGGGCCAAACTGCAAAATCGGATTATAATAGGTGAAAAGGACCAACGGCAGTGTGATTCCCCGCTCTCGGGCCGTCCGGGCCAGCTCCAACACCTTTGTTAGGTTCATCCCTTGGCGGAGCGCCCGTTCAGAGGCTTCCTGAATCAACGGGCCGTCTGCCAACGGGTCGGAATAGGGAACACCCAGCTCCACTACGGAAGCGCCTTCCTCTTGCAGTAGGTGCAAAAGGTCCAGAGTCACCTGCGACGTCGGATCACCGGCCACCACAAACGGGATCAGACGTTGCCCCTCTTTTTGTTGAAATGCTTGATCAATCGGTTGCATCCCCGGATCCCTCCAATTCCCGGTGAATTGTCTCCACATCTTTATCTCCCCGGCCCGACAGGCAGATTACCACGATATCCTCCGGAGAACCCTCATGGGCGATCTTTACCGCTTCTGCCACTGCATGAGCCGATTCCAATGCGGGCAAAATCCCTTCCGTACGACACAGTAGCTGAACCGCCTCCAACGCTTCCCGGTCGGTGGCCGCGGTGTATCGGACACGGCCCGAATCTTTCAGATAAGCATGTTCCGGACCCACTCCCGGATAATCCAACCCCGCGGATACCGAATGCGCCGGCAGTACTTGACCATGCTCATCTTGCAACAGATAACTGAGCGATCCGTGAAGTACACCGGGAGCTCCTTTGCTCAACGTGGCGGCATGACGATCCGTGTCCAAGCCGGCCCCCGCTGCCTCTACTCCATGCAAACGGACATCCGCATCCTCCACAAAGGCGGCAAACATCCCGATCGCATTGCTGCCGCCTCCGACACACGCCACCACATCCGTCGGCAGCCGACCTTCTTTGAGCAGCAGCTGCGCCCGTGTCTCATCCCCGATCACCCGTTGGAACTGGCGCACCATCTCCGGATAGGGATGCGGGCCCACCGCGGAACCGATCAGATAAAATGTGTCTTCCACGTGGGAAACCCAGTGGCGGATCGCTTCATTGGTCGCATCTTTCAAGGTCCGGGTGCCCGAAGTGACCGGGATCACCTCCGCCCCCAACAACTGCATCCGAAACACATTCAACCGTTGACGGCGAACGTCTTCTTCTCCCATGAACACCTTGCATTCCATCCCCAGCAAGGCTGCCACCGTGGCCGACGCCACTCCGTGCTGCCCGGCCCCGGTTTCCGCGATCAACTTTTTCTTGCCCATCCGTTTGGCCAACAGACCTTGTCCCAAGGTATTGTTAATCTTGTGGGCTCCGGTGTGGTTCAGATCCTCCCGTTTTAAATAGATACGTGCTCCCCCGGCGTAACGAGTCAACCCCTCCGCCAGTGTGAGTGGGGTAGGGCGTCCCGAGTACTCGGCCAGTAAGCTTTTCAGCTCTTCTTGAAACTCCCTGTCGTCCATCGCCTCACGAAATCCATCCTCCAACTCCGTCAATGCATGCATCAAGGTTTCCGGTACAAATCTCCCGCCAAAAGAACCAAATCGCCCCGGCGTCTCCTTGTGCATCACCGCTTCACCCTGCTTGTTTGTCATAGTGCCTCACCCTCTCCACCAGTCTTCTCATTTTTTCCGGATCTTTCCGCCCTTCGGTTTCTATCCCGCTGGAAACGTCGATTCCTGCGGGTGCCGCCCTCAAAAGCTCTGCCACATTGTCCGGATGGATCCCGCCAGCCGTCCAAACCGGAATGCCTCGTTCCTCCCACGGCGCTCGCAAGTCAGGGATCCGATCCCATGCAAATCGCTTCCCGGTTCCTCCCTGGGTATTTCCAATGACCGTATCCAGCAACACCGCGTCTACTCCCGTCGCATAAGCTTCCACTATATCCACCCGCAAAGGCGTCTCCGCTCCCGGAGCCATATGCATCACCTTCACCACTTGGACCCCGAGCTCTTCTTTAGCCCACCGGCAAAACCCCGGCGTCTCCTCTCCGTGAAACTGAAGAACATCAAAGGATACCTGCTCCTGCCACCACTCTGCTTCCTGTTTTTCGGGATTCATCATGACACCGACGGATTTCACATGAGCGGGCAACGCATCCTTCAGCCGTTTCGCCGTCTCCGGATTTACCGTCCGTTTTCGGCCGGGCACCAAAATAAACCCGGCATAATCCACATCCAAATCCTGCAGCGGAAGCAGATCCTCCTCCCGCTGCATCCCGCACATCTTTATCTCGGTGCGCAACGGTATTCACCTTCCAGCAGGGACCGGACTCCCTCCTCCGGAGAGCCTTGTCGCATGAGATATTCACCGACGAGTACCCCGTCCACCCCCGCTCGGGCCAAGCGGTGAAAATCCGCCGCAGATAATACGCCGCTCTCCCCGATCACCGGAATGCCTTTCGGAACCCGTGGCAACACCGTCTCCGTCACAGCCAGATCCGTTTCAAAACTGTGCAAATCCCGGTTGTTGATCCCCAGCACGTCCGGATTGCCCGCCAAGGCGCGGGGCAACTCATCGGCGTTATGCACTTCGATCAATACTTCCATACCCAATGCATGGGCCTGATCACTCAGCTCCCGCATCGCTTCCTCTTCCAGCAACGCCGCAATCAGCAAAATGGCGTCCGCCCCGCGCAATCGGCTTTCCACCACTTGCAGCGGATGAATGATGAAATCTTTGCGCAACACCGGCAGGGAAACCGACTCCTTCACCTTTTCCAACGAGGTGATATCCCCTTTGAAGTAGGAGCGGTCCGTCAACACCGATACTGCATGGGCTCCGCCCTTTTCATAACCGAAAGCCACCGCTTGCGGATCCACCTGTTCCCGGATCACCCCTTTAGAGGGGGAGGCGGGCTTCACCTCCGCAATCAGGGCCGGAATTCCATTTCTTCGTTGGATATTCTTCGACAGGGAACGGCAGGCCGGAAGCTGCTCCAGGACTTCCTGCGGCGGCACCTTTAACTCTGCGGCCAGCTGAGCGACCTCTTTTTCTTTGGTTTCAGCGATTTTTTTAAGAAACATGATGAACCTCCTCCCGTTGGCGGCCCCGGTTTTTCATTTGTTCCAATTTGACTGCCGCGCTTCCCGCCATCACTGTCTGGCGTGCGATGTGCACCCCTTCCTGCAAGGTATCAGCTTGGCCCGCCACATAGATCACCGCCCCAGCATTGGCCAGTACCACATCTAGTTTCGGCCCCGGTTTGCCGTGTAAAATATCGCGAATAATCGCGGCATTTTCCGCTGCATTCCCTCCGGCCACATCTTCCGGCCGTGCCCGGGTCAAGCCCAGTTCTTCGGGAGAAATCCGGTAGGTCCGGACCTCCCCGTTATTCACTTCACTGACTTGCGTTTCAGCAGCGATCGAAATCTCATCGATCCCCTCCAATCCGGATACCACCAGCGCCCGTTGTGTGCCGAGCGCAGCCAGCGCCTTCGCCGTCGTCTCCGTCAGGCCGGGTTCATATACCCCGATCAACTGCCGTTTTACTTGCGCCGGATTGGCCAACGGACCCAACAGATTAAAGCAGGTGCGGAACCCCAGCTCTTTTCGTGTCGCCATCACATGTTTCATCGCCTGATGGAACAGCGGAGCAAAGAGAAAACAGATCCCGATCTTCGTCAAGGTCTCCCTCGCTTCCTCAGGTGTCAACTGAATCTCCACACCCAAAGCTTCCAATACATCTGCGCTTCCGCTTTTGCTGGAAACGGCCCGGTTACCGTGTTTCGCCACCGGAGTCCCGGCCGCTGCCGCTACAATCGCTGCGGCGGTGGAAATATTGAAGGTGCGCCCTCCGTCTCCTCCCGTACCGCAGGTATCCACTGCATCCACTTCCGGCAGGAAAACCCGGGTTGCTTTTTTCCGCATCGCTTCCGCCAGCCCGCTGATCTCCTCCGGCGTTTCCCCTTTCATACGCAAAGCTGTCAGCAGCGCCGCCGCCTGTGAGGAAGTGAACCGACCCTCCATCATGGCACACATCAACTCCACCGATTCTTCCCGGGTCAATGATGTGCCGGAAACCACCTTAGACAGATAATGTTGGATCATTTGGATCTCTCCCTCCCTCATCCTTGTACCGTCGAAAACATTTTTTCGGCCAATGTCAGCGCCCGCATCAAGCTTCGTGCTTTGTTTCGGGATTCTTCATACTCCAATTCCGGTACCGAATCTGCCACGATACCCCCGCCGGCCTGGATATAGGCGATGCCGTTCTTGAAGTGAATCGTCCGAATGGTAATCGCGGAGTCCAGATTGCCGGTAAAACTGAAATAACCGATCGATCCCGCATAAATCCCCCGGGGAGTGGGTTCCATCTCTGCAATCAGTTCCATCGCCCGCACTTTCGGCGAGCCGGAAACCGTTCCTGCCGGGAAACAAGAAGCAAAGGCATCTGCCGGTACAGCGTCTTCCCGCAGCTGCCCGCGTACGTGGGAAACCATGTGCATCACGTGAGAGTAGCGTTCCATCGTCATTTGCTCGGTTACCCGGACCGAGCCATATCGGCTAACACGCCCCACATCATTTCGTCCCAAATCCAGCAGCATCACATGTTCCGCTCGCTCCTTCTCATCCCGCAACAGCTCCTCTTCCAACTGCCGATCCTCCTCTTCCTTCCGGCCACGGGGACGGGTGCCGGCGATGGGGCGGGTCTCCACTTCTCCGTCCGTCACCCGGACGAGCAGTTCGGGAGAGGCTCCGACCACTTTCTCCTCGCCCAAGGACAGATAGTACATGTACGGCGAGGGATTCAACGCCCGCAGCACCCGATACACATCGAAGGGATCCGGCGGTGCATCCCAAGTCCACCGCTGGGACAAGACGATCTGATAAATATCTCCCCGCCGGATATGCTCCTTGGCCCGTTCCACCATCTGGCAATAAGCGGCTTTCTCCATATTCGATTGCACCCGTGAAAAATCGGCGGAAGCGTCAGCCATGGCGACGGACGGGAAAGGCCCTGTTTCTGCCGGTGTGCGACTTAATTCCGCAGCCCATCCTTCCAGAAAACCCGCCAGGGAATGATAGGCCGATCGCAGTGCCTCGTCCTCCACTGGTTTTGGCACATGGAGGTTGGCCACCAACATGATCTCTTTTTTCAAATGGTCAAAGATCAGCATACGGTCAGAAAAAAGAAAATACAGGTCCTCAAACGCCGTATCCCTTTCGCCCTGGTGCCGGGGCACCTTTTCAAAAGTGGTTACCGCCTCATATCCGGCATAGCCTACCGCTCCCCCTAAAAATGGCGGATAACCGGGATAACGCGGGGCCCGGTATCGTTCCAACAAACGGTGAAACTCCGCCAGCGGACGCTCGGATGAATACCGGCGAACGTTAGTCCCCTCTTGCACAGTAATCCTTTGCCCCTTGCTGCGAAAGATCAGAAAGGGATCGGTGCCGATAAACGAATACCGCCCCCACTTTTCCCCGCCTTCCGCACTTTCCAACAAAAAGGAGTAGTTGCGATTTTTCAGGCGGCGGTACAATCCAATCGGTGTTTCCGTATCAGCAAAAATCGTTTTGCACAGTGGAATGGTCGAATAGCTGCGGGACAATTCCCGCACGTGATCAAAGCGAGGATATAACACGTGTTCTCCCTCCCATGGAATCCCATTGGAGACGGAGAAAGGTGGAGAAACATGGGGAGGATATATAAAAAGCCAAGGCACAGCAGGCCTTGGCCGAATTCCGTACATGTTTTTCTCGGCTCTCCTCTGCTCTCACCTATCTCGTCTCAACTCTATGCTCAACTCTTACTCTCTGCTTATTCATACATTACTTGAGAATGCACTGTCTGTCAAATCTTCCCCTCCGGCCAAATCAGGACGAAGCTTTCGCGCCTCCTTGAGATAGGCGTGCCGGATCGCTCGGGGAGAAAGCTCCGTGTTGACCAGCATCAGCAGACGGATACAGCGGGCAAGCCCACCCGGTACGTCGATTTCCGTCGCACACATCAGAGGGACTGTTTCCCAGCCCGACATGGTGCGAATGGCTCGGGCGGGAAATGTGGCGTTCAGATCCGGACTCATTGTGATAAACACACTGGCGATATCGTCGGGGTCCACGTGGTTTAACCGAACCATCTCCTCCAGCAACTCCGCCGTTGCTGCCAAAATCTCATCCGCATCATTGTGTTCCACCGTGGTCGCTCCGCGGATCCCCCTCACTTTCATGTCGTTCCCTCCTTCAGCCGGTTCAACACACGGACAATCGCCTGCTCCTCTATATCCCGGTACAATTGAACCTCGCCGATGCTTCGGGGCAATACAAAGGCATAGCCTCCCTGACGCGCTTTCTTGTCCCGTTTCATATGTTCCAGAAGCAGCTCCTCATCCCATTGGCCCGACAGCGAAACCGGCAGGCGAAATTGCCGAAGCAACTCCCGCGTAAAACCGGAAACCTCCTGAGCGGTTCCCAACTCTTCACCCAGCATCGAAGCTGCCGCCATCCCGATGGCTACCGCTTCTCCATGCGTATATGTGCCGTATCCGGCCGCCGACTCCAGGGCATGGCCCAAAGTGTGGCCGTAATTTAAAATGGCGCGAAGGCCGGATTCTTTTTCATCTTGGGAAACGATCGCTGCTTTCACCTGACATCCTTGATAAATGGCATGGCCTACCTTCTCCGGATCCAAGTGCAGTAGGTCCGAGGCATTGGTATGAAGCCAGCGGGCAAAGGAGGCATCCCAAATCAACGCATGCTTGACCACTTCCGCGTAACCGGAGACCACTTCCCGTTCCGGCAGGCTCCGCAACGTCGATACGTCAAACACCACCATCTCCGGTTGATGAAACGCTCCAATCATATTTTTGCCTAAAGGGTGATTCACGCCCACCTTCCCGCCCACGCTGCTGTCATGGGCTAACAAAGTGGTCGGCAATTGCACAAAGGAGATCCCCCGCATGTAGGAAGCAGCCAGAAAGCCGGCCAAATCGCCCACGACACCGCCGCCCAGCGCCAGCACCACTCCGGCACGATCCAATCCGAAGCGGATGCACTCTTCCACCATGGCCTCTAAACGGCTCAAGCTTTTGGATGACTCCCCTGCCGGCACCGTAATCGTACCGACACGGTAACCGGCGGATTCCAGGTGTCCTTTTACCTCATCCATATACAGGGGGCCCACCTGGGTATCCGTCACCAGCATCAACGGACGATCCGGTTGAATTCCGCATTCCGTCAACAGTTGCGGCAGTTGAGGGTACAAACCTTCTCCGATATGGATGGGATAACTACGGTCCTTCAGATCCACCGTCAACGAACGCATCATTAAAACTCCTTCACTTCCTGCAGATACCGGTTCACTTCCCGGACCAACTCATCCGCTGTATCCGACGAAAACTTTTCCAACAAGGCGTTGGCCACTTCCCAGGCCACCACATTTTCCGCCACCACACTGGCAGCCGGGACTGCACAGTTATCGGAACGTTCGATGCTGGCTTCAAAAGGCTCTCTGGTGTCGATATCCACGCTTTTCAGCGGTTTGTACAACGTCGGAATCGGCTTCATCACCCCGCGCACAACGATCGGCTCTCCCGTGGTCATTCCGCCTTCAAATCCGCCCAGTCGGTTGGTACGACGATGATATCCTTTTTCTTCTGACCACAAAATCTCGTCATGGACTTGGGAGCCTTTCCGCTCCGCCGCCTCAAAACCAATGCCGATCTCCACCCCTTTGAAAGCCTGGATGCTCATTACGGCCTGAGCAATTCGCGCATCCAACTTCCGGTCCCAGTGTACGTGGCTTCCCAGACCCGGCGGTACGTTTTCCAACACCACTTCCACAACACCGCCCAAGGTGTCACCCTCTTTTTTCGTTTCGTCGATCAGTTCAATCATCCGTTTCTCCGCTTCCGGATCGAGGCAACGCACCGGGGAAGCTTCCGACCGCTTCGCAATCTCCTCCACACTCAAATCGGTCACCCGCTCGGCACCCACCGAGCCGATCCGCACCACATGACCGGCGATACGTATCCCGCACAGCTCCAGAATCTGCCGGGCGACAGCCCCTGCAGCCACACGTGCCGCTGTCTCCCGAGCACTGGAACGCTCCAGCACATCCCGCAGATCGCGATGCCCGTATTTCAAAGCACCGTTTAAATCGGCATGTCCGGGGCGAGGGCGGGACAGACGACGTTTCTCCGCTTTTTCTTCATCCGGATGGGGACTCATCACTTTCTTCCAGTGAGTCCAATCCTTGTTTTCGATCACCAGCGTCACTGGGGCTCCGGTGGTTTTTCCAAAGCGCACACCGGATAAAATCTGTACCTCGTCCGATTCAATCTGCATCCGACGACCGCGCCCGTATCCTCCCTGGCGGCGCTTCAATTGTTCATCCACTTTTTCTTTACTGAAGGGAAGTTGACTGGGCAACCCCTCGATGATCAAAGTCAACTGAGGTCCGTGTGATTCTCCTGCCGTCAAGTAACGCATCGATTCATCGTCCTCTCCAAGCTGGTTCGTCTCTGTTATAACGTGACTTTCATCCTTTAAAGAATGTTAGCAGTATCATAACATACCCAAACCGGATTGAGAACGTGCTGTTCTTAAGGCGGCTCAAAACTCTTCGAAATTTTCGCTGCCAAAGTGGTCAAGAATCTAAGTCCAAACGGCAGCCTGGTGGGTATCCAGATCGGCGAACGGAAATGGACCTTTGTCGATGGCTCTCTCCTTTTCCAGTACGTCTGTGGACGTTCTTCGCCATCTTATGATAGTGGTTTGTTTTGCAAACTAGTTTAAATTATCATTTGAATCAAAGCAAAAACACCCGGCTGCCGTGCCGGGTGTTTGGCTATCTGCTTAATAAACCCATTGATCCGTCAGTTTGTCAAAAGAAGCGATCTCTTCCGAAGAGAAAAAGAGGCCGATTTCCCGTTCCGCACTTTCCGGAGAGTCGGAACCATGGATTACGTTTTTGCCCACCGTTATACCGAAATCGCCGCGAATCGTGCCCGGGGCGGCATCCGCCGGGTTGGTTTTGCCCATCATTTGGCGGGCGGTGGCGATCACGTTTTCGCCTTCCCAGACCATTGCGAATACAGGGCCGGAAGTGATGAAGTCCACCAGTTCACCGAAGAATGGCCGCTCTTTGTGTTCAGCATAATGTTTTTCTGCCAGCTCTTGAGAGATCACCATCAGCTTGGCAGCCACCAGCTTGTACCCTTTCTTTTCGAATCGGGCGACGATTTCGCCGATCAAGCCGCGCTGGACACCGTCCGGTTTCACCATCAGAAATGTCTTTTCCATGAGTGGTTTCCTCCATCCAATCTCCTATGTATTTTTCCTCCCGCTTTCGAAAACGCATTCAAGCGGGTAACCATCGAAATTTTATCAAAAAAGGGGGCGCAAATCAAACGCTTTCACCGTCCATGTTCAGTAAGTCCGCCCCCCGATAAATTCGGCGATCAATCGGAAGGATTCCTTGGCTTTTCCGTCCGGCAACTCTTCCAAAACCGCCATCGCTTTGTCCAAATAGCGCCGGGCCATCTGCTGAGCGAACGCAATCCCCTCAGATTGACGGACGATTCCAATCACTTCATCTGCGGAAACCGCTGTTCCTTCCGTCGACAAATAGCGGCGAATCATCGTTTGTTGTGTTTCGGACCCTTCCCGCAAGGTATGAATCACGGGTAATGTCACATTCCCTTGCCGCAGGTCACTGCCGGCGGGTTTTCCCAGTTGTTGTTCATCTCCGATAAAGTCCAGCACGTCATCGGTGATCTGAAAGGCCATCCCCACAAAATAGCCATACAAGCGAAGCTTGCGGACCACCCATGCATCGGCTCCGCTGACTAAAGCTCCCAACTGGCAGCTGATTGCCATTAACAGAGCCGTCTTCCGCTTGATCCGGCGAAAATAGCGCAACAAACTTTGATCTCCGTTGTAGAAATCACGAATCTGTTCAATCTCGCCCCGGCACATTTCCACAATCGCGCGGGACAATACCCGATGCACCTCGGGCTCCCGCAATTGGGCCGCGATCGTCAACGACCGGGCGAAAATATAATCCCCCGTATACATGGCCACCCGGTTGTCCCACTTGGCTTTTACTGTGGGCCGTCCCCGACGCGTGGCCGCATCATCTATCACATCATCGTGCACCAATGTCGCCATGTGAATCAGTTCCAACGGAACAGCCACCCATTTTAAGCGGTGGATGTCATACTCCCCGAACTGTCCTGCAAGCAAAACGAAAACCGGCCGCATCCGTTTGCCCCCGGCTTCCAACAAATGAAGGGATGACTCATTGAGCAACCGGTGCTCCGACTGAACCGAACGGCTCAGCTCTTCCTCAATCACCCCGATATCGGATTGTAATGCATGATAAATATCCTGCAGCTTCATATCTTTTCACCCTGGTTGCAAACTGTCCGACACCTTTGCATCATTTTTTGTGTCCGATGTGTAATGCAGCAATTCCCCCGGTTAACGGGTATACCTCCACTCGGTTGAAACAACCGTCCCGCTCCATAATGGAAGCCAGTTCCTTGTAGTCGGGAAATGCAATCAAGGATTCCGGCAGCCAGCGATATTGTTCATAACGGTTGGCCAGCAATTTTCCTAACCAAGGAAGCAATCGTTGGAAATAAAAATAATAAATGCTTCGAAACAGCGGCCACGTGGGCTTGGACAACTCCAGAGACACCACTTTCCCACCCGGCTTCACCACCCGTGCCATCTCTTTCAACACATGACGATAATCCGGAACATTGCGCAAGGCAAATCCAATGGTCGCATAATCAAAAGTGTTGTCCGGAAAAGGAAGGGACATGGCGTTGCCCCGGATCAAGGAAACCTGCTGGGACAATCCCCGCCGATCCACTTTGCCCCGGCCTACTTCCAACATCTTTTCGCTGAAATCCAACCCCACAACGTTGCCGGTACCAGAGGCTTCCGCGATGGAGATCGCCCAATCACAGGTTCCGCAACACACATCGATCGCCGAATCCCCGGGCTGAACGGCCATTTTTTTCATGGCAAATTTCCGCCAGCTTTTGTGACGGCGAAAGCTTAAGATGGTGTTCATCCGGTCATAATCTTTGGCAATACTTTCAAACACCTGGTGAACAAACTCTTCCTTGGACTTTTGTTGCGCCTGTTGGCTCAATGATGCTCATCCCTCTCGAACCAGCGTTTCATCCATTCCGGCGGCAGTTTCCATGATCAATCCGTTTACTTCCCCGCATTCATCCAATGGCCGCATTTGTTTGGCGATCTGTACCGCCTCCATCGCCAAGGGTTGCAGCCAGCCTTCCGGAACCGTCAGCCACCGATGATGATCTCCCCGTTGGGCATAATACAGCGTCACCAGATGACCGGCGAGACGTTCCCAGGAATTCTCCTCTGCACCGGGCAATCGGCGGCAGAGCGCCGTCACCAAACCGGCGTGGATCCTGCGTATCAGTTGGATGCCCACCGAAGGAGACAAGGGTACCCCCTCCTGCTGCATCAGATACAAATCCATTTTCGCCTTATTGATATCACAAATGCCTTCGGACAGCCATTGGATGGCATCCACTTCACCAGTATCAGCCAACCCCCGATAAAAAAGGCTGCTAAAATAATCGCCCGCCAATACGGTCAATTGGCGGGAACGCATTCCGGCACGACCTGACTCTTTTTTGGTGGATACTTGATCATGGATATCCAGCCCCATCTTTACCAGCGCGGCCGTTACACAATAGCGATGAATCCGTTCCCCCGGCAAAGCATGCGACCGCAGCATCCAATACAGGACCCGCACAAAAAAAACGGGGATCTCCGGCCGCCGAATATGTTTTTCCATATAGGAATATCGTGATTGATCGGCGATTTCCGCTAAAATTTTTTGCAAGTCTTTCGACATGGACGTCATTTTGCGCCCCCCAAACCCACTCACACTCATACGATGAATTTCCATTTCAGTATAACACACTTTGATGGGAGCAACACTGAATCATTCCTCCGTCCCAAGGCCCCCGGATTGAAATGGCTCCAGTCGGAACACAGCTCTCAGAACTTCCTCCGGTTTTTTGGAGTCGTCTCGGAGCATGGCCCACCTTCTTACATCAGAAGGACGGGCTTTCACCACAAAACCCTGCCTTGTACCCGACTGCAAAGCCTCCAGCTGAAGGAGGCGCACATTATCCGCAGTGGAAAACACGTGCCGGATCAGTGCCAATGCATCGTGATACAAACGTTCCTTTTCATAGGAGACGATCCGCAACCGCAAAGAACGGTTGGGGGCATCCCAGTCCACCTGACTAAGATCGGCTTGCCAATCACGAGCTGTCAGCATATTCACCACATTGTCGGCAGTCAAATGGCCTCTCGATTCCTGTTGAAACGCAGGCAAATCCGCATCCTGCCTCTCCGAGCCGATCCACCCCGGAACGAGAGACAACAACGATGCGATGACAGCCGAACAACACACCGAGAGGGCGAGACGGACGGAAAGGTGCTGCAACATCGATTCCCCCTCAAACCTGTCTACCCTCATTGTATCGGTGTCTCCGGCGAAACATGCCTCTTTAATCTTCCGTGTTCATCGTCCCGAAGGGGGTCATGATCTCCGCTTTACCGCGGATTTTGACGGCAGAAGTATGCTCGGTGAACTGAACCATCATCACTTCTCCCTTATCCAACTTCTCGGAATGGTGAAAACGGGTATCTTTCCCGCGGGTAAGGCCGATCACATTCACCCCGTTTTCTTTTGCTTTGACCACAAAGTAATCTCCCCAATTATCTGTCATGGCCCAACCTCCTCGAAAAGCATATCGCAGTTATCTTCCACTATGGCGCAAAAACAAAACCCTGTCAATTTTTTCTGAGTCCGTTCGAACAGGCATGAAAAAAGGCTCTCCTGATCGGAGAGCCTTTGCTTTGGTCGGGCTAGCCGGATTTGAACCGACGACCTCTTGCGCCCCATGCAAGCGCGCTACCAAGCTGCGCCATAGCCCGACATAGTGCCTGACAAGCTGTAGCAGCGAAGCGACATGAATAAGTATATCGCGGCTATATCTAAGTGTCAAGGGTTATGTCGGGATTTTTTTGGCGACTTTTATCAGCGGCCGATTCCAATCAGACTTAATGCTTCCGCGCGGGCTGCTGCATCCTTTTCAAAAACACCGCGCACGGCCGATGTGACTGTCATCGATCCCGGCTTTTTTACACCGCGCATGGTCATGCACATATGCTCCGCCTCTACAACCACGATCACTCCGTGAGGTTTGAGACATTCTTCTATGGCATCCGCTACAGAATAGGTGATCCGTTCCTGCAGTTGGGGACGCCGGGCCACCGCTTCCACTGCGCGGGCCAGTTTGCTCAGTCCGGCCACCCGTCCGTTCCGCGGGATGTACCCCACATGAGCCCGCCCGTAAAATGGAACCAGGTGGTGTTCGCACATCGAGTAGAAGGGGATATCCTTCACCAACACCAATTCCTCATGATCTTCACTGAAAATGGTCGAAAAATATTGTCTCGGATCATCACGGAGACCCGCAAACACCTCTTCGTACATACGGGCGACCCGTTTCGGGGTATCCAAGAGACCTTCCCGATCCGGATCTTCCCCCACCGCTTCCAATATCATGCGTACTGCTTGCTCAATTTTTGCGTGATCCACTCCCACAACTTTCGCCTCCAATGATTACAAACCGCTCAGTGCGGATCAGACTCCCTGTGATTATACCACAAACCCTGCTGGACAACGGATAAAGAAAAAGACCCTGGAGGGTCTTTTTCATAACGGTTCAAATGAATCGCAAAAATCAAGGGCTCCCATACATGGATGAGAACTATGTAATGCCACCTGATCGTTACTTCTTGTTAACGTCCTCTTTCAAGGCTTTCCCCGGTTTAAACGCCGGAACCTTGCTGGCAGCGATTTGAATTTCTTCGCCGGTTTGCGGGTTGCGACCCTTACGGGCAGCACGTTCGCGCACTTCGAAGTTACCGAACCCGATCAGTTGCACTTTGTCACCGGAGCGAAGCGCTTCCGTGATGGACTCGAATACGGCGTCCACCGCTTGAGTCGCATCCTTTTTGGTCATGTTGGTTTTTTCAGCCACCTGGGCAATCAATTCGGTTTTGTTCACACTGTTCATCTCCCTTCTATAACAACATCTACCTCAATGGTTCACTGCTTTTAAGCATCTTATACGTGAGATCATCAGGTAGGACAAACCTATAGTAATACAGAAAACAGGGATAATTCAAGTGTAAACGTGATTTCCAAGCAAAAAAAGCACTCATTTTGAGCGCTTTTTTCATCCGGGGCAGAGCTTACAAGATGATGGCGATTAAACCGCCGGAACCCTCATTGATTATTCGTTCCAGGGTTTCTTGTAGTTTGTAGCGGGCATTCTCCGGCATCATGGACAGTTTGGCTTGAATGCCTTCCCTTACGATGGAATGAAGTGAGCGACCGAAAATGTCGGATTCCCAGATGCTCAAGGGATCGCTCTCAAAGTCCCGCATCAGATAATTGACCAACTCCTCACTTTGCCGCTCCGACCCAATGATGGGGGCAAATTCGGAGTGAACATTGACCCGGATCATGTGGATGGAGGGAGCCGTCGCCTTTAATCGGACGCCGAAACGGGGGCCCTGTTTGATCAACTCCGGTTCGTCCAGCGCCATCTCTTCCAGCGTCGGTGCTGCTATCCCGTAACCCGTGGTACGCACCATCTGAATCGCATCCGCTACCTTGTCGTATTCCCGCTTGGCGGTACTAAACTCCTGCATCAGCTCCAAGAGGTGATCCTTACCCCGGATCTCCACTCCCACCACTTCCGTCAGAATCTGATCATACAGCTCATCCGGGGCATACAGGTCAATTTCCGCCACCCCTTGCCCCATATCCATGCCGGAAAGTCCCGCCCGTTCGATATATTCATACTCGGCAAAATGACCGACGACTTGATCCACATCCCGCAACCGCCGAATATCTTTTACCGTTTCCCGCACGGAAGTTTCGAAGTTTTTCCGGAGCCAGTGCTCTTCATCCAGCACCATCACCCAACTGGGCAGATTTACGTTTACTTCATGAACCGGGAATTCGAACAATACTTCTTTCAAAACCGCGTATACTTCTTCTTCTCCCATTGTCACCACGCTCATGGCCAGCACCGGCGTGTCGTACTTTTCTTCCAATTCGGATTTCAACTGCTGAACATCTTCACTGTAAGGACGGGTGGAATTGAGAACCACGATAAACGGTTTTCCCACTTCCTTCAATTCTTCAACCACCCGCGCCTCTACCTCTTCATATTCATGGCGGGGAATATCGGTAATGGAACCGTCGGTAGTCACCAACACCCCCAAGGTGGAATGTTCCTGAATCACCTTCCGAGTGCCCACTTCCGCCGCTTCCTGGAAGGGGATCGGCTCTTCATACCAAGGGGTGTTGATCATCCGCGGGCCCGCTTCATCTTCATATCCCCGCGCTCCCGATATGGCATAGCCAACACAGTCCACCAGGCGCACATTGATATCAATCCCCTCGGTGACATGCAGTTTGACCGCCTGATTGGGAACAAATTTGGGTTCGATGGTTGTAATGGTTCTTCCCGCACCGCTTTGGGGAAGCTCATCCGTAGCCCGAATGCGCTCTGCTTCCTCTGAAATGTTAGGAATCACCACCTGTTCCATAAACCGCTTAATGAACGTGGACTTCCCGGTGCGTACCGCACCGACCACACCTAGATAAATGTCTCCTCCTGTCCTTTCCGCAATATCTTTAAAGATATCGACTTTTTGCACGAAAACCCCTCCTTAAAATACCGACCATCCATGTGTCGTCGGTGCGAAGGCAAAACTGCCGCCTTCCACGCTCTCCGTGGCTTTGGACACTATAAATATATGAGGACTTTTCCCCTTTATGATTCCTCTTGTGAGAAAAAAGAGAGACGTGTTCGAGCGTCGGACAAAGTTTCACTGATAAAAGGAGTATGCAAATAAGGCCCGTCTTATATCAGTCCAACAAAAAAACCGCTGACAGCGGTTAACTTGATAAAAAAAAACTCTTAAACGAAAAAGCTCTTCTAACCCGTTTCTCCCTCTCCGGCATCACGATGCGGTTTAATGGCGAGTACGTCGTACAAAGGCCGCGATTTACTTCTTCACAAACACCGGTTCTTTCTTTTCATAACGCATCGGAGGAGAGTACAACGGTACATAGGGATGATCTTCCATTAATACGTTACGGAGATCTTCTTTTTTATCCGGCTGTTTGTTTTTTTCCTGAATGTTACGCATCGCATCCATCCGGTAATCCAAGTGCAGACGGCCTTTTTCGTCGATCAGGACCGGAAGCTCGAAATCTGCGTGATAAGGACTGGGGATCACAACCGGTTCCATATCCATGGCTTGAAATGAGAGAGTATACATCTCCTTCCCCTGTTTTTTTCCTCGGGGCCACCGGCCTTCCGACGCATGAAAAGCGTTCACATCGCCCTGCAGATCGCGCATCTTTTCCATTAACCGGAGATCCATCACCCGAACCATCACTTCTTTGGCATAAGGATCGGGAATCACATAGACAAATGCCCCTCCGCTTTCAAAAGCTGTTGAAGGAATCTCCTTTATGTAAGGTTTTATCTTTTCAAAATCGACAACATACAGAGGATAATCGGGATCATCCAAGGATTTGCGCTTCAACGGGGGAACCTTTTGATGTTCCTTTTGATAACTTCTCACCGCATCCTCCGCCAATCGGACATGTCCCGGCAATTCATTGGACGCTTCCTGCTGGAACCGCTCTGCCGACCCGCAGGCCGCCGTCAGTAAGAGAAATCCCGCTAGGGCAGATATAGTCAACCAACGACGCATCATCACACCCCCTTCCTCACATCAACGCCCGCAAGCCGAACAAAAATGCAGGAATCAGCAACAAACCGGCAATGGCAGAAAACAGGATCCGCACCCATCCCTTCCCCACTTGACGGGTCCAGGCAATCATGAAATTGCTGATCAATAGGAGGACGATCGCTATCATGGAATCCATCATCTATCCATCATTCCTCATCTTCAATATATCTTCAGTATAGCAAATCCGCATTCGCCCACCAATCAACCAGGCGGATGTCCTATAACGAAACTCCTGTCTCCGCATACGATAGGGAGACAATAGCCCGAAAGGAAGGAGATGAACTATGAACCGCTCTCCTGTTTCTCCAGGCATACGGAGATCCCGTCCCTCCCGACCACGGAAAAGGGCCGCTGCTTCACAGCAACCAAACCTGAATACCCCTAACCTGGCCAATATTATAAGCAGTTTCCTTACTTTTCGTTCCACTGTAAAAGACCTTAGCACGTCTCTGCAACGGCTGGAAAACATCATGGACAACACATATCAGATGTTTGAGCTGGCTCACAGCTTTTTGGATAAGAAAAACAACCCTCGTCGGAGAAGATCCCCCTTGCGTCTGATCAAACCCTCCAATGAAGAAGAGATCCCCCGCCTCAACCTGCCTCCGCTGGAAAGAGAGCCTGGAATGAGCAACAGCCAGTACTCCCGTTTCCTTGAAGGGATCGATTTTGCTCAAGTGCTGAAACTGTTGCAGACACCGCTTGTTCAACAGATACTCTCCCGGATCATTCAAGGTGCCAGTACCTCCGATACCGCCATCCGCAGACAAAAACAGGGGTAACGCGAGATGCGTTACCCCTTTTTCTTGATTCCATTCCCAGCACCAGCACTGATCCCTGTTCCCTTTACTAAAAGCCCGATGTTTGGTCATGGAATCAGAAGATATTACAAGGTATGAAGCTAGCCTGCAGTTGGCAACAAGGAAAACGCCCACATTACACCCACGGTTTTGTTCCTGTCATCATTTCTTCCATCTCATCCGTTTTTCCCCGCGTCATCAGATCTTCCACCGCCAGACGAGGGGGCTTTTGATCGAACAGAACGGCGTGCAGCTGTTCAGTGATGGGCATATCCACTTCATACTGCCGGCACAGCTGGAAAGCAGCCTTGGTGGTTTTTACTCCTTCCACCACCATCCCCATCTGGTCTAATACCTCTTCCAATTGGAAACCCTGGCTCAACAGATTGCCAGCCCGCCAGTTCCGGCTATGCTTACTGGTACAGGTAACTACCAGATCGCCAACACCTGCCAAACCGGCAAAAGTGAGTGCTTGTGCTCCCATCGCCATGCCTAACCGGGCAATCTCTGTCAATCCCCGGGTAATGAGAGCCGCTTTTGCATTGTCGCCAAAGCCCAATCCATCGGATAAACCTGCTCCCAGAGCAATGATGTTTTTCAAAGAGCCCCCGATTTCCACTCCGACCAAGTCCGGATTCGTATAAACCCGGAAGAAACTGTTAATCAGAGCAGACTGTACCGCTTCTGCTGTCTCTCTGCGGCGCGCGGCCGCCACGACAGTAGTGGGACATTTGCGGATCACTTCTTCAGCGTGGCTGGGACCGGACAAAACCGCCAAGCGATCCTCTATTTCCGGCAATTCTTCCGTTAACACTTCGGAAATCCGCTTCAGAGAGTCCAGCTCAAACCCTTTGGCAGCATGGGCGACGATTGCTTCGGAGGGAAGAAAACGCGCTGCTTCCCGAGCCACTTCCCTCATTGTGTGTGACGGGACCACAAATAGCACCAACTGCTTGCCTGTTAATGCTTCCTGGATGGAAGTCGTTGCTTGCAATCCTTTCGGCAATTGAAAGCCCGGCAAATATCTTTTATTGGTGCCGGATTCTTTAATCTCCCGCACCGCTTCCTCTCTCCGTGCCCAAAGGGTGGTCTCCCAGCCATTTTCGGTAAGCACAGAGGCCAGAGCTGTTCCCCAGCTCCCAGCTCCCAAAACTGCTGCAGACTTCATCAGGCACCTCCTCAACGGGCTTTTCTTTCAGGCTTTTGAGAACCCAACTTACTTTCCGTCCCGCTCAACAGTCTGCGGATATTCTGGCTGTGACGTATAAAAGCCATCAGGGTGATGAGAAATGAGATGTAGATGTACTGTTGGGGATAATCCAAAATGGCGATCATCACCGGCAACAAGGCCGCGAATATCAACGAACCCAACGAAACAAAGCGTGTAAATATAATGGCCAGAATCGCGAAAATACCGGAAATAAGAGCAGCCTGGAAAGTGAGCGTCACCGTCACCCCAATGGTGGTAGCAATCCCTTTTCCGCCCCGAAAGCCTAAAAAGATCGGCCAGTTATGGCCAACAATCGAAGCTACACCCGATAGCAGCATGACAACCGGATCATGGGTCAGTATGTTTCCGACCCAAACAGCAGCCGTCCCTTTTAGCAGATCCAGTAAAAATACGGTGATAGCCGGCCATTTCCCCACCACACGAAGCATATTGGTGGCACCGGCGTTGCCGCTTCCATGCTGCCGGATATCATACCCTTTCAAGAGTCGCGTCAACAAATAGCTAAAACTGATGGAACCGAGGAGATAGCCAATTACGACGGCCAACCAAACCACGGATTCCCTCCCCCCTTTCTCTAACTTAACCCTTTTTCTTTCTGAGCAAAATACGCAACGGTGTTCCCTTGAAACCGAAGGCTTCCCGCAACTGATTTTCCAGATATCGAAGGTAACTGAAATGAATCAAGTCCGGATCGTTGACAAACAGTACAAACACAGGCGGTTTGACAGATACCTGGGTTCCATACTGAATGGAACCTTTTCTTCCTTTGGAGGAAGGAGGCGGTGTCACCATCACGGCATCCCGCAGCACTTCGTTCAACACCGAAGTCGGCACCCGCATCGCATGCTGTTCTGCCACTTCCTTCACCAATGGCAGTACCCGTTGCACCCGCTGGCCTGTTTTAGCGGAAATAAACACGATTGGCGCATAATCCAGGAAGGAAAATTGATCCCGGATTTCCTGTACGAAACGATTCATCGTCTTATCATCTTTTTCCACTGCATCCCATTTATTTACAGCAATAATGACCCCACGGCCAGACTCATGTGCAATTCCGGCCACCCGTTTATCCTGCTCAGCAATGCCCCGTTCCGCATCCAGTACGACAATAGCCACATCAGCCCGTTCAATCGCTTTCAGCGCACGGAGAACACTGTATTTTTCCGTCGATTCATACACTTTCCCCCGCTTGCGCATGCCGGCTGTGTCTACCAGTACATATTTTTGTCCTTGATAATCAAACGGGGTATCCACCGCGTCCCGGGTGGTTCCGGCTACGGGACTGACAATCACCCGCTCTTCGCCGAGAATTTTGTTCACCAAGGAGGACTTGCCGACGTTGGGTCGCCCGATCAATGCTACACGAATGGTATCTTCATCATATTCCTCTCCGACATCCTCCGGAAAATGGCGAACCACCGCATCCAACATATCACCTGTACCGGTTCCATGTAAGGAAGAGACGCCGATGGGTTCGTCGAATCCCAGCCGATAAAACTCATACAGGTCCTCATGATGCTTGATATGATCCATTTTGTTGACTACCAACACAACGGGCTTATTGGACCGGTGCAACATCCGGGCCACTTCTTCATCAGTCGCTGTGACCCCTTCCCGCCCATCTACTACAAACAATATCACATCCGCCTCTTCAATAGCTAATTCCGCTTGATGACGAATGTGTTCTACCACTTCATCCTGCTTTCCGAATTCCAAGCCGCCGGTATCAATCAAATGAAAAGGCTGCCCGTTCCATTCGGATTTGGAGTAGATACGATCACGGGTAATCCCCGGTTTATCTTCAACAATGGAAATCCGCTCTCCGGCCAACCGATTGAAGAGAGTGGATTTGCCCACATTGGGCCGCCCCACGATGGCTACCACTGGCAAACTCATCTTTTTTCGTCCTCTCCTTACTCACCGACTGTACATCGACGCAGTATATTCTATCACAACTCAGGGCGTAAGAGATACCCGTACCCCGACTCACATTCAGGACAGCTCTCGTTTGACGCCTTCCACCAACGCCAATAGACGGGGATAACTCTGCTGAATTCCCCAAGCAGCCAATGGACGGCCCACAGCCGTCCACCCGTACCGCCGAGAAAGTGCGCCTCCCACCTTCGTTAAGAGCGTGATGCAATTTAAGGCATGAACCAAACGCACATGTCCGGAAGAAATCGGCAAGTAATACACGATGGATTCAATCGCCCGCCTCCCTGTTTTCCAGTCCCTTCCCAAGCCTATAGTATACACTGTATTGCCAAATTCGTCCTGGCCTTTATAAAACAAGGTTCCCAATGTATCATTAGTGGCTTGATCAAAATCAGCTAATGACAAAATTTCCTGCCGCGAAGGAATCCGATGGGCCGGTAGCTTTCCCAAGTGAATGGCTGCCGCAATCACAGAGGAATGGGCACTGCCGTAACATTGATAAATAATGTTCATTCAACCCCATCCCTCCCTGCTGTTATGGACAAACCGACGGCTCCATTGTCTCCAGCAACGCACCCTGGGGAATCCTTTCTTTAAGGAAATCAGCTCCCATCGATCCGACGGTCCGCCCCACTCCTTGATTACATGGAACAAGCACCGCTTCATAATGTCCGGGTCTTTGGGTGCTCCGCAACAAAATAACTTTTCTCCCCGGGCGTTTTCGCCCACCAGCCAAACACGTCCCGGTGACTTCCAAAATAACGAGGACCGGCTCCATTCCGGTATATTCTTCAGCAAAACGACAGGACCGTAAACCTCTTTCAGCGCCTGTAACAGGGAAGCTGCACCATAATCTGGACTAATATAGATTCGCGCTTTCATTGGTGACGCACGATGATCATCGTTTCCTCATCCAATTGATGGGTCATCCCATCCAAAATTTTTTCCAGAGAAAAAGCAGTATGCTGCAATTCCTCATTGTCACTCGCTTGAAAGATCGGCACACCCCCCGCGACCTTCTCCTTGTTGGTGGAGATCACAGCTAGAATCGCTTGACCAATCGTAATACCCAGCATTACGATCCTCCCTTTCATTTGTTTTTCATCTGACTCTCCCGCCCCGGCAGCTTCAGGGGTTTGCGTACTGCACTTTCCAGGATGGGGACGCGTTCCACAATGGCGATCGCCTGATTTAAATCACGCTCTTGCGGCAGTAATAACACTCCCAGCCGACCATTCCTTAAATCCCGTTTGGAAAATCGGCACCAGCCCCGGCTCCCCCGTATCGCGAAAAACCCCGAGAATAGCTGAAGTATCATGCAAAATCGCTTGTCGCTGTCCACATTGGACAGTGTCACCCTTCCATTTTGGTTTTTCGGGCGGATCACAATGCCTTGCTCCAATATGAGCTCCCGAGTTTCTCTCAACCCCACATTCATCAGATAAATGTCATCTACATACAAGCCAATCAATCCGAGGGAAAGATGAATCACCTGTCAGGGAAAGATGAATCACCTGTCCATGAGGATAGCGGAACACCCTGGATAAGACCCAATAAAAACAGCCCAGGTATACATTTTTACCATACCAATTCACCTGATTTTCATTTAGTCATCCATTGGAGATTGCGCCATTTTGCCTGCAGGGCTGCCCATCCATACTCCTTTGCCATCACTACTGACCAAGCCATCCACATCATGTCGAAGAAAGATGAATCACCGATGATGTGAGGGATTTCGTGCTGATGAATCAGCAGGTGCATCCCTTCAGCAAAACTCACACCGCCGATCAGCACCAGCGTTTGCTGACCGAAACGGGGTGTGGACAGCAGAACCAGCCAAGCCAATAACAAAGGAAGCACCTGTTGAGAGGTGTAGGTGAGCAAAATGGGCTCACTCCTGTACATTTCTTGTAGAAGCAAAACTGTGGAGCCCATGAGCAAGATCATGGAAAAAATGTGAGCCCAATGCTGCCTCTCAGTTTTCTTTAAGATGTGCAAGCAGAAAAGCAAACATAACAACAATCCTGCATTCACATTTACACCGGAACGCAGAGGAAGGTCCACCCAGGTTAACGAAAGCAAAAGAAAGAGAGCTTGTCGCAAACGAACGGAAGGAGTGTCCAAATCTTTCCCCATCTTTTCCATCCATCCTGTTTGGAGCAAGATCAACAGACTTACATTTGCCAACAGAGAAAACAGTCCCGGATTCATACCTCGTCTCCTTTCACCGGACATCTGACATGTATTCCTACTTAGTATGGATTGTTTTGTCTGTATTGTTGGCAAACAAAAAAAGCCAACCGCTTTCGCGGTCGGCTTTCCTTATCATTCGAGCAACTCATTATTTCAACCGGCGCAGCTGATCACCGAATACGTCGCCCAGGGTCACGTTCATTCCGGCATTATTGTTTTGATCCAGATTTTTTAGCTCTTCACGGTGCTCATCTTGTTCTGCTTCTTTGATGCTCAAGCTGATCCGCTTTTGTTCCGGTTGCATGTCCAGCACTTTCACTTTGACTTCTTGTCCCTCTTCCAGCACTTCACCCGGGGTAGCGATATGCTTCCGGGAAATCTGGGAAATGTGCACCAAGCCTTCCACACCCGGGTACACTTCCACAAAAGCGCCGAAAGATACCAGACGTTTTACCGTACCGATTACGATATCTCCGTTAGAGATCTCTTCTGCCACCTTGTCCCAGGGACCCGGCTGGGTTTCCTTGATGCTGAGGCTGATCCGTTCGTTATCTTTATCTACCTTGAGCACTTTCACCTTTACTTGGTCTCCTTCGGACAGCACTTCAGAAGGGTGCTCCACCCGGTTCCAAGCAAGCTCGGACACGTGCACCAGACCGTCTACACCGCCGATGTCCACAAAGGCACCGAAGTCGGTAATGCGCTGCACGGTACCGTCCAGCACTTGTCCGGCTTCCAAATTTTCAAGGGTTTCTTGTTTTTTGCGTTCAGCTTCTTCATCCAGCACCGCCTTGCGGGACAGGATCAGTTTGTTTTTCTCCTGATCAATTTCCACGACTTTCAAGGTCAAAGTACGTCCTTTGTAGTCGGAAAAATCTTCCACGAAATGACGTTCCACGAGAGAAGCCGGAATAAAACCGCGAACGCCAAGGTCAACAACCAGGCCGCCTTTTACAACGTCAGCCACTTGCGCTTCCAGGGTTTCGCCGCTTTCAAATTTTTGTTGAAGGTCTTCCCATGCGCGCTCGGCATCCACAGCCTTTTTGGAAAGAACCAATTTGTCTTCTTCATCGTTGATCCGAAGTACTTTCAATTCCACTTCATCACCTTCTTGAAGTACATCGGAAGCTTTGTCCACATGGAGGCTGGAGAGCTCGGAAATTGGGATTACCCCTTCAAACTTATAGTTGACATCCACCAGAACCTGATTGTCATCCACTTTCACTACTTTCCCTTTCACGATGTCCCCACGGTTCAGGGGAGTCACTTCTGCCATTTCGGATTTCATTTCTTCCACCATCAGACAACCTCCTCATTTGACCTACAAGCTAACAGATTTATCTCTCCCCTTGCGGGGAACAGAACAAATGAAATTAAGAAATCCAACCCCTTAATTTCATTAATCCCAAAACCAACACAACACAGAGGGTGAGAACCGCTCCGGCCACCATCGCGAGACCCCATTTCCCCAGTTGGACCCCGAGAGCAAGGAGGATAAAGCTCAACAATAGAAGGCCTGCAAATCCTGCTTGCTTGCGGGGGCGTCGTAGTGCTTCTTTGCGGGAATAACCACACCCCCGTTCCACAGTAATCCGTCCGCGGTAACAAAAGAGAAGCAGGTAGGCTGTAAAGAGAATAGACAGCCATTTGATCATTTCCGCTCAGCCGCAATCATCGAAGCGATATCCCCCATAACCCGATCCGTCACCTGCTGGATCGTGTCGGAAGTTATTTTTTCTTTCAAGTAAGGTTCCATCGAGATCGGCGGACCAAACACGATTTGGATCTTACGGAACAAACGGTAAGGCCCGATAATGGCAACCGGAACAATCGGAGCCTTGCTTTTCAACGCCATGTAAGTGGCTCCGGTGTGAGCCTTCCCCAGTTCACCCGTCTTGGAACGGGTGCCCTCCGGGAATACCCCCAACACCTTTTGTTCAGCAAGAAGATCCAAAGCCGTTCGAAGTGCCCGCTTGTCTCCCGAACCCCGTTTGACGGGAAAAGCACCAAAGTTTCGAATAAGAAAAGATAGAAGCGGAATATGGAACAGCTCCTCTTTCGCCATAAAGTGAACCTTACGGCGAAGGGACGAGCCTACCAGCGGCGGATCCCAATTACTAATGTGATTGGCGCAAAGCAACACAGGCCCTTGTTTGGGAACATGCTGTGCCCCTTTGATCTCCCATCGGAAGAAAAAGGTGAATATGATGCGAAAAAAGAGCCGGAAAGTACGATATAACATAGTTTACTCCGCCTCGCCCACTTTGGTTCGACAAAGGTTTAAGATGGTTTGAATAACTTCTTCAAGGGACCGGTTGGTGGTGTCAACATGGACTGCATCTGATGCTGCCCGCAAGGGAGAATGTTCACGATTGGAATCCATTTCATCCCGACGGCGAATCTCTTCCCGCAACTGGTCGAGATCGACGGAATACCCTTTCCGTTTCATTTCCTTGAAGCGCCGTTGTGCCCGTTCCTCGATGGAAGCTGTCAAAAAGACCTTCACTTCTGCATCCGGCAATACGTGGGTTCCGATATCCCGGCCATCCATCACAACGCCTCCAGCGACCGCCATTTGACGCTGCTTTTCAACCAACGCTTGCCGGACTCCTGGCATACCGGCGACAGCTGAGACATTGGAAGTGACTTCCGGAGTCCGAATGTCCTCAGTTACCTTTTTACCATCCACCCACACATCCATCCCGTTTTGACCAGGTGTCAGCCGTATGTCCGCCTCCCGGGCTATGCGGGTGATTTCTTCTTCATTGTGCAAATCGGCTTGTTTCTGGAGCGCTTTCCATGTAACAGCGCGGTACATGGCGCCGGTGTCTACATAAGTCAACCCCAGATTTTCTGCCACTTGCCGGGCTACCGTACTTTTGCCGGCACCCGCTGGTCCATCGATTGCTACAGATAGTCGCTTCATCTTGTCCGCCTCCCAAAATAAAGCCGGGATAAACTACAACGAGCAGGCTCGGCCTGCTCGATGTGGATGAACGGTATTTGATTCATCTCGGTATCAAGGTAGATTCCCTACAGGAAACCCTGGCCAGCAACAGTCCGTAAAAAGTTATATGTGCATTATGTATTCCTTTGTAGAACCTGTTTTTAGGATATCACATTCAACGCAGCCTTGCAATGACTCAAATCATTTTTCTGACAAATCAACAAGCGTGAAAAGAGGCCGGTAAACACCGGCCCTTTTCATTATAATTTTTCCACATCGCCCTTTTTGACTTTCTCTACTAACTCCTCATCTCCGCTTTTGGCGTTTATTAAGACCCGGTACTGTGATTTCCCGAGGTGGCCGAGAAATTCGTAGCACAGCACTTCCCCGCCCTCATCCCCGAAAATGACGGCCAGATTGGTATCCTGTACTTTTAACCGGGGATTGACGTGTTTGCGGGCTTCCGCTTCGGTCAACGCCGGTCTCATGTTTCGTTTTTCCTTGTGGTTGAACACGTATTCTTTGGCTTGATACGCCGTAATCTCACCATTGTCCAATGCCACTTTCACAGAGACCGTTTCCGGGTAAATCAATACATTCCCGGACTTGCGAACAAAAGTGAATGCGGCCATGTTTCCCACTTCATCGTAAGAAGTCGCATCCATTTGAGGATATCCTAATCGATCCAAGAATTGAATCGCTTTCCCTTGGGCCTGTTCCAGCGTCAACCGCTGCTGTTTCACCGGACGGTCATACATCATCCAAATAACGTAGCCGCCTTTTTTGGTGACATCGGCATATACTTGATAACCGTTTTTATTTGTGAAACGGACGCTGTACGTTTGATAATCCCCTTTTTGGTTCGTGGTCACTTTCATATCCTTGGTGCTGGGCCGGTTTAATATATCGGCCACCTTCTCCTTCGCAAAAGCCGGGGATACTTCTGAACCGGCGAGTTGCGTATACTTTTGGCGTTGACGGGTTTGGAGGTTGTTAATAGTCGGACCCCAATCGACCTCGGAGTATCCTTCCGCCACTTTGTCTGCCTTTTTAAATCCGTCAATGATGGTGTTGTTCATCACTTTGTCTTCCGAGGCAAGGGCCAGTTCCACGTCCATCCAGCGCAGATTTCTGGTCAACACATCGGTCTGCACTTTTTGCAAATCCCTTTGAACGGTATTGGAACGGCTGTAAAGATCCCGCAGCGTATTCCATTCCCGCTTGGTTAAGGGCTCTTTATTCAGGTCCCTGACACCGACGTGGTAAGTGAAATCACCGATTTTACCCAAAAATTCCTCGGTCTTGTCAAAAGGCATCAAACTAAGGGGCAACTGACCGAGATCATTTTTGGCTGCATATGTCAGGCGCCATACATTGGTCATACTGGTGGACATTTGCCGGCGGGAATTAAGTGCCAGCGATTTCCCCAGCTCGTCCTGCAATTTGTCCATGTGAAAGTTTAAATCATGAAATGCCCGTTGATATTGATTTTCCGCCTTAATCAACAAATTGTTTTTGTCCTGGCTCTCTTGATATCCCCAGACCCCGGTTACTACTAAACCAACCAAGGCTACCGGGAAGAGAACAGCGGCGACTCGTCTATACACGACGGAATCACTCCTTTCCCTCATTTACCTGCAGAAAATGTGTTTACCGATTCTTTTCACCTGCGGCCGGCCCCAAATCCAGGAGGAGGTGGCCGTCGCCGGATTGAAATAGTATAGAGCGCCGATTACCGGATCCCATCCGTTAACCGCGTCCATCACTGCTTTTTTTGCCTTCTGATTGGGTGACATGTAAATCTGGCCATCCGATACTGCTGTAAATGCCCCCGGTTGAAAAATCACCCCGGATACGGTGTTGGGAAACTTCTCGCTCTCTAACCGGTTTAAGATGACTGCCGCAATGGCTACCTGACCGATGTAGGGCTCCCCGCGCGCCTCTCCGTAAACGGCATTCGCCATCAATTGCAAATCGTTGGCGGAAAAAGAATGATTGCTTTTCACCGCCTTTGTGGCGAAGGATTCATGGGAACCGCCGAGTGTGGGCAACAAGAACATGAAAAGAGAACCGATGAGGATTCGGCGCATCCATTGTCGGTGTCGGACCATTATCTCGCCTCCCTCGCGCTGATTTTCCTCATGGGTAGTTTGAACACCGGTTCCAGTATTTATGCAATCGATCCGCTTTCACAATAAAAAAAGCCGGACTTGATCCGGCTCATCACGGCAGCTTCTCCGAAGAGATGTCAAAATCCATGGTATTGTCGCACACACATTGTTTAAATCCTGTTTCCACTTTTCCTTTTTTCATGCGTCCTTTTAATATGTATCGTTCGCCGCATTGGTTGCAGCGAATACGTACCAGATAACTTCCCTTGTCCACCATATCACCCACTTTGGCTACTCTCCCAGTATATCCCGCCATCCTTCTTTTCAAACAGTTCCAATTGGTGCTTGCCGTGCGTTTGTCGTATGATAAGAAGGATGGATTTTTTAGTGAAAGGGAGGTACAGCCATGACTTCAGCTCCATCTTCCAAAGCAAACATCATAGTTGTCACCACCGGCGGAACCATCGCCATGGCTGAAGATCAACAGACCAAAAGTGTACGCCCTCTCTCGTCAGAAGCACTGCAAGCAGTCCTGCCGTACGTGTCGGACCACGCCAAAGTGCAGATGGATCATTACCTGAATATACCAAGCCCCCATATCACTCCGGACATCATGTTTCAAATCAGCCAGCGTGCAAAGGAATGGCTGGAACGTCCGGAGACCGACGGACTGGTCATCACCCACGGCACCGATACATTGGAGGAAACCGCCTATTATCTGGACTTGGTGCTGCACTTCGACAAGCCCATTGTTGTCACGGGTGCAATGCGCAGCCAAGGTGAATTGGGGGCAGACGGACCGGTAAACCTGGTGAATGCCATCCGAACGGCGGCTCATCCGCGCGCCAAGGGAAAAGGTGTGTTGGTCGTATTCAATGATGAAATCCATGCCGCACGTTGGGTGACCAAAACGCATACCAGCAACGTCGCTACCTTCCGCTCCCCTTCCCACGGTCCGGTAGGGTATGTGACGAAAAAAGATATCCTTTTTCACCAAAGCATTTCCAAGAAAGTCCAACTGCCTCATAAGCAACCCCGTGCCCGGGTTGATCTGATTAAAGCGGCTGCCGGGACCGATGATTGCTTCCTTCGCTGTGCGTTGGATTCGGGAGCTGAAGGAATTGTTCTGGAAGGGCTTGGCCAAGGCAATATTCCCCCTGCCATGTTACCGGGAGTCAAAGAAGCCCTCCGCCGCAATATCCCGATCGTACTTGTTTCCCGCTGCTACAACGGCATCGTACAAGATGTATACGGCTATGAAGGCGGGGGCAAAGAATTAAAAGAGCTCGGCGTTGTATTTTCCAACGGCCTCAACGGACAAAAAGCCCGGATTCAACTGATTGCCGCCCTCAATGTGTCCAAGGATCCCGAGGCGTTGCAGGAGTTTTTTGAGGATGGAATCATATAAAATACCTGGTTGGAATTCACACACGAAGAAAGTCTCCTGCTTCAGCGGGGACTTTCTCGTTTCCTTATTGTTTCGCAGCATGCTCCGCAATCCGATGTCCGTGAAAGCGGCCGTTTTCGATAAAGATCGAGTTGGCATCCAATCCGGCAGCGATTACTCCGGCAATATACAATCCGGGAACATTGGTTTCACAGGTATCCGGATCATGCACCGGCGCCCCGGTTTCCGAATCGATTTTCACTCCCAGCTTCTTCAGCATTTCCGTGTTGGGGCGATATCCCGTCATCGCAAACACTACATCATTGGGCAATGTGAAGGTTTTTCCTTCCTGTTCCAATACCACATGCTCCTCCGCGATTTCTTTCACTTCCGTATTCCAGTACATCTGGATCCAGCCTTTGTTGATCGCACTTTCAATCACCGGTTTCAGCCATGCCTTCACACTGTCCGTAAACGCGCCGCGGCGATAGACCATCGTAACATTGGCTCCTGCTCTCTGCAAATCCATCGCGTTAATCACGGCAGAATTCTTCCCTCCGATCACCAGGACGTTCATCCCGCTGTATGGATGAGCTTCCTTGTAATAGTGGTGCACTTTGGGAAGGTCTTCCCCAGGAATATTCAACCGATTGGGCGTATCATAGTAACCCGTGGCCACCACCAGTTTCTTTGTCTGATACTGCCGGGATTCCCCTTTGTGCTCGGAATACACCGTAAACACGTCACTATCCCGGTCAACCCGAGTCACTTTTTCATAGGTATGCACATTTAAATCATAGGCTTGCACTGCAGCGCGGTAATATTTTAATGCTTCCAACCGCGTCGGTTTTTCCCCTAAACTGATAAAAGGCAGCCCACCGATTTCCAGCAGCTCCGGTGTACTGAAAAACTGCATGAATGTGGGAAAATGATAAATGGAGTTAACAATGCATCCTTTTTCAATAACCAGCGGTTCCATCCCGCGCTTTTTGGCTTCAATAGCGGTAGACAGACCGCATGGACCGGCTCCGATGATGATCATTTCTTCCATACTGCATTACCTCCTTGGATCCAACAGAAAAACACCCGGATCAAATCAGGGTGTTTTATCTTTTTGAATGCGTTTTCTTTTTTATACCCACCCGCGGAAACGGGAAGCTTCCGCCATTTTGCGAACACCCACCATATAGGCGGCCAGACGCATGTCAATGTTGCGGGACTGGGACGTCTGATATACATTTTCAAAAGCTTTGACCATGATTTCTTCCAGCTTTTGTTCCACTTCTTCTTCCGACCAGTAGTAACCCTGATTGTTTTGCACCCACTCGAAGTAGGATACCGTCACCCCGCCGGCACTGGCCAAAACATCCGGCACCAGCAGAATCCCGCGCTCGTTCAAAATGCGGGTGGCATCCAATGTGGTCGGTCCGTTGGCGGCCTCTACCACAATGCTGGCTTTGATACGGTGGGCATTGGCGGCAGTAATCTGGTTTTCCACAGCTGCCGGTACCAAAATATCGCAATCCAGCTCCAACAGATCCTGGTTGGAAATCGTCTCTTTAAAGAGGTTGGTCACCGTGCCGAAGGAGTCACGGCGATCCAAGAGATAATCGATATCCAAACCGTTTTCATCATGCAGCGCACCATAAGCATCGGAGATGCCGATCACTTTGGCCCCGGCATCGCTCATGAATTTTGCCAAAAAGCTGCCGGCATTGCCAAATCCCTGAATGACAACCCGGGCACCTTCCAGGGAAATGTTTCGCTTTTTGGCAGCCTCCCGGATCATGATGGTAACCCCTTTGGCTGTAGCCGTTTCCCGTCCGTGGGAACCACCCAGTACCAGCGGCTTCCCTGTAATAAATCCGGGGGAGTCAAACTCCCGGATCCTGCTGTATTCATCCATCATCCAAGCCATAATCTGAGAGTTGGTAAACACATCCGGTGCCGGGATATCCTTGGTCGGACCAACAATCTGGCTGATCGCCCGCACATATCCGCGAGACAGCCGTTCCAATTCCCGGAAAGACATTTGCCGGGGATCACAGATGATACCGCCTTTACCGCCGCCATAGGGCAGGTCGACAATACCCGATTTCAGACTCATCCAGATTGAAAGCGCCTTCACTTCACTCTCAGTAACATCCGGATGAAAGCGAACCCCTCCCTTGGTGGGGCCGACAGCATCATTGTGTTGGGCACGAAACCCGGTAAAAACTTGAACGGAACCATCGTCCATCCGCACAGGAATCCGCACATGCATGACGCGGAGCGGCTCCTTCAAAAGTTCAAATACATGCTCGGGATACCCCAGTTTATCCAGCGCTTGCTTGATTACCGTTTGCGTGGATGCGAGTACATCGAGATTTTCTTGTGCTTCTAAGTTATCACGGCTTGCTTCGGACAGTTGTCCCATCCCTGACCACCTCAAAAAAGTAGTTCCCTATAAATCCATTACCAAGTATACAACACATTGTCCCGCGGTGAGAACACCATTTCTTATTTTGTGCCGGCGGGTATAATAGGATTGAACCAAAGGAGGAAGTCCCATGTCAAATAGAACGTTGTTATGGGTATTTGCCCATCCGGATGATGAAAGTTTTGCTTGTGGGGGTACCATTGCCCGCTATGCAGCAAATGGCTGGCGCACCGTCTTGTATTGTGCGACTCGCGGAGATGCAGGGAGCCCAGGTACGCCGCCGCTTTGCACCCCCGAACAGCTGGGAGATGTCCGTGCTGATGAACTGAGCCGTGCCGCTCGTGTGCTTGGATTGGACCGAGTAATCTTGCGGGACTATGGTGACGGTAGACTGACGCAGTATCCCCAGAACGAGTTAACGCGGGATATCCGCCAGGTGATCCGGGAAGAAAAGCCGGAAGTAGTCATTACCTTTCCAGCAGAGGGAATTTCCGGCCACCCTGACCACCGAGTCATCCATCAGGCGACGGTCAAGGCGGTTCAGGGGCTTAGCCAATGCGTACCCCGGCTGTATTTTGTCGTCATTCCCGGATCTGTGGGAAGAAAATCGGTTCCCTTTCCCACTCCGGATGATCAAGTAACCCATCAAATAGAGGTCAGCCCCTACCGGGAACAAATCATGCGGGCACTACAGCAACACCGTACCCAGCACCGCTCTATCGAACGCGTTTTTCCCGGCGTAATGCAAGGGGAATGGAAATCCTTGCGCACCCGGGAATATTACCAAGCCGCAAACCCTGCCAATGACACACCACCCGATCGATTGGCATAAAATGTAACAAACGACCGCGCACAGCGCGATCGTTTTTTCACGGAGCGAAATATTGAGTGATTTGCTTGACGGCATCTTTTTCCCAAATGGTTCTACCGTATTCCTGCAAAATATGTTCCGTTGTTGTAGAAGCTTCACCGAACTCCGCCAGGACGGCAATGGCTGCTTGCAGGGTTCTCAACTCATAGTCGGTGTCGAGCACCAGGTAGTAACGGTCGCGATATGCATACACCCTGCTCCCTTCCGGCAACATCGGTTTCAACCGGATCGCAGCCTGTACCAAATCCTCAAAATCATTCATGCAAAAAACCACTTGGTCACTCTCTTCCAGAGAGATTTCCAACTCATACATATCATCGTCGTCTAATTCGTCAAAATCAGAGGGATGGGGCGTTCGACCCCGGGTGACGACTACCACCATGCCTTGTGCTGGAAGGGCGAACACTTCCACCGCGACGGGGCCGGCAATCTCAAATCCCAACTCCTGATACGCTTGCTCCATCATATCATTGAACAGTTCATGCACCTTGGGAATGTCTCGCCACATGTCTTCTTTTTCAATCCCTCGCTCCATCAAGTCATCTAAAGACAAGAAGAAGCGAATTTTATCTCGGCTCAGACGCTCGACACGCATGGTTTACCCTCCCTCGCTGGAGACCCGCACACTACAGCGTATGAGGGTACAAATCGATACGTTACGCGGTCAGGTCTCCTTTTCTTTATATGGACCATCATACATGATCCTTTTCAATCCTGTCCATTTAACTATAAAAAAAGAACCCGTTGGCCTTAGGATGGCCGGGATTCCGAAGTTTTATCGATCGATGGAGGGGGCACCCGGATTTGAACCGGGGATGAGGGATTTGCAGTCCCTTGCCTTACCACTTGGCTATGCCCCCGTTTCGTTGTGCAACCCTATGGAAAAAGGGGACGTCTACACCACGCCCCATCGATATCTGGTGGCGGCGGAGGGCCTCGAACCCCCGACCTTACGGGTATGAACCGTACGCTCTAGCCAGCTGAGCTACGCCGCCGCACGAAATCCATAATGGCGGAGAGAGCGGGATTCGAACCCGCGCGGGGCAAAAATGCCCCCTAACGGTTTAGCAAACCGTCCCCTTCGGCCTCTTGGGTATCTCTCCGCGAACATACTTGATGGCGGAGAGGGAGGGATTCGAACCCTCGAGACGGTGGTGACCGCCTACACGATTTCCAATCGTGCTCCTTCGGCCTCTCGGACACCTCTCCAAAACCGACACATTGTAGATCATACCCTATCAAAATCGAACTTGTCAAGAGGATTCCCAATGGCTTTCTGCATAACCGCTCCGCTTCAAAGCCCTTCGCTTCTCCAGATAGCCCCAGCCTTCTTTCCCGCTGAATAAAAGAGTGAACACAGCAGCATGCCAAGGAACTTCAATAAAAAGATACAGGAGCACCGCCAAAGCAACTCCCAGCGGCCACAGCTCCTTCTGCCTGCGGCGGTGTTTCCAGGAAACCGGCAACCCGAGCAACCTGTTGAGAGATCTGCGTACGGCAGCTGCCATCCATCGAAAACTGACATAAAGGAGAAACAGGAATCCTGCATATTCGGGGGAGAGCGCCTTCCACAGAGTCCATTCCCAGGAGTTCCCTCCATGATCGGGAAAAAACAGGACAGCCGTTGCTGCCAGCAACCCGCTCCACACCGCCGTGACCCCAGATGTCCGATTCATGGATTCCACCTCCATGAATAGTATATGGCAGCTCATTCCTCGGTAATCTTGGCACCCGGCATTTTACCCAACCGAATGCAAACACCCAACACAAAATCCAGTAAAAAATGGGCCACCATCGCCGCCGTGAGAGAATGGGTCCATTCGGTGAGCCAGCCCAGTCCTAAACTGACCACGAACAACACTGTCACCATCACCCATTTCCGAAGATAACGAAAGTGAATCGCTGTAAACAACAAAGCGGAGCCAAAAACACCAAGCCAATATTGTACTGCTCCCCGAAAGAGAAGCTCTTCCGCCACGGCGACCAATGCCGTCACCACAGCAATGTGCCAGACCGGTAAATTCTGAAACAACAGCCGATTTAATCCGCCGTCATCCAGCCATTCCTCCGGCAGCCACCTGGCCAACAGCCAATCGATCAGCACCACAGCCAACCCCGCCAATGCGCCGATCCCCCAATCCTCTCCTTCCCTCCAGGTAAACAAGTGTTCATTTAACCGACCTTGCCACCATAATAACAGCACCGCAGTCAATAAAATCACTGCTTGCGATAGATACAAGTTGAGAAGCAACATGTTGCCGTTGAGACGCTGTACTCTGCCACCCATCAACACGTCTCCTTTCCCATCATTCCCGCTGGATTCTGTATCGATTGACTTGCAATTCCGAACCGGACACTCTAAAATGAGGGATGGATATGGACTGGTTTTCAGGATTTCACCATATGAGAGGAGATTGATTTAATCCGATGCGTACTTGGGTAGACAAAGACACTTGCATTGCTTGCGGAGCATGCGGTGCCACGGCACCGGATGTTTATGACTACGATGAAGACGGAATCGCTTACGTGATTCTGGATGATAACACGGGTACCGCAGAAGTGCCCGAAGAGCTTCATGAAGACGTGCGTGACGCCCAAGAGGGCTGCCCCACGGACTCCATCAAAGTTGAAGAATAACGGGAAAAAGCTGCCTCGTTTGAGGCAGCTTTATTCATTTCCGGAAGCGATTTCGTCCTCTTCCAAAAACAGACTGACTCTGGCCATACCACCCTCTACATTGACCGCATCAAACCCTTGCTCCGAAAGGTAGTTGCAAGCATAGACACTGCGAATCCCGTGGGCGCACAGGATATACATTTTTCGGTCCTTCGGCAGCTCGTTCAGTGTAAACGGCAAGGTCTGCAGGGGCATCAGCTTCGCCCCGTTCAGCCGGTACACTTCCCACTCTTCCGGTTCCCGCACATCGAGAATCATTTCTGAGCCATCCAGTCCTTCACGGTAAAGATTCGCAAAATCCTCTGCGGATATTTCCCTCACATAGCTCACCTTCTTCTATTCGCTGACAGACATTGTATTGTCAAAAGCCCGTTGTCAAAAATACTCGCGTTACTGACGTCATTGTATCATACCTGTTGTTCCATCCGGCGGATCAATTGTCCTTTATTGATTCCATGCACAAAAGGGAATACAATGGTCAGTGGGTGTTCCCATACATACGGAAGCAAGGAGGAACTGACATGGCCAAAAATGAACTGGTTGTGGACGCTTTTATCGAGATTCCCACGGGGAGCCAAAACAAATACGAATACGACAAAGAAGAGGGCGTATTCCGCCTGGATCGGGTTCTGTATTCCCCGATGCACTATCCGACCGAATACGGCTACTTGAACAACACCTTAGCTGAAGACGGCGACCCGCTGGACATTCTGGTGCTGACCACCTTCCCCACCTTCCCCGGGTGCGTAATCAAGTCCCGGGTGATCGGCGTCCTTCTGATGGCCGATGACAAAGGAAAAGATGAAAAACTGCTGGCTGTGCCGGTCGATGACCCCCGCTGGGACGGCGTGAACAGCCTGGAGGATGTTCCGGCACACACCTTGAAAGAGATCGAACACTTTTTCCAAGTATATAAAGACCTGGAAAACAAGGAAACCCGTATCGAAGGCTGGAAAGACGCCGACACGGCTGCCGAGTTGTATCGCGAATGCGTGCAGCGGTATAAGGGCTGATTTGCAAACACCCCCCGGAAAAACCGGGGGGTGTTTGATCTACAGCATCACCCCGGCTTCTTCTCAGGAAATTGTAAGAGTCCCAACTGCCGGGCCAATTCATAATGAAGGGAATGCACTCCTTGGGAAAAACGCACCGTAATCTTTCGGCCGGGGGCTACCCCTTGAAGCGGCTCCACCATGATCACTTCCCCCTCTCCCCATTTTCGGTGCAGAAAGCGATCTCCCGCTTGCACCGCTTCCCGGCTGAAACGCAGCTGCGGCTGATCGGAAGCGGCGGGCCGCTGGGGAAGGGACCCGCCGGAAGTCACCGGTGACGTCGGTTTCTCCCTGTTTGCCTCCTGCCCGTTAAACCCCAGCTCCGTCAAAAAAGGACTGGCACCTACCCGCTTTCCCTGGCGGGTCTGACTGACGGACAGGACCAGTTCTTTGCGCGCTCGGGTAATTCCGACATACAACAATCGCCGTTCTTCTTCCCACGCTTCCCTTTTTTTGCTCTCCGAAACCTGTAGGCTTCGATGATGGGGAATCACCATCGCATGCAATCCGATCAAAAATACCCGGTCAAATTCCAGCCCTTTTGCCTTGTGAAACGTCATCAATCGGACGCGCGGATGACGAGGATGCTCCCGCACCTTTTCCTCCACCTGCTCGATATGGCGCAAAAAAGCACCCGGATTGGCGAACGGTTCGGCAGCCAGCTCCAGTTCATCCACTGTCTCCCGATAAAAAGCCGCATCACCGCCCGTATCCTCCGCAAAAGAAGTTAAAAACCGGTCATAACCGATCCGGTCACGAATCCGGGAGATGGCTTCCCGAGCGGAAAATCCTTGGAGCTGACGCACTTCTTCCGCCATCCTGGCACACTTTTTGCGTTGATACGGTTCCAATCGATCCAAGTCGGAAAGGGTATCCAGCAAGCTTTTCCCTGTTTTCCGGGAAAGATGCCACAGCTCGTCCATCCAAGCCTCTCCGTATATGTACCGTTTGGGCTTATTAATCACCCGGACCAGCGCATCCAGATCATTTGGATTCTCCGCCAACCGGAGGTAAGCCAAGATATCTGCTACTTGCCATCGTCGGTAAAAGGAAGCATCTCCTGCGGACACCGTAAAGTCGATGTCTTCCCTTACCAAGGCATCGATCACCGCCCGTGCTTGGGTCGCCGTTCGGTATAACACGGCTGTTTCCATCCCATCTTGGAGGGAGTCCAAAATATAGCGGGCTTCCTCTTCTTCGTCCGCAGGCTCACACCACTTGGGTAAAATCCCTTGTTTGCCGGTGCCTTTCAACCGTTTCGGCTGTCGCAACCGGTTATGCCGGATCAATCGCTGCCCGGCATCGATAATTTCTTCTGTGGACCGATAATTGGTGCTTAATACCACTTTTCGGATATCCGGGTATACTTCTTCCAACCGAAGCATCAACCGGGGATCGCTCCCGCGAAATCCATAGATCGCCTGATCGTCATCCCCGACGGCAAACAAATGCCCCTTTTCACCCACCAAATCCAGCAAGGATTCAAATTGCAACGGATTGATATCCTGAAACTCATCCACCAGCACATGGTCGAACCGGGTACGCCAGGGATGTTTCGGCTCCTGAATGACCCGGTGAAAAGCCAGGAGAATATCATCGTAGTCCCAGAAGCCCCCTTCTTTTTTCCGCTCTTCATAGGCCAGGAACACGTTTCGAAAGCGAATATTTTTCTCCTTTTTCACCTTCATGCGGTCCGGCAGGATCCCTTTCCCCTTACAATAGCCGATCTGGCTCAGCATCCCGGCAACCGCCTCCTCATCTGCAGGTTGATCCATTTCCTGCAAAATCTGCCGAACCCATTCCCGTTGGCGGTTTTCTTGTAAGATCACAGGTATTCGGCCAGTTTCCCAGGGCAGCATCTGAAGAAAAATCGAGTGGAATGTTCCGATGGTGATCGCACGCAGTCGGCTGCCGAGATCACGGGCCAAGCGCTCTTTCATCTCCCTTGCGGCAGCCCGGGTAAATGTAACGACCATCATCCGGTCCGGCGATACCCCCTGATGGAGAAGAAAACCCACCCTGCGGGTCAATACCGTCGTCTTGCCGCTGCCCGGCCCGGCAAAAACCGCCGTGATGCGCGACATGGAGGTGACTGCCCGTACTTGATCCTCATTCAACCCTTCCGTCAGGGTTTCCAACTCCTTCGTAATCACCTCTATTCCCTTCCTTCTTCGGTGATTTCCGTTGAGCAAATGCGGTACCATGGTATCACAAACCCGTTCTCATTGGGGAGAATTTTTTATTGACACTGGAAAGAAACCCGTGGTAGAGTAATTAACAACATTCAGCCGATGCATTTTCATATCGCGATCGACGATGAAGGAGCCAAGTTTCAGCACGGTACCACAGAGAGCCGGTGGTTGGTGGAAACCGGTGTACCGACTGGAGCGGAGCACTCCCGAGTCATCCGTCTGAATAGGAGTAGGACGGATCGGTTAATCCGTTATCTTCGGGGTCTATGACCCCTAGAGGCATTGCACCGTGAGGTGCAGTGCAAATGAGGGTGGCAACGCGAACCGAGTCCTTCGTCCCTCACCGCCTGGCCGGTGGTGTGGGCGGAGGACTTTTTTTGATACAAAAAAGGAGGAGAGAAACGGATGATTCAAGACAAATTCCGGCTCCATACTCCGGGGCCGACACCTATTCCCCCCCGAGTCCAGCAAGCGATGAATCAGCCGATGATCGGTCACCGGGATCCGGATTGTTCCCGCTTGGTTCGGGATTTGAGCCTTCGTATGGGACTGGTTTTTGGCACCCAGGAACCGGTCTTACTCATGACCGGCAGCGGTACCTCGGCACTGGAAGCAGCTGCCGCCAACACCTTGTCCGCTGGAGACGAAGCGGTGGTAGTGGTCACCGGTGCTTTTGGGGACCGCTTCGCCAAGATCCTTCAGGCCCACCAGATCACGCTTCATCGCTTGGACATTCCGTGGGGCGAAGCTTGTCAACCGGAACAGCTGCGTTCGTTCTTGCAAGAGCGTCCGAAAGCCAAGGCGGTCTTTCTCACCTATTGTGAAACATCTACCGGTGTGCTGAATCCGATTCCCGAACTGTCCCAAGTCATTCACAGTCACTCCGATGCCCTGGTGATTGTCGATGGAGTCAGCTGCATTGGAGCTGTTCCCAGCCGGATGGACGTTTGGGGCGTGGATATTCTGGTGACAGGTTCCCAGAAAGCCCTCATGTTGCCGCCGGGCATGGCCTTTACTGCCGTCAGCCCCCGTGCCTGGGAAGCGATTGACAAAAACCCCCACCCGCGTTTTTATCTGGATTTGCGCAATTACAAAAACAGTTTGGAAAAGGATACGACGCCTTACACCCCGGCTGTCACGCTTCTCAGAGGATTGGAAGCCGTTTTGGATATGCTCGAGGAAGAAGGTTGGGAAAAGGTTATCCACCGACACAAGCTTATGAAAGAAATGACGCGAGCCGGTACGAGAGCGCTGGGACTTGACTTGATGACATCCGATGATGTCGCCTCCCCCACCGTTACCTCCATTTGGGGCAGCGACAAGTGGTCTTCGGAAGATCTGAGGAAAGCCTTGCGGCAACTTTCTGTCCGTGTCGCTGGAGGACAGCAGCACCTGAAAGGGAAGATCTTCCGCATCGGTCATATGGGTTATTGTGATCCGTTGGATGTTCTGACCGTATTGTCCGCATTGGAATTAGCACTCAAAAACATCGGGGTTCCTGTTGAAGCGGGAGCCGGCATTCAAGCAGCTGAGGAGGTATTTCATCGTGTATCGCATCCTGATTACCGACCCGCTTAGTGATCAAGGAATCGAAAAATTGTTAAAGGCGCCGGACGTGGAAGTGGTTCAAAAAACCAATCTGACGCCGGAGCAGTTGCTGGAAGAAATCGCCGAAGCAGACGCGCTGTTAGTTCGCAGCCAGACCAAAGTGACAGCGGAAGTCATCCAAGCCGGCAAAAAGCTGAAAGTGATCGGACGGGCGGGTGTGGGTGTCGACAACATCGACATTCCCGCTGCCACCAGCAAAGGGATCATTGTCGTCAACGCGCCGGACGGCAATACCATTTCCACAGCGGAACACACTTTTGCCATGATGATCTCTCTGGCCCGCAACATCCCTCAAGGCTATAAGTCCACCATCCAAGGAAAATGGAAACGGAAAAACTTTGTGGGTGTTGAATTGAACCACAAAACCCTGGGGATCGTCGGTCTGGGGCGGATTGGGACCGAAGTGGCGAAACGGGCCAAAGCCTTCAACATGAAAGTGATTGCCTTCGATCCTTATTTGACGGAAGAGCGCGCCCAAAAAATCGGAGTGCATAAAGGATCGGTCGATGATGTGATCACCCAGTCAGACTTTATCACTGTGCATACTCCTTTGACTAAAGAAACCCGTCATCTAATCAATGCCGAAGCTTTTGAGCGGATGAAACCCGGCGTGCGGATCATCAACTGTGCTCGCGGGGGAATCATCGATGAAGCGGCGCTGTATGAAGCCATCCAAAAGGGGAAAGTGGCCGGTGCCGCACTGGACGTTTTTGAAACCGAACCGCCGGGGGAACACCCTTTGTTTTCTTTGCCGCAAGTGATTGCCACCCCCCACTTGGGTGCATCCACCCGGGAAGCCCAGGAGAATGTAGCCCAGGATGTATCGGAAGAAATTCTCCACATATTGCGGGATCAGCCCTTTAAAAACGCCGTCAACCTCCCGTCCATCCCGGCGGATCTCCAAGAGAAGCTGAAACCTTATCAGGTATTGGCGGAAAAACTGGGCGGATTCGCTATTCAAGTTGCAAATGGCGCTCTGGATGAAATCACGATTACGTACTCCGGGGAATTGACCGAAATGGATCCTGCTCCTTTGACCCGGATCATCCTAAAAGGCGCTTTGTCCTGCTACCTCTCGGACATCAACTATGTGAATGCACCCTATCTGGCCAAAGAACGGGGCGTACGGGTGACTGAACAAAAAGTCTCCAAAAGCCACGGCTTTACCAACCTGATTACCGTGGAAACCAAAACCGATCAACAGGTGACGAAAGTCGCCGGTACCTTGTTGAACGGTTTGGGACCGCGCATCGTTCAAATCGACCGCTACTCTGTAGATGTCCAACCCGAAGGGCACCTGTTGCTGGTTCAGCACAATGACCGGCCGGGGGCGATCGGACGAGTGGGAACCATCTTGGGCAGCCACGATGTCAATATCGCCACGATGCAGGTCGGACGCAAAGATATCGGTGGCCATGCAATTATGATGCTCACGGTCGATAAGCCGGTAGAGGAAACTTTGCTGGATTCCCTGGAAGAGTTGGAAGAGATTGAAACGGTGACGGCGATCGATCTATAATACCCAGAAGCTCCCGCTCAAACACAGGCGGGAGCTTTGCTTATGAGAATTCGCTTCCTGTTCTCCGGACATGGGCCGCTGCTCTTCAGACGTTCTATCATTCTCTCTTCACCATGTGTTACCCTATCTATATCGACGCTGTAAAAGGAGGAAGCTGTTTTGGCAGATGTAACAGGATATACAGCCATCGTAACCGGGGCGAGCAAAGGGCTGGGCAAAGCAATCACCCTCCGTCTCGCCCAAGGAGGAGCCCGTGTCTTCGCCGCTGCCAGGAGTCAAGAAGCGTTGCAGAAACTGGCGAATGAGAATCCGGACCACATCCTACCCGTCACCTGTGATGTAACCCAGTCCGATCAGGTCCAGCATCTGATTCACACCGCAGTGAAGCAGGCCGGAAAACTGGACATCTTGATCAACAATGCCGGACTGGGTCACTTTGGCAAAGTGCAAGACCTGACGGAAGAAGAGTGGGATCAAATGATGGACGTTAATTTGAAGGGGGTCTTTCTTGCCTGCAAATATGCGATTCCTCACCTGATCCGACAAAAAGGACATATTGTCAACATCTCCAGTATCGCCGGAACCGTTACTTTCCCAAAAGGTGGCGGATATTGCGCGTCCAAGTTCGGTCTGATGGCATTGTCCGATGTGCTGACACAAGAACTGAAACAAAAAGAGGTGCGCGTGACCACCGTCTGCCCCGGCTCGATTCAGACGGAATTCTTCGGGGAAGCCGGTCCCAAACCCTACTACCTGCAACCGGAACAAGTGGCAGAGGCCGTCTACACGGCTGTTGCTGCTCCTAAGGAAGTGATTTTCAACCAGATCGTGATGCGGCCCCAAGTTCCACCGGAGCAGCAAAAGTAAAAAGGCCACGCACCTAAATGTGCGTGGCCTTTTTCTCACTCTGCTTCCCTTTCCGGCACCTTATGCGGTAAGCGCACTACAAACTTCGTGCCTTCCCCGATCTTGCTGGTGACGGATACACTGCCTTGATGGGCATCGATCAAGTGCTTCACAATCGCCAGACCCAGACCGGTACCCCCCTGTTTGCCCCGGGTACGTGCCTTGTCTGCTTTGTAGAAGCGTTCAAAAATGAAAGGCAAATCTTCTTCCGGAATACCGCTGCCGGTATCCTCCACTTCCAGCCGGAAGCCTTCCGGCTCTTCCGCTGCCCGCAACGTCACCTGGCCGGACTCCGGAGTGTGACGAATCGCGTTATCCACCAAATTGGTCAACACTTGCTCAACCTTGTCTTCATCCCACCACGCCTTGGAGAGCGGTTCCGCAATCTCCCCTTCCAGATGCACCCGTTGTTCGTGAGCGATATTCTGGAATTTGCGAAGGATGCGCCGGCATAAACGGACCACATCCACCTTCCCCGGTTCCAGCCGGATCCGGCCCGCCTCCATGCGAGCCAGATCCAGCAGTTCATGAACCAACCGACCCATCCGCATGGATTCATCATGAATAACTGTCGCAATCTCTTTTTGCTCTTCGGGCGTCTGGGCAATTCCATCCAACAACGCTTCACTGTAACCCTGTAACATGGAGATCGGCGTCCGCAGTTCATGGGAGACATTGGCCACAAAGTCTTTCCGCATCTTATCCAGGCGGCGCTCATCCGTCACATCCCGCAGCACCGTCACAGCCCCTCGTACCTGATCCCGCGCATACAAAGGGGCCATGACAAAGGCCCAGGTTCGTCCCTGCAACGTGATATCCCCGGTTTGTTCCTTTTCTTCTTCGATCACTGTGGTAAAAATCTCATACAGCGGCTGGGGAAGATCCTGGGAGTCCTCTTCCGGTTTGTCCCCATGCCACTCCTTCAACAACTTGTCTGCAGGGGGATTGGTCACAATCACCCGTCCCTGGGCATTCAGCGTAATCACGCCGTCAGCCATGCTGCGCAAAACGCTGGCCAACTGCTCCTTTTCCTGGGACAATGCATGAATCGATTCTTCCAGCTGAGCGGCCATCCGGTTAAACGCAAGTGCCAGATCCCCGATTTCATCCCGCTCGTGGGAGCGTACAGGCACACGGGTAGAAAACTGCCCCTTGGCCATTTTTTCCGCTGCCCGCTTCATTTGAATCAAGGGCTGCGTAATTCGTGTCGACAGAAAAAAGGCGAAAATCGTGGTCAAAACAATCCCGATCAATGCGGAATAATGGATCAGCTTTTTGATGGAACCTTCGCTCAACTGATCCTGGGTCTGATACAACACAATCGCGCCTTTTACCCGACCGTCGGGATCCTTTAACGGATAAGCGACCATCATAATCTCATCCTTGAACAGCGGAAAGGTCGACTCCCAGTTTTTGCCGACCATCACCTTGCCCCGAATCACCTGTTTTTGCCCTTGAAACACTTTGTCGATCGGGGTTTGCTCCAGAATATCCTGCCAAGGAATATCGGGCACATTAGGGGAAACCCCGATCGGTTCCACCGAACCGTCGGGGCCGAGGACGATCATGTAGGTATTGTATAAGTCCGCCACCTTCAACACGGTTTTGAGATATTCGGACTGATCCGTCCCCGTTTGCTGCAGTGTTTCTTGAATGTGTTGCCCCAAGGCTTCCAAGCTGTTCAACTGGGCCTCATAGTAGGTATCCATAATCTGCTCGCTCAGAAAAACACTGAGCACCAGCAGCACGATCGTCACCAGTCCGATGATGGTCAGCCACAACTTGCCGACCACACTGCGCAGGATCATTCTTTCGGCACCTCGAGTTTATATCCGACACCCCAAACCGTGTTGATCATTTTGGCGGCTTGCGGCGATGCCCGGTTCAATTTTTCCCGGAGACGTTTGATATGGGTATCCACCGTGCGGAGATCTCCGAAAAACTCATAGTTCCACACGTCCCGCAACAGCTCTTCCCGGGTAAACACCTTGTCCGGGCTCGATGCCAGGTAATGAAGGAGCTCGTACTCCTTGGGGGTCAGCGCGACCTCTTTCCCGCCTGCCCGCACTTCATGGGCATCGTGGTCAATGGTCAGCTCCGGAAACACGATCACATTGTGCGTTTCTGTCTCCGTCGATAAAAAGGCCGTCGCCGACGCCCGGCGCAGCACCGCTTTCACCCGGTGCACCAACTCGCGGGGGCTGAAGGGTTTGACCACGTAATCATCCGTTCCCGCTTCAAACCCTTCCACCCGGTTGCTCTCTTCCCCACGGGCGGTCAGCATAATAATCGGCGTCGCTTTTTTGTTGCGAATCTCCCGGCAGACTTCCAATCCATCCGTTCCCGGCAGCATCAAGTCCAGCAAGATCAAGTCGTAATCCTGCTCCAACGCTTTTTGAAGCGCCTCTTCTCCGTCTTCTGCTTCATCAATCCGATACCCCTCCCGCTCCAGGTACATACGGAGCAGGCGGCGAATCCGGTCTTCATCATCTACGACAAGAATGTGTTCCTGTTTAGCCAACGGACTCACCTCACTGACGACCAAAAGTTCACGATCTTTTCTATATCATACCATACCTTATCTGTTCCCAATCAGGAAGCATAGGAGTGAAGACCCGCGATGACCAGGTTGATCATGATCAGATTCAACATAATCACAATAAACCCGCCCACGGACATCCACGCCGATTTGAGCCCCTGCCAGCCTCGGGACAAACGAAGATGCAGATAGGCACTGTAAAAGAGCCAGGTAATCAACGCCCACGTCTCTTTGGGGTCCCATCCCCAGAAGCGGCCCCAGGCTTCATGGGCCCAGATCATGGCGAAAACCAAACCTCCCAAGGTGAAAATCGGATATCCGATAGCGATGGCCCGATAGCTGATTTCATCCACGGTTTCCAGATCCAAATGCTTTACCATCGGGTATAAGAGCTCGTATACCCGTTTGCGGATCAGTAAGCGGAGGACACCGTATAGGAGAAGCCCCGTCAGTGCGGACCACAACACCGAGTTGAATTTGCTGGCCGCCTTTTCCCCCTGCATCCAGGAAGGTGCTTCAAAGAGCGGACCTCGCCAGCCGAGGAACGGCTGTACCTGAAGAGCCTGACTATCTATCGGTGCCACGATGGGCGGCATGTCGTATTTTTGTACCACGGTCTGCCCTTCAAACACATGCTGGAAGGAAGCCTGATAACCGACGGCTCCAAAGGCAAAGGAAGCCAAAATAAAGCCGACGAACATCAACACGACGACCATGCACACTTCCAGCATGGTGGCTGTTCGGCTGTTTCGGTCCAATCCCACATACCGGATCAGGTAGATCAAACCGGCCACAAAACCGACCGCCAAGGCCCCCTCCCCCAGCGCCACGGTGGTAACATGAATGTGCAGCCAATAACTTTGCAAAGCCGGGATCAAGGGCTTCACTTCCCGGGGAAATACCGCCGCATAAGCCAGCATAATGACGGCCAGAGGCATGACAAATGCCCCCAAGGTCACGGTCCGGTACATGAAATAGATGACGATAAAGGCCACCACAATGGCGAAACACAGAAAAGCCGTAAATTCAAACATATTGCTGGTGGGAAAAAATCCGCTGATCAAAATGCGGGTCACCGTGAACGCCACTTGCAACACCGCTCCGGCCGAGGCAAAGAAGAGTCCCCGTTTTCCCCACCGAGCCAGGTGAACTTTTTCTCCATCCCTGGACTTTTTGCCGGTGATCGCTGTTACAAAGGCTACGGAAGATATGACATACAAAATAAAGGTGCCAAACAACAGATACTCCATCAGATGTACCATTATTGATTCCCCTGCCCTTCTTCAGGAGTAAAGGAGAGATGCAAGCCGCATTCCTTCGACACTTGCTCCAGCTCTCGGCGGATCCCGTACCAGTTTTTGTTGGTATGGGCGCCGATATAGAGCTGGTCTTCTGCCCAGCGGATCCAGACCCGGCGGTGGAACCAGAAGAAGCCCATGACCAAACCGATCATCGCTACAACCCCGCCGAACAAAATCACCGGCAAACTCTTTTCTGTGCGGAATTTCAATCCGGACACATTCACCGTTTCGATCTTTTCCAAGTCCATCGTGTAGCGGTTTTTTCGATTCAAATCATCCAGATTCGTACCGGCAATCATCCAGGATTTCTCCGGTTCATCCAGCTTGGGCGAATCTACCTCAAAAATAAACGCTGGACGATTGGGGTTTTCCGATTTTGTGGTGGGACGGTTGCCATCCATGATGAAATCCGGGAAATAGTCCAGGATGCGGACTGTCACGCCGTTCTTTAAGGCATAAGTCGGCTTGGGATCATATAAGTCAATCCGTATCGATCCCAACTTTTTCTTTGTTTTCTTGTCCTTCACCCCTAAACGAATCGCCTCTGCCTGATTGGGCTGGAAATCCGCCTGATACAAGAGGAGCCCCTTGTATTCCATCGGTTGGTTTACCACGATGGCATCCCGATGCACCGGTTTCAACCTGCCGGAAGCATTTTTTTCATACAGGATGGTGTCGGTTTCATACTTTTTTACCACCGGCGTTTGTTCTTCCAGCTTCTGCGGCATTTCTTGGGGGTCATACAATTCGATGTCCGCTTTCACATTCTTCACATAGAAAGGAGTCTCGGGAATTTTTTTGATCTGCCCTTCCCGTACATAAACAAACTCATCCATCGCCCAGCCAGGGAGCAACCGGAGCAGAACACCGAACAAAAACAGAATCAAGCCGATATGGATGACATAAGGTCCCCAGCGGCTGAACCTTCCTTTCTCCGCTAATAGGGAATCACCTTCCCGGCGTACGCGATACCCTTTCTTTTGCAGGACTTTCATCCATTTATCCAGTGCCGATTCCTTTTCTTTTTCCTTCGTCGACACAGTCTGATGAATTCTCTGTCGCAAGATGAATGAGATGTTTTTCTCCACCCGTTGATTTTTCAGCGCTTGATACAGCGGGATCACCCGGTCCAGACTGCACACCACCAAAGAAATGCCGATCATCGACAGAAGGGTGATAAACCACCAGGATTCGTACATACGGTGCAAACCCAGCTGGTAGTAGATGTCTCCGATCGTGCCGTATTTCTGTGGATAATACGCATCCGGCCGGTTGGAAGGAATGTATTGCTCCTGTGGAAGCAACGTACCCAAGACCGATGCCAACAAAGTAATGAGGATTAAATATACCGCCACCTTGACGGAAGAAAAAAAGTTCCATACCCTGTCAAACCACGTGGTGTTCTGGGTTTGAGAACGTCGTGCTTTCCCTTCATAGCGCATCTCCAAGGGCTGGCCCGACGATTCCGATTCATCCAACGGTTTTCCGCAGTACTCGCACAAAATGGTACCGACGGGGTTATTGTGGCCGCACTCGCACTTGGTATTTTCCATGAATGTCACCCCCGTTACGGTAAGCCGTTCGTTCCACCATCCAACATTATACCTCTCGTTCTTTTGGGCACCGAAGAAGTCGTATGAAAATTATTTGAAAGATGGGAACCGAAGCAATTGTTTCAAACGAGCCACTTCCGATTCCGTAAGCTCACGATAAGCCCCCGGACGCAAGGCTCCCAATCCCAAAAAGGCCACCCGTGTGCGAATCAAATGGCGAACCGGGTGGCCCACCGCCTCGCACATCCGTCGCACTTGCCGATTGCGCCCTTCGTGTATGATCAATTCCAAGACACTGGTATTTTTTTTTTGTTCCAACAGACGTACTTTTGCCGGGGCCGTTCGCCCATCCACCAAGGGGACTCCTTTTCGCAGGCGCTCCAGCTTATCTTCGTCAGGGTGTCCCTCTACGGTTGCTTTGTAGCACTTGTCCACCTCGTAGCGGGGATGTGCCAAGCGATGAGCCAACTCCCCGTCATTGGTCAGGATCAGCAAGCCTTCCGTATCATAATCCAACCGTCCCACCGGATACACCCGCTCCGGTATGTCCCGTATGTAATCCGTTATGGTTTTCCGCCCTTGGGGATCAGACAAACTCGTAATCACCCGTTTTGGTTTATAAAACAATAACACTCGTTGTTTTTCCAGGTGAACCCGCCGCCCCTCCACTTCAATTACATCCCGGGCCGGGTCCACTTTGACGCCGAGCTCCGTGACCACCTGGCCGTTGACGCGTACCTTCCCTTGTTGAATCCACTCTTCACTTTTGCGGCGCGATGCGATCCCCGCCCGTGCCATCACCTTTTGTAACCGCTCCATTTTTCCACCTCATTGTCCATCTTATCCATCCATGCAGGGATTCACAAGCGATTTACCCTGTGTGTCACAAAAAGAACAATAAAGAGCCCTCAACTGAGGGCTTCAGAAAGATAGCTTCTACTCTTTTGCCCGTCGCTCCCTTTCCGACGTCACAGATGTGATGCTGTCTGTTCCAACAGATTCAACGAGACGCGGCACCATGCGGAATGTACTCAAAAAGTACAAGTACCCACAGGGCACACGTCACGCCATGGTCGCAAGCTCCCAGGTCGCGCTATGTGCCGCTTTTTGTCTCGTCTCCTATCTTGTCGCTAAGTTCGTCGTCAAAAGTCGCTGCTCGGGCAAAAGAGTTCTTCGCTTATATCGAGAAACTTTGTCAGCACCTAAGGCCGCTTGCTATCAACAATAAAAGCTAGCTTCCAAACACCCAGGTCACCACCAGCCAAGAGGCGAGCATTCCCGCCAAATCCGCCATCAATCCCACTTTGATCGCATAGAGGGAGTTGCGGATTCCGACCGCTCCGAAATATACGGTCAGCACATACAAGGTAGTGTCGGTACTTCCCTGCATCGTCGCCCCCAACCGGCTGATGAAGGAATCGGGTCCGTAGGTCCGGAAGAGACTCTCTATATAGGCCAGCGACCCTGCTCCGGATATGGGACGGAGCAGGGCAAGGGGAACGGCTTCTTCCGGAAAGTGAACCACAGACCATAGCGGTTTCAGCAACCCGAGATAAAACTGCAACGCCCCCGTTTCCCGAAACACGGACACCGCCACCATCATGCCCACAAGATGGGGAATGATCTGGATGGCGGTGGGAAAACCGTCTTTTGCCCCGTCGACAAAACTTTCATACACCGGTACCTTTCGAAAAGCAGCATATAAAGGAATGAAAGCCAGCAAAGCTGGAAGCAGCCATTCAGACACGGCCATCATCCAGTCCATCCTGATCCCCCCTCTCCCGTATTTTCGATGAGATTAAGCGTTCAACCGCCGGCGGTACCATCGATCCAGAACAATGGCGGTCAGTGTTGAGCAGCAGGTGGCAAAGATGGTCGTACCGATAATCACTTCCGGCTGCACAGACCCGTACTCCATGCGCAAACCGATCATCGTTGTGGGAATCAGTGTGAGACTGGATGTATTCAATGCAAGCAGGGTACACATCGCCGGCGTCGCCGACTTCGGATCAGGATTCAGCTTTTGCAGTTCTTCCATTGCTTTTATCCCCATCGGAGTTGCGGCATTGCCCAGTCCAAACAAGTTGGCGCTCATATTGGATACAATGTATCCTAGTGCCGGATGGTCTTTCGGTACATCCGGGAACAGCAGACGGGCTGCCGGAGCCAACACCCGAGCCAACTTATCCAGCAGACCCGCATGCTGGGCAATGCGCATCATTCCCTGCCAAAACACCAGGATGCTGATCAAACCGAAGCATACCGCAACGCCTTCTTTGGCCCCCTTCAGCGCTGCTGCTGTCACGATGTCCATCTGTCCCTGCATCGCTGCGGCGATCACTCCGCTGATCAACATGAACAGCCAAATATAGTTGACCACCGGTTATCCCCCTCTCCCGACCATATAGGCCAGAACGGAGAGCCATTGTCCCAGCGCTGTATCTTCCGCCGGCTTCTTTTTGACTTCCAGGGGAACCGATCCAATGGGCTTGCCTTTGAGGTAAATCCGTGCCGTCCCCACTCGGGTCCCTTCTTTGCGGACTTTGGCCAATGGGTAGGTAATCATCGGCTTCACGGAGATCTCTTGTTCTTCTCCTGAACGCAAGGGATAACGAAACCCTTTGGTAGTCACCACCGCCAAAGCCGGTTGTTCATCTCCAGGAATATCTGCCATCACTTCTCCTTTATGAACCAAGGATTCCGGAGTAAACTCCCGGAAACCGTATTCGAGCAAAAACATGGAATCGTTCCAGTCATCCGGCGCATTCAGGGTTACGCAAGCCAACTGCCGGCCATCCCGGGTGGCAGAGGAGACCAGTGTGCGCTTGGACAGCTTGGTGTATCCCGTTTTCACACCATCCCCGCCGGGAAAGAGACGCAACATTTTGTTTTTGTTATACCATTTGCGGTGCCACTGCTCCCCCGGCCAGGGTACCGTCTTTACTTGTGTACCGACGATTTTCCGGAAAGTGGGATTTTTCAAAGCATACGCCGTCAGCTTCGCTACATCCCGAGCGGTGGAGTAGTGTTCCGGTGCATCCAGCCCGTGAGGATTTTCAAAATGAGTCCCTTCTAAGCCGAGATACTCCGCCTTTTCATTCATCATGTACACAAAGCCGTTTAAAGAACCTCCGATGTGCTCCGCGATCGCCACAGCCGCATCGTTCCCGGAACGGAGCATCAATCCGTACAACAGGTGCTCAAGCGGGATCTCTTCCCCTTCTTTCAGATAAATCGAGGAACCTTCCACTCCGGCTGCCCGGGGTCCCACTTTCACTTTTTCACCTAAGCGACCGTTTTCAATGGCGACGATCGCCGTCATGATTTTGGTCAAGCTGGCTATTCGCATTCGATTATCGGCATTTTTGGCAAACAACACGCGATTGGACTGGACGTCAACCAGCACCGCTGCTTGAGCGCTGAGGGAAGGAGGGCTCATCGGCTCGGATGCCTCTGCTGCCGGCAGCCAAACGGCTATCCATCCCATGCACAAGATGAGTATCATGACAGTTGCGCGCATGACCTCTCCACCTACCAGCTTGTTTTACAGACATATATATGCCTGTCTCCCGGGGTTATGAAAAAAAGAAAAAGCCGCTTCCGCGAAGCCGGCTTTGAGATGTCAAATATTCGTTTTGGGCTCGTCAAACCCCTTGTCTTTTTTGCCTAAACCCTTGATTTTTTCCATGACCCCAGGAGCCAAATCAATCAACCGGTCATACAAATGAGTAGACCCTTCCATGTTAAGAAGTTTAACCCCTTTTTCATTGACTACCAGGAAACCCACCGGCGTGATGGAAACCCCGCCCCCGCTCCCGCCTCCAAAAGGATGATTTTTCTTCCCTTTGGAATCCGGACGATTCCCTCCGGAATCATCAGGAGAGCCGCCATTCTGAGAAGATCCCGCACCCGTAAACTCGCTTCCACCGGCAGCAAATCCAAATCCGACACGGGAAACAGGAATGATTACACTACCATTGGGAGCTTCCACAGGATCGCCGACGATGGTATTCACATCCACCATTTCCTTGATGTTTTCCATCGCTGTTGTCATTAGCCCTTGAATTGGATGCTCTTCTGCCATGTCCGTTCATCCCCTTTCCATCGCATGTGTACCAACAGACAGATCAAAGCAAGCATAGCATGCCCGATGCGGAACCGAATTATACAGTCCAATTCCGTTTGCCACACTCTGTCGGTAAAGTGTGGTGTTACCTGCAAATCGGGCTTCGTTTTCCATCGGATATACGAACCGGCCACACCCACCAGCGTAGACTTGACGCCCCAGGCAATCCCCGTTAATACACCTGTATCGGCAGCATCCCCTGTTCCCAGCCGAGTGGTCCAAGTCAACCGTTCACAAGTGACCCGGCTCAAAAAACGACGGATGATCCGATACAGGTCTGCGACGCGTCTTCGAAGCCAACTCCACCGTTCTTTCGCCCGCTTGATATCCTGTAGTGTGATCCTCATCCGTTGCCGTTTTTTCAGACCAGGGATATTGGATGTCGTTTTTGTTTTAGCTTGCAAACTGTTTTCCGTATCCAGCAGAGGGACCTCATATTGAAACCGAATCAAACCGCCCAGCCACTTGACTCGGATAAAAACATGATCCTCCTTTTCCTTGCGCCGATAAGTCAAATGGACGCGCAAAGTGGTAAAAGGAATCAATAACAGCAAACCCACGAAGCAACCCGCTGCAATGGCCCATCCATAACCCATCCGTCCCGCCTCCTGCTTAATTTCATTGTCGGCAAAGAAGACGGACTTCATACATAACAATGAAAGAGAGGGATTTCACCGTGATGAAACCCCTCTCTTTTGCCGCTTTAACCCGCTTCGGAACCGGCTGCGGTCCCTTCTTCGTCTGTCCATTCCTCTTCCGACAGAGCCCCTTCCGGTTCTACGCCCAGCCGTTGGAACAACTCCTGCCGCTCCGCCTCCATCTCCGCCCAATTAAAGATGGAATCCGGAGCAGGCAGCTCCTCCAATGATTTCAGGCCGAAATACTCGAGAAATTCCCGGGTGGTTCCATACAAAATGGGACGACCAGCTCCGTCGGCACGGCCCACTTCCTTGATCAGCCCTTTTCGCTTTAACTGGGTCAGTGCTTTTTCCGATTTGACGCCACGGATCTCTTCCACATCCGCCCGAATAATCGGCTGGCGGTAAGCGATAATCGCCAACGTTTCCAAAGCAGCCCGGGAAAGTTGAGAACGCGTGGGAGATTGGGCCAACTTCTCATAATAAATCCGGTGTTCCGGCAAGGTGGTCAACTGATACACCTGAGCCACTTCGACGATTTGAATGCCGCGTCCTTGCTCTTTCCACTCCCGTTGCATCTCCTGAATCAGCTCTTTGATAACGGCCAGTTTCTCTTCCGTTGCCTCGGCGATTTCCGCGGGTTTCAAACCTTCCTCCCCCGCCGCAAACAACAACCCCTCAATGACAGCCTTTAACGTTTCACGCTTCAACAAGCGTTCCCTCCTCTCCCGGCGGCGCTTCGATCCGCATATCGTCAAACAATTGCTCTTGCCGGATCCACACCCGCTTGGTTTTTAACAACTCCAACAACGCAAGGAATGTCGTGATCACCCGTTCCCGGGTAATCCAGCGCGTCTGGAGCAACTGGGAAAAACGAAGAGAACCCCCGCTGGCATAAAGCAGCTTCGCAATCTCTTCCATGCGGTCGCTGACCGAGATTTCATCCCGAGTCAATTGGGCTGTGGAAGAGGTCTCTGCTTCTCGCCGGTTTCGCAACACCTCCACAAAAGCTTCCAGCAAATCATCCGGGGAAATACCTTCAACGGGATTGCTTTCTTTGGCATATGGTGTTAAATCCATCGGCGGACGGGTGTACACCTGGCTGCGAAACTCCTCCCGTTCCCTCAATACCTCGGACAACCGCTTGTATTTTTTGTATTCCAAAAGCCGCTGGACCAGTTCCTCCCGCGGATCCAGCACCTCTTCTTCGTCCATGTAGTCCATCAGGGGATCTTCGGGCTCGGGCCGGGGCAGAAGCATCCGGCTTTTAATCGCCAATAAGTGGGCCGCCATCAACAAAAATTCGCTGGCAATCTCCAATTCCAACTCCCGCATCGTCGACAAAACAGCCATATACTGTTCGGTAATGCGGGCGATGGGAATGTCACACACATCCACCTCCGCCCGATCGATTAGATGCAACAGAAGATCCAGCGGGCCTTCAAATGATTCCAGCTTGATTTGGACATCCACGGTCCCCTTCCTCCCTTGAGAGGATCAGCCCTGAAGGGATTCTTTCAGGGAGCGTTGCAGGTTGGCCATTTCCACAGCTGACAAAGCAGCTTCCCAACCTTTGTTGCCAGCTTTGGTGCCTGCCCGTTCAATCGCTTGCTCGATTGTATCCACCGTCAGCACTCCGAAAATCACCGGTATGCTGTGCTTTAGGCTGCAAGCAGAGATTCCCTTGGCTGCTTCATTGCACACATAGTCGAAGTGGGGGGTGGCACCGCGAATCACGGCACCCAGGGTGATCACAGCATCATATTTGCCCGAAGCCGCCATCTGATCGGCAATCAGCGGGATTTCAAATGCACCGGGGACCCATGCTACATCGATGTCCTTTTCATCCATACCATGTCGGATCAAAGCATCCTTGGCCCCTGCCAGCAGTTTTCCTGTAATAAACTCGTTGAAACGAGCCGCCACAATGCCGAAACGCAACCCCTGTGCTGTCAATTGACCTTCAAATACATTGGACATCATTTCATTTCCCCCTTCGATTTCTCCGTTAAAAGTGCAACATATGTCCCAATTTGCTTTTCTTCGTCCTCAGATACTTTTCGTTATCGGGGAGGGATGGCATTTGGATCGGAACGCGTTCCACCACTTCCAGACCATAGCCTTTCAACCCGGTGATTTTCCGGGGATTGTTTGTTAACAGGCGCATTTTTCGGACTCCCAAATCCCGCAGGATCTGTGCCCCGATCCCATAGTCCCGCAGATCTGGGGAAAAGCCCAGCTTCAGGTTGGCCTCGACGGTGTCCAGCCCTTCTTCCTGCAGTTTATACGCCTTCAATTTGTTTAGAAGGCCAATGCCCCGTCCTTCCTGACGCATGTAAAGGAGCACACCCGTCCCTTCCTGCTCGATCTGGGTCAGGGCTGCGTGGAGCTGCGGGCCGCAATCGCATCGGTGCGAGCCGAATACATCCCCTGTGAGACACTCGGAATGGACCCGGACCATCACCGGTTCTTCCGGGTCTATCTTCCCTTTTACCAGCGCGATATGTTCCTTGTGATCCACTTCGTTGCGGTATCCGTAAGCCGTAAATTCACCAAATTCCGTCGGCAGCCGCGTGGAAACCACCCGTTCCACCAGTTTGTCTTTCCGATTGCGATATTGAATCAGATCCTGGATGGTGATGATTTTCATATCATGCTGTTTGGCGATTTCCATCAGATCCGGCACCCGAGCCATCGAACCGTCCTCTTTGATCACTTCGCAAATTACCGCAGCCGGATAGGAACCGCACAAACGTGCGAGATCAACCCCCGCTTCCGTATGCCCTGCCCGGCGCAGAACCCCGCCTTTTTTGGCGATCAACGGAAAAATGTGGCCCGGACGGCGAAAGTCGCTGGGTTTGGCTTTTGGATCAATCAATGCCTGCACGGTGCGAGAGCGCTCCTGGGCAGAGATGCCGGTGGTCGTTTCGATATGGTCGATAGAAATCGTAAACGCCGTTCCATGGGTATCGGTGTTGTGCTGCACCATCGGCGGCAAATCCAGCTCCCGGGCCCGCTCCTCCGTAATCGGCGCACATACGAGTCCGCGCCCATGGGTGATCATAAAGTTGATCACATCGGGGGTGGCTTTCTCAGCCAACGCCACAAAATCCCCTTCGTTTTCCCGGTCTTCATCATCCACCACGATCACCACGTGCCCTTGCATCAATTCGTAAATGGCTTCTTCAATCGGATCAAAAGAGATCATCCGCTTCACCTCCTCAGTCAGCAAAGCCGAACCGCATCAATTGGTCTTTGGTAATACCTGTATTCGCGTGATTGTTCTTCTCCAACAGTTTGGCCACATACTTCCCAATCATGTCACATTCGATATTGACGGTGTCTCCAGGGTGCGTTTCTTTTAACGACGTCATCTCCAGCGTATGCGGGATGATAGAAACGCTGAAGGTGTTCTTCTCCACGGAAACCAATGTCAGACTGATTCCATTCACCGCCACAGAACCTTTGTCCACCATCAGGGAAGTTAACGATTCGGGTACGCGAATGCGAAACAGCACGGCGTTCTCATGGGGTGTACGGGAAACCACTTCTCCAATGCCGTCCACGTGTCCTTGCACAAAATGTCCGCCGAAGCGGTCACCGGCAGACATCGCCCGTTCCAAGTTTACAAGAGACCCGGGGGATAATCGGCCCAGGTTGGACTTTTTTATCGTTTCCGGCATGACGTCCACTGCAAAAAAGTCACTGCCGAAGGTGGTGACAGTCAAACAAACCCCGTTCACGGCGATACTGTCCCCAAGCTTCACATCCGCCAACACTTTTTTACAGGAGATGCTCATCCGCATCGCCAATCCCTGTCGTTCCACCTTGCGGAGACGTCCCACTTCTTCCACCAGTCCGGTAAACATCCCGATCCCTCCTCTACCGGGGGAGATACCCGCTCACACAGATGTCTTCCCCGAATCGCTCCACATGAATGTCATGCAATGAGAAAGCGTCGGCCATTTTGGCAAAACCGGGCCCTTCGACCGCCGTCGGGCTTTCCTTTCCTCCCAACAATTTGGGAGCGATAAATACAACCACTTTTTGCACCCACCCTTCCCGAAGCAGCGAAGCGTTCAACCGGCCACCGCACTCGGCCAACACCGACAGAATGCCTTTCCGGCCCAGGTCGGTAAATACAGCATCCAGATTCACATGGGGACCAGAGCTGGTACGAACCACCCGCACCCCTTTTTTTCGCAGGAGCTTTTCTTTCTCCGGATCCGCCTCATCAGTGCAATAGACCCATGTGGGCGCTTCCGAAACCTCTGTCACGGGTGTATCCAACGGAATCCGCAAACGACTGTCCAAAATGACCCGGATCGGATTGCTCCCCCCCTCCGGTAAACGCGTCGTCAAACGGGGACGATCCTTCAATACGGTGTTCACCCCCACCAATACCGCATCATGCCAATGACGCATCCGGTGTACCTGCAGCCGGGAAGCTTCACCGGTCACCCACCGGCTGTCACCAGTCGGGGCAGCCACCTTGCCATCCAGCGTTACCGCCGTCTTCAGCGTGACAAAGGGCCTGCCCGTGCGGCGGTGGTGAAAATACGCCTCGTTCAGGCGCAGGCACTCCTGTTCCAATACGCCCTCAACTACCTCGATCCCCGCCTCCTGCAACCGGCGAATTCCCTCACCGGCAACCCGGTGATCCGGATCCCGGGTGCCGACAATCACCCGGGAAACTCCGGAAGCGATCGTTTTTTCCGTACAAGGCGGCGTACGGCCGTAATGGTTGCACGGCTCCAGCGTGACGTAAAGAGTGCTCCCCTTCGCTTCATCACCGGCCATGTTTAACGCATGTACTTCCGCATGGGGCGTTCCGGCCTGAAGATGGGCACCTGTCCCCAGCAGGCGCCCATCTTTCACAACGACGGCCCCTACCATCGGATTGGGAGAGGTTTGACCTCTCGCGGATTCCGCCAGCGTAACCGCCAAACGCATCCAATGTTGATGGGCTTCCATATACGACTCCTCTTTCCACAGATAAAAGAAAAAGCCCTGATCCAATCAGGGCTTGGTTTGTGAAGAACAGAACAAGGTGGTGAATCAAATGGGCAGACCTCTCTCTATGACGTCTAGCCGGGGATGCCGTCATAAAAAGGCAGACTGCTCCCTGGGAATGCGGGTACGACAAAACAACGGCAATAATTACCAAAGATTGCCTACCCCGGTTTTCATCCATCCACCTGTTCATCCTTCTCCCATCCAGACTTTCACTGTCGGTCCCGGAGTTTCACCAGGTCCACCGCCAAAGGCGGGTCACGGACTGAGGCGCAAGCGCCATCACCGCCGGTCGGGAATTTCACCCAGCCCCGAAGGATGTACGAAACTATACACTTTTTCTACCGTCTTACAAGTTGAGTATACAAAAACACGCGAGAAAAGTCTATTTAACCGGCGACTCCACATGTTCATACCGGCGCCACGGAATCCCGGCCTGCATGCATAGGTAACACAAGGCTGCAAAAAAGGCGGAGATCAGGGTCGTGTGCAAAAGGGCAATCATCAGTTCCAGTTTGGTTAAGACGATCAGACCGCCGGTCAGCACTTGGGCTGCTGTCAACCAAAGGGAATGAAACGCACCCCGCCTTAAGTCCGCCCGATGTGGATAGTATTTTCGCACAGCGATATACAGCCACACCACAAACACGGTCATCGCCGCTGCAAACCAGCGGTGCAGCATTTGCACACCCGGCTGAGTCGTAAAGTCAGGCAGCCACACCCCGTCACACAACGGCCAAGAAGCGCATCCCAGGCTTGATCCGGTATGACGGACATACGCCCCGGTATAGACGACAAGATACGTAAATACCGTCAGCCCCCAAATGCCGGTCCGCACCCCTCGGGAAACAGCGGGTTTAGATTGGCTTGCCCCCGGATCCCGATCCAGCCGGAAGACCAATACCGCCAGCAAGGCTACACTGGCAAAAGAAACCAACGAGAAGCCGAAATGCAATGCCAACACTGCATCCGATTGGCCCCAGACAACAGCGGCAGCTCCCAACAGCCCCTGCAGCACGATGAAAAAGACACTGTTGAAAGCAAAAAATTTGACTGCTTTATTCTCCCGATATGCCCTCCAGGCCCAGACGGAGAGAATAACCACAATCAACCCCACCAGACCGGAAACAATCCGGTGACTGTATTCAATCATCGAAGCCAGTGTATGATAGGTGGGAAATACTTCACCGTTACAGAAGGGCCATGTATTGCCGCATCCTTCTCCGGATCCGGTTTTAGTCACCAGCGCACCCATTAATAAAATGATAAATGTACCCAGCGTCGCCAGCACGGATACACCTTTTAACCATGATCGCATCGACGAGCATACCCCCCTTTCTCTATTCGATTCCTCTCATATCATACCACAACCGTCCAATTATCCGTTTATTCTCCGGTTTTCGACACGAGATCTCCAAAAAAATCTCTAAAAAAAGCTCTTCTACCCGTCGCTCCCTCTTCGACGTCACAGACGCAATTCCGTCCGCTCCGAAACATAGCGTGACTTTGGAGCGGAGCGAGAAAAAGCACGACTTGTGCTCTTTGCGTGGGATGACCAAGGTGTGAGACAAAGGAAAAGCTTTGTCTGTCTCGCTTTTTGCCTCGGTCAATGGACGTCGTTCAAAGGTAGCTCCTTGGTAGAAGAGCTTTCTTTTTTTCGTAAATGGACGTTGTCAGCAGACTCGCATGCCGTCAGAACTATTCCATATAGGGAAGCGGATTGGTGTAATTCCCAGGACTTCCCCTGTGTACTTCGAAGTGCAAGTGCGGACCCGTGGATCGCCCATTATTGCCAACAGCCGCGATCTGCTGGCCTTTGCGGACCACATCCCCTACACTCACCCGTGCCTGGGTCGCCCACATGTGGGCATAGAGAGAGAAGATCCCGCCACCATGGTCGATCATGATGTAATATCCGTATCCGCAGCTGCATGATTGGGACCGAATCACTTTTCCGTTGGCAGCCGCATAAATCGGCGTTCCAATATCATTTCCGAAGTCGATCCCAGTATGGAACTCGCTTCCCCGATACCCGTAACCCGAAGTAATCGGGCCGTTCACCGGACGCATCAGCGGTCCTTGGTACGGGAAATTTCCAGACTTGAGGTTTTCCAGCCCCAACTCCTGAATTTCCTGCTTGGTGATCGATTCTTCATGCTCCAGATTTTTTAAGGCATCCTGGTTTTTCTGCATTTCCTTCATCAGCTTATTAAAAGCCTCTTGGGCTTTTTGGGCTTCTTTCTTCTGCTTTTTCTGCAGCTTTTCCAGCTCTGCCTTCGTTTTTAACACTTTATCACGGGCATCGTAATATTTTTTAACCACCTGATAATTTCGCTTCACAATCAGACGGAGAAACTCGAAGCGAGTCAAGAATTCATTGATCGAGCCGGCACTGAGCAGGGACTCCAGGTTAGCCGTCTGTCCGTTGATGTACATGGACCGGACTACTTTTTTGTATTCCCCTTCGGTCCGATCCACATCTTTCTGTGCTGCCTTCAAGTCTTTCTCGGTCTTCTCCAGGGCTTTTTCCGTCTTTTCCAAGGCTTTTTCCGCTTTGCTCAACACGGATTTTTTCTTTTCCACGTCTCTTTTGAGCGCAGCGATATCTTTTTTGACCTTGCCCTGCTCGGTTCGGTTATTATCCAGCTCTTTTTCCAGCTCTTCTTTGCTTTTGGCTTCTACCGACTGACTCGGTACAGCAGTCATCATCAGGCTAACTGCAGTCACCGCCACCACCAAAGAACGGACAAACCGTCCTCTTACGAAAACAATTCGAATCTTCATCACCCTTTCTATCCTCATATGAAAAACTTGTAAAAAGTGCATGGAAGGACAAACAGTCACGCATTTGCGCAACCAAGAATTATGTAAAGATCAGATAATTTGTCCTTCCTCCAAAACTTGTATCCCTTTAAAGATGAATACAAGTCTCGAAAAATAGTATAGCTGAGCTCCTAATACGCTTCAATATAAATAGAGAATCTTAAAAAAAACCTCCAAAAGGAGGTTTTTTGTTCAACGACTATTTATAAAGACATAGACCGTAAAGACTAGATTCAGTACATGTCTGCCAACTTCATCCCTGCACATGTTCCTTTTTCATCCGTTCCGGGATCCGATCATTACGAGTCAGATCTTCCAGAGTTTCCCGTTCAACGACCACATCCGCCATACCATCCCGGACGAACACCACTGCCGGACGACGTACCCGATTATAGTTGTTGGCCATGGAATAGTTATAGGCACCGGTACATGTCACCGCCAGAACATCACCGGTCTTCACCTTGGGCAGCGAAATATCCCAGATCAGCATATCGCCCGATTCACAAAGCTTTCCGGCGATGGACACCGTTTCTTCCGGTTCTTCCAGGGCCCGATTAGCCAATAACGCCTCATATTCTGCTTGATACAGAGCGGGACGGGGATTGTCATTCATACCACCGTCAACGGAAACATATTTGCGGACACCCGGAATCTCTTTGATCGTCCCCACTGTATACAACGTCGTGCCGGCCTCGCCTGTGATGCTCCGCCCGGGCTCCACCCATATTTCAGGCACGTGCTGGGGAAACGTGGAGCGGACTGCTTCTGCGATGGCATCCACATAGCGGGATACCGGAAGCGGTGTGTCTTCTTCCCGATACCGAATACCAAAACCACCGCCCATATTGAGAATCGACGGGGTAAAGCCGAAGCTCTCTCGGCATTCTGACACGAGATTCGCCATTTTTTGCACGGCCAGCCGGAAGCCTTCCACCTCGAAGATTTGCGAACCGATGTGACAATGGTAACCTTCCAGACGGAGGTTGGGGGAAGCCATGGCTTGACGGACGGCTTCCTGGACTTGGCCGCTTGCCAGGTCAAACCCGAACTTGGAGTCTTCCTGGCCGGTCTGGATATAATTGTGTGTATGGGCTTCCACTCCGGGAGTCGTTCGCAACAAGATCCGTGCGATGGTCCCGGCTTGGCCGGCCAGATGTTCCAACAGGGATAATTCTACAAAGTTATCCACGACAAACAGCCGGACCCCCGCATGTAACGCCATCTGGATCTCGTCGGGGGTTTTGTTGTTCCCGTGAAAATAGATCCGTTCCGGGGGAAAGCCGGCTTTCAATGCGGTAAACAGCTCACCGTCTGAAACAACATCCAGATGAAGTCCTTCTTCGTCCACGATGCGGCACATGGCAAGGGTGCTGAAGGCTTTACTGGCATAAGCCACTTGGAAGGGAAGGTTTGTTGATTCAAAAGCCTCCATAAATTGACGCATCCGATGCCGGATCAGTGCTTCGTCCATCACATACAAAGGAGAGCCAAACGTGCGGATCAGTTCCACCGCATCACAGCCTCCGATTTCCAAATGTCCCTGTTCATTGATTCGACTCGTTCCATGCAGCTTCATGCTCGACCGGTCGCTCCTCCCCTGGGTAATCCTCAATAACAAAAAACGGCAACCGCGATCACCGCACCTGTTGCCGCAAAACGCCCTTGCCTCTGACGGTAGCGCTCCGCGGCCATTGCCACGGCAATCAGTTACTTCTTCAGCAACTGACCAGCACACAGAGCTGGGCACCCTGTGCACTTCGGCGAGCCGCCCTTTCCCTGTCCATCCTCGATGCCTTTCTCCGGACAGGTACTATTGCGGACCCGCACCTCTACCTCATTCCGATCATTGAGTGCCGTCCTTTTTCATTGTTATTAGAAAACAGGATAACACATCTGATACCCGTTGCCAAGAGACAACTGTTCACGAATCCTCACCCTTCCGGCTGCGGACGGCGCGTCGAGTCCTGGGGATGCACCAAACTCGGACGGCGCTTCATAAACGGAAGAGGGGTACGAAACAGAACCTGAACCAGTGCCGGGAAGTTAAAGGGGATGAACGGCCACAGGTATGGCGTGTTTAGAGATCGCGTGTAGGCGAGAATAATGATCCACAGTGTCAGACCCACCACCAACCCCGGAGCCTTGAACAGATAAGTGAGCAACAACAGCGATAACCGCGCCAGTTTATTGGCCAAACTGAGCTCATAACTGGGCGTGGCAAAGTTTCCGATCGCTGCAACAGCTAAATACAAGATCACTTCCGGGATAAACAAACCCACCTTCATCGCGATCTCGCTGATTAACACAGCTGCGATCAAGCCCATGGCCGTCGCCAGGGGAGAGGGGGTGTGCACGGCAGCCATCCGCATCAAATCGATCCCGATCTCGGCAAAGATGAACTGCCAAAATACATCGATCTTGCCTGCTTCTCTCGGACCGATAAAGCTGAGAGACTCGGGAAGCAGATCGGGCTGCATCACATACATCATCCACAATGGCAACAACACCAACGAGGCAATGATCCCCAAAAACCGGATCCACCGCAGATATCCGCCGATAACAGGAGTTTGCCGGAATTCCTCTGCATGCTGCACATGGTGAAAATACGTAGTCGGAGTAATCATGACACTGGGGGAGGTGTCCACAAAGACCAGTACATGCCCCTCCAACAGGTGGGTGGATGCCACATCCGGCCGTTCCGTATAACGAGCCAAAGGAAACGGGTTCCAGCTTTTCCGGTTGATAAACTCCTCCACCGCTTTTTCTCCCATGGGCAAGCCATCCACTTTGATCTGATTCAAGTGACTTTTGACGGATGTGACCAAACCGGGGTCCGCTACATCCTCGATATAAGCGACACAGATATCCGTCTTTGAGCGCTTTCCTACTGTCACTATCTCCATCCGCAAACGGGGATCCCGGATCCGTCGCCGGGTGAGGTTCACATTGGTCAACAGGGTTTCCGTAAATCCGTCCCGCGAGCCGCGCACGACCCGCTCCGTATCGGGTTCCTCAGGGTTACGGGCGGGATAGGTGCGGGCGTCGATCACCAGCGCTTTTGTTTCTCCGTCCACCAACAGGACCAACTGGCCGGACAACACTTGATCGATGCAATCTTCCACTGTTTCTTTGGTGGAGACCTGGATGTGCACCACATAAGTCTCCAATAATTTCTGGACCAGATCAATCGTCGTTTCTTCCGGCTTTAAGCGGCTTAACTCTTTTAAAACCTGCACCATGATAATATCTTTGACAAACCCGTTCAAATACAACAGGGCGAAAGACTTTCCCCCAAAGGTCATCTCCCGCATTACCGTATCAAAACTGATCCCGATTCCAACAGCTGAGTTCAACACTTGTTTGTTGATCTCGATTTCTCGGGCAAGGGGTGTTTTTTGCTGTGAAGATTGTATGGGTTTACTGTTGGATGTTTGTTGCATCATATCCGCTTCTTTCCAATATCATTTGCACTGCTTTCGTGGTCACTGGCGCGCCCCATAGGTAATCGTCATGTTTATCCATTTTTCCTACATCGCCGATGCCTACCACATAGGGAAATTGAAATTGGTTTAGCACATCCACTGTATCTCCGTAAATCCGCAAAGGGCCGTTCATCTCATGACCGGCTTTGTCCACACCGTGATACACCACGTTGCCGTTGTGATCCAAAGCAACATGGACCTGCACACCCTCCACATGATCCGAATTGGATGCGACCGCTACCACACCCAATACCTCGATATCCGGATGGGAAGCCACATATTCCAATGCTCGTTCGCCTTTCCCTTTATGCCGGGAGCCGCAGTCGTCAAACATGATCAATATGGGATCATGGGCCGCTTCCTGAATTAATTTCACCAGCTGCGAACCGCTCAAAGGGGAAGGATTGCCCGCGGAAGCGGAAATGCACCGCCCCCCGATTTGTCTGGCGACTTCTTCCACCGTTTGTTTGGCTACCCGATCTCCATCGGTAATCAGGATGACTCTCCTTTTTGCCAATGCGCTCCCTCCCTCCTTATGCGATAAACCAAATCCACTGGAACAGCGAACCCAAAATCTTTCCGAAGACCATAGCCATCAACAAATACAGAACAAATTTCTGCATCTGAAGACGTTTGGCCAGAATCGGAAGCACATTGATCACCTCCGTCAACGCCGCCGCCAGCAATCCGACGAAACATCCCGCCAAAAACCCTACCGGCACCGTACCCAAGGGGGAGAAGGCAGCAGACCAGTCACGGAGATCCACCCAAGTCGCTGCCAGTGCCCCAGCAACAAATGCCCACTCGTAACTGCGAACATAGCGCCGCCCCCTGGAAAACACCGTTAAGCGCGGAACGATATCCAGCACGGTGAGAAATGCAACAAAACCGCTTCCCACCGCCAGCCCCCCGCCCAATCCGATGAAAACTAACAGGATGCTACCCAGAAGGTCCATTCCGATCCCCACGATCCTTCGATTTCTCATGGTCAATCACAAACTGGTCGATATTCTCCTGATACAAAAAGACCTCCAATTCCAAGGGACTGGGCTCATCATTGAACTTTCGCTTAAACAAATGGTTAAAAAAAAGGACCATGCCCAACCCGATTCCGATGGAATAAGGAATTTGCAACAGCAGCGGCTTGGAGTTATGTTCCCCTGTAATGAGATAGTAGATCCGTTCGTGAACAGCTTTCATGCTGACATCCGTATGGAAATTCATAATGGCCAAGGCAGATCCTACAAACAATAACAACCAGACCAACGCTACCAATACGCCAGAGGGAACCTTATAAACCGCCTCGACTTCGATGATGGTTTGCAACGGTCCGACACTGCGCACCTCTACATCGGGATATTGCTGCCGGATCTTGCGCAGCACATCCATCACATCAACCACCATATGACTTCCTTGATCCTTTCCCAAACGAAGGATAGGAAGATAACCCAGATCTTCGTGATCTTCACCTGTCAACAGCTGCGCCAAATCCCTCAACAGAAGGATTTCCCCGACCCGGGCCTTCACCCTTTTTTTTAGTTGGAGGTAAACCAAGTCCGTACCCACGGATGCCACCTCCCGTCCATGTCATTAGGATTATTATGTGTTGGAGTGCCCGCCCTCATACGAACATACGGGTTCAACAAAAAAGCACCCTGGGGGTGCCTATGGTTATCGATACCTATCATTTTCATTGACACTCCGTTCCCGGTTCTACTGCCCTCCGGGTTTAAAATCGATCTCCTCCCGAATCTTTTTGATGATCTTTTTTTCCAGCCGGGAGACTTGCACTTGGGAAATTCCCAACCGTTCCGCCACTTCAGACTGGGTCTGATCTTTGAAATACCGCAGATAGACAATCAACTTTTCCCGTTCCGTTAATTGATTGATCGCCTCTTTTAAAGTAAACTTGTCAAACCAAGACGATTCGGATTCATCGGAAATCTGATCCATCAAGGTGATTGGATCCCCATCATTTTCAAATACCGTCTCATGAATAGAAGCGGGAGAACGGCTGGCTTCTTGGGCAAACACGATATCCTCGGGGGATACATTCATCTCCTCAGCCAACTCATTCACCGTCGGAGAGCGTCCCAGCTGTTTCGTCAACTCATCTTTAGATTTGCGAATTTTGTTGGACAGCTCTTTCAATGACCGACTGACTTTCACCATCCCGTCATCCCGCAAAAACCGCTGGATTTCGCCGATAATCATCGGGACGGCATAAGTGGAAAATTTCACATCATAGGAGAGGTCAAATTTATCGACAGCTTTCAACAGACCGATACAACCGATCTGGAACAAATCTTCGGCTTCATAACCCCGGTTGAGAAAGCGTTGCACCACCGACCAAACCAATCGGATGTTGTGCTTGACCAGACGGTCTCGCGCCGCAGTATCTCCATTCTGGCTTTGCTGGATCAGGGATTTCACTTCATGATCGGACAGATGTTTGTGACGGGAATTGCGCACATCGGATTCCATGGGCAGCCCTCAATTTTTTATGGTCTGGGAATGGGTTTTTAACACCTTGACCAACCGTACTGTCGTCCCTTTTCCAACTGCCGACAGAATCTCTACCTCATCCATGAAGTTCTCCATGATGGTAAAGCCCATGCCCGATCGTTCCAACTCCGGTTTGGACGTGTACAAAGGTTGCCGCGCTTGCTCGATATCCTGTATTCCTTTGCCCTGATCCTGAATGGTGATGCTTATACGGGAGCCGTCGATTTCCGTCCGGATCGTTATAACTCCGTCCGGCTTTTCCTCATAACCGTGAATCACAGCGTTGGTCACGGCTTCCGATACTACGGTTTTGATATCCGTCAGCTCTTCCATGGTAGGGTCCAATTGAGAGATAAAAGAGGCAACTGCAACACGTGCAAAAGATTCATTTTCGGATCGGCTGGCGAAACGCATTTCCATGAAATTATGTATGTGTGTCATGATGCCACCCCGCAAGCATGAAGCGCTGCCTGTTCATCCTCATGCAACGGCAAAATTTTAAACATCCCCGATAATTCAAACAAACGGTAGATCGTCGGGTGTACGGAACAGAGCATCATTTTCCCTCCCAATTGAGAGATCCGTTTGTATCGTCCCAAAATCACGCCCAAACCGGAACTGTCCATAAACGTTAATTCCGACAAATTCAACACCATGTGTGTATACAAGTCCTTGGCTAATTCGCTCTCGATTTGCTGTCGAACCTCTTCAGCGGTATGATGGTCCAATTCGCCGGCCAAACGGACCACGAGTACGTTTCGTTTATGGGTCAAATCTACATACAGGCTCATCTGGTTCACCTCTGTTCGGTTTTGGTTACTGTTTTCTACAAATTGGGGAACCTTTCCTTCCCTGTGACAAAAGAACCAAAAAATCGAGGCCCCTGTTGCGGGGAGCCTCGATCCGGCTGAGTTTACGAAGCTGGTTGTTCCAGTGCTTTGGCCTCTTCCGGAAAGAAGAAGAAGCTTTTCGTGGTCCGTTTCATCAGTGTCCATAATCCGGCCCGCTGGACATCGCGGGGAGCGGCAAGTTTCATTTCGGCTATTCTTTTTCCCTGTTTCTCCAACAACACTTCCCCGATGGTCTGCCCTTTTTTCACCGGAGCCAAGCGGGCCGTCAGCACCACTTTGCGGGTATAATCCTTGTGATTCTCCCCTTTTTTTATCAGCACGCTAAATTGATGCGGGGCCCGGATAAGCAGATCCCGCTCTTCTCCCTTATCCAGTCGAACCGTCCCGATCGGGTCGCCTTTCTTATAAACGACATGGTTGGTGTACTGGCTGAATGCGTAATCCAGCATACGGGAAATTTCCCGGTTGCGTGCCTTTGATGTGGGCTCCCCCAGCACTACTGCAATTACCCGGAAGTTTCCCCGTTTGGCCGTAGCGGACAAGCAGTATTTGGCCGCTGCGGTAAATCCGGTTTTTAACCCGTCCATTCCTTCATAAAACCGGACCAAACGGTTGGTATTGACCAGCCAGAACGGCTTATTCGAATCCTGCCGCAAATAATCCTGGTAAATGCGAGTATACTTGGTGATCTCGGGATACTTCAACAATTCCCGGGACATGATTGCGATATCCCTGGCAGTGGTGTAGTGATCCGGGGCAGGCAGACCGTTGGGATTCTGAAACCGGGTGTGAGTCATACCCAATTCTTTGGCCCGTTGATTCATCCGTTCGATAAACGCTTCTTCTGTTCCGGCCAAATGTTCCGCCAATGCGACCGAGGCATCATTGGCACTCCCGATTGCCACGCCTTTTAGCAAGTCTTTCACTTCCATCTGTTCACCCGGCTCCAAAAAAATCTGGGAGCCGCCCATCGATGCCGCATGCTCACTGATGCGCACTTTGTCATTGTAGGAAACTTTTCCTTGCTCCAGGGCCTCCATCACCAGCAACATCGTCATAATTTTGGTGATACTGGCTGGCGACAATTTCTCGTCGATGTTCTTTTGATACAGCACTGTTCCCGAATCTGCATCCAACAAAATCGCCGAACGAGCCTGTGGTGCCAACCCGCCCTCTCCCGCCCATACCTGCGGAGGAATCAAGGTAAATACAAGGCAAAACAAGAGTGGTAAAACAAACATACGCAAGCGCATAGACGCTTCCCTCCTATCCATCGTACGCATAGTTTGAACGAGGGACAGGTGGATTATTCCAATGAAAAATTACGCACCTCAGTCAACCTCCCTTAACCGGGTTCGACCCCCGTCATATATGGTGGGGTGGGAAAGGGGAGGCTTTGAAAAAAGAACAAAGCTGCCGGTTGACTTCGGCAGCTTTGACAGAAAAACTTAAACCTTCTCCACTCCCCGCTCCGTCACAATGGAACGGATTTGGCGCGGCGGGACGATTCGCTCTTTGGTAATGGTGACGGCTTGCAACAGACGATTCTGCACCGCCTTCACTTTGCTCTCATCATTCACGTGAAGGGTAGCGATAGCTTCACCTCGGCTTACCACATCCCCCACCTTCTTATGCAATACAATGCCGACGGCGTGGTCAATCCGATCTTCTTTGGTGGCCCGACCCGCTCCCAATTGCATCGCACACAAACCGATTTCTTCCGCTTCCAGCTGGGCGATCGTTCCGTCTTCCGGCGCCGGCACTTCCACCTGACGGGACACCGTCGGCAGGAGATCCGTTTGATCCACCGCCCGGGGATCTCCCCCTTGGGCTTCCACAAATTCTTTGAATTTGGCCAGCGCAGAGCCGTCTTTCAATTTGCCTTCCAACAACCCGCGAGCTTCGGTGACTGAATCGGTCTTGCCTGCCAGAACCACCATATGAGCGCCCAGCGTCAGGGAAAGTTCCGTCAAATCATCCGGGCCCCGACCCTGCAACGTATCAATGGCTTCTTTTACTTCCAATGCGTTCCCCACGGCATATCCCAAGGGTTGGTTCATATCGCTGATGACAGCAACGGTTTGGCGGCCGACTCGGGAGCCGATCCCTACCATCGCCTCGGCCAGTTGAACCGCGGATTCCTCGTCTTTCATAAACGCACCTTTTCCGGTCTTGACGTCCAACACGATGGCATCTGCCCCGCCAGCAATCTTTTTGCTCATGATAGAGCTGGCGATCAACGGGATGGAATCCACGGTGGCGGTTACATCCCGCAAAGCATACAGTTGCTTGTCCGCAGGAGTCAGGTTGGCGGTTTGTCCTGCCACGGCGATTTTCAGTTCATTGACTTGCTTGACGAATTGCTCCGTAGAAAGCCCCGTGGTAAAACCGCGGAAAGACTCCAGCTTGTCGATGGTACCGCCGGTATGCCCCAGTCCCCGTCCGGACAATTTGGCCACGGGAACCCCTGCAGAAGCTACCAACGGCGCCACGATCAATGTGGTGGTATCCCCTACACCGCCGGTGCTGTGTTTGTCCACTTTTCGCCCCTCGATTTGGGACAGATCCACCTGTTCTCCCGACTCCACCATGGCCAGGGTTAGATCCGCCGTTTCCCGGTCGCTCATGCCACGGAAAAACACCGCCATTGCCCAGGCGGCCATTTGGTAGTCCGGAATCTCATCCTTGGCAAATCCCTTGATGAGAAATTGAATCTCTTCGGCGGTCAGTTCCCCGCCATTCCGTTTTTTCCGGATGATATCCACCGTTTGCATTTACAGGGTCACCTCTTCAACAATGCCCTTTACCAGCTGGATAAAGCGCGGTTTGGTACGGTTGGCTACCTCGACCACCTGCTCATGGGTCAAGGGTTCCAGCTCTTCCCCGATGGCCATATCCGTGATGCAGGAGATCCCCAGCACTTTCAACCCGGCATAGTTGGCTGCGATCACTTCCGGCACCGTGGACATCCCGACGGCATCCCCGCCGAGATTGCGCAACATGATGAGTTCTGCCGGTGTCATATAAGCCGGACCGCTGATCCCGGCATATACGCCTTTTTGCACCTTCAGATCCTGACTTTTCGCTACTTTTTCCGCCACCTCGATCAGTTCCGGATGATACGCTTGGGACATATCGGGGAATCGGGGTCCCAGGCGGGACTCATTGCGGCCGATCAACGGATTACTGCCCGTCATATTGAGGTGATCCCGGATCAGCATCAAATCCCCTGCCTGGAAGGAGGAATTCATCCCGCCAGCAGCATTGGTGGCCACCAATACTTGCACACCAAGAGCTTTCATCACATACACAGGGAAAACCACTTCTCGCTGGGAGTACCCCTCGTAATAATGAAACCGCCCTTGCATGACAACAACCGTTTTTCCGGACAAACGGCCGATCACCAGTTGACCGGCGTGTCCTTCCACCGTTGACACCGGAAAATGGAGGATGTCCGAGTAAGGAATCTGTACAGCTTCTTCAATATCGTGGGCCAAGTCTCCCAGCCCCGAACCCAGGATTAAACCGATGACCGGACGATGTTCTGTTTTGTTTTCAATAAACGATTTGGCTTGTTCGATGCGTTGCCACAATTCTGCCATGACGACGCTCCTTTCCCCTTCTTAAACAGATAAAATGTCTTTCATAATTCCTTTGACCAAACCGATAAATTTGGGTTTAACCCGTTCCGCCGTCTCCATGACTTCCTCGTGGCTCAACGGCTGCGGTAAAATCCCCGCCGCCATATTGGAAATGCAAGAGATACCCAAAACGCGAATGTCGGAATGACGGGCAATGATCACTTCCGGTACAGTGGACATCCCGACAGCATCTGCACCGATGGTGCGCAGCATTCGAATTTCTGCAGGAGTTTCGTAAGACGGACCGGTCAGCCCGGCATAAACCCCTTCTTGCAAACGAATACCTTCCGATTCCGCCACCCGGTGAGCTAATTGACGCATGGCGGGATCATAAGCTTCCGACATATCCGGGAAACGAACGCCCAAGTCCGGATCATTGGGGCCTATCAAGGGGTTGGTACCCATCAGATTGATGTGATCCCGGATCACCATCAAGTCTCCCGCTTGATACCCGGTGTTCACACCCCCGGCCGCATTGGTCACCACCAGTTTTTCCACACCCAGAGCTTTCATGACGCGAATGGGAAAGGTGACATCCGTCAGGGAGTATCCTTCATAAAAATGAAACCGGCCTTGCATCGCCACCACCGGCTGCCCTTCCAAACGGCCGATCACCAATTGACCGGCGTGTCCTTCAACGGTGGATACGGGAAAATGGGGGATTTCCCCATAGGAAATGGTTGCTGCCTCTTCGATTTCATCTGCCAGGATTCCGAGTCCGGAGCCCAAGACCAAGCCAATTTTCGGCTCTAGGCTGAGTTTTTTTTGAATCGCCTGGGCGGCTTCCTCTATGCGTTTCTTGATGTCTTTCATGTTTCCTTGCCCCTCTCCTTATTGTTTCCCTCTTAATTCAGACAAAAAGCTGGTACCTCGTCCAGTGCCCTCGATGTTAAAATTGTCCGCTATGGTAGCACCCACATCGGAGAACGTTTTCCGAACACCCAGGGAAGTTCCTGCTTGCGCCAGGGAAGGACTCCAAACAAAAAGCGGCACATACTCCCGGGTGTGATCGGTCCCTTTGTAGGTCGGGTCGTTCCCGTGGTCCGCCGTAATGATGAGGAGATCATTCGCTTGGATAGCGTTCATGATTTCTGGCAAACGTTGATCAAACTCTTCCAATGCTTGGCCGTAGCCTTCCGGATCCCGGCGGTGGCCGTATTTGGAATCAAAATCGACCAGGTTGACAAAGGCAAGTCCCCGATAGGGCTGCGCCAATACTTTCAACAGTTGGTCCACCCCGTCCATATTATCCTTCGTTTTGATCGATTGCGTGATTCCCTCACCCGCGTAGATATCGGAGATCTTGCCGATCGCAATGCTGTCCAAACCGGCATCGGCCAACCGGTTCATCACCGTCGGCTCCGGCGGCTTAACGGAGTAATCCCGGCGGTTGGGTGTGCGTGTAAAGTGACCCGGTTCGCCTACAAAGGGACGGGCGATCACCCGCACTACCGCATATTTCTCGTCCAAGGTCAACTCCCGGGCGATTTCGCAAATCCGGTACAGCTCATCCAACGGCACCACTTCTTCATGAGCGGCGATTTGGAACACACTGTCCGCAGAGGTATAAACGATCAAATCCCCCGTTTTCATATGCTCTTCGCCCAATTCATCGATAATGGCAGTTCCGCTGGCAGGCTTATTGCCCAGTACTTTGCGGCCGACCCGCTCTTCAAAAGCTTGGATCAGTTCCTTTGGAAAGCCATCGGGATAAGTTTTGAAGGGAACAGACGTATGAATCCCCATAATCTCCCAGTGTCCGGTTGTCGTATCTTTCCCAGCCGAGACTTCCGCCATTTTTCCATAGTGCGCTTTGGGCTGCGCTGCTGGCGCAATGCCGGGAATCGGCTCGATATTGCTCAAGCCCAGCTCCGCCAGATGGGGCATCTTCAAGCCTCTGGTTTCGGCGATATGGCCCATGGTATGGACCCCTGAATCCCCGAATTTTTCTGCATCAGGCAACGCCCCGATTCCTACACTGTCCAGCACGATTAATGCAATACGGTCAAAATGCTTCAACCTATCTCACCTCGCCGACCATAATATAACAAAAAAGACCGCTTAGGGACATCCCCTTGCGGATCACATCTCATTCCCCCAACCAGTAAAAGAGAAGGAGCCGATCTGGTAACACTCTCGCATCTTCCAGGGACCGTCCATCCTGCTCGTAAGGGGCAAACACTTTAACTGCCCGCCCCTTCGGTTCCCCGTATCGATGGGCCGGTTTCATCCACTGGGATAGGAGAGCGATCACTTGGTACATCACCAAAGTCACGATCAAAAACAACATGAGAAATTTAGCCCATTCCGCCAGCCGTTTCAAAGATATAACCATAACTCCTCGTCCCTTCCCGTTTTCCTACCATCCTATGACAGGAAAGGCGGTTTATGCAGCGGCGAAGATGACCCTTAACCCAAGATCGGCTCGCCCATCACTTCATCCAGGGATTGATAAGGCAGGTTCAAACTGTCCGCCACGGCTTTGTAGGTAACCACTCCGTTGCAAACGTTGACCCCCCGTGCCAGCGGACGGCTTTCCTTCAGCGCCTGCTTCAGCCCCAAATTGGCGATGCGTGCCGCATAAGGAATGGTGACATTGGTCAAAGCGTAGGTGGAGGTACGCGGGACAGCGCCCGGCATATTGGCCACCGCATAGTGAACCACGTCATGTTTGACATAGGTGGGATCACTGTGTGTGGTAACGCGGTCAATCGTTTCAATCGAACCGCCTTGGTCAATGGCGACATCTACAATGACAGAGCCCGGTGACATGGATTTCACCATTTCTTCCGTCACCAGTCGCGGGGCCCGGTGTCCCGGAATCAAGACAGCACCGACCAAAAGATCCGCTTTCTTCACTGCTTGTCCGATGTTATACGGATTGGACATGAGTGTCCGCACCTGCCCGCGGAAGATATCGTCCAATTGCCGCAAACGGTCCGGATTGAGGTCCAGCAGCGTCACATTGGCACCCAGACCCAGAGCCATCTTAGCTGCGTTGGTACCCACTACACCGCCGCCGATAATCACCACTTCACCCGGCAACACCCCGGGTACGCCTCCCAACAGGACACCTTTGCCACCTTTGGGCTTCTCCAGGAATTGGGCCCCGATCTGAACAGACATCCGGCCTGCCACTTCCGACATCGGTGTCAGGAGGGGCAGAGCCCCGCTGTCCAATTGAATCGTTTCATAGGCGATGGCAATCACTTTTTTCTCCATCAAGGCGCGGGTCAATTCTGGTTCCGGAGCCAAATGAAGATAGGTAAACAGAATCAGGCCATCACGAAAATATTTGTACTCGGAAGGCAGGGGTTCTTTCACCTTCAGCACCATTTCGGCCGTCCCCCACACCTCTTCTGCACTCGACACGATTTTGGCGCCGTGCTCAGTGAACTCTTCATCCGGAAAGCCGCTCCCCAGGCCGGCACCGGATTCGATCAGGACCTCGTGCCCGGCACCTACCAGAGCATCCACCCCGGCAGGAGAGATGGCTATTCGGTTTTCATTATTTTTTATCTCTTTGGGTACACCGATCTTCATGATGCACTCCTCCTTTTCCATCCTATATCATACCACCTAAAGCGCTTTCTTCATACAACATAGCCCATGTCAGAAAATAAAAAAACGCGAGATCTTCCTGATCTCACGTTACTTTCGATCCCACCAGCTTTTTGGGGTCTTTCACCCGACCTTTGCACCGGCGGCAAATGCCGTGAAAGGTCAAGCGGTGATCAATAATTTGAAAGTCAAACTCTTTTTCCACCCGCGCTTCGATCGGCCCCAGCCAATCATCGATGATTTCATCCACGGTTCCGCAATTGAGGCAAATGAGGTGGTGATGGTGATGTTCCGCTCCTTCCGCCCGAAATTCATAACGGGTGACACCATCACCGAAATTTAACTTATGAATGATTTGCAGGTCGCTGAGCAACTCGAGTGTACGGTATACCGTTGCTAACCCGATTTCTGGTGCTTTTTCCTTCACCAACAGGTAGACATCTTCCGCGCTCAGATGATCTTCCTCATTTTCCAAAAGGACGCGGACGGTCGCTTCCCGTTGGGGGGTCAATTTGTAATTATGGGCAGACAATTGCTGCTTAATTTGTTTTACTCGTTCTTCCATGACCGCACCCCCCTACACTCTTGCCCTCATTATATGAAAGGAAGTTGCACAAAGTCAAACTATTGACAAAGAGTATCACTTGATAATTATTTTTAAAAGCAGCATCAATGAGGGATGACCGTGCGCATTAAAGCCGGTGAAATATAGGCTTCAAAGAATGCAGCGAAAATAAGAACCAGCGCCATGGAAGTCACCAGGATCGAGTAGGACAAAAACTGAGGATAAATCGTACCTCTTCGCTGAATCAGCCGGTTGCGCGCCAAAAGCATGGAGAAAGCAGTACCTGCCACTGCTACAATGATCAATGCCGGAACCACCAACAGATTGTGGGGGACCACCGACATAAAAGCGAACCAAAACCCGTCCCAGGAAAGCTGATTGACCAGAAAGCCGACCGTAAATCCGATCACCAACCCTTTGAGGAAGATCATCAGGAAGATGAACGGCATGCCAATCACAGACACCCCGAGAATCCACATCAAACCGATGGTTTTAAAATGGTCCCCCAAGGAATGCTGAAAAGCCACCTTGGGCTCCGCAATCGTTTGTTGGTCCAACCCCTTAAAAAAATGCCCCAGATAGCCGAGCAGGTTTTCTTTTTGTACCGGAGACATCGTGTTCACAATCACCGCCCCGAAAATCACACCCATCATAAAGAGCACCGTTACAAATAGATAGAGAGATTTTTGGTTGTCCAAGTGCAGCTGAACCGAACGGCCCCATTTGTTTTTATTGCGTTTCACTTCATTCCCTCCTTGTCCGCTCTCAATCTATCTCTATGAGCGGCAAGGAGAAAGTAGACTAGTTTTTCTATTCAAATGGACAAGTTCATTGCAGCCGGTCCATCTGCTTTACTTTGCCGTAGGTGCCGCCGCCGCCTTCTTCAATCTCCAGTCGGCGTTCCCGAGCCAGTTCAATGTGGCGGGCGATCGCCTCCCCGGCCGTGTCTGCTATTTCAGCAATAGGAGCCCGATGTAAAACTTCCATTTCCGTTCCGAAACGGTTCAACAGCTTAGCCAGGGTTTTGGGGCCCAGTTTCGGGATAAACTCCAGCGGTACCTGGTACACATAAGGAGGTCGGTGGGACGGCGATTCCGTTTCAGACTGGCCGATGTCGCCGATGCGGTCCGATACCCCGCGCACCACTTTGGTACTGCCGCAGTATAAGCATCTCGGTTTTAGTGAGGGCAACAACTCATCGCAGTTCAAACAGCGGGTCCGGTAATATTTTCCCAGTTTGGGATGGAGTCCATAGTTGGCTGCTACTCGGCGCCCGTCCTGCCGCAGCAGCGCTTTTCGCAATTCGGCAAAGGTAGCCGATTGAACCTGGATCTCATTGTACTCCCGCGCGATTTTCGGCAATGAATGGGCGTCCGAGTTGCTCACAAAGGAAAACAAAGCCAACTCAGGAATCCGGTCGGCCATGGAACTGTCTGCCGACAGGCCCAGCTCCACTGCCGCCAGCTTCTCCGACCGAAACAAGTCGGCCATGCGATCCACCGCACTGCCGTACACACTTTTAAACGGGGTGAATACGTGGGCAGGGATGAGCAGCCCCCCGTAAGCTTCCACCCGATCTTCCAACTCCCGGATCTCCCCGTGATAGCGCTGAGTGCTGAGCTGGATGTTTTTCATATACCGGGAAATCCATGTGCTGAAGGCTTGCATTCGTTCTAAATCGGGAAAATAAGCCAATACATGGGCAGGGCCGGTATCCGTTCCTTTGACTTCCAACTCCATTCCCATGATCACCGTGGTTCCCTCGAAACGGATCCCCCCCTCCGACAGAGCCTCATACCGTCCCGCATCCAGCCCGCGGGCGATTTCCTCTTGCACCGGCGGCGAATGGGCATCGATAATGCCGATCATCTGAATCCCCTTGCGGCGAGCCGCCTCCTGCAAAATCGCATCAAAGGTAAGATTGCGTGCCGCCGTTATTTTCACCGGCAGCCCGCTTTCTGTCCGTCCGATATGAATATGCAAATCCGCAAAAACAGACTCCAGCATCATGACGAGATCAGAGACCGGTTCTGCCAGATGTAAAGCGCGGTCACTGTCTTGGCATCGTGAATCTCTTCCTTCTTTAACCGATCAAAAGCCTCTTCCATCTCCAATTCTACCACTTCCACAAATTCATCAGGGTCAGCATGGGCTTCGCCTGCTTTCAACCCACGGGCCTCGTAAATATGGATGATTTCATCCGCAAATCCAGGAGAGGTATAAAAGGAAACCAAGGGATGAAGGGACTCTGCGCGGTATCCCGTTTCTTCTTCCAGTTCCCGGCGGGCACATTCCATCGGGTCTTCCCCGGGTTCCAGCTTGCCTGCCGGAATCTCCAGGATCGTTTTCTCCAAGGGCTTACGGTATTGTCGGACCAAGACCAGTTTGTTCTCTTCTGTCACCGCCAGTACAGCCACTGCACCGGGATGTTTGACGATTTCCCGGGTAGAGGTGTTTCCATTCGGCAACTCCACCTCGTCTACTTGCAAACGAATGATTTTTCCATCAAAGATCGACTTGCTGGCAATCGTCTTTTCTTCCAAACGCCTCATGCGGAACGCCTCCTTTTCTCAACATCTCATTATATCACTTGCGAAAAACAGCCAAAAAGATGGGCAGGAAGCCCCCTAAGCTTTACCCTAAGGACTTAACAATGAAAAGGTGATTCAAAGTGGTCAAATCCATTAGTAGCGCCGATTATGATGGCGTTGGTTCAAAATGCAACAAAGCCCGTTATTCTTGAATTTGGTGCCGATTAGTGACCGGCATGTCGTCAATTGAGACCGGTGGTCTCAGAGGTTGCAGAACAGGAAACAGAAGTTGATTTTTATTATGTGGATGTCGATCGGAATGCGGAACTTGCGGACAAGTTCGGAATACGAAGCATCCCGACTCTGATTAAAATCAAAAATGGGAAAGAAACGAATCGTTCCCTGGGATTCATTCCCGAGAATCAGGTCAAAGAATTCGCCCACTCTTAAATACAAACAAAATTCCTGAAACACAGGCTCACGCAAATAACCAGCGTGGGTCCATTTTTTATTTCACCCGGCAGTGAATATGGGGATCCACGTAAACAAACCGTTTGTCATATGTGCTGACATTTTATATATATTTGTTCAAGTATGGTAAAAATTGTTGACTTTTTAATCATTAGGAAATATATTAATTCTTGCCTATATTAAAACTAGAAGGAGGATGTAAAGAGTGAACAGATTGGTAGTCACTTTTGTTGCAATCTTTGCTGTAGTGTTTAGTTTTGGTATACCTAGTTATGCGGATACATCTTATGGAAACACTTGGTTTGCTACAGAAGATGGCAAATGGGATAAGACAATTGCAACAACTACTACGGATACGAATGTACGTATTACACTTGGGGATCTGTGGAGAGTGAATAAAAGTACAGGTGAAAGAATTTATTATGCCAGCGACTTCCTTCCGCTAGATGGGAGGCTTTGCAGCGCGTCTACAGGCAATTGTACCTCCTATAAATCCTTTAACGACCCTACCTTTGGATACATCCCATTCACCAATATGAAGCCTGGAACTTACTATCTCGATGTCATTGATTATGAGACGGGATACACTTATGAAGGGTATGTGTCTGCTCTTGTGTATTAATATGATAATAAAACAGCCCACCAATCGGTGGGCTGTATAGCTGAACAACGTTGAAACACCGGCTCACGGAGGTATCCAGCGTGAGTTTCTTTTTTATATTTGACCTGGGAACGAATTCGGGCTCAACATGAACAAAATTTCGATCCTTATGCGTCATTATCTGCTGTGCTATTTGATAAAAGGCTATCCGCGCTTTGGAGTGGATACCCAAATTCACCACACCGCAAGGACGTTACTGCCCCTCTTCCCAAAGCGATCAACCAACCTGATTCTTTACGATACGCGTTACTATGATACATGGTAGAACAGCATTAGGGAGGAATACGATGGACGAAACCAAAATTAAACGAACTGCACTGATGAGCGCCTACCTTCGAGCCCACCATGTTGTGTACGCAACGCCTAAAATCTTTGACGATTTTATCGCACCTCGTTTACTAACCGAAGAAGATTTCGTAGCGTTTGATAACGTAATGACGACCGCACTACCAATGGTTGACCCAAAGCGTGCGGCTCAGAGTCCCGACCGGGTGGATGCAATCGCATCTATGGTACAATTTTACTTTCCGACTTCCCTCTTTCTCAGTCGTTCGAGATATACGGAAGATCACCTAAAAGCAGATATTCGGCAAGGGGTGACACAATATGTCATTCTCGGCGCCGGAATGGATACCTTTGCGTTTCGGCATCCTGATTTACGTCAGAATTTCCAAATCTTCGAGATCGATCACCCCGCTACGCAAGACTTCAAGCGAAAGCGCCTCGCTGAGCTAGGGTGGGATATTCCATCTAATCTACATTTTATTGCGGTCGACTTTATGAAACAAAAACTAGACACGGAATTGGCGAACACATCATATGATCCAAAAGCGCCCACCTTTTTCAGCTGGCTCGGCGTAATTCATTACCTACCGCGTGATGTGGTTTTTCACACACTCCGAACGATCGCAGACATCAGCCCCGCAGGTAGTAAGATCATCTTTGATTACTGGGATAATGATGCGTTTATTCCCGAAACAGCCGCAGCACGTGTGAACATTATGCAAGCAATGTTGCGTCAGGCGGGCGAGCCTATGGTGACGGGACTCGATCCCTCCACCCTCGCCTCGGAACTCGAATCGGTAGGCTTACACCTGGTGGAACATCTCAGCCCATCGGATATCCAGGACAGATATTTTCAGAATCGTTCGGATGATTACTACGCGTACGATCATGCATATTTCGTAAAAGCAATGGTGGAGTGACTTGCTCCGCACGGCTAAAGCACCCCAGGGGCACTTCCTGCGGGCCGTGGGCTTCTCGCTTCATTTGGCGTGGCAACCCACATCCATCCACGAAGGCTTCGTCCAAGCCTAGAAAAGGTTTAGTTCTAGTCCCGTATCTCGGTTCAGGAACGTATCCAATCGCTTGATGTAGGATATTTCTTGCGGCATTGACATCTCTGTAGGCTACATATCCGCATGAGCAACGATGGGTACGTTCTTTTAATGTCTTCTTTACGATCCGACCGTACTCCGAGCAATCAAAGTTCCTACAAGTACTTTCCCCTTTGTTCTTAAACCTACAACGCCCGTTAGTGCGTGGAAAAACCGAGCAAAACGAACGAAGTTCCAATTCCAAAACAAATTCGGTCTATCCAAAAAATCTCCTCACCGCTTAATTAATCAATTTTTTTCGATCTTTGTTAACGAATCAAAAATTATTGATATATTATCATATCAACAAAAGTTGATCTGAGTTGGGGCTCATGCACAATGACTACTAATGAAACAATTGGCGCAAATAAGCAGGAAAGAAGTATCCGCAGTATGTAAAACGTCCATGTTGCTTGCTGCGCCTGCACCACCTTGGTGCGAATAACTCTATGCGAAGGGAAAATGAAAATGATTCTAAAGCCTCATTTAGCTATTAATGTAAAGGATTTGGATGCATCGATTGAGTTTTACCGCCACCTGTTTGGGGAGGAACCGGTAAAAGTTCGCCCGGGTTATGCAAAGTTCGATCTGGATGAACCTCCCCTGAACTTTACCTTGAACGAGGGCGGCGTAACGACCGGGGGAATAAACCACTTGGGGATCCAAGTAAGCTCCACGGATGAAGTGGTTGCTGCCAAGAAACGATTGAAAAACGCCGGATTGGCGTCCTTTGATGAAATGGATACGACCTGTTGCTATGCTGTTCAGGACAAAATCTGGGTGACCAGCCCGGACGGTCATCGCTGGGAGGTTTTCTTCGTAAAGGAAGATGCGGATCATTTCGGACAGTCGCCGGACATTCGGGAATCCGGGAACGCTTGTTGCACCCCCAAACAGGCATAACCCCTTCATCGTAAAACCTGGGCGATGCCCGGGTTTTCCCCTTGTTCAAGGAAAGGAGTGAACCTTGTGGCTTGCTGCACTAATGAACAATTATCTCTGATCGCCCGAGCATTGGCGGATCCGATCCGGTATCAAATCCTCGACCTGATCGCCCGAGGAAGCACAGAGGAACCTCAACAATGCTGTACGACCGAAATGTGTGTCTGTGACATCCAGGAAGCCTTGGGGCTGAAACAGTCCAAGGTATCGTACCACCTGAAAGAGCTGAAAAATGCCGGCTTAGTGCATGAACGAAAACAAGGGAAATGGAACTACTATTCCATCAACCAAGCCATGCTAAAAGCCTTCTGTGAAGAACTCTCGCACCGCTTCCATTTGACCGACGGGATGGTGACTTCGTAATGGATTCTTGGACGATCCGCAAGGTACAGGAAGAAGATTGGCCACAGATCCAAGCGATTTATAACCAAGGGATCGAAGATCGGATTGCTACTTTAGAGGAACAGCCGAAGAGTTTGGAGGAAGTAAAAGCGTGGTTGCAACAACGGCCCTCCCGGTATGTTGTATTGGTGACCATCTATGAAGGAGAAATTCGCGGGTGGGCCTCGTTGAATCCTTTTTCCCATCGTTGCGCCTATACGGGTGTGGCGGACCTTTCCGTCTACGTAGACCGTCAGTGGAGAGGCAGAGGCGTCGGCTCCCGACTATTAACAGCCTTGGAAGCCCATGCCCGAACCCATGACTTCTACAAAATCGTGCTCTATACGTTCCCCTTTAACGAACTAGGGCAAGGATTGTATCGGAAACACGGCTTCCATGAGGTGGGAATCTTCCGGAACCAGGGGATTTTAGATGGCCGTTTTGTAGACGTGATGGCCATGGAGAAGCTTCTCACATAAAAAGAGCCGCATTTCATTTTGCGGCTCTTTGTTCGTTACAGGTACTTCAAATGCAAGGCTTATCTACAGCCTTATCTCGTTTCTTGTGCGAACTGGCGGATACGTTCTTCAATTTCATCCCGTACCCGCCGAAATACATCCCAAACTTCTTCTTCGGAGCCTTTGGCTTTCGCTGGATCGTCAAAGCCCCAGTGCTGCCGGTTAACGTGGGGTGGTGTCATGGGGCATTTATCGTTGGCATCCCCACACAGGGTGATAACGTAATCCGCATTGTTTAATATCTCCAGGTCAATGACATCCGACGTTTGGGTCGAAATATCAATCCCTTTTTCTTTCATCGCCTCGACCGCTTTGGGATTGAGTCCGTGGGCTTCAATTCCGGCGCTGTAGACATCAAATCGGTCACCGAGAATCTTTTTACCGAACCCCTCCGCCATCTGACTGCGACAGGAGTTGCCGGTGCAGAGAAAATAGATCGTCTTTTTGCTCATCCTTATACCTCCTGAGCTTGTTGGGTTTGAAAGTATTTCCGCTGGAACCGGAATGCTACGTTGACCAACCCGATGAGGACAGGCACCTCCACCAACGGACCGATCACCGCGGCAAAAGCAGCACCGGAGTTGATCCCAAAGACACCGATGGCCACGGCAATCGCCAGCTCAAAGTTGTTGCTGGCAGCGGTAAAGGAAAGGGAGACGGTTTTCGAATAATCTGCTCCCACCTTCTTCCCCATATAAAAGGAGACGAGGAACATCAGAACAAAGTAAATCAAGAGAGGGATCGCGATTTTCACTACATCCAGCGGCAGCTGCAATACCAGTTCACCCTTGAGGGAGAACATGACAATGATGGTAAACAGGAGCGCAATCAAGGTGAGTGGACTGATCACCGGGATAAACTCTTTTTCATACCATTCCCGCCCTTTCGCTTTCACCAAAACGAGACGGGTAATCATTCCCGCCAAGAACGGAATTCCCAAGTAAATAAAAACGCTTTCGGCCACTTGCCCCATGGTGACGTCGACAACAGCCCCCTTAAACCCGAGCCAATCCGGCAACAAGGTGATGAAAATGTACGCATACAAGGAATAAAAAAGGACTTGGAACAAGGAGTTGAAGGCGACCAGGCCGGCAGCATATTCCCGGTTGCCCTGGGCTAAGTCATTCCACACAATGACCATCGCAATACAACGGGCCAACCCGATCAAAATCAGTCCCACCATATATGCCGGCTCGTCCCGTAAAAAGACAATCGCCAACAGGAACATCAAAATGGGACCAATAATCCAGTTTTGTACCAGAGAGAGTCCTAGAATCCTGAAGTTGCGAAAAACTTGTCCCAACTCTTCGTACCGGACCTTGGCCAGCGGGGGGTACATCATGAGGATCAATCCGATGGCTATCGGGATCGAAGTAGTCCCTGCTTGAAAGCCTGTGAGAACCTTTACCATCCCCGGGAAAAGGAAGCCTGCACCGATCCCAACGATCATGGCGAGAAAAATCCACAACGTTAAATACCGATCCAGAAAAGAGAGTCTTCTCATTACGTTGCCCATAAATACACATCCTTTCGTTTGTGTTTAATCGCAAACGACCTTTTGCCCATTGGTCTTCAACTCCTCGATCTTCTCACGAAGATCCGGGAATGTGTCCAAAACAGCATGGATGTATGGGTAAAGGGATCCGTCCAAGGAGTAGAAAATCCATTTGCCTTGACGACGTTCCTTCACCAATTTGGCGTTTTTCAGCTTCCGGATATGCTGAGAAACGGACGGTTGAGAGATTCCCAAGATCTCTACCAACTCACACACACAGAGATCTTCGACTTTCAAAAGAGCCAAGATTTGAATCCGCGTTCGATCTCCCATCGCCTTGAAACATTCCGCCAGTTGCTCTGCGTCCATCACCATCACCTCATAGTTATATAAGCATATGTCTATATGTCTTGTCAAAATGAATGATCTCAGAAGAGATCGTTATTCGTGTGGAGGGATCGTAGCGAACCTTGATTCCGCCAGGATTGCGGCTAGGATTTCGGATACTCAGGCATCGATAGAAGTGACTTGCTCCATACAGCTCAAGCACCCCAAGGGCACTTCCTACGGGCGCCGTGGGCTTCTCGGATCATTGGGTTCGGCAACCCGTTATTCTCTCCTGAAGGCTCCGTCCAAGCCTAAGAAATGCTGAGCCTCACAGGTACTAAGCATAAAACGGTACAGATGAGGGGTACAATAATATCAAATGTCCAACATGATCTGGGATTCTATCCATAAACAAAAGACCTCAACGCTCTTCTAAAGGGCGTCCTTGTAAAGGTCGAATACAGAAAGGAACCTCACCAAAAAGAAGTAATTTTTGATCTAGCATATTCCCCCTACCCCAGAAAAGGAAGGAACTTAGGTTACATGCGAATGAATATGGGTCCCCAGCAACTCCGTATCGTCGGAAAAGGGTGGCAAGTCCGGGCCATCCTCCGTCAACTGAGCCGTCATCCGATTACTTTACACGAGCTATTGCTTCGTCGACAGAAAAGCCGTCCGTAATGTCTTGCCACAGGTTCCAAGTGATATCCGCTGCACCGGCAACCGTGATAAAAAATAATGCATCCTCTTCCACCGACCGGCCCATCGTCGTCACTTTCAGGGGGTATTTCTGCAATGCCCGGGTGATGGATTCCTTCCCCACATGGGCAGCCACCCAATGATGCGGCTGGGTAATCTCCCTTTTTTGTTGTTCCAGAAGAGCGGTGAGTTCACCTGATTGCACAGGAAAAGGAACGATCGCCGATACCAAAGCGATGTGCCCCAAGTTGCGCTGTGTATGATGACTAATCCCCTGGTGACGCTTTCTCCCGTCCCCGCTGTGAATACGGGGAATCGCCACCGGAATCCCCCCCAAGCTATGTACGGCATTGATGATCTGTCCCTGTTCCACCCCCGAAAACCCGTAAGGAGTCCCAGTTCCCACGATTCCCGGTCCCATGGATACAAAAATGAGATCCCCTTGCAGCGCCCATCGCGCCAACAACAGAGCCGAGTATATGTTGACCGCCTCCACATCCCCGCCAAAGGCATGTCCGGCAGTCACCGTTCCACTCAACCACTCCTGTTCCCGCAAGACAGCAATATGCTGACTCAGATGGATAGGGAGTGCTCCTCCGTCTGTCATCACATAAATCACACGCGGTGCCTGTTGACAATCCTGTGCCTTATGATGCCACCAAGCAGCCACTACCGGCAGCATGCTGTGCAGCTCCCCAATCAGCACAGGTGTCCCTTGAAGAGAGGCCATTTCTTTGATCCGGGCATGATATGGACTCGACGGTTCCTCTCCGCCCAGCACCGCCACTTGAAACGGCGTATACCGAAGCTTCATGATGTGTCCTCGCAGCGATTGCGAAGCGGGTGCTTGATCAACCCAGCCTGCAATAAAGTGGTGCCCCCCGGTCCCCAATTCCAGGTCAACTGCGGTGGTGTTGAGCCATACTTCATCCCCCTCCTGAACCTTTCCCATAAGAAAGGGATAGTGGATCGCAGGAGACTCCTTTCCTGTTTCCTCTTTTATCCACACGCGTTGATACCCTTGCCTCTCCTCCAGGATTTTTTCCACCCGGCCTTTATTCCAATGAATCATCCAATCCCTCCCGTTGGTGGTTCTTCGGGAGAAGTATGCATATTTTACGGCAAACATGACTCTCGCTGAGTGAAATATATCCGCTTGCCTTTGACACAGAATAATCGTTACCGACAACTCGCACGATTGAAGTTGGTTAAGGGATAGACTTTACTTCAGACTTCCAACCCAACGGGAGGATCACCATGAGCAGAATCTCGAAATATGCCGTGCTGTTGTTATTATCGGGGATACTCGGAGCTTTGGGCTGTCAAACACAAGAGTCTGCGGCAATAAGGAAAAGCGAAGATCTGAAAAAAGAAACACAGCTGCCCGAGGAAAAAGCCGAGGAGATGCATTTTCAAATGAACCAGCCGTCTCCAAAGAAAAAAGTCCGGCCTGTAAAGCCGGATCAAACTGCTATAAAAACGTACATCCAACAAACGGATCAACGCCTGGATACCTACTTCAACCTGAAAGAGGAATTCAACACCGTTTTCCCGGAGTACTCCGAATTTAATCCGGAACAAGGGAGAGTGCTGTTTCAAAAACTAAAAGCTTTTAATCATCGTCCCGTAACAAAAGCACCTGCCGGAACACCCAAGGACTTAGCACTATTCTCCGGGAAGCTGCACGCCGGTATTACCAATCAGACATATACATTGTTGACCATCGTCGAGAATTATCTGCGGTTTCACAACGACAAGGCATACCGGGACCGGGAAAAGTGGAAGAACGATTTGAACTTTACGGATGTCATTGACACCTACGAAAAGACGAAAGCTCGGCTGGGGTACTGATCAAAAAAAGACCGCTGACGCGGTCCTTTTCATATCACGGTGTTACTATTCCCGGGAAGCCTCAATCAGTGCCAACACCAGCTCGGCTGTTTTTTCCAGCTCCCCGATCGGCATGCGTTCGTTCGTGGTATGAATATCTTCATACCCGATGCCCAGGTTGACCGTGGGGATTCCGTAACCCGCGATCACGTTGGCATCGCTGCCGCCGCCGCTGGCCAGCAGATTCGGGGTGCGGCCCACTTTTTTCACTGCCGCCATAGCCTTTTGCACTACTGTATCCGACTCATCGAACTTGAACGCAGGGTACATCTTAATTACTTCTACCTCGGCTTTTCCATGGAACTCAGCCGCCGTCTCCTCAAAAGCAGTCACCATTTTCTTCACTTGCTCGTCCAGTTTTTGCTCATCCCGACTTCGGGCTTCGGCTACGATCTCCACCCGTTCCGGCACCACATTCATCGCGGTGCCGCCTTGGAAACGGCCAATGTTGGCTGTCGTCTCTTCATCGATCCGCCCCAGCGGCATTTTGGAGATGGCTCGGCTGGCGATTTGGATGGCGCTGACGCCGTCTTCCGGGTTTACACCGGCATGGGCTGCTTTGCCGTGGATGGTGACATTGAGGCGTACCTGAGAGGGCGCGGAAGTGATGATGTCTCCCACCGGGCCGTTGGAATCGAGGGCAAACCCGAAATCAGCTGTCAGCAAGCTCTGATCCAGATGCTTGGATCCTACCAGACCGGACTCTTCCCCGGCTGTGATCACCAATTGGATCGTGCCATGGGGCAGCTCTTTCTCTTTCAGCACACGGATACCTTCCAACAACGCTGCCAATCCGGCCTTGTCATCGGCTCCCAGAACAGTCATGCCATCCGTCACGACATACTCTCCATCCACTTTCGGGTTGACACCTTTCCCAGGCGCCACCGTATCCATATGGCTGGTGAAGTAGATTTTGGGAGCTTGATCGACATTCCCTTTCAACGTAGCGACAAGGTTGCCGGCACCGTGCCCCGTTTTGGCGGCGGAATCGTCCTCCACCACATCAAACCCCAAACCGGTCAACTTTTCCTTGAGCAAGTCGCAGATTTCCCGCTCTTCTCCGGTTTGACTATCCGTTTTTACTAACTCCATAAACTCTTCCAACAAACGCTCGCGATTGACCAACACAGTCCCCTCCTATGTATGTCGCTTTCCTTTGCTGCTGTTCAGCTGCAACTCCTGCAATCATGAACCGGATCATACGAGGTGCCCATCCCGTATCACCCGCTAGTCTCGGCATTCCGGATCCTAACTTCGTATCACTTCCAGCGCCTCGATATATAGGAGCTTCTTGGACTGAAAGGTGCCGGGAAGAGACTCGCTCTCCACCCTTGCTTTTTGGATGCCTTTCCGGTTTCCAACAGCGGCTGCCGCCCGTCGGTCCTCCACCGAGAATCCTCGCGGGGGTTCCGGATAAAGGTGACCGAATATCCGCGCAACAAACGCCACTTCCGCCGAGGCTGCAACCGAATCCGGGAACGAGTACCTCCAGTAAAGGAGACTCCATTCCGTTGCACAGACGGCCCGATCCAACGTACCGCAATCGGTTTCTGTTTCATTCGCCCCACCTCTTACAGCGGAATATTACCGTGCTTTTTCGGCGGGCGGGATTCCCGTTTGTTCCTCAGCATCTCTAACGCTTGAATCAGCTTTTTACGGGTTTCCCGGGGGTCAATGACATCATCCACCATCCCTTTTCCCGCAGCCACATAGGGATTGGCGAATTTTTGCCGATACTCTTCGATTTTTTCCGCACGGGTCAGAGCCGGATCTTTACTTTCTTGAATCTCCCGGCTGTAAATAATATTGGCAGCCCCTTCCGGTCCCATCACCGCCACCTCCGCACCGGGCCAGGCATAGACGATATCTGCTCCGATCGCCTTGCTGTTGAGTGCCACATAGGCACCTCCGAAGGCTTTGCGGGTAATGACCGTAATCTTGGGAACCGTGGCTTCCGAATAGGCGTACAAAATCTTGGCGCCGTGACGGATAATGCCCCGGTGTTCCTGATTGACTCCCGGAAAGAAGCCGGTTACATCGACAAAGGTGACCAACGGAATGTTGAAACAGTCGCAAAACCGAATAAATCGGCTCAATTTATCCGAGGAGTCGATATCCAGTCCGCCGGCCATCACTTTGGGCTGGTTGGCGGCGATGCCGACCGGACGTCCGTCGATGCGTCCGAAACCCACTACGATATTGCGGGCGAACTTCTCATGAACCTCCATAAACTCCCCATCATCCAGGATCAGATCGATCACCCTACGTACATCATACACCTTCGTTCCCTCAACGGGAACCACTTCCGCCAACTCCTCCCGCCAGTCATCCTCTTTTTTAGCGTAGATCCTGGGCGGGTCTTCCGTATTGTTTTGCGGAAGAAAACTGATCAACCGCCGCACCTCATCCAGGACTTCCGGTTCCGTCGGCGCCGTAAAATGGGCATTGCCGCTGATTGTGGAGTGAACAGCGGCACCGCCCAGATCTTCCGGCGTAATCGTCTCCCCCGTCACTGTTTCGATCACCTTGGGGCCGGTAATAAACATCTGGCTGGTGCCTTCCACCATAAACACAAAATCCGTGATCGCAGGAGAGTAGACAGCCCCGCCGGCACAGGGACCCATGATGACGGAGATTTGCGGAATTACTCCGGAATAAATACTGTTTCGGTAAAAAATATGCCCATACCCGTCCAGGGATACAACCCCTTCCTGGATCCGAGCTCCTCCGGAGTCGTTCAACCCGATGATGGGGGCTCCGTTTTTCGCCGCCAGATCCATAATCCGGGCTATTTTCAGTGCATGCATCTCCCCCAGGGCGCCGCCAAAAACGGTAAAATCCTGAGCAAACAGATACACCGGACGCCCATGTATCTTGCCGTAACCGGTCACTACCCCTTCACCGGGCGCTTCCCCGTAGTCTGCCGCGGTGTTTTCCACAAACGGATTCAGCTCCACAAAGGTATCATCATCCAAGAGCAGCTCAATCCGCTCCCGGGCGGTTAATTTCCCCTTGTCATGCTGGGAACGGATTTTTTGCTCTCCCCCTCCCAATTCCACTCGTCTGCGTTTGTCTGCCAGTTCATCGATTTTCCGATACATAGGTTCCTCCTGCTTCGTATGGGTTATTCATCGCGTGCTTGAGATTGACACAGCTCGTACAAAACTCCCTGGGTCGATTTGGGGTGAAGGAAGGCGATGCGAGAACCGTGCGCCCCCCGTTTCGGCTGCTCGTGAATCAAGCGAATACCGTTTTGCGACAGGTACTCCAAGTTCTCTTCGATCGCTTCCACCCGCAAGGCGATATGATGGATTCCCTCCCCTTTCTTCTCCAAAAACCGGGCAATCGGACTTTCCGGTGAAGCCGGCTCCAGGAGCTCGATGTTGGTCTCCCCAATCCGGAGAAAAGCGACCCGTACCTGTTCCGTTTCCACTTCTTCCATTCCTTTCAGCTCCAGACCCAAAACTCGGGTATACAGCGGAAGGGCCTCTTCCAAACTGCGGACGGCAATCCCGATATGATCGATTTGGCTGGGGGAAATGGGTCCCTTCATCGGCTCCTCTTCCTCTCTTTGACCGCTTTCCGGACAAACTCCGCCGTCTCCTTCGTCGATGTGCCCGGGGTAAACACTTTGGCGATCCCTTGCTGCTCCAAAAAAGGGATATCGTTTTGCGGAATCACTCCACCGGCAACCACCAAGATATCGTCGGCTCCCTCTTCTTTCAACAAGCGCATCACCTCGGGAAACAGCTCATTGTGGGCGCCCGACAGACAAGACAGACCGATCACATCCACATCCTCCTGTATCGCCGTAGCCACAATTTGTGCAGGGGATTGGCGCAGACCGGTATAAATCACTTCCATGCCTGCATCCCGAAGGGATTGGGCAATCACCAGCGCACCCCGGTCATGTCCGTCCAAACCCGGTTTGGCCACCAATACACGTATGGGCCGATTCATTTTTCTCCACCCCTTGCTATTTTTTTGTATCAGCTTCATTTTCCTCCTGCAATGGCGAAAAGCTCGCGGGGAAATGATTCCGCTGTCCAAACACTGCTGATGATTCCTATTGAATTAAACCGCCTGATACTCCCCAAACACTTCCCGCAAGGCATGGCAAATCTCGCCCACGGTAGCATAAGCTTTTACTGCATCGACGATGGCGGGCATCAGGTTATCGGACCCCGCCGCCCGTTGTTTCAGCTCCGTCAAAGCGTACTCCACTTGTTGGGAGTCCCGCTTTTGCCGGAGGGCTTGTAAGCGAGCCACTTGTTCCCTGGCCAGTGCCGGGTCCACTTTATACAGCTGCGGCTCTTTTTCGTGGTCCAATCGGAACCGGTTCACTCCAACCACCACTTCTTCGCCGGTTTCGATCCTCCTCTGCGTTTCCAAGGCCGCCTGATGGATCTCTCGCTGCATAAAACCTTGTTCCACCGCGGCCACGGCCCCACCCATTTCATCGATCCGTTCAATGTATTCCAACGCTTTCGCTTCCATGTCGTCGGTGAGGCTCTCTACAAAGTAAGACCCGCCCAGTGGATCCACCGTGTAGGTGATACCGCTTTCAAAAGCGAGTATTTGTTGAGTGCGAAGAGCGATACGCGCAGACTCTTCTGTCGGCAGCGCCAGCGCTTCATCCCGGGCGTTGGTATGGAGGCTTTGGGTCCCCCCGAGCACCGCCGCCAGCGCTTGCAGCGTGACGCGAACGATATTGTTGTCCGGTTGCTGGGCCGTCAGGGTGGATCCGCCTGTTTGGGTATGAAAACGGAGCTGCAAGGAACGAGGATCTTTCGCCCCGAAACGCTCCTTCATGATGCGGGCCCACAGCCGGCGTGCCGCCCGGAATTTGGCCACTTCTTCGAAAAAGTGATTGTGCGCGTTAAAGAAAAAGGACAATCGCGGCGCAAACCGGTCCACGTCCAACCCGGCCTTCCGTGCCGCTTCCACGTAAGCAATCCCATCGGCCAGTGTAAACGCCACTTCCTGAACGGCGGTCGAACCGGCTTCGCGAATATGGTAGCCGCTGATGCTGATGGTATTCCACTTCGGCACCTTTTCGGCACAATAGGCGAAAATATCTGTGATTAGACGCATGGACGGCTGAGGCGGAAAAATGTATGTGCCCCGGGCGATATATTCCTTTAAAATATCATTTTGAATCGTACCGGTCAGCTTCTCCGGCGGGACCCCTTGCTTTTCCCCCACAGCGATATACATCGCCAGCAGAATCGATGCCGGCGCATTGATGGTCATGGAAGTGCTGACCTTATCCAAAGGGATTCCGGCCAGAAGACGCTCCATATCCTCCAGGGAGTCAATCGCCACCCCCACCTTGCCCACTTCTCCCTGGGCCATGGGGTCGTCGGAGTCATAACCGATCTGGGTTGGCAGATCGAAGGCAACGCTCAATCCGGTTTGCCCCTGTTCCAACAGATAGCGGAACCGACGGTTCGTTTCATCAGCGGATCCAAATCCCGCATACTGACGCATCGTCCAATGGCGGGAACGGTACATCGTCGGCCGGATGCCGCGGGTATACGGATACTCCCCCGGGAAACCGATTTTCTCCAATTCTGCCGAGGTCATAGTCGGCGGTGTATAGAGCCGTTTCACCGGAATACCTGACAACGTTTCAAACCGGTCCCGCTGTTCCGGATATTTTTTCAGCAGTTCCCGCGTTTTTTCTTCCCATTCTTTATAAAGCTCTGAAAATGATTTCTCTGCCATGGTCTCCCTCCCGCATCCCATCCAGGATAAATAGAAGCTTCACACTTTTTAATATATCAAAAATCGCCGTCGTTGTCGGGGTTTTCACGGAATCTCACCCGATTGGACATCTGCCCGGACCTCCGATACAATAGACCGAGAGGTGATGGATTATGCAACCGACCTGGGTACGTGCCATTGTATATCTCATTATTTTCACTCTGGTGATAACGACATTAATCCTGGGCAGCGGACCGTTGTTCATGTAATCTTAAAAAAACCTTGCCATTTCCCGATGAAACCGTTTGAGTTTTTCCCTGAAAATTGATTATACTGTAAAATGGGTAGTCCGACGGAATAGTTATCACGCATCGAAAGCGGGTGAATGGCAAATGTACATGACGGTCATCATGATTTTGGTCAGCGCCCTGTCCTTCTGGGGAGCGATGTACAACAAAAAAACCGGCAACACCCCTGGCTTTATCATCGGTGGACTCTTTTCTCTGACCTTGATTGGTGTTACCTTGATCGCCATTTATGATGAATTAATCGGTATTCAGTAACCCTGGTTGTGAAACGGCTTTCCTGAATGGAGAGCCGTTTTTTCTTTGGGTTTATCCCGAGGGATTCCCGCCGATAATGGGGAAAGACCCTTGGGAAAGGAGTTCCGACTCTGTGTTTGAAATCATTTGGAAAACGTTCATCATGTTCATATTGACCGTGGCTGTCATCCGTACCATTGGAAAATCGGCCATCGTTCAGTTGACGCCTTACGACTTGGTAGCCATCGTGATCATCGGCACTGTCGCCGCCGAGCCGCTGATCAGCACCGAGATCGGGCCTTCGATCCTCACCTTGGGAGTACTCACGGTGATGTACCTCCTTTTTGCCCAACTCACGCTGCACCATGTAGGCAACAGCCTTTTTCTCGGAAAGCCCACCATCCTTATCAAAAAAGGAGAGATCGTTGAGGATCACCTGGAAAAAAACCATGTTTCCGTCTCCCAATTGTTGGCCACGTTGCGGGCCAGCGGCTACCCCGACGTAAGCAAGATCGATTATGCCATCCTGGAGCCCATCGGCCAGATCAGCATCATTCCCAAACCGGAAATAACACCTTTGTCAGCCAAAGACATCGGATTGGAACTGCCTTATGAAGGGCTGCCGATCGCGGTCATCGTAGACGGACAAATCCAGAAGCACAACCTTCGTATAATTGACCGGGATGAACAATGGCTGGACCAACAATTGAAAAAACAAAACGTCCAAGACACCCGCCGCGTTCTCTATGCTTTTAAGAAGGAAAACCAGGAAGACCTGATCATCAGCCTGCGACAGCCGCATAAACTGCCAAACGAGTGGATATGAGGGCAACAAAAGAACCCCGACTTTTAGCTCGGGGTTTTCTGTTGAGGTGATGGATTGGACTGCATATACCCGCACGGGAAATCTTCAGCTGGAACATGAGCGGCTTCAGATCTGTGTGTCCGGACCGTATGCTTCCAAGCGTTCTTTGACGCGCTGCAGGAAGCGGCCGGCCATCAATCCGTCGAGGATACGGTGATCCAGAGACAGACACAGATTGACCAAATCCCGGACGGCGATCATGTCCTGATGGATGACCGGCTGTTTCACGATCGATTCCATCGAGATAATCGCCGCTTGCGGATAGTTGATGATCGGCTGGGAAGCGATGCTGCCGAAGGAGCCCGTATTGTTGACGGTGAAGGTACCCCCTTGCAGATCTTCCATGGTCAGCTTACCAGCACGGGTCTTTTCCGCCAGGTTGTGGATCGCCTTGGCCAAACCCAGGATGCTCTTTTCATCGGCATCGTGGATAACCGGCACATACAAGGCATCTTCCGTCGCCACAGCGATGGAGATATTGATCCGTTTTTTGAGAATGATCTTATCCCCGCCCCAGACAGAGTTGAGATACGGAAACTCCTTCAGGGAGTCCACCACGGCTTTGATGAAGAAAGGCAAATAGGTCAGGCTGATCCCTTCCCGTTGTTTGAAGTCATCCTTGATCTTTTTCCGCAGCTGGACAAGGCCGGTGACATCCGCTTGCACCATCGTCCAAGCGTGGGGAGCTTCGTGTTTACTGGTCACCATCCGCTGGGCAATGGTGCGACGAACGGTGGAAACCGGCACTTCTTCATCTCCCGGCTCGACGGAGACGCCGGGGGCCGCCGGCTTCTGTGCGGCAGGCTGTGCTGCTTTTTCTTGTGCCGGTGCTGCTGCAGCAGGTTTCTCTTCCTTGGCTGGTTGGGCTTTTTCCACCGGAGCAGGCAGCGGGCCTTCTTCAATTATCCGGAGAATGTCTTTTCGGGTGATCCGGCCGCCTTTACCGGTCCCCTGGACTTGTTCCAGATCGATGTTATTTTCCTGTGCTAGGCGCAATACCGCCGGAGAATAACGCCGCTTCATGGAGGTGTCCCCTTGCTCCGCCGGTTGATCCGCTTTTTTCGGCGTTTCGCTGGGTTCCGTATCAGCCTGGGCGGCAGGAGCTTCCTCTTTCTTCGTTTCGCCGTTATCCTGGGCAGCTCCGCCTTCCTCTTCGATGCGGCAGATCAACTGGCCCACTTCGATGGTGGCACCCTCTTCCGCGATCAGCTCGGTCACGGTTCCGCTGACGGTGGCCGGAACTTCCGCATTCACTTTATCTGTGGCGACTTCACACAACGGCTCGTATTTGGAAACGGAGTCGCCCGGTTTCTTCAACCACTTCGTAATCGTACCTTCTGTTACACTCTCCCCAAGCTGGGGCATTGTCACGTCTGTTGCCATGCTGCTGAATCTACCTCCTTCATCCTCAGGTGGGTCCTGTGGTGTTAAAACTCTGCCAATTCACGGATGGCATTCGCCACTTTTTCCGGGTTCAACATAAACTCTTTCTCCAACGGCGGGCTGTAGGGCATCGCCGGGACATCCGGGCCTGCCAACCGCCGGATCGGGGCATCCAGTTCAAAGAAGGCTTCCTGGGCGATGATGGCAGATACCTCACCACCGACGCCGCCGGTCAGGTTGTCTTCATGGACGATCAACACTTTCCCCGTTTTGGACGCAGCTTCCAAAATGGCTTCCTTATCCAGCGGCAGGAGGGTCCGCAGGTCCAGCACATGTACGCTGATTCCCTCTTTTTCCAGCTGTTCGGCTGCTTTCAACGCAAAGTGGAGCGTCAATCCGTAGGAAATCACCGTCACATCGGTTCCTTCCCGTTTCACTTCCGCTTTGCCGATCGGCACCGTGTAATCCTCGTTCGGCACTTCGCCTTTGATCAAGCGGTAGCACCGTTTATGCTCAAAGAACAGCACAGGATCTTCATCCCGGATCGCGCTTTTCAAAAGCCCCTTCACATCGTAAGGAGTCGAAGGAGTGACCACTTTCAATCCCGGCACACAGGTAAACATCGCTTCCACACTCTGAGAGTGATAAAGGGCTCCGTGAACGCCGCCGCCGTAAGGAGCGCGCACCACCATCGGACAGTGCCAGGCATTGTTGGATCGGTACCGCATTTTGGCGGCCTCGCTGACGATCTGGTTGACTGCCGGCATGATAAAGTCGGCAAACTGGATCTCCGCCACAGGACGCATTCCATAGCAAGAAGCTCCCACAGCCACTCCGGCGATGGCCGATTCCGTCAGAGGGGTATCCAGCACACGCTGTTCGCCGAACTCTTCAATCAACCCGTTGGTTGCGCGGAATACACCTCCCCGGACACCGACGTCCTCACCCAGCACAAATACTTTTTCGTCCCGCTGCATTTCTTCCCGCAGGGCTTGGGTCACTGCATCGATATAGGACATTACCGGCATCTCTTTCTCCTCCTATTCCGCGTATACATGGGTATAAGTCTCTTTCGGATCCGGATAAGGAGCCTGCTCCGCGTATTCCGTGGCATCATCCACTTCCTTGGTGACCGCGTCGTTGATCTCCTTCTCCTTCTCTTCTGTTAAAATTCCGCTATCCTGCAGGTATTTTTTGAATTGGACCAGAGAGTCCTTTTTCCGGGCCTCTTCCACTTCTTCCTTCTGCCGATAGGCACGGTCATCATCGTCACTGGAGTGCGGGACCAACCGATACGAGGTCGCTTCGATTAGGGTGGGTCCTTCCCCTTTCACCGCCCGCTCCCGGGCCGTCCTGACCGCTTCAAACACTTTGAGCGGATCGTTGCCGTCCACTTCCACACCCGGAATTCCGTAGCCCTGGGCACGGGCAGCCACACTGCCTCCGGCCACCTGTTTTTCCACCGGGACGGAGATGGCGTATTTGTTGTTTTCCACCATGACGATCACCGGCAGATTGTGTACACCGGCAAAATTGAGCCCTTCGTGGAAATCTCCCTGGTTGCTGGAACCTTCCCCGAACGAGGTCAGCGCCACATGATCTTTTTTCTCCATTTTAGCGGCCAGCGCCACACCCACGGCGTGCAACATTTGCGTGGTTACCGGGCTGGAACCGGATATGATCCGGAAGCGGCGATCTCCATAGTGACCCGGCATTTGACGTCCGCCGCTGTTGGGATCTTCCGCTTTGGCAAAGGCGGACAACATCTGATCCCGCGCCGTTTGACCGAATACCAATACCATGCCCAAGTCGCGATAATAGGGGCAAAGCCAGTCTTTTTCCTTATCAAGGGCAAAAGCCGCTCCCACCTGAATGGCTTCCTGTCCTTGACAGGAAATGACGAAGGGGATCTTTCCCGCCCGGTTTAACAGCCACATCCGTTCATCAATTTTCCGCGCAAGCAGCATGTATCGATACATGTCCAGCACTTGTTCATCGGTCAAACCAAGGGCCTCATGTCTGGATTTCCCCATGTTGGGTTCCCTCCGATCTCTGATGAGATAATTGTCCAAAGCTTGTTGCATTCGGATACTACCTTTCCATCACAGCAGTTGTTTCCCCTGCTCGTTCTCTTGACGATTCCAAGGAACTCGCGGGGAAACCACTCGCATCCTCATCCGATATTAAGAATGGATTGCTTTTCCTTCTACTGCCATGGCCACTTCGCCGTACACTTCGGACAGGGTAGGATGAGGATGGATCGTCTGTCCGATCTCCCAGGGTGTCGCATCCAATACTTTCGCCAATCCCGCTTCGGAAATCATGTCGGTGGCATGAGGACCGATGATGTGGACACCCAAGATATCGTCGCTCTTGCTGTCGGCCACCAATTTGATAAAGCCGTCCACTTCGCCGAAAACCAAGGATTTTCCAATGGCTCTAAAGGGGAATTTTCCCACTTTGACATCATATCCCTTTTCCTTGGCCTCTTCCTCCGTCCAGCCGATGCTGCCGATCTCTGGACGACTGTAGGTACAGCGGGGCACCATCGTCGGATCGATCGGGTGAACCTCTTTTCCATTCATGTGTTCCACTGCCAGTATCCCTTCATGGGAAGCCACATGGGCCAGCTGATAACCGCCGACGACATCCCCGATGGCATAGATATGGGACTCAGCAGTCTGCATATATTGGTTCACCTGGATATAGCCCTTCTCCGTTTGAATGGAGGTGTTTTGCAGGCCGATATCTTCCGTATTGGGTTGGCGGCCGACGGAAACCAATACCTTCTCCGCTTTTAGGCTCACTTTTTCGTCGCCTTTTTCCGCTTCCAGCGTTACCGTTCCATCCCCTTTTTGGACAGACTCTGGCAACACTTTCGTCCCGGTCAACACTTTGACTTTCCGCTTTTTCAAGAGGCGAGTCATTTCTTTGCTGACATCGGGATCTTCAAAAGGAAGAATCCGATCGGCAAATTCTACGACCGTTACGTCTACACCGAAATCATTCAACATGGACGCCCATTCGATCCCGATCACACCGCCGCCGACGATTACGATCGACTTGGGCAGCTCTTCCATTTCCAAGGCGTGGTCGGAGCTCATCACATACTCTCCGTCAATGTCCAGCCCTGGCAACGTACGCGGACGGGAACCGGTCGCGATCAGCACAAACTGAGGTACCAGCATCTGGTTTTCTTCTCCATTGCCTTTTTCCACAGAAATGGTGCCCGGTAACGGGGAAAAGATCGATGGACCCAGGATCCGCCCATATCCTTCATATACATCCACGCTGTTTTTCTTCAGCAATCCCTGAACACCTTTGTGCAACTGGTCCCTAACTTTATTCTTCCGGTTTTGTACCAGCTTCATATCCAGCTGCACATCCCCCACGGTAATGCCATAGTCCTCAGAGCGCTTCATATCGTGATACAATTCCGCACTCCGCAACAGGGACTTGGAGGGAATGCATCCCTTGTGCAGACAAACGCCCCCCACTTTTTCCTTCTCCACCACAGCTACTTTCATTCCCAGCTGGGCAGCCCGGATGGCGGCCACATAGCCGCCCGGACCCGCTCCCAGCACAACGAGATCATAGTTTTCAGCTATTGGTCCCCACTCCTTTTAGTACTTCTGCCGACGGATATACCAACGGCTCTTCTTCTCCGCGAATCACCCGCAATGCTCCTTCCGCCAGGGCCTGCAATTCGTTTTCCCCTGGAACGACATGAACCGGGGCAATCCAAGAAACCCGTTTTTTAATCTGGGAAGTAAACATCTCTCCATAGGCCAATCCGCCGGTCAGGATAATTCCGTCAACTTCTCCTTCCAAAACGGAGGCGTAAGCACCGATTTCTTTGGCTACCTGGTAAGCCATCGCATCATACACGAGTTTGGCCTGCTCGTCTCCTTTTTTGATGCGTTCCTCTACCTCCCGGGCGTCGGTGGTTCCAAGATACCCCATCATCCCCCCGCGGCCAACGATTTTTTTCATAATTTCACTGAAAAAAAACTTACCGGAGTAGCTGAGGGCCACCAGATCCCCGACAGGGATGGTTCCGGCGCGCTCCGGGGAGAAAGGCCCTTCCCCGTGCAAGCCGTTGTTTACATCCACCACCCGACCCTTTTTGTGTGCACCGACAGTGATGCCGCCCCCCATGTGAGCGATTACAAAGTTCACATCAAAATAGGTTTTTCCCAGTTTGGAAGCCACCCGTCTGCCCACGGCCTTCTGGTTGAGGGCGTGGAAAATGCTCCGCCGTTCAATTTCCGGCACACCGGAAATCCGGGCGATGGGGTCCAACTCATCCACTACCACGGGATCGACAATAAAAGCCGGGATGTTGAGGCTCGAGGCAATTTCCTGGGCAATAGCGGCTCCCAGATTGGACGCATGTTCCCCATACCGGCAGGAGCGCAAATCTTCCAGCATCGCTTCATTAACGACATAGGTGCCGCCGGGGATGGGCCGTAGCAATCCGCCGCGGCCCACCACAGCTTTGAGTCGGGTCAAATTGATGCCCGCTTTGTCCAAGGTATCCAGAATCAACTGTTTGCGAAAAGGATATTGATCGAACAACGCGGGGTATTTGGCCAGCTCATCCACGTCGTGCCGCAACGTCTCTTCCAGGATCGGTTTTTCGTCATCAAATACGCCGATTTTCGTCGATGTGGAACCGGGATTTATCGCCAAGACCCGAATCGCTTCTCGCACGTCATCCACTACCTTCCTGTTAACGAACTGTCATGTTCAGGATGTTTCGCTCATTTTGCAAGAAAGAACTACGAGAGTTCCGCATCGTCGCAATCCGCTCTTCTGCCATCCGATCTGCAGCTTTGTGGCTGGAGATATTGTCCCGTTTGGCGATTTCAAACACCTTCAGAATGGTGTCATAAATGCCTTCCACCTTCTTCATCGCCCGATCCCGGTTATAGCCCAACAGCTCGTCAGCCACGTTGATCACTCCGCCGGCGTTGATCACATAATCCGGAGCATAGACGATTCCTTTCTCCTTCAACAGGTCTCCATGCTCATCCTCTTTCAGCTGGTTGTTGGCGGAGCCTGCGATCACTTTGCACTTTAAGAGCGGAATCGTTTCTTCATTGATAATCGCACCCAAGGCACAAGGAGAGAAAATATCGCAATCCACTTCGTAGATCTTGTCAGGATCCACGGTTTCCGCACCGAAGTCACGAACGGCACGTTCCATATTTTCCTTATTGATGTCGGTAACGATCAGCTTGGCCCCTTCTTCGTGCAGATATTTGCACAAATGATAGGCCACACTCCCCACCCCTTGGACTGCCACCACTTTCCCTTGCAGGGAGTCATTACCGTAAGCCACTTTTGCAGCCGCTTTCATTCCTTTGTAACAGCCATAAGCGGTTACGGGAGACGGGTTGCCGCTGGATCCGAAGGCCGGAGAGATCCCGGTGACAAATCGGGTTTCTTCATGGATCAAATCCATATCTTCCACTGTGGTCCCCACGTCTTCCGCCGTGATGTACCGGCCGTTCAAGCCTTGGATAAACCGACCGAAGGCACGGAACATGGCTTCGTTTTTATCTTTTTTGGGGTCACCGATAATTACCGTTTTTCCCCCGCCAAGATTCAATCCGGCTGCGGCATTTTTGTAGGTCATACCGCGGGCGAGACGCAAGGCATCCACGATGGCGTCTTCCTCGGATTTGTACGTCCACATCCGGGTCCCGCCCAAGGCAGGACCCAATGTGGTATCGTGGATGGCGATAATCGCCTTCAATCCGGATTCTTTATCTTGGCAGAACACCAGCTGTTCATAATCGTACTTCTCCAGGTAATCGAAGATTTGCATAACCCATTCCTCCTATTTGCGCTTCTGGTAGTCTGCTTGCAGAACTGCCAGTGCGATGGAATTCATCTTCGCTTCCGGCGAATCGGCGCGGGAGGTGAGGACCACCGGTACGGCAGCACCCATGACGATCGCACCCAGACGCGCTTTGGCGAAGTAAGTGATGGATTTGTACAGCATGTTGCCCGCCTCGATATCCGGAACCAGCAGAATATCCGCTTTTCCTCCGACCGGGCTGTCAATCTTTTTGTGTTCTGCAGCAGCGACGGAGACAGCATTGTCCAAGGCAAAAGGCCCGTCGACAATCGCCCCTTTGATCTGACCGCGCCGGTTCATTTGTGCCAGCGCAGCCGCATCCAAAGTCGGCTGCATATTCGGGTTGACCACTTCTACGGCTGCCAGGGCAGCCACTTTGGGCTCCATTTCCCCTAGGGAATGGCACAGATCCACAGCATTCTCCACGATCTGCGCTTTTTCTTTGAGGCCAGGTGCCACGTTGAGGGCGGGATCTGTCACATGAATCAAATGATCGTATCCCGGAATTTCAAAGGTGGCGATATGGCTCAGCACTTTGCCGGTACGGAGCCCGTACTCCTTGTTTAAGATGGCCCGCAGGAAGTCGGCGGTATGCACCATCCCCTTCATCACCACGTCAGCTGCACCGTCCCGTACGGCTCGCACGGCATCAGCGCAGGCCGCTTGGGCACTCGGCTGATGGAACACTTCGCCGGATTCCAACGACAGCTTGATCTCTTCGGCGATTTCAAGGATCACTTCCTGATTCCCGAACAAACGGAAAGACGCGATACCCCGCCGCTTGGCTTCTGCTACTGCTTCCAACACTTCCCGGTCATCCGCCGCAGCGACGGCGACCGTAACCGGCTCCAACGATTCTGCTTTTTTTACAACTTCATCAAAATTGCGCAGCGTTTCCAATGTAAACACCTCAATTTTCCTAACGATACCTAATTCTTGATTTCCTTTATGATTTGCGGAATGGCCGGTCACCATGCAATAAAGCAAGGACCGTGCCAAACAAAAACATCGTTTCACAAAAAATCCTGTTAAGTGAATTTCCGTACGGAATAAGATCCATCGGTGAATCACTCGACCCAAGCACAACAAAGAAGCGTCTGCAAAATTCTGCAGACACCGTGATCGTTTTTTCCTGCAAAATTTTGCAGGGAAAAACTTAAGGCTTGGATACCGACGTGTCATTCCATCCCGAAGATTCACCCGTCAACTGATACTTTTCCATCTTGTAATACAAGTTGCGAACGGAGATGCCCAAGCGTTTGGCTGTCTCCGTTTTGTTGCCCTTGCATGCCTGAAATACCCGGCGGATGTGTTCTTTTTCCGCCCGGGCAACAACCTCTTGCAAGGAAGCATCTGCCTCTTCTTCTCCTGGCAGCCGCTTAATGACTGGGTCTGACACATTCAGCGGCGGCAAATGCTCTTTGCGCATCACCTGATCGTGAAATTCCATGGTGATCATTGCACGTCCCAGTATATTCTCCAATTCCCGGACGTTTCCGGGCCAATCATAGACCATTAAGACGCGGAGCGCATCCGGATGGATCTCGCGTACATTCCGTCCGTACTCTTGGTTGAACTTTTTGATGAGATGTAAAGAGAGAGCGTGCAAATCCCCTTTTCGTTCCCGAAGGGCCGGGATATGGATGGGCAGGACATTGAGACGGTAGTATAAATCTTCCCGGAAGCGGTTTTCCCGTATCGCTTTCTCCAAATCCACATTGGTAGCGGCAATCACGCGGACATCCACTGAAATGGGTTTGGTACCGCCAACGCGAACCACTTCTTTTTCCTGCAGCACCCGGAGCATCTTCGCCTGGGTGGAAGGCGACAGCTCTCCGATCTCGTCCAAAAAAATGGTTCCCCCGCTGGCTTCCTCGAACAACCCCCGTTTACCTCCACGCCGTGCTCCCGTAAAAGCTCCCTCTTCGTAACCGAAAAGCTCGCTTTCCAGCAAGGATTCGGACAGGGAAGCACAGTTGACTCGGACAAACTGGCGAAACTTCCGGTCGCTATCATGATGAATCGCATGGGCAAATAGTTCTTTTCCAGTGCCGGATTCTCCTCGCAACAGGACAGTCGCCCGGGTTTGCGCCCCTTGTCGTGCCTGCTCCAAAGCCAACCGCATCTCTTTGCTCTCTCCGATGATATCGGCGAAAGTGTATTTTGCCTCCAAGGTCCGAATAATCCGGCGGGCCCGTTCCAGCTCCTGATTCAACCGCTTGATTTCGGACATATCGTGGATGATGCCCACGCTTCCTTTTAACTCACCTTCCACGATAATCGGGGCCACATTGACGATGACGTCTTTACGGTGGGGGCCTACTTTCATAGGAACTCCCCGTACCGGCTTGCGGGTTTTCAACACCTGCATATGCATGCTGTCCCCTTCGGAAATATCCGTATCCGCTGGTTTCCCGATGACATCTTCCGGCTTCAGACCGGTCAAACGGGTGTATGCAGGGTTGATCAATACGCCCAGCCCCTGGGTATCGACCACGGATATGGCATCATCAGAAGAATCGATAATCGCCTGCAGTTGACTTTTCATATCCTTCAGGTCCGTCACCTGCTGCATCAGGGATTGAACCTCGGTGATATCCCGGAAAACAGCCACCGCTCCAATAATTCGACCTTCCTTGTCCACTACAGGTTCCCGGTTGGTGATAATCCGGATTCCGTTTGGCAACTCTTGCTCTTGGTTCAGTTCGGAAACCCCTGTGGCCAATACATAGTCCAATCGGGTGTTTGGAAGAACGGATTGAATCTCCTTTCCCGTCACATCGGAGGCACGAAGACCGATCAGGCGCTCAGCTGCCCGGTTAAGAAGGGTGATGTGGCCTGTGTGGTTGACTGCAATCATCCCGTCATGAGTCGAATTGAGAATGGTGTCCAGCTCTAATTGGCGTTGACGCCAGGCATCAAACCATTTCTCTTTCTCCTCAATCAATTGCATCATCACATTGGCCGCCGCTCCAGAAACCACCAACGTATTTCCTTCCGTCTGTCGGCACAACCGGTTATAGACGGACTTCTCACCGGTTACTTCCAGAATCACGTCCGGTTGTTTATTCAAAAAAACCGCCGCATCACTGCTTGTGGGTATACCCCGGCGTTCGGCCTCCAACAACGCCGGCGCCTGCGGATCGATATCCACCACACCGATCACTTCCACACGATCCATCTGCAGCAAGGTATGTAGCAGAGCGGTACCGCCCTTGCCGCCGCCTACGATAAGAAAGGATTTCCGTTTCATACAGACACCCCCTGTGCCATCCCCGTTCCTATCTTATCACAAGAGTTTGTTCAGAAGAGTCTATCGTTAACTGGCGCATTCGCAAAAAATCAGGTACCATGTTCACAGGAGAAAGGAAGGCGGTTTCATGATCTATCAACGGATTTTTGCGCTGGCCATCTTGTGCATCCCCGGTGCTGCCAGCATTTACGGATGGACATGGATGCGGGATATCTTTTTTGCCTCTTTTGCCGGACAGCCTTTTGATTGGCTTGCTTTTGCAGGTGCGCTGACCCTGTTTTTAGGCGGTCTCTTCTTTCTGGCAGGCTTTCTGTTTTACCGGGATGACAAAAACAACCTCATCCAGCCCATGTTGCGCCGGAAAAAGAAGCCCGCATCCCAAGAACCACAATCGAAAAACTGATCCAAAGAGTAAAAAAGCCCTTCTACCCGACGTCACAGATACCAATTTTGCCTTTCCACGATGGCCGAGGTGCGAGCAAAAGAAAAAGCCTGTGATGCACCCACGGGCATCCACAGGGCACAGGCCAACCTCGTCTCTTTCGCTCCAGGTCTTGATATGCTCGCTTTCTACCTCGGTCTCCCATCATAGCTGGGGACGTCGTTCAAGGCTCGCTCCTTAAGAGATGTGTTTTCTTTTTCGAAGACAGACTTTGTTACAGCAATGACCGGCTCCTTCGGAAGTCGGTTATCTTCATGCATTCTTTAATACTCTTCCAATTGCTCCACCGGTACGGTCTTTTCATTCTCCGGATGGGCCCGAGGATAAACACGTGCCGTTTCCGCGTCTTCATTCACTTGCTGGATCCATACCGGAACCCCGTCATGACGCACATCAATTTCTCGTGGAGACTCCAGAATCTGTTTTGCTCTCATCACATCCATACCATCCTACCTCCTTCCTATCCTATTTTTCATCCTTCGTCCAACGGGCCGAGATTATACCCGCTTGATGCAATCCATCTCGATGGAAAAACAGATGAGAATTTCCCTCTCCCGTGATACATTGGATATATCCGTCATACGAGGAGGAGATGGGATGAATGCGCGCCTGAGAAAGGTACAAACATGGCTTCGGGATAAAAACCTGGATGCCGCTTGTTTGACCACCCGTGCCAACATCTTTTACCTGACACAGTTTGACTGTGACCCCCATGAACGTTTGTTGGCCTTATTTGTCTTCCCTGATCTCGACCCATTTTTGGTGTGTCCGCAAATGGAAACTGCCCGCGTTCGGCAGGCGGGTTGGAGCTATCCTGTCATCGGTTACGGTGATGCCGACAATCCTTGGCCCATGATCGAGGAACAACTGTCCGTCTTGGATAAACGATCCGCTCCCTGCATAGCCGTGGAATCGGACCATCTCTCTTTTGAACGAGCCCAATCCCTCCAACGCTGTCTGCCTGCTCAAGCACAGCTGATCAACGCCGAGGGACTCCTTCAGCTGCGTGCCGTCAAAGATTCGGACGAGATTCAAGTGCTGGAAGAGGCTGCCGCACTGGCCGATTATGGCATAGAGGCAGGGATTCAGGCTCTTCGTGAAGGATGTACCGAAATGGAAATCGTGGCGGAAATCGAGTACGCCTTGAAGAAAAAAGGGGTACGGGAGATGCCTTTTTCCACCATGGTTCTTTTCGGCGAAAAAACCGGGGATCCTCACGGCACACCCGGATTTCGTCCTTTACAGCGGGGAGATGGGGTTTTATTCGATCTGGGCGTGGTTCACAATGGTTACTGCTCGGATATCACCCGCACAGTCTTTTTCGGGGAAGCAACCGAGGAGATGAAAAAAATCTACGAAACCGTGCTAAAAGCCCAAGAATCCGCATTAGCCCGATGCCAACCGGGGGTACCCATCGCCGAAGTGGACCTTGCCGCCCGCAGGGTAATCGAAGAAGCGGGTTACGGCCCTTATTTTCCTCATCGGATCGGCCATGGACTCGGAGTGGAGGTGCATGAGTATCCGTCCATGCACCAAAACAACAACACGTTGCTGCAGACAGGCATGACGTTTACGGTGGAACCGGGGATCTACATACCCGAAATCGGCGGGATCCGAATCGAGGATGATGTCGTGGTGTCCCCCGGTGGCCCGCGCTTGCTGACCCGGTTTTCCAAAGAGCTCCGGGTTGTTGATGCTAGTTAACCGATCCGAATCCGGAAATGTGGCGCTCCGTTTTCCCATCGATCCCCTGAGGGAAAAGGACGCCACCACATATTAAGGTTGCTTCCGCCCGAGGGCGTCCAAATACGCCATCCATCGATTCCTTTCGATCCATGCGGTGATGGAGCGTTTTTCGGCAAAGATATGTCCCCCCAGCAATAAAGCTACCAGGATCAAAGCCGTTCCGGTCGAAGTAGCGAGGGCCAACCACATCCCCAGTTGGATCCCCAACAAGTTAGATCCGCTGTCCCCCAACATCGCTTTCCCCGCCAAGTCCAACGGCCAATAGGCCAGAACCAGTCCCATTAACGGTGTGAACAGCCAGGCTTCATTTGGTGCCGTCCACAGAAGTGCCAACCCGAACAGCAAAAAAAACTTGAGACTGCGTCCCGGCCGCAAATCCAACAAATTGAGCCAATTGGTCATCATCGCGATCATCAAAGTATCCATCAGCCATTCAATCACGCCGCTGCTGGTGGCTGCTGCCGCCAATGCGGCGGCCATGCCGCCTCCCCAGGCTTTCATGGCTCCTGTCGTCCATGCTCCCTGTTTCCAGGAACGCCAGTGTCCTTTCCATCCTTTGGCGGACTTACTGCCGATGGTATCATCCATCCATCCGAGCAAACAAACCGTTAAGGAACTGACCAACATCATCAACAGAACCGGATACGTTGGATGATGATCACCCAAGAGCAGCAACAGGGGAACCCATCCGGTAAACAGGCCCCACATCAAACAAACCCCCATGCTGGCGGGCAATGCTTTCCCCTGGTAATTGCGGGCGACGATCCCATGCTGATTCAAAAAGGATAAGCCGGAAGGAAAAAGAAGCTTCCCCCACACGAAAAAAACCACCAGCAACAAGTAGGCCATCCATCCGTTCACGCCGGTTGCCTCCACAATCGAATCAACGTACCCAAAACGGCAAAAAACTGCTTTCCTCTATGAACAAAACCGGACCAATTCCGTCCGGTTTCCCGATGGTGCATAGGCAACGGGATTTCATGCACCCGGTATCCGGAGCGAAGAGCATGCACAGTTAATCCCAATTCCACTCCAAATCCTTGAGGAAAGCGCTCCATTCCCTCCAGTACTTCCCGCCGGATCCCGCGCTGTCCTGATAAAGCGGCTGTAAGAGTGGTACCTGTCAACCACTTGACTCCGGACCGCGCCAGTCCTTTGACCAGTCCGAATCCGCCTTTTTTTCTTGGAGAAGGAAAACGGGCAATGGTCATATCCGCATCACCAAACAAAATGGGACGGAGCAAGGATCCCGCCAATTTTGCATGTTCCTCCAAGTCTGCATCCAAAAACAGCAGGATTTCTCCTTCGGCACGACAGAGGCCGGTATACAAAGCCTCCCCTTTTCCGCGATTTTCCGGAAGCACAATCACCTGATCCGCATGTTTTCGCGCTATCCTGGCTGTTCCATCTTTGCTTCCATCATCTACGACAACAATTTCATGGACATGGGGAAGTTGTCGTACTGCTTTCAACGTCGTGGTCAACCGGTGTTCCTCATTGAAAGCGGGGATGATTACGCTGATTCTGTCTGCCATCAAACGACCCCTTTTCACGGGAAAATGTTATGGGAAATACCAAAGACGCAAACTGAGCCAGACCATCCTCAGCCAGGAATCATCGATGGTAAACGAGCCCGGCAATGCAGCCACAGCCATGGGTGCTGAGAAAACTGCCGCCCACAATGGAGCCTTGCGTCTTCTCTCCGTCTTCGGCGGATAAAAGTGACGGATCCCGCTGACATCCACCAACTTGCCGCCCACTTTTATCCGAGTCAGCAAGGTGCTTGCCATGCCATTTCGCCCTTTCTCCAAAAAGTCGATAATATGTGAATGGGTTCCCACTGCAATAATTCGTTCGGCCCCTTCTTGATCCGCCAGCAACAACGCAACATCCTCGCTGGTTCCCATTCCAGGCAGAATGTGAGCAGCCAATCCCAGTTTCTCCACTCGCTCCAATCCTGGTGCATCCCCATTGGGATACGCGTGAACAACCAGTTCAGCACCGGAACACAAGGCTTCGTCCGAAACAGAATCCATATCACCCACGATCACATCCGGTTTCCAGCCGCATTGCAAAAGAGCGTCTGCTCCTCCATCCACACCGATTAACACCGGGCGCTCGGCTTTGATGAAATGATAAATTGCTGCCAAATCTTCTTTATACCCGGTACCTCTGACAACCACCACTACCTGCTTTCCCTTCAGCTGGGTATACATCCCGGGTACGGCCAGCGGGCGCATAAACCATCGTTTCTCAGATACAGCATAGTGAAGCGTATTTTCCATAAATGCTACAACGGTCTGGTTGAAATGGGATTGTGTCTGATGGATTTTTTCCCACACCGTTTGGGCAGACAACCGCTCCCCTCGAACCACCGCTTGGGATTCCCCGACCTTCCCCACCCGATCATGATCCAGCCAGATACGATCTCCTTCTTGTAGCCGGCAAAAAATATCCGCTCCCGCTCGATCCACGACCGGAATCCCCGAACGGATCAAATAAGCCGCCCCTCTTGCGGGGTATACACCGCTAATGGATGAAGCTGCATTGATGACCGCACGCACCCTGTTTTCTACCAATTCTTCGGCAGCCACTTCATCCAGATCGGGATGATCAATGACCGCGATCTGACCGGGTTGAATTCTTTTTACTAAGCATTTGGTCCGGCGATCCATCACCACCGTCCCCGTTATTCGGTTAGTGCCCTGACCGAACCGCATCTGAGTCACCCGCCCGCTTCTTTGATGCTTTGTGGTTAGTATGAGTGGCGGGAGGGTTTGTCATACAAAGAAAAAACCGCCTGTTTGGAAAACAGACGGTGCTCCCATCAACATCAGTTGTTCCATTTACCCCACTTTGTGCTCAATCCGCAGCTTATCCGCCACCATGGCGATGAATTCGGAGTTAGTGGGTTTTGCTTTGCTTACGTTGATCGTATAACCGAACAATTTTCGGATGGATTCCATATTCCCCCGGCTCCAGGCAACCTCAATCGCATGGCGGATTGCCCGTTCCACCCGGCTGGGAGTGGTATTGTACTTATTTGCAATGCGGGGATACAGCGTTTTGGTAATGGCCCCCAATAGTTCCACTTCATTGTACACCATGGTGATGGCTTCCCGGAGGTACAGGTAACCTTTAATATGAGCCGGTACGCCGATCTCATGGATGACGTTGGTAATGTTGGCATCCAGGTTATCCCCTTTGCCTCCGCTGACAATGGCCTTTTTGGATGCGGAGACCGGCCGCCCCTGCATTTGCCGGATTCGATCCGTTAACACATCCATATCGAACGGCTTGAGTATGTAATAGGCCGCTCCCAGCTCCACTGCACGTTGGGTAATATTTTCCTGCCCAAAAGCGGTTAACATAATGATTTTCGGCATGGGATCTTCCCGCTGATTCAACTTCTCCAATACACCCAACCCATCTAAGTGGGGCATGATAATATCCAAAATCAACACATCCGGTTGTTTCCGCTCGAGCAGTTCCATCACTTCGTTTCCGTTATAAGCAACCCCGATCACTTCTATGTCATCCTGAGATGACAGATGTTCGCGCAACAGTTGTGCAAACTCGCGGTTGTCATCTGCCAAGATTACACGCATCTTCTCCAAAAGGGTACCCTCCTTGTATTTCTCCTTTTCTCCCGAACCGTTTATCGGTACTTGTTTAGTCATTCGACAATCCAAAAACGCATTCCTCCCTTTTCCCCCTGATTTTTTCTATAAATTACCGTTCGTTCTTTATAAAAAAGCGGGACCCTGCTGGCCCCGCGTCGGCATTACTTTGGCATCTTGCAACATCCATTCGATATAGGTTCCATAACCGGAAGAAGGATCATTGACAAACACATGCGTTACGGCTCCCGCCAATTTCCCGTTTTGAAGAATGGGACTCCCGCTCATCCCTTGTACAATCCCGCCCGTCTTTTTCAACAAACGAGGATCGGTTACTTTGATGATCAGACCTTTGGTAGCGGGGTATTTTTGTCGAATCAAATGCACGATTTCAATATCATATTTCTCCACTTTTTGTCCTTCCACTACTGTCAAAATTTGAGCCGGTCCTTCCTTTACTTCTTCCGCCAATGCCACAGGTACAGACTTCTGATACATTCCGCCTCCCGGGTGTCGATCCATATCCCCGAAAATACCAAACTGCGTATTCTGGGTAATATTTCCCAATTTCTGGTTTTCCTGAAAGAAAATCGCCCGCTTTTCACCCGGTTCTCCGGAAGCCCCTTTTTGGATCGAGGTCACATTGGAATGAACAATGGTTCCGTCACCGACAGCGATCGGCTGTCCGGTATCCATATCCGTGATGACATGCCCCAACGCTCCGTACTTTTTCCGCTCGGGATCATAAAAAGTTAAGGTGCCTACACCTGTAGCCGAGTTGCGAATATATAACCCGAGACGGTAACCGTGTTCCCGTTCATCAAACTCCGGCTTCAATGTCACTTTTTTACGTCGGCCATCGTGCAACAATTCAACACGAATGGATTGATCGGCTTCTCCGGCCTTTTGCGCAATAAAACCGACTTGATTCATGTCGCGTATAGGCTCACCGTTTATCGTGAGAATATAGTCCCCGATGTGAATATCCGCTTTTTCACCCGGAGAGGGCTCTCCCTCTTTTACCCGATGATGACCCACTACCAACATTCCTTGCGCCCGTAATTTCACACCAATCGATTGTCCGCCTGGAATCACGCGGATATCTGGCAAAATCTGCAGCCGGAACCGCTTAAAAGGAACTTTTCCGAACAGTTTCAAAGTCACCTGTGCCTGTCCCGTTTTTTTGGATGTCAGGATGAACGGTTCCTTCAAATTGACCCTTACGGGAAGATGCCCCTTCCCGTTGATCTCCACCAAATCGGGATTACTTGCAGAAACGGTCGCCGATGTCGGCAAAGACAGTCGAAGCGTTTTAAAGCTACCCGCAAACAGACGCATCTCCTTAGGGAAGGAAAAACACTGCTGAAATCCGGTGCTGGTTCCTCCCCAGACCAGTATGCACACCAGAAACAAACCCAGCCACTTTTTTAATTTTCTTTGCCCCACGCCGATCACTCTCCTGCGTTCCTGCCTACACCTCCACCTCGATGTCTCCATCGTATTTTTAAGGTATCCGCGGGCCTTGTTTTTATGTTACGCAAAAGATTCCTCGGTACGGGGAACAGCGGAGAAGATAAGAAAAAACCCCAACGACGATGTTGGGGAGGAAAACATCTACATCGCTTCCTTGGTTTCTTTTGCCAAGCGCAGCATCTCTCGTGCATGATCCCGTGTCGTGTCGGTCACTTCTACACCGCCCAGCATCCGGGCCAGCTCCACGGTCCGTCCGTCATCCGAAAGCAATTTGACGCGGGTGCGGGTTTTTTCCTCTTCTGTTTCCTTGAAAATGTGGAAATGAACATCGGCCATACAAGCCACTTGGGGCAAATGAGTGACACACAGCACCTGAGTATTGCGGGAAAGCTTAGCGATTTTCTCAGCGATCGCTTGGGCTGCGCGCCCACTAACACCCGTATCGATTTCATCAAAGATCAGAGTTTCCACCTGATCCACGTCGGAGAAAATCGTTTTTAATGCGAGCATGATGCGGGATAGTTCCCCGCCGGAAGCGATTCTTACCAAAGGTCTAAGCGGTTCTCCCCGGTTGGGAGAGATAAGAAACTCCACCCTGTCTTTCCCTGTGGCAGTGAATGCCGGTTCCCCCTCTATTTCGTTAAAGGAAACCGCAAAGCGAGTCCCGCTCATATTGAGATCATGCAGTTCTTTTTCCACTCGCTCCTCCAGCAAAGCAGCCGCTTCCTTGCGCAACGCAGACAGCTGATCGGCTTTTTCCTTCAAGGAGTGGAGAAGTTCCGCCCGTTCCTTTTCCAGGGTTTCTTTTTTTTCATCCCGATGTAAAAGCTCGTCCAGCTCTTGTTCCACCCGTTGACCATGAGCCAGAATTTCCGGGATGGTTTCCCCGTACTTTCGTTTCAGCTGGTCAATCACCTCAATACGCTCTTCCACTTGGGACAAGCGCCCCGGATCAAACTCCAAATCATCCTGATATCGCCCCAACTGACGGCTGGCTTCTTCCACCTGATAATAAGCAGACTGCACCATCTCCAAAACGGGCTTCAGAGAGTCATCATACTTCACTATCTCCTCCAGATCCCGTATCGCGCGGTTAATACATTCGGCACCTTGATTTTCGCCGTACAGGACCTGAAAGGCATCCGCTGCATTCTGAAGCAGCCGTTCTGCATGGGCAAGGCGGCTGTGCTCCTGTTCCAGATCGGCATCTTCTCCTTCCGTCAGTCGGGCAGCGGCGATTTCATCCCGCTGAAACTGCAGGAGATCGATGCGTTGAGCAATTTCTTTTTCATCCCGGGTAATCCGTTGCAATTCCTTATCCACATCTTGAAACCGGCGGTAAATCTGATGATATTCAGACCGCTTCTGCAACAGGGGGCCGCCGCCGAAGTGATCCAGCCATTCCAAGTGCTCTTCCACCTGAAGCAAAGACTGATGCTCATGCTGTCCATGGATGTCCAGGAGGGATTCTCCCACCTGCTTCAGCATGCCCAGCGTCACGATTTGACCATTGATTCGGCAGGTGCTTTTTCCACTGTGATGAATCTCCCGCCTTACGACGACTGTTCCGTCCATCGCATCCAAACCCAGCTCCGACATGTGCCGGCGTGCCGGATGTTCCTGTTTCAGATCAAACAGCGCTTCCACTTCCGCTTTCTTGGCTCCGTGCCTGACAAATTCTGCGGAACCGCGTCCGCCGACGACCAGACTAAGCGCATCAAACAGGATGGATTTCCCCGCGCCGGTCTCCCCGGTCAAGACATGAAATCCCTCATCAAAGGTGATATGCACTTGTTCGATAATCGCAAAATCGCGGATGGACAATTCCCGTAGCATGGTCATCCACTCCTACAACATGTCGATGAATCGGTCAACGAGGTCCGGTACCTTTTGACGATCCCGACAAATCAGCAAAATCGTGTCATCCCCGGCGATCGTCCCCAATATCTCCGGCCAATCCAAATTGTCGAGCAGTACGGCGATGGCATGGGCATTGCCCGGCATCGTTTTCATCACAATCATGTTATCACTGTGATCGATGCCGATAAAAGCTTCCGACATGAGACGCTTCAATTTTTGCATGGGATTAAATCGATTGTCGGCAGGCAGAGAATATTTGTAACGCCCGCTGTTTGTCGGCACTTTAACCAGATGAAGTTCCTTGATATCCCGGGAAACGGTGGCCTGGGTCACGTTATACCCTGCCTTTTTCAATTCTTCTACCAGTTCTTCCTGGGTTTCAATCTCCTTGTTTGTAATAATCTCACGTATTTTGATATGTCGTTGCGCTTTCATCTCTTGCCCTCCAAACCTGACCCTTCTTCTTGCTCTCCTTGCAATTTCCTGCGTACCACTTCAAAAAAGGATCGCTCTTTCCACTTGATCAGAGAAGTGATACAGGGTGAAGTACGCACCCGGATCACATCATCCACTTCCAACCGATAGCCCAGCTGGCCGTCGATGGTTAAACCGATATCCTGGTGGGTGGCACTTACTTTGATCTCTAGCAAACAGTCGGTTGGCAGTACCATCGGGCGGGCAGTCAGCGTATGTGGACAGATGGGGGTCAGCAGCAAAGAGTTGACGCCCGGCCAGACAATCGGCCCCCCGCATGAAAGAGAGTAGGCTGTGGAACCCGTGGGGGTGGATACAATCACCCCGTCACCGGAATAGGTCCCGAGATACATACCGTCCATATAGACGGTGCTGGTAATCATGCGGCTGAAGGAACCTTTGGCAATCCCCACATCATTCAAAGCGATGCTTGTGTCGCGAACCTCCCCATCCCGTACAACCTCTGCATCCAGCATAATCCGTTTTTCTATGTAATAATCCCCGGCCAGCACCCGGTCCACTGCGCTTGCCAGACTGTCCGGTTCCGCTTCGGATAAAAAACCCAAATGGCCCAGGTTAAAACCCAAGATTGGAACACGATAAGCGGCAAACTTGCGGGCAACACCCAACAGGGTCCCGTCTCCTCCCAACACAAAAGCGATATCTGCACGTACCGGCAGCTCCTCTTCCGAAGCCCCCAGCTCCGGTCGACCGATTTCACGTGCGACATCCATCTCCAGCAACACGCCGGCGTTTCGCTGTTCCAGCAGCCGGACCAGTTCCCGCGTGACAATGAATGCTTTCGGCTTTCCCCTGTTAATTAAAATTCCGATGGTCGTCAATGATTCCACCTCGTTGATCTATCCAGTGGTTTTTAGGATGTGCGACGAGCAGTTTATTTGATCAACGCAGCAATCAACGCCCCCAACCCCAACATCATGAGATGAGTGACGAACCAACGCCGCCGCGGCGTACGAAAATGCACCTTTTCCACATCAAAAACAATCCGTTTCACTGTGTTGCTCATTGGATCCACATAGAGAATTCCCGCACAGGGAAAAGCCAAAAAGTGTCCCAAAAATTGATCCCGCAGCGCCGACCCGGACAAGCGAAGCGGCTTCCTCGCTTTGGCCACGATGACACAGTAATAATCCGTGCCCAGCTTGGCGATATAATCGACGAATAATCGGCTGTCATACCGATCTTCCCCCACACGAACGGAAATGGGCAGACGTTGCTTGGACGCCACTACATCATAGCCTTCCCCTTCAAGCAGCCGGGGGATTTCTCCGGAGATACTCCCCTGCTCTTCCATCGGAATCGCCGGATAGGCATGTTTGGGCGACAGCTGCCGAGCCATTAGGTACAAAAACAATCCCACCAGCAGGAAAAGGACAATGATATCACCATCATGCAACAATGGGACCTCCCCCTTTTCCTACTAATTCGGATTGTTTTTGGAAAAATCCTGTTTAGACTCCGTTTTGTTCCCGGTGAGCGGCTTTAACGACGGAGGCAATGCAGACTTCCTGTGATAACGAAGCTTCGCTGTCGGGATTCCAAGACAAGCACGCCAAAAATTCAATATTGCCTTCGGACCCGGTGATGGGGGAAGGGGAAATCCCTTTTACACCGTACCCTTCCGCTAGCGCCATTTGCACAAAATCCCTCAGCACTTGCTCATGAATCGCCGGATCTCTGACCACTCCTTTTTTGCCTACCTGATCCCGACCCGCTTCAAACTGCGGCTTTACCAAAGCGACTACTTGGGACTTTGGCTGAAGCATTGTTTTTAGCACCGGCAAAATGAGGCGCAAAGAGATAAAAGAAACATCGATGGTAGCAAAATCGGGTAGCTCACCGGGCAAGTCCTCCGGCTTCATATACCGGAAGTTGGTTCTCTCCATCACGACCACCCGTTCATCCTGCCGCAGTTTCCAAGCCAGCTGACCGTATCCGACGTCCACAGCGTATACCTTGCGGGCACCGTTTTGAAGGGCACAGTCGGTAAAGCCTCCCGTGGATGCCCCAATATCGATTACCGTGCATCCTTCCAATGAAAGATGGAATACCTGTAATGCCTTTTCCAGCTTCAGGCCGCCCCGGCTAACATAAGGATGCACTTGACCCGTGACGGTAATTCGTGCCGTCTCGGAAACTTTCGTTCCGGGCTTATCCACCCGTTCTTCATCCACCCGAACCAACCCCGCCATAATCGCGCGTTGCGCTTGCTGACGACTCTCAAAATGCCCCTGTTTTACCAGCAATACATCCAGACGTTCTTTTTTCACAGAAAAGACTCCTCACGCCCGTTGCTGCAGCCGAGGCATCAGATCGCGGGCGGTCAGAACAATATTGTCCACGGTCAGGCCCACTTCTCTGCGCTGATCGTCCACACTGCCGTGTTCAACGAAATAGTCCGGCACACCCAATGTTTTGACCGTCATACCAGTCATTTCATTGTCAGCATAATATTCGAGTACAGCGCTGCCCAAGCCGCCGATGGCAGATCCTTCTTCTATCACAATCACGGGCATCCGCTCACGGTACAGCTGATCCAACAATTCCCCGTCCAACGGCTTGGCAAAACGGGCGTTGATCACACGGGCACTGACCCCGTCCTGGGCCAGCTGTTCCGCCGCTTGCATCGCGAGAGGAACCATATTGCCGAAAGCAAACAACGCCACGTCACGTCCTTGCCTTAGGACTTCTCCTTTTCCGATGGGGAGTTCTTGCAGTTCTTCATCCAGAGCGACGCCTAAACCGGCTCCACGGGGAAACCGAACGGCAATGGGGCCGTCATCATATTTGTAAGCCGTGTACAGCATGTGCTGGAATTCATTTTCGTCCTTCGGCATCATGATAGTCATGTTGGGAATGCACCGCATAAAGGCAATATCGTACACGCCCTGGTGAGTTTCGCCGTCTGCACCCACAAAACCGGCGCGATCCACGGCCACCACAACGTTCAGGTTTTGCCGGGCGATATCGTGGATCAATTGATCATATCCCCGTTGCAAAAAGGTAGAATAGATCGCCAATACCGGTTTCAATCCTTGAGTAGCCAATCCGGCCGCAAACGTCGCCGCATGCTGCTCGGCGATCCCTACATCGTAACAACGATCCGGAAAGCGGGCTTTAAACTCGTTCATCCCCGAACCACCCAACATCGCCGGAGTGATTCCTACAACCCTCTCATCTTCTTGGGCCAAACGGATCAGGGTATTGCCGAAAACCTTGGGGTACTTGATCGGGCCGCCGAGGGGTTTCTTTTGAAGCTTTCCGGCTTCCAATTTGTAGTTTTTCCCAACGCCGTGGTATACTTCCGCATCTTTTTCCGCAGGTTCATAGCCTTTCCCTTTTACGGTAACCACATGAACCAGCACCGGCCCTTTGGTTTTGTCCGCCTGCCGCAGGCACTCCATCAGTTCACTCAAATTGTGTCCGTTGACAGGGCCCAAATAGGTAAAACCAAGGCTTTCGAACAATACGCCGGACACAACCAGGAACTTCAGGCTGTCCTTGATTCGTTCCGCGGTTTTGGCGAACGACTCGCCTACCGTAGGAATCTTTTTCAGCAGAAATTCTACTTCTTCTTTAATCTTGTGATAGTGTTTGTGCGTGCGCAGCTTGCCCAGATAATTGTGCAGGGCACCCACATTGGGAGAAATGGACATTTCGTTGTCATTCAAAATCACAATCATGTCCCGTTTCTCTTCGCCGATGTGATTCAGCGCTTCCAAGGCCATGCCGCCCGTGAGCGCTCCGTCACCAATCACCGGGATGACACGGTTCTTTTTTCCTTGGATATCCCGGGCCACCGCCATACCCATAGCCGCGGACAAAGAAGTACTGCTGTGACCGGTTTCCCATACATCGTGTTCACTTTCGGACATTTTGGGGAATCCGCACAAACCTTTGTACTGGCGCAATGTGGGGAACAAGTGCCGACGGCCGGTCAACAATTTGTGTACATAGGCTTGGTGACCGACATCCCACAGGATTTTGTCTTCAGGACTGTCGAATAAATAATGAAGCGCCAGCGTCAATTCCACAACTCCCAGGTTGGAAGCCAGATGGCCACCTGTCACCTGCAGGCTCTCGATTAGGAATTTACGTATTTCTTCCGCAAGGCGGGGAAGTTCTTTTACCGGAATCCGCTTCAGTTTTTCAGGCGAATCAATCTGTTCGAGGTGCACGAAGAACGCCTCGCTTTCGTTTTTTCTTCTTATTTTTTACATCAAACAATCGGATATGAAATTTCTCTTCTATAATATAAAACAATCTTCCCATCTGAAACACGATACTATTGGCATACCGGATGGAGGCGGCCTTTCCAAGGGCTTTGCCCCCGACGGTCAGCGCAGAAATCAGGCCCATGATCACCATTTCAAATAGCCATTGATCCTGTGTTCGCTGCATGGATACCATCAGCGCTGTTGCAACGGCGAATCCGGCAGCCCCGCTGACAATGCCACTGATATCTCCGACCACATCATTACAAAAGTTAGCAAATTGGTCGGCTCGTCGAATGATCGCAATGGCGTGGCGCGCTCCAGCCACCTTTTTGGCTGCCATGGCGTGAAAAGGCTCTTCCCGGGCGGCAGTAGCAGCGATGCCCAGCATGTCAAAAAAAACCCCCAGAAGGATGATCAGAAGTACGACCACCATTCCGCCGCTCCATGGGACGCCCCGCAGAAAAGACGTGGATGTCACCGTGAGCATCATGGACAGAACAGCGGTAATCAAGCTGATCGTCACCGCCCACCGAACCGATTGTTTTAATAGTTCACCCATGTGTCGATCCAAACTCCTTCAAAATCCGCCATCATGAGAAAATGCCGGGCCGCTTGCGGCGGGCCGGCATTTTTCTCCCGGCTTGACCGGCTGATTGAAACAGGCCGGACTGCCAACGGCCGATCGAAGTGTATAAAAGAAGGATAAGTACGGATAAACTGAGGAGTGGTAACTGTCCGGGTAAATATTGCGGCTTAGGTCCAGTAGGTTTTCCCAAAAAGGTCTCCCCATCGTTGCCGATGAGGCGGTTTCCCTTTATAACCTTTTTCGGCGTTGTCGCCAAGCGCCGGACTGGATTGCCACTTAGTCCGCACTTCAATCCCCGGACAGCCTTGCCAAAGCAAACAGTCTAGGAGTTTTCCTCAACAGCCCGTTCCCGTCTCCCTAGCCTCTTTTGCAGTGCTGCTTTCAACGACGGAAGCTTGTCGTATCCCCGCAACACCACTCAAGGCAGGCTACGCTGCATACAGGTTCGCCGTTCCCACATGCAGGTTCATCCCCCAAGCCGTCGTCTGCCGTACGGTGACGTCAGACCACGTACTTGGGCCTCCGCGGAAGGAGGGTCCACGCCCGCATGCCCTTGCGGATCGCCCTCCAACCTTAACTCCCAGCATCAACCCCCGACTGGGCGTCGGAAGCCAACACCAAGAACTTCATCGATGTGCCCTTTGGCGGATTTTTAGCCCCGCCTTCAGGAGAGGCGGACTGACTAGAATACTGCACCACTCCTGCATTGAGGTCATTATATCACAATGCGGTTTCAAGCGACAACGAAGGGGAATCGCAGAAGCGCGCCTCCCCATCGTAACCGCGAAAACGGCGAAGACGGGCTTACCGGTCAGCCTCATCTTCGCCGTTGTTCATTGCTCCCGCGTAACCAGGAAATCCGCGATCTGAATCAATCGTTCCGCCCAAATTCCTTCATGTAAGACAAGTTCTTTCGCCTCAGCGGCCAATCGCTTTACCCAACGTCGGGACTCTTCCAGCCCCAACAGGGCCGGATAGGTGGATTTATGCTTTTCTTCATCGCTTCCGACCGGCTTGCCCAACTTATCCTTGTCGCCGACAATATCCAAAATATCATCTTGAATCTGGAAGGCCAGCCCCAACCGCTCGGCATATTTTGTCAATGCGGACAGCTGATCCGGTTGAGCGTTGGCAACCAGAGCACCCATGCGAACGGACAAGGTGAGGAGATCACCGGTTTTCGAACGGTGGATGCTCTGCAGCTCTTCCAGGGTGAGCTGTTGGTTTTCACCCAGGATATCCTTCACTTGGCCGCCCACCATTCCTTCCGCTCCGGCACGGATGGAGGCCTCCTCGATCAGAGAAAGGGCCGAATCTGCACTCATACCTGCTTCTTTGGCAGCCGAGGCCATGATCCCGAAGGCTTTCGTCAACAGTGCGTCCCCTGCCAAGATGGCCATGGCATCACCAAAAACTTTATGGTTGGTAAGGCGGCCCCTGCGGTAATCATCATTGTCCATAGCGGGGAGATCGTCATGGATCAGCGAATACGTATGAATCATTTCAACCGCGCAGGCAAAAGGAAGCGCTTGTTTTTCATCCCCGCCCAACGCTTCAGAGGTTGCCAACACCAAGAGCGGCCGCAATCGTTTTCCCCCGGCCAACAAGGAATAGGACATGGATTCCCGCAAGCGGTCGGGAACTTCGGACATCTCTTCCATAAGAGACCGCAGCGCTTGCTGTATCAACGCGCCTTTATTTTCAAAATAGGCTTGCAATGTTTCCACCGTTATTCCGAATCCTCCTCGGGTTGAAAAGGCTTTTTCACCCATTCCCCATTTTCCTGTACCAACATCTCCATCTGCTGTTCCACTTTGTCCAGTTTCTCTCCACAGATGCGGGACAGCCTCATCCCTTCTTCATACAGCTGAATGGCTTCTTCCAGTGAAACATCACCGTTCTCCAACCGGTCGACCACTTCTTCCAGGCGTTCCATTGCCTGTTCAAAAGGGAGTTTTTCCAGATGCTCCCACCTATTATTCCGATCGGTTTCGCTCATAGCGACCCTCCTCTTTTCCCCATACTTGGCACTTGAACTGTCCATCCTTCAGGCGGATGCGAAGGAGATCCCCCGGCTGCACCTGATTCACCGAGGTAACCAAACGACGTTCATGGTAACGGTAGACCAGAGAATACCCCCGCCGCATTACCTGAAGCGGATTTAAAGCCTCCAACCGGTCCAAAGCACGCAGCCACCGCGTTTGATACTCCTTTAAAGTCTGGAACATCCCTCCTTGGCAGTTTTTTCGCAGCTGAACCAACTGCTCTTTTAAAGCAGCCGCCTTTTTCGAGGGACATTGTGATTGTAACCGGTACCGTGAACGGTCCAATCGGCTGCGATAAGGAACCAACTGTATCCGCAATGCCTGTTGCAACTGTTGCTGCAATTGATCCAGACGTTGTTCCTCCTGTTCCAGTCGGACGTACGGCTTCCGCAGCACCGGTCGTTCCCGCAAACGGCGCAAGGTTTCTCTCGTCCTGTCCACTTGAAGCTTAACAGCCCGGTTTAATCTTGTTCTCAAAGCATTCAACCGTTCATAAAGTTCGTCCATGCGCGGTGCAACCAGCTCCGCAGCCGCAGTTGGAGTGGCCGCACGAACATCGGCTACAAAATCGGAAATCGTGGTATCTGTCTCATGGCCCACTGCGGAAACGACGGGGATGCTGGAATCGAAAATACTGCGGGCCACCACTTCTTCGTTAAAAGCCCATAATTCTTCCAAGGACCCGCCGCCCCTGCCGACAATAATCACGTCCACCTGTTGGCGGTTCATACGGTACAAGGCATCCGCAATGGCGACCGGAGCCTCTTCCCCTTGCACCGGAACCGGATGGAGCAATATGTCCACCATCGGAGAGCGGCGACGAATCGTCGTGATAATATCACGAACGGCAGCACCGCTGGAAGAAGTGATGATTCCGACGCGCTGCGGAAAAAACGGCAAAGCTTTTTTATGAACAGGAGAAAAAAGGCCTTCTTCATCCAATCGTTCTTTCAGCTGTTGAAAAGCTACATACAGCCCCCCGATTCCGTTAGGCTGCATCTGGGTGACATAGAGCTGTACCTGACCGTCCCGTTCATAAACACCTACGCGCCCTCTTACCAAAACATCGTCCCCGTCTTTGGGGAGAAATTTCAGCCGGCGGTTGTTCCCTGCGAACATCACTGCCCGCATCCGAGAGTGTTCATCCTTCAAGGTAAAATACATGTGACCGCGGGCGTGATGGCGGAAGTTGGAGATTTCCCCCTGAACCCAGACCGTATTCAATCCTTCGTCTTGATCGATGACACCGCTCAGATAGGCTACCAGATCCGTGATCGACCAAATCTCTTGTTCCCTTCCCTGCGACATCACGCCCACCACCTGTTTAAGAATCCAAAGCCGCTTTGGCTGCCTCCACGGTATTATACAATAACATAGCAATCGTCATAGGACCGACTCCCCCGGGAACGGGCGTAATATGGGAAGCCACTTCCCGAACTTCCTCAAACATCACGTCCCCCGCCAGCTTTCCTTCCGGCGACCGGTTCATGCCGACATCGATCACAACGGCACCTGGACGGACATGATCCCGCGTGATTAACCCGTATTTACCCACAGCAGCGACCAGGATATCCGCCTGTCGCGTAAAGTAAGCCAAATCCTTCGTGCGGGAATGACACATCGTCACCGTGGCATTCTCTTTTTGCAACAGCAGCGACACCGGCTTTCCGACGATGTTGCTGCGGCCCACGACCACGGCATGCTTCCCGGCAATTTCAATATGGCTCCGCTTCAACATCTGCAGGATGCCATGGGGCGTACAAGGCAGAAAAGCCCCTTTTAAACCTGTGGCCAACTTGCCCATATTGATGGGGTGAAAGCCGTCCACATCTTTTTTTGGACGGATGCGGGCAATCACTTTTTCCTCGGAAATCTGCCGGGGAAGCGGAAGTTGAACCAAAATCCCGTGTACGGTCTCGTCCTGGTTCAACCGGTCTATTTCGGCAAGCAGGGTGTCTTCCTCCGTCTCTTCCGGCAACCGGATCAGGTCGGAACGGATACCCACTTCCTCACATGCCCGGATTTTTCCACGAACATAGGTTTCCGAAGCCATGTTATTGCCTACCAGGACGACAGTAAGTCCCGGTGTCACACCACGGATGGCAATCGTTGCCACCTCGGATTTCAGTTCCTGTCTCAACTCGGCTGCGATTTGCTTTCCGTCAATCAGCTTTCCTTGTGCCAACTGGGTATCCCCTTTCCAATCGTGTTAATGGATTTGCCCCCAGTTTACTCCTTGCTTCCGCTGGTGTAAAGGAATACCGAACGATGTTTACTGATCCGTTATAAAACGTTCGATTTTTTCAGCCCTAAGGAGGCTACCCCATAAGCGTTGTCTCCCGAAAACCGGGGATCGGCAAAATGTAGCGATGCTCCCACTGCAGGATGCTCCAATCGGCTGCGCAACCGTTCACGAATCAACCGATTGGCTGCAACCCCGCCAACGATCAAAACCTGTTTGGGGAGGCGGTTCTCCCAAGCATGCAAGAGCAACTTCTCCAATGTATTGGCAATACACCGAAATGCTGCAAACGCTATCGCTTCTTTGGATGCTTCCCGGCGTTCCCACATACGCAACAGGTGTGTTGCCGGACCGGAAAAAGAACATTGCAGCCCTTGAACCGATGAAGGCACCGTCACTTTTTCACTGCCGTCCGCTTGGAGAGCGATATTCTCCAGTTCACGTCCGGCAGGAAAAGAAAGTCCCATGGAGACACCGAGCCGATCTACCAACTGTCCCGCATTCAAGTCCTTTGTACCTCCCAACAGTTCCACACGATAACCGTCAGGCAAGGGATCCACCCGCAGAACCTCCGTCGTCCCTCCGGAGAGGTGTACGGCCAAGAACGAGCCATCCGTCATCGGCCGATCCGCTGTTTTTACACCTGCTTCAATATGCCCCTCCTGATGGGTGGTAAAAAAACAGGGGGCCCCCCAGGCATGAGCCAAAGACGTGCCCCATCCGGTTCCCACCTGAAATACCGGCATATACGAACCTTCCACCGGCCGGGGTGTCCGGCTGACACAAACCCCACCGATGTGTATACCGTTTAAATCCACTGACTCAAACAACAGAGGCAGATTGCGCACATGCTGAAAAACAGCAGCAGACTGCTGCAATCCCTTTTCCCCTTCAGCAACACTCAACCATTGGCGCCGATCCGCCAACCGGTTACCCTCCATATCTATAAGACAAAGGGAAGTGCAATAATTGCTCGTATCAATCCCCAGGATGGCAGTACGGCTCATGCGTCCTCACCGGCAAAGGATTTGCGGATGGTTTCCATCTCCTTCACCATACTGGCCAGTACACCATTAATGAATTTCCTCGACTCCTCAGTACTGAACGTTTTGGCTAGATCGACCGCCTCATTCAAAGTGACACCGTAGGGAATCTCCTCCTCAAACACCAGCTCAACCAATGCCATCCGCAAAATGATCCGGTCCAGGGAAGGAAGGCGCGAGATCGTCCAGTCATTGCGAAGATACCCCTGGATAACTTCATCCAATTTTTCCTGATGGCGAATGACACCTTCGGTCAAACGTTTGAAAAAAGAGAGATCATCCGGGGAAACCTGCGGCTTTAGTTCATCGGCTTCTTTGGCCACCACTCGTTCCCGCATGCCGGGATTCATCTCATATTGGTATAAGGTTTGCAGCGCCTTTTCCCTGACTAACCTTCGGGCCATCGATCATCCACCTCCAAAAAAAACACCCAGCCTTTCCGGCCGGGACTATGATTTTCGAAACCATTTATCCGGAAAAATGTTTTCCAGCACTTCACCGACGTCATCCCGACGATCCATGCGATGTCCAATCCAAAAGCCGACTCCGACAAACAACCCAAACACCATCGTTTTCCAAAAACCGACGATTAGATAAATCAGGCCCAAGACAAAACCGACTACTGTTCCAACAACCCGTCCACGGTGGGTCTCCCAAAGGCGATCCAGCATGTCCGAACACCTCATTCCACACGTACCCGGGAACGGTTAGGCTGAACAGTGTCTGCTATGTATACAGAGATCTGATTGACATCCACCCCTGCAACTTCTTCTAAATAATGCTTCACCGTTTCTTGCAATTGTTCGGACAGGGTTTGGATAGGAGTTTCTCCATCTACCGTCAATTTTAACCCTATTCCAACGGAGGAATTGCTCCCGTCATGACGGACCCGGGCCGTCAAGTCCCGAATCCCTTTGACTCGACGGGCAGCTTTTACCGACAAGTTCTCCAGTGTTTTCAATGAAATCCGAATATGACCAAATTCTGTCAGTCGATCGACGCCGGGATCTTCCTGTCGCCGACGGATCACCCCAAACAACGACTGCAAACTGGCCACCAGCACCAAGGTGCTGATCAGGGCCAGGCTCCATTGGGCGCCGGAATCGCGATAATATTGATGCAGTAGGTCGGTAAGCACCGCTTCGTTTCCAACCCCCGCATTCAGACCCATCATTATGCCCGCGATTGAAAAGGCGCCCACGGCCAAGCTGAACACCGTCAGGTAGACCCGATTCATCATCCCCATCCCGCTGCCTCCCCCATCCGGTTTCTATATTTTTATTTTAAGCGCTGATTGTCCCCTTCTTCATCGGCTTTATTGCGAATTTTCACTTCCACAACACGGACAATTACATCGGAAACAGGCAAACCGGTCATGGTTTCTACCGCTTCTTTCACTCTCACCTGCACTTCCCGTCCTACTTCCGGAATCTTCTTGCCGTATTCCACGATGATGGAGACGACGATTTTCGTGTCCTCTTCCAGTTCAACCCGGATGCCTTGTTTGGGATTTTTGCGGCCGAGGAACTGGGTGATGTCACTGACAACCCCCCCGCTGGTTCCCAAAACACCATCCACTTGCAGAGCAGCCAGTCCGGCGATAATCTGCAACACCTCGGGGGCAATCTCAATTTTCCCGAGATCCGTCACTTGCGGTTCCGTATGCGGTTGATCAGCCATGCTTATTCCTCCTCGTCCAGGTTGGTGTTTTCCAAGAATTGAATATGGAAATTTCCTTCAGCAAAATGGCGGTTGTTCAGCAGCTTCATATGAAATGGGATCGTCGTGCTGACACCGTCAATGGCGAACTCCGCCAAAGCCCGCTTCATTCGGCTGATCGCCTCCGGCCGATCCTTGCCCCACACGATCAGTTTGGCAATCATGGAATCATAAAAAGGAGGAATCTTGTATCCCTGATAAGCAGCGCTGTCCACACGGACACCCGTTCCTCCCGGCGGAAGGTAAAACTGAATTTTCCCCGGCGTCGGCATAAATTTGCGGTCCGGGTCTTCTGCATTGATACGGCATTCGATGGACCAGCCGTCGATTTGAACATCGTCCTGGGAAACGGACAAGGGTTCGCCGGCGGCCACCATGATCTGTTCTTTCACTAAGTCGATTCCGGTTACCAGCTCGGTTACCGGATGTTCCACTTGGATACGAGTATTCATCTCCATGAAATAGAAGTTGCCTTCCTTATCCAGCAGGAATTCCACGGTACCCGCGCCGGAGTAGTTGACCGCTTCCGCAGCAGCGACTGCCGCCTGTCCCATCCGCTCCCGCAGATCCGCATCCAAAGCGGGCGACGGCGCTTCCTCGATCAGCTTTTGGTATCTGCGCTGGATGGAGCAATCCCGTTCACCCAGGTGAATCGTATTACCGTGTTTATCCGCCAAGACCTGAATCTCAATATGACGGGGCTCGACCAAATATTTCTCCAGATACACACCGGGATTTCCGAAATTGGCTTCCGCTTCCTGCTGCGCCATGTTGATGGCCCGCTTCAACTCCTCTTCGCTGTGCACCACGCGCATCCCTTTTCCACCACCGCCGGCAGTCGCCTTGACAATCACCGGATATCCGATGTCCCGGGCCGTTTCCACCGCTTTGTCGATGTCTTCAATGACTCCTTCGGTTCCGGGGACCACAGGAACTCCCGCAGCCTTCATCGTATCCCGGGCGGTTGTCTTGTCCCCCATTTTGGTGATAGCTTCCGGATCAGGTCCGATAAAGGTAATGTTGCAGGCTGCACATAGCTCCGCAAAATCGGCATTTTCCGCCAAAAATCCATACCCCGGATGGATCGCATCTGCCTCAACCAAGGTGGCAACACTCATCAGGTTGGTCATGTTCAAATAGCTTTCCCTGGAAGAGGCCGGTCCGATACAGTACGCTTCATCTGCCAACTTGACATGCAAAGCGTCTCGATCCGCTTCGGAATAGACGGCCACCGTGAAAATACCCAATTCCCGGCAGGCCCGAATGACACGGACCGCGATCTCTCCCCGGTTGGCCACCAATACTTTATTAAACATCCGCTTCCTCTCCTCCAAAAACTATTCAGGCTTGACCAAGAACAGCGGTTGACCGTATTCCACCAGCTGTCCATTTTCCACCAATACTTTTACGATTTCACCGCGGACTTCCGCTTCGATTTCGTTCATCAGCTTCATGGCTTCCACGATGCAAACGACGGTTTTTTCATCCACACGATCCCCGGGTTGCACATAAGGATCCGCATCCGGTGCCGGAGCCCGATAAAAAGTTCCCACCATCGGAGAAACAATTTTGTGATATCGGCTGTCATCCTCTTCCGCTTCTCCTTGAGCCGGTGCGACAGCCTCAGCTTTCGCCGACGGTTGCGGTGCAGGCTGAGCCGCTGGTGCTGGCTGTGGTTCCTGAGGCGCTTGAACAGAAGCAGGGGCCGCAGTCGGAGCCATTACTTCCGCTTGACCCGACAGTCCTTTCTTGATCACCACTTTGGCACCGTCATTTTCCAGTTCAAATTCCTCGATTTGAGACTCATCCACCAAACGAATCAATTCTCGAAGCTCGTGCATTTTCAAGGGCACAGTCTATCCCTCCAAATAATCGCGATATTCTATCGGACGAGGTGGGTCCGTTTCCCCATCCCTTCTTTGTATACCCTGGATGGCGCATTCCTCTTCCGATGTTTCCGGTGAACTTTTTGTACCGTTCAATATTATCGCAAGTCCACCCTCGTCTCAAGCAAAAAGAAATATGTAGGCGGAAACGGGCGCTTTTTCCCGGTCTATGTCCATTGTACGATTCCGCCCCTTCTGAATCAATCTCCCGCATCCCGTGGATCCTTCCCACAAAGGTTTGTCCATGAAGAAATTCTTTGTTGCTTTCCGAAACTACCCCGGTGAAAATCCTTGATCCCGAAACCATTTATACAATGGCAGAGGAAAACCTCAGCGCCTCGGCCCGTATTTCATGGAACACGACCTGATGTGGCGGGTGAGCCCAAACACATATGTACCATTTGAAAAAAGAGCTAAACCTAATCCGGGCTTGCCTCTCTGGCAAGCCCGGACATGAAAAACCGCCCTTACGGACGGTATGCGATGGAAATGCGGTTGGCCGGAACATCCATCTGCCGCTTAACCATGCTTAACAGTTTCACCACCTGAGAGCGGCTCAATTTGTCACTTTGCACGATCACGTCTACATTCTTATCAGTGTTAATAACGACAGCATCGCGAAATCCTTCCGCCCGAATCAGGTCCTCCATCACCGATTCGGATTTATCCACTTTCATCAATTCGTCGATCTTGGCTTGGGCTTCTTTCAGCTTTTCTTTGGAAGCCTCGGGATCCGTCAAGATCTTCATGTAGTCTTCCGTCATCTTGGAACGGAGAGTGCTCCGTTGCAACTGATAGCCCACGAAGTAGTCACTGTCGGATTCTTTCGCCGTTTTTTTGACTTCATCCTTTTCTGCCTTCCCCGACTCTTTCGTCTTCACTTCAATCTGCCCATCGTCCACTTTTTCTTTGGATACCATCTGATCCGCCGGCTCCACCGGCCCTGTCACGATGTAATAGGCGGACAGTACCACCATCAGGGTCAGCATCGTCACCAGCCAAACCGTCTGTTTATTCATGTTCATTTCAATCCCTCCTTAGCCTTTGGGCAACACTGAAATCCGGTGAATAGGTACATCCAGCACCCGTTGTACGGCATCAATGATTGCCGCTTTAATTTTCAAGTTTTCAGCACCTTTGGCCACGACTAGGACTCCGCGAATACGAGGCTTCAATTTTTTGACCACTATCGGTTGATCCCCGTTTCCGTTCCGCCGCAACACCACCTTTTCGTCCTGGGTATGCTCATGAATCTTGCGGTTTCCACCTCGGGTATCCGCTTCATCGGTCACTTGTTCCGTATCCCGGGTATCTTTTTCAACCACGGTCTCCTCTGAGGAATCCAGATTGACCATCACTTTCACATCATCCACCCCGACTATATTGTTCAATACTTCCGATAACTGCGTTTCGTACAACTCTTCATAATCCCGCATGGTCATGTCACCCTTCTCTTTCTTCCAGCCAGCGGAGGGGGTTACTTGTGTCTCAGGCTCTTGTGTCGTATCCTGTGGCAGCGCCTCTTCTTGGACGGAAAAGAAAGAAGAGAGAATCATCAAAGCCAATCCCAAACAACCCACGATGATGAGCCAGCGAAACGTTTTGACTTTTCTTCCTTTTTGATTGCCGCCGCCCATCGCTTCTTCCAACCGGTTCAACAGCCAATTCAGCATCGGATCCCCTCCCTACGACACACCCTCAACAGTTACGCGAACCTGTCGGGGTTCCACTTTCCACGATTCGGATAGAAACCGGGTGATGCGGTCCCGCCAGCGCCTCTCTTCCGGGGTGGCAGCCTTTTTCTTCTCATTGGGTTCCTCGGACATCCCGGGCTGTATGCGAACCAGATCTATTCTCTCCACCGGTTTCATCGCGGTGCGATCCTTTGGCGGGGGTTCCGGCCGGATCTTGATTCGAAGTTGGCGTATGGCCGGACTTTTACCTTTCTCCCCTGTGTTGGTTACCACTTGGGCCTCCATCACCTCCACATCGAACTCCTTCTCCACCGATTGTCGGATCGTTTTTTCCAATTGGGATTCCACCTGATCCTTCACCCATTGATCCTGTTGCTGCTGCAATTCCTTGCCCTGTTGCCGGATGGTCTCCACGGAAGTCAAATCTCCCCGAATTTCCTTCGGTTGTTGAAATGCCAGGGATGTCAGGTCGAAATCGTGTTTAATTATCTGGAAGATGGGAGACAAGATCGCCAAGACGATCAATAGACCCATCACCAGTTTCACGTACCGCTCCATCGCATTGTTGGGAAGAAGCAAGTCCATGAAGGTGGCGATCAGGACAAGCAGCACAATTTGCTTTAACCATTCACTCAACCATTGGATCAAAGGGAATCACCTACCGTATCATGACCGAGATATTGCCGGCTGCGACAATAATGGTGATGGCGAGGAAAAACATCAATCCAACCGTGGCCATCGCCGCGAATACATAGATCAGGGTTTTGGATATGATTTCAAGACATTCGACAATGGGGCTGTTACCCAACGGTTGCATCACCGCCGCTGAAAAGCTATAGATGAACGCCAGAGAAAGAATCTTTAAGGCAGGAAATGCGCTGATGAAAAGCAGGATAACGACTCCCGCCAACCCCACCGCGTTTTTTACCAGCAAGGAGGCGCCTACCACTGTATCAGCCGCATCGGAAAACATGTGTCCCACTACAGGAACGAAGTTGCCGGCCACATATTTTGCCGTTCGGATCGTCACACCGTCCGTCACCGCTGCCGTTGCGCCCTGAACCGAGATAATGCCCAGAAAGATGGTAAGTAGACTGCCGATGAGCCCGATACTGATTCTTCTAAGCAGGTTGGCCAGCTGATTCACTTTGTATTTGTCGGAAAGGCAGCTGACGATGCTCAATACCGCTGACAGAAACAGGAGCGGAAAAACAACGGTGTAGATCAAGGTGCCGATGGCGTGAATCATGAACACGATTAACGGGTGGAACATCCCGACGGAACCGAAGTTTCCCATCGAGGCCAAGAGTGTCATTACCAGCGGAACAAGCGCCAACATAAAGTGAATCATGCGGCTGATGGCCATCTTGGCCGAATCCACTGCCACCGAAAAACTGTTCAGAGCCAGGATAATAATTACGAGAAACGCGATGGCATAAGCAATTTTGCTGACTTGGTTGCGCTCAAAAGCGGTTTGCAGCGTTTGCAGAATCATACTTAGTACGGTAAGAACGATAATGGTACCCAAGAGCTTGCCGTTGTACAACACTTCATTGAAGAGATACCGGATCATCCCCTCAAAGATCTCTCCCCACCGGATCCCTTTCCCCTGAAGAATCAGATCGAAGATGTCCGGCGGCTGACGATCGGGCAGGAATTGGCTGTATTCCCGGCTTAATTCCTCCCAGTAGGATTTCACTTCGTCTGTTTGCAAATGATCCAATTGGGTCCGGATTACTTTCTCCTCCAAGGAATTCTCAACCGCATGAGCGTCTTCCGAGACAGAACTCCATCCAAAGAGGAAAAAAAGGCAAGCTAGAAGCCCCCGCATCCATGCCGCCATCTAAACCATCCTCACGCAGGGAGTATTTGCACAATCGTTTCAATGATGACTGTGATGATGGGAATCGCCATCACCATGATCAGAATCTTGCCGGCCAGCTCGATCTTGGAAGCGATGGACCCTTGTCCTGCATCGCGGGTGACCTGCGCCCCAAACTCGGCGATATAGGCGATGCCGATGATTTTGAGTATCGTTTCCAAAAACATCGTGTTCACTTTCGCCTGATCCGCCAGTCTGGTCAACACGCCGACCACATCGGAGATTTTGCCGACCAGACTTAAAAAGATGATCACCCCCGTCACCGTAGCGAGCAAAAATGCGAAAACCGGCTTTTGTTCCTTCACCACCAGAATCAGAAAGGTGGCGACCAACCCTAGCCCCACCACCTGGATAATGTCCAAGTGGACCGCCCCCCTTCTCAGGAACTGAAGAGGAACACGTTTTTAATGGTTTGGAACAGATCCTCTACATAGACCACCACCATGAACAGGACTACTACAAAACCGATTAATGTCACCCAATGGGCGTAGTCTTCTTTTCCCATCTGTTTCAGCACCGTGTGCAACATAGCCACAATGATCCCGATTCCCGCGATTTGAAATATGGCGTCCACATTATACGGCATCGGTATCCCTCACTTCCCCGCAACGGTATTCAGTACATCAGAAGAACGATCAAAGCGCCTCCAAGAATCCCCAGACTTTTGCACATTTTTTCGTAACGGCTTTGTTCATCTCTTGCCTGAGCCTCTTCCACCTGCAGGTTGGCTTGCACTCGGGCCAAGTGCTGCAGTTGATCCTCCCGATCGGAAACCCCCAACGTTTTACCGAAGTCCAACAAAATCTCTCTTTCGGAACTCTGCATGCTCGTCTGGGGCCACACCTCTTCCACTGCTAGCTCCCAGCAACTAAAGGTGGAAATGCCGTCCCGGTTTCGAAGGTGTTCACTGCATCGATGGAACAATTCCCGGACCGGTCCTTTTTCCCGTGAAGCAATCTGCTCACACACATCATCCAAACGCCGCGCTCCATACGTAATCTCCGTTTCCAACAGCGACAGGGCATGACGCACCTGACGGATTTGGCGCGGCCGGTCTGCAAAGTGTCGGGCAGTCCGAAATCCGGCACTGGTGGTGGATCCCAGAATCAGTATCGCTCCAAGCAGCTTCAGCATCCCACTTTCACCTGCCTTCGAACCGGTGTCAGCCGCTGGTCATACACGTCTTCCACCGTTCCCGGACCCTTCCTCCGACTTAATACAATGATCCTGGTAAAGATGCCTTCTTGAATCAATTGAGATAAAATCGGGCGGCGGCACACTTCTTCCAGGTTGCGTCCATGAGCGGTGGTGAAAAGATGCACTCCGGCATAAACCGCTTCATGAATCGCATCACTGTCTTCCTTGCGTCCGATCTCATCCACCACGAGAATGTCGGGGGACATGGATCGGATCATCATCATCATCCCTTCCGCTTTGGGGCAGCCGTCCATCACATCCGTACGGGAACCCACATCCAACTGAGGCACGCCATCCACACAGCCGGCAATCTCCGAACGTTCGTCTACCAAGCCTATTTTTCGGCCGGGGATACCCGGCAGTCCCGTGCTGGCCATACGGGCCAAATCACGCAACAAGGTGGTTTTTCCGCATTGCGGCGGAGAGACGATCAACACGTTTTCCACCCGGTCTTTTTTTAAAACCAAGGAAGTAATCCCTCTCGCCACTCCTTTGACCTGGCGGGCAATCCGCACGTTAAAACCGGTGATTTCCCTGAGATGTTTCACCCTACCGTTTTCCACTACGACTTTTCCAGCCAGACCGATTCGATGGCCTCCTTCCAGCGTGACATAGCCTCTGCGAAGCTCTTCTTCAAGTGCATACAGGGAATGGTGGCTTACCAGGTTCAACATTTTTTTGCAATCTTCCCTATCCGGAACAAAAGCGCTGGCGGGGTCTGGGGTCCATCTTCCCGATTGGCTGATAAATCCAGCCCGGTCAGCTGTGATCAATTCCAAAGGGCGACCCTGCCGCACCCGTATTTCCTCCAGCCTGTCACGGATCTCAGTGGACAGACTTTCCACTCGTTGGCGAATGGACAGAGGAAGCACGGCTTTTACTTGCGACCACACATCGCAACCTCCTGTCCAACGTGGATTTACCCCATATTTATGGCCACCGGTCTATCAATATGACCAAGCCCGGCAAAAAAGAAGGGAGATTCGAAACTTGTGTGGACAAGCATTCCAAAATAAAAAACTGCCCAGTTGGGCAGCCAAAAAGGAACTCTCAATGACGGGAAGCTTCATCACCGACAGTGTCCGCTTTGGATTCAGGAGCTTCCCATTGTTTCGCTTCGACAGCTCCCCCCTCTCCGTTGGTCCCCAACAGGACGCCTTGACATTCCGGACACAGAATCTCTGTCACTCCATCATCCAGCATATCCTCCTCATCAACCAGCACGGAGGAACGACAATGCGGACATTCCATCTCCCAATATCCGACATCCTCGTCTTCCTCGTCAAACTCCCCCATCTCTTCATCATCGTAAATCAGGAGTTCCAACTCGTTCAGATCTTCATCCACAGCTTCCACATATTCTTCCAATTCATTCAAACGTACTTCCAGATGTTGATTCTGTTCCGTCAGTTGATCGATCACATCCAGCAGCCGCAAAACCAGCTGCCCTTCTCCCTTGCGAGCCAGATCCGGACTCCCTTCCGCCATTCCTCTAATATAGGCCAGGTCCCTGCGCAATTGATCTAATTCCATGATTTCGCTTCCTTTCCTTAAGTTCTCCCACATAGTGTCGCCACAGGAGGAGGAACAAATACCCGGAAGCCGCAGCGATAAGAACGAGCGGATTGGGCAGGATAAACAAAGTGACCAATTGAAGAAGAGGTGAATTCATTGACTCCATCCGAGAAACAATCCTCCCAACAGAACACGGGAATTCTTGTCATTGTTACCTTGAGTACCGTTCCGTTGATTATGGTCTTGGGCAACTCGATGTTAATTCCTGTATTACCGACGATCCAGTCTTCCCTGCACATATCCCAACTGCAGGTCAGCCTGTTGATCACTCTGTTTTCCATTCCCGCAGGGGTGGTCATTCCATTGGCAGGCATCCTTTCCGACCGGTTTGGGCGGAAAAAAGTGATCGCCCCCGCATTGTTGTTGTACGGAGCAGGGGGGGTGATCTCCGGATTGTCGGCTCTTTGGACAGGCGGCGGTTATTGGCTGATGTTAACCGGGCGCATTTTGCAAGGGATCGGAGCTGCTGGAACAGCCCCCATTGCCATGGCTTTGGTCAGCGATTTGTATAAAAAAGACGAACGCAGCAGGGCTTTGGGAATCATCGAAGCAGCCAACGGAATGGGGAAAGTGGTCAGCCCGATTCTGGGTTCACTCATCGCCCTTCTCTCCTGGGTCGCCATCTTTTTTGCTTTTCCCGTACTATGTATTCCTGCAGCGTTGGCTGTCTGGTTTCTCATCAAGGAACCCAAACAGGAAAAGGAACCCCCTCCATTATCCCAATATCGGGATCAGCTGTTAAAAACATGGAAACGGCAAGGAAGATGGCTGCTGGTGGCATTTTTAGCCGGAGCACTTACCTTGTTCATTTTGTTCGGGGTGCTGTTTTACCTGTCCGACTTTCTGGAAAAACGGTATGGTTTGGACGGTGTTCTCAAAGGATTGGTGCTGGCGATTCCCCTGCTGGCCATGAGTTCGGTTTCCTATTGGGCGGGCAGCCACATTGATCAGAAAACCCGGTTGATGAAACGGCTGATCATCATCGGCTTGCTCGCCATCGCAGCCGGGATGGGTATCGTTCCCTTTGTCACCAACACGTATCTGCTCATCGGATTGCTGGTGTTAATCGGTATTGGAAGCGGCCTGATCCTACCCTGTTTAAACACCATGATCACTTCTGCCGTCGCTTCAGAAGAGCGGGGGATTGTCACCTCTTTGTACGGTAGTGTACGTTTTTTGGGTGTTGCTTTGGGACCGCCGACTTTCGGGGCTTTATCCGCGATGAAAACCGGGTTATTTTTGGGAAACGCTGCCGCTGCCGGATTGACAGCTTTACTAGCTTTATGGTTTATTCGACAGCCGGAACGGCTGCGAGGAAAGGGCGGTCAAAGCCGTATTCTAATTCGGAAGAACCGGTTGCGGCAGGTGTGATCATTTAGGCGGGAACCCGTATCGCTTTCCTTGCATACCATAGGATCAATGATCCCAAGGAAGCGAGGAGAAGCCCATGCAATCCTATGCCGACATCCCATGGGAATCTCGATTGATGGATCCCTCTAACGAACGGAAACCAAAGCCCCGATATTGCGGACTGACCATGATTATCGACAAAGGTTTAGGGTACTTGCAGTTCCGGGACCTTTTGGAAATTGCCGCTCCCCACATCGATTTTATCAAGCTAGGATTCGGTACTGCAGGAGTTACTCCTATCCCATTATTGCGGAAAAAAATACAGTTAGCTGCTGAAGCCGATGTCCACATTTATCCCGGTGGTACATTTTTCGAAATAGCTCATGCGCAAAACCAAACAAAAAACTACCTGGATACACTGAGAAAAATCGGCTTTTCCTGGGTGGAAATCTCTGATGGAACTATTTCAATGACTGCTTATGAGCGTCAAAAAGCCATCCAGTTAGCCCGATCCCATTCTTTTAAAGTAATTACGGAAATCGGAAAGAAAGCCCAAGGCTCATTCACGCCTGCAGCCCAGTTAATCGAACAGTTTGAAGCAGACCGGCTGCATGGAGCGGAATACGTGATCGTGGAAGGGCGGGAGTCCGGCAAAAACATCGGAGTTTTCGATGCTCTGGGCGGATTGGATGAAAATTATGTCAGCGATGTATCGAAAGCATTGGACAGCAACCATCTTATTTGGGAGGCCCCACTGCATAAACAGCAAGCTGCCTTTATCCGCCTGTCGGGACGGGATGTGAATCTCGGCAATATCGCACCGGGGGAAGTGTTGTCTGTGGAATGTCTGCGGCGAGGTCTGCGGGCAGATACATTTCCTTTCATCTCCTTTGAACCGATTGGGGGGGCGCAGGGATGAAAATAACGGTCATCCCTCATGCAGACGATATACACAGTGATACCTTATCTCATAAAACCGTTGTCGTGATCGATGTCTTTCGGGCTTCCAGCAGCATTGTCACAGCTTTGTCTCACGGTGCTTCCGCTATTATTCCGGCGGGAACCGTCTCTGAAGCGCGTCAGTGTGCGAAGGAGGGCATGTTGCTCGGCGGTGAACGGTTCGGTAAACGGCTGGATGGTTTTGACCTGTGCAATTCTCCCCAGGATTACGCAGCCCCTCTTGTTCGGGGCAAAACCATTGTAATGACCACAACCAATGGTACTCGCACATTACTGAAAGCTGCCAAAGGAGCCGATGTGATCATCGGCTGTTTTTTAAATGCATCCGCCTGCGTACGTTTTATTCGGCAATTGAAACATGATGCCGTATTGTTATGTGCGGGAACCCGAGGGGATTTTTCCCTGGAGGATGGTATCGCAGCCGGGTGTCTGATTGACCTCCTTTTGAGCGATGGGCAAACAGTTCAAGCCAACGATTTGGGGCTGGTCCTTCACCAAGGCTACCTGTCTGTAAAAGATCACCTATTGACCCATCTCTGCCGAAGCGCTTCCGGAGATCGACTCATGAAGCGCGGCTTGGCCCGCGATTTGGAAGATTGTCTGGTAATGGATCGTTATGATGTGGTTCCCCGTTGGAAAAACGGCCGCATCCATTCTTTTCGTTTACCCGATTAATAATCTCCTGCTGATGGACATACAGTGGTAAAAAACGTTGTCGGACAGGGGATGGCCATGAATCCGGACCTTCTACTCGTCTTTATGATCGTCATCGGCATGTTGGGGCGCTCCCCCATTATTGCCACCGCCGCCAGCCTGTTGCTCATTTTAAAATTGACACATTTGGAGCGTTTTTTTCCTGCTGTCGAGCGGCGGGGCCTGGAAATGGGTCTTCTATTTCTAACGATTGCTGTCCTGGTTCCCTTCGCTTCCGGGCGTATCACCTTTAAAGAAGTGGTGAGTGTCTTCACCTCCCTCCCGGGGATTCTCGCGTTGATCGGCGGTGCATTGGCCACCTATATGAATGGAAAAGGATTGGATTTGTTAAAAGTAGATCCGCAAATGATTGTCGGTCTTGTCATCGGATCAATCTTCGGGATCCTTTTTTTACGGGGAATTCCCGTCGGACCTTTGATGGCTGCAGGCATCACGGCATTTCTCATGAAACTCTTCGATTGGATCTGGTCGTGACTTGCTCCACACTGCTTAAGCACCCCAGGGGCACTTCCTTCGGGCGCCGTGGGCTTCTCGCTTCATTTGGCGTGGCACCCCACATCCATCCACGAAGGCTTCGTCCAAGCCTAAAAAAGGTTTAGTTCTAATTGCCCGTATCTCAGTTCAGGAACATATCCAATCGCTTTATGTAGGATATTTCTTGCGGCATTGACATCTCTGTCTGCCACATATCCGCATGAGCAACGATGGGTACGTTCTTTTAATGTCTTCTTTACGATCCGACCGCACTCCGAGCAAACTTGCGACGTGTTGCGAGGATCAACTGCTATCACTTGTTTACCGGCCCACTCTGCCTTGTAAGCTGTGAATTGAACCAGCATCCTCCAACCTGCGTCTGCAATGCTCTTGGCAAGCTGGTGATTTTTCACCATCCCCCGAATGTTCAAGTCTTCAAAAACGATCCAATCGTAGTTGTCCACCAAATATCGGCTGATTTTGTGAGCGGCGTCTTTTCGCTGATTGGCTATGTATTCATGGCATTTGGCCAACATCAGGGCTGCTTTTCTCCAACGATTGGATCCCATCTTTCTGCGGGAAACCATCCGTTGAAGCCATTTCAACTTTCTTTCCGATTTACGAAGATACTTGGGGTGGTCGAAATACTCCTCATCAGAGGTAACAGCAAGATGTTTGACCCCCAAATACACTCCCACTCGCTTATCGGTACTTGCAGGCTTCGCTTCCACCTCGCACGAGAAACAAGCGTAGTACTTACCGTTTTTCCTCCTGATGGTGCAAGTTTTGATCTTTCCTTTGATCTGTCTATGTAGCTTCATGCGAACATTGCCGATCTTAGATAGCTTAAGAAACTTCCCTTCGATCTTGAACCCGAGTTGAGGATAGGTGAAGCTATCGTATCGGTTCTTACCTTGAAAGCGAGGGTATCCCGGCTTTTCTCCGTGTTGCACACGACAGAAAAACGCTTGAAATGCTTTCCAACCGTTTGGCTACGTCTTGAAGAACCTGGGAATGGATTTCTTTGAACTCCGGGATCTCCTTCTTGAGTTCTGGGAGTTCGATTGCTTGCTTGTGATAGGTTAACGTGATATCACGTCTTTTGTAGGCAAACTTCCGTTGTTCAAGCATGGAGTTGTAGAGCCAGCGACACATGCCCAGTGTCCATTCGATCTTCTCGATCTGCTCTTTCTTTGGTTCCAGCTTGAATTTGTAGGTTCTTATCAGCGTGATCACCTCCTCTTTGTCCGGTTTTTTCGCACAATTATATTATACGGGATTCCACCCGAACGGCAGTATTTTCAAATGGATCAGATGGGCATTGGAACAATGTCGGACTTGGTAAGAAGGCTGAAGCCCTCCCGCGTCCGACGCTCGCTTTCATCCCAAGCCTAAAGGGCTGTGTTTTCCCGCTCGCTCTTTATAAAAAAAGCACCTCTGCCATGAGGTACTTTGTTATAGGGAGCCGCTTCGGTGACCGTCTCCGGATCTGTTGCAACCTTCACCGATCACCGCCTCCCATCTATCGAAGTTGAATGACCAGTCGCACCCTACGTCGCTCCCTCCGTCACAGATGTAAATTCTGCCCGCTCCGTATATAGCGTGACTCTGAGCGGAGAACAAAAAGCACGACTGTGCTCCCTTAAGTACGATGACCCAGGCGCGAGCCAAAGGAAAACGGCTCGCGCCTGGGTCCCGCTTGTCAAAGCTGGGTGCGTCGTGCAAAGGTCGCTCCTTGAGAGATGTGCTCCCTTTTTTCCCGAAAATTCACTTTCCAACCTCGCACCTCTTCAGCTACGAGGACTTCCCCCTGACAGCTTCTTCAGGCACGGGAGACGTATTCACCTTTGCGGGTATCGATAATCAGCTTGTCTCCTTCGTTGACAAAAAGGGGAACCTGTACCACCAGGCCGGTTTCCAGCTTGGCCGGTTTGGATCCTCCCGTTGCCGTATCGCCGCGGATTCCCGGATCGGTTTCCACCACTTCCAATTCAACGGTATTGGGCAGATCGACACCGATGGTTTCCCCTTTGTACAGCATTAGGTTGACATTCATGTTTTCTTTGAGATACTTCCGTTCTTCCGCCAATTGAGCGGCGCTCAGCACCACTTGATCATAGGTTTCATTGTCCATGAAAGTATATTCGTCGCCGCTTTCATACAAGAATTGCATTTGGCGGGTCTCCACATGAGCCCGTGCCACTTTTTCCCCTGCGCGGAAGGTTTTTTCCTGAATGTTTCCGTTGCGCAGGTTCCGCAGTTTGGAACGGACAAATGCAGAGCCCTTCCCGGGTTTCACGTGTTGGAAGTCCATCACTTGCCACACGTCACCATCCAATTCAATCGTCAAGCCGGTGCGAAAGTCGTTCGTCGAAATCATGGGGTTTCCTCCTTTTTCAAAAGCAAATCAATCAATGATAATCATATCTTTGGGGCTTTGGGTCAACACTTCATGACCCTTCGGCGTCACCAGGACATCATCTTCGATACGGACGCCGCCCACATCTGGCAGATAGATCCCCGGTTCCACGGTGACGACCATGCCGGGTTCCAGCACCGTATCGCTTTTGGACGAAAGGCCGGGAGCTTCGTGCACCTCCATCCCCAGTCCGTGCCCGGTGGAATGGCCGAAAGCATCACCGTATCCTTGTTCACGAATCAGATCCCGGGCAACGGCATCTTCTTCTTTTCCGGTGATGCCGGGACGGATCGCAGCCACTGCCCGTTTTTGGGCATCCAGCACAATCTCGTAGATCTCCCGCTGTTTTTCGTTGGGCTGCCCCAGCATCACCGTGCGGGTGATGTCGGAACAATATCCTTGATACAGTGCGCCGAAGTCCAGCGTTACCAAGTCTCCCCTCTGCATGACCCGGTCGCTTGCCACGCCATGGGGCATGGCGGAACGGGGACCGGAGGCGACGATAATGTCGAAGGAAGAAGAGGTCGCACCCATCTCCCGCATCAAAATTTCTAGGCGAAGGGCGATCTCTGTTTCCTTTTTCCCTGGTTGCAGCTCTTTGAGAACGGCAGCAAAGGCATCGTCGGCAATCTGCACCGCCCGGCGGAGGATCCTTAGTTCTTCTTCATCCTTGATTTGCCGAATCTGTTCCACCAAGCCGTTCGTTGGTTCCAGTGCGATCTCTCCCGCTGCTTCTTTCAGCTTGGCTGCCTGGGCGTAGGTCAGATGATTTTCTTCAAAGGCGAGCGTTTGAACACCGAGACGCCGGCACTCTTCCACCACCGTCGCCAAGGGATTCCCCTTGTGTTCCACCAAACGGAAGTTCGGGGATTGTTCCTTCACCTGTTCCACATAACGAAAATCCGTTACCACCGCTTGGGCATCGGCGGTAACGACCACCCAGCCAGCCGATCCCGTAAAGCCGGAAATATATCGCCGATTGATGGGATGGCTAACCAAGAAGGCCTTGACTCCTTCTTCTTCCATCCGCTTTCTGAGCTTTTCCAGGCGTCTCTCCAATCTTTTCTCCCCTTCCTGACATTAAAAAGGATTCTTTACCCGTTCCTTTACCACCTGCAATGCCAGCTCATAGCCGAGAGGGCCGAAACCGAGAATCTGTCCTTCCGTCACAGGAGCTGTCACCGAGACGCCGCGAAAGGCTTCCCTCTGATGCACGTTGGAGATATGTACTTCAATCGCAGGAACACCCACAGAAGCCAACGCATCCCGCAGCGCATAGCTATAGTGGGTGTAGGCACCCGGATTGATGATCAGATAATCGTACTCGCCCTCCGCCTCATGGATTCGGTCAATCAATGCTCCTTCATGGTTTGATTGAAAGGTGTCCACTTCCAGTCCCATATCCGCTCCTCTTTTTTGGAGTCGGTCGTTTACCTGTTCCAGCGTGACCCGGCCGTAAACTTCCGGTTCCCGCTTTCCCAAACGGTTTAGATTGGGACCATGCAGCACGAGCACCTTGGGCACCAGTGCCACCCCCTTTTTTCCCTTCGACATTGTATCACAAAAGTTCCTTCCAGAGAGCCCTCAAGGTGAGGATCCTTCGGGTTCAGACGAAAAATATTCCGTGATCAGCGAGTATCCCACAAACAAACCGTACAACAAACAAAAGGATAGAGAGGTTACGAGAGTCGCTCGATCCAACTTCCCGGCTGCTTTCATCAATCCCAGCCGCGGTGCGGCAAAAGCAAACAACACCAGCCAGATAACAGCACCATATATCAGTGGAACAGCGCGGTTGTTCCAGCGGAGCAGCACATATCGGTAAAACAGGGCAAACACTAAGGACAGCACCACCCAAACCCCGATTCCTGCCAGATGCGTCCACCAAGCTTTTTCCTTCCACCACCAGCCAACGAACACCGAAGGGCCGTACTGGGACAAATGAAGAAAGTACAAGAGAAAATACAGCCCGCCCCAGATCAGTCCACCGGCAAAACCCAGCTCCAAAGCCGTACGGGTTTTATGACCGGTGGGAGGCTCGCTCGCTGTCCCTTCTGTTTGCATCGGCAAGGAGTCATTCGTTTTTCCTTTATTGGATTCCATTAGGATCACCCTCCTTCGATCTCAGTTAGTATGCATCATCTTCCTTTCTCCCATCACAAGACGTTCGGTGATATCCGGAGCGAATCCTTTGTGTTAAAATGGAAACACATCTTTTTCATAAATGCATAGGACAACTTGAGGTGGTGCATCACCAGTGTCAAACAAACCGATTGCTTACGGCGGTCAAGCGGTCGTGGAAGGCGTCATGTTTGGCGGCCAACGATCCCAAGTCACGGCGATCCGCCGCAAAAACGGAGAAATCGAAACGTTTGAGGTGACAAAGCCTGTCCCATCTTCCTGGGGCGGGTTGAAGAAGATCCCGTTGATCCGGGGGATCGTCGTTTTGGTGGAAGCCAGCGCTTCCGGTTCCCGCCACCTTCAGTTTGCGACGGAAAGATATGAAGTGGAACCCGGAGAAGAAGAGGCAGGAACTCCGCCCTCCCGTCTGCAGATGATGCTGGGAGTAGCTGCTGTGGGTGTTCTCTCGCTGATTCTGGGGAAAGCCCTCTTTACCGCTCTGCCGGCCTTTCTGGCCAGTATGTTGTTTGACGGAATCGTCACCAACCTGATCCTGCAAAACCTTATTGAAGGCGGTATCAAAACCCTATTGCTACTCGGATACTTGTTTGCAATCTCCCAAACCCCGATGGTGAAACGGCTGTTTCAATACCACGGCGCGGAGCACAAAGTGATTAACGCCTATGAGTCCGGGGTAGAATTAACTATAGAGAATGTGCAGAAGCAATCGACCCTGCATTACCGATGCGGCAGCAGTTTCATCATCCTGACGATTCTCGTCGGCGTGGTCGTCTACTCCTTTTTCAGTTACGACAATGTATGGGATCGGATTCTGATCCGACTGGCTCTGATTCCGGTAGTCGTCGGCCTCTCCTACGAGGTGTTGCGCATTACCAATGCGCTGCGGGACATACCTTTGCTCAACACACTGGGCTATCCGGGATTATGGCTGCAAAAACTAACTACCAGGGAACCGGACGATCATCAGGTGGAAGTCGCATTGGCTGCCTTTCACCGCATGTATGAGCTGGATCGAGAGTTGACTGCCAAGCAACACCCATCATCTGATTTAGCCCGTTCCGGATAATTGAAGGACCCTTAAGAAATGAGGGAGATCTTCTCATGAAGATGAAAAACCAACATCCATCCGTGTGGCGCTTCATTCTGTACGGCCTGATGGTCGTCGGTTTCCTCCGGCTGCTGTTTCTTCAGCCGGCATACTCTTTGACCATGCTCGGAGTGGGAGCCGTGATCATTTATCTGTATAAACGGCCGCCCCGCTGGCTGATTCGATTCAGCTACCCGGGATCCTCCATCCCCCCCAAACCGCTAAAGAAAGGGACCAAGTTCAAGGGCAGGCAAAAAAAATACGCCAAAAAGCGTCAATCTTTCCGCGTAATCGAAGGCAACAAAAAAGGACCGGGACGCAATACAAAAACCCAGTGACCGCGCTGGGTTTTTGTGTGCGTTAATCCTTATTCCCGTCCTCATCAAATAGTGGTTTTCTCTCGACTGTCCGAACCTTGAGCGTTTTTCCGGAATCCTTCTTCTTCAAGAGCAGATACGGATACACAATGATCTGCGGATACATCCTGCCCGGCTCGGGTTTTATTTCGCTCACTTTGACATAACAGTGGTCTTCCCGATTCTCTTCTCCTTCATAGATCAACTGGTGACCGGGATTGGGCTTGATCCCCGCAGCCACCAACACCCACTGGGTATCTTCATGCTCCAGCAAATGCACTCCCCGTTCCTGCTTTTTTTCCGCCACCCATTTCCGGATGGCGCCGGGAAGCGCCTTTTCTTCTTTTGAGGATAAACATTGAACGACTGAACCTCGGCTTTGTTCCTTGCCCACGGGTATCCCCTCCTTTCTCTATTTCGTTCATCCCGATTGGGACGGCCGCATACGGAAAGCGATATGGCCATCCCCGCGCCGCATCGCTAAATACTGCTGGAACGTCCAATCCTTGAAAAAGTTTCGTGCTGCTTCTGCTCCTGCATCAAACAACTGCTGCCGTTTGACCTCGGTCAAATCAAAGTCCGTCATCTTGACATTCAGCGTAGGAACCTGAATCGTCCGCAGTTTGTCCTGTTCTTTGATGTGCCGGTTATCGTGGGCTTCCATCATTGTATAAAACATGGCCCGAATCAAAGAAATCGGCCCGTTGATCACGTGGGGATTGACGCCCGAATCGGACAGAAACCGGAACCCGAAAGTGGGCCAGCGGGGATTTTCCTGGTCAAACAGCCATACAGGAAAGTTGCTCAACACACCGCCATCCACAATGTAACTAATCTTCTTCGTCGGGCGGTGCATCACCTTCACGGGATCGAAAAAAAGCGGAATGCTGCAGCTCATCCGGACAGCCCGGGCGACGGATAAGGTGTGCGCCGGAATCCCATACTCTTCTAAGTCATTCGGCAGTACCAGCAGATTGCCGCGGGAGATATCCGATGCGATAATGGACAGTTTTCGGTCTTTTAAGTTGCCGAAAGTATAGATGCCCTTTTGGGCTAGAAGTTCCCCAATCCATTTTTCCAAGGGCCGTCCGGGAAAGAGTCCTTTTTTCAACAGCAGACGAACACCGGAACCAAAGTAAGGAACCCGTTGGTACCACGCGTAGGGGATCAATTGGGTGAAATCATGTCTGGACAGCAACCTATAAAGCTCTCCGCTGGTATATCCCGCCGCCAACAGCGAGGCCACCATGGCACCGGCGGACGTTCCTGCCAACTGCCGCCACTCGTACCCTTTTTCCTCCGCGACACTTAACGCTCCTACCAGACCGAAAGCTTTAATCCCTCCGCCTTCCAACACTGCATCAGCACGTATGGGGAACACCTCCCGGGTATGGTTGAACTGGACAAACTTTTGTAAAAGATGCTCTGTTGCTCCAATGGTCCCTGTTTCTCAACATGCTTTCTACCATTTGAATAACATCCCCATACATACCTATGTCGCAGCGATGCAAAAAAACCCATGGGTAATACCATAGGGCTTAACCGTTCACATCTTCCAACTCATCTGCTTCTTTTAGGGCACGCAACTCTTCAATGCGTTCGGGATTTTTTTGAAAATACTCCACCAAGTATTCGATGCAGGTGATGGAGTCCCAACTCAGATGATGCTCAATCCCTTCCACATCATTATAGATCAGATCCTCTTCAACACCGATGATCCGAAGAAATTCTTCCAAAAGGGTATGGCGGTCCACCAACCGCTTGCCGATCTTCTTCCCTTTCGGTGTGAGTACCAATCCCCGGTATTTTTCATAGACCAGATACTTGCTCTGGTCCAGTTTCTGCACCATCTTGGTGACGGACGAGGGATGTACCTCCAACGCTTCCGCTATATCGGAAACACGGGCATACCCTTTTTGCTCAATCAGTTTATAAATATTCTCAAGGTAGTCTTCCATACTCGGCGTCGGCATGGTTCATCCCCTCCAGCCATCTACAATTCAAAACCTGTCCAATACGACAGAATAAGAAAATGACAAATGATTGCTCGCCTGTGAAGTATACCATAGATTTTCCCTCAGCGGAAAAAGAAATCAGGACCCTGTTTTCCATAGCCACTTCGTTGAGCCGGGATAACAATCCTGCTGCTTATTCTATCCTTTCACTGAAAAAAAACCTCCATGGAAAACACGGAGGGTGGCTCATCCTCTGCTACAAAGAATTCCCCGTCTCCCGGATCACGTGAACCCGTGGGCGGCACAGGTCTTCCAGCCGCTCCCCTATCGCCTTTAGTACATTATGGAGCGCTTTTTTGGTGGTGAAATTCCGATTCATACTGCTGGATTCTGTGACGATGTTATCGTATGCTTTCCCTCTCTTTTCTTACATCCCCTTCGGCGGTTCGGGAGTATCTGTGGGAGACATGTTCATCCCATTTTCGTATTTCTCTTCGATTTCTTTCCGTACTTCTTTGAGAGACATGCCATCCTGCTTCCCTTTCATCGTATCCAAAACCACGTTCACACAGACCCCGCAGTTGGCACCATGGTCGTTAAACTCCGGCTTGCCTCCCTCTTTTTTGAGGAAACAGCTTTTCACACTGTCATGTCCCAACGACCCGCAGCCGCAGTAACACGGAATATGCTCCAACTGCTTCGAATGGTTCGCAGCATAGGCGTAAGCCTTTTTTGCTCCGGGAACCTGGGAGGCTTCCACAAAATCCGGAAAGGCTTGCTTGCCGACAGATTCCTTGTCCGTTGATGCGGACGAACACCCCGCAACAGCTAGTACGACGATCAGTACCCAAGAAAAAAGCCACATGCCTTTTTTCATCATACATCCCCTTGTCCTATCGATTTCCCATCTATTATATCATTTCAACTCCCTTGCAACGGGAAGATGAAGGTCGATTCTCCCGCAGTAGTACAATCCCGTCTCACCTACTGGTAACGCCTCACACTCCCGATAGAACGAGAGGCATGTTTCTGAATCCAAACCCATAGCATGATGATGACGGAAAGGAGGAGGAAGATGTCTCGATTAAGAAACAACTTCCAAACAAAAAGGGCCGCATCGGTTCCCCGAAAAATTTCCCTGACAGTTTCCTCCCTCCTGGATCAAGTGAAGCAACTTCTCCATGCCAACGAGATCCGGGAAGCCAAACACCGGCTGCAAAAGGAAACCGACCACCTTCAAAAACATCCCGAATTCATGGTACTGCTGGGTGAAATCAATGATCGGCTGGGATTATGGGAAGAAGCCGTGCACATTTTTCAACAGGCTGCCGCTCAGACGAACGATCCTGCAAAGAAGGCCAACATTTTGTGTCAAATGGCGGAAATTGCCGAGAAAATGGGTCAATCGGATGATTCCCAGGAATGGCTCCTTCAAGGATTGGACGCATACCCCCATGACGAAACCGCATTGCAAGCCCTCGCTCGGCACGCTGCAGCCTCAGGTGCGGAGGATTCGGAAGTGCGAAGCAAGTTGCAGGTATTTCTCCCTCCCTCTTCTGTCCATCATGTAAATCCCCTGGCTCGCACCCTGATCCACATCGGGGCATACAGGGAAGCAGCGAATGTACTGGAAAACGAATCCGAGCTGACTCCGGAAGGAAAGCAACTCTTTGCCCACTGCCTGATCCATGGCGGACGTTACGAAGAAGCGCTCGTCCTTTTACATACATTGTGCCGGGAGATTTCGGACGAAAACGCTATCACTCCTTTTCATCTGGACATTGCCTTATGCGCTTGGACGAAACAGATTGCCGCCGCTCCCCTGTTTGACACCATCCATACACCCAACGTGTTTACATGGATGGACGATTGGATCATCCGACAAAAATCCACCCCTTGTCCGATCTCGGAGCGCGATCTGTTTCTGGAGCACTGGATCAAACGCGCAGTGGGGTACCGGATGATCAAGCTGGCGGACCGATTCTCCCAGCTGGGTCAGGAGCTTCCATTGATTCTCACCCACCAGTTGTATGACGATGGATTTATCCATTGTGCGGCTGACCGTCTGCACCAGCTGAAAGATCTTCGGATGATCGACGAAGAAGGCATCCACCGACTGGCTGAATACTTCTATGACCAGGGAACGTTTGATAGAGCGGCGGCGCTGTGGGAGGATCTGTCCAAACAACAGCCAAAATGGGAGAAAGGGCGAATCGGAGCCGCGCTCTCTTATTTCCACATCGCCAACCAAGTTCTTTCGGAAATCCGTTCACCAATCGGAAAGAACTCCACTTCCTATTGGAAAAAACGGATCCACATCGATCATAGTATCCAGCTCCTGAACAGAACCGGTTGGCATACCCGCTGGACATTCGCTCAAAGGAGAAACGCCCATTGGAACCCATCCAAGCCTTTCGATTCTCGAAAAGCCGAGCAGTTCCCGTCATTTGCTGTCAGTGGCCGAAAAAAAGCCCCGCGGCAAACGAGTTACCTGTGGCGGCAGGGTGTGTCCGACCTGGATCGGGAGAGATCGATCCGTGCTTTTTTAAACCACGTAACAACACTGGCCAATGTTCATCTGACTGCCGTCCAGCACACCTCTCCCTGTCAGGAAATCTTGATTGCCGCCCGCATGGGGATCAACCAAATACGGTCCCTTCGATGCTTTTAGGGGTCACCTCCTATTTCTTTCTCCCTTCCCCCTTTGTTAGTTCTGTCTTTCAATCTCATGGGCCGCCACTTTGACAAAATCGATCAAGACAGAGCCCTTGCTGACGAGAAAAATCGTCGCCAAGAAGCGGGTGGTCGGTTCAGGGGGAGGTACAATCGCAAAGTAGGAGGAAAAGGAAGGAGAACTTTTGTGAGGAGGTTCCACCAGAAGCGGGGTAGATCGTTGCAGTCGGCCGGCAGCGTCCAAATAGGCCACACTGGCCACCATCTCGGCCTGAACACCGGCCGCGCTTTTATTGAATACCCGAAAATAGAGGTAGTAGGCACACTCGGTCTGAAACGTTCCCTTTCTCACTTGAAAGAGTCTGCTGCCCGCTGACATGGATACGGAGGTATCCCCAGCTACTATCGGGTTGGGTACCAACCGAGCCCTGCTCCCTTTCCAAGGGGACAATGTATGTTGAAACCCACCGTTACGGATAAGATTTTTGTGATTACAAGCCATGGCTTCGCCTTCTTTCTATTATTTTCTATATATTATTCAACTAGCTCTACCGTGCTTGGGCTGTAAGGAAGGAGATCACCGACATAACACGAAATAAATGAGGAGCATACTATAGAGATATAAAATCCATCGGAACTTTTGCTTCCGGACCAGTAAAGGGGAAGTTTCCGTGTCACCCTGCCATCACTTAACCAACCAAAAAAAGGGGATTGGGTATTTACCCAGTCCCCTTTTCTTATTCCTTTTTTCTGATAAAGGAGGAAAGCGACAGTGATGAAGCCCGTATCCCGTCTTTCTTTGACTGGAGAACATCTCACCCTGGAATCTTTTGAAGAAGTGGTTCGCCATTATCGATCGGTTGATTTATCTGCAAATGCGAAAGTTCAAATGAACCGATGCCGTCAGATGGTTACCGATTTGGTTGCCCAAGGCCGCACTATCTACGGCATCACTACCGGCTTCGGCAAGTTCAGCGATACCGTCATCAACCAACAGCAAACCGCCGAGCTACAGCGCAATCTCTTGCGCAGTCATGCTTGCGGGGTGGGCGGCCCTTTGCCGGAAGAGGTTGTGCGGGGCATGATGCTCCTTCGGGCCAATGCGCTGGCCAAGGGATATTCCGGGATTCGCCCTTCGGTAGTAGATACGCTGGTACAAATGCTTAATCACCGCATCCACCCGGTGGTCCCGTCCCAAGGTTCCCTCGGTGCCAGCGGGGATTTGGCTCCTTTGGCCCATATGAGCCTGCCGCTGATCGGCGAGGGCGAAGTAATCGTCAACGGACAGCGGATGCAGGCACGGACAGCGCTGGATCAAGCGGGGATTGCTCCAGTGGCCTTGGAAGCAAAAGAAGGGTTGGCTCTAATCAACGGCACCCAAATGATGGCCAGCCTATTAAGCCTTGCCGTAATACGCGGGAAAAACCTGCTCCTGGCGGCAGATACGATAGCTGCGATGACGGTTGAAGCCCTGGGCGGCATCCCCCATGCCTTTCACCCGCTGCTGCACCAGGTACGGGGACATCGGGGGCAAATCACTACCGCTGCCAATTTGCGCCATCTCCTTGCCGACAGCCGTCGGGTTACTCAGCCCGGCGAAAAACGGGTACAGGATGCCTACAGCCTGCGCTGTATTCCCCAGGTGCATGGCGCTTCCAAAGACACCTGGCATTACGCCTGCCAAGTCACCGAAACCGAGTTAAATGCAGCAACCGACAATCCCCTTTTGTTTGTGGAAGGGGATGAGGTGATCTCCGGAGGCAATTTCCACGGTCAGCCCCTGGCACTGGCAGCCGACTTTCTGGCGATTGCCATGGCGGAGATCGGCAATATCTCCGAGCGGCGAACCGAGAGACTGGTCAACCCGCAACTGAGCGGTTTACCCCCTTTTCTGACCCGAAACGGCGGCCTTCACTCCGGCTATATGATTTTGCAGTATACGGCAGCCTCTTTGGTATCGGAAAACAAAACCTTGTGCCATCCCGCTTCAGTGGACTCGATCCCTTCCTCCGCCAATCAGGAAGATCATGTCAGCATGGGTTCCATCGCTACACGCAAATTGCACCAAGTGTTGGATAACCTTACTCACGTGCTGGCCATCGAGTACGTCTGCGCTGCACAAGCCTTGGAGTCCGGGGACAAAAAGATGGGAAAAGGAACTTCTCCTGCCTATGAATTGCTCCGTCGGCAGCTCCCTCCGCTCACAGATGACCGGGAAGGGCATCGGGATATCGAGCAGGCAACTGAGTTGATCCAGAGCGGCAAGCTGGTACAAGCGGTAATGAAGGAGACAACAATATCGGTCTAGTGTCTGCTTATAAAATCCGTGCCCCTAATCTTCGGGTCGACAATGTCCGCAATGAAAGGAAAATCCTAAAAAACTCCCCATCAATTTGATGGGGAGTTGGATTAGACGAGGACATTCAAACGACTTGCTGGACAGCCAACGATCATCCCATATGCACTTTCACCGGCCGGAAATCCACATAATCACAGGCCACCAACTGCAAATAGACCCCTTCATACTCCCCGTTGATCGCTTCTTTCTGAGCTCGTCCATGCAGGTGGCCATAAACGCAGGTGGTTACGTTAAACTCCTGAAGAAGCTCCAGGTAGGCAGAAGTGGGGATGCTTTTGGTCGCAGGAGGATAGTGAAGCATGACGATACGCTCTTTTTCGGGATGATCCTTGGCCGCTGCCTCCAGGGCCATACGCAGCCGTCCGGCCTGTCGTTCGTAGATTTTTCGGTCTTTTTCTTCGTCCCACAGCCGGTCACCGGGCAAGGTCCAACCCCGTGTACCTGCTACCACTTTGTCTTCCACAAGGGTATAGTCCGCATCGATCCACTCCATTCCCTCCGGAAGGGCTTCCCGCACTTTTTTCTTACTTTGAGCGTAGTACTCGTGATTTCCAGGCGACAGTACCTTTCGTCCCGGCAACTGATGAATCCAGCCAAAATCGTTCTTTGCCTGATCCAAGCGCAACGCCCAGCTGATATCTCCCGGGATGAGCACGGTGTCATCCTCGGTTACGGTTTCCAACCATGCATCCCGGACCCGTTCATAATGCCGATCCCACCCGAAGATATCCATCGGCTTTACGATATCTTCTTCGGGGTTCACTTGAAACAGATCCACCGGTTTATTAAAGGACAAATGCAAATCCGCAAGTGCATAAATGCTCAAAGCATTCCACTTCCTTTGTCGGTCTTCCGCTGCTAAGCTGAACTCTCATTATATCAGATTGTAGATCTTTCCGAACGCAAAGAGTTCGCCGTTGCCCGAGATCCCGATCATGCCGAATTTCAGCTTCCTCAAAATGAGGTAGCCTTTTCGCTCGCTTTTCATTTGATCACTTGGTTTCCAGTTTGTCCGCCCGCTCGTCTCCTCAACCCGTTCCTCTGGGTGCCAAAAACGGATAGCTGCCCTTCCCGTATACCACACTCCATCATATACTAGGATATCCTGGTTGTGAAAGAGCGAAGACCCATGTCCTCACCTTTTCTGTATGTGGCGCTGGGCGACTCGATTACCGAAGGGTATTCAGTTCCCAGAAAATATGGATACGCTCCCATGTTCACTTCGCTGCTCCAAGGCACAGGACACCAAGTGACTCTTCGAAACTTTGGCATCAAGGGGATGACCAGCTCCCACTTACTAACGCAGCTATATGTACCCATGGTGCAGCAATCCCTGCAACAGGCAAATCTCACCACCGTTTGTATCGGCGGCAACGATCTGCTTTACGCTTATGTCCAGTATGTGTTCTACAGGAACACTCTCATCTATTCCCGAGTGGTTAACCAGTTTACCGTTAACTTGAACCGTATCTACAGCATCGTCCGTCAACACACTCTTGCCCCGATCTACGCGATAAACCTGTATAATCCCTTTCCTAACTCGCGTTCCGCATCCCACTGGATTCCCGTGCTGAACCAGGCCATCGCGCGAACTTCCGAACGATGGGAAATCCCTGTTGTAGACATCTACCATCGCTTTAAAGGATTGGAACACCGCTTGATCTACGGGTACCGACGAGGCGTGTTGAGCGACTTGCGTCTGTTGGGAATCAAGCCGATTCATCCCAATTTTTTGGGACATCGGGTGATTACAGAAGCGCTGTGGGAAGTAATCCGGCGGTCATGACAAAACCCGCACCTTGGATAAGGTGCGGGTTGTGGTATCAAGAGCAGCCGGTAGTGGCTCCGCAGTCGAGGCAGACGTAGCACGATCCGTTTCGTTTCGTCATCCCGCCGCAGTCAATGCAGAGGGGCGCACCGCTGGAGGAGCGAATCGCATCCAGATTATCTTGGGTGCTTTCCGAGCCCTCCGTAGACCCGGTCACTTCCTGATAACCTTGTTTTACTTCAGAAGAAGCGTGGGTCGGGGAAGCTTCCGGTTCTGCTTCTTCCACCATTTTCTTTTTCCACTGGTTCACGTGGCAGCGAAGTTCTTCCTTCTTGGGCGGCACTTGGACAAAATCGGTCCGGCCGAGGTACTCCATCCCCAGCAACCGGAAGACGTAGTCGATCACCGAAGTGGCCATTTTGATGTTGGGATGGTTCACCGTACCGGCGGGTTCAAAACGAGTGAAGGTCATCGAGTTGACGTATTTCTCCAAGGGCACCCCGTGTTGCAGACCCAAGGAGACCGCTACGGCAAAGGCATCCAACATCCCGCGCATAGTGCTTCCTGCTTTGTGCATATCGATGAAGATTTCACCTAAGCTACCGTCGGCATATTCGCCCGTCCGAACGAAGATCTTCTGTCCGGCCACCCGTGCTTCCTGGGTAATGCCGTCCCGTTTCCGCGGCAGACGGCGGCGGACGCTGGGCACATGACCCGGTGCATACACTTCCTTCAACTTGGAAGCGGCGGCGAAGGATTCCGCGGTCGCCAGCTGTTGCTCAATGGAAGTCGTCTCTTCTTTTTCTTCCTTGTCATCCCCGCGGGAATTCAGGGGCTGAGAGCTCTTGGACCCGTCGCGGTAGAGCGCCACGGCTTTCAGACCCAATTTCCAGCCTTCGTAGTATGCGTGTTGAATATCTTCTACGCTGGAGCTTTCCGGCATGTTGATCGTTTTGGAAATGGCCCCGCTCAAGAACGGCTGGGCAGCCGCCATCATGCGCAGATGACCCATGTATTGGATAAACCGTTTGCCGTACTTGCCGTTCGGGTTGGCGGTATCAAAGACCGCATAATGCTCCTCTTTCAGATGCGGAGCTCCTTCGATGGTCATCCGGCCGCAGATGACATCGTTAGCGGCATCGATCTGCCCTTTGGTGAAGCCCAACGTGCGCAACAGGTTGAAGTCCGGTGCCGAATATTGCTCTTCGCTGATACCGAGACGATCCATGCATTCCGGTCCCAACGTCCAGGCGTTAAAAGCGAAGGGCAGTTCGAAAACGGTGGGCAGCACTTTTTCGACTTTCTCCAGATCTTCGTCGGTAAACCCTTTTTCCTTCAGAGTGTCCCGGTTGATGTGCGGAGAGCCTTCCAAACTGAGGGTACCGGTCACATAGGTTAGGATATCCTGGATTTCTTCCTCGTTGTAGCCCAGGTTTTTGAGAGCCGGACGGATCGACTGGTTGGCAATCTTGAAGTAACCGCCGCCTGCCAGCTTTTTGAATTTGACCAGGGCAAAGTCCGGTTCAACCCCGGTGGTGTCACAATCCATCAACAGACCGATGGTGCCCGTCGGTGCAAGCAACGTGGTTTGCGCATTGCGGTAGCCGTGTTTTTCACCTAACTCCAGTGCTTCATCCCAGCTTTGTCGTGCGGCTTCCAACAGCTCCGGCGGGCAATGGGTCGGATGAATGCCCATCGGTTTCACGGTCAGCCCTTCATACTCTTCTTCCGGCGCATTGTATGCGGCGCGGCGATGGTTGCGGATTACGCGCAGCATGTGCTCCCGGTTGATGGGGTAAGCCTTGAAGGGACCCAGTTCTTTCGCCATTTCCGCGGAGGTGGCATAAGCTGTCCCTGTCATAATGGCGGTGACGGCCCCGGTGATGGCCAAGGCTTCCTCGGAATCGTACGGAATGCCGGACACCATCAGCACTGTGCCGATATTGGCGTAACCCAGGCCCAGCGTGCGATATTCATAAGAAAGCTGAGCGATTTCCCGGGATGGGTACTGTGCCATCAACACGGAGATTTCCAGCACGATCGTCCACAAACGGGTAGCATGCTTCAAGGCCGGAATATCGAACCGGCAGTTGTCGATATCGTAGAACTTGATCAAGTTCAGGGATGCCAGGTTGCATGCTGTATTGTCCAGGAACATGTACTCGGAACACGGATTGGATGCGTTGATCCGGTTGTGGCGGGCGCCGTATTGGCCGTCCATCCCCGCCGGACAGGTATGCCATTCGTTGATGGTTCCGTCGTATTGAACACCGGGATCGGCACATTCCCAGGCCGCTTCCCCGATTTGTTTCCACAGCTCTTTGGCTCGGACGGTCTTGGCTACTTTACCGTCGGTACGGCGGATCAGATCCCAGCCTCCATCCTCATTGAGCGCTTGGAAAAACTCATGAGGCGCCCGGACGGAGTTGTTGGAGTTCTGACCGGAAATCGTCTCATACGCTTCCCCGTTGAAGGACGGATCGTATCCGGCTTCGATCAGGGCCCGCACTTTTTTCTCTTCTTGGGATTTCCAGTTGATGAACTCTTCCACATCCGGGTGATCCAGATCGAGACAAACCATCTTGGCTGCACGGCGGGTGGTTCCGCCCGACTTGATAGCACCCGCAGCCCGGTCGCCGATCTTCAGGAAGGAGAGCAACCCGGAAGAAGTGCCCCCGCCGGACAGGGGTTCCCCTTTTCCACGGATGTTGGAGAAGTTGGTCCCGGTGCCGCTTCCGTATTTGAAGAGGCGGGCTTCCCGCACCCACAGATCCATGATGCCGCCTTCGTTCACCAAGTCGTCTTCCACCGACTGGATGAAACAAGCGTGAGGCTGGGGACGGCTGTAGGCATCTTCCCCTTTTTTCAGCTCTTCCGTTTCCGGGTCCACATAATAGTGGCCCTGCGGTTTGCCTTTGATCCCGTATGCATAGGCCAACCCGGTGTTGAACCACTGCGGGGAGTTGGGAGCCGCCATCTGGTGCAGCATCATATAGACCAATTCATCATAGAAAGCTTGAGCATCTTCTTCGGAGTCAAAGTAACCGTTTTGTTCTCCCCATACCCGCCAGCAGCCGGCCAAGCGGTGAATTACCTGTTTGGCGCTCCGCTCCGGACCGGTGACAGGGTTGCCGTCTTCATCCACGATCGGGTTGCCCGCTTCGTCGTACTGAGGCACTCCCGCCTTCCGGAAGTACTTGGAGATCATGATATCAGCAGCCACTTGAGACCAATGTTTGGGAACTTCGGCTCCTTTCATCTCAAAAACGACCGAACCATCGGGATTGGTAATCCGACAATCCCTTTTCTCATATTCCACTGATGCAAAGGGATCTTCTCCGGCACGGGTAAAATAACGCTGAATTCTCAACCCTCTTTCCCCCTTTTATCCTTTCAGAAATCGTGTTGCGATCTCATTTCTTGTTCGTATGAATCTGGATGTGCAATCGCAATATGTAGGACCCTGTCCATTATATCACTACTATATATAGATGAAAATCTGAATTTCCCTGTTATCGGGCGGAGAAATTAGCGTTGGATTGACTGCCCCCGCCTAAAAAGAAATTTTGACCTTTTTTCCGGTTTGCTTTTCCAACCCTGCCTCCGTTTCCAGTGATTTTTTTCTGAAAAGGTTGTCAATCAGCGAAGGATCAGGCACACTTATGCTAACCCATCTTACAGGAGGTAGTATTTACAACATGATTTTATGGCATGATACCTTGATTGCAAGAGAACGCGCCCAAGTGGACATTGAAGATCGCGGCTACCAATTCGGCGATGGTATTTATGAAGTCATCCGGGTGTATGGAGGGAAGATTTTCTGCCTGAGTGAACACCTGGATCGTTTTGAACGGAGTGCACGGGAAATCAAGCTCGACCTTCCCTACTCTTTAGAGCGGCTGGGAAGCCTATTGGAAGACTTGGTTCGCCAGAACCAGCTGACGGATGGTACCGTCTATTTGCAAGCCAGCCGCGGCGCCGCCCCGCGCAACCATCCCTTCCCGGAAAAAGCCGTTCCGGTGATCGTCGCTTATACCAAGGAAGCACCGCGGCCGATGAGCTACCTGCAAGACGGAATCCATACCATCACCCAGGAAGACATCCGCTGGCTCCGCTGTGACATCAAGAGCCTCAACCTGCTGGGAGCCGTCCTGGCCAAACAGGCCGCCGTGGAGCGGGGATGTCAGGAATCCATATTGCATCGGGATGGACGGGTGACAGAAGGCAGCTCCACAAATGTCTTCATCGTCAAGGACGGAGAACTTCGCACCCATCCGGCCAACAACCTTATTCTGCACGGCATTACGCGGGCAGTCGTACTGGAGTTGGCACAGGAACTGGCGATCCCGGTGAAAGAAACTCCCTTCTTCGTGGAGGAGCTGTTCCGGGCGGACGAGATCTTCGTCACCAGCACCACGATGGAAATCGCCCCGGTAGTTTCTATCGACGGCAGAAAAACAGGCAGCGGTCATCCGGGACCGGTTACCCGCCGACTCCAGGAAGCCTTTGAAAAGCGAATTTAAAAAAGCGCGCCGAACCATCATATCACAGAAAAACCCTGCCGCAAACGGGCAGGGTTTTCCATTACTCTTTCAACTCCAAATCTGATTCGCTCGTCAGATAGATCGAGCGAAGAGAAACAGGCCTCTCATACTCGTAAACCAGTTGACCGGTATTGGAGCCTTGCTTAACATTCACTTCCAGTTGCCTCGGCTTTTTGACAAGAGTTACCTTAGCCGGTAGATCTCCTTGCCAATCTCCGTACAAAAACGTGGTAGCCAATCGTTCCACCTGATAGCCCAGCCGATGCAGTTCCAGCTTGCCATCCTCGGACCAGAGCAGGCGGTACCGACTGCCGTCGGTGCTTTCCATTTCCAGTTGCAACGGATCCCCTTCATACTCTTTGCTTCGTTGGAAAGAGAATTTCTCAGGCACACGGATGTACGCTTTTTGCTTCGCTTGGAATTTCCCATCCGTTAGTACGGCAGACCCTGCTGTTAATTCAAAGGGCTCATGCCCCCTCCATTGTGCCAGAGAGGAACGGTGATCCGTAATCTGTTCCGCACCGGGGTGCAGCACTAGCGTCCCTTTTGCTCCCTGAAAGGTCACCCGATAAGTGGAATCCATCGGTACTTCTCCCGTAGCAATCCACTTTTCCCCGGTTCCTTTGTCCGTGATCGCCACTCGGAACGGGTTCTGGGGAACATAGTAGATTTCCATCCGGTAGGTTTTCCCTGGTTTCAGTCGGAATGCGTCCCCGGAGTCTGCCAGGGAGAAGGTTTCCCCGTTGGTTTTTTGAAAAAGCCGTACCTGTCCCTCGTCATCGATATGTAATCCGAAAGAAGCCGAGATATTCTCTGAAGCAAGCGTCACTGTAAACGGCTGTTGATGTTGCTGTGAAAACTCCCCGTACACATGGGTCGCTCCCTGAAAGGCGAAGGGGAGGGACTGCATGTTCCTTCCTTCATTTTCAAAAGAAATTCGGGAGACTTCCTTTTTCCAGCCCGCTTTTCCATTCGGTTTTTGTACAGCAATCTCTTCTCCCGCAGGGGCGTCTCCGAGAGCCATCACTTGATATCCGAAAAAGACCCCGATAAGCAAGAGTAGGGCGATTCCCAATCCCAGCCGGAGACGTTTGGCAGGTTTGGCAACAGTTTTTCGACTCGACGAGGGGAGGCGAACTTGCTCTGCCTGTTGGAGAACGGCTGACATGCTCTTTTTGGGATCCATGCATTGGGACAGCAAGGATTTCAACGGGGCCGGAATCTCCTGCAAATGCGGATCATCCTCGAGCTTTGCAAGGGGGGCTTCCAGCCGGATGCCCGTCAGCAGGAAATACAACAGCAAGCGCCACTGTTGATCCTGTCCTTGGAATTTCTCGAAAGATACGAATAATAAATAAGGACGCTCCCCTTCCATGATGATATTGCGCGGATCCATCGTGGAATGAAGGGGCAGAGGCAGACGGGAAAGCCGAATCATCGTACGAAGGAGTTTGCGGTAAATGTTCAAAGCCTGAACGGGATTCAGGTGATTCTCCCTATTCACCAGCAGGGAAAGGGGCTCCGCCGACACGGTAGGGTGCACCAATACCACCCGGTCCTCCTCTTCGATAACATCCAACACAGGCACCATCTGGACGTTTTCCAGATTGGCTAGGATCTCCGTGGAGCCCGGGGGTAACGAACGGGTCTTCTTCATTTCCTGCAGATAGACTTGGTTGCCTTCCTTCGACCGGGCTAAGATGAGTTGGCCATTGAAAAAGGAGATCACATCTTCTACTTGAAACCACTCATAATACCGACGAGAGTGTTTTGCCTCAGCCATGCCAATGCCTCCCATGCCATTGCAGAAATACGGGCCATTCATTTATGGCTATTATGGCATAATATCTCGTTTTTCGACAATCAAAAACCAAAAAAGAGAGAGTCAAAAAAGCCGACCCTCTCGTTTGCGTCGCAACCGTTCCGCGCGGTACTGCAATTCCTCCAGCTGTGTTTCCAACTGAGGCGAAGGGACCAACCGCTTTCGTCTCCGAATCAAGTCGATCGCCTCCTCCGTGCAAACCAGCGCCTTTTCTACTTGCAACGCTTTATGCTCATAGTATTTGGCCAGTTCCACATAGGGCTGAATGTTCCAACGATCCTCCCGCCGCCAGCTTTCCCATAAGCCGACTGCTTCCTCCCACGATTGCCGCTTTTTCAACCATAAGGTCAGCTCGCTGTAGGCTTGGCGCCGGACCCAGATGGAGGCATCCGCATCTCCCAGAACCGATTGAATCCAGGCTGTGCCGCGTTTTAGGTCCCCGCGCTCCAACCACCACTTCCCTGCCGCCAGCTTCTCCTCGGGATGCTCCATCGGGATTTCGCCGGCCAGCACCTGCTGCAGATGGGTAAACAAATGAACTAGGGTAAGTACATCCTGCTCATTGTGACGGACGACCCCTTCGATCGGTTCCGGCTGCCGGGTGTGAACATACTCCACATACATCTGGGGAGCCAAAAAACCTGGAACATCATCAACCCGTTCAATCCCGAGACAAGCCGATTCCACCGTTTGCAATCGGCAGGAAGGCAAAAGCGTCCGCCATAACCGGCGTACGGGATACAACAAATCGCAATGAAGGTGATGTTCCGTCCAGGGCAGCCGATTCATTTGAAAACGGGCTTTCAGCTGATTCCAATCAAACCCTTTTCCGTTATACGTGACGATTCCGGAGAAAGATTGCGCCTGCAGCCAAAAATCTCTCAACATCGGAACTTCCCTGCTGGCATCCGGCAGCAGATAATGCTCCAATACGAAACCATCTTCATGGAAATATCCCGCACCGATCAAAAAGATCAAGTTACCCGCTCCTGTGCCCAGACCAGTGGTTTCCGTGTCGAAAAAAAGCAGCTCCTCCCGCTTTCCAGTTGCTGCTGCATCCCTTTCCTGTTTTTCCTTTGGCCACATAAACGGGGCGATCGAATCCAAATCGCCCAAAACATACTTCCCCCGTCCATGGGTCAGCGGAAAGGTTTGCCGCCGATACAGGTACCGCTTCTCCCCTTCTCCCCGCCAAGCAAATCCTTTCGGAGGCAGTGGACTGTTGTCCCTGATCTGCCCTTTGTTTTGCGCCTCCGATTCACCGGGGGATTTCCCGGAACGGGAGCCGTGATGCATGCGCAATCGATCACGCAAGGTCCGCATCGCCAACCCTCCGAACAATGGTTCTCCCCCTTATTGTAGCAGATCGATGGATGGAAAGGAAAAACCGGCCCCTTAAGGGACCGGCAGATCATTAGGATGATGGATTAATCAGTTCTAAACCTGCAGGGCTTTTAATAGATAAGTCACGAAATGCCAACGGTTCATCATGCTGATAGGTGAGTGTAGCTATTCGATCTCCCTGCTTGAGCTGGACACGGAGTCGATTGTTTTCCGTACTGACTTTCAGATCGGCATCCTTCTCCGGATCCCATTCCCAGCCCAAGGATTTTGTCGCAAGGACTTTTTCCCCATCGCTTGCGTCCACGAGCTTCAAGTTGCTGTCTTTATCCCAAAGCACTTGGAAGCGTGTACCGTCAACGCTTTCCAATTCACCCTGGAAGGGTTGACCGAGATAGTTTTCACTGCGGCGAAACCCAAGATGAAAAACACTGGTTCCACTCACTTTGACCAAGGTGTCTTGAGGCAGCACCAATCGGCTTCCCTCTATGGTGCCTTCACCGTATACGAGGTTCCAGGGATAATGGTTCATCCAGTCCAGCTTGGCTTGATCTACTCGGACCGGAGTTACTTGATCCTTTTGATAGATGGTTCCTTTCATCCCCTCGATCTCCGCCTGGTAGGTTTCACCCTCCATGGCAACGGTCCCGGCAGCCACCCAGCGTTTGCCGGATTCGGGATCGGTGACAGCCACCCTCAGCGGTTCATCCGGAATGTGCAACAGTTGCACCCGGTATTTTTGGTTGGGTTTCAAGGAGAAAGAAGCGTCAGATTGCTTTACCACGTGCTCGATACCTTCTCCCGATTGGTACAGCTGCAGGCGGCCTTCTTTGTCGGAACGCAAACCGAAAGCAAAGGAAGTGTCTGGTGCGGAGAGCTGAATGTGAAAAGGCTGTAACTCCTTCTGCACCAGTTCCCCTTCCACTCGGGCAGGACCCTTCACCTGATGATGCAAAGCCACAGCAGTCGGCTTCCCTTGGTTAAAGGCAATCCGTTGCGGTCCATGATAGGGAGTTTCCTGTCCGGCAAGGGGATTGTCACCGTCCAAGAGTCCGCTGTAAGCCACCGTATAACCGATCAATGTCCCTACCACCAAGGTAGATGCGGCTACACCCGCCGGCTTGGCCCAATCGCGCTGAGGACGGGCCGGTTTGGCGGAACGCTTGGGTATCGGCGTTTGTTTCAGGACTTCGTCCGTTCAGCGCAAAATCTCCTCTGGCGTATATTGATTCTCCACCAATTCCAGCGCCAATTCGCGAATCGGCGCCGGTACCCGCCGGAGTGGCTTGGACAGCTTTTGATGACGGTATTTTACATCGTTGGGATGCTGACCTGCCAACAAATAATAGAGAAGGGCATTGCGCTGGTCGCGCTTGGGCTGGGGCGTGTACCGCTTCAACCCGCAAAACAGGACGAAGGGCTGATCCCCAGACATCAGAATGTTGCGCGGATCCAGGACGGTCCATACCGGCATGGGCAGCCGGTTTAAGTCAATCATGGTTCGTATCAGCTTGCGATAGACGTTCAAGGCTTTAAATGGCTCCATCGGATTCTGCTTGTTGACGATCAATGGCAGGGGCTCCCCGGTAAACATAGGGTGGACCAACACGACAACCCCTTTTTCCATGATCACATCCAGCACCGATAACATGTGAGGGTGCTGGATGTTGTACAGCAGCTCCTTAGAGCCCGGAGGCAACGGCCGGATCAGTTTGATTTCCTGAAGCAGCACCCTGGCCCCATCCGTTGAACGCGCTTGAATCAGTTGTCCTGTAAAAAAGGTTAAAACGTCTTCTACCTCAAACCGTTCATAATAGCGTACGGTTTGGTTTTTTTGACGTATCATGCTGCGCTCCCTCCAAGATATTCGGGGCTTGGCCCGTGACATGGTACTTTCTGTTAAGATGCGTACCTTGACACAGGATGGTACTATTATCCTAGATTTCCCCCTGATAAAAATCAAGATTTTTCGACAAACCGAACAAAAAAAGATTTACCCTTGTTTATTGGTCGGGCGTACGATCACTTCGTTCACATTCACGTTTTCCGGCTGTGTCACTGCATAGGCCACCGCACGGGCAATGTCCTCCGGCTCGAGGAATTTCAACTCCTGCTGGGCAAACATCTCTTTCACTTCCTGGTCGGTTATATGCTGGGTCAACTCTGTCGCTACCGCACCAGGGGAAATGTTGGTCACCCGAACGCCGGATTTGGCCAGTTCCTTTTCGATCCCCATGGACAACGCCCGAACCGCATACTTGGTGGCACAATAGACCGACGCTGACGGAAATACCTCGTGACCCGCCACAGAAGATACATTGACGATGTGCCCTTCTCCTCGTTTCAACATCCCGGGAAGCACTGCGTGGACGCCGTACAGAACCCCTTTGATATTCACGTCCACCATCCGCTCCCATTCCTCTATGTGATCGTTTTTCAAAAAGGAAAGGAGCATGACGCCGGCATTGTTGACCAGGATATCGACAGCGCCGCATTCCGCTTCGGCCCGCTGAACCAACTGCTCTACATCTTCCCGTCGGGTGACGTCTGTCTTTACTTGCAAAACCTTGCCACCGCTGCGATTTTCTCAGCCACTTCCTGCAGCCGTTCGGTCCTGCGGGCGGCCAGTACCACATGAGCCCCTTCTTTGGCCAGCGTGATCGCCGTCGCTTCCCCGATGCCGCTGCTCGCCCCTGTTACAATCGCCGTTTGCCCTTGCAATTTTGCCATGTTTCATCCTCCTTATCGAGGTTGTGGCTGCATCATCATTTCCAGTAATGCGAGGGTCAGCCGTTTGCCCTTGCCTCCGGTTTCTTCCGCCGGGCCCACACAGGAGGGGCACCCGTCTTCACAGGGACATCCCTCCACATGAGAATGCGCTGTGGTAAGCAATTCATAATGCAGATCAAACAACTTTTCACTTAATCCCACACCGCCGGGATATTTGTCATACAGAAACACCGTCGGCTTCTTGGAGTGAACTGCTTTTACCTGCGCAGCCACGCCCAGATCTCTCGGATCGCACATCAAGTAGAGAGGAGCAAGATGGGAGAGGACGTTGCTAACCCCGACCAGTCCCGACTGCAACTCCTCCCGGCTGAAATCCTGAACATCGGGATGCTCCAACGTAAGCCAGTATGCTGTGGTGTGCATCTCTTCTTCGGGAAGGTGAACAGGGCCGGAACCGATATTTTCATGAGTGCCGAATTTGATCTTTTTAAACAACGTGACCAACGCGTTGACTGTTACTTCTCCCATGCTGCGGGCGTGGCCGTCCTCCCGCTGTTCCCGTTCAATGTCCAGCACCCTCAGCTGAACCGCCAGGTTGGCATCCGTGTAATAATCCACGTTGACCTGCCGGACATAGGCCTTTTTTTCCTCGTAATCCAGCTTCTCTACTTGATATTGAACCCCTTCATGCAGATAGATCGCTTCTTCGTGAATCAGGGTGGGAGCGCTGAATCGGTCCACTTCTCCCAGCACCCGGTGATTTCCTGTTTGGCTGATATCGATGATGACGAAGTTTTCCTGGGCGGCGGATCGCAAGCTGATCTCCTTGGCGGGAAAAGACTGGTCCATCCAGTACCACCGATCACCCACCCGATGCAAAATCCGTTCCTCTGCCAAAAAGTCCAAAATTTCGCCGGTGGTGGCCACCCCGAACTCTTCCCCTTCTTCAAAGGGAAGCTCGTACGCCGCGCACTTGATATGGTTGACCAGAATCACCAGGTTGTCCGGTTGCACCAGAGCATGTTCCGGTGTTTGCTTCAAAAAATACTCCGGATGTTCAATCACATATTGGTCCAACGGATTACTGGATGCGATCAACACCGTCAGCGACTTCCCCTGCCGCCGTCCGGCACGTCCCGCTTGCTGCCAAGTGCTGGCGATGCTGCCGGGATACCCGCAGATCACGCATGCTTCCAACTGGCCGATGTCGATTCCCAGTTCGAGGGCGTTGGTGCTGACCACGCCCCGGATCGAGCCATCCCGCAACCCTTTTTCAATCTCCCTTCGCTGCGTCGGCAGATATCCGCCCCGATAGCCCCGGACTCCTTGGGGCAAAACATCTTGCAGATAGGTGAGCAGCACTTCCACCCGCACGCGGCTCCGGGCAAAAACGATTGTTTGGATATCGTTTTTGATCAACTCCTCCGCCAGTTTACGGGCTTCCAATACACTGCTGCGACGAATCCCCAGCGCCGGATTGACGACGGGAGGATTATAAAATACAAAGTGCTTCTCATCAGCGGGCGCTCCGTTGTTGTCCACCAGCGTCATCGACACGCCGGTCAGCTTTTCAGCAAATTCCTTCGCGTTAGCAATCGTGGCCGAGGAACAAATAAATTGGGGATCGGATCCGTAATGACGGCAGATCCTGCGTAAGCGGCGCAACACATTGGCAAAGTGGCTGCCGAATACCCCGCGATAGGCATGCAGCTCGTCGATCACGATATACCTCAGGTTTTCAAAGAGTTTCACCCATTTGGTGTGGTGAGGGAGAATCGCCTGATGCAACATGTCCGGATTGGTCACCACGATGTGCCCTGCACGCCGAATCGCCTGGCGAGCCGATGCCGGCGTGTCCCCGTCGTAAGTGTGAGCCTTGATATCATGCCCCAACTCCTCCACCCAACGATGGATTTCTGTCAGCTGATCATAAGCCAATGCCTTGGTCGGAAATATGTATAATGCCCGGGTGGACGGATCCTCCATCACGGTGTGCAGCACCGGCAAATTGTAGCACAAGGTCTTACCGGAAGCGGTTGGCGTAACCGTTACCACGCTGTCTCCCGCCAGCACCGATTCCACCGCCGTCCCTTGATGGGTGTAGAGCTGTTCAATCCCCCGTGACTGCAATACCCGGACTAAGTCGGGGTGCAGCTGATCCGGATAGGGAGTATAACGGGCTGGACGCGCCGGAATCACTTCCCATCGGGTGACGTGTTTGCGAAAATCCACCCGATTCTTCATCTGGTCGATCAACATCTGGATATTCATGATTCTCCCTCCCCTCCTATGTGATGGTATCGAACGGGCGGGTGAGATGCAACCGCAAAGAATCACCCGCCCTTTTAGTTAAAGGAGATTTCACTGGGAAAGTTTCATATACAACCCGTAAGGAAAGCCGGTTCACCCCCGAACCTGGCCAGTGCCCAACACCCGGTACTTATAGGAGGTTAGCTCTTTGAGCCCCATGGGGCCGCGAGCATGAAGCTTCTGGGTACTGATCCCGATCTCGGCGCCGAATCCAAACTGGGAGCCGTCGGTAAATCGAGTGGAAGCATTGTGATAGACAGCAGCGGCATCCACCCCCTGCAGAAACACTCGAGCCGTCTCTGCGTTGTCGGTTACAATCGCCTCCGAATGGCGGGTTCCGTATCGATCGATATGTTCCATCGCCTCTTCCAGGGAGTCCACCACATTTACCGCCAAAATCAGATCCAGGTATTCACGCCTCCAATCTTCTTCCGATGCAGGCAACACGTGATCAGCCAGCGCCCTGGTCCGGTCGCATCCACGGAGTTCCACTCCATTTTCCTGCAAGCGGGCAGCCAAACTGGATAAATGCTGTTTTGCCCATTCCCGATGCACCAGTAGTGTCTCCACTGCGTTGCACACCGCCGGACGATCCGTCTTTCCGTTGATTACAATGTGTTCCGCCATGGAAGGATCCGCTTCCGCGTCTACATAAATGTGGCAGTTCCCCACACCGGTCTCCAGCACCGGGACAGTGGATTCACGGACGACTCGTTCGATCAAGCCGGCCCCGCCCCGCGGGATGATCACGTCAATCCACCCGTTGAGTGTCATCATTTCCCGTACGGCTTCCCGATCCAAGTCTTCTACCAATTGCACACCGTCCACCGGGACATCCGTCGTTTCCAGGGCTTGATGCAACACTTCCACCAGCATACGGTTGGAGTAAAAAGCGGAGGAGCTGCCCCGCAGCACAACGGCATTGCCGGTTTTCAGCGCCAAACCCGCCGCATCCACCGTCACGTTGGGGCGAGCCTCATAAATCATGCCGATGACACCCAGCGGAACACGCACCTTTTCAATACGCAGGCCGTTTTCCCGCTCCACCGTCTCCATCACTTCACCGACGGGGTCCGGAAGGTGGATCAATTCTTCCAGCCCCTGGGCCATCCCTTCCAACCGCTCCTCAGTCAACCGAAGCCGATCCATCAATGCCGTAGATAAACCCGCTTCTTCTCCACGTCGGAGATCCTCTTCATTTGCCGTGAGTATCGCCTCCCGGCGATTTCGGAGAGCTTGGGCCATGGCACGCAAACCGGCGTTTTTTTGTGCCTCCGTCAACAGAGCGAGCCGTTTGGATGCTGCCCGTGCTTGTTCTGCCTTCTGCCGTACACCCGACACCTTTGTCTTTACCAATGGGATCTCTCTCCTTTCAGGTTTACGCATAGTTAAGTGAAAACAACGTGACCCAGTCATCCCGGTGAATCACTTCATCCGGCACATGAGGATCGATTTGATGCACCGCTTCCGTCTGCCACCCTTTTACCCTTTGTAACAGATCGGCTCCATAGCGGGTAAGCCCGCGCCCGATCGAACGGCCTTGAGGATCTAACACTTCCACCACCGATCCCGGTTCAAATTCCCCGCTTACCCGGGTAATCCCGCAAGGCAACAAACTTCCCCCCGCTTCCAGCAGTGCCTGGGCTGCCCCCTTGTCCACTTGGATCATGCCCTTCGGCAGAGAGTGGGCGGCGATCCAATGCTCTTTCCGGCTGATTCGGTGAGAAGCGGAGGCGATATAGGTACCGCTCCCTTCTCCCGCCACAGCCTTCTCCATCCAATCTTCCGACTCGACCGCCGTTCCGATATACACTCGGGTTCCGGCAGCGGATGCTCTTCGTGCCGCCAACAGTTTGGAACGCATCCCCCCGCTTCCCAGAGCGGATTTGCTGTCGTCCAAACGGGACAAGAGATGATCATCCACTTCGGTCAAGCGGTGAATTTTCTCTGCGGCGGGGTTTTCCCACGGATTTTCCGTGTACAGACCGTCCGTATTGGTCACCAGCAGCAGCCATTCCGATTGCAACAGACCGGCTACCAACGAAGCCAAAAAATCATTGTCCCCCCAGCGGATTTCATCCACAGAGATGGAGTCGTTCTCATTGATGATCGGGATACTTCCTCTTTCCAACAAAAATCCCAGTGTATTCAACGCATTCCTATACCGCATCCGATGGTCGAAGTCTCCCCGGGTCAACAGCACTTGAGCACACGAGTGACCCAATCTTGCAAATGCTTCGCGGTAGCGCTGAATTAACATTCCCTGCCCTACCGCTGCCGCCGCCTGCTTCCCCGCAAGAGTGCGGGGCCTTTGCTTCATCCCCAACTCGTGAAATCCTGCAGCGATGGCTCCGGAAGAAACCAACACTACACCCATACCCGCCTGTTTCAGCCGGGAAACGGCTGCCGCATGATGCTGCAGTTTCCCCTCGTCCAGGCGCCCCCGGTCGTCCGTCAGGGATGATGTTCCGATTTTCACCACCACGGTTGTTTGCTTCACTGCCGACGCCTCCGTTTTTAAAAAATAAAAAAGCCCTCCTTCGTAAGGACGAAAGAGCGCTGTTCTTCCGCGGTACCACCTTGATTGGCACAAATTGTGCCCGCTTTGCCAGCCGTACGGCTGCTCCCTGTAACGGCGGGAAACCGATTCCGGCTTGCTCACCGGCCGCATCGGAAGGTGGGTTCAGGTCATGTCTTCCGGCAAAGCCTCTCAGCCTGCGGGCTTTGCTCTCTGCTGCGGGATCCATGCCTTACTGGCCTTCGTCATTGCGTTTCCACGTTAAATTCCTCTTTAATTTTGACATTATGTACCGAATCGGAAAATATGTCAACTAGAATTTATGGATACCACACCAAACTCCCGCCCGTTTCATAGGCTGTAGGAAAACTCCCGGCAAAGGAGGCATCTCGATGCTGTCCTGTTGTTTCCCAGTACCTTGGATGATCGGCTACCCATGGTATCTCTATCCCCACAATCCGATCCACATCCCATTTCCCCGTATCCCTCACGATCCCAGCCCTTACAACCCCTTTCATCCCATTCATCCCATTCATCCCATTCGACCTTATCCCCCCAGCCGTTACAGGTTGCCAATATTCCCATAGCAAACCTGGCCCTCATTTCCCAGATGAACTTTATCAAAAAACGTCGGAGACGGAGGTCTCCGACGTTTGTCAGGATTCAAAGTTTCTTTTCAAATTGGATGGCGTTAAAGTTTTGACCGGGCCAACGGGTCACCCCGATTTCTTTGTACCCCATTTTTCGATACAGCTTCGGCAGCCAGGGATGCTCTTTGGCCGTGTCCAAGTATATTTTTTTCCGTCCCCGCTTTTTGGCACGCTCCTCGGCATAATCCAACAACATCTTGCCAAGGCCGCGACCGGACACTTCAGGGGCGATGCTAAACCAACCCAGGGTATCTTTTTCATCGTTGTTTTTTTGTAGACGAACCGTTCCTTTCACTTGGTCATCCTCATCCACCAACAGATATATTTCATCGCTGACGATGCTCTCTTCCACAGCTTGCAGCGAAACATCCGTCGCTTCCATATTGAAACCCTGCTCTTTGATTGGGCGATACGCCCGGTGCAATTGGTGTCGAACCGCTTGTGCATCGGAAAGTTCAGCTTGGCGAATCGTCCACATCGTTCAGCCCTCCTCTTGATATTCCACCTCACAGAGAAGGTGTTTTTCACCGGGGAATTATATACCCCAGGAGGAGGGTTGAAAACCGGTAATGACTACCTGACACGTTTTTGTGATATTCCTATTAACAAAGGAACAAGCTCTTCGACCCGTCCCCCTTCTTCTAACCGGTGCAACAACTGTCTTTGGACCTGTGTGTGAAACTTTTCGTATTTCAATTTCCAGTTTTGTATATGAACCTCCCTTGGAGAAGGAATAGGAATTCGATGCAAGGAGGACAGGAACAAAGCTAGCTCCTGAGCGCAATTTCTAGAATCTTCTGGTATTGATCGAGGGTTTAAAGCTAGACCACTCAGTTTTGGATAAGCAGCGAAAGAGGGAGTGGCTTGAAGATAGATCCACCGATAACGAGGAACAGGCACAGGAAGTCGATACGACCATTCGGATAAAAAACGGTTCTCTTTTTCTAACTGGCTTAACCCCTCTTGCCGACGCGGAAACCGAAAAATCCAATTCCGATTAACTTCCAAGACGAAAAAATCCCACCCATCTTGGATGGCCATGACATTCCGTACCCTCAATTCGGCAATATGCTCTTCAATCGCTTGAATGTATCGGTTGATCTCCATTGTCCTCATCATCTCCGAGTTGGTCAGAGCTCACCATTTAATTCTTTTTACGTTGTAATCATCCCTTTTTTGTTGAAGTGCCTATACAAAAAATGTTTTTATTTAAGGCAAGGAGATCTTTCAAGAGGACCGAATTCTTTTTGGAAACGGAACTTTGACGCTTTTTTCTGATTGATTGCCCAAATTACCAACCATTCCTAGTTGAATAATTGAAGTACCAACTCTCATCATTGTAGGAAATTTACTCGGTATGGATAAAGGAGGATTCACTTCATGAGCCGAGCCATCATCTTATTTCTGATCGCGGGACTCGCTGAAATCGGCGGAGGATATCTCATTTGGCTGTGGTTGCGGGAAGGGAAATCGGCTTGGATCGGAGGGATCGGCGGCATTGCATTGGCGTTATATGGTGTGATTGCGACCTTACAGACATTCCCATCCTTTGGCCGGGTGTATGCAGCGTATGGAGGGGTGTTCATCATACTTTCGATTCTCTGGGGTTGGGGAATCGACCAAAAGACTCCGGACCGTTACGACTGGATAGGAGCCAGCATCTGTCTAATCGGGGTGGCCGTGATGTTATGGGCCCCCCGAAATTAAATGACTAAGAATCACTAAGGAACCATTTTTTCTTAGCTTGAGGCGATGTGGTTCTACCCCTAATTCCAGGCTCAAAGCTCATTTCTTGAGCAGATGGCGAAAAAATCGACGTTCGCTACCTCTGGGCCTAATATGAAAATGTCAGTGCAAGTGCATAAACCTACCGTTTTTTATGCAACCGGCGAAGAGGTTATGCCTAGTTCTCGAACTGTAAGAACTCGCTTGGGTTGTTTCTGATATACTTACCAATCCTCTTTAAAATTGCAGGAGAGATTTCATGGAAAATCGTATGGAGTGGGCTTACGGATGCAAGAAGCTCCAAATCATTGTCAAGGTCCTTATAAGAAACGTCGAACCTTCCAAAACTACTCGGGTGGTTCCGCGCTTTAAGAATCCCTTCCATCTCCTCAAGTAGCCGCAACATGGCATCGGCCCTAAAATATCGTAATCCGACTTTGATTTCTAACCATGCTTTTGGTTGCGCCAGATAATAGGCACTCCACCAATAAAACTCAGCCAGAGATTTACTTGCGTGATTATAAAACACATAGAACATGAACAACGCTTGTTGTCCTGTTGTCAGTTGCTTATAAACCTGTGTCTTCACCGTGTTGTTTTTTCCACGAATCTTAGGGATTATTGGCTCAAAACATGCCCCTCCGAGCGCTTTATCTTCCAGCGAATCGAACACCTGTCTTCTCATTTTTACCAACAAAGGTATAATCACTCCTTTCCAAGAATTATACAGTATTCGGGGTTACCACCAGCAATCTAAAAAATGCTACTCAAATGAATCTCTCTCAGACCTTCAGATTTTCGTTTTCTCGCGTGAAGGTGTGGTATCATAACTCAAAATCAAATCCCTATTGTATGGTGTGACTGCTTACGCTAGCTTTGGTGTTGACCGGTTGTTTGGACAAAGTCGAACCACATGACCCCTTGGCGGATAAACCAAAGAAGGAGTGCCCAAAAGGGATCTACGGAACATGGATGAAGGGAAATGTTTCATCTGTTGGCCAAAAGCTTGCATAATGAGCTACAGTAAAAGGAGTGTGTTTTAGTGGAAAATCAAAAAATAACTACCTTCTTGATGTTCACTGGACAAGCCGAGGAAGCTATGAATTTTTACACCTCTTTATTTGATGAAGCTGAAGTGACTTGCTCCGCACGGCTAAAGCACCCCAGGGGCACTTCCTTCGGGCGCCGTGGGCTTCTCGCTTCATTTGGCGTGGCAACCCACATCCATCCACGAAGGCTTCGTCCAAGCCTAGAAAAGGTTTAGTTCTAATTGCCCGTATCTCGGTTCAGGAACGTATCCAATCGCTTTATGTAGGATATTTCTTGCGGCATTGACATCTCTGTCTACCACATATCCGCATGAGCAACGATGGGTACGTTCTTTTAATGTCTTCTTTACGATCCGACCGCACTCCGAGCAAACTTGCGACGTGTTGCGAGGATCAACTGCTATCAATTGCTTACCGGCCCACTCTGCCTTGTAAGCTGTGAATTGAACCAGCATCCTCCAACCTGCGTCTACAATGCTCTTGGCAAGATGGTGATTTTTCACCATCCCCCGAATGTTTAAGTCTTCAAAGGCGATCCAATCGTAGTGGTCCACCAAATATCGGCTGATTTTGTGAGCGGCGTCTTTTCTCTGATTGGCTATGTATTCATGGCATTTGGCTAACATCAGGGCTGCTTTTCTCCAACGATTGGATCCCATCTTTCTGCGGGAAACCATCCGTTGAAGCCATTTCAACTTTCTTTCCGTTTTACGAAGATACTTGGGGTGGTCGAAATACTCCTCATCAGAGGTAACAGCAAGATGTTTGACCCCCAAATCCACTCCCACTCGCTTATCGGTACTTGCAGGCTTCGCTTCCACCTCGCACGAGAAACAAGCGTAGTACTTACCGTTTTTCCTCCTGATGGTGCAAGTTTTGCCCTTCCTTCGATCTGTCTATGTAGCTTAACGCGAACATTGCCGATCTTAGATAGCTTGAGAAACTTTCCTTCGATCTTGAACCCGAGTTGAGGATAGGTGAAGCTATCGTATCGATTCTTACCTTGAAAGCGAGGGTATCCCGGCTTTACTCCGTGTTGCACACGACGGAAAAACGCTTGAAATGCTTTGTCCAACCGCTTGGCTACGTCTTGAAGAACCTGGGAATGGATCTCTTTGAACTCCGGGATCTCCTTCTTGAGTTTGGGGAGTTCGATTGCTTGCTTGTGATAGGTTAACGTGATATCACGTCTTTTGTAGGCAAACTTTCGTTGTTCAAGCATGGAGTTGTAGAGCCAGCGACACATGCCCAGTGTCCATTCGATCTTCTCGATCTGCTCTTTCTTTGGTTCCAGCTTGAATTTGTAGGTTCTCATCATCGTGATCACCTCCTCATTGTACGTTTTTTTGCACAATTATATTATACGGGATTCCACCCGAACGGCAGTATTTTCAAATTGATCAAAAGGGCATTGGAACAATGTCGGACTTGTAAGAGGGCTGAAACCCTCTCACAAGTCCGACGCTCGCTTTCATCCCAACCCTAAAGGGCTGGGTTTTCCCGCTCGCTCCTTCATAAGAGGAGCCTTGTCCACTTTTTTTACCTCCGGAAGTTCCATTCGTCCGTACTGTACCGGTTCTCTTTCAACTGCTGCACCAACTCTTCTTCATAGGGAGTCAAGCTACCGGGGATCAGGCGGATCTGCATCCCTTCCTCAAACCCGGCGGTAAAAGCTTCCGTTGCCTCTTCGATGGTGACGGGTCTGTCCCGCAATTGATTGATCGCCACTGCTTTTTTCAGGAACCCTTGTTTCATCCGTTCTTTCACCCGCTCCGAAGGAAAGCGGAGAACATCAAAGAGAAGGCCTACATCCATGTCCAGCAAAATGGAACCATGTTGCAAAATAACACCCTTTTGTCGGGTTTGTGCACTGCCGGCTACTTTCCGTCCTTCCACCACCAACTCATAATTGGAAGGGGAGTCGAAACAAGCTGCCGATCCCAAGGAGGCATACCGCGCTTTTTCTTCTTCCGTTTCCAACGGGACCATTTCCGCCGCCAGCTGCAGCCGCCGAAAGCCGTGCAGCAACCCCGTGCTGATAACCCGATATGATTGCGTCACAGTGGTCGGCATATCCGGATAATCTTCGCTTACCACCACACTGTAGGTGAGCTCTTGATCATGTAAGACAGCCCGACCTCCCGTCGGCCGACGGACAAAACCAAGTCCGTGCTCCTGAAGGCGTTCCATATCTACTTCTTTATTTGCCTTTTGGAAGTACCCGATGGACAGCGTAGCCGGGTTCCATCCATAAAAACGGATGGTGGGGGGCACCTTCCCTTCGCTGTGAGCCGTCACAATCGCTTCATCGATGGCCATGTTCTCGGCGCCGTCCCGTATCCCTGTATTCAACAAACGCCATTTTGTTGTATGCATTGTGGTCACTTCCTTTGTTCTGTACTGATCACAGCAACCTTGTCCATTTTACCCCTTGTGCCGTTTTTGGAAAACCCTTGGCATGACCTTGGCGTTTGTCAAATATCGCCCCTTCACTTCTTCAATGGATTCCGTTTCACCCAGTCCGCCAGCTTACAGGCGGTCTTTTCCAGAGGGGTGATCGTATATCCCAGCTCACGTACTGCTTTATCTGAACGGTAATGGATGTCCCGACCGGCCAATTTCCCCAGATCCCAGGCCAGAGCCGGTTCTTTTCCCGTCATCCTCCCAATTCCTTCCGACAGGAAAGATGCCGTCAGTGCCCAAGGCCGCTTCAACACGTTGATCTCCTCTTTCACACCCCCGGCTTGTGCCAGCATGCGGAAAACCCGGGCAAAAGTCGTATTGGTGCCGCCCAATATGTACCGCTCACCTATCCGCCCCTTTAAGGCCGCCAGCAGATGCCCTCGAGCCACATCTTCCACATCGCAAATATTGATACCGCCCTCCGGTGCGATGCGCAGCTTCCCTTTCACAACAGCTGCTGCAAACTGTGGGGTATAAGCACGGATTCCAATGATGACGCTGGGATTGACCACGATGGCGGGCAACCCCTTCTCTGCGTATTTCAATACCGCTTCCTCGCCCTGCCGTTTAGCCATGGCGTATCCCACGTCGAGCCGATCCCCGTTGAAAGGATAGGACTCGTCCGCCACTTCTCCTTTGGCCGGGAATCCGACAGCGGCAGCCGAACTGGTGTGGATAAACCGTTGGACTCCTGCCCGCATCGCTTCCTCCGCCATGTTTCGGGCACCATCCACATTGATGCGAAACATCCGTTCCCGCAAGTGACGTCCCCACGTCACATCCCCCGCGACATGGAAAACCCAGTCCATCCCGTCACAAGACCCCTGAAGGGATTCCGGATCGGTTACATCCCCCACTCGGGTTTGAATGCCTTCCGGCAAGTCAACCAACCGAGATTGCTTCCGATGGAGCAAAGTTACCTCATGCCCCTCCTCGTGGAGCAGATGGATCAGATTGCGGCCAACAAAGCCCGTTCCCCCCGTTACCAATACACGCATGATATCCCCTCCCCATGCAAGGTTCGACTGTCCTCAGTATACAACAGCCACCCCTTTCAGGCGGCTAATACAAATGGGCGCCCCATTCTATCACTCTCCCATTTGGACAATCATAGTCTGTTAGTGAGGTGATAGAAATGGCTTTGGTTGTGATCGACCCTGGACATGGCGGCAGTGACGCCGGTGCTGTCAACGGAAGTTACAAAGAAAAAAACTTTACGCTGGATATCGGCCTTCGCGTACGGGATTATTTGCTCACCCGCTATCAGGTGAACATGGTGATGACCTGCACATCGGATACCTATCCCACCCTGTCTGAACGGGTAGCCCTGGCAAACTCCAAGAATGCCGACTACTTCTGTTCCATCCACATTAACGCCGGCGGCGGTACTGGATGGGAGAGTTATATCTATGACGGAAGCGTTTCCCAAAAGACCGTCAATTGCCGGGAAACAATCCACAATCATGTAATGAGTGTCATCGGTCCCAAATACGGGGTCAAAAATCGCGGGAAAAAACGAGCCAACTTTTATGTGCTTCGGGAGACCAACATGCCCGCTGTGTTATTGGAGAATTTGTTTATTGATTCCGCGGACCTGAAATTACTGACCAACTCTGGATTTATTCAAGACCTCTCCAATGCCATTGGCGAGGGGATTGCCAAAGCTCTCGACCTTCCGGCAAAAACCTTGTACAAAGTGATTGCCGGTTCCTATAAAGAGGAGGCAAACGCAAAAGATCTTCAGAAATATCTCAAGTCCAAAGGCATCGACTCCATCATTTGGACCGTCCACATCGATGGAACCGTCTATTATCGGGTTCAAGCCGGTGCGTTCCAATCTCTCGATTACGCCCAACAACGGTTGGAAGAACTGAAACGGGCCGGCATACCCGATGCCTACATCTTAAAAACCGATTAACAAAAAAAGAAATCCGTTGTTTACGGATTTCGAGGTTAATGACAAAGCCCTGCGCCGAAAGGCGACAGGGCTTTGTTTGTTCCAGAAACAGAGAAAAATAAACGTGTATAAGGGAGATCGCGGCCCGTTTTCAGGTCCCCTGCTCCTCTTGGAGAGGAGCAGGGCCATTTTCTTGATGTTTTGGGCACACGCGGTTAGGAGGCATTGCTCTGTAACCTTGGCAAGCCCCCTCATGCGTGCGTATCGGAGACCATGGAGCTCTTTGGCATCAGCAAAACTTCGCTCGATGGTCTCCTTTCTTCGTTTGTAGAGTGCTTTCCCTTGGTCGCTCAAGCGGTTGGTTCGCACCCACTCTTTGGCGTCCTCCCACACATGGCGGGTGACGGTTTTGACGCAGTTCTTGCTGGTCGTACATTGTGACCGCAGTGGACACGCTTGGCAGACAGATGGATCTGACTTGTATTCCCGAAACCCTTGCCGGTTGGTGGTGCGGTAGGAAAGTTCGTGACCAGCGGGACAGATGTACACATCTTTCTTCTCATCATATTTATATTGCCATTTGTGAAAGAGTGCTTTGTTCGGCCGGAAGCGGCGGTGGGCAATGACGGCAAAGATCCCACGCTGTTTAAGGCCATGACAAATCGGCGC
>NZ_BMHQ01000002.1 GCF_014641195.1 Marinithermofilum abyssi | reverse complement strand
CCACCCGTTCCCATACCGAACACGGAAGTTAAGCCCTCCAGCGCCGATGGTACTGAGGGGGAGACCCCTTGGGAGAGTAGGACGTTGCCAGGCACAGAGAAAGCAGCTCACTATGAGCTGCTTTTTTCTTTTGCAAGGATTCAAGGTGCCGAAAAGCATCAGCAGCTTTGTCATTCCGTTGGGTACAACGATCAATATGGATGGAACAGCCATTATGCAGGGGGTAGCCGCTGTTTTTATCGCTCAGTTGTACGGCATCGATCTATCGGTTGCAGAACAGTTGACGGCAACATTGGCTTTCATCGGTACTGCTGCCGTTCCTTCCGCAGGAATTGTCATTGGGATCATTCTGGGTGTGGGCCGGTGCTGGATATGAGCCGGACCGCAAATCAACATCACCGGGGACGCTATGACTGCAGTTTGTGTAACCAAGTTGGAAGGATCCGACGTAGAAGGAACCGGCGCAAACATCAAGACCGCTTAATCAATGACCCAAAACCGCTGCTCTTTTCGGGGGGCGGTTTTTTATTGTTCTCTACGAGAAAAACGAACATTTAAAGTGAACATATTGTAAAGTGTTCGTTTTTTGCGTTGACGAAGAAGAAAACCCTTGTTACACTAAAAATGAACCATAGAAGTTGAGGATTTGATCATGTTACGATGGTTAATATCCAGTATATCGATCCTTTCTCATATATGCTCGGGAATATGGCCCGAGTGTCTCTACCCGGAAACCGTAAATTTCCGGACTATGGGAAAGCCAACCCTTTGGGTGAAGTGTGCCCGAATGGGGGGTTTTCCTGTGGAAAACACCTCCGTCGGGCTTTTTATATGATTGCATACTGATGCGGGAGGCTAGCAGAGATGACCCAACCGAAAGTTGGCGTAATCATGGGAAGCACCTCGGATTATCCCACCATGCAAAAAGCGTGTGAAGTATTGGATGAACTGGCAGTTTCTTATGAGACCCGCGTGGTTTCCGCTCATCGTACACCGGATGAGATGTTTCATTATGCAGAAACAGCAGCGGATCGGGGATTGGAAGTGATTATTGCCGGTGCCGGAGGAGCGGCCCATCTGCCCGGAATGGTCGCTGCCAAAACGGTATTGCCTGTGATCGGGGTCCCGGTAAAGTCTTCTTCGCTGAACGGTTTGGATTCGCTGTTATCCATTGTCCAGATGCCCGGCGGTGTTCCCGTCGCCACTGTCTCCATCGGTGAGGCCGGTGCCGTTAACGCAGGGTTGTTGGCAGTGGAAATTCTCGGGGTACAGGATGTACAACTTCGGCAAAGGCTGCAAGCGCGCCGGGATTCGATTCGCCAGAAGGTATTAGAAAACAAGGTTCCGGGTGGGTTATCATAATGGATAGTCAACGAAAAGGTTTCCCAAATGGCGGTGTGTTGCCGGGAAGCACCCTGGGAATCTTGGGCGGCGGTCAGTTGGGCAGGATGATCGCTATTGAAGGGAAGAAGCTGGGCTACCGTATTGTCAGTTTGGATCCAGCGGCGAATTGCCCGGGGTCCCAAGTGTCCGATCATCACATTCGTGCCTCTTATGATGATAGGGAAGCTGCGCGGTTGCTGGCAGAGATGAGCGATGTGATCACGTACGAATTTGAAAATGTCCATGAAGAGACGGTGTCCTTGCTGGAGAGTACGTCCTTTTTGCCCCAGGGAAGCACGTTGTTGAGTATCACCAAACACCGGGTTCGGGAGAAAGAAGCCCTCGTGCGGGCAGGTGTGCCCGTAGCGGAATACCAGGTGGTACAAACTGCGGCCGACTTGGCTCAGGCAGTTGCTCAACTCGGCACTCCCTGCGTGTTGAAAACCGTGACCGGCGGCTATGATGGAAAAGGGCAGCGGTTGATTCAGCACCCGGATGACGCAATCACATGCTGGGAAGCCCTGCACCGGGAAAATGAGCCGTTAATTTTGGAGCAGTGGGTGCCCTTTCAAAAAGAACTTTCTGTGATTGCGGCCCGCAACTCGCAAGGAGAAGTGGTCACCTACCCCGTGGTGGAAAATGTGCATGTACGCCATATTTTGCACCTGACACTGGCCCCCGCACCGGTAGAGGATCGGGTGAAGCGCCAAGCGGAAGCGTTGGCCCGACGGGTTGCGGAACAACTGGAAGTGGTCGGCCTGATCGCAGTGGAGATGTTTATGCTGCCCGACGGGAAACTGTTGGTCAACGAATTGGCACCTCGGCCTCATAACTCCGGTCATTACACATGGGATGCCTGTGTTACTTCTCAGTTTGAGCAACATGTCAGGGCGATATGCGGCTTGCCCTTGGGCTCCCCCCGGCTGATGTCGCCGGCTGTCATGGTCAATGTTTTGGGAGAACATATCCCGGCTTTATTGGCGGGAATGACCCGGATGCCGGCAGATGCAAAAGTGCATCTATACGGGAAAGAGGAAGCTCGGGCCGGTCGGAAAATGGGACATGTCACCATGGTGAGCGACTCTCATTCAGAAGCGTTGCATGCTCTCCTGGAATGGGGAATTTGGGAACCTGCACACTTGGCAAAGAAACTGAAGGAGTTGGAAATGACAGATGATCGAACGGTATACGCGACCTGAAATGGGCCGGATTTGGACAGATGAAAATAAATTTAAAGCCTGGTTGGAAGTGGAAATCCTTGCTTGTGAGGCATGGTCGGAATTGGGGGTTATTCCGAAAGAGGATGTGGCGAAAATCCGCAAAAACGCCCGAATTGATGTGAAGCGGATCCAGGAGATCGAAGAGGACACGCGGCATGATGTGGTGGCTTTTACCCGGGCTGTAGCCGAGACGCTGGGTCCGGAGTCCAAATGGGTGCATTACGGGTTGACGTCCACCGATGTGGTGGATACCGCTTTGTCCTACCTCTTGAAACAGGCCAATGACATCTTGCTTCAGGACGTGGACCGCTTTATTGAGATTCTCAAAGAGAAAGCGCTGGAGCATAAAGATACGGTGATGATGGGCCGGACCCATGGCGTACATGCCGAACCCACCACTTTCGGGCTGAAGATGGCTCTTTGGTATGAGGAAATGAAGCGGAACAAAGAACGGCTGGAACGGGCTGCGCAACGGGTTGCTTACGGGAAAATTTCAGGGGCGGTGGGCACCTATGCCAATATTGATCCGTTTGTAGAGAAGTATGTGTGCGAAAAATTGGGCCTTTCCCCTGCCCCGATATCGACCCAAACCCTGCAGCGGGACCGTCATGCGGAATATATGAGCACCTTGGCGTTGATCGCCACTTCACTGGAAAAGTTTGCGGTGGAAATCCGGGGGCTGCAAAAAAGCGAGACCCGAGAAGTAGAGGAGGCTTTCGGCAAAGGGCAAAAAGGATCTTCCGCCATGCCGCATAAACGGAATCCCGTCGGATCGGAAAACATCACCGGTTTGGCGCGGGTGATCCGTGGTCATATGGTGACTGCTTATGAAAATGTTCCGCTCTGGCATGAACGGGATATCTCGCACTCTTCCGCAGAACGCGTCATCCTGCCAGATGCGACGATCCTGCTCAACTATCTCCTGAATCGGTTTGCCGGGATTGTGAAAAACCTGACGGTGTTCCCGGAAAACATGAAACGGAATATGGAACGTACTTATGGGTTGATTTACTCCCAACGCGTCCTTCTTTCCTTGATCAACAAAGGGTTGAAACGGGAAGAAGCCTATGATCGGGTACAAAAATTGGCCATGCAGGCATGGGAAGAAGGGGTTCAGTTCCGTTCGCTGGTTGAAGGGGATGAAATGATTACGAAGTTTTTGAAGCCGGAAGAAATCACGGATTGTTTTGATTACCGTTACCATCTGAAACATGTGGATGATATCTTCCGTCGTGTCGGCTTGTTGGACAGCTAAGGATTCCATCGTCATAAGCATGTATGGCTGGTTTGAGCTTAGGTGCAGTTTAGCAGCATCGCAACCGGTAAATGGCGTGAGTATCGGCATGGAGACGGGTGGGCATCCAGTTCAAGGGATCCGATGGTGTGAAATAAGTGAATGGAGGCGGAGAACATGAACCGTGGGAACCTGCTGTACGAAGGAAAAGCAAAGCGTGTCTACCAAACCGACCGCGAGGATCAAGTCTGGGTGGAGTACAAAGATGATGCCACTGCCTTTAACGGGGAAAAAAAGGCGGTGATCGACCGCAAAGGGGAATGGAACAACCGGATCAGTGCGGTGTTTTTTCACTACCTGAAGGAGCGCGGGGTTGCTAATCATTTTATCCGGCTGCTGTCGAGCCGGGAACAATTGGTGAAACATGTCTCCATCATCCCCTTGGAAGTGGTGGTGCGCAATCGGGCGGCAGGTACCCTGGTCAAACGCCTTGGTTTGGAGGCGGGTCAGGTTTTTCCGCAACCGGTAGTCGAGTTTTATTACAAGGACGATGCGCTAGGAGATCCCCTCATTAACGAGGATCACATCCGCCTGTTAAATCTGGCGACGCCGGAGCGGGTGGAGGAGATGAAACAGACCGCATTGACCGTCAATCAGCTGTTGACGGAGCTCTTGGAGCAACATCAGATTACTTTGGTCGACTTTAAGCTGGAATTTGGCGTGGATGCATCCGGGCAATTGCTGTTGGCGGACGAAATTTCTCCGGATACTTGCCGCTTTTGGGACAGTCGAACTGGAAAAGTGATGGATAAGGATCGTTTTCGCCGCGACCTGGGCGATGTAGAGGAAGCTTATCAGGAAATCTGGAACCGGTTGGGAGGAGAAGCCCATGTATAAAGCTACCATCGAAGTCCGTCTGAAACCGAGTGTGTTGGACCCGCAAGGAAATGCAGTCAAAGGATCTCTGCACACGTTGGGTTTTGAAGAAGTGGACAGTGTGCGCATCGGAAAAACGTTGGAAGTGTGGCTGAAGGCCGCTGATGAACAGTCGGCGGAGGAGCAGGTGGAAGCCATGTGCAAAAAGCTGTTGGCTAACCCGGTGATTGAACAGTACAGCTTTCGGTTGGAGGAGGGAGCCTAATGCGTTTTGCCGTGCCGGTGTTCCCTGGTTCCAATTGTGATGTGGACTGTATCAAAGCGGTGAAAGAGGTGCTCGGTCAACCGGTAGAAGCCGTATGGCATCAGGAGTCCGATTTGGACCGTTTTGATGCGGTCATCCTTCCCGGCGGCTTTTCCTACGGGGATTATCTTCGAACCGGTGCATTGGCTCGCTTTTCCCCGGTGATGGAGGGAGTGCAGAAAGCGGCTGAACAAGGAAAACTGATACTCGGGATTTGCAATGGTTTTCAAGTTTTGCTAGAAGCCGGCTTGCTGCCCGGAGCGATGCGTCGCAACGACCATTTGCAGTTCCGCTGTTCCATTCAATCGCTGCGGGTGGAAAACAACCGACTTCCCTTCACCCTGGATTATCGTGCCGGAGAAGATATCCGCTTCCCCATCGCGCATGGAGAAGGGAACTACTACTGCGACGAAGAAACTTTGAGCCGCTTGGAGGCAAATGGTCAGATCGTATTTCGCTACACAGGCGAGAACCCCAACGGTTCGGTGGCGGACATCGCGGGTATTTGCAATGAGCGGGGAAATGTACTGGGTCTGATGCCCCATCCGGAACGGGCGGTTTTGGACTGGATGGGATCAGAAGACGGACGCAGGCTGTTTACATCTATGCTGCGCTACTGGGAGGGGAAATCCGATGTTGCCTGAGCAAACCACGACGGTATGGGAGCCTTCACCGGAGAAGATTCAGGCAGAAGGCCTTTATCGGGACATGGGGATGACCGATGAGGAATTTGAACAAGTGATCGGCCACCTCGGCCGTTTGCCGAACTGGACGGAAGTGGGCATCTACAGCGTAATGTGGTCGGAGCATTGCAGTTACAAAAATTCCAAGCCGCTTTTGCGCCGTTTCCCTGTAGAAGGACCGCATGTGCTGCAAGGTCCCGGCGAAGGAGCGGGTGCCCTCGACATCGGCAATAACCAAGCGGTGGTGTTCAAAGTTGAGAGCCACAACCACCCGACTGCTGTGGAGCCGTTTCAAGGGGCAGCGACAGGGGTAGGCGGCATCATCCGCGACGTGTTTTCCATGGGCGCGCGGCCTGTGGCGTTGCTGAACTCGCTGCGCTTCGGCACCTTGGACAGCCCGCGGGTGCGCTATTTGTTTGAGCAGGCTGTGGCGGGAATCGCTCATTATGGCAATGTTGTAGGGATTCCCACTGTCGGCGGCGAGGTAGAGTTTGACCGCCGATATGAAGAGAATCCGTTGGTTAACGCCATGTGTGTCGGGATTGTGGACCATGACAAGCTGCAAAAAGGGGTGGCCTCCGGTATCGGCAACCCGGTGATCTATGTCGGTTCCAGCACCGGCCGGGACGGTATTCACGGTGCCACCTTTGCCTCGGAAGAACTGGGCGAGGACTCGGAAGAAAAACGGCCGGCCGTACAGGCGGGAGATCCCTTTATGGAAAAGCTTCTCCTGGAAGCTTGTCTGGAATTGGTGGAAAAAGGAATTCTGATCGGGATTCAGGATATGGGTGCAGCGGGTTTGACCTGTTCCAGTGCGGAGATGGCAGCCAAGGGCGGCACCGGGATTGAAATGGATCTGGACCAGGTGCCCCAGCGGGAAAAGGGAATGACTCCCTACGAAATCATGTTGTCCGAATCTCAGGAACGGATGCTGCTGGTGGTGGAAGAAGGGCGGCAAGATGAGGTTCGCCAAGTATTGGATAAATGGAACCTCCCTTCGGCAGTAGTCGGCCGGGTGACGGGGGACGGCCGTCTCCGCCTGCGCCACGGCGGTGAGATTGTGGCCGATATCCCGGTGAATACGTTGGTGGATGATGCACCTGTCTACCATCGGGAACAAAGGGAACCCGCCTATTATCGCGAAAATGCATCGGCTCGTCCGGAAGAAGCGCTGGCGGATCAAAATCCGGCTCAGGTGTTACGGAAGGTGTTGGGCTCTCTCAATGTGGCCAGCAAGCGCTGGGTATATCAACAGTACGACCATATGGTACGGACCAACACAGCCGTTCGTCCGGGGTCCGATGCCGCCGTCGTCATGCTGGAGGGCACGGACAAGGCATTGGCCATGTGTACGGACGGCAATGGACGATATGTCTACCTGAATCCGCGGGAAGGCGGAGCGATCGCTGTTGCGGAAGCGGCACGCAATGTCGTCTGTTCCGGAGCACGTCCCCTCGGGATTACCGACTGCCTCAACTTCGGCAACCCGGAGAAGCCGGAAGGGTTCTGGCAGCTGGCTCAGGCGGTGGAAGGCATGAGCGAAGCCTGCCGCTTTTTGGAGACCCCGGTCGTCGGCGGGAATGTCAGCCTGTATAACGAAACCCGCGGCGAGGCGATTCTGCCCACACCTGTGGTGGGAATGGTCGGTTTGATCGAAAGCCGTGAGCATATCACTACCCAGGACTTCCGTCAGGAAGGAGATGTCTTGCTCCTGTTGGGCGAAACGCGGGCCGAGCTGGGAGGAAGCGTGTTGGAACAAGTGGTGACAGGGGAACTGTCCGGTCGTCCTCCCCGTTTGGATTTGGAAAAAGAGAAGAAACTGCAGGAAGCCGTTTTGGCAGCTATCCGGCAAGGAAAGGTACGTTCCGCTCACGATCTCTCTTCCGGCGGCTTGGCTGTCGCTCTAGCGGAGAGCGGATTTGCCAACGGACTGGGTGCAGAGGTCGAACTGGATACGGAGCTGGCACCTGCGCTGTTCCTTTTCAGCGAGAGCCAATCCCGGGTGTTGCTCAGTGTGGATCCGCAACAGGCTGAAGCTGTACAAGAGCTGATCGCTTCCCACGGAATTCCGTGTCGTCCAATCGGGCGTGTGGCAGGTGACCGGCTGCAAATCCAAGTGAACGGTCAACAGGTCATCGATGAAACGGTGGCTGCTCTGAAGGCCATCTGGGAAGGAGCATTACCATGCGCCATGAATCCGTCTTCGACGAACTGAAAGAAGAATGCGGGGTATTCGGGGTGGTCAGCCATCCCGAAGCTGCCCAGCTGACCTACTATGGCCTGCATGCCCTGCAGCATCGGGGGCAGGAGAGTGCCGGCATCGTTACCACAGATGGTTACAGTTTCCGTCATCATCGGCAGATGGGCTTGGTGAATGAGGCATTTAACGGGGAAATCCTGGAGCGCATTGCGGGTCCTACAGCGATCGGCCATGTTCGCTACTCCACGACGGGAGACAGCATGCTCACCAATGCCCAACCGCTGATTTTCCAAAGTGCGGCGATCGGGCAGTTGGCTCTGGCCACCAACGGCAACTTAGTCAATTCTGAGCGTTTGAAGCGGGAATTGGAGATGCAAGGGTCCATCTTTCAGACGACTTCCGACACCGAAGTGATCGCCCATCTGATTGCCAAATCCCGCAAACCCACCTTGGAGGAAAAGGTGAAGGAAGCACTTGCCCAGCTAAAGGGGGCCTATGCGTTGTTGATCCTGACTAATGACGCTCTGTTTGTCGCCCAGGATCCCCACGGGTTGCGCCCCTTGTCGATGGGGTTGTTGGGAGACAGCTATGTTTTTTCTTCGGAAACTTGCGCCTTTGATGTGGTGGGAGCGGAATTTGTGCGCGCGGTGGAGCCCGGGGAGCTGCTGGTATTGGACGGCAAAGGGATGCGCTCCGTACGGTTTGCCGAACCGGCTCGGCGGGCCGTCTGCTCCTTTGAGTACATTTACTTCGCCCGTCCCGATTCGGATATTGACGGGATTAACGTTCACCTGGCCCGCAAACGTCTGGGCAAACAGCTCTTTCAAGAGGCACCGGCGGAAGCCGATGTGGTGACAGGCGTGCCTGATTCCAGCACTTCCGCAGCGATCGGGTTTGCAGAAGCAGCCGGAATTCCCTATGAATTGGGTTTGATTAAGAACCGCTATGTGGGACGGACGTTTATCCAACCCAGCCAATCCTTGCGGGAGCAAGGGGTGAAGATGAAGCTGAGTGCGGTCCGTAAAGTGGTGCAAGGAAAGAGGGTCGTGATGATTGACGACTCCATCGTCCGCGGCACCACCAGCCGCCATATCGTCAATCTGCTCCGGGAGGCGGGTGCGGAGGAAGTTCATGTACGGATCAGCTCGCCGCCGGTGAAGTTCCCCTGCTTTTACGGGATTGATACGGCGGATCGGAAGCAACTGATCGCCGCGGATCATTCGGTGGAAGAAATCCGTGAGATGATCGGAGCAGACAGCTTGGCATTTCTTTCACCAAAAGGAATGATCGAAGCAGTGGGACGTTCGGACTCCCATCCCTTACGCGGACATTGTCTCGCATGTTTTGACGGAAATTATCCGACGGAAACGGAAGCGGAGAGTGTATTGGAGGGGCAGGCACGATGAGTGAAGCATACCGGTCGGCAGGTGTGGATATCGATGCAGGCAATGAAGCGGTTGAGCGGATGAAAGCGCATGTGAAAAGTACGGCTCGTCCGGGAGTGATGGGCGAATTGGGCGGCTTCGGCGGATTGTTTGCCTTGCGGGGATATGAGGAACCGGTGCTGGTTGCATCTACCGACGGCGTGGGCACCAAGTTGAAAGTGGCTTTTACCATGGACCGTCACGACACGATCGGCATCGACTGTGTCGCCATGTGCGTCAACGATATCGTGGTGCAGGGTGCCGAGCCCCTCTTTTTCCTGGATTATCTGGCGACGGGAAAACTCAGCCCGGCGCAGGCGGAAGCGGTGGTCGCCGGAATCGCCCGGGGATGCCGGGATGCGGGTTGCGCGCTCATCGGCGGTGAAACGGCAGAAATGCCGGGGATGTACGTTGCCGGGGAGTATGATGTGGCCGGATTTTGCGTGGGGGCGGCAGAGAGAGCCCGACTTCTGACCGGGGATCGCATCCGTCCAGGAGATGTGATCCTGGGATTGGCTTCCGACGGACTTCACAGCAACGGCTACTCCTTGGCCCGTAAAGTGTTGCTGGAAGGAAAAACAAACCTCCTTGAACAAGTGGTGCCCTGGGGAGGAGAAACGGTAGGAGAAACGCTGCTGCGGCCCACGCGCATTTATGTGAAAACCTTCCTCCGATTGATGGAAACGTTGGATGTGAAAGGCGGCGCTCACATCACCGGCGGGGGTCTCATCGAAAACGTTCCCCGGATGCTGCCCGCAGGATGCGGGGTGGAGATCGATCGAAGGGCCTGGGATGTTCCGCCGTTGTTCCGATGGATTCAAAAGGAGGGCGGCATTTCTGAGGAGGACATGGTTCGTACCTTTAATATGGGGATAGGGATGGTCGTGTTCCTGCCTCGGGAACAGGCGGAGGAAGCACTTGCCGTCGCCCGTGAATGCGGCGAGACCGCTTGGATCATCGGACGGGTGACAGAGAAGGAAGGCTATTGGTCGAAGGGGGACTCGAAGTGAGCATCGCAGTCTTTGCATCGGGGAGCGGCAGCAATTTTGAAGTGCTGGTGGAAAAATCCCGGGAACAAGCTTGGCCTCAGGAGATTGCACTCCTGGTCTGTGACAAGCCGGGAGCAGGTGTGCTGGAGCGGGCGGAACGGCTGGGCGTCCCCGCTTATGTGTTTGCCCCGGCTCAGTATCCAGACAAAGCCGCCTATGAACAAGATGTACTGCAACTATTGCGGAAATACGATGTCGAATGGATTGTATTGGCCGGTTACATGCGGTTGATCGGTCCCACTCTGTTGGAGCAATACCCCTGGCGCATTCTCAATATCCATCCTTCTCTACTTCCTGCTTTCCAAGGGAAGGACGCTATTCAGCGGGCGTTGGAGTACGGGGTGCGCTGGACCGGGGTTACGGTTCACTTTGTGGATGAAGGGATGGACACCGGCCCAATCATCGAACAGAAGCCGGTCTTGGTCGAACCGGGAGACACCCTGGAAAGTTTGCAGAAAAAAGTGCACTTCGTAGAGCATCATATGTACCCGGCGGTGATTCGGAAGCTGTTGACGGGGCAGCTCATTCCCCCGAGGGATCGCTGATGCCGCTTTTTATCGGGTTTTTCTCTCAAGGAAAACAACAAGGAGGAATTGGTTTTGCAACGGATTCGACGGGCATTGATCAGTGTATCGGATAAAACAGGAATTGCAGAAATGGCCAGGGAACTGGCCCGGCGAGAGGTGGAAATCGTCTCGACCGGCGGCACCCGGCGGGTGTTGGAAGAAGCCGGGGTACCGGTGACGGGCATCTCCGACGTGACCGGTTTCCCGGAAATTCTGGATGGGCGGGTAAAAACCCTTCACCCTCGCGTACATGCGGGTCTGTTGGCCGTTCGGGATGAACCCTCCCACGCGGAACAATTGGAAGCCCACGATATTCAACCCTTTGATCTGGTTGTGGTCAACCTGTACCCCTTTGAGCAAACGGTAGCCAAACCGGATGTCTCCTATGCGGAAGCGGTGGAAAACATCGATATCGGCGGGCCGTCCATGGTCCGGGCCGCCGCGAAAAACCACCGTTACGTAACGGTCTTGGTTGATCCGGCGGATTATGAGGAAGTATTGGCTCAGATGGATGAATCCGGCGGTGTCGATGATGCCTTACGGCGTCGGCTGGCGGCCAAAGCATTCCGGCATACGGCGGCCTATGATGCGGCAATTGCCGGCTATCTGACGGGACAAAGCGGGGAAACCTTCCCGGAAAAGCTCACCGTCTCTTTTGATAAGGCACAGGGGCTGCGATACGGAGAAAACCCTCACCAACAAGCCGCTTTTTACCGGGAAAACCGCCCGGCCACAGGAACCGTCGCCTCAGCGGAGCAACTTCACGGAAAAGAACTTTCCTATAATAATATTCAGGATGCCAACGCAGCTCTGGAAATCGTGGCGGAGTTTTCGGAACCGGCGGCAGTGGCTGTCAAGCATATGAATCCCTGCGGCGTGGGCATCGGGGAAAGCGTGTCTGAAGCCTATCAAAAAGCTTTTGAAGCGGATCCGGTGTCCATTTACGGCGGGATTATCGCTGTGAACCGACCGGTGGATGCAAAAACGGCCTTAAAAATGAAAGAAATTTTCCTGGAGATTATTCTCGCGCCGGACTTTGAGCCGAAGGCGTTGGAAGTCTTAAAGGAAAAGAAAAACCTGCGTTTGCTTCGCCTGGGAGAAATCCGGAAGCACGGAGGATGGAAACTGCAGACGATATCCGGCGGCCTGTTGGTTCAGGATGCCGATACCAAACAAGTAACACGGGAAGATTGCGAAGTTGTAACGGATCGGCAGCCCGGAGAAGAAGAGTGGGATCAGCTCCTTTTTGCTTGGAATGTGGTCAAGCATGTGAAGTCCAACGCGATTGTGCTGGCCAAGGATTCCCGGACCGTCGGTGTAGGTGCCGGTCAGATGAACCGGGTCGGTGCAGCCGGGATTGCGATCCGGCAGGCGGGGGAAGAAGCCAAAGGAGCCGTATTGGCTTCCGATGCGTTTTTCCCGATGAAGGATACAGTGGAAGCAGCAGCGGCAGCAGGAATCAAGGCAATTATTCAGCCCGGCGGATCCATCCGGGATCAGGAGTCGATCGAGGAAGCCAACCGTCACGGCATCGCCATGGTATTTACCGGTATACGGCACTTTAAGCATTAAAAAAAGATTACGGGATAGAAGAAGCCTCAGCTGCCTCGGCTATGTCTAAATAGGGCGTTACAGTGACCATTGGCTCCATTTTCGCGTATATATGGAACCAACAAGGCCGAGGAGGGTTTCCTATGTACGTGATTCGTTGGAGTGTGATTTTGGTTCTGTCATCCCTCGCCCTCATGTGGCTGTCTGTGGTGATCGGCTGGTACCAACCGAGTTCCTGGCAGTACAGCATCCGGGTTCTTGGCGGTGTGTATTTCTTCTTGGCGATTGCGGCGAGCGGGGTTATCACACACCAAAGTTACCCGAAAGATTGGGCTTTTATCTTCTTGTCGGTAACGATTACCTTGTTTGGGATCAGCTTGTTTTTTCACTGACATCATTTACCCGGTCCTGCTGATTGGACAACGGCTCGCGAGATGACGGCCCAAGCAACATTGGGCCGATCTCGCCTATCCATTTTCAGGGTACCGGATCACGGAAGTTTTCACACAGGGACAAGCTTTTTTTGGTACCGGCATCAAAATCAGGAGGCGGTAGCATGCGCATTTTGGTGATTGGCAGCGGCGGCAGAGAGCACGCCTTGGTATGGAAACTGAGTCAAAGTCCGAAGGTGTCCAAGCTGTACTGCGCTCCCGGCAATGGCGGGATTGCTGAGCTGGCGGAGTGTGTACCCATTGAAGCCACCGATGTGGACCGGCTGGTTTCATTTGCTCAACAGGAACAGATCGACCTGACCGTCGTAGGACCGGAAGCGTCTTTGATGGCAGGAGTAGCGAATGCCTTTGCCGAACAGGGTCTTCGCATATTCGGGCCGACCCGGGAAGCCGCTCAAATCGAAGGCAGTAAAGGCTTTGCCAAGGACTTGATGAAGCGTTGGGGCATTCCAACCGCGCATGCCGAACAGTTTGCGGAACTGGGACAAGCCTTGGCCTATATCTATGAACAGGGGGCCCCCATTGTTGTCAAAGCGGACGGGTTGGCTGCCGGCAAAGGAGTTACAGTGGCCCGGACAGTGGAGGAAGCGGAAGCAGCATTACGCCGGATCATGGAAGATCGGGCCTTTGCCGAAGCGGGAGACAGCGTAGTCATCGAAGAGTATTTGGAAGGACAGGAACTGTCCCTGATGGCATTTGTGGACGGAGAAACCGTTGTCCCCATGGTTCCGGCTCAAGACCATAAACCGGTGCACGACGGAGACCGCGGACCCAATACCGGGGGAATGGGGGCGTACTCTCCAGTTCCGCAAATATCGGCATCCGTCATTAACCGAGCGATTGAAGAAATTCTAATACCGGCTGCCCATGCCTTAAAACGAGAAGGGCTTCACTATAAAGGGGTGTTGTATGCCGGTCTGATGATCACTGAGGACGGTCCCAAGGTGATTGAGTTTAACGCACGCTTCGGGGATCCGGAAACTCAGGTGGTGCTCCCCCGGTTGAAAAGCGATTTGGTGGAACTGCTGCAGGCGACAACCGACGGAACTCTACATCAGCAACAGGTGGAGTGGACCGAGGAAGCAGCGTTGTGCGTGGTAATGGCTTCGGGGGGATATCCGGGGAAATATGAAAAAGGAAAAGAAATTACCGGCTTGGGATTCACTTCTCACCGTTCGGGAGAAATCGTATTTCATGCGGGAACTCGCCTTGTAGACGGAAAAACCGTAACCGACGGGGGTCGCGTGTTGGCCGTCACCTCATTAGGAAAAAACCTCGCTGCTGCACGGGAAGCGGCTTATCAGGGTGTCCAAGGGATTTCCTTTGAAAAAGCTCATTACCGCCGGGATATCGGGGAAAAGGCACTAAAGGTGTAGAAAGGCTGATTGTGCAGAATGACAAAGTGGGATGCGTCGGGTAGAAGTGTAGCGTCTCTCGTTGAATCTCTTGAAGCGTCTGCGTGAGGAATGGGAGCGACGGGCAAAAGAGTCGAAGCGATCCTCTAGGTTTTCATTCAAATGGGCGGGCCCAACGGCCTGCCCATTTGAATCGTACAAAAATAGAACTTCTTTCTCTTCTATGTAAAAGGTAGCAGTCATTGTTTTAGGTGCTTCAGTGTAATTTGGTCGTAATGAGATATTGAGCTCCCACCATAAACAGAAACAGATGGAATCAAAAGGAAAATGAAACTAATCCAAGGTAGTATTTACCTCAGTTTTGTCCGGACGCGGCCATGTTCTAATCTTTCGCCAAGCCGTGAAATAACGTGATATGATAGAAGCGGCAAGAAAAACATCCACATCTTCCATGATCGAAATCTTTTGGCAGAGGAAAAAGGATGTGGGTTGTACAAATTTAACAAGCAAAGGAGGGCAATTGTCGAATTACCGGGTCCATGGTATGATGTTAGCATGATCTATTGACTGCATTTTTCAATGCAGGGTGGAGAGAGTGATCGACCATCAAACAGAAACTGGTTTTTTCTTTCTTGCTCGTTGTGCGTAATGAAGAAAATCATATAGAGAATCTGCTGGAAGCGATTTTGAATCAAGACTTCCCGCAGTCCAAATACGAAGTGATCGTGGTAGATGGTGAATCCACCGACCGGACGCCCGAGATTGTGCAACAAATTCAAGAGCGTTATCCCGACCGGATTCGCTTTTTGCACAATCCGCGGAAAACCCTGGCTACAGGGTGGAATATCGGGATTCAACATGCGAACGGGGAATATGTCATTCGCGTGGACGGTCATAGCCAGATTCCACAAAATTTCCTGTCCCGCACCTATGAAGTAGCCCAACGGGTACCCGACGCTTCTTGCGTCGGCGGTGTGGTGGAAACCATCGGTACCGGCTTTTGGGGAGAAGTAAATGCTTACGTGTATTCGCATCCTTTCGGTGTAGGGAACTCCAAGTTCCGTACCACCAAACGGGAATGGGAAGGTTTTGTGGACACCGTTCCGTATGCCGCGTACAAACGCCAGGTCTTTGACGAAGTCGGTTATTTCGATGAAAATTTGAAGCGGAACGAAGATCTGGAAATGCATGCCCGGATCAGAAATCAAGGCGGGTCCTTTTTTCTTTCCACCCGAATTCGTTCCACTTACTATGTACGGAATACCTTGCCCGCGTTTCTGAAGAAGTCCTTTGGAGACGGAAAATGGACGATGGTGGCCAGCAAGCGGGGCGTTGGCGTTCTGCGCTGGCGTCATCTGATTCCGTTTATGGTGGTACTCCTGTCTGCCCTGATGACCGTTGGATCTTTTTTCAGCCCCTTGATCGGGACGATGTTTTTGGGACTCATTGGTGCTTATCTTTTGCTGTTAGTCTGTTCGTCTTGGGGTATCACAAAACAAAAAGGGTGGAAGTACTTCTTCCCGTGCATGCTGTCTTTCTTTCTGCTGCACTTCAGCCGCGGATTCGGGTCGGCAGCCAGCTTCTTCAGCAAGCACTACTGGAGGGAAGGAGCATATGAAACCTACGAAAACAAAAATGCGACCAACATTGCCCGTTGATTCCGAACGAATTCTAAAGTACCGGTCCATTTATCAGAAACCGCGGCAGTTGGAAGAGATCTGGTCGTGGTATGTCCTGCGGCGCATCTCTATTTATGTGACCCTGATGCTTCGCAGGATCGGTGTTACCCCGAATGCGGTCAGCTGGATGAGCCTTCTCTTTTTTATGTTGACAGGCTGGCTCATATTGACGGCGGAGCCCTGGGGATTTCTCCTCGCGGTGCTTGCCTACAACCTCGGCTATCTGTGCGACTGCGTCGACGGTGAGCTGGCTCGTATCACGAAAGTGACCAGCCGAAAAGGGGTGTTTTTAGATACCCTGATTCGGGGTATGAGTATCCCGAAGCTGGTTGCTTTCGCATTGGCCTACTATGAATTAAGCGGTATCGGAGAGCTGTCTTTCACCGCTGCCTCGGGCATTTACTTTTCGGTGTTGATAGCTTCTTTCGCTTTGCTCGTACCGCTTTCCTACAATTATATCGATCGGAAAAGCGATGAAAACGATCCCGTCAGCGATATGCGGACATCCTCCAAAGGCTATGAGTGGATCGCGTTTTTCACCGGTATGCCCGGCTTTTTTGCGTGTTTGCCTTTGTGCGTGCTGATGGATGCTGTGACGGGCTGGTCCGTAACAGCAGGATTTATTTTCCTGTTTTTAGTCTTCTGGACCGTAAAAACCCTGGTACGGTTGTATCTTACCACAGCCAAATTAAATTAGATGACATCGGGATTAAAATTCTGTAAAGCGGATATTACAAAACGGATAAGGAGTGTCCTGAATGAAAGTTGTGATCTTGGCAGCAGGTGTCGGTTCCCGTCTGCGTCCGGAAACGGAAGACAAACCGAAAGCGATGATTCGCATCAACGATAAACCCTTGGTGCAATATCAAGTGGAAAGCGTCAAAAAAGCCGGCTTTGCCGAAAAGGATATTCACATCTTGGGCGGATACAAAATGGAGCGGATCCGTGAATACTTCGAAGGTACGGATATCCAGTTCATCTATAACCCGGAATATGAATCCATGAACAACATTTACTCGTTTTTACTGACGAAAGAAATCGGAGATGATCTGCTCCTAATTAACTCCGACGATTTTTATGATGAGCGGATGATTCCATTGATCTTGAAAGCGGAAGCCCGCACCGCGATCTTGGTAGATCAGCAAAAAGAACTGACGGAAGAATCGATGCGAGTAAAATTGGACAACGGACGTTTGCGCTTGGTGAACAAAAAAATTGCGCTGGATGAGGCGGACGGTGAATACATCGGGATCTCCAAGCTGGCGAAGCCGGAACTGGAAATTCTGTACAAAACGGCAGACGTCATGATCAAAAACGGAGAAACCGATGCATGGTACGAGAATGTGTATGAGGCATGTGCCAACGACATCGATATCATCGGTGTAGATACCAAAGGGTATCCGTGGATTGAGATCGACGACTTCAATGACCTGGATACCGCTAAAAAGTTAGCCTCGTCCGTCTTGTCCTGATCCTGGGGGGAGATCAACATGGCAAAAAAAGTGCATATCCCAATCCAGCTGATCATTGAACACGGGGCCATTCAGAAGCTGCCAGAAACCCAGGTATTTAACTGGGTTGAAGGGAAAAAAGTCGCTTTGGTAAGCGGCCGGGGCAGCACCCGGAAAGTGACGGAAAGGATCGAATCCGTGATCGCGGATCATGTGGCGGAGAGCAAGTTTTTGTGCTGTGAAAACAATACGCTGGATACGATCAACGAGCTGGAGCGGGAAGTGCTGGAGGACACCCCCGATATCATCATCGGTGTGGGCGGCGGCAAAGCGCTGGATGTGTCCAAAGTGGTAGGAACCCGAAGCAATGTGCCGGTGATTCTGTTTCCGACGGCCATTTCCAGCGATGCGATCTGTTCGCCGGTAGCGGTCATCAAGATGCTGAATAAGAGCACCAGTATTGGGGTAAAGATGCCGCAAGCGGTGATTATCGACTTGGACATCTTGTCCTCCTGTCCCCCGCGGCTGATGTCTGCCGGGATCGGAGATCTGCTGTCCAATAAAACGGCCCTCTTCGACTGGAAACTGGCGCATTATGCCAAGAAGGAAGAGATGAACACCTTCGCCGGCCTGATGGCCAACAATGCGGTGGAGTCTTTTATGAATACGTTGAACCATCCGGACGTGGACCGTTCCGAAATGATCAAGGTGGCCTCCGAATCCTTGATCATGAGCGGGATCGCCATGTCCATCGCCGGTTCCAGCCGCCCCTGCAGCGGATCTGAACACTTGATCAGCCACGCCTTGGATTACCACTGCGGCGGTAAGGCTTTGCACGGTGAGCAAGTGGCCATCGGCGTATTGGTAGCTCAGTACCTGCAAGGGCAACGGAGCAAAGTGGAGAGCCTCCTGCCTTACTACGAGAAGCTAGGGCTTCCCACTCATTATGAGGACTTGGGATATACCCGGGAGGAGATGCACCGGGCGATCCGCATGGCGCCGACGATGCGGGACCGGTACACGATCTTGAACGAATTTGAGCTGACCGATGAGTTCATTGATCATATTCTAGATGAGGTGTACCCCATTGAGGCCAAAAATCGGTATCGTCTAATCGGTTCATCTGTCGGATAAGGAGTAAACGCTGTATGTTTGCAGATATTATGAAGTACAAGGAACTGTTATATTTCCTGGTGCACAAAGAAGTGCGCATCCGTTACCGCAACTCGTTTTTCGGGTTTTTCTGGACGTTGTTGGAACCGCTGGGATTAATGGTGATTTATACGATTGTCTTTTCTTTGATCCTGAATGTGGATGACAGTGCGAAAGGACAAAACATCGATCATTATTTTTTGTATGTCCTGTCTGGGCTGATCCCGTGGACCTTCTTCAACAACTCCATGAAAAAAGGGACCAAAGCTTTATCGGGGAGTTCCTCCTTGATTAAGAAAGTGTATTTTCCCCGGGAAATCTTCCCGGTGACGATGCTCTTGTCCAACTTGGTTAACTTTATTCCGGCCTTTGCCCTGGTGATTGCAGTTGCGTTGATTGTGGGGCAGCCTATTTACTGGGATCAGCTGGCATTGTTACCTGCTTTCATCCTTTTGCAATCCGTCTTTATACTGGGACTGGCTTTTCTCGTGTCGGTTCTCAACGTCTTTTACCGGGATGTAGAGTTTATCACCAATTTGTTGCTTCGAGGTTGGATGTATTTGTGTCCCATTATTTATCCCATTAGTTTTGTGACTGAGAGCAACAATGCCATGATTCAGCAGTTTGAATGGCTCTATTTCTTAAATCCGATGGCTGTGATTATCTCCCTGTATCACGGGATATTGTACCAAGGTCAAACAGCACCGCTGGAATACGTAGGGTACTCCATCGGTATCACCTTGCTGGTATTCATCATCGGCTGGGTGGTCTTTAAGCGGCTAAACCGTCGAGTAGGGGAAGTGATTTGACGATGGAAGCCATTGTCGTCAACAACCTGACCAAACACTTTCGCAAGGCCTATGATAAAACCCTGAAAGGGTACTTTATCTCTTTGATCAAGCGGGAAAAACGTTATAAAGAATTTACCGCCCTCAACGATGTTTCCTTCTCGATCAAAAAGGGAGAGTCCTTTGCCATTATCGGGAAAAACGGAGCGGGAAAGAGCACGCTCTTTAAAACCTTGAGCGGCATTATTTACCCCGATTCCGGGGATATCCAGATCAATGGCAAAGTGGCTCCTCTGATCGAGTTGGGTGCGGGTCTTAGCCGGGATTTGACCGGAGCGGAAAATATCCGCCTCAACTGCGCCATTTTTGGTCTCGATAAAGAGCGGATTGAAGAAGTATACCCGAAAATCGTCGAGTTCTCCGAACTAGAAGAGTTCATCCACACGCCGGTGAAGTTTTATTCTTCCGGGATGAAGGCACGGTTGGGCTTTTCCATTGCTATTCATATCGACGCGGACATTATCTTGATTGACGAAGTTCTCGCCGTAGGGGACAAGGATTTCAAGAAAAAATGTTACGCGAAAATGGAAGAGCTCCGTGATTCCGGAAAAACCTTGGTGATCGTTTCCCACAGTCTGAAGCCGCTTCGCAAAATCTGCGACCGGGCGTTGATCCTGGAACGCGGAAAGGTTGTGGAGATCGGTGAGATCAACGAAATGATCGACAAGTACCAAGACGAAAAGAAAGAGAAAAAGGCGAAGAAAAACAAGAAAGGAGCGTGAAGGATCCCTTGAGCGAAGAACGGCGAAAATTTACCCTGGACGATGTGAAGCAAACCTTTAAGAAAAAAGATGCTTGGTGGACAGTGCTGGTGGTGGATCCCGTTGCGGCCCGCCTGATCCTGCCTGTGGCCAACTATACCAATATCACCCCCAACCAGCTATCCATCTTTTCCTTTATTCTCGGGATGATTTCGGTTTATTGTTTTTGGCTCGGCGATTATACCTCTTTGGTAATCGGAGCGCTCTTGTACCATATCAGCTTCATCATCGACTGTATGGACGGGAAAATCGCCCGGATGAAAGGAACAGGTTCCACCTTCGGGATGCTGTTGGACATCAGCTTGGATCACATTCGGGTGGCATTGGCCGGTGTGGCTTTGACCGCTGGGCAGTTCCGGCTGACGGGAGATGTCACCTACCTTTACTTGCTGGCGTTATTCCTGTTGGCTTACTTTGCCCGTCATATCAACGCGCTGCAGCTGTACAAACTGCGTCGGGAAATGAAAGCCAAGCTGCGGAAAGCGAAACGTAAGCTGAAGCGGACGGCGGAAGCTGCCGGGATCGTCATCGATCCTTCCCAGCAGGAAGCCAAGGAAGAGAAAGAGGAAGAAGACGAAGAAGAGCAGGAACAGGCCAAGCAGGAAGGTATTCCGGTTTCGGATGAAACGGTGGATCCTTTGCGGAAGAAGAAAGTGGATTTGCAGCAAGAGTTCAAGTCCAAATATCCCACCTATCTCAAAGTGCGGGACTTTTTCTTAAACAAACGGATTCGGATGCATTTTTGGAGTGGTATCGAGTTTCAGATGTTCATCTTTATCGTGGCGCCCATCCTGGGGATCATCAAAGAAATGATTTTCTTCGGCTCCTTGTTGCTCTTCGCCTTTGAAGCAGCCATTGTCTACAAGATTTGGCTCAGCACGAAAGACTTTGAACGGGAGTTCAACAAAATCAAAGAAGCAACGGAAACCATTGAAGCCACTTTGCCCCCGGAAGAAGAGCGGGAAGGAGAAGGGTCGGGGGCGATGCAACGACAAACGGTGTAAAAATGATGGGTAAAAGCCGTCTCTTCATCAGCCAAGAGGCGGCTATTTTGATATATTTTATAAAATTGAGGATACGGACTGTCCCCATAACAACAACCCCCTGATATCCAGATGGAGATCAGGGGGCTTTCTTTTTACCAGTCAGGAAGAGACCTGAGGATAAGAGCGGGTTAACCGAAGTGCAAGGATTGTTTTTCCCCTTGAAGGCTCAAGGCTTGGATCGGTACTTCAAACCACCAGGCTCCCTGTACCTTTTTGGTGGGTTGATAACCCGCACGTTTCATGGATCGTGCCACGTCCCAACTGGCAGTATAGATTTGAGCGACGTGACACCCTTCATCAAACTGAATCACCGTCTCTTTTTCTTCTTCGCTCAGTGCCATGTTGCCACACTCCCTGTATATAGATGAGTCGAAGTTGGTTGGGGATCATATGTTCTTATTTTATATTACCACGAATTCGGTTTTTTGCCACCTCCCCTTGCTTTTTTTCTATTGGTTCGAGGGAAGGGGTAGGGAAGTCCTTCTTTCGAGGCAAATAGTTGAGAAAGGAAATCCTGCTCTTGTTTTTCACGCTCAGGACACGGAAATCCTTTGTCCTGCAATGCTTGGTGAATTTCTTCCACATAGAGCGAGGGTTCCACTTTCAACACTGAACGTCCCGCATCAAATGAAGCGATGAGAGGATATCGACATCAAAGGGCTTGACCGGGACCGAGTCCGGTCCGTGTTTTTTTCAGCGCACTAAAGTTTTATGCAGGTTGTCCTTCCAAGTAACGTTGCCAAGGCAGTTTTCGGATAAATAAATGGCTCCCCCCCTTATCTGGATAAGGACATATCGTATGGGAGCTTTCAAGTTATGACCCGTCTACTCAGTACTTCCCGAAAAGAAGGGATGGATCAGCTATTCTCCCGCTTTCCGCCGTCGGATATGGTCGAAGATCATAAATAAAACAACGACGATTCCAACGGCGCTGAAAAAGAAAAATCCGACATTCGCCCACCAATCCGTAATTTTGTGCAGGTTCATTGCACGACACTCCGTACCGTTAATATATGGTCGAATCTTCAGGGTTGAATGGATCTGAGGAAGACCCTGCCTTCGATTGCTTGGTGTCGCCTATGCCGGTAACGTTCCTTTTTTTGATGGAGGTTTCCTCTGTACTAACGCCCATGGTGTACAAGAGCGGACAAAAGCGAGTGATTCCTTCCGCGACCTTCATCCCCGAAACGAGGGCTACCAATAACGGCATGCCCTGGTTGGAACGCTGTGACATTCGGGAAATGCTCCACGCCAAGCCGGCTAAACCCAAGGTGATTCGCATGATTGCATCCCAGGTTCCCACATTTTTTTGCATGTGTGTTTCCTCCTTGTCCAAATCTTTGCCTTAGTATCTGCCTGGACAGATTCCTTATACCGTTGGGACACTTGGTTGTGATAGCATGAAAAGGAAGGAAGGAGGAGTCACAGTGTACGACAAATTGAAAGCGGATTCCCTCTCGCGCTTGATTGAGACCAGCATGGGTTTGCGACCACCGCAAAAGGTGCTGACAGGCGGGCAAGTACTTAATGTATATACCGGTCGATTGGAGAATAAAGAGGTGGCGCTGGCGGAAGGTCGCATCGCATACATAGGTTCATTGGAAGAGGGGAAGGTTGTCGCCGGAAACGAGACGGAAGTGATCGATGTATCCGGCTGTGTTCTGGTTCCGGGCTATATTGAGCCCCATGCCCACCCTTTTCAACTTTATAATCCCGTGACATTGGCGGAAAAGGTGCTGAGCACGGGAACGACGACGCTGATCAGCGATAATCTGCATTTTTTTACCGGTTTGGAACCATCGGAGCAGGTTGACTTGCAGGAGGAGCTGGCAAAGTTGCCGGTCCATTACTTCTGGTGGGCGCGATGGGATCCCCAGACCTTTCTCGGGGAGGACCCAGAGGGGTTGTTTTCCTACGAAAGGGTAAAACAAGCGATGGACCTACCCAACGTGTTGCAGGGTGGGGAGCTGACGGACTGGGTTGCCTTGCTGAACCGGGACGCTTCTATGCTTCGGTGGATGTGTGATGCCAAACAGAACGGGCAGCGGGTAGAAGGACATGCGCCTGGAGCTTCTTATCGCACGCTGGCCCGGTTGGCCGCAGCAGGAGTGACCGGAGATCATGAAAGCATCGATCCCGATGAGGTATGGCGTCGCCTGGAGCTTGGCTATATGACTACTCTTCGCCACAGCTCGCTGCGGCCGGATGTTCCGGTGTTGATCAGAGGGTTGATGGAACGGGCGGATGAAGTACCTTGGCACCGGTTGATGATGACCACGGACGGGCCGACACCGCCGTATTTGCGCGAGGGATTTGTTGATGTGATGTTGCGGGCGGCAATGGAAGCCGGATGCGACCCGATTCGCGCGTATCAGATGGTGACGATCAACCCGGCTGTGTACTACGGGCTGGATGACCGGCTGGGCGGGTTGGCTCCCGGGCGGGTGGCGGATATCAATGTGCTGCAGTCCTTGGAAGATCCAACCCCGGTTCACGTACTGGCGCAAGGGGACTGGGCGGTGCAGGATAGAAAGCGCGTACTAGCCATGCCGTTTGTCGACTGGTCTGCCTATGAAGGACTTCGAGTCCTGTCTGATTGGGAAGTATCGCCGTCAGAGTTGAAACTGAATGACCGGGCAGAAACGATCCCCGTCATTCGTATGATCAACCCGGTGATCACCAAGGGGGCGGAAGAACCGGTTACTCCGGATATCCAGAGCGGCTGTTTGCCGCCGGAAGAGGACAGGCTGTATGTAACTCTGGCGGATAGGTATGGACGCTGGATAACCAAAGGGCTGCTGACCGGATTTGGAAGAGGGATCGACGGCTTGGCTTCCACCTATAACGGGTCGGGGGACTTGCTCCTGATCGGTCGGGATGTGGAAGCGATGGCCCGGGCCGCCAATCGGGTGCTTCGTGATGGGGGCGGTATTAGCTGGGATCAGGGTGGGAATGCGCTTTTCCATTTGCCTTTGCCCCTGGGAGGGCACATGAGTCTTCAACCTGCAGATATGCTTATAGATCAATCAGAAGAGCTGATTCGACTTCTGAAGCAACACGACCATCCCTTTTACGATCCCATTTATACGTTCTTGTTTCTGTCTTCCACACATCTTCCGCAAGTGCGTCTCACGTCAAAGGGCATTATGCGGGTGAAGGATCGTCAGATCCTGGCCCCCTCTGAACGGCTTCGTTAACGTCTTAGGGAAAGGCCCTTTTTCCCTGAAAGAGGCCATCTTCAGAAAGAAGAGTTTTTCTACCAATGAGCGACTTTTGAACGACGTACCCAGCTACAAAGCGTGGGACCGAGACCGAGCATGGCAGGACCAGGAGCATGGCGGTGAAGGCGTGACGTGTACCCTGTGGGTCCAAGTCAGGTTTTCCTTTGGCTCGGCCTCGGTCATCGATTTGGAGTGGACAGTCTGACTCTAAGACGTCATACAAAAGATTTGTCAACAAGAAAAGAGCGGCTGTGGGGCAGCCGCTCCTGCAGGAAAGAGGGATTCAAATGAAGAAAGGAAAGAACCGTTGGAAATCAGCGAGGTGAAATACAAACGCAAGCAGCTGATGGGATCAGCTGGATGCAGGGAACAAGCCTTGGCTCATTCCGCTCTGGTAAGGGAGTTATCCTTCGCTTCGCCTTGCTGTTGGCGAAAGCGGGCCAGCATCTGAACATACGAGAGTTTCATCGCCAGATATGCCCGGGAAGCATGCTGGATCCATTCGGCGCTTTGGAAGTCCAAGACTTTCAGTTCGCACGGGATGTCGCGGTATATTCGGGTCACTATTTCTTGGGCTTGGGAGGTTTCGACACCCAGTACGATTTTTTGGGGCTGGAGAAAGTCTCGGACAGCGTTCCCGCGGGAGAAAAAGGCGGGACAATAAGCCACTTCCAACTGTTCGCAGTGCGGATCCTTCTGGAAAGCTTCCTGAATGGCACGGGTGGTTCCCACTGGGACAGCGCTTTGAACCAGGACCAAAGGTTGTCCATCGTGATGCCGTGCGATCAGTTCAACGGCTTTCCAAACCAGGGTCAGGTCGGTACGGCCATTAGGCAAGAGCGGTGTCTCCACCGCGATGATGACTACCTCCCCTTCCCGGATCGCTTCGGGAATATCTGTGAAAAATTGGATTCGTTGTTGATGAAATCCCTGCAGCAACAATTCATTCAAACCCGGCTCCCAGTCAGGGACTCCATCCTCAGGAATCGAAGCTTCCCCGGAAGCACCCAAGTCGACACAGATGGTCTGGTGTCCCAAATGGGAAAGACAAGCTCCGGTGACCAATCCGACAGATCCCGTTCCCAACACGGTGATGTTCATGGACAAGCCCCTCCTTATCGACGGAACTGACTGGATGACGGGTTCATCCTCGTTGCTGTCGATTTCACTTTCACATTAACAAACCGATGTAAACAAAACGTTAAGAAGGGTTTAAGATTAACCGAATGAAAAAACCACCTGGAATACAGGTGGTTAAAGGAATGAGGCATTTGTCACTCACTCATCCGGCTGTTCCATAACCAGTTTGGCCTCTTCTTTGATGACCCGTTCCACTTCGTTCAACTGTTCGATGGCGTTGGGCAACTGTTGGATTTTGCGCATGTCCGGCTCCATAAATTGCACTTTGCCGCCTTTTTCGGAGTGAACATAGCGTGCCAGGCTTTCTAAATAGGAATTGCCGTCTTTTTTAATGGCGTAACGGAAAATGTAAAAAGGATGTTCCTTTTCTTCCAAACCTTTGGATTGAATGACGATGGACATAAAATCTCTCCTTCCGGAAAAGGTGCTGCCTTGGATGGGTGTTACCGCCTATTGTAACAGGAGACGACGAAAACAACAAAAGGCGGCGCCCTGGATTGAGGAGAGCGAATTCCCGTCGGCTTTTATTTCAGCTGTCAAGATTTCTTTTTAATCCATCGATACAGACCCACGGCAATCCCCATAAGGACTAGGAAATTAAGGAGAGAAAATCCTGGTATGAAGACTTCTCCTTTTATCGTTTATCCAGCGGACACGCGAAAGATCGGTAAGTTTTATGTCCGATCACTGCGGACAAAAAAGGAAGTTTGCATCTTGCTGTCGAATGTTATACTTTAAAGGATAAAAGCGGCTGTGAGGGATGAAAGAGGTGAAACCATGCAGCTGAATAAATTGCGTAAAAAGGAAGTAGACCAACTGTTTGAAGCTGTATTGACGTTGGAAACCATCGAGGAATGCTATCAGTTTTTTGATGACTTGTGCACCGTCGGCGAAATCAAATCCCTTGCCCAGCGCCTGGAAGTGGCCCGGATGCTTCGTAAAGGGTACACCTATAATCAAATCGAAGCAGACACGGGTGCCAGTACGGCCACCATCTCCCGCGTAAAGCGCTGCCTTCACTATGGAACCGACGGCTATGCGTTGGCGTTGGATCGACTGGAAAAGCGGACAGAGCCGGAAGCGGACAATAAAAAAGCAACATCCCGTAAATAAGCTGCGTGAGACACGCAGCTTTTGAGGCTACTGACAAAGTTTCTTGACATGAGCTGAAGAACTCTTTGCCCGAGCAGCGACTTTTGACGACGAACTCAGCGACAAGAGAGGAGACGAGACAAAAAGCGGCGCATAGCACGACCTGGGAGCTTACGACCAAGGCGTGACTTGACCTTTTTGAGTGCACTCCGCATTGTGCCGCGTCTCGTCGGCTCGGAGCGGACAGTATGACTTCTGCGTCGGAGGAAAGGGAGCAACGGGTAAAAGAGTCGAAGCTATCATAAAGGCTTGTCATTAATCTGGTAAGCTGCGTAAGACACGCAGCTTTTTTTGGTTTATTAAGGATGACGTGGATGGGAGAAAGATCGGGCGATGGCGCGGGTCCGATTTCCTTTAATGCGAACATCCAGTCGTGTATAATGGTGCTGATGCAGACAAGCACGGTTGGAGGGGGCGGGCCCATGCTGGAAGAGCGGATGAGAAGATGGCGGCACGTATTTAAATTGGACCCCAACCGGCCCATTTCCGATGAAGCATTGGCTGCGGTGGCCGAGTCCGGGACCGATGCCGTCATCATCGGCGGGACGGACGGTATTACCTATGAAAATACCCGGGAGCTGTGGGAGCGAGTGAGCCGGTTTCCGGTACCTTGTGTGCAGGAGATTTCTTCAACTGATGCGGTCGTTCCCAGTTGTGAAGGGCATCTTATTCCCGTTGTGCTGAACGCCCGGGAGACGGAGTGGTTGGGAGGCGCCCAGCATCGGGCCATCAAGCTGTTTGGCGACTGGATCCCATGGGAGCAAATTGCCGTGCTGGGGTATGTCGTGCTCAATCCGGATTCCAAAGTCGCTCGGCTGACCCGCAGCCGGACGGAACTGCAACCGGCAGACATGACCGCCTATATCCGGTTGGCGGAGCGTCTTTTCCGCTTGCCGGCGGCTTATGTGGAATACAGCGGGACGTATGGGGAGCCGGCCATGGTGGAAGCGGCCCGCCGGGGAAAGAAGGATGTACAGCTCTTCTATGGCGGAGGGATCTCTACACAAGAGCAGGCGGAAACGATGGCCCGTCTCGCCGATACGGTCGTGGTCGGCAACCTCATTTATGAAAATCTGGAGCAAGCTTTGCAGACCGTCCGCTGGGTGAAGGAACCATCCGGCGGCAAATCAACCCAGACTTGAAAGAGAGAAGAAAGGTGCGATATAGATGGCACATCAAGCGTGGACCAGCGACAGCCTGCTCGATGGGCTGAACCCTGCCCAACAAAAGGCGGTGGAGACGACAAAAGGGCCGCTGTTGATCGTGGCTGGTGCAGGCAGCGGCAAAACCCGGGTCCTGACCAATCGGGTGGCTTATTTGCTGGGAGAAAAACGGGTGCATCCCTGGAATCTCCTCGCCATCACGTTTACCAACAAAGCGGCCCGGGAGATGAAAGAGCGGATCGGCCGCTTGGTCGGACCGGAGGCGGAAGACATCTGGATATCCACGTTTCACTCCATGTGTGTTCGGATGCTTCGAAAAGATATCGAACGGATCGGATATTCCCGCAATTTTACCATTCTGGATACATCGGATCAGCTGACGGTGATCAAACAGGTGCTGAAAGAGCTCAACCTGGACCCCAAACAACACAATCCTCGCAGTCTCCTTCACCAGATCAGCTCGGCCAAAAACAAGCTGATTTCCGCCCGGGAGATGAAGGAACGGGCGGGCAGCTTCCTGGAGGAGATCACCGCCAAGGTGTATGAAGCCTACCAGCACAAATTGCGCGCCAACCAATCCCTCGACTTTGACGATCTGTTGGTGGAGACGGTACGTTTGTTCCATAGTGTGCCGGAAGTGTTGGATTATTACCAGAAAAAGTTCCAATACATCCACGTCGACGAGTATCAGGACACCAACCATGTCCAGTACGTGCTGGTAAATATGTTGGCGGCCAAGCACCGCAATATCTGTGTCGTGGGCGATTCGGACCAGTCGATTTACCGGTTCCGGGGCGCCGACATTACCAACATCCTCCATTTTGAGCGGGATTACCCCGATGCCACGGTCATCAAACTGGAACAGAACTACCGTTCTACCAAAACCATCTTGAACGCAGCCAACGGCGTGATCGCTCACAATACCGAGCGAAAACCGAAAAATCTGTGGACGGAAAACCATCAAGGCGAGCCGATCCAACTCTATGAGGCCGACAATGAACACGACGAAGCTTATTTTGTCGCGGACACCATTGTAAAAGGAAGACAAAACGGGCAAAATTATAGCGATTTTGCTGTATTGTACCGTACCAATGCCCAGTCCCGGGTGATAGAGGAAGTCTTCCTCAAATCGAACATCCCCTATCAAATGGTCGGCGGCATGAAGTTCTACGAACGGAAAGAGATCAAGGACCTCCTCGCTTACCTGCGCTTGGTAGTCAATCCCGATGACGACCTTAGCCTAACCCGGGTGATCAACGTCCCCAAACGGGGGATTGGACAGGCGACCGTGGAGAAGATCGCCGCCTATGCCGACAGTCAGGGCATTTCCATGTACCGAGCGCTGATGGAGGCGGACCGGATCGGGTTGACGGCCCGGTTTATGAAGCCTCTCGGGGAATTCGCGACATTGATCCGGGATTTGAGCGCGATGATGGAATATCTTACGGCCAGCGAGATGACGGAAGAAGTATTGACCCGCACCGGATATCGCGAGGAATTGAAGAAGGAAGACACCCTGGAAGCGGCGAGCCGCTTGGAAAACATCGAGGAGTTTCTGTCGGTCACCCAGGAGTTTGAACAGAAAAACGAAGACAAAACCCTGGTCGCCTTTTTGACGGAGCTGGCCCTGGTATCTGATGTGGATCATTTGGAGGACGAGGGCGAAGAGTCGGGAGATGCCGTCACGATGATGACGCTTCACAGCGCCAAAGGGTTGGAGTTTCCCGAAGTGTTCCTGGTGGGGATGGAAGAGGGGATTTTTCCTCACACCCGCACGATGGAAGATGATCGGGAACTGGAAGAAGAGCGGCGGCTTGCTTATGTGGGCATTACCCGGGCGGAGAAGAAGCTGTACCTGACTCGGGCCCGAACCCGGATGCTGTTCGGACAAACCAGTGCCAACCCGCCTTCCTGCTTTCTGCGGGAAATCCCCCCGGAACTCTTGGAGCCGGTGGGCAAAGCGGGAGCTACGGTGCTGAAAAAGCCGGTCGTACGCCAAGGCCCTGTCCGTCCGTCCCCCAATGCCGATCTCGATTGGCAGCCGGGCGACCGGGTGCAGCATAAAAAATGGGGCATCGGCACCGTGGTCAAGGTTCAAGGGCAGGGAGACGATATGGAGTTGAATATCGCTTTCCCGGCACCTGTGGGCGTGAAACGCCTGCTGGCCCAATTTGCCCCGATCACCCGAGCGGATGAAGGGGGAAGAAGGAGCGATGGAAACCGTGGATCGTGAACAAGCTCGAAAGCGGCTCGCCGAACTGCGCGAGGAGATCAACGAACACAACCACCGATATTATGTACTGGATCAGCCGGTGATCTCTGATCAGGAATACGACCGCTTGATGCGGGAATTGCTGCAACTGGAGGAACAATATCCGGATTTGGTGACTCCTGACTCCCCTTCCCAGCGGGTGGGCGGGGAGCCGCTTCCTTATTTTGAGAAAGTGCAGCACGACATCCCGATGCTCAGCCTGGGAAACGCTTTTGACTTCGAGGATCTGAAGGACTTCGACAACCGGATCAAACGGGCGGCAGGCGTGGACGCCGTCGATTATGTATGCGAACTGAAGATTGACGGTTTGGCCGTATCCCTGCGGTATGAGGACGGAGTGTTCGTTCGGGGAGCCACCCGCGGCGACGGGCAGACCGGGGAGAACATCACCCAGAACCTGAAAACGATCCGCTCCCTACCACTGCGCTTAAAGGAGCCGGTCAACCTGGAAGTACGGGGGGAGGCGTTTCTGCCCCGCAAGGAGTTTGAGCGGATCAATGCCCAGAAAGAAGAACGGGGAGAAGCCTTGTTTGCCAATCCCCGCAACGCTGCTGCGGGGTCCCTTCGGCAGCTGGACCCGAAGCTGGCCGCGGAGCGTGCTTTGGACATCTTTCTGTATGGAATCGGCATGATCGAAGGGAAAAAGCGTCCCGGCACCCACACCGAGTCCCTGGAATTGCTGTCCCGCCTCGGTCTCAAGGTGAACCCCGAGCGGGTGACGGTCAAAGGGATGGATGATGTGATGGACTTCGTCGATCATTGGCGGGAACATCGGATGGAGCTGGGTTATGATATCGACGGCATTGTAATCAAAGTGGATGATCTGGAGTTGCGGGAACGGTTGGGAACGACCGCTAAAAGTCCCCGTTGGGCCATCGCCTACAAGTTTCCGGCGGAAGAAGCGGTGACCGTCCTCCGGGACATCGAAATCAACGTGGGCCGAACCGGTGCGGTGACGCCGACGGCGGTGTTGGACCCTGTGACGCTGGCGGGGACGACCGTACAGCGGGCTTCTCTTCACAATGAAGATTTTATCCGGGAAAAAGGTATTCTTCTGGGGGATCACGTGATCGTGAAAAAGGCGGGGGACATCATTCCCGAAGTCGTGGGCGTGCTGAAGGAACACCGGACCGGGAATGAGAAGCCCTATGCCATGCCCACCCACTGTCCCGAGTGCGGCAGCCGGCTGGTTCGGCTGGAAGAGGAAGTGGCTCTGCGCTGCATCAATCCCCAGTGTCCCGCCCAAACACGAGAAGGCATCATCCATTTTGTTTCCCGAGGGGCGATGAATATCGAGGGTCTGGGGGAACGGGTGGTTACCCAGCTCTTTGATGCAGGGTTGGTACGGGGACCCGCCGACTTGTACGATTTGAAGGAAGAACAGCTGCTTCCCTTGGAACGGATGGGCAAGAAGTCGGTGGAAAATCTGCTTGCCGCGATCGAGAAAAGCAAAGAAAACTCGCTGGAACGTGTTTTGTTCGGTTTGGGTATCCGTTTTGTCGGAGCTAAGGGAGCCAAAATCCTGGCCCAGCACTTTGGGAATATAGATCGCCTGATGGAAGCGACGGAAGAGGAACTCCTCGCCATCGACGAAATCGGCCCCAAAATGGCGGACAGTGTCGTCACTTATTTTGATAAACCCGAAGTGAAAAAGACAATTGAGCGGCTGCGGGAAGCAGGGGTCAACCTGACGTACAAAGGGCCTTCCCTTGCGCAGCGGGAGCAGGCAGACAGTTCCTTTGCCGGCAAGACGGTGGTGCTGACCGGTACTCTGGAGCGGATGAGTCGCAAAGAGGCTGCTGCCCGCATCGAAGCACTGGGCGGCAAAGTAACCGGCAGCGTCAGCAAGAATACCGACATGCTGATTGCCGGCGAGAAGGCGGGCTCCAAACTGAAAAAGGCCCGGGAATTGGGTGTGCCAGTGGTGGACGAAGAAGCATTGTTGAAGATGCTGGGGGAATAGATGTGAAAAACCGGCCTTTCCATTGCGAAGGGGCCGGTTTTCCTTTAGAAGGATATAAAATAATCAGTTCAGCTTTCCGATGACGGATGACGAACTTCCTTGTTTCAACGCCTTGACGATTTTTTTCGCCTTGGGCAGGTTGACATCAAAGTCGACCGAAGGGAACATGCTGTTGTAATTTTCAGCGGCGAGGAGAAGATAGCGGTTGGCTTCCTCGATTTCGCCCTTCTCAAAGAGGTATTTCCCGAGAGTGTGAGAGGTGCGGGCCACTTTTTCATAGATTTCTAAGGATTGAAACGAACGGATGGCTTTCGTATAGCAAGCCTGGAACTCGTCAAATTCTCCTTGAGCGTAGTGGATCTGTCCGAGGTAGATCAGGCATTCCGCCATCATTCGTTCCCGGTTTTTCAACAGTTCCATCGCTGCGTCAATGTGTTGCCGGGCTTTGTCCAGGTCATTCATTTTGAGGTAGGTTTGGCACAAAGCCTGATGGACGCAACCGATCTCCCAGTCGGCCAGCTTGTCTATATCGACGACTTCCAAAGACAGATTAAGAAAATACGTCGCCCGGTCGAATGCCTCCAGTTTCATATGGCAAACGCCCAAATTATGATAGGCCCGGGAGATGAATACCGGTGAGATCGTCAATTGGTTGGCCATCCGCAGAACGCGTTCAAAACACTGGATGCCCTCGACATAATCTCCGTTATACGTGTGGCAGGAGCCGAGGATGTTGAGCATGGCACACATTTCGACCCACCGATCCTGCCGCAGCATGACTTGAATCGCTTTTTCCGCGTATAAGATGCCGAGCGGCGGGTTGCCCAGGAGAAGATAGACTTTGCCCAGATTACCGTATATGTATCCCTTCTCCAGTTCGTCCGTCACTTCCGGCAAGATTTTTTCCGCCGCTTTGTAGTGAATCAGGGCTTTCTCGTATTGATCCTTCTGAAATTCAATATTGCCTTTAATCCGAAGGTACCAGACCAAGACATTGGGATCGTCCTGGAACTGCTCCCATCGCTCTTCAAACTCTTTCAGTTTGGGAAGATAACGAACTTCGTCAAATTGGTGCACCCACAGGTTGATTTCCATCAGATCGATTTTCATTAACACTTTGGAGTCAGCGACAGAGGAGGACAGGGATTTGAGGGCTTCCAGGTTTTCGAGTGCCTGCTCCACCCCTTCGTAGATCAGGGCGGTTTGGACCTTATCAATCAGATTTTCCGCTTCTTTAATCGTTTCTTCGTCGGTGACTCCCATCAGGTTTTGCATGGTGGTGCGGAGGCGTCGGGCCAAGGGGTTTAAGATGTCTGGGCGGGGCTGTGCTTTTTCGTTCTCAATCAGGCTTAGATAAGGAATGGATATGATACCTTCGGCCAATTCGGCTTGTGTCAGCCCCAGCTCTTTCCGCCTTCTGCGGATGTTGTTTCCTAGGCCGATCGGGGGACCCCCCTTTCCAAAAATGGCATGTGCACGCCCTTTTCTTTAAAATCCTTGTTGTTTCCATCATACTGGCCTCCAGATTTGTGTCAACCCCGCGGATGAGGAGCGATAATCAGAAAGTTTTAAAACATGCCGTGGAAAATGCAAAAAAAGAGGGGTTTTAAGGACAAGATTTTGTCGAATCCTGTCGAATTTTTAAAAACACGAACGGCCATTTTTGTTGTATTATAATAGTGAACCCGGAGTTGCAAATCGTGTAGGACAAAGTTCCTACTCCCTTTTGGTCTTTTGGTCTTGGTCTGAATCCTTTGTTGGTGGACTGCCTAGTCAGGCGGTCTTTTTTTTATGTCCCGGAAAAAGAAGATACAGAAAAACAAAACTTCCTTGATATAATGGTTGAAGGATTTTCGAAAAAATGGAGGAGCTTGTGTGCGACAATATGGGTTGGGTTTCATTGTTGGTATCTTGCTATTAACGATGATCGGCTGCGCAAGGATGGATGTCCCTTTTGGAATGGAGATGTCCTCTTCCGGAGGAAACCAGTGGGATCGATTGGCTCTGGAGAAAAATCAATCCCTTGATCTGGAGAAGCTGCAACTGAGTTCCTACGCGGAAAAAGCAGGAGCTCAGCTGTCCTCCCCCCGATATCAAACCTTTGCGGTGAATGAACGGTTTCGGGTAAAGGGGTCGGCCGCCCGACATGCTGCTTTTCAATCGGATGTGGCATGGATTGAAGTGGTGAAGAAAGGAACGGGTTCATCGGAGGAGAATACCTTCTCCTACTATGCTCCGTTGAGAGAGGGGCGTTTTGATCAGGATGTCCGGCTTTTTGACGGCAAGGGCACGTATCAAGTCACCGTCCGCTTGCCGAGTATGGAGGAAGAAGATCGTTTTTATGACATCGCCCGTTTTGAAGTGATCAATGTGAATCCCAGAAAATATCGGGATATCGCATATACCCGGGCGGGACGCCAGGCTGGCCTGTACATCGAGCAGCCGGCCAGAGGAAGAGTGGCGGCAGATGGACGGTTCAAGTTGCAAGGGCGCACAAAAGATCTCGGTGTGAAACGATTGATGCTCCGGCTGGAAAAAGGGGATCGGCATTGGGAGCAACTGATCTCCGTGAAAAATGGCGCTTTTTACACAGAGGTCCCTCTTCTTTACGGCAAAGGGGAACACAAGTTGACCGTGATGCTGCCGGATCCTCAACGGGATCGGTATTTCAACGAAGGGGCTTCCTTGCTGATCGATAATCGCTCTTCTGCTAAAAAGGAGCCGATAGTCTATTTTAAGCATTACCAGGAGCGGGGCGTGAAGCTGACCTATCCCTTGGCGGGCGGTGACAAGGCGGACATGAAATACCGCATCCGGGGGCAGATTGATCCCGATGCACCTTTTGCCAAGGAGACCAAGCATTTGATCGTGCAAACCAAGAAGGACGGCCTTGATGCGACCTATTTTGTCCCGGTGAAAAACTACCGGTTTGACGGGTTTTTCTGGTTGCGGTTCGGACCGGGCAAATATGAGGTGACCGTGAATGTCCCGGAGATCACGCAAGAGCAGCGGGATTACTTCCGTTTCTTTGGGGTCGCCCGGTTCCATGTGGTGAACACCGCTCAGAAAGATCTGCGCAATTTGCTTCCTTCCCGCGGCATCCAGTCCGATTCTCCGGCCATTCGGCAATTGGCGGAAGACCTGACCCGGGGAAAACGGACGGACCGGGAGAAAGCCCTGGCGATCTATGAATATGTGGCCAAGACCATGGATTACGATGTGCACAAGTTCCGGACGGATGCTTTTGAATATGACGACAGCGCTTTAAAAGCCCTGCGAGAAAAAACAGGTGTATGTCAGGATTATTCTTTCCTGGCTGCAGCTTTGTTGCGATCCATCCAGATGGAGACCCGCTTTGTCCAAGGATTTGCCGAAGGCAACCGGCATGCATGGATTGAAGTGAAAGTGGACGGACGCTGGCTCACGATGGATCCTACATGGGGTTCTGGATATCTTGACGGAAGCGGAAAATTTGTTAAGCGGTATACCACCGAGTATTTCGATCCCAATCCGGCAGTGTTTTCCAAAACCCATACCCGGACGGGCGTATTGTACTAGGTTGATAAGACTGAGGGAAAAAAGAGCCGTAGCCCGGGACCCAGCGTTTAAGGTGTAACGTGTACCTGCGGGCTCTTGTGACGTGGGTGGACACAGGCTTTTAAGAAGGGAGGGAACCGGATGACGGGTGAATCGGAAGCCGCCGTGTTTTTTCACCAAGTCCGCCCGGATGAAGACGGGAAGATGGTGCAACAAGTCTTGCGGAATCGGTTTCGCTTTTCCCGCCGCATGTTTCGGCGATTGAAGCAACAGCGCGCCGTGGAAGTAAATGGCGGGACGGTGTTTCTCACATCCCGGGTGAAGGCAGGAGATGTGATCCGGGTGCGGATGCCGGAGGAAGAAAAGGAATCCGTTTCTCCTGAACCGGTTCCCATTCAGGTGGTCTATGAAGATGAGGACGTTATTTTGTTGGACAAGCCGCCGGGATTGGTAGTGCATCCCACCAAAGGGGTGTATTCGGGAACGTTGGCCAACGGGTTGGTCCATTATTGGAAGGAGCGGGGAGAGGATCGCGCCGTGCGGCCTGTGACCCGGCTGGATAAAGATACTTCCGGTCTGATCCTGTTCGCCAAACATCCCTATGCCCACGCTTTCTTGGCGGAGCAGATGGAACGCAAGCGGTATCGGCGGGATTACCTGGCGCTGGTCCATGGGCGGATGAAGGGAGAGGGAGGGATTATCGATGCTCCCATCGGGCGTGATGAGCAACACCCCACGCGCAGAGAAGTGCGGTCTGACGGTGCTCATGCGGTGACACATTACCGTGTGCTGCAACGTTGGCAGAATGCTACCCTCCTCCGGCTCTCCCTGGAAACGGGTCGGACCCATCAAATTCGCGTTCACCTGGCTTATCTGGGGTATCCGATCATAGGGGATGCATTGTACGGAGGAGAACGGTCAGACTTCCCCATTGAGCGGCAGGCCCTTCATGCGGCTTACTTGAAGCTTTTCCACCCCCGTGAACGCCGGGAAGTGGAGTGGTCCTCTCCGTTGCCGGCGGATATGGAGAGGGTCCTTCATTTTCTTGAGGATCATTGAATCCCACTCCCCCATCCCTTCCTATGGGGAGGTTTTTTTTGTAAACGGGAAGAATCTAAGAAGCACAGGAGTGGAGCCGAGACCGCTCTGTCCAGGGAAGAGTCGGTTCCAATGAAACGGGGGTTGGGAGTATTGACCACGGGAATGTTCTGGGCTGCCGGATCCGTCCATGGAAAGGAGGGGAGAGATGCACCGCCGCCTCAGCCCATACGCCGTTCTGCTGCCGATGTGTCGATTCAGGGGTATACTCCGGGTACTTGGTATATAGGTGCGACGCCGCCCCTTGCAGATCGATCCAAACCGCCGATCGTTTTTGTCCCGGGGTTGAATGGGAAAGCCCAAGACTGGTGGGAAGATACGGAATATTACGGCACCAACGACATGTACGCCTATGCGTATAACCAGGGGTATCGAACCGCCTTTGTCCAATTGTATGATGCGGCGGGAAACGGTGCTGCCGACATGTGGGACAACGGAAAGCTCTTGGCGGGACTCTTGACAGACATTCACCATTACTTCGGTGAACCGGTGAATATTGTGGCTCACAGCAAGGGAGGGATTGATGCCCAATCTGCGCTGATTCACTACGGTGCATGGCCCCATGTGGGACGGGTGGTAACGCTGTCTTCCCCCCATCGGGGATCTCATTTGGCGGATCTGGCTTTCAGCTGGTGGGCGGGTTGGCTGGCAGAGTTGATCGGAGCCAGGGATGAAGGGACGGAATCGCTGCAAACGGGTTATATGGAACACTTCCGTTCGGTCACCGACGAACATCGGAATGCCGGGAAAAACACGTACTACACAGCGGCGGGAACGGATTGGGGCCCCTTTCCTTCTGCATTGTGGACAGGTGGTGCTTACCTGTCCGTCCATGGGGAAAATGACGGGCTGGTCAATGTGTGGAGTACGCCTCTCCCCTATGCTCGCCATCTATATACCGAGGAGTGGGATCACGATGCTATCCGGTTGGGCCGCACATCCTTTCCACGGGTGGATCCCTATTTGCGGAGTATCAAAACAGCCGATCCAGTCGGCCATGCCGAAGTGGCCGCTGCTGGGATGGCAGCCGTCCCTTCGCCAAGCGGCGGTGAACAAGTGGTCAGGGGAGGCAAGTTGACAGCGGGTCAGGTGCTGGAGGAGGGAATCGCGGTTCCAGATTCCTTGGAGCAGGGGATTTTCCAGGTGTTGACCGATCAAGACCATGTGACGGTAAAGCTGGAATCGCCGGACGGAACCATCTATAGCGCCCGCAGCCGAGAGTATATTCACGGCACCGATCACCAGGTTTTCGCTTCCGCCCATGTGCAGGCTTTTCAAATTCCGACTCCCCAACGGGGATTGTGGAAAGTCCGTCTGGAAAGCCCGGAGGACGGGGCCTACCTGTTGACCGCCACCTTAAAAGGAGCGGAAAGGGTCCGAGTGCAGATAGCCATGTCCGACGTCGAGGAAAACCGGCTTTCATTGACGGTTCATATTCCGAGCCAGCAAGGAGAGCCGCAACTGCGGGCAACGGTGTGGGTAGTGCCTCCCCGCGCTTTTGATGGAAACCAGATGGGCCAACAGGCTGGAGAAATGGTATTGTCATCAACAGGAAAGGGGCGCTTCACAGGATCTGTCCCTGTTCAAGAATCCGGTGTGTACAACATCACCATTGATTTGAAAGGGAAGGATGACAAGGGAATGCCGTATCAAAGAACGATCATCCGGTCTGTCTATGTTCCCCGTCTGTCCTGATCGTACCGGTAATGCTGACAAGGGAAAAGCGACCACAATCGATCATACAATGATGAGATGGCGGTACCGATTTTCCTTGGCATCTGGGAAAGCCACGTTATGAAGAGAAGGCAACGTTCGGAAAGCGAAAAGCTTACCGCAGTATGCCAAGGGAGTATGTTGCCGAACGATGTGGAAAAGATAGGAATGGATATACAAGCAAGGAGGAAGCGTGTATGGTCGATTGGTCGGTAGCTTCTCTTTGGGAATGGCAAGCCATGACGATACTGACGCTGCTGTCCGCTGGTTTGGCCTGGTGGACGAAGAGGCGGCTGTTCAGCGTTATCGCCTTGGGCGGTGTGACGGCGATCGTGCTGGCCGTTTCCTTATGGGAACCTTTTCCCTTGTGGTTTACCGTGGTGGGTATCACTCTGGCCGGATCCCTGTTGTTGTGGATAACCAAAATGATTTTGGAACCTACTGAGGAATGGGCAGAATAAGTCCCTGTTAAATTTGGGACATCGCACCCACAGGGCATTTCGACGTGATTCGTGTCGCTACGTTCCACCGTCACGCTATACTTTGGAGTGGACAGCGTCCCGTCTGTGACGTCGGAAAGAGAGCGATGGGTAGAAGGGCTCTCTGTTTTTGTATGGTAAAGTTTGTAATCAAACGGTCCCTGTTATCAAAACAGGGGTTTTTTCATGCCTGCCTCTCGGGTACAATACGGGTGGCAAAAAGGGGAGGGATCTTTGGTGACGGCAAAGGTGGCCTGGGTAACCGGAGGGATTCGGGGGTTGGGTGTCATGATAGCCAAGGGTCTGGCTGCCGATGGCTACGATCTTGTGCTCAACTACCGGTCGAGTCGGGAAGCGGGAGAACGATTGGCAGAGGAGATTCGTGCCCTGGGCCGGCAGGTATTGTTGATGCAAGGCGATGTCGGCCAACGGGAAGATGTACGAAGCATCGCCGCCCGGATTCGCAGGGAATGGGGGCGTTTGGATGTGCTGGTGTGTGCGGCCGGCCCGTTTCTGTTTCGGCGGATTCCCTTGCTGGATCTGACCGAGGAACAGTGGCGGGAGATGGTGGATGGCAACCTGTCCGGGGTGTTCTACTGTGTGAAGGAAACGGTCCGCATGATGCGGAAGCAGAAGTGGGGGCGCATCGTTACTTTTGGTTTTACCGAGGTGGAACACGCGCCGGCTTGGGAGGGATACTCCGCCTATGCGGCTGCCAAGGCAGGGCTGGTGTCCTTGACTCGGACACTGGCGCGGGAAGAAGCCCCCAACGGGATTACTGTCAATATGGTCTGTCCCGGAGATATTCGCCATCCCTATAAGGAAGCGCCCATTTCTGCCGCTACGGGGAAAAAGGACCCCCGCAATCCGGTAGGCAGGCCGGGGACCGGAGAGGATCTGGCTCGAGTGATCCGGTTTTTGGCACACCCCGACTCCGACTTTATCACCGGCGCGGTGATCCCAGTTTCTGGAGGGTTTGATAACCGTTTCTTTTCGCTGAATGAAAAGTCATAGGGCCTGCTTGGCCATAAGTACAAGAACAACCGCGCCGGTTAGGGCGGTTGTTCTATTGTGTAATCGGCGCAACAAATAAGGATAAAATTGCGTTATAATGTAAGGGTGTTATTTCAACACCGTTCGGGTTCCGGGTTATCTGGAATAGTACCATCCCAAAATAAACCAAAAACCGGATAAAAGGCACCCGGTGATCAAGCCGCCGATGCCATACAGTTTCCATAGGAGCAGGGATGCCAGCAAACCGACAAACCCGGTGAACCGGCAAGCAAACGCTGCCGCTTTTGTGTTCATTTCGATCACCTCGTACCCAATATACCACATTCGACAAATTTGAGAGCAAGGGAGTTGAAAAGACGAAAAGCAGCGGTGATGCCGGTGGCATGGATAAAAATGTCATAGACAAGACGCAGGGTTGTATGTAAAGTAGACAGATAAGTGAATGAGAAATAGAGAGGGAAACCAGTGCAAGCACAGCGAATGCTTGGTCCCGTTGCCAGGCAGATCGAGGTACTTTGCATCAGGGGGTTATAAATCATGGACGAATTGCGAAGGGGAAACGGGTCCTTTCCTTCCCGTGCGAGAGCCCACGGCAGAAGCTCTCGCACCATCGTTCGCAAAAAAGGGAACGGTGGAAAGGGAAACTGGAAACGTTTCTTCAACTGGAAATGGATATTGCTTGTGTTTGTAACGGCGATACTGCTCGCCGTGGGCGGATGCTCCGCCGTGCTGATGTCGGCGCCTACTTACTCTTTGGATCAAATTCAAAAGATGGATTATTCCACTCAGGTGTACGACCATAAAAACCAGCCGGCGATCAAGCTGGGGGCGGTCAACCGGGAACCCATCACCATGAAAGAGATGCAGAAAAAGAACCCGTTGCTGCCGCTCACCTTTGTCAAAGTGGAGGACGAGCGGTTCTACCAGCATAACGGGATCGACTACAAAGGGTTTGGCCGGGCGATTGTCCGCAACATCGTCGCCATGGGGAAAGCGGAAGGGGCCAGTACGATCACCATGCAGGTGGCCCGGAACGCGGTCTTGCAACAGCGGGAAAAAACCATGTCCCGGAAGTTGAACGAGATCGCTGTGGCCCTGAATCTGGAGGAAAAGTACAGTAAAGCTGATATTCTGCAAAGCTATCTGAACTATATCTACCTGGGCAACGATGTGGCCGGAGTGAAGATGGCCGCCAAGGTATACTTCAACAAAGACATCACCAAGGACAAGCTGGAACCCCAGGAGATTGCACTGTTGGCCGGTCTGCCCAAGGCACCGGAAGGATACAACCCCTTTACCAACCCGGAGAAAGCTAAGTTCCGGCGCAATGTGGTGCTGGATAAGATGGCCCAGACGGACAGTACCATTCGACCGTTGATTACCAAAGAAGAGGCGGAGAAATACAAAAAGATGCCGCTGGGCGTCGATAAGGAAAACCTGAATAAGTACGTGAAACAAAATGGCTCCGCTGCTTATAAAGAGATGATCAAGCGGGAAGCGGAGAAGCGCTTTGGCATCGACGATAAGACACTGGCCGGCGGCGGCTATAAAATCTACACCGGCTTAAACACAAAAGCCCAGGAAGCGGTGGATAAAGCGATCAAGGATAAACGCTTCTACAAAGGGCACGAAAACCTGGATGCCGGTCTGACCATGGTGGATCCGAACACCGGCGAGATCGCGGCTGTGGGCGGCGGGCGAAAGTATCTGCCTGGATATGCCCTGCGGGCGACGGAAAATCATCAGCCGGGCTCCACGATCAAACCGTTGACGGTGTTTGCACCGGCAGTGGAACGGGGCGACTATAACGAGTACTATACGGTTCCGGATAAGAAGATCACCATCGGCCAGTGGACCCCGAAAAACTATGACAATGAGTATCACGGGGATATCCCGATGCAGGAAGTGGTGGCCAAGTCTCTGAACGCTTCCACGATCTGGCTTTTGAAAAATGTAGTGACGCTGGATTATGCGTATAAAAAAGGCGTCCAAGCCGGCTTGGAATTGGGCCCCAAAGACAAAGGCAGCTATGCGGCCTTGGGTCTGGGCGGTTTGACCCGCGGAGTGGATACCGTACAAATGGCACAAGCCTATACGGCTTTCCCCAATGCCGGGGAAGTGGCACCGGCTCACGTGATTCGGAAAATCGTGAAGCCGGACGGAGAAATTCTCGAGCCCAAAGACGGCATGGATTACAACCAAAAGAAACGGGTCTATACGAAAAAAGCGGCTTGGTATACTCACCGCATGCTGCGCAATGTTGTGGAAGACGGTACCGGGATTTATGCCAAACTGAACGACGGGCGGCCGTTGGCCGGGAAAACCGGTACTACCCAGAACAGCAAGGAAGCATGGTTTGTCGGCTACACCCCGGACTATGTGACGGCGGTGACGGTGTTTAACCAAGGCGGCGAAGAGGTGGAACTGACCGGCGGCGGTTACCCGGCACAAATCTTTAAGCAAGTGATGGAAGAGACACTGGCAGGCATTCCGCCGAAAGACTTCCAAAACCCGGGTGTACCGGAACCGCAACCGCCGTTTGAGCTGAAGCCGGTCGGAGACTTGCAAGCTTCCTTCGATCAGGCCGGCAAGCAGGTGACTTTGCAGTGGGGCGATTACTCTGACCGCCTGAAATATCGGGTGGAGCGCTCCGAAGACCAGTCCAACTGGCAGCCCATCGGTGAAACCACCGAAGGTACCTTCTCCGATAAGGGTATTCAAATGCCGGATGCCGGTGGCGGATTCTTCGGCGGGGATCAGCCGGCGGAACCGAAGACTTACTATTACCGAATTGTCGCCATTGATACCCAAGCCAAAGGCGGCGAGAAGAAAGAAGCCGATCCGGGCAATGTGGCCCAAGTGGCCATTCAGCCGCAGCAGCCGCAACCGGGTCAGGATCAAGGCGATAAGCCCGACGATAAAAAAGGAAACACCGATCAGGGTGAGCAGCAAGATCCCGGCGGTTTCCTTGGCGGCGGTGACCAACAACAGGGCGGTGAACAAGATTCCGGCGATCAACAGCAGCAAGGTGGGGATCAAACGCCGCCACCGCCCGATGGACAACAACAGGATGACGGAGGCTTCTTCTAATCCTCCACATCGTACAAGAGACCGGCAATTTGCCGGTCTCTTTTTTTATCCTCATACGGAAGTTGTTGGCTTTTCCGATAAAATTCAGTAGTATATAAATAAATCGAACATTTCCCATATATTTTAAGAAATAGATAGAAAATACGATTTTGTGTTTATCAGAGGGCAAGTACAAAAGGAAACCTTAGGTTGGGGGTTAAGAGGATGGATGATTTTCAGAAAAACGGCGATGGCAACCCGGTTTCCCGACAAGAAATTTACGGCTCGCGCAAAGATCGGTTCGGCAACGGCGGCAGGCGTTTTTTCACGAAAAAGTGGTTTGTGTTGGTTGTGTTGACTACGGTGCTGCTGGTGGTGGGCGGCTGTTCGGCGGTGATGCTGTCCGCCAAATCGATGCCGCTGGATCGGATGGACGAGATCCAGTTTGCTTCCACTATTTATGACGTAAAAGGAAAGCCTGTGGCTCAGTTGGGGTCGGGTCAGAGAGAATATATTCCCCTGAAGCAGGTCAAATCCCGCAAGTTGTTAGAGGATGCCTTCATTGCGGTGGAAGACCGTCGTTTTTACCAGCACCACGGAGTGGATTACCGCGGGGTAGCCCGGGCTTTGTTTACCAATCTGATGGAGCGAAAAAAAGCGGAGGGTGCAGGCACCGTTACGATGCAGGTGGCCCGAAACATCATCTTGGAGAACAGTGCAAAAACCTATACACGCAAAATCAAGGAAGTGTTTGTAGCTTGGAATCTGGAGCGCAATTACACCAAACAGCAGATATTACAAGCCTATTTAAATTACATCTACTTCGGAAATGATGTACAAGGTATCAAAATGGCAGCCAAAATCTACTTTGATAAAGACATCAGCAAGGATGAGCTGGAGCCTCATGAAGTGGCGCTGTTGGCCGGTATCCCGAAGGCGCCTTCTGCTTATGATCCTTACCGAAATCCGGGGCAGGCTAAAGAGCGGCGCAATGTGGTGTTGGAAGTGATGGCCCAACAACGCCTGATCACACAAGAGGAAAAAAAGCGCTATCAACAGATGGATTTGGGTGTAAATCGATCGTATCTCAAAAAATATATCCAAAAGGATCAATATCAGGCCTACAAGCACTATGTCATGCTGGAAGCGGAGAAGCGCTTCGGTCTGTCGGAGACGGAGCTCGCAACCGGCGGTTATCAAATCTACACCCAGCTGGTGCCCAAGGCGCAACGGGCGATGGATAAGGCGATCAAGGACGACTCCCTTTTTCAAAACCATAAGCAGTTGGACGGCGGGGCTACGATGGTGAACCCGCAAACGGGAGGGATTGCTGCCATCGCCGGAGGGAGGGAGTATTTGGGCCGGGGCTACCTTCTCCGTTCCCTGGAACCCAAACAACCGGGTTCTTCGATCAAACCGGTATCGGTTTATGCTCCTGCCGTCGAGGAAAAAGGATTTGACGAATACTCCGACATCCAGGATCCCCCGGGCTTTCATGTCGACAGTTGGAAGCCGGAAAACTTTCAAAAGCGCTATTACGGCAAAGTACCCATGAAGGAAGCGATCGCCAAATCGCTCAATGTCGCAACGGCATGGCTGTTGAAAAATGAAGTCGGTTTGGATATCGCTGTGCGATATGCGGAACAAGCGGGAATTCCGCTTGAGGAAAAGGACAAACACTCGTATGCTGCAATGGCTTTGGGCGGGTTGACCAAAGGGGTCGATACGGTACAAATGGCGCAGGCATACACGCCTTTTGCCAATAACGGCAAATGGACATCGGCCCATGCGATTAATCGCATCCAGTTTAAGGAGGAACCGGTCGATCCCCTGCAAGAAGTTGAGCGCCGGGAGAATTTCAGCCCCAAAACTGCTTATTATATGACTCGCATGCTTCGGTACAATGTCCAAAACGGTACCGGAACCTCGGCCCGGTTGCCGGACGGGCGGGATGTAGCGGGGAAAACGGGAACCACCCAGGACAGCCAAGAGGCTTGGTTTGTCGGATATACCCGGGAGTATGTAATGGCCGCGATGGTATACAACAAAGAGGACGGGAAGGTGGAGTTGTCGGGAGGGGAATACCCTGCCAAGATTTTTCGACGGGTCATGTGGCAGACGCTCCGGGATACACCTGTCAGCCGGTTCACCAACCCGGGAGTCAAAGAGCCGGAGCCGCCTTTTGAGCTGAAGCCGGTAGAACTGAACGGGGAGGTGGATGAAGCGGCAAAATCCATCCGGCTGAACTGGAATGATTACTCGGATCGGGTCATCTACCGGGTGGAACGGTCGGAAGACGGTGCTTCCTGGTCTCTCTTGTCACAGACGCCGGAAGGGGGATATGAAGACAGGGACATCGTGTTCCCGCAGCCGGAAACAGGAGATCCCCTGGATGATATATTTGGCAGCGGCAAACCCAAAACCTACTATTATCGCGTCATTGCCATCGATACGGTAACAAACGAGGAAGCCCAACCCTCCAATACGTTAAAAGTGACGATCCAGCCTCCCCCGCCGGAAAAGCCGCCCGGAAACGAACAGGGGGATCAACAAGGAGATCAGCCGGGTGAACCCGGGGGAGGCCAGGAAGGACCGGGCGGTGATCAGCGTCCCGGATTGGATATTATGCCGCCTCCGGGCAGAGAAGAAGCAGGCGGAGATCAAACAGGAGGGGAGGGCGAACAGCAAGGATCCGAAGGGGGGGACCAACCGGAGAGAGAGTAGAGGAAGCTACGGTGGAAAAGCGATTGAGGGTATCTTTGTGATAGCAGTACCAAGCCAGGCTTGCTGCAAATGCGGCAAGCCTTTTTCTGTGCGGGTTCTAACCCGGCTTTTCCCCCATAAACTAGTCTTAACGGGACGAGTTTGCCGGGGGAGGGGTCACGGTGGTACTCCATGAACGTTGGTTTGCTGCGGCAAGGATTGGATTTGCCTACATCGGTACGGTGGTGGGTGCAGGATTTGCGTCGGGACAGGAAATCATGCAATTTTTCACGGTTTATGGATTGGGCGGGGTGTGGGCGATTCTAGCGGTCACCTTGCTGTTTTCCTGGTTGGGAACACGAATGATGGTGATGGGGGCTCGATTGCGCGCCCATTCCTATGAGGAGTTTAATCTCTATTTGTTCGGAAACAGATGGGGCCGTTGGATGAATGTGTTTGTCGGGCTGGTATTGTTTGGTGTTACGACAGCCATGATGTCGGGGACCGGTGCGCTGTTCCGCGAACAAATGGGCCTTTCCTTTCATTTTGGTGTGCTTGTGACATCATTGATCGCTTTTTTGGTCATTATGCGGGGGATGGAAGGCATCCTGTCTGTCAATGCGCTGGTTGTGCCCCTCATGTTTATCTTTACCGTTTTGGTCGGGGTTCAGGGTTTTCAAGGAGGCGGTGTAGAAGGGTTTTTATCGATGGCCCCCCATACGGATAAAGGGCACTGGGTAATGTCTGCCGTTACATATGTGGCGTTCAACTTGGCGATGTCCCAAGCGGTGTTGGTTCCCATGGGTGGAGAGATCCAGGATGAGAAAACCCTCCGAATCGGAGGCTGGTTAGGCGGTGCGGGATTAGGGATCATGCTGTTGGCCAGCAACTTTGCCCTCGCCTTGAAAAGTCCGCAGATCTTTCAATTGGAAATTCCTATCGCTTTGGTGATCGCCACGTTGGGCGAAGGGATGAAATATTTCTTTCTCGCCGTGATGTGGGGAGAGATTTTTACCACCTTGATCGGCAATGTGTACGGATTGGCCGCCAATCTGGAACAGTGGATTCCTTTGCGTATCAATACGCTGATGGCAGCGATATTTATCTTGGGGTATCTCTGCTCTTTAATCGGGTTTCCGGTCTTCGTCGGGGCTGTCTACCCCTTCTTCGGCTACTGCGGACTGATTGTTCTGATGCTGCTCATGGTGAAAAGATATCCTTCTTACTGACAAAAGGAGGCGTCGTCGATGCTCTGGTTGGTTGTGGCGGGTTCATACATTATCGGTACGTTGCCGACGGCGCTGTTCATCAAAGGGAAGGGATGGAGGGGGCCCTCTGCCCGCGGTGCGGTTTTTTTTGCGTCACAGATACAGGATGCCTTATGGTGGCTGGCAGTAGAAACGGGGAAGGGGATGACAGCGGCCGGACTGGGTCTGTTGGCAGGCGGGTGGTCGGGAGCAGTAGCGGCTTCCATCGCGGTGGTTCTTGGCCAAGTGGCACCGGTATTTCCGGGTTTTCGCGGAGGGAAAGGAGCGGCGGTAGCAGCAGGTACCTTGGTGGTCTTGTCGCCGCTGTTGATTGTGGTAGGGTTGGCGGCTTACGGCATATGTTTGGTCTTGACCCGCTACCTGTCGTTTTCCACCATGGCCGCAGTGGTGACTGTGATGGTCGCTGCTCTTTTCTTTTTCCCGAAGCTGTATCTGCTCATCGTCGTGCTCCCGGTAGGCACCCTGATCCTGTATCGGTATCGAGAGGATTGGAAGCGGTGGCGGCGAGGGTTCGAGTCGCCTTTTGTCTGGAAAGGTCCTCGCCAACGGTAAAACTGGGTGGACATCGTAAAAAACAAGCGGTCGCTGAGGATTTCTTCAGTTGATGTCGTCCAAACCCCATTTTCATCGATGAAACCATCCCGAATGGAAGAACGTTGATGGTAGATAAAAATACCGCTTTCTTGAAAATGGAAGCAAGTTGGGGAATATTCCCGGTTGACAAAGGGGTGTCTTTACATAAATTTATCATTTTAGTGATTGACATGTATTTTTAAATCTATTATAGTGAGAATAACGCTGATGCTGCTCATCGCTTCCGCTGTTGAACAAAATCTTGAATAAAGCTCGTTTATGTTTGCAATCCTTTCCTATTAATCGATACAAGTTTGACCCCCTTGAGACGAAAAGGCCGGCATCTGGATGCCGGCCTTTTCGTGTTAAAAATTCATCCTAAATGGTAATGAAAAAATGAAGCGGTTTTATCCAAAGCTTCACTTAGATGGGGAGTCGTTCCTTGGAAAGGATGAACAACGCCAAAGGTATGGTTGGCTCCGGGAAGGACGTGGAGTTGAGAGTGGGGCGCTCGCTTGTCGATATCCACAGCCGTATGAACGGGAACGGCCAAGTCTTCGTCGCCTTGCAGAATAAGCAGGGGCTGATGGAGTTGGGAGAGTCTTCCCAGGATGTCAAACTGTTCGCGGTGGGATTCGATATCTTCCAATACTTCGGCAAGGATCGGCATCTCTTGTTGTGTTCGTGCGTTGACGATGACCGTTTTTCCCTGCTCCTTCATCTCCTGTTTCATCTGGGGAGAGAACAAGTCTACATTGGCAATGCTGTTCCATAGGGCAACAGCCTGAACTTCTGCGGGATGATCCAAAGCAAACAGCAGGCTGTTGGCTCCTCCTCGACTGTGCCCAATCAGGCCGGTGCGCTGGGTGTCCGCATGATCGGGCAGGGGCAATCGGCCGGTGCGCAGTGCCGCAAACAACAGGGTGAGATCCTCTTGTTCCCGGGAGTACGTGTTGCGGGCAAATTTATCGAGTTCTGTAAACTGATCCGGCACTTCGCCTACTCCATTCATCGAGAAATTGAAGGTGATCACCGTAAACCCCCGTGTTGTCAATTCCTCTGCTGCATAAGGGAAAAAGCCCCAATCTTTAAATCCCTTAAATCCGTGACAAAGGACCAATACAGGTGTTGAAGCCGACGGTTCTCCAGTGAAAACCTCTCCCCGAATGATACGGTCTTCTTTTCCGACTTCCAATGAAAAAGGTACCACTGTCATGTGTCTGCGGCGCAAAAACGCCTTCCCTCCCTTTTATCGCTCTCACTAACGATTGTATCATGGGAGCAAGCGGGGATTCGACGGTGTCACTGGATTGAACCCATTAGTACATTCGTATATAATGAAGCCACAAGTGAAGAGAAGGAAAAGGTCTTTCGCTTACGGGCGAAAGTGAAAAGGGAAGCCGGTGTAAATCCGGCGCGGTCCCGCCACTGTAAGTGGGGAGCGACACTGCAGAAAGCCACTGTCATCGAACGGGAAGGCGCAGTGAAGCGAGGAGCCACAAGCCAGGAGACCTGCCTTTTCCCTCGGACACTTGCGATCTCCTTCGAGGTAAAGGAGACCGCAACACCTTCCGGCATCCGTCTGTTTCGGGAGGTGGCGGCAAACCCTGAGCCTCGGCGGCAATGGGTTTTTTGTTTTTTCGAAAAAGAATGGAGAGGAAGGAAGTACATGAGCGAGCGTTGGTCTAAAATTGCAATCTTCGTTGCTTCTATGGTACTGGTGCTGGCTGCGGCGGGCTGCTCCCCGTCGCAGCAAGGAACGGAAAAAGCGGGTCACGATCAGCATGCGTCCGGATCCTACCCTGTGACGGTAACCGATCAGACCGGACAAAAAGTGACGTTGAAGAAAGAGCCGAAACGCATTGTGTCCCTGATGCCGCACATGACGGAAATCGCTTATGCATTGGGGGAGGGGAATCATGTCGTAGGGGTGACGACGAACGACGACTATCCCAAGCAGGTCAAAAAGCTTCCCAAAGTGGGAGACATGAACATCAATGCCGAGAAAGTGGTGGAGCTGAAGCCGGATTTGGTGTTGGCATCGCCCAACAATGATCCCAAAACCATCGATAAACTTCGGAAATTGGGTTTGCCGGTTTTGGTGTATGAAGGCGCCAATCTGAAGGAAGTATTTCAATCCATCGAGACGGTTGGACAGGCTGTCCATGCAGAGAAAAAGGCGAATCAAGTGATCGCCGAGATGAAGAAGGAGCAGAAGGAAGCACAACAGGTTGCCAAATCGGTCGCTGACAACCAAAAGGCAAAAGTATGGCTGGAAGTTTCCCCCGACTTATTTACCGGTGGAAAAGGCACCTTTATGGACGAGTTGATCACCTTGGCCGGCGGGAAAAATGTGGCGGGCAACATCCAGGGGTGGAAACAGGTCTCTGGTGAGAAAGTGGTGCAATGGAATCCCGATGTGATTTTGATGACCCACCCGGATGAAAAAGCGGTGAAAAAACGCTCCGGTTGGAAAAATATCGCCGCGGTGAAAAAGTATCGGGTGCACGCATTGGACACCAACCTGGTTAGCCGTCCCGGTCCGCGGATTACCGACGGTTTGCTGGAAATCTCCAAAGCCCTGTATCCGAAAGAATTTAAGAAAGCGATGGAATAATCCGTGAATTGGCTTGTCCGCTTGAGCTGGCACGGAGGAATTTGGACGGGCGTACTGCTCTTGATGGTGATGCTGGCGGCCTCTTGGGGCAGTGCAGATATCACCATCCCGGATGTATGGCGGGTGATTCGGGCTCATATATGGCCGTTGGCAGTCGATAGCGGTGATCCGGCCACTCACGCCATTATCTGGGAGATTCGGATGCCCCGGGTGGTATTGGCGGGTTTGGTCGGGGCCGCACTGGCCGGGGCAGGGGTGGTCTTTCAAGGGCTGCTGCGCAATCCATTGGCTGACCCGTATGTGCTGGGAGTCTCTTCCGGAGCTGCATTGGGCGCGGCGGTCGCGATCCTGACGGGTTGGGGGATCGCCTGGTTCGGGGTTTGGAATACATCTATTTGGGCTTTTTTGGCCGGTCTGTTCGCCCTGTTGCTGGTGATTTGGCTGAGCAAGGCCGCAGCCGCCCGTTCCCTGAGTGGTTCAGGCATCCTGATTTTATCCGGGGTAGTGGTTCAGGCGCTTTTTGGAGCGATGCTCACCTATATACTGTCGATTTCCGAGGAACAGCTGCAACGGATCCAGTTTTGGCTGATGGGCAGCTTATCCATGCGGGAGTGGAGCCATTCCGCCGTGCTTTTCCCCTTTTTGATCACAGGTTTGGGTGTGCTGTGGTGCTTGTCGCCTCGTTTGAACCTGTTGACGTTGGGGGAAAGGGAAGCCTATCACCTGGGTGTGCCGGTGGAACGGACCCGAACCATTCTATTGCTTGCGGCCACACTGATGACGGGGACGGCTGTGGCCGTTTCGGGCATTATCGGGTTTGTCGGGTTGGTCATCCCGCACATTCAACGCCTTCTCTGCGGCCCGGATCACCGGGTGTTGCTGCCGGTATCGGCCTTGTCTGGAGCTGCCTTTTTGATCGGTGCAGACCTGTTGGCTCGGGTGGCAATGGAGCCGAGGGAGATTCCGATCGGTGTGGTGACGGCCTTTATCGGCGCTCCATTTTTCGCTTGGCTCTTACGGTCAAAAAGTAACCAGCTTAGTTAAGCGGGGCGTTGACACGTTCCTCTGAAAGGAGGGAACCGTCATGTTGCAAGGAATCGGCCTGTCAAAAAATTTCCAGGGAAAATACGTGATCCGCGACGTGGACATCACCGTGCGCCGCGGTGAAATCATCGGCTTGATCGGCCCCAACGGCAGCGGAAAAACCACCCTGGTACGTTTGTTGTCTGGGGAAGAAACACCGGACAGCGGACAGGTGGTTCTTGAGGGAAAGCCGTTGGTTGCTTTTGCGGCTAAAGAGCGGGCTCAAAGGGTGGCCGTGCTCCCCCAGGAGGGGCTTTCCCCTGTGGCTTTTACCGTACAGGAAGTGGTTGCGATGGGCCGCTACCCCCATGAAAGTGCCTGGTCTTGGTTGGAGCGCCGGATGGATTCGATGGTAGAGACTGTCTTGACCAAGACAGGTCTGACCGAAGATCGCCATCGTCCGGTTCAGCATTTGAGCGGCGGTCAACGGCAGCGGGTGGCCATCGCCAAGGCGATGGCGCAGGAACCCCATTGCTTTATCCTGGATGAACCCACTACTTACATGGATATCGCCCATCAAATCGCTGTATTGGATGAAATTAAGGAGTGGCAAAGAGAGAGAGAGCTGGCCGTATTGGTGGTCTTCCATGATCTCAACCTCGCCGCCCACTATTGTGACCGTATATTGGCCATGAAGGACGGCCGAATTGTGAGGGAGGGTCCGCCGGATTCCCTGTTGACGGCTTCCCTGATCCGGGAAGTGTATGATGTGGATGCCGCCGTCATTCGTCATCCGGTAACCGGTGTACCGCAGGTGTTGTTGTCTCCCGGAGAAACGACGGTGTCTCTTTTGTCCCGGTCCCGGACGATCGGATAAGGAGAAGGGATTTTTTCAACTTGGCGTGAAATAAATGGAGAATGAGGAAAGGGGGACGACACAGGTGCGGATTTATACACGGACGGGGGACGAAGGAAAAACGAGTGTGGTCGGCGGACGGGTCGACAAAGATGATCTTCGGGTGGAAGCCTACGGGACCACCGACGAGGTGAATGCTTTTGTCGGCGAGGCGATTGCTCGAATGGACACAAAAAAGCATGCCGATATGATCCGTGATCTGACCGAAATCCAACATGAGCTGTTTGATGCCGGCGGGGATCTGGCTCAAGCGGGAAAAAAACGGCAGTATCGGGTAACCGCCGCGATGGTGTCCCGTTTGGAAGAGTGGATTGACCGTTACGATGCGGAAACGCCGGAGATTCAGCGCTTCATCTTGCCGGGGGGCAACGAGGTATCCGCTGCGTTGCATGTATGCCGGGTATTGACCCGGCGGGCGGAACGCCGGGTGGTTTCCCTTACCAAAGCGCAGGAGACCAATGATGAAGTACGGAGGTACCTCAATCGGCTGTCTGATTTTTTCTTTGTACTGGCTCGTGTTGCCAATGTTCGCGACAATGTCGGAGATGTAGAGTACAAGCGAGGGGGCCAAGTGTTTCGCTGATCCTGCCCGAAGGGTATACTGGGGATGGAAATATGCGACAGGAGGAGAACACACATGAAGCCCTTGGTAATGTACCACTATCCCAAATGCGGCACTTGCCGCAAGGCAAAAAAATATTTGGAGGAAAAAGGGATCGACACAGCGGAACGGCACATTGTGGAGGAGCCTCCGACGAAGGATGAACTGAAAGCGCTGGTGGATAAAAGTGGATTGCCCATCAAGAAGTTTTTCAACACCAGCGGGAAAAAGTACCGTGAGCTGAATCTGAAGGAGAAGCTGCCGAAGATGAACGAAGAGGAGATGCTGGATCTTCTGTCTTCTGACGGCATGCTGATCAAACGGCCGATTGTGACTGACGGTGAAAAGGTGACAGTGGGTTTTAATGAGAAAACCTTTGATCAGACTTGGGCTGAGTAAAACACGACTGGGCTGCTCCTTCAGGAGTCTGCCCAGTCTTTTTTTCGCAAGAATGATTAGGTGTTATGAGCAGGCCTTGATTTTTTCCGTTTCCCCTCTTATCATAATAACTCGTTATCCTTTTCTCGCGTGAATGAACGAACAACGATGGATACAGATGTGAGATGTGATGCTCCGGTTGTTCCACACCCTGTGATATAATAGGATAAAAGTACGAGATTATCATATTTTTGGTGTAGATCTGAAAACTAGCAGGAAAGCGGTGAGGTGCTTTGTGCGGCCGATTCACTCTGACAACAGGTTTGGGCGAGATTATCCAGCGGTTTAATTTGAATCAGCAGGAGGATGCAGTGGAACATTCTCCCCGTTATAATATCGCTCCGACCCAGACAGTGCCTGTCATCGTGGAAGACGGTGGAGAAAAAAAGGCGGTGCCCATGCGTTGGGGGTTGGTTCCCCGGTGGGCAAAGGATCTCAAGATCGGCAACCGTCTGATCAACGCCCGCAGTGAAACCATTCGACAAAAACCTGCTTTTCGCCGTTCCTTTTTGCGGCATCGTTGCCTTGTCCCTGCCGACGGGTTTTATGAGTGGAATGTGACGGAAGAGAAAAAACAGCCGATGCGGATCGTATTGGATCAAGGCGAGCTGTTTGCTTTTGCAGGATTGTGGGACCAGTGGGAGAGTCCTGAAGGGGAAGTCGTTCATTCCTTTACCATTATTACGACGCGTGCCAATGAAAAAATGGCGGATATACACGACCGGATGCCGGCGATTCTCCATCCTGCGGACGAAAGTGTATGGCTTGACCCCAGTCTCAAAGATCCGGAGTTGCTGCGCAATATGCTCCAACCATATCCTTCCGAGACGATGGAGATGTATCCTGTATCTTCCCAGGTCAATTCACCACATCATGATGCTCCGGATTGCATTCAGCCGCTTTCTGTTCCAACCGAATAGTCCTTTACCTATATATAAGCCACCCGGAATGGGTGGCTTTCGGTTTTAATTGGCTTGTTGGATCCGTCCTTCGATCGCTGCGGAGAAAGGCTGGGGCAATTGTTTTACATATTCCACCAATGTATCCAGGTCGACCGGACCCACTACTTTGTCTGTCGCTTCATTGAAGACGGTGAATCCGTCGCCGCCGCCGGCGAGGAAGCTGTTGGCTGTAACCGTATAAGTTTGTCCGGGTTCAATCGGTGTACCATCCGCCTTTTTCAATTCCACCACCCGGTCGCCCGCCGGCCGGGAGGGATCCCATTTGTAGGTGAGGCCGGAGATTTGCAACACCCGAGGACGGTCCAGCTGCCACTGCTGTTCCAGGAGTTTGCGGATCTGTTCTCCCGTCATTTTCATAGTAACCAGATCATTGTTGAAAGGTTGAACGTTATACAGATCGCCCCAGGTAACGGTTCCGGCTTCGATATTCGCCCGGATGCCGCCGGGGTTCATGAAAGCGAAATCCGTATTCATCTTCCAGCGTTGGGCATCGGCGATCAAGTTACCCAGTGCGGATTCTCCCGCAGCGTTGGGTTCATTCGTCAGGTTCTCTTTTGCTTCGCCGATCTTTTCATTGATGATGGGAGCCACTTTTTCTTCGGATTTCTTGATGATGTCCACCACTTCCGGATCGGGCTGAACACCTTCCTGGTACACCGTGACAATCTCTGCTTTTTTCTTTACGACATCACGGGTTTTCCGGTCCAGGGAGAGATCGATATCGGAAAAGGCGGTGCCGTAGCTGTAGGACTGTACGACCAGTTTGCCGTCGATGGTTGCGTTGATGTAGGAATGAGTATGGCCGCTCATGATCACATCCACTTCATCATCCGTTGCTTTTGCGATGTCATGGATCCGGCCGTCCACTTGCCCGGTGGTTTTGTCCTGGAACCCGCCTTCATGGGCCAGGACGACGATGGCTTTTACGCCTCTTTGTTTCAGCTTTTTCACTTCGCGGTTAATCGTTTCCGCTTCGTCCAGGAATTTGACTCCCTTTACACCTTCCGGTGTGACAATCTTGGGGGTATCTTTGGTGACGACGCCGATGAAACCGACCGGAATGCCGTTCACCGATTTGATGAGGTGCGGGGGCAGGATCGGTTTGCCGGTTTTTTCATCCACCACGTTGGCGGCGATATAGGGGAAGTCGGCTCCTTCAAAATACCCCGTTTTCTCGTGTTCCCCGCCGTTAATGAGCCGCAGCATTTCCTTCACGCCATCGTCAAATTCGTGATTGCCTACCGTGCCGATATCAAACCCAAGAGTGTTTAAGATTTCAATCGTGGGTTCATCCTGTAGGAGAGCGGATACCGGAGCACTGGCTCCCACCACGTCTCCTGAGTGAACCATCAGCGTGTTCGGGTTTTGCGCTTCTCTTTCGCGCAAATACGTGGCCAGGTAATCTGCGCGGCCTGCCGGTCGGTTATTGACATTTCGGGTGACATTCAACTGGCCGTGCAGATCGTTGATCCCGAGAATCTGCAGCTCTACCGGTTTCGGTTGGGTGGTGACGGCAGCGGAAGAAGACAGTATCGGGGTGAGGAATACAGCTGTGCTTATCACCACGGAAAGTCCCCATCGCAAAGGACGCTTCGCTTTCATGCCGGTTTTCTCCTTTTTTTTTTCGTTCTGTGTGAGTCCTACCCGGAAATGATACTGCCCTCCCGTTAAGACTCCGTTGAACCGGGGTAAATCTTTTGACAAAAAAGCGAAAATCCCTACTGCTTCCTTCCCGTTTTTAAAATTTAACGGTTCCTTAATGAGAACAATTCCCAGTTAGTATTTAATATAAATTAGTATTGACTTTAAATAGGGTGGATGGTATCTTTATATATGTGCCGATGATATCGGCATGTTTACTTGCCCTGGATGTTGGGTAAAGTAGACAGTGGCTTTAACAAGCCCGGAACATAACAACAATCAAATCAAGGAGGAAGGGATATCATGGCAAGCCGTTTGGTTGGACTTCCTGCACCGGATTTCGACATGAAAAGCACCAAAAACCTCGAGACGTTGGATGAGAACGTAAAGCTCTCCGACTATGAAGGCAAGTGGTTGGTACTGTTCTTCTACCCGCGTGACTTTACCTTCGTTTGCCCGACGGAAATCACCGCTCTGAGCGACCGTTACGAAGAATTCCAAGACCTGGATGCCGAAGTCCTCGGTGTCAGCACGGACAGTGAGTTCTCTCACCGTGCTTGGATTAATACTCCGCGGGATGAAAACGGTCTGGGCGATATCAAGTATCCTCTGGCTGCAGACCCGACCCATAAAGTATCCCGTGCCTACGGCGTGCTGAACGAAGAAGCAGGTGCCGCTCAGCGTGGCCTGTTCATCATCGACCCGGAAGGCATCGTTCGTTACCAAGTGGTAACCGACGACAACGTTGGCCGCAGTGTGGACGAAACGCTGCGCGTGCTGGAGGCACTGCAAACCGGCAGCCTGTGCCCTGCCAACTGGAAACCGGGTGAAAAAACCCTCTAATTCGTGATGACCTGCAAGCTGAAGGGCCTAACGCTCGTCGTTAGGTCCTTTCTTCCACAAACATGGGATTGATTCCGTCTTTTTTGGGTTACTAATAGATTGAGGAGTTTTAGCGTGGAAACAAAGGAGGTTCATGATCATGGCTTTGCGTCTGCGTACACAAATGCCCGAACTGCAAGGCGCGACCGAATGGATTAACGGAGAAGTGACCAAAGAAGACTTGAAGGGACAACCGGTTTTGATCCATTTCTGGTCTGTCAGCTGCGGCCTGTGTAAAAAAAGCATGCCAGACGTTTTGAAAATGCGGGATGAATATGCGGATCAAGGATTAAAAGTGATCGGCATTCATATGCCTCGCTCGGAAAAAGATACGGATGTGGATACCGTCAAAGAAAATATTGAAAAATATGAGATGACTCATCCGCAGGCAGTGGACAATCAACACAACATCACCGATGCCTTTGAAAACGAATTTGTCCCGGCATTTTATCTCTTTGACCAAGAAGGTCAATTGCGCCACCGCTCAGCAGGGGAAAAAGCTCTCAGCATGTTGGAGCGCCCCCTGAAACGCGTGTTGGGCGAAAATGAATAGGTTGGGAGGATACGATAAGATGAACCTGCCCGAGGAATTGAAGTACAGCGAAGAGCACGAGTGGGTAAAAGAAGAGGGCGGCAACAAGGTCCGCATCGGCATCACCGATTTTGCCCAATCGGAGTTGGGTGACATCGTATTTGTGGAATTGCCGGAAGTGGGAGATGAATTGGAAGCCGACTCTCCTTTCGGCAGCGTGGAATCGGTGAAAACGGTCTCTGAGCTGTATGCTCCGGTCAGCGGCAAAGTGGTGGAAGTGAATGAAGATCTGGAAGACTCCCCGGAAAACGTCAACGAGTCTCCCTACTCCGACGGCTGGATGATTGTCGTTGAGATGAGCAATCCGTCAGATCTGGAGAAACTGATGGATGCTTCCAAATACAAAGAGATGGTATCCGCAGACTGATATTTCAAGGATGATCGGGGTCGCGGCCGGTGCTCCGGCCGCGGATATTCCGCTGAAAAGGAGGGTTCCGCATGTCCCAAGATCGGCAACGTGTCAATATTACCAACCGCGTCACGGGTCGAATGGCAAACTCGGGCGAAATGATACTGTACTACAATCGGAAAAAGATCGGTACACTGGATTTGGTAGACAAACGGCTTCACATGAAAGAGGGTTATGAAGCAGACAGACAACACATCTACATGACGAAAACAAGTGCCGTATCCCACCGTCACTATACAGAAGACTGTGACCTGGGTTGGTGTTAAAAGGAGTGAAGAAGCATGGCGTTTTAGAAGCTGTGCTTCTTTTTTAGTTAAAGCACCGCCTTTGGATGTTAAGCGAAGCGGTGCTAAAATGGAATCAACAACAAAGGCAGACGAAAGCTTAGAGCGAATACATCCGTCGTTACCTTCAGGCAGGTTTGTTTCCGCTGGATGGTCCGGTGGGGCTTATTTTATGATGCATTGCATATGGACTTGCCGGCTGGCTGGTTGAAATCCCGCCTCCTCCAAGATCGCGGCCAGCTCAGTGCAGGGAGGTTGGTTGAGCACCATGCCGAAGGTGTACGATTCTTCCGGCTTGAACACCCGGTGAAGAGCGGAACCAAGGATGGCATCAGCATCGGGATGTCCCGGCCGAGCTTCGCATTGGAGCAAAAGAATGCGCTGCAATGCACCTTGGTTATCTCTTGCGTGACGGTACAGTGCGTAACCTATCGTTTCTCCTTGTTCGTCCTTCACGATCAATCCATGGCCGTGAAGGTTGCTTTGCCATTGGGTCTGCCAAGGGGCTAGTCTTCGGTAAAAAGGAATTTTCGCGATGTGATGAGGGGGGACGATTTCGGTGTCAAAGGATGGAGAAGGAGCGGCAAATACATTCTCTTCTTTCATTCCTTCTTTTTTCCAGATCGCCAGTTCCTCCATCCTCCGATACCCCAATTGTTGGTAGAGAGCAATCGCCCCCTCATTCTCTGCAATTGCTTCCAGGAGGGCGAGATCGGCTCCTTCTGCCCGGTAGTGTTCCAGCATTGCGGTCATCAACCGACGCCCCACTCCTTTGCGCCTGTAATCCGGAGCCACTCCGGTGCCGCCGTTCCAGGCCACTTTTTGCCCCGCAATTTGACGGAAGCCGCTGAGGACACAGCCGATCGGCTGCCCACCGTCAAAAGCGATAAGGGAATGGGACAGAGACAAGCCTTCATGGTGAAGGCGGGATATATATTGTTCTTCCGTCATCGTCATCGGAAGAAAATACCCTTGAAAACCATCGTTCCAAGATTGCAGGCATTCAGCGTGCATTGACTGGCTTTGCGGATATCGATCATCGGAAGGCCTCCTGTGAATCGGGTTTGTGATTGAAAAGGAACCCCTTGTGAGATAGGAAAGCGGTCTTTCCATATCGACAAGTGCGACTGCTTTTACAGCCGCCGCCAAATGCGCTATGGTTAATACAGTAGAAAAGATGGAGGTGCCTTATGCGAATCTTAATCTTGGGTGCGGGAGCAGTCGGCGGTTATTTTGGCGGTCGGCTGGTGGAAAAAGGGGAAGACGTGACCTTCTTGGTCCGGCCGAAGCGCAAGCGGCAACTGGACGAAAACGGACTGGTCATCCACAGCACGCACGGGGACTTTTCTGCAGAGGTGCAAACCCTGTCTCCCGGAGACCATGCTCAGCCCTTTGACCTGATCGTCCTTGGAGTGAAAGCGTATCATTTGGAGCAGGCTTTGCCCTCGCTTATACCCTATGTCGGGGAAAACACGGCCGTTTTACCGCTGTTAAACGGGATTACTCACCTGCAGGTGCTGAAAGAAACTTTCGGTAAGGAAAAAGTGCTGGGCGGGCTTTGTTTCATCGAAACGACCTTGAATGAAAAGGGTGAAATCGAACAGTACAGCAGCGCCCATGATATGGTGTTCGGCGAGTTGGATGGAACGGATTCTCCCCGGGTAAAACGGATCCTGTCCCATCTCAGCGGGACACGGGCCAAAGTACGTACCAGCGACCACATCTTGCGGGAAATGTGGAACAAATATATTTTCATCTCCACCTTTAGCGGAATCACTTCATTGATGAAAAGCAGTATCGGACCGATTCTGGATGCCCCGTACGGCAAGGAAGTCACCCGGCGTCTGCTATCGGAGATCGTGACCATCGCCAAAACCCAACAATCCGACTTGGATGAAAAGATCGAGGAAAAAGTGTTCGCTATCCTGCAACAAATCGAGCCTACGATGAAATCTTCCATGCTGCGGGATACGGAAAAAGGGCATGCAGTGGAAGCGGACCATCTGCAAGGTTCTCTGATCCAAATGGCACCGGAGGGGATGGACCTGCCGATGCTGAAAACGGTGTACAATGCGCTGAAGGTATATGAGAGGAATCGGTACTGACCGAACAAAAGCCTGTCCAAAGTTGGGCAGGCCTGCTTGTTCACACGAAAAGCTTTTCTACCCGTTGCTCCCTCTTCAGCGTCAAATAAAAAACACCCCCCTATAGTAATTCCGCCATTTCATAGGCCCATCTATTTTAGAGGGGTGTTTGATACAAAGCGGATGAACTTTCGTCACCTTTTATTTCTACTATCATTTTCCGCCAACAAATATACCCGGAGGCTGCCCGGCCCGTGCACCCCGATGCTGAGGTCGTTTTCGATATCCGATGTCCGGCTGGGACCGGAGATAAAGTTGAGGCAGGCGGGTACTTTCTCTTGCTCACGGATCCAGGCGAGCACCGGCTCCATCCGAGGGGCGATTCGCTCTTCGGATAGCACGACCAAACAACGGGTGGGTAACAGGCTGACAATGCGGCCCCGGCCGCGTTCGTTCCAGAGAAAGACGGTGCCGGTGAAGGCGAGGCCCCATTCTGCAGATACCAGGCCGGCGTCCGCCTGTTCCGCCCGAGCGAGGAGTTCTTCCGGCGGTTGGTCCGGACTCCAAACGGTCACCTCGTCCAGCTCGGCGGAGTCGATCAGGGAAAGGAGCGGTTCCTCCTTCCACACAACCAATCGCTGACACCCTGTTTCCTGCAGATCCTGGTGAATCTGTTTTTTCAGGGCGAACCGGTTTTTTACCCGAACCACTTCACCGCCGGCGGCAGTCAGGTTGTCAACGAACTGCTTTACCCAGTCCTCCGGTCCGTTTCCTTCCGTCAGGTGATTCCAGGGGTGACTTTCCCACTCCGGCGGTGTGACTGGTTCCGGCAAGGGGCGGCCAAGGCGGGCGGACAGCTTGTTGAGAAAACGGTTTTTGGCTGATTTAGTCATCCTCATTGCTCCCTTCCTGCTTCCACCAATCCCGGAAGGAACGGCGGGCGGGAGCGGGGAAGTCACGCGTTTGGGTCCAGGCGGCGAGCGGTCCCAGCTCCTGGCGGATCATCCCTTCCTCGTCGCTGAAAGGGAGGGAGGCGAGGTATCCGCCTTTGGCCGCTGCGGAAAAGAGGAAAGGCCGCTCCGTCAATGCGGCATATCCCTTAAACGCAAGCCGCTCCGCTAGCGGCGTCCGCTTCTCCTCCACTTCATCCGCCCGCAGATCGAGGAGATATTCGTGAAGGGGGATCCGAACCGGACAGGCATCGGTGCAAGCCCCGCACAAGCTGGATGCGTAGGGGAGCTCTTCCCACTCGTCGAACCCTTCCAGCAGAGGGGTGAGCACCGCGCCGATCGGACCGGGATAGACTCCTCCGTAAGCGTGTCCCCCGATGTGGCGGTAGACAGGGCAGACATTGATGCAGGCGCCGCAGCGGATACAGTGCAGCACATCCTGGTACTCTCCGCCCAGGATGTCCGACCGGCCATTGTCCACCACGATAACATGCAATTCCTCGGGACCGTCCTGATCTCCCGCCCGCTTCGGTCCCGTGATAGCCGTCACGTAGCTGGTAATTTTTTGTCCCGTGGCGCTCCGGGTGAGCATCGACAAGAGGATATCCAGGTCCGTCCAGCGGGGGGCAATCCGCTCCATTCCCATAATGACGATATGGGTTTTGGGGAGAGTGGTGGTGAGTCGGGCGTTTCCCTCGTTGCTCACCAGGATTACGGAACCCGACTCGGCCACGCCGAAGTTGCATCCTGTAATCCCGATATCCGCTTGAAGGAACTTGTGTCGCATCCGTTGCCGGGCAAAGCGGGTCAGGGCCCGTGTTTCTTCCGGCAGCGGTTCTCCCGCTTCCCGGGAAAAGAGTTCGGCCACTTGCTTCCGGCTCTTGTGGATGGCGGGGATGATGATGTGGGAAGGGGTTTCTTCCGCCAGCTGGACGATATATTCACCCAGGTCGGATTCTACCACTTCCACACCCATCTCTTCCAAAATGCGATTCAGCTCCACTTCTTCGGAAACCATCGACTTGGACTTGACGACGGACCGGGCGTTTTTCTCCCGAATCAGACCGGTCACCACCTCCAGCACATCGGAGGCTGTATCGGCGAAGTGGACATGGCCGCCTGCTTTCTCCACGTTATAGGCAAACCGGTCCAGGTAGTAATCCAGGTTTTCGATGGTGTGACGACGGATCGCTTCCGCCCGCAGGCGCCAATCTTCCCAGTTGCCCACTTCCGTTTCGGCGGTCTTTTTTCCTGTGCGGAGCTTGTTCTGGGTTTTTCGGACTGCTTCCCGCAGAAACCCGTCGTCCAATGCTTTCTCCACGCGCTTCGGGAAGGGGTCTCGGTTGGTATGCGGGTTCATGAGATCATCCCCCGGTCCAGCACTTGTGCGACGTGCAAGATTTCCACCGGTTTTCCTTTCCGGCGAAGACGCCCTCCCAGGTGCATCAGACAGCTCATGTCGGAACCGATCAGAAACTCGGCTCCCGTATCTTCCACATGGGCGATCTTTTCGTCGGCCATGGCCGTGGAGATATCCGCCATCTTGACGGCGAAGGTGCCTCCAAACCCGCAACAGTCGTCACGGTGGGGAAGTTCTTTTACTGTCAGCCCTTCCACCCGGGACAGAAGGGTCAGCGGTGGATCCGCCAAGCCCAAGCCCCGGTACATGTGGCAGGAATGGTGGTAGGTGGCCGTTCCTTCCAGCCGGGCCTCTATGCGTTGTTTTCCCAGATGCTTGACGATAAACTCGGAAAACTCGCAACACTTGTCTGCCAATTCCCGCGCTCGAGTTTCCCACTCTCCGTCGCCCGTGAGCAGCTTCGGATAGTCGTGACGCACCATAGCGGCGCAAGAACCGGAAGGGGTGACAACAGCCTCATATCCGTCAAAAGCACGGATCATTTGGCGGGCCGCTTTTTTAGCTTCCTCCCGGTAGCCGCTGTTATAGGCGGGCTGTCCACAACAGGTTTGCGCCTCCGGGAAATCGACATCCACACCCAGACGGCGCAGTACACGTACCATGCTGATGCCTACTTCCGGAAAAAACACGTCCGACAGGCAGGTGATATACAAACCGACCCGCATCGGCATCTCCTCTCTTTTTGACCGGGGTGCTGCGAAAGAGACCCCAGAGTTATGGAAGTAAATCGCTGGAAAATTTCCGTTACAGAAGGCCCGTTAAGGGACCATCCAGATGAAGACATAAGCCTGCAGCATGGTGATGATCGAGACGATCAGGAGAAAGAGAAAGCTGTGCTTCAAGGTGAAGCGGAACAAGTCCCCTTCCTTGCCTACCAGTCCCGCCGACGCCGTCGCTACAGCAATGGACTGGGGCGAGATCATCTTTCCGGTCACCCCGCCGGTGGAGTTGGCGGCCACGGTGAGTGTCGGGTCGATACCGATTTGGTTGGCGGTGATTTTTTGCAAGTTGCCGAAAAGGGCGTTGGAGGAGGTGTCGCTCCCGGTCAGGAAAACGCCCAGCCAGCCCAATACCGGGGCGAAGAAGGGAAACAGGAATCCGGTATTGGCCATCGCCAACCCGAGGGTGGCGCTCATGCCGGTATAGTTGTAGACGTAAGCCAGGCCCAGTACGGATACAATGGTAAGAAGCGGTAAGCGAAGCTCTTTCACCGTCTCGCCAAAGGTCTTGACCCACTCGGAAAACTTCATCTTTACAAACAAGAGACTTGCCAGACAAGAGAGTAAAATGGCCGTTCCCGCTGACGCCAGCCAATCCAGCTTGTACAGGGCGGCGTAGGGAGTTGTCTTCGGCACAATCGGTGCCGCCTGGGCAACCGCTTCATGAAGTATCGGGAACGAGATTTCCAAGGTGAGCTGGTTCAGTTGTTCCTTCAGTGCCGGGATGCTCCAGATAATGATCAGCACCGTCAGGACGATGAAGGGGGACCAGGCGCGAACCACCTGGCCGGCAGTGTGGGTCTCCCGCTTCTGTTCGGGTCGGTACGTCTCTTTGTCGAAGCGGAAGAGGGATTTGGGCTTCCATACTTTTAACAGGAAAATCAGCGCGACGATGCTGAGCAGGGACGAGAGTACGTCGGGTAATTCCGGGCCCAGGTAGTTGGACGAAAGGAACTGGACGAGAGCAAAGGTGCCGCTGGTGACCAGGATGGCAGGCATCACTTCCCGCGCCCCTTTCCAACCGGCCATGATGATGATCAGCCACAGGGGAACAAACATCGTCAGGAAAGGAAGCTGCCGGCCGGCCATCTCGCTGAGCGCCATGGTGTCCAGGCCCGTTGTCTTACCGGCGACGATAATCGGGATCCCGATCGCTCCGAAGGCGACGGGAGACGTATTGGCAATCAGGCAGATACCCGCTGCATACAAGGGACGGAAGCCCAGTCCCGTCAACAGCGCCGCCGATATGGCCACCGGTGTTCCGAAACCGGCGGACCCTTCCAGGAAAGCGCCGAAACAAAACGCGATCAGAAGTGCCTGCAACCGATGGTCATCGGTAATCGAAACGATGGAGGAACGGATGATGTCGAACTGTCCTGTCTTTACGGTTATTTTGTATAAGAAGACGGCGTTTATAATAATCCAGCCGATCGGAAACAGGCCAGTAAAGAAGCCGTAACCAAATGACGCACCTGCAAGCGGCGCCGGCATCCGGTAGACGAGAACGGCGATCAACAGGGCTAGGCCCACGGTGATCAAGCCTGCCAAGTGTCCTTTCATCCGTTTGTAGGCGAGCGCCCAAAAGAAAAAGAAGATGGGGATCGCCGCGACCAAAGCGGACAGCCACGTATTGCCGAGAACCGGTTCATAAACCTGTGTCCACATCCAACAACCCCTCCTTTGATATTATTTCCTTGCTTCCGTCTGTGCTAGGATGGTACCAGATCATCAGATGACCTGTTTACCACTTTTCGGTGACAGTTAAACACAATATTCAGTTCTTTGTCAATCTAAATAATTATCAGAATAAAAGCGGCGTATGTCCGATACACAGACACGAGTTGGCTATTCCTATATGCCACGTCTTGAGGGATTTCAGGGAGGACTTATTTCTACACTCTCGAAAAGGATCAAAAGGATTCCATTCGGCTATTGGAGGGCTTGGCATGGAGCAAGCGAACAAAGTACCGGAAGAATCCGCTCATCCCGGATCGCTGATGGCCAAAAGAGGAGTGTGGGTTTCTCTTGCATTTGTGGTCATGTGGAGCAGCGGAGGGATTTTTGTCGAACTGGGTTTGGACGAAGCCCGACCCTTCAACTTCCTGGCTCTCCGATTACTCTTGTCCACTGTGATCATGTGGCTGATCTGTTTCCGTCTAAGGCCGGCGTTTCCCACCCAATGGGTGGAGTGGCGGGATATCCTGATAACGGGCTTTTTTCTTCAGGTCGGCTATCAGATTTTTTTCTTCCTGGCACTGGCTTACGAGGTGTTTCCCGGCTTGTTGGCGATTATCCTGGGAGCACACCCCATATTAACAGCCGTTTTTGCAAAAGAAGAGACGAATAAAAACCAGTGGCTGGGGTTGCTGCTAGGGATCCAGGGCTTGGTCCTGGTGGTGGGAGACAGTATCTTTATAGGGACCATTTCCGTCGTTGGAATCGGCAGTGCACTGTTGTCTTTGGCCAGTATCACCATCGGGACCATCTGGCAGAAGCGCATTTCCCTGAGCTTACCCGCCAATATGGCCCTTCAATATACGGTAAGCTCCATCCTGCTGTCTTTTTGGCACTCGTGTTTGAATCGTATGCGGTAAGTTGGACTATTCAGTTTGGCATCGCTCTGGCTTGGATGGTCCTAATCATTTCCGTTGGCGCCACGCTGTTGTTGTATCTTCTGATTCGCCGGGGACATCTGACGAATGTCACCAGCCTCTTCTACTGCGTTCCCCCTGTGACGGCGCTGTTGGATTATGCTGTTTTCGGCCATTCCCTTTAACGACCTTCTTGGGAATGATCTTGATCGTAGGCGGATTAATGTTGATGAACCGGAGAGGGAAAGTAGTGTGACCCAGAAGACCGGTATATGGATTGGACTAAACACTTCGAGTAATAACCACCTTTTCCCTTCGGCGGGAACTTGGTTTACAATGGGAAGGGGACGTTCGGGGGAATTGCCTACCGATCGTTCCCTAGGCGGGTTGTGACGAAGGAGAGTGAAGAGTTTGTCTGCAAAAAACGACCAATACCAAGTGTTATTATATTACCAATATGTACCGATTGAAGATCCGGAGGCATTTGCCGAGGAGCATCTCTCTTTTTGCCGAGAACTGGGGCTGAAGGGGCGCATCCTGGTTGCGAAAGAGGGGATCAACGGCACTGTTTCCGGTACTGTCGCCGCCACGGAGGCGTATATGGAGGCGATGCATGAAGATCCCCGCTTCCGGGACATGCCGTTCAAGGTGGATCCCCACGACGGCCACGCCTTTAAGAAATTGCATGTCCGGCCCAAAAAGGAGCTGGTTACGTTCCGCGTGGACAAAGATTTGGACCCGAATAAAAAGAGCGGGAAGCGTCTGAGCCCGAAAGAGTTCTACGAGCTGTTGCAGCGGGATGACGTGTTGGTGATCGATGGCCGCAACGACTATGAGTATGACCTGGGCCATTTTAAAGGCGCGATTCGTCCCGAGGTGAAATCCTTCCGGGAGTTCCCTGAGTGGATCAAAAAGAATCTGGGGGATAAGAAGGACAAAAAAATCATCACCTACTGTACCGGCGGGATCCGCTGTGAAAAGCTGACCGCCTTTATGCTGGAGGAAGGATTCAAGGATGTGGCCCAGCTGGACGGAGGGATTGTCACCTATGGCAAGGATCCGGAAGTAAAGGGGAAAGACTTTGAAGGTAAGTGCTTCGTCTTCGACGAGCGCCTGTCGGTACCTGTCAACCGGGTGAATGAAACTGTCGTCGGCCGGTGTTATCACTGCGGCGGTCCGACGGAGAACTATATCAACTGTGAAAATACCCGCTGTCATAAGCTGCATCTCTGCTGCTCGGACTGTGAAGAAAAGTACCACGGCTATTGCAGCGAGTCTTGTGAACAAGAAGCCCAGAAGAAACATGCCTGATACCCTTCCCATTGGACGGTATCATTCGAGCATCTGCATAGGAGAGCAAGAAGCCCTTTTGCCGAGTCGCTATAGAGCGCGAGGCAAAAGGGCTTCTTTTGTCCACTTATCTGCTCTGCAACAACCGGTTCCATTCTTCTGCTTGGCGAAGAGCTTCCGCATCCTGCAGCACATCCCCCGGACGGTTCCCTTCCCCGATGATCCAGCGATGGAGGCGGGCTCCGACAAAGTCAAGAATCCAGTGAAATTGCTGGATCAGGGGGAGTCCTTTGATTTTGGGTTGATCGCCGCCGGTGATGAGGACATATGCTTCTTTCTGAGCCATGCGATCGCTGAAGTTCAGATCCGGCTCACGCATACTTTGAGACCAGCGGTCAATAAAGTTTTTCATTCCAGCCCTTCGACCGCTTTTTCCGTCAGGATTTCGGAGTTGCCGCCGGGGCGGCTGCTGCCGTACAGAATCAGGATATTGTTCATGAAGGATCCCTCCTCGATTTTATGGATGAGAACAATGTTACGTAGAAGAAAAAAAGGATGCTTCAGTGGGCAGGCAGTTGGTGTGACGCATCGGCGGGAGTCAGCTTTTGTGATGGATTTCCTCCGGGCTGTGCGTTGGTTGACACGACTCGATATTTGCCTTGCTGTTTCCAGGCCAACCATGCCAAAGCAAGCATCCAAATCCAAACCCACCAGGGAATTTGGAGCAACAGCAGGAAAAAGCCTACCGTCAAGATGGCGGCAGTACAGCGGATCTTCCAGTCGCGGATCAGGCGGGCGGCGGCCAAAACGCCGAGGAGGGCATTGCCGATAAAAAAGGAGTTGGCGATGGCAACCAGGCTTTGCGGTTGCAGCCACCCCATCCCCAATGCTGCAAAGACAGCCAAATGAATGCACCCTAAAAAAGCGATTCCTGCGATGGGGACATTCCGGCGGTTTCGTCGGGCGAGAAACTGGGGGAAAGTGCCTTGTTCCGCTTGGGAGGCCATGAGGCGGGAAGTGCCGCCCATCACCAGCAGGACCGTGCTGATACAAAGTCCTGCCGTAATCGTGGATAACAGCGGCATCGCGGCTGGACCCAATAACGGGTAGAGTACGACAGTCAACAACAGGGGCTGCTTTTCAGCCAAATGCAAGCGGGCAGGATCGATCCACTGGGCGGAAGCGGCGACGGAAAGGCTGACCAGGGCGATGATCAAGGTGCTGATCAGTATTGCCCGGGGAATGGTTTTTTCCCGGTTGCGCACCTCATTGCTGTAATTCCCGATAATTTCCCAACCGGCCAGGGCCCAGAACAAAAGGAGCAACCCGCTGCCAAAGGAACCCCACTCAAAGGGTGTGGCGATCCAGTCACCTTTCCGAAAATAGGGGATGGCCGCCCAACTCCCGCAAACGAGGATCAGGGCGGCGGCTGAAGAGAGAACCAGGGAAATTTTGCTCACGAAAGTAATATGTCCGAACAGAATGAGGATGCACCCGATCCACAGCAACAAGCCGTACCATATCGATCCGCTTAAGTCGCCGTGGATCCACACACTGAAAAATTCACCTGCGGTGTGCAATACCACCACCGGGCCCACCCCAATGGCCGATAGGAGATACAATGCGGACAACTGGCGAAACCTTGGCCCGAAGGCATGTTCTACTGCCAGAGCGGCTCCGGCATCGCCAGGATAGGCCAGGCTCAAGCGGCCGAAAAGGCGGGCAAAGAGGAACCCCAGTCCCAGGATCATCACCCATGCCAGCAAGGCGTAATCGCCGGTGGTTTGGACGATCATCGGGGGCAGGAGAATAATGCCGGAACCGAGTATCGGTCCGATGATTAGGCCGCTGAGCAGCCAAGCACCCATTTTTTTCTCTTTCATACGCGCAACTCCCTTTGTTTGTTACTTCTATTCTAAGGCGATTCATGGTATTTATAAAATGAATGATTTTGATGAAAATGATCGGTATATCCGATGGGAAAGGATGTTCCAGGTGGAATTACGCCATTTGCATACATTCCAGGTAGTGGCAGAAGAAGGAGGATTCACCCGGGCGGGGGAACATTTGGGTTATGCTCAGTCGACGATTACCGCTCATATCCAAGCGTTGGAGAGAGAGCTGGGGAGGCCCCTCTTTGATCGCCTGGGTAAAAAAGTGGTGCTGACGGAAGCCGGGAAGCGTCTGCTCCCTTATGTCCGGGATATGATGCAACTGTCCCGCCGGGCGTTGGAGGTGGCCGGCGCAGGCGATGCGCCCACCGGTACCCTGGTGATCGGGGCACCGGAATCCCTCACCGCATATCGGCTGCCAGTCATCTTGAGGGAGTATCGGCGGCGTTATCCGCAAGTGAAACTAGTGATGCAGCCGGGCCACTGTTGGAAAATGCGCGCCAAACTGCGTAAAGGAGAGCTGGACGTGGCTTTTTTGCTGGAAGAGCCCCGTGATGAGGAAGATCTGGTCATTCGCTCCCTGGTGGACGAAGAGTTGGTTATGATCGCCCCACCGCATCACCCGTTGGCTTCCAACGAGGAAGTACTGCCGGAAGCATTACAAGGGGAAACCTTGCTTAAGACGGAAGCGGGATGCACCTACCGGGAGCTATTGGATTACCGGCTGAAGAAGGCGGGAATACCAAGTGATGACCAGATGGAGTTTTGGAATGTGGAGGCCATCAAAAACTGTGTGATGGCCGGTCTGGGGATCTCCTATTTACCGATTATGACAGTGGTGGAAGAGTTGAAGGAAGGCAAGTTGATTGCTCTGAACTGGAAGCACCGGGAAGACCGGGTGGTTACTCAACTCGCTTACCATAGGGACAAATGGTTGACTCCGGCACTGGAGCGGCTCTTGGACGTGGTGGAGGAGCAAGCGGAAGAGTGGAAAAAAGCGGAGGCAAAAGTATAAAATGGCGGACTTTGCCCACATTAAAAAAGAAATTGCTGCAAAGGAGGACGCCCCATGGGTGAACGGAGCGTCATCGCGTTTTTCCGGACGGAACGGCGTGCCAAGGAAGCAGTCGAGCAGTTGAAAGCGCAAGGGTTTGAAACGGTCGATCTGTCCCGCTTTTCCTTCAGCCCGAGGGAAGACGGAAGTGATCTGGACAACCCGATTGCCGAACCGCCTTCTGCCTTGTCCACAGTTACAGGAGCGCCGGTTTCCGGCCGGGATGCGGGGGTTCTGAAAGCCGCCGACAACTATTCCAGCGGAATGGCGGACGGCAGCGACGAATTCGGGGCCGAAGACTTGTCGGTAACGGTGGTTACTGATGAAGCACGTTTTGAAGAGGCGGAGGAAATCCTGAAACAGATGGGTGGACGGCTGTAAGGGAATAGGATATATAAAAAAGACAGTCTGCTTGATGCAGGCTGTCTTTTTTATATGCTCATGGCCGCTCTTTCAGTTGAAAATCGGAAGTCCCGTTTCCGGAGAGGAAGGTTTGGATTTGGTTTACCAGCAGGTTGACGGCCACCTGATTGTACCCGCCTTCGGGAATGATCAAGTCGGCGTAGCGTTTGCTGGGCTCGATAAATTGCAGATGCATCGGACGGACGACGGTCAAATACTGCTGAATGACGGAGTCCAGCGAGCGGCCCCTGCTTTTCATATCCCGTTCCATCCGGCGCAGGATGCGCACATCGGCATCGGTGTCCACAAACACTTTGATATCCATCAGTTCTCGCAGCCGTTCATCCTCCAGGATCAAGATCCCCTCCAGAATAATCACATTCTTTGGCTCCACGGTGATGGTCTCCTGAGCACGGGTGTGTTGGGTATAATCATACACCGGCTTCTCGACGGACTTTCCTTCCATAAGCTGGTGCAAATGGTCAATCAACAGCTCGTTGTCAAAGGCGAGTGGATGATCGTAGTTGGTTTTTACGCGCTCCTCCATGGGAAGATGGGATTGATCTTTATAGTAAGCATCCTGTTCAATGAGTGCTACCGATTCGGCAAAGCGGTCACAGATGTTTCGGGCGACGGTCGTTTTTCCCGATCCGCTGCCGCCTGCCACACCAATAATAATGGGACGTTTGTTCATGGGGCGATTCCTTCCTGACGTTAGATTCACTTTGCTGATCATAGCAATTTTAGCAGCATTTTTCAAGAAAGACGGCAGGGATGGAAAGGGCAAGCATTTCCAAATGAAAGCGCTTGAAAAGGTCATAAACAATCATATATAATCAAAATAAATCACAAACAATAAGGAAGAGCCGATCATGTTTGCTGAGGAAAGGCAAAAACAAATCCTGCAGTATATCAACGAACATGCCCGTGCATCTGTCGCCGAACTCACCTCGGTTTTTCACGTATCGGAGGCGACTATCCGACGGGATTTAAAAGAGCTGGAAGAGGCTGGGTTGCTGCGGCGAACGCACGGGGGAGCCCTGGCAAATCAGTCGGTGGGGTTTGAGCCTACGTTTTCCGAAAAAACCGTGCAACATGCAGATGAAAAAAAGCGGATTGCTGCCAAGGCGATGGAATGGGTGGGAGAAGGTGATACGGTTCTTCTCGATTCAGGGACAACCACGTATCAGATGGTTCCTTTCCTCGCCTCTTTTCGCGCCTTGACCGTGGTGACCAATTCCTATCGGATTCTGCAGGAGCTGGAACAAGCGGAATCGCTGGAACTGGTCAGTACAGGCGGGATTGTAAGAAAGGGAACCCAATCCCTGGTGGGTCCCATTGCAGAGCAAGTGCTAGAGATGGTGAAAGTAGACAAAGTCTTTTTAGGAACCAATGCGCTGGACCTGGAGGCGGGTCTTACCACTCCCAACTTGTATGAAGCTCAGATGAAAAAAGCAATGATCCGAGCGGCAAGCCAAGTGATTTTGTTGTGTGATTCCAGTAAAATCGGCAACACTTCCTTTGCCAAAGTGGCGGCGATCTCCGAGGTGGATGTGTGGATCACGGACGAACAAGCGCCTGCCGAAGTGGTGAAACAAGTCAGGGATTCCGGTGTAGAAGTGATATTGGTATAAGTCGTGAGGAGGAGACGGATGGGGAAAATCGTGACGTTGACTTTAAATCCGGCCATTGATAAAACGGTTACCCTGCCGCGATTGGAGCCCGGCCGCGTCAATCGTCTTAGTCAGGTCCGAATCGATCCCGGAGGAAAAGGGATCAATGTGGCACGGGCGCTGCATCAATTGGGAGCGGATGTGATTGCAGTCGGATTTAATGGAGGCTGGACGGGTCGGCTGTTAGTCGATCACTTGCAGCGAGAGGGGATTCACCATTGTTTGGTCACGTTGCAAGCGGATACACGGATCAATTGGAAACTGGTTGAGACGGAAGCCAACCGTGTAACGGATATCAATGAACCGGGCTTTCAGGTAACGGAAAAAGAGATGGAAACTTTGGAACAGCGGTTGGCTTCGGTGTTGGAGGAAGCGGATGCTGCAGTGTTTTCCGGCAGTCTGCCCGACGGGGTATCAGACGATGTGTATTATCGGCTGATTCGCCTGGCTCACAGGAAAGATGTCCCTGTATTCCTGGATGCAGACGGGATGTCTTTTCGCAAAGGAGTGGAAGCGGTTCCGTTTGCCGTCAAACCCAATCTGGACGAACTGGCCAAGTGGACCGGTTCACCGATTCAAGGGGATCAGGATGTACGGGAAGCCGGTCATCGTCTGTTGGACAAGGGAGTGGAAGCGGCGGTAATTTCCATGGGAGAGAGTGGAGCATGGTTTTTCACCAAGGAGCAGGAGTTACGAACGATTCCGGTTCCTGTGGAGAATGCTCACCCAGTCGGAGCGGGGGATGCCATGGTAGCAGGGTTGGTTTACGGCGTTACCTCCGGGTGGAACTGGGAGAAAACCGCCCGCTTTGCAACCGCTGCTGGCTCTGTCGCTGCCTCCTATTCCGGCACGCAATTTGGCTCCTTACAACAGGTGGAAGAGGCGGCTCGAAAGGTGCGTTTCTTCACAGATTGATAGACCATACGGGGAGGGATTGCAATGAAGAAGTTGTTAGCGGTTACCGGTTGCCCCACGGGCATTGCCCACACCTTTATGGCGGCTGAATCGCTGCAACAAGCAGCCAAGGCCAAAGGGGTCTCCATCAAGGTGGAAACCCGGGGAGCTACCGGGGTGGAAAATCGGATTACAGAGGAGGATATTCGGGAAGCTCATGCGGTGATCATCTGCTCCGACGTGGATGCAGAGGAAGGGCGGTTTCAACAGATCCCCGTTGTAAAAGCGGCTTTGAGTGAAGCGATTAAAAACGGGCCTCAAGTAGTGGAAGAAGCGCTGCAAAAGGAGCCGCTGCAACGGCAGGAAACGGCAGCGGAGACAAGGGAGAGTTCCTCTGGAGAATCCGACCAAGGGAAGAAAGGGCAGCACAACGCTTTCTACAAACACCTGATGAACGGGGTTTCCTTTATGATTCCCCTGGTGGTGGCGGGCGGACTGATTATTGCCTTGTCCTTCGCATTCGGGGGGATTCACGGCGCGGAGCAAAAAGAAAGCTTGGCCGCCAATTTGATGAAAATCGGAGCCGAAGGCGCATTTGCACTAATGGTCCCTATTTTAGCCGGATATATTGCCTATTCCATTGCTGATCGGGCAGGATTGGCTCCGGGATTGGTGGGAGGTATGTTGGCTTCCAGTTTGGGTGCAGGTTTCCTGGGAGGTATTGCTGCCGGTTTCATGGCGGGCTATATCGCCAAATGGATCAAAGACTTTCTGCCATTACCGAAAAGTATGGAAAAATTGAAACCGGTGCTGATAATTCCATTTTTGGCTACGCTGGCAGTCGGGCTATTGATGATCTATGTGGTCGGTACACCGGTGAAAGCGCTGATGGATGGATTGACTGCTTGGTTGAAATCGATGGGATCCGCCAATGCGGCGGTATTGGGACTAATTTTGGGAGCGATGATGGCTTTCGATATGGGCGGTCCGGTTAATAAAGCAGCTTACACCTTTAGTGTCGGATTGCTGGGCAGTGATGTATACGGCCCGATGGCAGCGACGATGGCAGCGGGTATGGTACCGCCCCTCGGCTTGTGGCTGGCTACGTTGATCGCACGGCATAAATTTACGAGCGAAGAGCGGGAGGCGGGCAAGGCGGCCGGAGTACTGGGGTTGTCCTTTATTACGGAAGGGGCGATTCCTTTTGCAGCAGCGGATCCCCTGCGGGTGATCCCTGCCATGGTGTCAGGATCGGCTGTGGCCGGTGCTTTGGCGATGGGTCTGGGCTGTACGTTGCGGGCTCCCCACGGCGGTGTGTTCATTCTTCCGATACCTCATGCCGTAGGCAATATCGGCGGTTTTGTGTTAGCCTTGGCAACAGGGATGATCGTGTCGGGTGTATTGGTCGTATTGCTGAAGAAAAATGTACAAAAGCAGGAGGAGAACACCGATGGAAGTTCGTGATGTAATCGATAGGGAAGCAATCCAGTTGGATATTTCGGTCCAATCCCGCGAAGACGTACTTCAACGGATGGCTGGTCAGCTCGAAGCATCCGGCGTGCTAAAGGATAAAGAGGCTTATCTGGAGGCTGTACGGGCACGGGAGGAGCAAGGTACCACTGCGATCGGGTTTGATGTGGCGATTCCTCACGGCAAATCTGAAGGGGTGGCACGTTCAGCTGTGGCTTTCGCTCGGCTGCCGGAATCCATCGACTGGTCGGGATCTGGTGACGAGGCTCGTTTGATTTTCCTGATCGCAGTGCCGAAAGAGCAGGCAGGAAATGAGCATCTGCAAATCCTGGCGGCACTATCCCGCAAACTGATGCACGAAGATTTCCGGGAAAAGCTGAGCTCCGCAGGAAGCCCGGAAGAAGTGTTGCAAGCTTTGGATGCGTAAATCACAACATCTTTGATCGACGGACTCATCAGAGTCCGTTTTTCTTATGCCGCAAATCGATATAAAAAAGGCCACGGTACCCTGTAACCGTGACCGCCGGTATTAATCATCCCATTTTTGCAACAAGTCTTCCAACACGTCCGTCTGTTGTCCATTGGCATCCAGGCGGTAGTAAACCACTTTGGCCATCCCTTCTTCTTGGGGGAGCTGGTCCTGGGGAATGGAAATGTGGAAGTTGGCCGGTGTGTAATTGGCCTCATCCCCGGAATTGGGAATAGGCTGTTGGGTAGCAATCGCTCGTTTTCCAATGGGATCGGCAACAATCACATCGTAAAAAAATGCCCCTTGCGGTCCTTTGATCATCATGCTGGCATCATATTCCCCGTCGGCCCCGCTAACCTGGTGATAATTGATGTACTGATTGGTCGCGTATGGACCGGGCAAATCATTTTGCCAGGGGTAAGCGCTCGGATCTTGGGCATCATTATGGTCATCCTGAGTATCTTCAGACGGTTGCTGCTCCTCATCCTCCTGCTTCGAATCGTCCGTTTCATCGGCAGCTTCTTTCGATGAATCGGCGTCCTTGGGCACCCCTTCTTTTTTGGCTGTTTTCTCTTTCTTTCCTTCGCTTTGAGTCGTGGCGGAGTGGGAAGATTGAGCGGAAGGGGAAGTATCTCCGCTGTTCCAGAAGAAAAAGAACAAAAGCATGATTCCGGCTGCTGTGGCTAACCCGGTCCACCACCACTTCTTTTTGCTGGAATTTGTTTTTCCATATGCGGCTGTCCGTTGTGTTCGATGCCGGTCGGAACGGCGCAAGGAAGCAGCGGATGGGGGAGTCTGCGTCCGATGGTGGCGAGAAGTCGCCCGCGGTGCAACAGGGTTTTCTGCTACCTTCCGGAACCGCCCGGCGAGGGAAGGGATCGCGCTATTCCAGTCCCCGCCTGCCAAGTGTCGCAAGTCCTCCATCATATCACGGGCCGATGCGTAACGGGCGTGTTTCTCTTTGGCCATCGCCGTTTCAATGATGGCGCAAAGCTCTTCCGGCACGTCGGGATTGATCCTGCGGGGATCCGGAACCGGCTCTTGGATGTGTTGCAGGGCGATCGCTACGGCCTCTTCCCCATCGTAAGGAAGTGCACCGGTTACCATTTGGTAGAGAACCACACCGAGGGAGTAAATATCCGATTGATGGCTGATTTCCCGTCCCCGGGCCTGTTCCGGTGAGAAATAGTGCACGGATCCCATCACAAAACCCGTTTGGGTAATGGTGGCCGCACCTGTGAATCGGGAGATTCCGAAGTCTCCCACTTTAAAACGGCCGTCTGCCGTCGCCATGATGTTATGCGGCTTGATATCCCGGTGGATAATGCCGTGTTCATGCGCATGGTGCAACCCGTCACACACCTGCATGGCGATGGTTACGGCTTCCTCCGTCGGGAAGGGGCCGTATTCCTGAATCAAGTCCATCAGAGAGGAGCCTTGCATATATTCCATCACCATGTAATGCGTGCTTCTCTCTTTGCCTACGTCGTAAACATTGATCACATTGGGATGGGACAGGCTGGCGGCAGCTTTTGCTTCCCGCATAAACCGCTGGATGAATTCGCCGTCATGGCTGAGTGATTCGTTCATCACCTTGACAGCCACAAGCCGCTCGAGCATGAGGTCCTTAGCTTTATAGACAGTGGCCATTCCGCCGCCGCCCAGTCGGCCAACGATCTCGTAGCGCCCACCCAATCGTTTACCTTCCAAGGGCACCACCCTTCTCCTTTAGTCACGCAATCGATCCGTATAAAAAATAAGAAAATGGTGTACTCTACGATTCTATCATGTTGAGCGAGGGCAAAAAATAAGTTTCCGTAAATTTGGAGAATCCGTTAACAAAAAGACTCCCTATTCCTTGTTAGAGGTCCGGTCCGGTGTGATCGTCTCTGGTCCCTTGCAAAAAGTGCAAAGGATCTTTACCGATCACACCGAACCCTCGATCGGATGAGGTCGAATGTTGACAACATCTTGAGAAAATGCCCTTCTACCTGTCGCTTCTTTCCGGCATCAAAAACGATAACCGAGGCGCGAGCCAAAGGAGATGATTGATGTGCACCCACGGGCACAAGCACCCACAGGGTACACGTCACGCCTTGCGTGCTACGCTCGCTTTTTGCCTCGGTTTCACGTTTTATCACTGGGCACGTCGTTCAAAAGTCGCGACTCGGCAGAAGGGCTTCCTGCTGCTCCTATGCAATTGCTGAGAATTTTTGTCAAGCATCAGCAAAGGTCAAAACGCTCCGCCTTTTACACTTTCGGTCCGGCGTTGCGGATCGCTTCGCTGACATGAGTGAAGCGGGCGAAATTTTCGTGGAAACGCTGGGCCAGTTCTCGTGCTTTGACATCGTAGGCATCCGGATCGGACCAAGTGGTGCGGGGATACAGCAAATCCGACGGTACGTTGGGACAAGTGTCGGGCACGTGGAACCCGAAGACCGGATCTTCGTGAAACGCGCTTTGTTCCAGCGATCCATCCAGTGCTGCCCGCACCATGGCACGAGTGTAGGAAAGTTGCATCCGTTCGCCGAAACCATAGGGACCGCCGGACCATCCAGTGTTAACCAGATAGACCCGGACACCGTGGCGAGTGATTTTTTCTCCGAGCATTTCTGCATAAACCGCTGCAGGAAGCGGAAGGAACGGGGCTCCAAAACAGGCGGAGAAGGTGGCTTCCGGTTCGGTGATCCCCCGTTCCGTTCCGGCCAGCTTGCTGGTGTATCCAGAAAGAAAGTGGTACATCGCCTGCTCGGGTGTCAGCTTGGCGATCGGGGGCAGGACGCCGAAAGCGTCTGCTGTCAGGAACAGGATCACTTCAGGATGATTGCCCACACCCGGGATCAAAGCGCCGGGGATGTGTTCCACCGGATAGGCGGCACGGGTATTTTCCGTAAGGGAATTGTCAGCATAATCCGGCATCCGATCCGGGTGGATCACCACATTTTCCAATACGGCACCAAACCGGATCGCATCCCAGATTTGGGGTTCTTTTTCCCGGGACAGACCGATGCATTTGGCATAACAGCCGCCTTCGATGTTAAAAATACCGGTGTCGGTCCAACCGTGCTCGTCGTCTCCGATCAGCCTGCGTTCCGGGTCGGCGGAGAGAGTGGTCTTGCCGGTTCCGGACAGGCCGAAGAAGAGAGCGGTGTCTCCTCGTTTCCCTTGGTTGGCGGAACAATGCATCGGCAATACGCCTTGATCCGGCAGCAGGTAATTCATCACGCTGAAGATCGACTTTTTCATCTCGCCTGCGTAGGAGGTGCCGCCGATCAGGACCAACCGTTGCTCGAAACTAACCGCGATAAAGGTTTCCGAACGGGTGCCGTCTGTTGCAGGGTCGGCTTTGCAACCCGGTACACAGATTACCGTGAAAGCGGGTTCAAAATGATCGAGGTCCGCTCTTTGCGGACGGACAAATAATTGGCGGGCAAACAGGTTGTGCCAAGCCAACTCGTTGATGACGCGGAGCGGCATGCGGTAATGAGGGTCTGCTCCGGCGAAACCGTCAAAAACAAACAGCTCGCGCTGTTTCACATACGTCCGTATTTTTTCGTACAACCGGTCAAAAGCTTCGGGTTTGATCGGCTGGTTAACGAGTCCCCAGTTCACATGATCATGAACCGAAGGTTCATCCGTGATGTATTTATCCTTCGGGGAGCGCCCGGTGTAGGCACCGGTTACTGCGGCAAAGGCACCTGTGGAAGTTAAGATGCCTTCCTGCCGTTGGATGGCCTTTTCCACCAGCTCCGCCGAAGTAAGATTATAGTGGACACGACCTTCCAGAACCAACGGTTTGGCATTTTGCGTATCGGTGTGAATGTTCATCGATCCATCCTTCCTTTTTCCCGTACCATATTGTATGACCGTGTTTTCTATTCGCCAATGCGCGTCGGAAGAAGTATAACACATTTGGCGATCGCGATAAAACAGTATGTTGGATAGGAAGCGGTTACACATGGGTGTTGGGCGTATTAACCATTGACTTTGATGAAAATAAGTGGTATCTTCATACAGAATGAATATGATTTTTTCGGGAGTGTTTGAATGAGTCAGCTAGCGGAAGGATCCGTCGTCAGCGGTGAAGTTGTAGCCATCAAACCTTTTGGTGCCTTCGTCAAACTGGAATCAGGTGAGACGGGTCTGGTTCACATTTCTCAGATCTCCAACAAGTTCGTCGAAAAAGTGGAAGACGAGCTGAATGTGGGAGACACCATCAAGGCGAAGGTGCTGTCCATCGATTCCTCCGGCAAAATCTCGCTCTCCATCAAAGCCCTGAGCGATGATCGGCCTCGCGGAGGCAACCGTCGCGGACGTGGTGGTCCCGGAGATTTCGAGGATATGATGAAAAAATGGATGAAAAGCAGTGAAGAGCGTCTGAGCGCTTTGGCCGCCAAACATAAAAAAGGCCGGTGACTCCGACCCCCTTCACTTCATAACATATGGAGCAGAGCATCTTCCGGGTTCAGCGACGGAAGGTGTTTTTTTATGCCCGTTTGGATAACGGGCTTTTTGTCTGTATTAGCGCACTTTTTTTATCGCCACAACGGAAGGGGCGTGATTCCGGTTCAACATTTGATACCATGCAGCATCGTACTGCTTGGGATCCAATTGCTTGGTAAAAGCAAGGACGGCATCGGCTTCTTTTTCGCCGCCAGGGTGTCCGGTATACAGGACCAGGGTGCATACCCCGTAGGGAGCCAGCAACGGCAATCCTTGTTCCAGAGCGGTGATGGTGGATTCTGCCCGCGTCGTTACCTGGCGGTCCCCCCTGGGAAGGTAACCGAGGTTAAACATCATGGCGGCCACCCGGCCGTAAACCTGTTCAGGCAATACTTCCCTCATAAACTGGTGTCCTTTCCGGTAAAGCGTCACGCGGGCTCCTACTCCTTCGCTGTGGAGGCGGAGGTGAGTACGTTCCAAGGCTTCTTGCTGGATATCAAAGGAGTAGACGTGTCCACTGGCACCGACAGCTTTGGCGAGAAACAACGTATCATGGCCGTTTCCGGCGGTCGCATCCACCGCGATGGCACCGTCGAAGAGGGATTTTCGGATTTGTTCCTGGGCAAAGGGAAGAATGGCGGGGAGGCTCATTGGCCGGCCCCGCCTTTTCGATCCGGTATCCGGGCGGTGATGTGAGGGGACCACTTCTTTCCTTGCCAACTGTTGCGCCGTTTTAGTTCGGCATCGATCGCATTCAGAGTTTCCCATTTTTTTGTGCTCCACATGGGTCCGATCATCAAGTCCGGGGGTCCGTCCCCGGTGACCCGGTGAATCACCGTGCTCGGCGGCATCATCTCCAAGGTATCTGCTACCAGCTTGACGTAAGTGTCCTTATCCAGGAACTGCAACAGCCCTGCTTCATATTGTTTCACCATCGGCGTTTTCTTCAGCAGATGGAGGGAGTGGATTTTCAGCCCCTGGATGTCCATGGCTGCACAAGCTTTGGCGGTTTCCAGCATCATTTCCGGTGTCTCCTGAGGCAGTCCGTAAATGATGTGGGCGCAGGTGCGGATCCCACGCTCCCGCAATTTGGCGACCCCGTCGAGGAAACAGGCATAATCATGCCCCCGGTTGATCAAATCGGACGTCTCGTCGTGAATCGTTTGCAGCCCCAGTTCCACCCACAGATAGGTACGTTTATTGATCTCCTCCAACAAATCCAGCACATCATCCGGGAGGCAGTCGGGCCGGGTGGCGATGGAAAGTCCCACGACGTCTTTTTGCTCCAGAATGATCTCATACATCGGCCGCAAAACCTCGACAGGTGCGTAGGTGTTGCTGAAGGCCTGAAAATAACCGATGTATTTGGCTTTCGGCCATTTTTTGTGCATCCGGTCCCGCACGTCATGAAACTGTTTGACCAGATCATCCCGCCGGTTGCCGGCAAAATCACCCGATCCCCGGGCACTGCAAAAAGTACAGCCGCCGGTAGTCACTTTGCCGTCCCGGTTGGGGCAGGTAAATCCTCCATCCAGCGGCACTTTGAAGATTTTCTCCCCAAAATGCTGCCGTAAATGAAAATTCCACGTATGGTATCGTTTTTCTCCCCATTGAAGAGGAATTTGTCCGTCGGTCAATGCTTTCATCAAATATCCGTCCTTTTTTCAAGCTGTCTCCATTATACATCAACTTTTTAATGATCCATCGTTTGATTCGAGACGGGGATGGGGAAAAGATATACCAGCACCAACATCGGATAGAGACATTGTGAAGGGAGTTGTTCAGTGTGAAACCTGAGGTCAAAGATTTGATAGACGGATTGAATGAAGATTTGGCCCATGAATACGGAGCCGTTATCCAGTACACTTATAATGCATCGGTCGTCTCGGGCCTGAGCCGTCCGGTACTCAAACCTTTTTTTGAAAATGAAGCCCGGGATGAGATCGGACATGCCAGCTTCTTGGCGGAAAAAATCGTTGCCTTGGGGGGCACACCGGTGGTTCAGCCCAGCGAAGTGAAACAGCACACCGAAGTGCGGGAAATGCTGCAACATGCCGTCGATGAAGAAGCAGCAACGATCCAGCGGTATATCCAACGCATGGCACAGGCCGAAAAGGCGGGCGAATACGGGTTGAAAATCGAACTGGAAGATATGGTGGCTGATGAGACGGGGCACAAAGAAGAGTTGCAACGCCTCCTGAATGACCCGCGCTTGTAAGCCGCCGATCACCGCAACCAAACGAGTTTTAGCTGCTGACATTCTTCAAAAAGAAAAGAGCAGCGTCGTATCATATTTGTGATCAGAGAGGAAGTGATGGGTAGATAGCTTTTTGCTATTTAAGAGGTTTGACATCAACCTGCGCAACCACAAGGTTGCATTTTTTTCATATAAAAACGAATGTTCAATATCATTGCGAGAGTGCTGACAAAGTTTCTCGAAATGAGCGGAAGAACTAGTTCGGACATGGATGTTCCGTTGTGATAGGTCCCGGATGTTAAAGAAAAAAGTGACGATGCCGTTCGAAGTGAAGAATACTACCTAGTAAATTCCTGATTGAAAACCGACAGGTAAGGGGGAAGAGGAATGGGCCGAGTGAAAGCGTGGATCATTGGCTTGATTGCGGTGATTTATCTGAGTGGGTGCTCTTCGTTGCCGGCAGGGGTGCGAGGGGGACAAGAACCGGGAACAGGGGAAAGGAAAGAGCCCGCCTTAACCCGGGTCCTTACACAACTGGACCGATCGATTCGGCAGACGGAGCAAACTCCCGGCATGCTTCTCCAGGGAGTAGGCGAGCGGGTGCTGATCGGTGATCCGGGATTCAAACAAGTGACCACCATGGGTGCTGCCATCCAGGCTTCTTCCTCCCCCTTCCTCGTCGTAGGAAAAGGAGAGATCATTGCGGAATCCAAATCCTTTCCCATCGAATGGGCAGCATCAAGGGCTGCATTTTACTTGAGAAAGGAGCAGGGGGTATGGGATGAGCAGGAGGTTCGGCCCTATTGGAGCGCGGGTTGGGAGCATCCGCTGAGCCTGTTACGTCAATGGAAGAATATCTTGTCCCGCACCCCGGTGAAAAATAAGGGAATACACATGCAACGCAGGGGCAAGGAAACCATCATCGAGATTAAATGGGGGCCGGACGAAATAGCGAAATCCCGAGTGTTGCTGAAATCACCGACACAGCCTTACGTATCGACTTCCGACCAAAATAGGGGGCTGGCGCCAGTATCAAAGAACCGGATCATCCACCTCACACAACGTTTTGTTCTGGATGCCGCCAGCGGCCGTCTGTTGCGCGCAGAGCAGGCATATGAGATGAAACAGGGGGAGCGCGTGACGATACAGGATCGGCGGCAGCTTCAGGTTCAAAAAAGGAACCTGCGGATCAAAGTACCGGAAGGACTGAAGCTGGATTAATAAAGGCTTACGTAACCCATGAGGGTGCGGACAATATCGATTCGGAAGCTTTTTGCTGCGTTCAAGAGGATGTTGTCAAGATGACTGTTCCACAAATAAGTGGGACAGTCTTTTTTGTTTGGAGACGGTTTCAAGTACAGTTTCTAAATGAAAATCTTTGTTGTTCCAGTACATGTTTGTGCATTTTGATTCGGAAACCAAACCTGTATCTGTCCTCTGTACCTATCTGTACTAATCAAATCCCGGAATGCTGTATTACTTAATTTTTCTGGGAAAAGTCGACCAGTTGACTGCTGGATAAGTGGGGTGTATCATTCAATTGTGGTGATTGTAAGGGTCATGAGCAAGGGTCATGGGACCAGGAAGATGACATCGTTAAAACCAGATAGGATTTCATGGCCGCGGTCAGGTTTGTCCCCACAGGGTCAAGGGTAGGTCTCCTATGAAAACCTTTGCTGGTTGGAGACCCGTTTTTGCTGCATTGTGCCGGATTCGGGAATGAATTTTCTTGAATAAGGCATGCTACTGAAGTGAATTACTGGAATTTTTACTTGATCAAATTGAAGCGAGGTGTATCCGTCGTGCCGAAAACCATGGAATTAAAGCAGGGTACGGAAATGTTTCAAATCCTGAATGAAAACGGCGAGATCAACGACGGGCAGCAAGCCCCCGATCTGTCCGACGACGAGCTGAAGGACATGTACGCCTGGATGCTCAAAATCCGCACGTTTGACGGACGTGCCATCAAATTGAACCGCCAGGGCCGTCTCGGCTTCTATGCTCCGATGGCCGGTCAGGAAGCTTGCCAAATCGCTTCCATGGCTGCCCTGAAGAAAAGCGACTGGCTTTTCCCTTCCTATCGGGACATGGGAACCGCGATGTACCACGGCTTCCCGGTGGAACAAGTTTTCCTGTACTCTCGTGGTCAAATCAACGGCATGAAAGTGCCGGAAGATGTGAACATGTTCCCGCCGCAAATCATCATCGCCGGTCACGTACCGCACTGCGCAGGTGCCGGGTGGGCCTACCGTCTGCGTGATGAAGACAAAGTAGCCATCTCCTTCTTTGGTGACGGTGCTACTTCTGAAGGGGACTTCCACGAAGGCCTCAACTTTGCCGCTGTGTATGATGCCAACTCCATTTTCTTCTGCCAAAACAACCAATACGCCATCAGTGTGCCGCTTTCGAAGCAAATGCGCTCCGAAACCATCGCCCAAAAAGCGATTGCTTACGGTATCCACGGCATTCAAGTGGACGGAAACGATGCCTTGGCCGTTTACCAAGCAACCAAAGAAGCAGCTGACCGGGCACGCAAAGGCGAAGGTCCGACGTTGATTGAAGCTGTGACCTATCGTTTCGGTCCCCATACCATGGCGGGTGACGATCCGGGACGTTATCGGACGAAAGAGGAAGAGCAAGAATGGACCAACAAAGATCCGCTGGTACGCTTCCGCAAATATCTGGAGTCCAAAGGTCTCTGGAACGATGAAGAAGAAGAGCGCGTAAAAGAAGAAATCCTCAATGAAATGAACGAAGCCATCAAGAAAGTGGAAAAAATGCCGAAAGGCACGGTGGAAGAGCTGATCGACGATACCTACACCAACATTCCGCCGATTCTGCAAAAACAAAAAGAAGAATATGTCCGCTGGAAGGAGGAGAAATAATCATGGCCACCATGACTCTGATTAAAGCGATCAACGATGCAATGCGCGTGGAAATGGAACGGGACGAAAACGTTGTCGTTCTCGGGGAAGACGTCGGCGTAAATGGTGGCGTGTTCCGGGCAACCGAAGGTTTGTACCAAACGTTCGGTGAGAAGCGGTCTTTCGACACCCCGCTGGCCGAATCCGGCATCATCGGAGCATCTATCGGTCTGGCTACCATGGGCTTCAAGCCAGTAGCCGAAATCCAGTTTGCCGGGTTCATTTATGAATGTATGGACCAAATCTCCACCCAGGCAGCCCGGTTGAGTTTCCGTTCCGGCGGACGTTTCAATGTGCCGCTAACCATCCGTATTCCTTACGGCGGCGGTGTGAAAACCCCGGAAATGCACTCCGACAGCCTTGAAGCGCTGTTCCTGCACAGCCCTGGCGTGAAAGTGGTTGTGCCGAGCAACCCCTACGACGCGAAAGGTCTGTTGATCTCCGCGATCCGTGACGAAGATCCGGTCATGTTCTACGAGCCGATGAAACTGTACCGCTCCGTAAAAGGTGAAGTGCCGGAAGAAGCTTACACCGTGCCGATCGGCAAAGCAAACGTGGTGCAAGAAGGTTCCGACGTCACCCTGATTGCTTATGGGGCGATGGTACCGATGGCCCAAAAAGCTGCCGAAAAAGCGGAAAAAGAGCGCGGCGTGAAAGCCGAAGTGATCGATCTGCGGACCATTTCTCCCTTGGATCTGGAAACGATCATCGGTTCCGTGGAGAAAACCGGCCGTGCCGTCGTAATCCATGAAGCAGCTCAAACCGGTGGTGTAGGCGCGGAAATCGTGGCCCGCATCAATGAAGAAGCGATCCTGTCCTTGGAAGCTCCGGTGCAGCGTGTGACCGGCTTTGACACGCCGTACCCGCCGTCTGCCATCGAAGACGAGTGGCTCCCGACTCCGGAACGTATCTGTGCCGGCATTTATAAAACCCTGGACTTCTAAACTAGAGAAAGGAGGCTCTTCCTCTTGGCTTACGAATTTAAGCTGCCCGACGTGGGTGAAGGAATCCACGAGGGTGAAATCGTGAAGTTTTACGTAAAAGAAGGCGACGAAATCAAAGAAGACGACGTACTTGCCGAAGTGCAAACGGACAAAGCTGTGGTGGAGATCCCGTCTCCGGTCACCGGTACCGTGAAAAAACTGAACGCCGAAGAAGGCGAAGTGGTCGAAGTCGGCTCCGTATTGGCGGTATTTGACACCGGCGACGGCGATGTTGCTGAAGAGTCTGCTCAAGAAGAGCAAAAAGAAGAGGCTCCGGAAGAAAGAGCCGAAGCCAAACAAGAGCGGCAGCCGGCTCAACCGCAAACAGGCGATAAAAAGCGCGTTCTGGCCATGCCCTCCGTTCGGAAAAAAGCCCGGGAAATGGGCATCGACATCACTCAGGTGGAAGGGACCGGCCCTCACGGTCGCATCACCTTGGACGACCTGAACAACTTCGGGAAAGCACCGAAGCAAGAAACGGTAGCGGAAGCACCGGCTCAAGAGGCCGAAGCCGAAGAAAAAGCAGCTGCCCCGGTGGTATCCCAAGGCCGCGACGATCTGGAAGAGCGGATGCCGCTGCGCGGTATGCGCCGGACGATTGCCAAGCGGATGGTCCAAAGCAAATTTACTGCCCCTCACGTAACCGTGATGGACGAGATCGATGCTTCCGAGCTGAAGGAAGTGCGCAAATGGGCGAAGCCGATGGCTGAAGAGCGCGGCATCAAGCTGACCTATCTGCCTTTTGTCATCAAAGCGTTGACGGCAGCCCTGCGTGAGTTCCCGACGCTGAACGCTTCCATCGATGATGAAAAAGAAGAAATCGTACTGAAGAAGTACTACAACATGGGGATCGCCACGGCGACCGACGACGGTTTGGTGGTGCCGGTCGTGAAGGATGTGGACCGCAAGTCTATCTTCCAACTGGCGGACGAGATCCGCGACGTGGTCGCACGGACCCGCGACCGCAAAGCCGGTGTGGATGAGCTGAAAGGCAGCACCTTCACCATTACCAATATCGGCTCCTTCGGCGGACAGTTCTTCACCCCGATCATCAACTATCCGGAAGTGGCCATCTTCGGTATGGGTAAAATGGCCGACCGTCCGGTTGTGGTCGACGGTGAAATCGTCATCCGCCCGATCATGAATGTATCCTTGAGCATCGATCACCGACTGATCGATGGCGATGTGGCAGCTCGCTTCCTGAACCGCGTCAAAGAGTTGCTGGAAAACCCGAAACTCTTGATGATGGAGATGAATTAACATGGTAGTAGGAGATTTTGCAACGGAAGTCGACGTACTCGTTGTGGGTGGCGGCCCCGGCGGGTACGTGGCTGCCATTCGCGCAGCCCAGCTGGGGAAAAAAGTGACTCTCGTGGACAAAGGCGAATTGGGCGGGGTGTGTCTGAACCGCGGTTGTATCCCTTCCAAAGCCCTCATCCATGCTTCGGATGAAGTCTATAAAATGAAAAACTCCTCCCACATGGGAATCGAAGTGGACGGTGTGAAGATCGACTTCACCCAAATGATCCAGTGGAAGGACGAAATTGTGAAGAAGCTCACCAGCGGTGTGGCTTCCTTGATGAAAGGAAACAAAATCGAGGTCATCCAAGGGGAAGTGTACTTTACTGGCCCCGACACCGTGAAGGTGGCTACGGAGTCCAACAGCACCACCTACAAGTTTAACGACTGCATTATTGCGACCGGTTCCCGTCCGACGGAACTGAAGTTCATGCCCTTCGACGGCAAAAAGATCATTTCCTCCACGGAAGCTCTTTCCTTGAAAGAGGTACCGGAAAGCTTGATTGTGGTAGGCGGCGGTTACATCGGTCTGGAGCTGGGCACCGCTTATGCCAAATTGGGCACCAAAGTGACCGTGCTCGAAGGTGCTGACAGCATCCTGCCGGGCGTGGATCCCTCGATGTCCCGGATGGTGCAGCGCAAGCTGAAAAAGCTGGGCGTAGACGTGAATGCCAAAGCGATGGTGAAGAGTGCCGACAAATCCGGTGATACGGTTAAAGTCACCGCCGAGATCAAAGGGGAAGAAAAAACCTTTGAAGCGGATAAAGTATTGGTGGCTGTGGGCCGGACTCCCAACACCGACGAGTTGGGTCTGGACCAAGCCGGCATTGAGCTGGATGAGCGCGGCTTTATCCCGGTAGACAAGCAAATGCGAACCAAAGTGGAGCACATCTATGCCATCGGTGATGTCGCCGGTAACCCGATGCTTGCCCACAAAGCCAGCTATGAAGGCAAAATTGCGGCGGAAGTGATCGCCGGCGAGCCCAGCGAAGTGGATTACCAAGCCATGCCCTTCGTCATCTTCACCGATCCGGAATTGGCCTACACCGGCCTGACGGAAAAAGAGGCGAAAGAACAAGGCTACAATCCGGTGGTCAGCCGTTTCTCCTTCGCCGCCAACGGCCGGGCGCTCTCCCTGGATGCTGCTGACGGCTTCTGCCAAGTGGTGGCCGACAAAGAAACTCAGCAGATCCTCGGTGTGCAGATCGTGGGGCCGGAAGCTTCCAGTCTCATTTCCGAAGCAGTTTTCGCTATTGAAATGGGTGCTGTAGCGGAGGATCTCAGCTTGACGATCCATGCCCACCCGACTCTGCCGGAAGCGATTATGGAAGCAGCCGAAGGCGTCATGGGCAATGCCATTCACATGGTGAACAAGTAAATCAGCTGACTATCCCCCCTTTCCTGTTGAAGGGGGGATTTATTTTGAAGCACTCAACCCCCCCGCGTTTGTTGCGCGGGGGTTGATGTTAATACAGCTTATCCTGTTCTTTGTCGGCCTTGTCCAACACATCGTCTTGGATCTTGTCGGCTTTATTCAAAACAATGTCTTGCAATCGATCCGTTGTATCGAAGTTGTAATTGTTGATGACCTTTTCCCGATCCCAGAAGGTATCCCTCACTGAAGACAGCAGATCAAATTCAAAGTTCCGCTCATTTTCCAGGTATTCGGTCATTTTGTAGAACCGTTGGGCTTCATGTTTTGTCCGTTCATACATTTCATTGGACATATGCTGGAGATCTTCGTATTTCTTGTTGGACACTTTGGAGGCCTTGTCATAGTGTTCATTGGCCCATCTGGACCAGGCATTGTAGAGTCGGTTGTGTTGTTAAAATAGAATGTATTCCTATTCTAGATAATTTTCTAGATCCGGTCTACAGAAATGTGGACAAAACAGGTCCGACCTAAGTTGTATTTTGGTCTGTCGGGAAAGGATATGACAGGGGTTTGTCGAACACCTAGGCATGGCCGAACGAAAAACACCCTGAAATGTCCAGGGGATGAAAGGAGGAAGCAGGGTGGAGACGTCCATTCAAATAGAAGTGCGGCCGACCGAGATTGATGTGATGGGGCATGTGAATAACGCAAAGTATTTGGAGTATATGGAGTGGAGCCGGGAGGATTGGTACAACAAGGCCAATCTGCCTTTTGATACGTTTACAGAGATGAATATCGGAACGGTGACCGTTCACATTGCCATCAATTATCGAAAAGAGGCCCGTTTGGGTGAAAAGTTGACCATCAGTACCAAACCGCTTCGAAAAGGGCGGACCAGTTATGTGTTGGAACATGTCATCACCAATGAACAGGGGGAACGGGTCGCCGATGCGGAAGTGGTCAGTTGCACCATCGATCTGACCGCACGTAAAAGTGTCCCGATTCCGGAAACTTTGGCTCGGCAGTTTGAAGGGTGAACATAAAAAAGCCGCCCTGCGGCGGCATAGCCTTACTTCCGGCGAAGCTCTCCCAACTCTTCCAACACACCCTCGATCTCCATCATCGTTAATCGGCCCTGTTTCTTTTTCACCAGTTCATACAGGTCCCGGATTTCCTCATAATCTTCGATCCGGAAATCTTCGGGATTGATGATCGAGGCATTGACGATTTTCAGATGGTTTTTCATTTCGCCGATCATCATTTTCAGGTTTTCTTTGCTGGGGTTGTCCAGGCTCATCCAATCGCTCCTTTTGTGCCCTGATGCGTATACTATTTTTATTGTAGCGGAAAACAGCGATGATGACCATGGATGGAGAGAAGGTGGCAGGGTTGACGGAAGAGAGTCGAGGGTATCCGGATCTCTATGTACAGTTCTTGTATTATTTTAATATCTTGCGGGATTATTATGAATGCCACGAGGTATTGGAAGAGCTGTGGTTGGAAGAAGGAAGAGACCCCTTGTGGCAGGGGTTGCTGCAGATTGCTGTGGGGCTATATCATTTTCGGAATGAGAACATCAACGGAGCCCGCAAGCTTCTTCGTGTCGCGCTGAATAAGCTGGAGCCGTATCCGGCCCGCTGTGCGGGTATTCATCTGGGACGGTTGAAACAAGATGCCCGGGAGCTTTTGATCCGTTTGGAAGGTTTCGAGGAAGCACCTGTCCGCTACCAAGATCTGAACATCATCGTGTTGGAGCCGGAACTTCGGCAACGGGTAGAAGCTTTGAAACAAGAGAAAGAAGGGCGGGACGATGCTGGTCGATAAAGCTGACTCAACCGGGGATCGATCAGAGTATCCACTAGTGGATTCCCATGTGCATTGGGATCAGATCCCCGAGGAGCAGATGGATGAAGTGATTCGACGTGCGAAAACAGCCGGAGTTCACATAGCACTCAGTGCTGCGACAGGACCGGACTCCTGTCGCCGGCTACTCCATTATCAGCAGCGATATCCGGATTTTTTGCGGATCGGCTTCGGTCTTCATCCCGAATATGAAAGCACATCGGACGACGTGCTGGATGTTCTTCGTTTGATCGAGAAACACCGCGGATACATTTGTGCCGTAGGGGAAATAGGACTTCCTTACTACTGTCTGGCCGAAGAGGAGCGCTCCCGTCCGCCTTCCGGGAGTGAGAAAGATCGGCTGATGCCGTTTTTGCAAATGGCAGCCATGATGGACCTGCCGGTCTGGCTGCATGCTGTCCATGAGCGGACACTACCGGTGTTGGAAATGGTATTGCAGGCGGGGTGCGCCGTGCCGTGTTTCATTGGTTAAAAGCTCCCGCCGCCGTAGTTCGTGAGATTGTTCATGCGGGATTCCATATTTCTGTCACTCCCGAAGGGTGTTACCGGGACCGGGATCGGGAATTAATCCATCAAGTGCCTTTGACATCCTTGTTGTTGGAAACGGATGCTCCCTGGTCCTATGGGGGGCCTTTTGCCGGACGGCCGTCGGAACCGGCGATGGTGGTGCATGTGGCAAAAGCAGTCGCAGAGGTGAAGGGATTGTCTCTTTCCCAAGTGGCTCAAGTGACTACGCACAACCTTAGCCAGCTGATCGACGATGAATAGGCCTTTGATGGGAATCTGGAAAATACAAATGACGAGAGACAGGGGGGATATCTCATGACCAAGAAGTTTTTCACGGTCGAAGAAGCCAATCGCTTGCTTCCGCGGATCGATGCGGATGTGGAACAATTACAACAGCTGAAACGGAAGTTCGAAGCGAAATATCAAGAATTGCAAAAGCTGCGGACACGGATCGGGGGAGGGGGCACCCTGGATGAAGACCCCTTCTTTATGGTGGAAGCCCAGCTGGAATTCTTAAATATCCAGGCTCGCGGCATCATCGACCGGATCAACGAAACGGGCGCCCAGTTGAAAGATATCGAAATGGGACTGGTGGACTTCCCTGCCAAAAAAGGAGAGGAAGAAGTGCTTCTCTGCTGGTGCAAGGGAGAAGATAGAGTATCCCATTGGCATCACTTGTGGGAAGGATACATGTACCGAAAAACATTGGATGAAAACGGTGAATACCAGGGATAATAAAAAAAGAATCCATCATTTGCAAGGTCCCTGCGCAGGGACTTTTTTGTTTGAATCATTTCCGCCACAGGGCGTATTTGATCAGGGCCAGACATTCCCGAGCTTTGTGGTAAGGCATCCACAAGGTGCGGCTGTGGAAGGGAGCGGGTGCCAAATCCAAGCCTGCGCGCTTGGCATAGCCGAGCGCACGAAACATGTGGTAATCATGGGTGACCAGGTAGGCATCGGTAATGTCGTGTTGTTCCATCACTTTTCGAGTCAGGAGAAGATTTTCAGCCGTGTTGGTAGACTGATCTTCAAGTAAAAGTGCTTCTTCGGGAATTCCTCGCTGGATCAAGGATTTTTTCATGACGGATGCTTCACTGTCCTGTCGGTTGGGACTGCCTCCTGACAGGATCAGACGGGTGACCCAGCCTTCCCGGTACAACTGCTCGGCGTGATCCAACCGTTCCAATAATGCGGGGCTCGGTTCGGTTCCGTTCAATGCAGCTCCCAAAATAATAGCTGCTTGCCGCTTCTTTTTTGTATAATCCCCATGATCATAGCGTGAGACTAATTTCCAAAGCGATAGAAAAAGCACTCCCAGAACGCCCCCTGTGACGGCGATCCATCCGCTCATGATTGCTCTTCCTTATCCATCGGTGCTGCCGGCATGGAACAATCAGGAAGAAACGGCGGATCAGGATGGTAAATGGAGAATTTTCCATTTTCCCGGTTGAGATCGATGACGATCCCGTCCAGCCAACCGGTTTCCCCGGGTGGACAGGCGAAGGAAATTCCTTTGACTTCCGTGACGATATACCCTTCCCGGATATCGGTCAGCTCCAATGCGAAGGAGGGGGTACTGCAACCGGAAGTGAGAGGAATCACCCGTACGGCCAATCGATCGCTGTCTGGTTCGTCCAACAGCAGAGCTTTCAACCGGGCTGCCGCCAGATCGCTCAGTTGGATATCCATGGTAAGCCCTCCAAGATGGTTGATTCCTATGCATTGTCACTATAGCAGATATCGAGACGGGAAAAAAGCAAACAATCCGGGAAGTCCCCGGACTTGGCAACGCCTACGCTGTCGGCAACCCAGCAGCGCCCCCGTTGTGGATGGGTGGTCCCTTTGCGCGGATCTATGCGGGATTTGTTGGTGTGAGGATATTACCCTCTTACAAGTTCACCAAAGGTATCATTTGACTGAAGTCGAATTTAGAAATGGTACATAGTTAAATATTTCACCAGGTCTAACATTAGAAGAACAAGAAAGAGAAGTGGAGGGATTAATAAGTGTTATTAAGTAAAAAAATCCAATTTCAAGTCATTTCCTAACGTAGAAAAACCAAAATACATTGTGTTTTGTGATTTTGATGAAACCTACTATCCCCACTCCATGAATGAAGTTCGACAAAACTACTTACATGAACTTGAAGATTATTTAGAGCAAAAATCGAAGGAAGGTCAACTTATCATTGGATGGGTTACAGGAAGTAGTGTTGAATCCGTTTTAGATAAGATGGAAACAGGAAACTTCAGGTATTTCCCTCACTTTATGGCTAGTGATTTAGGGACTGAAATTACTTACTTTACTGAAGATAACCTTGGGAAAAGGGATCTAGAATGGGATTCTTGTTTAAAAAATAGAGTATTTTCTAAAGAAAAAATTAGCGAGATAACGAACCTGTTGCAAAAGGAATATCAAATACACCTGCATCCTCAAACCCAATTGGGTGATTCGCGTTATAAATGTAACTATTACTATCAAGAACAAAACGAATGGGTAGATGAAAAAAACTTTTCAGCAATCAAAACAGTCGCTGAATTGTATGGTGTTGCAATAAACATTAACCGTTGTAATCCGCTTGCAGGAGATCCGGAAGACTGCTTTGATGTTGATTTTATACCAACAGGTACAGGGAAAGACGAGATCGTATGGTTTATGTTGGATAAATACAAGGTAGAGCCAGAGAATGCTTTTGCATTTGGCGATAGCGGAAACGATTTACGGATGTTAAAAGAAGTGAAACATGGTTATCTGGTTGAGAATGCAACACAGGAAGCGTGAATATGGGTGTTCACTGGTAAAGTAGGATACACTTATCTCTCCCCCGCTTCATTTTAGTGATACATTCGTTCTTACCTCCTTAAGTCCCTTATGAGAGTTTAGGGTGATGTTTTTTTTTTTTTTGCGTATCTTCTAGTCAAGCTATGGACAGTGTACGAAGGCTTTGGCTTTGCTTTGGGGATGTTTTCGAAGTATTTACCGGTGTCTGATGACATCATATGGTATTTCCCCGGGTAATTGGGGACATTACAATATACCGTCATCTTATTAAATTTCTTGTTTAAGGGGGCAAACAGTGGATGAGCGAGCAGAACGGAAAAAAGAAGGTCACCTTTTACATAAATGGCCGGGAATTTCGAGCCGAGCCCGGTGAAACCATCTTAAATGCGGCCACCGCCCAACAACATGTGATTCCAAGCATCTGTTACCATCCCGCTTTGGGTTCGATGCAAACGTGCGATACTTGCTTTGTAGGGGTGAATGGACAATTGGTGCGGGCTTGTACCACTCCCGTGGCAGAAAAGATGAATGTGGATACCCGGTCCAAGTGGGTGAAGGATGCGCAATATGAGGCCATGAGCCGGATCCTGCAAAACCATGAGCTTTATTGTACGGTTTGCGATAACAACAACGGGAATTGCGTAGTTCACAACACGGCGGAACTGTTGGAAATCGAGCATCAGAAATACGATTTTGAAGCCAAGCCCTATCCACCGGACAATTCCCATCCATTCTACCGTTATGAACCGGATCAGTGCATTCTCTGCGGCCGGTGCGTGGAGGCTTGCCAAGATCTCCAAGTGAATGAGACGCTCACGATCGATTGGAACCGTGAAGTACCGCGCGTGATTTGGGACAACGATGTGCCCATCGACCAGTCCTCCTGTGTCTCGTGCGGTCATTGCATTACCGTTTGTCCATGCAATGCATTGATGGAAAAGTCTATGCTGGGTGAAGCCGGTTATCTCACCGGGATTCCGATGGATATATTGGAACCGATGATCGACATTACAAAAGAAGTGGAACCGGGATACAAGGAAATCTTTGCCATTTCCGAAATCGAAGCGGCTATGCGCCACTCGCGCATCAAGAAAACAAAAACCGTCTGCACTTACTGCGGAGTGGGTTGCAGCTTTGAAATCTGGACCAAGGATCGGGAGATCCTGAAAGTGGAGCCGCAGGTTGACGCTCCGGTGAACAGCATTTCCACCTGTGTCAAAGGAAAGTTCGGTTGGGATTTCGTCAATAGCGAGGAAAGATTGACCCAACCCTTGATCCGAAAAGGAGACAGGTTTGTCGAGAGTACATGGGAAGAGGCACTGGATTTGGTCGCATCGGGGTTGCAAAAGATCAAGGAAAAGCATGGAGCCGATTCCATCGGTTTTATCGCATCATCCAAATGCACCAATGAAGAGAATTACTTATTCCAGAAACTTTCGCGGGCTGTTTTTGGTACCAATAACGTGGACAACTGCTCGCGCTATTGCCAATCGCCCGCCACCGCGGGGTTGTTGCGGACAGTGGGAATCGGGGGAGACTCCGGTACGATTGAAGATCTGCAGAAATCGGATTTTGTCCTTATCATAGGGGCGAACCCGGCAGAATCTCACCCCGTTTTGGCGACACGCATTAAGCGGTCCCACAAACTTCACGGACAAAAATTGGCCGTGATCGATTTGCGAAGAAATGAAATGGCTGAAAGGGCAGACCTCTTTTTGCATCCCAAACCAGGAACGGACTTGGTTTTGTTGTCCGCCGTCACCAAATATATCGTCGATCAGGGTTGGCATGATCCATCCTTCATCGAACAACGTGTCAATAGTTTTGATAAATATCTCCCATCACTGGAGAAATTCACACTGGACTATGCGGAAGAGATCACGGGCATCGCAAAAGAAGAAATAATCCGTTTGGCCCAGATGATCCATGAAGCCGATACCATGTGTATCTGCTGGGCGATGGGGGTGACCCAGCATATTGCAGGAACAGATACCAGTACGGCCATATCGAACCTGCTTCTCATCACGGGTAATTACGGAAAACCGGGTGCGGGTGCTTTTCCCCTGCGTGGACACAACAATGTTCAGGGTGCCAGTGATTTTGGAACCATGCCGGCTTGGTTTCCCGGTTACGAACCCGTTGAACACGATGAGGTGCGGGCGCGTTATGAAAAAGCTTGGGGAGTCACCCTCCCCAAAAAACCGGGATTTAACAATCATCAGATGGTGGAGGCGATCACCAAAGGGAAGATCAAGGCAATGTATCTCTTCGGTGAAGACATGGCGCTTGTCGATTCCAACTCCAACTATGTAGAGTCCGCTTTTGAAATGTTGGATTTCTTTGTTGTGCAGGACGTCTTCTTCTCCAGAACGGCCCGATACGCGGATGTCGTCTTGCCCGCTGCGCCCAGTTTGGAGAAAGAGGGAACATTCACCAATACTGAAAGGAGAATTCAACGCTTTTACCAGGTTTTCGAACCACTGGGCGAATCCAAGCCGGATTGGGTGATCATTCAGGAAGTCGCCAATAAAATGGGAGCCAATTGGAATTACCAACATCCGAGTGAAATTATGGCTGAAGCGTCCAAACTTGCGCCTGTATTCGCTGGCGTGTCCTATGAGCGATTGGAAGGATGGAATAGTCAGCTTTGGCCTGTTGCCCCGGATGGGCTGGATTCCCCGCTGTTGTACACGGAGCGTTTCGGGTTCCCGGACGGAAAAGCGAGGTTGTATCCCGTGGACTGGACTCCGCCGTATGAACCGGGAGCCGAGTATGACATCCATTTGAACAATGGACGGTTGCTTGAACATTTCCATGAAGGGAACCTGACCTACCGTTCCAAAGGGATCACGCACAAGGTACCGCAACCATGGGTGGAAATATCCCCCGAGCTGGCCGAGGAACGCGGAATCAAGGACGGCTCGCTTGTTTCTTTGACTTCGCCTTATGGGAAAGTGGAAGTGCGAGCGTTGGTCACGGATAATGTGGCAAAGAACGAACTGTATCTCACAATGAACACGACGGATGAGAACCAAGCGGTCAACCGACTTACCAGCAGTTACCACGACAAAATCACTCACACTCCCAACTATAAGGAAATGAGTGTAAAACTAGAGATCGTCGAAGTGGAAGGCCAACCCCCTTTGCCCAGAGCCAACCATCGTTTCGGCAACCGGCAACCCCAAATCGGTGTGAAAGTCGAGGAGAAGTGGAACCGGCCCGACTTCGTGCCAATCACGGAACTGTTCAAAGGAGGAGAATCCGATGGCCAAGCCCATTCGTGACATTCACCGGGTTGAACCTACACCCGAGCAAGTGCAAGCCCAGGCGATACAGGATCTGATCAAAGCAATCGCAGACAATCGAGAGACCATCCTGGACCTGTTGGAGATTGTCCGTCAGCTGCAGGAGATGGGAGTATTGGCGATAATCAAGGGGTTGCTGGAAAACCGCCACGATGTGGGGTTGATTGCCATTCAACAGCTCAACCAACCTAAAATGCACCACCTATTGAAAAATGCCGTGACGCTGGTTCAGGGGCTGGGAGAAATCGAACCCGTGCGCGTGCAAAAGATGTTTCACGGCCTTTCCCGCGGTTTGGAAGCTTCCGAACAGGTTATGTCCAATGGAAAAACGCCAAGCCTGTGGGAAATGGCCAAATACGCGAGAGACCCGGCCATTCGTCTGTCCATGGCCACGATGTTGGCGATCTTACGGGGAATGGGCGAATCCTTCAGGGATGAATCCAATCGTGAAGAAAAGTGAGGAGGATTGGAGATGAAGAAAGAAACCATCATGATCAAAGGAATGAAGGATCAAAAAGACCTGGACCGTGTGTTGGCCAGTCTTCGTGACGTATGGGGAGTTCGTCAAGTCGACATCAACTTGTCAAAGGGGGAAGCTGTTGTTTCCTTTAACAAAAATGCTGCGTCATTACACGATTTCGAACAAGCCGTCATTGATTCCGGTTTTCAAGTGAGGGATGAACATGAAAAAAATCTGTGAAATTTGTGGAGCGGAAGAAAGATATCACGAGGAAGAGGAACGTGATGAAATTCTGCTTGGCCTTTGCGAACCATGCAAGGATGATTTTATACAAAGGTCGGAGACAGAATAATGTCGCCGCTTTTTTGAACTAAGCCCTTCCAACCAAACCGCATGAAAAGCGGCTGAAGATTGGGTTTGTCCGCTATTTCATAAGTCGTGAAACATTGGACTACATCCCTAGCTTTCTGGCCTGGTTCAACAAATCAATCTCCCGCTGTTTCCTGCCTTTGTGTCCCACGCGCAAACATCCTGATTTAACGGTCAAATGGGTATCCGAAATCTTGAGCCGGGACACATCACACTTACCCGATATCCCGCCCAGTAACACAACGCGAAATCTGGGATCGCAAATCCCCTTTTTTCTCTAAACGCCTTACCTCAGATTCCTCTCCTCCACCAAAAAAGCCTAAAATCCCCATAACATAAGGATTTTCAGCTCTTCTTATCACAACGTTAATTTCTAGCTTTTGAAGCCCTATCGAGGGCTACGCACAACCAACAGGTTGGAAGGCTTAAACCAGGAAATTCGCCGTCGGGAGTGGGTAATCCCGATCTTACCGAACCATAGCGGAATAATCAGGAAAAGACAAAAACAAGAAAAACCCTTCAGCTTCTCACCTAATCGGCGACTTCTGCAAAAGGGGAGAACTTGCACATATTTTTGGATTGATCCAATAGATTAATTAAGAATTAGTATTTTATAAGGAGCGGAAATATGATTCTCTCTAAATTTGTCGATGAACTTCCCATTCTCCCTATTTTAAAACCTCGTCGAAAAGATCAATTTCATACTTATTATGAAGTGAATATGACGGAATTTAAGCAATCTCTCCATAGTAAGTTAAATGATACAACGGTTTTGGGGTATGAAGGCAGCTATCCAGGCCCTACCATTGAGGTGGAAAGCGGAGAAAAAGTGTTCGTTAAATGGATCAACAATCTTCCCGCAAAGCATCTTTTACCGGTAGACTATACGGTACATGGTGCCCATATGGATGTACCGGAAGTAAGAACGGTGGTACATGTACACGGAGCTAGCGTTGAACCTGAAAGCGATGGCTATCCGGAGGCTTGGTTTACAAAAGGATTTGAACAAGTCGGTCCCTATTATACAAAGAAAGTATATCAATATGATAATTACATGCGAGCCTGCACTCACCACGACCATGCACTTGGTATCACAAGACTCAATGTGTATGCAGGCCTCGCAGGGTTTTACCTTGTAAGAGATCAACAGGAACGCTTATTGAATTTGCCATGTGGTCCATATGAAATCCCTCTTATGATACAAGACAAGTCTTTTAATGAAGACGGTTCTCTTTATTACCCGAGGCAGCCAGAAAAACCAGTCCCGGAATTAGAAACATCGGTAGTTCCTGAATTTATAGGGGATACCATCTTGGTGAATGGAAAAGTATGGCCCTATTTAAAAGTGGAACCACGTAAATATCGATTTAGGCTGCTAAATGCATCTAACACCCGTTTCTATAAGATCAAGCTTGATTCGGGACAACTTATTTATCAAATCGGAACGGATGGAGGATTGATGGAATACCCGATAGGAGTCGAAGAAATCATGTTGGCTCCTGCAGAAAGAGCAGATGTCATCATTGATTTTACCAATCTTGAGGGAAAGAATATTATCATGACAAATGATGCCCCTGCTCCTTTTCCAAGCGGCGATCCGCCAAATCCAAATACGGTAGGTACATTGATACAATTTAGAGTAACTCTTCCTCTTTCAAGTATTGATACGAGTGTTATACCGTCTTATATGGGGCCTCTTCCCAAACAGAGAGAACAATCAGCTTCAAAGATAAGATATTTAACATTAGATGATATAACCGATCAGTACGGTCGTGAATTCATGTTATTAGATGGTAAAAGGTGGGGTGACCCCATAACAGAAGATCCAAAATTGGGGTCAACCGAAATATGGCATCTCATCAACTTAACTGACGATACACATCCTATTCATTTTCACTTAATTGATTTCCAAATACTTGACCGGAGAGCTTTCGATGTAGAACGATTTAAAAAGGAGAGAGTCATCCATTACACTGGCCCGTCGATCCCTCCTGAACCAAAAGAAAGAGGATGGAAGGATACAATAAGAGCTAATCCTAAACAGGTAACTCGAATGATCATGAAATTTGGTCCTTATACAGGTTTGTATGTGTGGCATTGTCATATACTGGAGCATGAGGATTATGAAATGATGAGACCGTTTGTGGTTATCCGATAATAGACCTTGTTTATTTGAGGCATCCAAGGGTCATGACCGCAGTTTTTCAATAGAATGAATCGAAAGTCTTCAATAATTTGAGATAAAGGTTTTTCTATTCCTTCATAAGGATGCGGGTCGTAGTCGCCATACCAACAGCATTTTTTATGTTGTCAGTAATCACCTTCTCTATTAAAATAGGTAACTTCTAATGTCAGAGGCACGGCTAATATTAAGCATAAAAAAAGGAGTAACACCATCGTAGTCTTTTTTTTTTTAATTTAATTGCTTGTGGTGTCAAACCTATTTAAATAGCGTTACCTTCCCAAAAAGTTTTCACTCCTCAAACCTATCTAAAGAATCAATAAAGGAGCCCCTTCTACGTTTCTGTTTAAGCAATTGCTGTGCAATGGTAAAACCAATTAGATACGCGGTAGCTGAGGTATTTCCATCTACAGTAAAAGGAACGATCGAAGCATCAGCGATAATCAAGTCCCTAACGCCGTGAACTCTCCCGCGACGATCAACAACTCCTTCTTTTTCAAAAGGTGCCATCCGAAGAGAGCCTTGTTGGTGGTGGTTATGTTCAAAATTTTCTTTGATAAATTCTTCTAGTTTAGTATCGTCATCAATGATTTCCAGGGATGGGGATAGAAGTTGGTATGCAGGATCAATAGCTGCCAACCTAGACGCAATTTTCTTAATGTATATCCTGTAGATGTTTTTTACGGCTTCCAGATCAGCGGGATTCTCAAGGAAACCTTCATCGGCAAGTTCAATTTGCAAGGGGTCATTGCTCTGTATTTCAATGCTTCCCCGGCTTTTTGGCTACAGGTAGAGGATTGCAATAGTTAGTAAACCACCTGAGCCAATCCCAATAAGCTGTACCCCCCGACGATTCTGATCTGCACCTACCGCCGAGAAGACCAAAGATCTCCCAAAAGTTTTTGCCATTCCCGGAGTACGTCCGATGTGGGTCGTACATACTGCTCACCATTGATCGAAGAACCACCCCCGGCGAGCCGACCCGTGGTCCACTCAAAAGACCGTTCATCTAGCCCTTTTTGAGGAACCCCTTCTCCCTGCCAAAAGTATTGCGGAAAAAAACGTTCTTCAAGCTCTAAAGCAAATGTAGAATCTCTAATTGGCCGGTCTTTATCGTGATTTTCCCCCGCTAGAACGGACGTTTTTTTATCATCCGTAAGGGTTTTCGCCATAACAGCACCCGCGGGGCCGGTTCCTATAACGATATAGTCAAATACCCATTGCTGGCTCAATCGAATCCTCTCCCCGTTTTTAGACCGTGTTAAGGGAGAGATATGTTATGACTTAACCTACGCACTAGATCAGTTGCCGACCGCCTCCGGTGGGATCCTTAAAATAAAAACATTCTCAAGTCATGCGGTAAGCAGCAGAAGTTGGAGTATATAATGAGGCTGGTGATTAGTTAAATATCCTTCTAACATTGACTTAAATGTGGCAAAAAGAAAAAAGCCGTAAAAAGATCGGCTTTTTTGAGAAAAAGGGGGAATTCACACCAGTGGTATTCACTTTTCTCAACAGGGCACTTTCGAGAAATTAGTACCCATGAAAGACGCCAACAAGGGCGAAAATGGTGGCGATTACCAACAGAAAGAGAAGCAGTCGGCGCAAACCGAATCCGTAACCGTAACCGTAGCCACTCATAAACCTCTCCCCCTTTCGGATCAGAGCTATATTTTTATTATGCTTCTCTGTTGTCATTTGACATGGACAGAGATACCTAAGTACAAAAATAAATAATATCTCGCTTTAATTAAACCGTGAAAATTAGCCGCATGAGGGCAGGGTCGGGGGATTCAGATAACGACTTGGGTAGGTTTGACAGAACCGTTATATCAGAGGTTATCTTGCTTCTCCCGTATAGGAATGCGTATGGGGGATCTCGCCGTTTATCGTTGTTCAATGATGTGGTAGTGACCTCCATCCGGCAACGGAATGGGTGGCCCAGTAACGCAAGAGAAATGGTGGACATGAACATCGCCAAAATGTAGTGGTCCCCCATATTCGTGGACATGATTTGGTACGTCTGGTGCCGGTGCGGTCACCCCACCTGGATCTTTCCATCAATGAGACAGCCCTGAACTTGGGAGTTGTCCGAAGCAGAAATGAATGGAGGACGCTAACTACCCAAGAATCCCATGCCTTCGGGCGTGTCGAGTCTCAAATCTCTGCTTGCATTTGACGACCGGCCATTTCTCCTTCCGCAACGCGTTCATCAGCTCCGGTCCTACATGCAAGTGGTCCTCTACCAGCTCCCGGGGAGTCAGCGCCATCCACTGGTTCAGCGACACGTCGGCAAAGCGGTCACTTTTGAACATCTCCAGAAACCACAAGCTTTGGTAACCGGTGTTCTGGATGTAGTGCCCCATGGCGAACGGTACATATCCTACATCACCGGCCCGGGAATTGAAAGTTCGGGCCACGCCATTTGCCGCGAACACCGTCATGCGAGCCGTGCCCAAGAGGTAATACTGCCACTCGTCGTTATTCGGGTGCCAGTGCATTTCCCTCATTCCGCCCGGCTTGACTTCTACCAGCGCCGCCGCAATGGTAGTCGAAACGGGGAAGTTGGTGCAATCGACGATGCGCACAGTCCCGCCCGGAGTTACGATCGGGTCCTGAGCAAGCAGCCGGTGTGTGAAGCTCTTCGGCACAGTACCGTAAGGACTCGATATCTCCTGGCTTTCCAGCGGTCCGGGCACCTTTGCTTGGAATATGTATCGCTGTTTCGTCGGGATGTGGGCAAAGGCTCTTTCCGGTACGCAGAAATTTGCCGCCAGCACGTCCTTCGGTGTGTGCGCGAACCAATCGGAGATGGTAAAGGTGTCGAATTCAGAGAAGCTGCCGTCGTCGAAAACGAGTAGAAACTCGCAGCCTTCCTCCAGCCCTTGAATCGAGTGTGGAATTCCGGGGGGAAAGTACCACAAATCGCCCATGCCGACATCGGCTATGAAGTTCCGCCCGTTCTGGTCGACCGCGGTGATGCGCGCACGACCCCAAAGCATGAAAGCCCACTCCGCTTGTTTATGCCAATGCAACTCACGCACACCACCCGGCGTCAGATACATGTTCACCCCCGCAAGCGTGGTTGCGATCGGCAGCTCTCTAACTGTCACTTCCCGCGACCAACCGCCATGCTTTAAATACATATGGGTGTCGGAGAAAGAGAACTTCAAGTTGGGGATCGTTCCGGCGTCGGTGGCCGGCGGGACCAGCATATCGGGGTTCTCAAGGTCGCGCATCACGTCCTGCGGACCTAAATCGACCCCACCGGCGCCATCTTCCCTTATAGGCTGTGGTAGATATCTATAAGGATGCAAAGGATACATTGGATTCAACGATGATCCCTCCATCTATTTGAGTTAATGCAGTATATTCGCCCAACTAGGCGTATAACAACTCAACGCAAGATGTAGGTCAACTTTTGGGATGGACTTCTGCGTCGGAGGAAAGGAAACAATGGGCAAAAGAGTCGAAGATATCATAAAGGTTTGTCATCAATCTAATGAAGATAACAAAGAAAAGGGGAGAGGGATATGAACAAACGATCGAATCATGAAGAGCTGAATCCCGGTGAACTTCGAGATGAAACCTTGGTTATACACGCTGATGATGGGGTGACCAACGACGGGACGGTAGCTCCTGCGATTTATTACTCAGCCACATTCCGTGCACAAGATGCCGCCGAATTCGCGGACATGGCGGGAACTCCCCGCCATCCCCGGTATTACACGCGTTATGGCAATCCAGTGCATGAGCGCTTAAAGAAGGTGATGGCTGAGCTCGAAGGAACAGAAACCGCACTGGTAACCGGCTCCGGGATGGGGGCGATTGCTACGACCCTTTTAGCGCTGGTCAGCGCAGGCGACCATGTGATAGCACAGACACGGCATTATATGAGTACCGCCAAGATCATGGACGAGATGCTGCCTCGATTTGGTGTCGAAGTGACCGTGGTCGAGCAAGCCGACGTCACAGCCTTTGCCACAGCGATTCGGCCCAATACAAAGCTCATCATGGTGGAATCGCCAGCCAATCCGACTTTGGTAGTGACCGATCTGGCCGCCGTGGTGGAGTTGGCCCGGCCGCGCGGCATCATCGTCGTGGCCGACAACACGTTCGCGTCGCCGATTAATCAGCGCCCTCATGATCTGGGCGTCGATGTGATTGTTCACAGCGCGACCAAATATTTGGGTGGACATCATGATTTGACAGCTGGTGTAATCTGTACCAACGAGGAGTTAGCCGAGCGTATTTGGCATACGCATATCTCCGTCGGCTCGGTCCTCTCGCCGATGGACGCGTGGTTACTATTGCGTGGTCTGCGTACGCTTCCGATGCGGATCGAGCGCATTAACACCAACGCCCTCGCCTTGGCCGAATTTCTTGAAGCACAGCCGCAGATCGAGCGTGTGTATTACCCCGGTCTTCCCAGCCATCCGCAACACGAGTTGGCAAAACGCCAAATGCGCGGATTCGGAGCGGTGATCGCTTTTGCCATCAAAGGTGGTTATGACGCGACTCAGCGCTTCGTTTCCGCACTGAAACTATCCTCTAACGCAGTCAGCCTGGGCGGAGTCGACTCACTGGTGGTACACACAGCGGCGATGTGGGAAGGTGTGATGAACGAAGAGCAAATGCGGACAGCAGGGATTCCGTCCAATTTCGTGCGCTACTCGGTCGGCATCGAGCATATCGACGACCTGAAGGCGGATGTGTTACAAGCTTTGCAGGTGGTTTAAGTCATGTTGAGGGTCTTCTGGCCCCCAAGGGCAGGAACCACCTCCACTTTCAGTTCCATCGTGAACAACCGTCAACACCTGCTGGCTAAGAGCAATATTGTATCTCGGCTACACTGACCCCTATCCTCCTCTGGATCAAGCGCAAAGATTTATGGGCTATCCTTGAAAAACTTTACCCGATCACGAGGTGATATCGTGTTATTATTGTAACAGCTTCCGCTTCCGGGGGCTGTTCATTGTTATAGATTTTTAAAAATTTATGTTATAATGGGCGGAGCATCATTTTCCATCAAAAAGGGGCGGGAAACAGCCCGGTCCGATTTGCAGCGGAGGGGTAACCATGAAGCGATGGAACGGCGGTCAGGGTTTCAGGGAAAAAGTGGTGCATCTGGTGGAAGAGGAGTACCTTTTTTCATGGAGCATCCATCGGATCCAGCCGAAGGGACCAGCGCTGCAATTTGTGATGACGGTGATGGATGAATACGGACAACCGGTGGTTTCTTTCCCATGGGATGAAATTACGCAAAAAGAAGGGGTCCATGCGGCCACGGTGGACATCCCCCGCTCCGGTCAGTACAAGGTACTTATCCAGGCAATTAACCTCGAATGGGCCCTTGAAATCCGCCCACTGGGAACCAAACCTTGGATAACAGAGTCCTTGTGTTCTCCGGCTTCTGTTTGATGGATGATCAAGCCGATAGGACAGATTCTCCTTGTGACAACTTGGATCTTTGATAAGATGAGAGAGAAGGGCTTGTTCCAGACTGGGAAGGAGGAGTAACATGGCGGACTTTCGAGCGTTGGTCGTAGACAAAAAGGATGAGCGTTTTTCGGTGTCGATCCAATCATTGAGTAAGGACGATTTACCCGTCGGGGATGTAACGGTTCGTGTCCGGTACTCGGGTGTCAATTACAAAGACGGATTGGCCAGCATACCGGAAGGAAGGATTCTTGAATCTTATCCCATGGTACCCGGTATCGACTTGGCAGGTGTGGTCGTGGAGTCTCGGGATTCCCGTTACAAAGAAGGGGATGAAGTCATTGTCGCCAGTGCGGAGCTCGGGGTGTCCCATCCCGGCGGTTTCAGCCAGATTGCCCGTGTACCGGGGGATTGGGTGATTCCCCTTCCCCAAGGATTAACGCTGAAAGAAGCGATGGTGCTGGGGACGGCCGGCTTTACTTCCGCCATGTCAGTCCAGCGCTTGGAAGAGAACGGCCTCACCCCGGAGAAGGGGCCGGTGATCGTGACCGGTGCCAGTGGTGGTGTAGGCAGTACGGCGGTGGCGATGCTAGCTAAGCGGGGATATCATGTGGTAGCCAGCACAGGGAAAACAGCAGCCCATGATTATTTGCGCTCATTGGGAGCCGAGGAAATCCTCAGTCGAGAAGAGACGACGGATGAGTCCGGTCGTCCGTTGCAAAAGGCTCGCTGGGCAGGAGCTGTGGATCCTGTGGGCGGAAAGACACTCGCCTATCTGCTGGCGACGACTAAATTTGGCGGCTCTGTTGCCCTGAGCGGACTGACGGGCGGCCCCAAACTTACAACCACAGTCTTCCCCTTTATCCTTCGGGGGGTGAGCCTGTTGGGCATCGACTCTGCCCATGTGTCCCAAGATTACCGGATCCGTGTATGGAACCGGCTGGCCGGTGATCTGAAACCGGATCGTTTGCTGGAGAGAATCGCCACACGGGAAATCGCTCTGGATGAGCTTCCGGAGATCTTGTCTGCGATCTTAAAAGGAAAAGTGACGGGACGCACCATTGTGAAGATGGAAGAATAAACAACGAAACCCACCGGACACCCGGTGGGTTTCGTTGTTTATTTCATATTTAAAGACAGCTCGTCCGCTGTTTGATCATAGGAGACTGTCAATAGATCTCCTTCAAAGTTCCACAAGTCCTGCTCCTCTACAAAAAAGGAGATGCCGTCCATACGGGTGATGGCAGCGGGGCGGTTCGGCTCTTCAAAGGAAAGGCGAAAGCCGCATCCCTGATGGACATCACAACAGCCGGTCTCGGCTTTATACTTGGCCACCAAACGGATGGTGTCTCCGGGCCGGGCGCCCATTTCCCGCTGAAACCATTTCAAGGCGGCGGGAGCGACGTCTATCTGCAATGATTGGCTCATAAAAAATCCCACCTCGCCATATTTCCTTCTATCTTAACATCTTTCGGGATTACAATTCCATAGGATGAGGGGCGAGAACAATCCCATCTTCGTCAACGGCCGCCCAATGTCCCGGTTCCCAAATCACACCGCCGAAACGCACAGAAAGGTCCCTTTCTCCTTTGCCTTCCTTTTTACTCTTCAGCGGCATGCTGTCCAACGCCAACACGCCCAAATCCAACTGGGCCAAATCGGCGGTATCCCGGACACACCCGTGAATAATCATACCGGCAATCCCTCGGGACACGGCGATCGCAGCCAAACGATCGCCCAGCAATGCGCATCGCTTGGAACCACCGCCATCCACAATAATGATGCTCCCTTCCGGCGCGGTTTCAATCGCTTGACGCACCAATACGTTGTCCTCCCATACCTTCACCGTGGTGATCGGTCCGGCGAAGCGACGCTTTCCTCCGAAGGATCGAAACATCGGCGCACATACCTGAAGAGCTCCCTTATAGTGATCGCACAAGTCCGCTGTTTTCATAAAAATCCTCCTCGGCAAAACTGTTATATAACAATGGTACCTTTCTTTGTGTGTGATGACAAGAAAGGAATCGGTCAGCTTTTATGGGAGCTGTACCCGCTGCTGAAATTCCCAGGCAGCAAGTATGCCGGACTCGATGGCCCCATGCATCCAGGCATGATGGGTGGAGGCCTGCTCTCCGGCAAAGTGGACCCGTCCTTCCGGACGACAGATGTGCGGAGCCAGTTCTGTTTCCTGTTCCGGTTTGAAAAAGGAAAAGGCGCCGCCCGTATAGGGATGGCGAAGCCAACTGAAGGAAACGCCCTTGTCAAATTCCCGGAAGACTTGCTCACCGTGGATAACCGCCATCTCCTTTAAAGCTTCCTGTACGCGTTCCGAGTCGGACAGGTTGTCCCAGGGCAGGGTGTCATCTTCCCAGGTATAACTGGCCAGTACGACGCCGGGTTCGGAGGAGCCGATGCCGTAGCCCGGATAGTAGGTGAATCGGAGGGGAAGATCACTCACCGCTTTCCCCCCGTTCATCCCTTCCTTTTCCCAAAATCGGGTGCGAAACTGAAGTCCGATTTTGGTGGCGGGAACGAAGTGCAGCTCCCGAATGGCTTGCCACTTATGATGGGAAAAGGACTTCCGCGGTTCTACTTGGACTCGGCGTAAAATGGAAAAGGGGAGGGTAACCACGGCGAAGTCGCCGGTAAATGTGTAATGGCGTCCGGTAGAGGTTTGACGGGTGTGAAACGTGACCTGGTGAGGGGATTGCTCGATTTTGACCAATTCATGCTGAAGTGCAGGCTGTCCTGGATTAAGGGAAGGAAGGAGCGGGGAAGGCGGTCCATCCCCCCGTCAACGGCAAAAAACTGGATCTTTGGATCCACGAAGTGTATTAAGACGCGAATGATTTCAACAAAGGAGTGTTCCGCCAAGCCTTCGATATCCAGCAGGACCTTGATCATTTCGACGGCCCCGGGAGACAGCGGCAGCTGGAAGGGATTCCGTTTCAGGTAGGTCTCCATGGAATAGGCATCCAAATAGGAAATCAATGCATACCGCTGGTGCCAGTCCGCCTTTTCCCACAGAGTAAGAAACGGCTGTATGGCCTGCATTACTAAGTCTTCTTCTGTTTGTCCACGTTCATGGGGAAACACGGGGAAGTCAAGGAGATCCGGGTTGCGGTTGTATGTATCGAGCCGGGTCCGAATACCGTTTACATAGATCAGATCCTTGGGAGTGCTGTTAATGAAGGGATGGACGGGGAGTCTGAATTTCCGGATGTATTCCCAAGTCAAATAATGGTTGCAGGGGATGCGCATGGCGCCGGCATCCAAATAGTGTCCATCCGAAAAGGGAGAGCGGATGGTCCGTACGCGGCCGCCCACCCGTTCGGCCGCTTCCAGCAGAATTACCCGGTGTCCCGCTTCTTTCAGCAGAGAAGCTGTGACCAATCCCGCTATGCCGGCACCGGCGACAAGGATGGTTCGGGGTTGGACGCCTTTCTCCAATCCGTTTCGGATGATGGAGATCATGTGTGATGGCTGAATCGGGGGCAGCATATACGGATTAGGGTACGAGTTTTGGTACGGGTTCATAGCGATCCCCCTGCTTCCATCCTACTGATTCAATATATGGGTATCGGGGGATAGATAATGACCCATTCCCGGAAAAAAGGAGTCACTTGCCACGGGATTGTTATTTTCATGATCGGATCGGTTTCATGGGAATGATATACTGAGGGCAAAGAATCGGATAGGTAAGGTGAAGGGATATGGCAGATCAATCCAACCGGGATGTTGACACTCCCAAACAACGAAACTATACTCCCTGGGTCGTCTTTTTGTCGATCTTGATCAATGCGATTGTTGTTCTGCTGATTTTCATGCCGAAATACGAGGGTCTTGATCATGTGGATCTGACCATTCTGCCGATGATGAACGCGATTTTCAACAGCTTTACCACGGTGTTTTTGTTGGCCGCCCTGTTTTTCATACGGCAGAAAAACGTGAAGATGCACCGCCGGTTTATCTTTGCTGCCTTTACCTCGACCGCTCTTTTTCTGATCACCTATTTGACGTACCACTCCTTGGCGGAATCGACGCACTTTGGCGGGGAAGGGTTCATTAAATACGTGTACTACTTTGTCTTGATAACGCACATCGTTTTGGCTGCGGTGATCGTTCCGCTGGCTTTATTGACCTTGGCTCGCGGGCTGAATATGCAGGTAGAAAAACACCGGAAAATCGCCCGGTGGACGATGCCGCTCTGGCTGTATGTCAGCATTACCGGCGTACTGGTGTACATCTTGATCTCACCGTACTATGGATAATGAAAAGAAAACGACAACCCCCTGCACCGAATAGGCGACAGGGGGTTGTCGCTGTTACCGCTTGAAAAAGACGCGGCGGGCGGTCATGAGAGCATCGGCTTCATTTTCTGTCTCTTCTCCGGACTGCAACTTCTCCAATCGGCGCAATTGGGCGGGTTCAAAGGTAAGCACATCCTGTGGCTTGGGGAAAGGATGATAAACCATGTCTACCAGTCTTTTCTCATCCCGTTCGGTTTCGACCAGGATACCGAGGCGGAACAACAGAGAAATGGAGTCTTCTACGGTCACTGGATATGTCAGTTCATTTTGGGCCAGAACGTGTCGGATTTTTTCCTCTTTGGAACGGGTAATTTCATACTCTTCTTTTTCGAGCTCGTTGGCAAATTCCTGTTGTTCAAAGTTGAAACAGACGGGACGCGCCTCTTTACGAAATTTGTTTTCCACGTGGCGAATAATCTCCTCACGGGTGGATCCGCGGGCGATTTGAACCAATATGGGTTGAATCATAGAAAAGGTGGCCTCAGGAATATAACGGAGCCAAAAATAATCAAACAGGCCGGGAGGAATGGGAATGTCCAATTCTTCGCGTTGGTCGGAAACATTGCTCAATACGGTTTGCACGTCTGCCATATTGATCGCCCCTTTTCTCATTAAACCTGATAAGGGCCCGTGATCGTGGGCATCAGCGGGGTGCGTCAGGCCCTTGGCAATTGTTATTGTAGCAAATTTCGACTTTTTTTGATATAAGAGAAAAAGCCCCGGAGGGCTTATCTGCTTTCGGATGATTTCTCTTGTTCTTTTGCGGGTTGACAGACGATCTTGCTGGAGACGGAAGGTTTTCGGCTTTTCCACTTTTCGATACACCACTCGATCAAAAACGCTCCGCTGATGGAAAACAACAAGCCCACGCCGATAAACAGGCCGAACACAATTTGCGGCTCCCATTTCTCCATCATTATGTTGTGACCCTCTTTCATGGGATAATCCCACATGATCTCTTTTCACCATGTATACGACGACACCGAAGCAAAATCCTTTCAGACCGGCGAGTCAAATTTCCGGATTTGAGCAGGAGATGAAAAAGAGGAGTGATGGTTGGGCCATACGCTCGATACAATGTTCATATGTGCGGATTTTAAGCTGATGAGGAAAGAGCGACAGGAGGGATGAACATGAGTGGAAACCATCTTCTCTTTGTGTATGGAAGTTTGCGGCAAGGCGAGCAGTATCATGATGTCTATCTGAAGGCTGCCGAACAAGTGGCCTCCCAATGCTGGGTGCGGGGAAAACTGGTGGATACCGGAGAAGGGTACCCGGCACTGATCCCTCACGATGAAGGGCGGGTATACGGAGAGTTGTACCGAATCACACCGGAGCAGCTGAAGGACGTGGATAAACTGGAAGGATGCCGCCAAAACGAGCCGGAATACCAACGATCGCTCAGGCCGGTGATGACTGATCGGGGAGAGGCGTTTGAAGCGGAAGTCTACTTCTATGTCCAGCCGTTTCAACACATGCCGGAGGTGCCTTTTGGCGACTGGCGTTTACGGGGGATTGGGGAACGAGATTATGTGCTGTATTTTGCTTACGGATCGTGCATGGATGATGAACGTTTCCGCAAGCAGGGAGTGGAGGAGAAGTTTCTCGATCTCGCAGGACGCGGCACTCTGCACGGTTTTCGGATGCGGTATCCCCGTATTGCCAATGACGGCGGGCGGGCCGACATCGTGGAAACGGGCTTTGGTAAGGTGGAAGGCAAGGTGTATCGCATCGATCAAGAGGCCGTGGAGTACCTCTACCACCGGGAAGGTGTGCATACCGGGCGCTACCGGCCGGCTTTGGTGACGGTGGAAATGGACGGTCAGCCAATCCGCGATGTCCTCACCTTTATCGTGATCGACAAATCCATTCCCGAGCAAGCCCCGCCGGAACATTATGCCCGGGAAATTCTCCGGGGTTCCCGGGGGACGGTAAGCAAGGAGTATCATCAGCAGTTGTACCGGGAGTTGAAAGAGCGCTGGGGGATGGAAGTAAGCTACTGAGTGAATAGAAAGCGCGTCCGATGCGGGCGCGCTTCGTAACGAAAGGAAAAGATCATACATGCTGTTCGATCAATCCGCGGATCTTTTCCGCCAATAGACTGGATCGCTTCATCTCCTCATCGGTAACGCCGAATCGGATCAGGTGATCCCCCAGTCCCGGGGTTTCAGTCAAGCCAATCTGTTTCCGATCGATGATCATGGCTGCGCCGAGGTCTCCCTCGTATTCGATAAAGGCCACTTCCAATTCGTCTATCCTCTCGTTAAATGAACCGACCGGCTTAAATTCATACTCCATCACAAAAGGGCGGTGAGAGCCGTAGCGTTCGCTGGATTCGTTGTCTCGGGTGGTCCAGAGAAAGCCCAGTTTCTTGATGGCTTCCACTATCGCGTGGGCTTTGGGATGGAGCTTCACGATAATCCGGTCCGAATCCTTCGGATCTTTGGCATGGGAGATATCCAGGCCCGTCTGCAGGTAAGTTTGAAACACTTTCCCGCTGATCGGCAGGTCGAAGGGTAGCCGAAACTCAAAATCGATCCGCCGGGTTTCGCCCGCGCCGATCCGAAACGATTTTGCCAGACGAAACTTGTCCCATGTAAAATGCTTAAATTCCCCGTGGTCATTTACTTCGACTACGAGAAACATATAGATGTCTTTGATGTTCTGGGCAATGCTGCCCCCGTTTACCACCACTTCTCCCCGGACCATTTCTCCCTGGTGGTACACTTTTTGTTCCAGTCGGGTGTCCACTTTGGCCGAACCGACTCCGATCCGCGCCAGAACATTGGCAAAAGGTGTCATACCGATCCTCCTCGTTGGTTCAAACTTCCACTCTCTATTTATAGCAGATACAGGGCATGGATTTAAGAGATATTTAAGGAATCTCTTTACGGTAATCATGCCATGGACGAACCATTCACTATGCTAATACGGTAATAATGCATTACTCTCGCTTGTCGGGCAGCTTTAGGAAGGGTAAGCTGATCATGAGGATAAATTGCCATGTTGACTTGTTGCGGTCAGGCGGGAATAAGCTGATATGGAGAGAATTTCAAGACAGGATCAGTCAAAGGGGGTTCAAGGGGGATGAGTGCCAGAGTGATCCGGGCTCCGCGAGGAAGCAAGCTCCTGACAAAAGGGTGGGTGCAAGAGGCGGCACTGCGCATGCTGATGAACAACTTGGATCCGGAAGTGGCGGAAAAGCCGGAAGATTTGGTCGTTTACGGCGGCATTGGAAAGGCGACGCGCAACTGGGACTGCTTTGATGCGATCGTTTCTACCTTGAAGCAGTTGGAAAACGATGAGACGCTGCTGATCCAATCCGGCAAGCCGGTCGCGGTGTTCAAGTCTCATCCCGATGCGCCGAGGGTATTGCTGGCCAACTCCAACCTGGTTCCAGCATGGGCGAATTGGGACCATTTTCGGGAGCTGGAGCGAAAGGGTTTGATTATGTTTGGGCAAATGACGGCGGGCAGCTGGATTTACATCGGAACCCAGGGGATTTTGCAGGGAACCTATGAAACGTTTGCCGAAGCTGCCCGTCAGCACTTTGGCGGTTCGCTGAAGGGGACATGGACAGTGACGGCGGGTCTGGGCGGCATGGGCGGGGCACAGCCGTTGGCGGTCACCATGAACGAGGGGGTGGTAATTGCCGTGGAGTGCGACCCCGAGAGGATTCAGCGTCGTTTGGAACATCGCTACCTGGATGTCCAGACGGACAGCTTGGATGAAGCTCTGCGATGGGCCCATCAAGCAACAGCGGAAAAACGTCCCCTCTCGATCGGTCTCTTGGGCAATGCGGCGGAGGTGTTGCCGGAAATGGTCCGGCGGGGGGAAATCCCGGATCTGGTGACGGATCAAACCTCCGCCCACGATCCATTGAACGGTTACTTGCCGGAAGGGCTGACTCTCGAAGCAGGAGAACGTTTGCGGAAAGAGGATCCCCAGGCATATATTCGCCAGGCAAAAGCCAGCATGGCCCGCCATGTCCGCGCCATGCTGGATATGAAAAAACGGGGGGCGGTCGTGTTTGATTACGGCAACAACATCCGCCAGGAAGCGTATGGCGAAGGGGTCAAAGATGCTTTTGATTTCCCCGGGTTTGTACCGGCTTTTATCCGGCCGCAATTTTGTGAAGGAAAAGGCCCCTTCCGTTGGGTCGCCCTTTCCGGCGATCCCGAAGATATCGCCAAAACGGATGAAGTGATTTTGCGGGAGTTTGCCGACAATGAGCGCCTGACCCGTTGGATTCGGATGGCTCGGGATCGGGTTCACTTCCAGGGCCTCCCTTCCCGGATTTGCTGGCTGGGATACGGGGAACGGGCGAAGTTTGGCCGCATCATCAATGACATGGTGGCTTCAGGGGAATTATCCGCTCCCATCGTTATCGGACGGGATCATCTGGACTGCGGGTCGGTGGCTTCCCCCAATCGGGAAACGGAAGGGATGAAAGACGGTAGTGATGCCATCGCCGATTGGCCGATTTTGAATGCGCTCATTAATGCCGTCAATGGGGCAAGCTGGGTTTCCGTTCATCACGGCGGCGGTGTGGGGATAGGTTATTCCCTTCATGCCGGGATGGTGATTGTGGCCGACGGGACGGAGGCGGCGGCCCGCCGCCTGGAGCGGGTGCTGACCTCCGATCCGGGAATGGGCATCGTCCGTCATGTGGATGCCGGCTATGAATTGGCGGAACAGGTCGCCGCAGAAAAAGGAGTGCGCATCCCGATGAAGGAGTATTTACAACCCGGATCTGCAAACTGAACAAAGGGAAAGGGAGCGATGACGCTGGAACGACTGGTGATTCGGAATGCGGGGCAGTTGGTGACGTTGGCTGGCAGCAGCGATGCGCCGAAAACGGGCGCGGGCATGTCGGAGTTGGGAATCATCGAAGGGGGCGGAGTGGCGGCGGAAGGCGGAATAATCGTTGCTGTGGGAACGGATGAAGAAGTGGAGCGGATCCTCCGGGACCGCTGGGGCGATCCACCGTGGAACGCTACGGTGTTGGATGCGAAAAGGCGGGTAGTGATGCCGGGTTTGGTCGATCCCCATACCCACCTGGTATTTGCCGGGAGCCGGGAATATGAGCTGGAAATGCGGTTAAACGGGGCCACCTATATGGAAATTTTGCAAGCAGGGGGCGGCATTTTATCCACAACCCAAGCAACCCGCGCAGCTACGGAAGAGGAATTGCACCAGGAAAGCACAACCCGCCTCGACCAGTTTCTCTTGCACGGGGTAACCACGGTGGAGGCCAAGTCGGGCTACGGGCTGACCACGGTGGAGGAGCTGAAACAGCTTCGGGTGGCCCGTTGGTTGAATGAGACTCATCCGGTCGATGTCGTCTCCACCTTCATGGGAGCTCATGCGATTCCTTCCGAATATAAAACCGACCCGGATGGGTATGTGGATCTCGTGGTGAAAGAAATGATCCCTCGGGTGGCAGAGGAGGGGTTGGCGGAGTTTTGTGATGTCTTTTGTGAGGCGGGAGTTTTCTCGGTGGAACAGTCGGAGCGCATCTTGCGTACCGGGGCAGAATACGGCCTTGCATCCAAGATCCACGCCGATGAGATCGAGCCCCTGGGTGGAGCGGAGCTGGCAGCGCGATTGGGAGCCGTCTCTGCCGATCATCTGCTGAAAGCTTCCGATGCAGGGATTCGGGCCATGGCGGAAGCCGGAGTCGTGGCGGTCTTGCTGCCCGGGACGGCTTTTTTCCTAATGGCTCCTTTTGCCCGGGCCCGGGATATCATCGAGGCAGGTGTGCCGGTGGCACTGTCAACGGACCGGAATCCAGGCTCTTCCCCAACGGAATCGATGCCGATCATCATGAATCTGGCTTGTCTCAACATGAACATGACCCCTGCGGAAGTAATCACCGCTTCCACCATTAACGCCGCCCATGCGATCGGCAGAGGACGGGCAATCGGCAGTTTGGAAGTGGGCAAGCAGGCGGATCTATTGATCATGGATGCGCCCAATGTGCCGTATTTACAGTATCATTTTGGCGTCAATCCCGTGGACGTGGTCGTGAAAAAAGGAAAAGTGGCAGCAGCGGGCGGGCGCAGGGTGGAATGAGAAATCAGGGGAGGTGAAACGATGCCCTTTCACTATATACAGCCGCCTGTGTTTATCAATCGGGCCGGGAGCGTAGACCGGTTTGATCGGAAAGTCAGCCAGTGGATCGTGCCGTGGGAAGAGGGACAAGAGGTGGAAGCGGGGCTGATTGGTGTGCCGCTGTCCCGCTCTTCCATCAGTCCTTCGGCAGCCAGTGAAGCGCCCAATGCGCTGCGGGGAGTATGGAAATCCTTTGCCGCCTATGATGTGGATCATGATGTGGATCTGACCCGGATCCGTGCCGCCGACTTTGGTGATATCGCCATGCATGTGACCGACATTCCGCGTTGCCACCAAAATATCGAAGCCGGTGTGCTCGAGATGTTGGAAGCCTCTCGGGATTTCCCTTCTTTTTTGCCGGTAATCCTGGGCGGGGATCATTCCATCACCTGTCCTGCTCTCAAAGGGCTGGCCCGTTTTCATACAGGAAAACGGATCGGCCTGATTCAGTTCGACACCCACTTTGACGTGCGTAATCTGGAAGACGGAGGACCCAGCAACGGTACACCGATCCGGGGGCTGCTGGAATCAGGAACTTTACGGGGAGAGGATATCTTCCAGATCGGCATCCATAGCTTCGCCAATGCCTTGGCCCACAAGGAATACGCGGAAGAGCAGGGAATCACCTATGCCACCATGCGGCAAGTGCGGCAAGAGGGATTGCTATCCATCTTGGAACGCTTTGTAAAAATCCTGCGGCAACAGGTGGATGGAATCTATATTACTGTGGATATCGATGTGTTGGATTTAGCCTGTTTACCCGGATCGCCGGGGCCGTCCCCCGGTGGGATGCAGCCTTGGGAGCTCTTTGACGCGGTGCATCGTCTGGGACAGGAAGACAAGGTGTTGGCTCTGGATCTGGTGTGCTTGGATCCTTTCCGGGACCGGGGGCAATTGTCTGTCAAGACAGGGGCGCATGTGATTCTCTCTTTTTTATCGGGATACTGCCAACGTCTGCAACAGAAGGGTCCGTAAATGTACAAACGCCCAGATGGATGAACGATGACTCAGGTGATCTGTTTAAACACGAAACGACTTGAGTTCCCTAAGTGGCATCTCAAGTCGTTTTTGTCCATTGCTTGGACAAATGACCCCACCTTAGCTTGATGGATGTGTCGAGACTTTCTAATCAACTTCGGCTTTGATGATTTCTTTAGAGTAAGCGGAAATTTTGAGAGTGTATTCCTTTTTGCCAGAGGTGAGTTCCACTTTATAAAATTCGAGTCCTTTTTCTTCTTTGTATTCCACTTCCTCTAAGTATCCGCCTCCGGCTTTTTCCCTTGCGATTCGAACCGCATCTTCAGCGGATAACTTTTGTGGTTGGGTATTTGGTGTTTGAGTTGGTTCGGTGGAAGGTTTCGTATTTTCCGTTGGTTCTTCTGTTTCTTGGTTGTTCTCTTTAGGTTTTGGGTTTGGTTTCGATACCTGGGGCGCCGACGGTTCCTTCTTTTCCTCGGTTACATATTTATACCCTGAATAAACTATGGCTGCGGACGCTCCAAGCGCTAGAGAAAACACTGAAATAAGAGCGAAGAATTTCACTGCATTCAATTCATGTCTACCTCCTAATGAAGCAGGCGTTCCGTTCATTATAAAACAAAAAAACGCTCTGGGGTATCGTCGACATTTTGTAGATTCTGTACGTTAAGGGGTAATTCGTCTATTCCAACCCACCAACACTGATTACCCCAACCTCAAGGAGCATAGTTTTCCGCACCCTTCGGGAAAAGTTGACCTTCCTAATGTAAATCCTGGCGGACAATCATACGACGCCCTTACCGATGAATTTCGCCAGGAGGTGCGCGAGCTGCAAAAGGATTGAAAAGCAGAAATACATTCGGGACCTGGAAACGGCTTACCGGCAACTGGACCAGCGCCTGGATGCGTAATTTGAGGAGTTGGCGAAACAGTTGAGGTATAAAAAAACTGAAACAGGAGTTCGCATTTGGTAAAATGGATCAGAGGGAGGTGAATTTGAGGGAATCCTACAGATTCCAAGGGGAACCAAGGATCAACATGCGGGATAAATTCCGATTTTTATGATTGAATAGAAACGTCCCATTCATTCAACACGTTTAAGGAGCCATCGGTTTGTGAGTTCATACATAACGGAGGGATTTTTCAAATTGCAACAGTACCAATTCCAGATCCATCTCGGTGGAATCATCGATTTATTGAGCCATCATCTGTACAGTGGTCCGCACGTGTTTATCCGCGAACTGATGCAAAACGGTGTGGATGCGATTCAGGCGCGAAAACAGATAGAGGAAGAGCATCAGGGACGGATGGATATCCAGGTGGTGGATGCGCGGGATGATCTGCCGCCCACCCTGGTGTTTGAGGATAACGGGATCGGTTTGACGGAAGAGGAAGTTCATCGGTTCCTGGCAACGATCGGAGAAAGTTCCAAACGAAACGAGTTGGCGGTCCGGCGAGGGGATTTTATCGGCCAGTTCGGGATCGGCCTGTTGTCCTGCTTTATGGTGGCGGATGAAATCCTGATGATCACCAGGTCCGCCCGCGAGGCCGGTCATCCTGCAGTGGAGTGGCGGGGCAAATCCGACGGAACGTATGAAGTGCGTCTCATGGAAACGGATGTTTCACCGGGGACCCGAGTGTATCTCCGGGCACGTAAAGGGATGGAAGCCTATTTTACCAAGGATCAGGTCGGCAAATTGGTTCGTCATTTCGGAGACCTGTTGTCGACTCCCATCTATCTTTCCCACGGGGATTGGACGGAACGGATCAATGACCGCCGTCCACCGTGGGAACGGGTATATGTCTCTTCGGAAGAGGAACGCCGCTCCTATTTGGAGTATGGAAATGATTTGTTCGGCCAGCATTTTATCGATTATATCCCGCTTCGGTCGGAAGCCGGCGGAGTGGTGGGGGCGGCCTATGTACTTTCACAGGCGACCAGTCCCAAAGTCAAAAGCCACCATCGCGTATATCTTAAGGGGATGCTGCTCTCCGACCAGGTCGAAAATCTTCTCCCGGACTGGGCGGTGTTTGTCCGCTGTGTGGTCAATGCCGAACATCTGCGTCCGGTGGCATCCCGGGAAGGTTTTTATGAAAACGAGGAGCTGGAAGCCACCCGGACCGTCCTGGGTGAGACCTTGCGCGCCTATCTGATCCGGTTGGCGGAACGAGCACCTCATCGATTGCAGGATATCATCCAGCTTCACCATATGGCGATCTGTTCGCTGGCAGCCCATGATGAAGAGTGTTTCCGCGTGTTTGGCGATTTTATCACCTTTGAGACCACGATGGGACGGATGACCCTGGGGGATTGCCGCAAACGGTACGATACCATCCGTTACGCTTCATCCGTCGATGAATTCCGTCAAATCGCCCAGGTAGCCGCATCGCAAAATCTGTGCATTCTTAATGCCGGCTATGTATATAACCGGGAATTGCTCTCCATGTTGGAGCAAGTAGAGCCCGATCTGCAAGTGGAGCAGGTGGATGCCGCCAATCTCACCCATCATCTGGAAGATTTGACGCTGGAGGAGCGGGAAAAGGCGTTCTTGCTGCTCCGAACCGCCGATCTGACCCTGCAGCCGTACCGCACCGCATCGGATATCAAGAAGTTTGAACCGACGACGTTGCCCACGATCTATACCTCCAATGAGCAAGCGAACTTTGCCCGCCAAGCCCGCCTGACCAAAGAATTGGCAGACGATACCTGGGGCGGCATTTTGAACGCTTTTGAAAACGAATATGCGAGCAGTCAGTATGCGCAGCTTTGTTTCAATTTTAAAAATCGGCTGATTCAACGCCTGATGAAGATCCAGGATCGCACAGTGCTGAAACGGGTTGTGGAAATGCTGTATGTCCAGGCGCTGCTGATGGGACACCACCCGCTCTCGGATAAGGAAATGGCATTGCTCAATCAGGGACTGTTGCAAATGATTGACGCGGTGCTGGGTCAAGAGGGGGACTTTGAGTGAGTCGGGACTATACCCGAGTTGTCGGGGAATTAATCGAAGCTTATGAAGACGCCTACAGCCAGGAAGGTGTTTATTCGCTGGAAAGAGCGGCAAACATCGCTGATTCTCATCAAGACATTGAACTGGGGATTCGGGCGCGAAAGGGATTGATTAGTAACGCAACCTTCAGCGGGATGGCCGACCGGGCACTGTCACGGATCAGACGGGCAAAGCGGCGGGGATTCTGGAACGGCAGGCCAAAGCGGCATTTCGATGTCCTCAGCCCGTAAGCAAGTTGTATTTCCTGATGGGGGCGAGTCTGTTTCTTAAGCGGCTGGAGCAGATCGGCAAAGATACCCTTCGGTTGCGGTTGGACAGGCAACTGCCCGTACCGGAGGAGCAGAACGGGTGTTACCGGGTGAGAGAGCTTGGAGCATGGATGGAGGAGCAGGCTGAGCGGATCGCGGAACAGTTGGATCAACGGAACGGCAATGACTATTACGGACGTTTATTGGATGAGAATCAGGCATTGCTGAAACAGGTTCGCCCGTTGGAAAAATCAAAAGGAGCGAAGCCATGAGTACAGACTATCGTCAACGAATTGAAGAAATTATCGATGCGGCGGATGGGGAAGAAAGTGATCGGGCGGTGGCGGCATTGGAAGAAGCCGTGCGTCTGGCGGATGTCCATCAGGATATCGAGTGGGGCTTTAAAGCACGGGAGTCTTTAGTTCAGGTGGCCAATTTCAGCGGTCACGGGGATAAATCGTTGGTGGCGTTCAGTTGGATTTTGGCTCAAATTGACAAAAATCCGGAATACGAAGATCGTTACCTGAGGTATGACCTGATGTGGCGCTATAAATGGATAGCAAGCAGCCTGACCAATTTCCCCCATATTTCCAAAGAACAGATTCTTAATGTCGTGGAGGATATGGAGCGCCGCTACAAAGAACGGGGTTTGAGCATGCGTGCCGTGGAACGGATTCGATATTCCCTGGCGAAGGAGTTCGGTTGGGAGGATAAGGTGGAAGAACATTTTGAGCGTTGGCAGTCTCTTCCCCAGGACGGTTCACAGGATTGTGAGGCTTGTGAGACGGATTTTATCATGGACCATTATTTGTTTCACAGGAACGATCTAGATCAGGCATTGGAAATTGCCCGTCCCATTTTGGAAGGACGTTTATCCTGCATCGGAGTTCCGGGAAACACCCTGACCACCCTGATGATGGAGCTGTTTGAAGCAGGACGCGTGGAAGAAGCGGACAGGATGCAACGCAAATCCCATCGATATGCGACTAAAAACGCAGACAGATTATGGGCGGCGGGGAAGCATATCCAGTTTTTGACGTTAACTGACCAATTGCCCCGCGCCATTCGAATCTTTGAAAAAATGGCATCAGCAGCGGTGAAGTCGCGGGAACTTTCCAATCGACACACCTTTATCCGTGGAGCCCGGACCCTCTTTTTGCGGATGGCGGATCGGGGTCGAAAAAAGGTAAAGCTGCGGTTGGCAACCGATTTCCCCGTGGCTTGTGATGAACCATACCGGTATGATGTTCAGGCTTTGGGGGACTGGTTTTCCTGGGAAGCTGAGCGCGTTGCCGACCTGTTTGACGCCCGGAACGGAACGTCGGATTACCATGATGAGTTAAAAGAAGACTTGGAGTTGATGAAAAAGATTCAGCCCCTGCCGCGAAAAGCGAAAGTGGAATAAAACTCCCACCACGAACTCTGGGAACTCATCCATCTTTATTCAAACAATAACCGGGTGGTAATATCGCGTAGATCTGTTTGGCTTGTCTAAACACGAAATGACTTGAGTTCCCTAAGTGGTGTCTCAAGTCATAAAGGAAATATACAGAGAGTGTAACAAAATGTTATGGGAAAAAATCATGGCAATCCCGTTGTGGATCAGGGCAGGGATCGGCATGGCCATTGGTTTCATTCTGGGAGTCATCGTCTTTTTTCAAGTCGTACCGGCAGAGGCACAGTGGGGTACCTTTCTGAATGGGGGTTGGTTTTACTTTATGTATTTACCGGCGGGCTTTGTACCGGGATGGCTGGCAACCAACCGAATTTTTTGGTGGTTGAAAAAATGGCTCATACCGAGACCCAAGCAAGACTACTTTTTAATCTATCCCGTTATTTTTAAGTATATTTACATTATCATTAAGCTACAGGTCAAATGGGCCTTTGCATGGTTTGTCGACCTCGTGGCATCGCCATACTTTGTCTGGCTGATTATCCGCGGAATGCAAGGAAATAAAGTTGCAGATCAAACACGAGCAGCGTAAACCCACGAGCAGCGTAAACCGGAAAAAAGAGCACGCCGCAAATGGGTCGTGCTGAATTTTATATTTAAAATTGCGACGACTTAATTAAAAAAGAGGAAGCGTTCGCTTCCTCTTTTTTACTAGCTTCGTGAAAAGGGGAAGAGTTAAGGTTATAAAATAACAAAACTCTAAAATTGGGTTAAAAAAGAGCTGGAAATACCTTGAACTGCCCCCATAAGGGGGAGTGACCGCACCAAATTATGTTGGTGTACCTTGATGAAAAACCATTTGCCATTTTCCATCCTTTTGTTTCCAAATCGAACTACGCAAAGTATTCATTTTTCTTGCTTCGTCTACTACACGGTATGTAGCTAAAACTACGTCAGGAGCCAAAACATTTACTTCAAAATGATGTAGGGTCATCTCTCTGACAGTAAGCCCTGAACTGACCATATCCTTTTTGAACCAAACTTTACCCGAGCTTCCAAACTCAAAAAATTCATCTGCCAATAACTTTGAAAATTCTTCTGGGGATGTACGAATTTCTGGTTGTAACAACTGTCGCTCAAGTTGGTATAAATGTTCTTTTAACGAATTTGTATTTTTCATTTTTATCCATCCCCAGTTCATGTTGGATCAATGATAACATTCTAGTGTTTTTTTATCTTGTCTACATTTATGGGTTCAGATCAGACCTTATACTGGCGCCGACTGATGTTTTTTTAGTTGGGAAGATATTTAATTACCTAACCGACTCAAAGATTATATGCTCGATCAAGGTGTATATCGGATTAGTTGTTGATATAACGTTCAAAAACAAAACCAAAATCCTTGATGCTGTACTGTTTGCGCGTATCCATCAGCCAGGAAAAAGCAGCTTGATTCAGTTCTTTAAACTGTTCGACCAGAGCGCCTTCTGTTCGCACATGACGTCCCAAAGTTGACGAAGCCAAATCCAGACTCTGTTTTGCGTAATCCATTGCGATGGCATTCTCACGAGTAATTTCTGCGATTTTGATCAGGGCTTTATATAAATCCTTCAACTCTTCAAGGTGCTTCTTGTGAACATCGATAGAGTACTGTACATTGCCCATGGTGAACTTAATTTCGACATCCAAATCCATCGTTCCGGCTGTTTCCAGTATCACATTGGAAATGTGGTATGTACTGTAATCATAGCGGCGAAGCGTACGCTTTTTGCTGGCTGCGCTGGTTCCGTCCACATGGATAAGGGCTCTGTTCGTAAAGCAATATTCATCTGACTTCGATTTGATCAGAAAAAATATTTTTTCGTTGTCTTCATGCAGGACATAATCATCTGCATCGACTTTATCGTAATCTGCCGGTTTAATCACACTGCCTACATCACTTAATCCGAGCACATCAGAGGCTACTTTCCCAAACATATGATCAGCCCTTTCCTATTAATTCTTCGCTATATTATAATAACACAGCAGTGTCGAATAAAATGATAAATTGGAAAAATATCGAGAAAAGGTTCCTACTCCTCTGTTAAGGAGCAGGGAAATAAAAAGGGCCTTCGCCTCCCGAACAAAACAAATTCACTTTAACCAATGGGCAAACAACGAAAGCATACCGGCAGCGATCAAGGGACCGACAGGAACTCCCCGGAAAAAAGCCACTCCGACAATGGTGCCAATCAAAAGGCCAGTGACGAAATGGGGCTGAGCGGTTAATAAACCGGCTCCCTTCCCTCCGAGATAGGCAACAAAAATGCCGACGAGAATGGCGATCATCCCGGACATACTTTTAAAGGTATGGACAAGGTTGGATAACGGGATTTTATCCAGAGCAATCGGGGAGAGTACACCCATCGTCAAAACAGAGATGCCGATTTTCAATCCGTATTGATGGGTCCAGAGAAGGGGCTGCTCAAAGGGGATAAAGCGCAGAATGATTAAGCCGAGTGCTGCGATCCAAACGGCTGCATTGTTAGAAAAAACACCGAGAACAATAACAATCCCTAATATGATATAAGCATCCATACGTTTCTTCCTCTTTTCTACATCCATAGACCTGTTCATGGTAATCCTATTGTTTCATATTAACTACAGTCATTATGAGTAAAATCATCCGAAATCATTTGTCCGCCAAAAATAAGATGGCTTCCGGTAAGGCTGGAAGCCATCTTATTTTTTAACGGGCATACAAACCCTGGATAAACAAGCTTTGCTGTTGCGTCCAGTCCTGGCTAATCAACTGTTTGGCTTCCGGAGTCAACGGAGATAGCACCCGGAAAGGGATTCCCTTGGCCGTTGCCAGCCGGTCGACTCGCACCAAATCCTGTGTGCTCATATTCGCCCGGTTCCAGATTTCCAACGCGGTACCGTCCCGAAAGTGCAGATAGTAAGAGCCGGTGAAATGATCCTGTTCATGTCCGGTTTGGTAGGTGACAGAAATCCATTCTACGTCTTGCCATGAATGAGCGGTTTGATCTCCCAACGACCAAAAGTCCGAGTGAACGACACCTTGGGGCGTGACAGCGATATAGGAGTCCATCACCATTCCGCCCAGGGGAAGAGAAAGGATCAAGGGTACCAAGAACTTCCGTATGGTTTGACGCCACTGGGTGCGTCCGGCGCGCAACAGACTGCCGTACAGATAAAAGGTAAACATCAACAAAAGGATAAAGGCGGTAGTGGTGGCGGTATCTGCGTAAGGATGAAAATAAAGCGCATTCCCGGGGTGAAACAGCCATTGTTGAACCCAGTACAATCCCTGTACCAGCAAGGCGACGGGAAAAATCAGAACGGCGATGTTCCACAATGTTGTGCTGGCACTGTGGAGCAGCATGCGAGTGACAAGGAACAGTTTATGGGAAGACGGCGGTTTGGGCTGTTGAACGGCTTCCATAGGGCATTACTCCTTTTGGCCTGATGGATCTTCGTGCCTTTTATTTATGATTTCCTATTATATACGAACTCCGTTACATGCGGGTTACAAAAAGATATGCGGGTTACAAATGGATACCACTCCAGCACTTTTCGGCGGGGGTGGAAGGGAATGTGAGGGATCAGAGAAGGGAAAAGTATCCCTGACTCTTTCTGAAAAGGAGCATCCCATATGACCCATTCCTCTTGCAACCCAAAACCCACCTTGCAGCCTCCGCAGCACCAAAATCGTCAGCCGGGGTTGGAAACAGAGATGACCCCTCGGCCCGTCGCTGAAGATCCTCAGTATCGAGGCAGCGGAAAACTGGCTGGTAAAGTGGCGCTGATCACCGGAGGCGACAGCGGGATCGGACGGGCAGTCGCGATCGCTTATGCCAAAGAAGGGGCCGATGTGGCCATCGTGTACCTGGATGAACACCAAGATGCCACCGAGACGAAACAACAAGTGGAACAGGAAGGGCGAAAATGCCACCTGATATCCGGCGATATCGGACAGGTAGCTTTTTGTTTCCAAGCGGTTCAGCAGACAGTGGACAACCTGGGCCGGCTTGATATCCTGGTCAACAATGCCGCCGAACAACATCCCCAGAACGGGATCGAAAAGATCAGTGCGGAGCAATTGGAACGAACTTTCCGCACGAACATTTTCTCCTTTTTTTATATGACCCAAGCGGCACTTCCCCACCTGAAACAGGGCAGCGCCATTATTAACACCACATCGGTGACAGCTTACAAAGGCAATCCCATCCTGATCGATTATTCCTCCACCAAAGGAGCCATTGTCGCTTTTACTCGGTCCCTTGCTTTGTCGTTGGTGGAAAAGGGAATCCGGGTGAACGGAGTGGCACCGGGGCCAATCTGGACTCCCTTGATCCCATCCACGTTTACGGCGGAACAGGTGCGCTCATTTGGTTCCAATCAACCGATGAAACGGGCAGGGCAGCCGGAAGAAGTGGCTCCGTGTTATGTCTTTTTGGCGTCGGATGATTCCTCCTATATCTCGGGACAGGTTTTGCATCCCAATGGCGGGGAAATTGTAAATGGATGAGCGGGATCAGACCATCGGGCGAGATGGATCTGGAACAACCGGGGAGAAAAGGCGCACCGCCGCAGTGGGCGGGAGTTTTTTTTTAAAATAATCGTGATCAGACGTTTTTCGTCGCCGGATGCGGGAAAAGTATGATAGGATATCGGTAGACGACTACATAAGGAGGCAATGGACATGGCGGAAGAACGCAAAGGAGCCATAACATTCAAAGGCAACCCGGTAACCCTGATCGGACCGGAAGTAAAGGTGGGGGACCAAGCTCCCGACTTCAAAGTGTTGGCCAACGATTTGAGCGAAGTGACCTTGGCAGATAGCAAAGGGCATGTGCGTCTCATCAGCGTGGTGCCGTCCCTGGATACCGGCGTTTGCGATGCCCAAACCCGCCGGTTCAACGAAGAGGCTGCTTCTCTAGGAGAAGATGTCAGAGTGCTGACGGTGAGCGTGGACTTGCCTTTTGCCCAAAAACGCTGGTGTGGTGCTGCCGGGATTGATCGGGTGCAAACGTTGTCCGATCACCGGGATCTCTCCTTCGGCACTGCCTATGGCGTCGCGATCAAAGAACTTCGTTTGTTGGCCCGTGCTGTGTTCGTTGTGGACAAGAACGATCAAGTGGTTCATGCCGAGTATGTGTCCGAAGCCACCGAGCATCCGAACTACGAAGCCGCAGTGGAAGCCGCGAAAAAAGCCCTCTAAGCTCCGTTTTCGTGTTGCTGATCAAACCCGGGAAAAAGAATTCCCGGGTTTGTTTATTATTTCATAAAGGCGGGAGTGACCGAAAAAGCGAAGAAAAGCCAGTACATAGAGGAAAAAACCGGCGGTTCAACCCACAGGTTGACGCCGGTTTTTCAAAAATGGAGTGGCCATCTTCGTTACCGCCTGGAAATACCGATTACGGCTGCTTTGCCGCTGTCTACTTCTGTCTTCACGGTCAAGCGGAGCCCGTATTTGGGAAGGATTTTTCCGACCGACTCTGCTCCCGGCATGGAGTAATCCATAGCGTCATCAAAGGTTGGCACACCCTTCTGGGAGGGATAGTGCAGGCTTCCGTAGGTCAAATAGTTGTCGATATCGAGGGGAGACGTTTTGCGCAACCCGAATGCGGCATCCAACACCAGATAACGATCGGTTGCCGGTTTGCTGGGGTCGTTGTTCCAGTAGTGGATCCGCTGGTGGGCATCGACCACACCGACCAATCCGTAGCCGGGATGACTGCTGGTGTTGTTCTCCAGGTAGCGTCCGTCGTGATACCAGACCACCATACCCGGGTCGTAAACCAGGAAGCTGTCACCGCGGCGGTAGTGGGCCAAACCTTTGTCCATCCCGTTTTGGGTGCGCCATTCCACCAGATAGTAGTTGGGGTGCATGGTACCGCTGCCGTCAAAACGTTTAAATCCGGACAGATCGAACTTCGGCTGGTCCTCTCCTCCGTCTTCAAACAGTTTTTGACCGTCCCCCGTTACGGTGATATTGTCTGCGTAGAAACCGTCCAGGGCCAAGCCTCCGTCAGTGACATAGTTAAACTCCAACCGGATCTTCTTGCCTGCAAAGGCGGAAAGGTCAAGCTCCTCATTCACCCACTTGCCGTCGGTTTCATCGTCATAGGCTTTGATTTCTTTCTTTTCGTTGGTTGCGGTGTCAATGACATTGACGTACAGATAGTCGTAGCCTGTTTCAATCTTGCGCCATGAGTCAAAGGAAAGAGTGGCATTGGACACACCGGACAGATCGATGGTTTCCGAAGTCATCTTAGTGTTCAGGTTGTCACCCATGGTGGAGAAGTACGAATACTTGCCGGTAAAAGGCTGAGTCGGAGGTTTTTTTTTCACATCAGGCAGATTGATTTTGAGAATCTTGTTAAAGAGGTCTTCGCTGACCGCTTCTTTCAGCTTGACAGGCTTTTCGCTGCCGAGGTCCTTGATGTCCAGTTCCATCGGATGTGCCCAGTGGCCGCCGAAGGTTGCCTGCAGGAACAGTTTGGACCACGGATCAAAGCCGGTCGGCTGGGTGCCGAGGATTTTTCCGTTCCAGCTTCCGCTGGACATGAGCGACCAGGAGCCCACCGGGGAACCCAGACCGCCGTAGCTGGTGTCGTACAGGTCCGGCAAACCGAGGTTATGGCCGTATTCGTGAGCAAATACACCAACCGCCCCGTCTTCCGGCTGAATCATATAATCAAAGGCTTTCAGCGATGTGCCGGGGATGGCCGTCGGCTGTTTCAGCGTCCAGCGGTGGGACCAGATGGCGTCATCGCCGAGATCGCCTCCGCCGGCTTCTTCACCGGTACCGGAGTGGACCAGCATCAGGTTGTCCAGCAGACCGTCGGGCTCCATCACGTTTCCATCGCCGTCGATGTCATAAGGGTCCCGCTGATCGTATTGGGCTTCCTTGCCTTTGATCTGGCTGCCTACCGTTTCCAGTGTTTCTTTAACCAAATCGCGCGGAGCCTTGTCGTTGCCGGTGACCGCATCGTTTCCGCCGTAGTAGGCGGCTTCATGCTGCGCTTTAATCCAGGGAGTCACGGTGCCGTCGATATTCCAGGTGCCGCCGGATTGTTCCCTGTAGTACCTTGCCATCGTCGTCAGGTTCAACCCCTCCGGCGTTTTATATTCGTAAGGGTTGAACAGCATGCCGCGGTAGTGTTCCGGGCTGAAATCCTTGGTATACAAAGAGCCCTTTTCCGGCTTCAGCTGATTGTGGGTATAGTCCGGAAACTCGATCAGTGCTAAGACGAGGTTGTCTGTATGTATACCTTGGGATTGGTTTTGAACGCCTTCCCCCGCCTTTTTAGCCGACCGGGCCTGCATGCTCTTCAAGCCTTTTTCCGCTTTTTTTCCGAAAGCAGTAGAAGTGTCCACGCCGTGCGGAACATGACGTTTGGCCACATATTGCCGTACCGCGCGCTCCACTTCGTCCGGCGAGGCATTCTTGTCGATCACGCCCCGCTCTATCAGCGCCTTGGACAGGCGTTCCATGTTAACCGTACCCAAATCCATATGGGCTCCCTTCGGTTGTCCCGGTGCTTTCTTTTCCGCGGACACCATGGGAGCGGCGGTGACGGTTCCTATAACAAGGGCTGCGGACAGCAGTCCTGCCATCGTTTTGCCTACTTTCATACCCATCCTCCTTTATTGGTGACAAATCCCTTGAGAATACGGCGTAACAGGTTGCACACGAACCGTTTTCAGACGGGTGCCTATTGTCCCAAAATTAAGACGTATAATATTTCGCTAAGGGGCTTTGAAATCCTGCAAACAACGGAGGGATTACAACTTTTTTCTTTCACCATCAGAAAAAGGGGTTTATGTCAGGACAAGGACACTTGATGCGCCGGATTCCGTTTTTTAATCAGAAATATTTGACTAATAAAATGACATACGATAACATAACGGAGCGATATATCAGAGGGGTGGTTTGGATGTCAGTAAAACACATTTTACTAGGTGTCCTTAGTTGGGCACCCAATTCGGGATATGGCATTAAATCGGAAGTGGAATATCGTGGGCGGGAGCTAGGGTGGGGTCGTGTTAGTTTTGGGAGTATTTATCCCCAACTGAAGAAGCTTGAGTATCAAGGGTTAATCCAAACTGTATCTACTGAGGAGGAAGGCAGAAAGACTAAAATTTACGAGTTAACAGCGAAAGGATGGAGGGAGTTATCCCATTGGCTTGAGCAACCTCCCTCTCCTCCCGAAATGAGGGACGAACTCCAGATGAAACTGAGCTTCTGGGATACGGGTAAACCCGAAGACCGAGAATCATTAATAGATCACCTGGAGCTACGTCGGAAAGAAGCGAAGGAAATGTTGGATCATTTTGAACAATGGTCTAGCAATGATTATTCCGCAATTGGTGAGATCAGTGGACTAGGGATGGATTACCTGAAGGACCGGCTTCGACTAGATATTGAATGGTACGGACGCATGATTCGCCAACTGGAACAACCACCGACTCCACCCCGTCAGGATCCGCGAGGTTTATTTAAACAAGCCAGTCAAAGAAAACGCGATGCTCTCTCCGAAAGTATGGATTTAAAATGACACATAAAGCTGGGGGTGCCATGAACCGTTCCGTTTTTGTTCCACTTACCATCCGCTCATATCGCCAATTGTTCACAGCTCAGGTTTTTTCTGATCTGGGGAATTGGTTCGACTTTATAGCTATTGAAGCTTTGATTGTTTACCATTGGGGGCTAGGAGCTGGCGCCTTAGCTGCATTTGCTGTTACTATGGGAATTCCCATGGATTTTAATGGGTCCTTGGATGGCTGTAGTGGTTGACCGGTCATCAAAAAAACAATTAATGATCATGTGCTGCTTATTACGTATTCCATTTGTTATTGGTTTCATCCTGGCTCCGAACCTATACTTTCTTCTTCCGCTTGTTTTTTTTAAGGAAGTACTGGACGTCATCTTTGACCCAGCACGACAAGCCTACATAAGGTTTGTCGTTCCCCGAGACCAGCTACAAGAAGCCAACGCGTTAAGTCAACTATCCATGAATGGTGCCAAAATTACTGCACCAGCACTTGGAGGGTTGATTGTCGCGGCCTTTGATCCACAGATGGTGTTTATACTGGAAGTTATTGGTTTTTCGTTGGCATCAATCGCTTTACTCCGCCTTCCTATAGAGGAGAAAGAAAAGAGTAAAAATAAGGAAGGTGGACTTTTTTGGAGCGATTTTGCGGATAGAATTCGTTATATTCGGTCGAATCGCATTCTAGCTTTTAATATTGGATCGATGACTTTTTCCATGTTTATCATTAGTCTTTATGACAAATTAATTGTTCTTTGGACAAAAAATCTTGGAATAGGTATTGACGGCTTTGGAACTATTCTGAGTGCAGTTGCTGTGGGGAGTATTGTTGGTACGTTCTTGGTCACACCCTTCAGTCGACTATTTGAGAATCCTCTAATGATGAGCGCTGCAGCTGGTCTGTTGGGAGGTGGTATATGGTTATTGATTGGAATAGGGGGTTGGAGATGGGTTACTGCCCCTTTTTTTGTATGGGTTGTTGTATGGTTTTGGGTAGGCATCATGAGTCTCTTTTCTTCTATTACTTACACAACACTTATACAATCTGAAACGCCACCGGAAATGATCGGGCGGATTATTGCTGTTACACATGGGTTCCAAAATACCGCATTGCTTATTTCTCCTTTACTTGGAGCCGTCTAGCAAAATGGATCGGTATAGGAGGAGTTTTCTTCTCTGCAGGAGTTTCTTTCATATTGTTTTGCTCTTTGATTCCATGGTTTATTAAAAGATACAAATTGGAACCAAAGAGAGACGAAGGAGAACTAGCTTCTTAGAAAATTCGACCAACCGGTGTACTCGGTTAATAGCTAAACACCTTTTCTATCGCCTATTCCCATTCTTTGGCGGACACCCACTGTACCGAACGCAAGGAAAAGGAACAGGGCGGGGTGGTCATCGGTCCGGGTTTCAAGATCTGAGACAGCTGCAACCGTGCCTCAACTGCAAGGGGGACGGTTCGTGCAACGTTACCCTTCCCTTTCGGGGTACAAATTACATCGCAAAAAAACCAGACGATCTTTTCATTGGATTGTGATATTTAAAAGGTGATCCCTCTTTTCCCCTGTGGTCGAGTTCTTGGGAAGAATGGTCGGTTAGGTTTGGACGTGAAAAAAGGATGTAATTGGCAACTAGGGAGGGGAAAATATGAAACGGTCCATTCATTTGCCTGAAGCCGTCGCTTTATATATTACGGCTATTCTTGGTTCAGGGATTTTGTTTTTGTCAGCAGTACAGCGACGATCGCGGGCCCGGCCTCCATTTTATCTTGGACGATCATGATCCTGTTTAGCTTCCCTTTCGCCTATACATTTGCCGCGTTATCCCGCTCATACCCCGACGCTGGGGGAGCGGCCACTTTTGTTCGCATGGCTTTCGGGGAACATACGGGAAATCTCGTGGGATGGTTTTATTTTTTTACAGCTGCAATCGGGCAGATTATTGTTTCTTTGACAGGTGCTAGTTATATCGGTAACTATTGAAATTGCTTTGATCGCCTGTTTCATTTTGTTTATCGGAGGTCTATCCAATCATTTTGGAATACGGATAAGCGGAAAGTTGTCTGTGGTGCTTAGTACTCTTTTGCTCATTTTATTGTGTATGGCAGTGGCGGTCACATTGCCATCCGTTCGCTGGGAAAATTTTCAGCCCTTCGCTCCCAAAGGATGGTATCCGGTAGGAACGGCTGTTATTATGATTTTTTGGTCCTTTTTCGGATGGGAAGCAATCTGCAGTCTGGCGGATCGGTTCAAACATCTAAAGAAGGATTTAGTACGTAGTGCACTAATTAGCGCAATGGTTATCGGTACAGTGTTTCTTCTTCTCAGTTTTATTACCGTTGGAAGTGGAACTTATGGAAATCTGGAAAGTGATTCATCGCCAGTGGGAGTCATGGTCCATCGTGCTTTGGGTTTTGGGGCGCAATGGATTACCGCCATTTTGGCTCTGATTATATGTACGGGTACTGTCAATGCTTTTGTCGCCAGTCTGACCCAACTCGGTTATGCATTAAGTCGAGATCGGGCTTTTCCTTCTTGGTTTTATTATTTAAATCCCCACACCGAGACACCGACCCGTGTCGTTTGGCTGGTCGTCCTATTTGCCGGGTTCGGTGTTGTCCTGACCACGTTTATAAAGGTTCACTTTACCCGATTGCTGTTTATCCCGAATTCCTTGGGCATGGTGGTCTATATCCTCTCTATGGCCGCGGCCCTTAAATTGTACAATAAAAACTCCAAACCATGGATTAGCGGTCTAATCTCCCTGATTGTGCTTGCTCTCTTTGTTCCTTTTCTGGGTTTGCACATTTTGGTTCCCGCAGTGGTGAGCGGAATGTATTTCTTATACATGAAAGCAATCAGGAGACAAGGGGAGAATCATGGGAATATGCAACACGGAAAGGGAGGCGGGCGATGAAGATTCAACGTGAAAAGATGTGGGAAGCCGTTGTTCAGTGTGATGGAAAGTATGACGGATCTTTTTATTATGCAGTAAAGACAACCAAAATCTTCTGCCATCCCTCATGTAAATCCAAAACGCCCAAGCAGGAGAATGTAGAGTTCTTCTTTGATATAGAGGAGGCATTACGGAAAGGCTATCGACCTTGTAAACGGTGTCGTCCTGATTTGTACCGCTCTTATGACCCCAATCAAGAAGTGATTAAAGAGGTGAAAAAAGTTCTGGAAAATGAATTCGATAAACCCTGGACTCTCTACAAATTATCCGAACGTTTTGGAATCAGTTCGTACCATCTACAACGATTGTTTAAGAAAAAAACAGGGATGAGTCCAAAACAGTATTTAATCCACATTCGCATTGAACAAGCTAAGCTTTTATTGCTAAATGGAGAGAAAAATAATACGGACATCTGCTTTATGGTAGGCTTCAATGATCCTTCCCATTATTACAATGTTTTTCGCAAAGTAACGGGCTTGTCCCCGCTAGCGTTTAAATATCGCCATTCTTAAAACAAAACTAGACTGGCACCGATTATCCTCTCCGTAGAAGTCGAACCTTGTCTACCGGACATCACCACCGGGCTAGGGAAACGCTTCTGGCAGGGACAAAGGCGAAAGCACCGGGGGTTTCAAAACCAAAACCATTCCTAGTATAAAAGCACAGTTGAATCTGTTGGATCTACAAAATAAATCGACGGCTCCCTAATTAAAGGGCCTGATTTTTCGGGCTTTTTTTGACCAACTTTCAAATAAAAATCTGAATAAAAGGAATATAAGAAATATTGTTGAATTTAATTAAGAGAATTTCAAATTTTTAAAGGAGGAGTAGCTTTGAAACGACGGATATTTTCCTCAATCCTGACAGTATTCCTATTGTTGTCTGTATTCACTTTTGGACTTGCGACAGAGGTTGCAGCGGCGACTACCTGGGAATATACATCTCTGGGGGATTCACTCGGAACCGGATTTGGAGCCTGGTACGGTTATGTTCCCCGTTACCGGGATCACATGGGGAAGGATACTGGAAATAACGGGAACCTGACCAACCTGAGTCAAAATGGTTGGACGAGTTCCGATCTGCTTTACGCCCTACAGACAGATTCAACCTTTCGCAGTTCGGTTGCATCGGCGGATGTTGTCACTTGGGACATCGGGGGAAATGACCTTCGAGAAGCCCGAAATAAATACTTGAACGGAACCTGCGGCGGAACAGACAACGAAGACTGCCTGCGGGAAACGGTAGCAACCTTTAAGAACAATTGGTTCCAAATCGTCGGGATCATTCAGGATCTCCGAAATGGACAAACCACAAACTATAAAACTATAAACGTCTACAATCCGTATGTCAACGAGGATAAAGATGCTTTGAGCTATGATGGAACCGTGACGCGGTTTGAAGTGTTTAAACCGTATCTCGATCAAATTAACCAATACATTGACGCTCAACAAACTCTAGGGTATGAAATGGCGGATGTGTATACGGCTTTTAATGGTCCAAACCATAATATAGATCCTGAACAGAAAGGTTATATTTGGATTGACGGTCTACATCCCAATGACACCGGTCACAAAGTCATCGCCGAGGAGTTACGACGTTTGGGATATGATCCACTCCGATAACGGGTGAAAGGAGCAATATCTTGAAGAAACAAATCGCCATCGTAGGAAACGGAACAGCCGGATTGCAACTGGGCTACTCCCTGAAACAGGAGTTTGACGTAACGCTTTTCCACCATCCGACAGCCGACGAGATCCAAAACGGACGCATCCTTTCGACCCAGGTGCACTTCCCGCCGACGAGGGAACGGGAAGAACGCTTTGCCATGCCGAAATGGGAATCGGCGCCGCCCATCCGCAACATCCATGTGACTATTGGAGACAAAAAGCTCTTCATAGGGAAGCTGTACGGAACGGCTTCTTCGGTAGATCAGCGGTGGGCTTTTCCCCATGCCATGAGGGATCTGGAAAAACAGGGGGTCTCCTTGCGGGAGGGCCGGGTTTCTCAGGCGGATGTGACGCGCCTGGTGAACGAATTCAACCTGGTGATCGATGCTACGGGGAAATCGGGTCCGCTGGCTCCTTTCCCCATCGACAACAAACTCTCCCCCTTCGACAAACCGCAACGGAAATGCATCGTTGGTTATTTCAAAGGTGTGGATCCCGTCTATCCCGCCGGGATCTCCATCACCGTCCTGCCCGGTGTGGGGGAAATGTTTGAGATCTCGGCGTTGACCGAAAACGGGCTCGTGACGATCCTGTTCATCGAAGCGGTTCCCAACGGGGATCTCGACGCGTTCAAAGGCGTGAAGTCCACCGATGTCTTCGCGGAGCGCATAGCGGATACCGTGCGCCTGTTTTTCCCGGACATCCATCGGCGGATCGATGGACGCAAATTTGCGCTAGTGGATGAAAAAGCCTGGCTCCAGACCGCTTTCACCCCGGTCATCCGTCGCCCTTACCTCATACTGGACGGCAAGTTGATCGTGAGTTGCGGCGACAGCGTGTTCCTCAACGACCCGATCACGGGGCAGGGCTGCAACACGGCATCCTTCTGTGCGGAAAAGCTGTACGAAACCCTGATGGATTATCGGCAGTCCTCCAACTGGGACGAGCGGCTGGGCGAGGACTATTGGAACCGGACCCGGCCTTACATCCAGGCCGTGACCGAATGGACCAACGCCATGATGGGCCCCCTCCCCGAATCGATCATCCAAACGTTCCTCCAGGGGGCTGAAGATCAATCGGTCGCTGACCAGGTGGCCGCCTGGTTCAACGACCCGCGTAAAGCCCATGCCGCTTTCTTTCCGGACGCCGTGCGGCATGAATAATAGCCTTTGGTCACCCTGTACGCTAATAAAGTAGTGCCAAAAAATCACCGAAAACGGCGGATTATTGGTATCCGCCATTGCTCAGTTTCTTTACCAAAGAGAAACACCTTGATCGGTTTCAACTCACATATATTTTTTGTCACACCTTGTAAGGAATTTACCAGAACGCTCGACTTCATTTTCTGATAACGGGAGGGTTTCGGCTGAATTTTAACTACTGGCTGAGTTACATTTTGTAACTTTTGTTATATACTAGAATTTGGTACCTACCGATCATATATGAACCAAGGAGCTGATGAATCATGACATTGCGATTGACCCCTTATTTAGTGATGGACGGAAATGCAAAGGAAGCTATCCAATTTTACGAAAAAGCATTGGATGCCAAAGTCCTTTATATCCAAACTTTCGGAGAAATGCCGGAAAACCCCGAATTCCCTATACCAGCAGATGCAAAGAAACGTGTGGCACACGCCATGTTAAAAGTTGGGGAAACGGACCTTATGTTTTCTGATACGTTTCCGGGTCAACCCCATCAATCGGGCAATCAAGTTACCATCTGTATTTCAACTAACGACATGGAAAGATCAAAACAAATTTATGAATCCTTGCAGCAAGACGGTCAAGTGAACATGCCACTGCAAGAAACTTTCTTTAGCCCTGCTTACGGTATTGTAACGGACAAGTTCGGCGTGACTTTTCAAATTTATACTGAGGGCCAAAACTAAAATAAAAGGGTGAAAGTCCGGACTATAGCTGATAACTGCCACCAATTCCTTACCGGTAAGGGGATCTTGGTTGTGTACATAAAATTGCAAGACTAAGATTTAGCCCGAGAGTTGGCCCTCTCGGGCTATTGGTGTTGTTGTCTGACGTGAAAATCGTGTCCGCTTTTTGTCTCGTCTCCCTTCTTGTCGTTGAGTTCGTCGTCAAAAGTCGCTGCTCGGGCAAAAGAGATCTTCTTCAGCTTCTCTCGATCTTGAAAAAAGAGATAGTCTTTTTCCAAATCACAATTCAACTCTACTGTATCTTGTTGATTCTTACTTTTTCGCGATGATTATCAGCTGTCCCAGTAAAGTCACTAGTACAAGACAACCAGCAGTAAACGGAAGTTGGGAAGGGGCCAATCCCGCTAACATAACAATACCACCGAGCGCGGAACCGATCGCACTACCTAAATAATTAGCGGAACTGTTTAAGGCAACCGTCGCTACGCCGTGATTCGGTTGTAAATGAAGTAACACGTGTTGTTGTGGGGCTTGCGAGGCCCATCCCATTGCGCCCCAAAGAACAAATGGTAGGAAGGCTAGTATGGGAAATTTCAGCCCAAATGGTAGGCTGAACATGGCAAAAGCCAATATGGCTAAAATACCGGCCATGAGCAAACCTGGACGTCCCGTACGGTCAATGAGAGCGCCGATGGAGAAACTTCCGATCACGCCACCAATGCCCCATGCCCACAGATAAGGCGTTATGTAATCAATATCTGCTAGGTTATGCAAGATTTAAGCAATGTACGTATAGAGCCCCAAGCTCGCAATACTGGTTAACAAAGTGATACCAACGGTTGCTGAAACACGTTTATTGGTCATCATAGCCACACGTTGACGTAGTGACGGGGGCGCTGAGGCAGGAAAGTTTGGGAGACCGATAACAATACCAAGCATGGCAACAAGACCGAGTACAGTGATTAACCAGAGAGTTCCTTGCCAACCCAGATGTTCAGCAATGATTAATCCAACTGGAACCCCAACGACCGTGCCCATGCTCATCCCACCTAAGGTCATCCCAAGGGCACGTCCTCGTTTCTGTTCGGAAACGAGGGAGGAAGCAGCTGCGGCTGCCAGCGGGGAATAAAGCCCAGCTCCGATCCCTGCAATTGCACGGGACATAAGCAGCAAGGGGAAACTCGAGGCAATTGCACTAGCCCCGTTGCCTACAGAGAATACAGCAAGTGCCAGTAATAAAAGTTGGCGCATGGGTTTTCCAGCCAGCAGCGTTGCAAAAATGGGAGCAGCCAGTGCATAACAAAAGGTGAAGACACTAACCGCTTGTCCCGCTTGGGAAGCGTTTATTTTAAACATTCCCGCAATATCAGGCAACAGACCAGCCACCACATAGGCATCAAACCCAAGAGCGAACATTCCCATAGTGAGAAGAAGAACTTTTTGCATGGCGACCTCTCCGTTCCGTATCAGGTATTTTTGTCGTTATAATTAATTAAGCGCTTGACATTTAAAAGATTATCAATAACTAAAGACAAGCAGAACGATCATTATTTTTGAAGGGTATAACATATGGTTATATCTATTGGAGTGAAAACAGATGAATATAGAGTGGTTACAAAATTTTGTTGAAGCCGCTAAACAAAAAAGCTTGTCTAAGCAGCCAAAGCACAAAACATTTCTCAGCCGGCTTTAAGCAAACATATTCGTAACCTGGAACATGATCTTGGCATTGTTTTGTTTTATCGAACGTCTACTGGTATTGAACTGACAGAAGCAGGCAAACGCTTCTACAATCGAATTGCTGAATTAACCACCATTCGTCAGGAGTTAAGGCAATTTCGCCGAACGAACCCCATAGCTATAGGGAGTTTGCCTAGTCTGGCAACTTACTATTTACCTCCAAGAATCAAGGGATTATCTCACTCAGACCGACCCGTGACATTAATGATTCAGAACACTTCAGGGGAGCTTATACAATCATTGCAGGAAGGAAGGCTTGATGCGGTCTTTGTTGATGCAACGTATATCGGGGAGTCGTTGTGGAGCTGTGAATTATTTACGGAGTCTTACTATGCGGTGTTTCCTTTTACACCATCGTTTTCGTTCGCGAAAAATGGTTAAGCTTGCCGAACTGTGTGAAGAGCCACTGATCGTTCATCAAGCTCCTTGTGATACACGAGAGCATATCATCAAGCAATGGAATTGCTAGGTCACAAGCCGAACATCATCAACGAGGTAGCTTTTGGTGACTTTATTTTTGGAGCTGTAACAGCTGGAATAGGAATCACAATTGTCCCTGAATTGATGGCCAAACATATGGGTCATTTGCAGCTGTTCGCTCTACCGATTATTGATTTTGGAAGAAAACGATCCATTTCTATAGCGACCCGTAGTCGTAAACTTGGATCGCAATTACATATGTTATATCGACGTCTGTTGAAACTGCTTTTAATAAATAATGTGTGAAACAGAGGTAGTTCGGAAACATCGGGATTGGTAAAAGACCACAAAAACCGCCTGAAATCCTTGGTACGGCAAGGGTTTTAGACGGTTTTTCCATAAAGAGTGTAACGTAAACTACGTTATATAACTTTATTGCATTTTACATGCATTTTACATGCGTAACGGACTGTATACGATAAACAGGACAAAATAACTTCAGAAATCTTGGGCTATAGTAGTGTTATGTAGTGTTTATAAGCGCTCCACATGCGAGACAGCTGTATAAGGAAAGTTAGGATTCGGGAGGGGGTTTTTGGTAGAGGATATTTTTAAAGTGTTTCGAAGGTTTAGATGGAGGTGAAGACTGATGAGAAACGCATTGCTTATGATTTTCAAGAAAAAAGATTATTTGGTGCTGCTGATCATCATGTTGTTGTCTGGTATCTCCGTTTCTGCGAGCATTCCCTTAGTGACCTTATTTCTCACCAAAGAGTTGGGGGCTAGCCAATCCGTTTCCGGTCTGTTCTTTCTTACCTCACTGGTTACTCCCTTTATCAACCTTTACACCGGGCCACTATCTGATCGTCTTGCTTCAAGAAGGCCGGTCATTACGACCGCTGCTTTGCTGTTAGCGATCGGTTGGGCACTAATTGGCGTGTCTACTCATGTGGTGATGGTATTTGTCATCGGGGTTATTTTTCTACAGTTCCTCGGTACCCTCAACGCACAAGTATTTGCGCTCATTCGAGACGTCATGGACCGTGATCAGGAAAAGCGAGAAGCGACGGTTTCCAGTACGATACGAACGGGTTATTCCTTTGGCTGGACATTGGGACCCGTAGTGGGCAGCGCGATTGCCGGGATGCTGGGTTATCGGGCAGCTTTCTTCTTGACCGCATCCTTATTTCTCTTGATCCTTATCCCATTGCGATGGGTAGGCACTCGAAAATCTTCTTGTGAGAAGTCAACCCATGACAAACGTCCGCTAAAACCATGGAAGGTCCACAATAAACCATTGCTCATTTATGGTGGAGTGTGCGTCCTCGTTCTTAGTGGTGAAACGATCCGTTTAGCTTATCTGTCTCTTTTGGCAGTAAATAAGTTAGAGCTTAGCGTTACGCAACTGGGAAGCATCATGTCAGTTGCTCCTTTAACGGAGTTGGTTGCTATGCCCCTTGCCGGCATGTTAGCGGATCGTTGGGGCCTGAATAAATTGCTCTTGGGAGGCTTTCTGATCGGTCTGTTCTCCTACCTGATTTTTGCTAACAGTTTTGAGTCCTGGCACTTATATCTTGCTCAGATTCTCCATGCGATTCTCATAGCCATTGTTTTTGGTCTTGGTGTCACTTACGCACAACAGTTGTCTCCGGCATCCCCCGGCCTTGCCAGCTCCATATTTTTCAGTGCACAATCCCTTGCCTTATTCGGTGGAAGCGTGTTAGGAAGCCTTGGTGTGAAGTGGGTTGGCCTTCCTCAAATATTTTATCTACCCACCATGATCGTCGGATTTGCTTGCCTCGTTTTTGTGTGGAATGATCGAGTGAGATCTTCGCGAGAGAACGAGACTTTAAAGGTGGACAGCGCAATTTGAGCATGTGGCTGCCTATGGGGAGCAACAAATAAAGGAGGAAAGACATGAGGCATCCCAAAATCGGAATCATCGGACTCGGGTCTATTGCACAGAAAGCATATTTGCCACTATTAACCTTCGAAGAAAACTGGAAACTAGTAGGTGCGTTTTCTCCGACGCAAGCGAAAAGGAAACAAATATGAAGACAATATCGTATGGAATCTTTTGCAGATGTAACTTCATTACTCACTGCTTGTGATGCTTTATTTGTACATAGTTCCACCGACTCGCATTATGAGGTTGTTGACAAGGCTCTTCGGGCAGGAAAAGATGTCTATGTTGACAAACCACTTGCTGCTACTATAGAACAAGCAGAACAGTTGGTCGAATTGAGCAATAAACTGAACCGAAAACTGATGGTCGGATTTAATCGACGTTTTGCTCCTTTTTACATTGAAGCAAAACAAAAAAGCCAAAAGATTGCCTGGATCCGTATTGAGAAACATCGAGTCAACGGGATTTATCCGAACCATACATTTAACTTTACCCTTTTTGATGACTACATTCATCTGGTGGACACGGCTCGTTGGGTGGGTGCTCATTCCATTACAGATGGAATGATACAGAAAACTGAAAGTAATCAACTCTACTATGTTCAGCACCAACTGACATCAGAATCATATCCCATTACGACATCCATGCACCGACAAGCAGGAACGAACTTAGAACAACTGGAGATTGTTTTAACTGGCTCCATCCTTCGTGTAAAAAACTTAGAGGTGATGGAGATAGAAGAAAACGGAACCGTTCAAACGAAGTCTTCGGCTTCATGGGACTCCATTCTTAAACGACGAGGATTTGAAGGAGCAGTATATCACTTCATTGATTGTCTAATCCAAGATAAGGAACCCAAAGTCAACGGGTGGGAAGCGCTTCAGTCCCAACTATGGGTAGAACAAATGATCAAACGCATGTAAAAAGTATCAACCTAGCGTATCCATGCTGTTTTTAGAAAATCACCCGGGAATTCCTTAAACGGTTGAGTGCCGAGGAAACTGACCCCAGCATGCAATGTGGACACAAATTAAACGGCTCCTTGTACGTTAAGGGAACCGGTGTTATTTTTGCCGGATTTTCCTGTCTGAAATCCTCTGCTTGGCTCCTCTCCTTTCGTTTTTCAGGGCGTTTTATCTTCGTCTGAAAGCTACCACGGACTCTTTGTGGGACAGCTGTCGCTGTCCTGCTCCGAACCCGACAGGTGCTCCACGTAATCGTGACGGATGACCCCCATGCGCATCCGTTGCGGGTGGTTGCCGACGGGGATCCGGGCGATCTCCTGCTCGGTGTCGTAGTCGAGAACGACTACCGAGTCATCGCCGCTGGCCGAGACGAAGCAGTACTGCCCGTCGGCGCTGTTGGTCGCCCAGTACGGCTTGTCCATGTTCGGGAACAGCTTGTACTCGAACGTCTCACGATCCACAATCGCGGCGTAGTTCGACATCGCCCCTGCGACACAGAGCTTCGTGCCCTCAGGGTTGATCGCCAGCCCGTGGTGAGCGGAGTCGAGGAGATACTGCTCGCGCGGGGTGTTCTTCGCTTCCTCGCTGACCGGGAGGTGAGCGAGGCGTAGCGGCGTAAGGGTCTCCAGATCGAACTCGACAAACCCGTGGAAGAACGACAACTGCATGTAAGCGGACTTTTCGTCGGGGGGGATGGCCATCGGCCTGACTGCCGCGCTGTAGCCCTCATAGCCGTGCTCCTCGAGGATCTCGCCGATATCCAGGCGCTTGATCACCTCGTTCGTCTCGGCGTCGACGATCTGGAACCAACGGTCGCCCTTCGTGGAGTCGAGGGCCGGCTGGTCCGCCGGGGTCCAGACGTGTCCGATGCTTGCGTGATAGATCCGCTTGCCGTCGGAGGAGTAGTTGCTCTCGTGCGGTGAGTCCCCGGACTGGAACTCACCGACTTTGCGGCCCTCCACCGGGTCGATCACGTGGACCTTCCGGGCTGTGGAGTCAGACACAAGGAGGCGGGTACCGTCGGGAGACATTGCCATGTGATCCGACCGGTAGCCCTCCATCGGCACGCGCCAGACGATCTCCTGTGTCCGGAGGTCGATGCCTACCACATCAGCCAGGCTGGGTCTTGAGACGTAAACGTAGCGACCATCGTGCGACGTGAACATGTCGTCCACGTACTGATCGTTGCCTTCCCCGACGAGCTGCCGAATCGCCAAGTAGTACCCGAGCGCCAGGGGATTGGTAGCGATCTCTCGCTGGCGCTCCTTTAGATCTGGGATGACGTTGATCCGACCGAGCCGGGTAAAGTCCTCGGGGTCGATGATGTCCGCCGTGCCGTCCCAGTTGTTGCCGACGAAGAGGACCGACCGTGTCTCCGCTCTTTCCGGCGGTGCCTGGGACGCGGTCGCGATGCCCGCCATTGGGAAGACGGCCACGACGGCGACCATGGCGAGCTTTGCCGCCAAACGGGTGCCAGTCCTCCGCAGTGCAGTAATCATCGATAAATCCCCCGTCGAATCAGCTCTACACTCTCTACATCCCCAACCAGCAGCGTCCAGAGGCTGGGTGACCGATGACGCTGCAACCGCACCCCGCCAGTGCGGTGGAAGGATTTTTCTCCCTCTTCAGCACGAGGGGCCATTCCCAAGTGGCCGCTCGCCTGTTTGTACTCAATGTTCCCGTTGATCGCCTCACCCCAGGGTATGGTCCAGCTCTCTTCAAATACCACCATGCGATTCACCTCTTCTGTCGGATTTATATATCAGAATTGTATAATAATTATGAGCAAGTTCCAAATGCATGTCCTGAGTGTGAGACTAAGAAAAACTGAACATCGATGAAACAAGTCCTTGAACAGAATAGACCCTCTATTTTCGCGTAAATAATGGGGGCGGAGGGGGGAGGAGATCCTTTCTATCAAATAAAATTCGCTTGACATGAAACCAAAAGGTTGCTTATCTTCATAATAAGAAACCATTTGGTTTCATATTAACTCTTACATGGAGGGACCTATGAAGGAAAACAGACAGAACAAGTTGCCAGACATTCGTCATACAGTCGTATTTGACGCACCCATTCAGAAAGTATGGGAGGCTATTTCCACTTCAGAAGGCATCGCCGCATGGTGGATGCCAAATGATTTTCAGCCAAAAATAGGACATGAATTCACTCTGGAGTCACCTTTCGGACCTTCACCCTGCAAAGTACTGGAACTCGATCCTCCTCACCGACTTACCTTTGCTTGGGATGAATTCGGTTGGCGTGTTTCTTTAGAATTAAAGGAGCTAGAAGGAAAAACACAGTTTACACTCGTTCATTCTGGTTGGGGAGAACCTGATGAGATTGTTCCGAAAGCGTCAGCAAAACATTCAGTGATCCGCGACAGAATGGACAATGGTTGGGAGAAGCTTGTTAACGACAATCTCCGCAAGTTGGTTGAGTGAGATCAAGTGTCATCCGCGCCAAAGCATGACGTCTTTCAGGCAATCGCCGATCCCACCCGCCGTAAACTGCTCAGACTGCTTTCTGAGAAAGAGGAGATGCACCTAACCGCTCTAAGTAAACACTTTCCGATGAGCCGTACGGCTGTTTCCAAGCATCTGCGCATTTTGTCAGAAGCGGGACTTGTGAGTGAGCGCAAAGTTGGGCGGGAGACGCGGTATAGGCTTCAGCCGGAAGCATTACTCGAACTGAAGGAATGGCTCTCCCAATACGAACAATTTTGGGAAAACAAGATCTCTGTACTCAAACACTTCGTGGAAAACGAGGAAGCAAACGAATAGGGTGAATACCAGCGAGCTGTTATCAGGGGAGAATTAGATTATATTTCTGCCATCTTGAAGATTCCGCACACTTCTGTCCTGTTGTTCTGCGTCAGGGTCGTTGCGTCTCTGCTTACCTATGTTCTGCCAGAGGGAAGCTTCGAGCGGTTGGAAGATCCGTCTACGGGGAAAACCATGGTTCAGCCGGACGGGGGGAGAAGTGCCGATGTATGAGGCCGCGGTTCGATATCCTTTTGGTGAAGTCCGGTCATCAACAGGATTTGTCAGCCGGGGAGATAAAAAAAACCGTCCGTTCCGGCGCAAATATGATACACTAATGTTTGGCGATCTACGTATCGCTTCACAGAGTGTCGCAAACCCACCACTCTTAAAACAACACTAGGGATCCTGAAAAGTAAACCATTCCCCTGAAACAGCTGAAGCAGTGTTGCGTTCAGGGTTTTTCACGGATCCCCCTCAAACAACAAGGGGGTTTTTTCATGGAGTTTCGCATTCCGGACAAAGTGGAGAAGCTGGGGACGGACATTCAGCGTCACGAGCTGAAGTACCACCACAAGCGAGTGGCGGTTACGAAGGCCTTTACCTTTGATGCGGCCCATCATCTCCACTGTTACGAAGGAAAATGCAAAAACCTGCACGGGCATACGTACAAGCTGGTGATCACCATCAGCGGTTTTGTGGATGAAGTAGGCATCGCCGTCGATTTCGGGGACATTAAGCGAATGTATGAAGAAGGGATCAAGTCCCGTTTGGATCATCGGTATCTAAACGAAGTCCTGCCCAATATGAATACGACGGCCGAAAATATGATCGTCTGGATCTGGGAAGAGCTGGATGCCTGTCTGGAGCGGGAAGGTCTGAAAAAAAAGGGCCATCGTCTCGAAGAACTGGTTCTTTATGAAACACCCACCAGCTATGCTACCTTGAAGCGGGAATGGATGGAAGCCGATGCGTAAATGGGATCTGCCTGAAGCATCGGTGTACAGAAAATGGTCCCTGCCGATGGTGGAGATCTTCGAGACGATCGAAGGCGAAGGGACGGCTGCTGGTTATCCGACCGTGTTTGTCCGCGTCTTTCATTGCAACCTGCGCTGTACCTGGTGTGATACGCCCTACAGTTATGCCCCTGCACAGCCGGAATTTGAAGCCACCATCGAAGAGATCGTCGAGAGAATTGGTCGCTTTTCCAGCCGCCGGATTTGTTTTACGGGGGGTGAACCCCTGATTCACCGGGAAAAATCGGCTGCTCTTCTGGCCGCGATGGCTTCTCTGCCTCATATCGAGGACATTCACATCGAGACGAACGGTGCCATCGATTTGGCTCCCTTTGATGCGCTTCGCCGGAAGCATCCGGAATGGGAAAGAAAAGTCCGGTTTGTCATGGATTACAAGCTCCCCGCTTCCGGGGAAGAACACCGGATGATCCGGGACAATTTTCGTTATTTGACTCAACGGGATGAAATGAAGTTTGTCATCGGCAGTGAGGAAGACTTTCGTCACGCGGTGGATGTGGTAAAGCAGCACCATCGCCAGGGTCAGGTATTGTTCAGTCCGGTATGGGAAACGATGCCGCCCCGCCGGTTGGTGGAAAAAGTGCTGGCTGAGCCCCTGCCCCAAGTAAAAGTGAGTCTTCAATTACACAAGATCATATGGGATCCCGCGGAGCGAGGTGTATGAGGTTGGAGAAAAAAGCAGTGGTTGTGTTGAGCGGCGGTTTGGACAGCACCACCTGCATGGGGATCGCCCAAGAACGAGGTTACGCGTTGTACCCGCTGACGTTTCATTACGGCCAGCGTCATGACCGGGAGGTGGAGCAGGCCAAAAAAGTGGCGGCTCATTATAAAGTAAAAGAACACCGGGTTGTGGATATCGGCTTTTTGAATCAAATCGGTGGGAGCGCCTTGACAGATACGGCCCTGGATGTACCGACAGAGGGGACGGAAGGGGAGATTCCGGTTACGTATGTTCCCGCCCGGAACATGATTTTTCTTTCCCTGGCCAGTGCCTACGCCGAAACCATCGGTGCCGAGGCAGTCTATATCGGTGTGTCGGCAGTGGATTACAGCGGTTATCCGGATTGCCGCCCGGAGTTTATTCGCAGCATGGAACAAACGGTTAACCTGGCGACCAAGGCCGGGGTAACGGGTCAGCCGATTCGCCTGGAGGCCCCGCTCATCCATTGGACCAAAGCTCGTACGATTAAGGAAGGCTTGCGCCTCGGTGTACCCTATCACCTGACGACTTCCTGTTACCAGGGCGGGGAAGCGGCCTGCGGAGAGTGCGACAGCTGCCGCCTCCGGCTGAAAGGATTTAAGGAAGCGGGAGCAGAGGACCCGATTCCTTATGTGAACAGAGGCTGATGAAAAGCCGGGATTTTCTCCCGGCTTTTTCGTTATGTAGCTGGATTCCCTTTGTCCATTGTCTCGTCCATTTCTTCTTCCATTTCTTCTTCCCGGTCATACCTGACACAATCGGCCGCCAACAGACTCATTTCTTTCGACATCAGGTAAAATGCTTCCGATGGCGTCACTTGATGTTGGGCAAAAAAGTTCTCGATCAATAAACCGAATTCCGCTGCGATCTTTTGAAACTCCACATCCCGTGGATGCCGATTTCCCAGATTCAAATGGATGCGGCCCCCTTGTTAATTGAATAGAAAGTGAGTCTCTACCTATCTTACGTGTTTGATAGAAAAAAATCGATGCTCTTAGCAAAAAATACCCGTTCGCTTATGGAACGGGAACGATATCTGTAACAAGGAACGCGAGGCAGTCGGTTAAGCATCCGGTTCCACATGGATGTGGGTGTTGTATACCCGGTATTGGCTGCACATTTTTTGTTCAATGGCGTCGGTGATATCATGGCTGTCTTTGACGCTTAAGTCGGCGTTGACCTCAATGGTGACATCCAGCACCACTTCATTCCCTTGGTATCGCCCTTTCAGGTCGATCACTTTTTTAACGCCGGGTATTTGATGAATCGTGGTTTCATATTCTTTCAGCCGGTCCGGGTGAAACCCGTCGGTCAGCCGGTGAGCCGTATCCCGAAAGATATCCCAGGCGGTCTTCAGGATCATGCTCCCGACAATCAAGGCTGCTGCGGGATCCAGCCAAGGCAATTTCCAATGAGAACCCAACACCGCCACTGCGGTGCCGAGACTGACAAGCGCGTCCGACAAATTGTCCCGGGCGGCGGCATGCAGTGCCTGGCTCCGGGTTTTCTCTGCCAGTCTGCTGTTGAAGAGATAGACCCCGGTCATCACAGCTGCTCCTCCCATTCCCACCACTGCGGCGGTCCAATCGGGGGCTTCTCCTCTGCCGTTCAGGGCGCTGTCCCCCGCTTGAAACAGCACCTGGAGCCCAATGCTGGCCATAATAAAGGAAGCCAGCAGCGAGGAGACGGTTTCCGCCCGTGAGTGACCGTAGGGATGATCCGGATCTCTCGGTTTTTGGGCGATTTTGATTCCGATCAGCAATCCTACGGAAGCCAGAATGTCGGTGAAGTTGTTCCACCCGTCTGCTGTGACGGATTCCGAATGGGCGGCATATCCTGCTCCCAGTTTGATCAAAACCAGAAACAGATAAGCTCCGATACTAGCCCATACCCCCGTTTCCGCTTGACAAGTGTGTTTCACGATACCTGCGCTCCTTGTGTTTGTTTTGCAACCATTAGCTTAAAGGATGAACCCCGTGTGGGTCTACAGCAAGATAATTAACCGGGGAAAAAACACTTGGCTCCGTCCAAATCGGAACGGAGTTGAAAAAGGGCATCCTGTCACAGAATGAGGATCTTTTCCAAAGACGCTCTCCTGTCAACTCTGTACAATGGAAAGAGAAGGTCGGTGACATAGGTTTATACAAAAAAGGTTTGTAGGCTAGATGCTCGAAATGAGCAGATAAACCCCTTAACCGAGCAGCGACTTTTGCCGACGAACCCAGCGATAGCAAGTCGAGACAGCAAGAAAAAGGCTTTGTCGGAACAGGAGTGAGGAACATGATGAACATGCGAGGTGCCTGGAAACGAATTCATCGTTGGGTAAATCCCATACACATTTATACCCGTATTGCCGGGCAGAGTGGTGTGTTGCTGGATAGTTGTTCACGGGGAAGGTACACGATCTTGGCTTGGGATCCGTTTCAGCAGGTGGAGTTGTGGCAGGAGCGGGAACCGGAACCTTTTCAAAAACTGGATTCCTTGGCGGCATTGGCACCGGAGCTGCCAGACTTGCCGGATGATGCTCCGCCTTTTTTGACGGGAGTAGTCGGGTATCTGGGATATGAACTTGCTTGGAGCTTGGAAGTGATCGGAGAGGCCAAGCCGCGTCGGTATGCCGTGCCAGACGGCGTGCTGATGGTTCCCCGCCGTACCATCGTCGTAGATGACGAGCGGAAAGAAACTTGGGTGGCTGTTGTCGCGGACAACGAGGCGGAAAAAGTGCTGCAGGCTGCGGTGGAAGAATTGCTTTGCTGGGAACGGGAATCCTTGGTAGAGATGGCTCCGGTCAAGGGGGGGCCGATCCAAATGGTGCCGGAAATCGCCCCGGATGACTATTTTCAACGGGTGCAACGGGTAAAAGAATATATCGGCAGAGGCGACATCTACCAGGCTAATCTTTCCTATCGGATCAGCGGTTCCATGAACGGAGATCCCTGGCAGCTGTATCGGTGTCTACGCAAGGCCAATCCGGGAGCTTACTCCGCTTTTCTGCGTTTTGCCGATCATGCGATTCTCAGTTCATCGCCGGAGCAGTTTATTCGCTGGGAAAAAGGTTGGATCGAGACAAAGCCGATCAAGGGAACCCGGCCCCGGGGTCGGGAACAGACAGAAGATGGTCGGTTCAAGGAGGAGTTGGCTGCAAGTGAAAAAGATCGGGCGGAGCTGCTGATGATTGTGGATCTGGAACGGAACGACCTGGGGAAATTCTGTTTTCCGGGAACGGTGCAAGTGCCGGTGTTGTTTGCGATTGAGCCTCATCCCACCGTCTGGCATCAGGTAGCTGTGGTTAAGGGCCAGATTCGCCCGGGGGTCACACCTGGTCAGCTGATGGCAGGTATGTTTCCCGGAGGCTCTATTACCGGAGCGCCCAAGATTCGCTCGATGCAAATTATCCATGAATTAGAGAGCAGTCGGCGAGGGGTATACACCGGATCTATCGGATATGTAGACCGTCGCGGGAATGGCGAGTGGAATATTGCCATTCGGACGATGACATGGTGGAACGGGGAGCTTTCCTTTCACGTGGGAGGCGGGATCGTGGCAGACTCTGACCCGAGAGCGGAATATGAGGAAACCATCGCCAAGGGAAAAGGGATGATGGAGGCGATCCGCCGTTTTTCTGAACGGGAGCCGGCTGCCGCTGGGCGCGGGATGTGAAGGACGGAAAGGGGGATCACGGTGTATATCTGGTTCAATGGCAAGCTGATGGACCGTCAAAGCGCCTCTCTGTCCTTGCAGGACCGGGGAGTACTCTATGGGGATGGTTTGTTTGAAACTTTCCGGGTGGAAAAAGGTACCCCCATGCTTGAAGATGCCCATCTTAACCGCTTGCGGCAAGGGGCATGTCTGTTACGTTTTGCCCAAGTGCCGGAACCGGAGGAGTTGAAAAGGGGGATCCGGGAACTTTTGCGAGCCAACCGAGTGAGGAGCGGTTACCTGCGGATCACATTGACCCGCGGGATCGGGGGATTCGGACAGCCGCTTCACCGATTGACAGACATCTCGGTATGGATGGAAGCGAGAGAGCATCCTTTGGATCTGTCTCGGTATGAGCAGGGAGTGCAGGCGGTTGTCACATCGATTCGCCGCAATCCGTACTCCCCGCTCACGCGAGTGAAATCGCTCAACTACTTGGAAAGTGTGCTGGCTCGGGACGAGGCAGCGGAAGCCGGAGTGGAAGAAGGCATTTTTCGTACTGTGGATGGGGATGTGTCGGAAACAGCTTCGGCCAATCTGTTTTTGGTTCAAGACGGATGTGTGGTAACGCCCGACGTATCCAGGGGGCTGTTGCCCGGGATTGTCCGGTCCTGGGTGTTGGATACATGCACCCAGAGGGGGTGGGCGTGGGAGACGCGAGCGGTTTCCGTAGAAGAGCTCATGAAGGCGGACGAAGCGTTCTTAACCAACTCCACCTGGGGTCCCTTTCCCTTAGTCGCCGTGGACGGCCGATCCATCGGGAGCGGAAAGCCGGGTCCCGTAACCCGTGAATGGATCTCCCGCTGGCGGAAGGTCGCCGCGGGTGACTCGGCCGAGTGATGGTTCAATAATCCAACGTTCCTAACTGGCGGATCCTACGAGCTGTGGGGCCGAGGCGAAAAGCGAGCCACTGCGCGACCTAGGAGCAAAGCGATGAAGAAGGCGACGTGTGCCCTGAGAATGCTACCCCCTCCTGATGAAAGGGGGTCCCTTTATTCAGTCCCTTTTATGCATACATAAACAAACGCACAGGGGATATTCCAAGGCACAAAGCGGACTTGGCGCAGGTTAAACTTTTTTTCCAAAAGGGGGCGCATTTGCAGCGAATATTGATAGGCCACAAAAAGACCCCCGGGCCTTAATGAGCGGTATACGTTATCGATGATTCGTTCTCTCACATCAGCGGAAAAGTTGGCAAAGGGCAGGCTGGAAATGATACAGTCCACCGGCTCCATATCGAGAGAGCGGATGACATGGTGGATGTCTTCAGCGTTGGAACGAATGATGAACTCCGGGAACTCTTTTTGAAGCATTTCCCGCATTTCAGGGTCCCGCTCAAACACGGCCACCTGGCAATCGGAACGGCAACGCTTCCGAATGCTGCGGGTTAATACCCCTGTGCCGGCTCCCAACTCCACAAGGGATCGCGTATGAGCCCAATCGATCGGTTGGAGCATGGCCCGTACCAAAAAGCGGGAGCTTGGAATCACACTGCCCACAGTACGAGGGGATTTGATGAATTTGGTCAAAAAAGTCCAAGCATTTACCAGTGTATTCGGGATTTCCATGGTTTCTCTCCTGTTTGGATGTAAGGTTGTATACTCGGATCTATCGAAGGTAAACCTTCTATACATCAATGTACGAGATTCCAGTCCGTCAAGTTTCATTGATGATGGGAAGGCTTTGTATTGTCAAGAAATCGTTGAAGTTTCAGGTGACAATAATGGGTCCAACATATTCTGTCCCTTCGGGCAAAAATCCTTTCATTTTGTAGTTGTTGGATTTGTTACAAACGGAAAAAACAGGTACACTTTGGTTGGGTAATCATTATGTGCCGCAGGAAAATGATGGAGAAGAGGTGGAAGGTGGATGAGAAAAGATTTTGTTCAAATGGGGGCGGTTGCAGTGGTATGGTTCCTTCTGCTAGGCGGATGTTCCCCGGCTGAACCTGCGGTGGAGCAGAAAGAACCCTCCGCAACATCGCAGAAGCATCGGCACCATGAGGAGACGCCCGGCGGTGCGCCGCTGAAAGTCGCGCTGGTTACGGAACCCAAAAGAGTGGAAGCAGGGGAAAGGTTTACCGTTCAAGTCCGTCTGACCCAAGCTGGCAAAGCGGTGAACGATGCCCGGGATGTCGCCTTCGAGATTTGGAAAAAAGGAGATCAGAAGCATCAAAAAATACCGGCTCGGAAAAAGGGGGACGGGTTGTATCACGCTGAAACCCGATTGAAGAAGCCGGGGTCTTATCAGGTGATGTACCATGTGACGGCGAGGGGAACCCATGTGATGGAAGCGGAGCCGCTGCAGGTGCAGCCGTAAAGATTTTATATGATAGCACACTTTTGTGAATCTGCGAAAGCTGTGCTTTTCTTTTTGATGGTCTCCTATTACAATGCATGTTGTGGGCAAATGTCCATGTTTCGAAACTCGATGAAACGGAGTTGAAAGAGACTTCCATGGAGATCATCAAGGCAATTGTTTTGGCTATTGTGGAAGGACTGACCGAGTTTTTACCCGTTTCCTCGACCGGACACATGATCTTGACAGCGCATTTGATGGACTTTCAAGGAGAAAAAGTGAAAACCTTCGAGATCGTGGTTCAGTTGGGATCCATTTTGGCAGTGGTCGTGGTGTTTTGGCGCCGAATATTGAGCCTGATCGGTTTGAATACGGCGTCTTCTGAGTCCGGCGGTTCACATTTGAACTTGCTTCATGTCGTGATCGGGATGTTGCCTGCCAGCTTGTTGGGACTTCTTATTCATGATTTCATCAAAAAGTATCTGTTTTCTGCCACAACAGTGGTGCTGTCGTTGGTGGTGGGCGGCGTTTTGATGATGGTCGCTGAAAACAAAAAGACTGCGGTGAAGGCAGCCACCTTGGACCAAGTGACTTACAAGCAGGCCCTGGGAGTGGGATTGTTCCAATGTTTGGCCCTTTGGCCGGGTTTCTCCCGTTCCGGCGCCACGATCTCCGGAGGTCTTCTATTGGGATTGAGCCGGAAAACGGCTGCGGAGTTTACTTTTATCATGGCGGTGCCGATCATGGTGGCAGCCAGCGGTCTGGATTTGTACAAAAGCTGGGACAGTCTGTCTGCGGCTGACTTCCCGATGTTTGCTGCCGGCTTTGTGACAGCCTTTATCGTGGCGCTCCTCGCTATCGTCGCTTTTCTGAAACTGGTGGAGCGGGTATCGATGACCGTATTTGCTGTATATCGTTTTATATTGGCTGCGGTATATTCTTACTTTTTCCTGTTCTAAAGATCACGGGTTGATAAAAACCGTTCCCTCTCGAAGAAGGAACGGTTTTTTGATTCAATGGGAAATCCAACTGGTGGCTATGAAATAAAGCAGGAACAGTACCGCCATCCCGTTCAGGATACCCGAGACTTCCCTGATTTTACCCGAGGCGGCTTTCATCAGAGGGTAAGCGATGAAGCCGAATGCGATCCCGTCTGCAATGCTGTAGGTCAATGGGATTAGGGTGATAATCAAAAAGGCAGGGAATCCTTCGGTGAATTCATGAAAAGGGATGTGGCGCACACTTTGCATCATCATCGCTCCAATAATGACCAGCACCGGTGCGACGGCGTTTTCCGGAATCCAGCCGATCAGTGGGACAAAGAGATAAGAGAGCAAAAACAGCCCGGCGGTGACCAGAGCCGGAATGCCGGTACGAGCCCCTTCTGCGATGCCGGAGGCGCTTTCCGCCGCCGCGATGGTAGGGCTGGTACCGAAAATACCCGAAGCGGCAGTAGAAATAGCAGCCGCTTTATATGCCCGGGGAAATTTGTCCTGATCCGGCAACATTCCGCTCAAAAGGCCCATGTTTTCAAATATGACGATCATACTTAAGGAAAATACCGCAATCCAGAAGGAAAGGTGAATCATCCCGCTGAAATCAGCAGTGGCGAAAACCGTTAGCAAATCTTTAGCCCCTGGTTGCGGCAAGGCTTGTCCCGTGGGTCCGGAAAAGATCAGGGAGAGTGTAGTGGTAAAGACGATGCCGATCAGCAGACTCCCTTTAATTCCGCGTACAAACAGCAACACCGTCACCACCAGCCCGATCAGCGTGATCCAAACCACTGGTTGACTCAAGTCTCCCAACCGGATCATCGTGTTTGGACTAGATACGACGACATGTCCTTTTTGCAATCCGATCAGTGTCAGGAACAATCCGATTCCCACAGTGATGCCATGCTTCAGGGAAGCGGGAATCGCAATGGACAGACGCTGTCCAAAGGAGCTGACGCTGGCGGCGAAAAACAAAACACCGGACAAGATGACGGCTGCCAATGCTTGCTGCCAAGATAGTCCGATGGATTGGACGATGGTATAGCTGAAAAAAGCGTTGACTCCCATGCCGGGAACCAATACGATCGGTGCATTGGCCCACCAACCCATCCACAGGCATCCGAAGACGGAGACGGCGATGGTGGCCAGAATGCCGGCACTGAGCGGGATTCCCGCATCTTTCAGAATCAGCGGATTCACCGCTAAAATGTAGGCCACGGTAAAAAAGACCGTGAAGCCTGCGGCCAGTTCCTGTTTCCAGTCTGTTTGACGTTTGTGTAAAACAAAGCGGTTAACCATTCGGTTGAGCAATGTCTCCGATCCTTTAACATAAAACCCTCACCCACCCATTATGCATTTGAGCATAACATTTATATTATAGCGCATTTGATCCCCTAAAGTTAACCTTTATTTGGAAAATAGTAAAGCATTTATTTCCCGAAAAGCGGATCTTGTCAGAAAATCAACCGTCTTGTACGATGGAAACCAAGGAAGGCACCAACGACCCGGAGGTGGCATAGAATGACATACCGATTAGGCATCCAGTTATATTCCGTAAAGGAAGCAGCGGAAGCAGATTTGTTGGACACCATTCGCCGTGTGGGGAAAATGGGCTACGATGGAGTGGAGTTTGCCGGCTTTTTTGGTCATGCAGTTTCCGACATCCGGAGGGTGATGAGGGAGGCGGGGGTGCAGGCAGCAGGTTCCCACGTTCCTTATGACCAACTGAAATCATCCCGATTGATGGAGATCTTGGATGATCATCGGGAGCTCGGGTGCTCCTTGGTCATTTGTCCCTATTTGGAGGAGCATCAGCGCCGGAAAGCATCCGACTACCGCCTGGTGGCCGCTGAGTTGAACCGAATAGGTGAAGCTTGCAACCAAGCAGGAATCACTTTCGGCTACCATCATCATGATTTTGAATTGGCCGATCAGGGCGGTATTACCGGGTTGGAGATTTTGATGGAAGAGACACATCCGCAGTGGGTCAAGCTGGAGCTGGATGTTTTTTGGGCTGTGTACATGGGTCGGTCCCCGTTGCAATTGTTGGAAAAGTACGGCAACCGGATCACTGCCATCCATATGAAGGACTTAACACAGATGGAAGGACAGAAAATCAGCACGGAGATCGGACGGGGAGAAATCGATCCGGCAGAAATCGTCGAAGCGGCCCAATCGTTGGCGATTCCCTGGGTGATTGTAGAACAAGAACATTTTGAGCAGGATCCGATGATGGCGGCACAAGAGAATGCTCGCCGTATGCGGCCGCTCATGAGCCGCTAAATTGCAACGCATGCGCCACCTCTTTAGCTCCCATACGGATCTGCAGAAAAGGAGAGTGGGGCAACTTGAAACTGGAGATGGAACTCTCCTGGGAAGAGTGGAATATGGCCCAAGGGTGCCTTCAGCGTAGATATGACGAATTGAATCGAAAGATTCGAGAAGGAGATCGCAAAGGGCGGAGCATCCGATGGTATCGGGAAGAGGCAATCATTCTGGCGCGGGTGATTGAAGAGTTTCGGAGAAGCAATAAGGAATCCCGGAATAGATAGGACTGTCTTGGCGGACAGTCTTTTTTCATGCAAAAACCCGCCTGCAGGCGGGTGATCGAGATCATTGTACGGCGGATGACAGGAATCGAACCCGTATCACCGGTACAAACGGCATTCTGCCATTGAACTACATCCGCACGTTATGGGTCACTTGTCAGGTGACCATAAAGCAAGATCAGAAAAACAGGTGAAAGGCGAAGTACAGGAGCATCCAGCAGGGCAGGCTGATCGCAGCAGCGTTAAACAATCCGATTGCTTGGTTCATGATGAAGCACCTCCGTTCGTTGTTGGGTACATTATAAAACAGAAAATCGGCCTTGTGGGGGATTTGCGGCATTTGTAATGAACGCTTAAACTGGACATCATTTTGTAACATCGGAGTAATAAAACAGAGGTGGGATGTGTGGCTCAGGGGTGCATACAGTTTTTTCTTTTGGATCGGGCCTCGGCCATCGATTCCTAGCGGGCAGTTATCTGTGACATCGGAAAGGAAGAGACGGATAAAAGGACATTCTTTTCTTACTGGACAGATTTGTCATCTAGCTGGAGGTCTTCAGCCCTATCTGGCCTTGGTGTATGATAGTAAGTGGTTTTGAAGAGCAGGAGGACAAAACGATGGAACAAATCCATACAGAGGAACGCATGTATCAGGAGATAAAAGAGTGGCGGGTGCTGTGGGATGACACTCCACCCACTGCCCTCAGTTATGCGATGGAGGAAGCCTTGGGACGAGCCGTTGCCCGTCAAGAAGCCCCGGCCACGCTTCGGATTTGGCAAGGACCTCAGGCCATTGCCGTAGCGAAAAAGGATGTTCTGACTCCTCAAGCACAGCAAGCTGCCGCGATGATGAAAGAGGTAGGCTGGCCGGTGTTCGTCCGGCAAAGCGGGGGTACGGCGGTCCCGCACGGTCCGGGCACCCTCAACCTGTCGCTGTTCTTGCCCCGCCCCAAAGATCAGCGATACAGCATCGATGATGTCTATCGCATGCTGGGCTTGCCACTCCAGAAAATGCTGGCGGATACCTTCGGGCTGGACGGATATTTTGCGGAAGTTCCGGGTTCTTTTTGCGATGGCAGATATAACGTCGTTGTAGACGGAAAGAAGCTGGCAGGAACCTCTCAAGTATGGAAGGGCGGCCCTGCAGGGCTGGCTTCCCGCAAACCCGGTTACATTCTGGCTCATGCGACGTTTTTGACCCATCAGGATCCCAAGATGGCAGTATCCGCATTGAATGCCTTTTATGAAATGGCCGAGGGAACCCGTCCGGTTCAATTGGAAACGGTCGGCACACTGGCGGAGTTTGCGGGCCATCCATCGGTGGAAACCCTGGAGCGACAAGTTCGCGAGGGATTGCTGCAAGCTATTGCCGGGCTGACGGGTGTAACCGAAATCAGTGTCCCCAGTGAAAAAGAGAGGGCAGAGGCGGAGGCATTCGTGCCCCAGTGTGATCCCCGAGCGTATCGAAAGAAGTGAAAATGATGAGGCCCTCCGGTTTTCATGGGGAGGGCCGAGCTGGCATTGTCCTTCACGGGAGTGTTGAGCGCGTGGGTATTTCCCGAGTATCCATTCGTAAGTATTTAACTTTTTAACGGATATGGGGCATCTGTCAATGGATCTATCCTATTAGACATATGGGCGTCCTGTATATGAATATCAAAAAAATGATCATTGCGCGGAACGAATTAAGCCTTATCTAGAGGTGACCGATTGTTAGTGTCGCCTTACTTACTTTGCCGATGTGTTTTTGTTGATTACATTGTCTACAAGGAATCAGCAAAACTATGTTAACATAATAGACATAGACACTTCGACATAAATGAAAGCGATTACTCACCGTTCCAAAGGGGTAAATCATCTCTGTACTTGCTATACACCCGGCTTCATAAGGTGCATAAGACTCTTATAGTCGCCAAAAGGAGGTTGAGACAGAATGCAAAAAGTATACAAGAATCTCACTTTCCAAGTGCTGTGTGCTATTGTGCTTGCTGTTATCCTAGGTGTGGCTGCTCCGGGAATAGCAGTGAAGATGCAGGTGTTGGGTGACTTGTTTATTAATATGGTGAAAATGTTGATCGCTCCCATCATTTTTTTCACCATTGTTCTCGGGATTGCCAGTGTAGGGGATATGAAAAAAGTGGGCAGGGTGGGAGGAAAAGCGCTTTTGTACTTTGAGATCGTTACCACCTTCGCGCTGGTGATCGGTCTGATTGTAGCCAACCTGGTGAAACCGGGGGTCGGTGTTACATTAGATCCGACCAAAGGTAGCGAGGAGGTTGCGAAATACGTAGGGGAAGGAGAGAAGATGGGGCTGCTCGACTTTATTACCCATATCGTTCCTTCCAATATGATGGGTGCCTTTGCGGAAGGTGAAATTCTTCAGGTGGTCTTTATCGCGATCCTTTTTGGTTTCGCTTTATCTTCTCTGGGTAAGGTCGGCGAGCCTGTCATTGATATTTTTGATCGAATCACGAAGGTGTTTTTTAAGATCGTGAACATCGTCATGCGGGTGGCTCCCTTTGGCGCATTCGGTGCCATGTCTTACACGATCGGGAAATATGGCTTGTCTTCGCTCCTTCCGCTGGGCAAGTTGATGTTGTCCGTATATATTACGATGTTTCTGTTTGTGTTTGTCGTTTTGAACCTGATTTGCAGACTGTATGGATTCCGTTTGTGGAATTATTTGAAATTCATTAAAGAAGAGCTCATTATTGTATTGGGTACCTCTTCTTCTGAGTCGGTACTCCCGCGGATGATGAACAAGATGGAACGCTTTGGGTGTTCCAAATCGGTAGTGGGTCTGGTTTTGCCCACGGGGTATTCCTTTAACCTGGACGGCACCTCCATTTATTTGTCCATGGCCGTTGTCTTTCTGGCTCAGGTGAGCGGCGTTGACCTTTCTCTCTCTCAGGAGCTAACCATTATCGCGGTCCTCATGCTGACCTCCAAAGGCGCGGCAACAGTAACCGGCGGTGGGTTCATTGTGCTGGCGTCCACACTTAGTGCGATGAAGGTGATTCCGATGGAAGGTCTGGCTCTGTTGTTGGGTGTGGACCGATTCATGTCTGAAGCCCGTGCCATCGTGAACATGATCGGGAACGGGATTGCCACTGTGGTGGTGTCCAAAAGCGAAAATGAGTTTAACCCCGGTCAGGAAAGTACGGAAGAAAAACAGCCGATTCCTGCGTCCAAGTCTGTAAACGTATAACAGCAGAGAGAACGTACCAGAGAGATGTTCCGACATTTTCATCGTCTTCTTTTCCTGGGAAATAGAAGAGAGAATAGAATGGGAACTCCAACAAGACTATCCCTTAATTCGGAGCTGCCGACAAAGTTTCCCTAAATGAGCTGAAGAACTCTTTTGCCCGAGCAGCGACTTTTGACGACGAACTCAGCGACAAGAGAGGAGACGAGACAAAAAGCGGCGCACTCCGCATTGTGCCGCGTCTCGTTGAACCTCTTGGAGCGGACAGTATAACTTCTGCGTCGGAGGAAAGGGAGCAATGGGCAAAAGAGTCGAAGCTATCATAAAGGTTTGTCATCAATCTGAAGACCATCCCTTATTCGGATGGTCTTGTTGCTTGCTTATAAACGCTTCAACGCTTCTTCAATCGGCGTTTCACCCGACAAAAGGTCAAAGGATTTGTGCTGGGTATTGGAGACATCCAAACATGTCACTAGGGTCTGGGCCACATCCGCTCGGGGGATCGGATCCGGCTGGAACTCCAGCCTTTCGGCCAAGTTGACTTTGCCCGTGCCCACATCGTCAGACAGACGTCCGGGGCGCACAATCGTATAGTTGAGCCGAGTGGATCGCAGATGATCGTCCGCTTTTTTCTTGGCAAGGAGGTAGTGCTGGATTTTTTCGGGGCCTTTTTCCGGCTCGTTGGAGCGGAGGGAGCTCAGCATGATATAGCGGTTTACACCCAATGTTTCCGCAATTTCCATCGAGCGGATGGCCCCTTCCTGGTCTACGGCGATGGTCTTGTCAGGACCGGTATGCGACCCCGAACCTGCAGCAAAGATGACCGCATCACACCCCTCCAGGGCGTGGGAGACGTCTTTCTCCAGGTCGGCCACAACGGTTTCCGCTCCCAGCTTTTCCAAGGCGGGAGCTTGCTCTTCATGACGAATCATGGCCCGTACTTGATGGGCGCTTTTTCCCAACAGCTCGACGATGATGCGTCCGGTTTTTCCATTGGCTCCGATGACAAGCACTTTCATTTTCTGTGACCTCCTTTTCTCGTTTCCATTTTGACACTATACCCGAAACAAACGCGGGTTACACATCCGCCAGAAGAGATACCCGTCTTTATCCTGCAAGCTCTAAGCGCTTCCACCCCTTCTCCGACGTCGAAGATGGTATTCTTTCCATTTTGTGAATCAGGTAGGCTGCTCCGGCTGCCAAAGCAAATTACACTTTGATACACAGGGGAATGTCTCCGGCCAACAAGGTTAGAATTAAAGAAAAGGTAGATACCGTAAATAATATAATCGTCGGAGATAGCCGTCCGACGCTGATGAGTTTGGGACCGGTAAGGTAAAACCTAACTCAATAAATCATGAAACGATTCCATTGGTTCGGAATTGGTCACCGTCGAAGAACTTCCAGATGGTCCGCTGCAACAGGCTTTTTGGGAAAAACACGCCTTGCAGTGTGGGTTTTGCACCCCCGGTTTGTTAATAACGGCTTTCCACTTTCTTCAGGATAATCCTTGTCCAACTCGAGATGAAATGCGATTGCCGGGAACTTATGCCGATGTACCGGCTACCAGAATATTGGTGACGTGATTGAAGCGGTGGTAAAGGAAAACAAAAACAATAGCTAATAGCGGGTTTTATCCTAAATAAAATCTGGAGTGATTTTTAATGAAAACTGGAGACCAAGTGATTCAAGATCTGCCATGGCGGTGGAACACCCAAGGAAAGATTTTTATTATTGGCGGTCTCGGTTACATGTTTGACGCCTGGGATGTCGGATTGACAGGTTTTCTCCTACCACTTTTGGCTAAGGATTGGGGGTTGAGCGGCTTTCAACTAGGTTTGTTCGGTTCGGCTGGGTTGATCGGCATGGCCGTCGGTGCTGTGATCTGGGGGACGATTGCGGATCTGATTGGGCGGAAACGCGCTTTCACATATACCTTGCTCATATTCTCCATATTCAGCGTCTTAGGAGCGTTGTCACCGTCCTACGGTTGGCTATTGATCTCCCGCTTTATAGCGGGGATCGGCCTGGGCGGCTGTATTCCGGTCGATTATTCAATGGTTGCCGAATTCATGCCGAGGAAAAATAGGGGTGCTGTTTTAACAGCCCTGGATGTTTGGTGGCCGATTGGGTTAACGGTGTGCGGAATTGTGTCCGTAGCCCTTTTACCGCTTCAGAGTTGGCGGATTTTGCTCCTCTTTATGGTGTTACCTGCACTGCTCGTGTTCTGGGTTCGCCGGTCGGTTCCAGAATCCCCATTGTTTTTGATCCGTAGGGGTCGGGATCGAGAAGCGAGGGAGGTAATTCAATCCCTAGTCGATAAAACGGGGGCATCGGTAGAAAATTGGACACTACCTTTACCAGCTGACAGTTCGAAGACTTCTTTTAAGGGTTTCTTCCGCCAATTCAAAAGTATCTGGTCCTTTAACTGGAAGATCACTTTTACTGTGTGGTCTTTGTTTGTCACTATTTTGTTGCTGTACTATGGCGTAATCACTTGGTTGCCGACAATTTTGGTTAATCAAGGGTATCCCGCTTATAAAGCCTATCTCTTTGCCACATCCATGACGGCGATCGGCATTGCCGGCGTATTAGCGGCGGCTTGGTTGGTTGAAGTCGTAGGACGTAAATGGGTGATCGGAGCGAGCGGCTTTATCTCGTCTTTGGCCATGGTGCTTTTTACGATGCAAATTGAAACTCCCGCCTTGGCACGGATATGGATCTTGGTTTTCGGATTTGCTAGTCAAGTGGTGATCCCTGCTATCTACTGCTATGCTCCGGAAGTCTACCCAACGTTATTAAGAGCTTCTGGTTTCGGTTGGGCCTCCTTTGCCAGCCGGATTGGTGCCAGTTTGGTGCCGGTTATTTTCGGTACATGGCTGTGGCCGACCCTCGGCTTGACTAATACCTTTAGCATTATAGGATCACTCGTCCTATTTTCGATTATCATCATGGTCTTCTTCGGACCGGAAACCCGAGGGAAGGCACTCGATCAAAGAGAATCAGGAGATTGGTATAACAACAGGGACTAATTAAGGAGGAATGATAAATGGACGTACAAGGGAAAATTCCGGTTCATGCTCTTCAAGAGGAAGTTTGGACAGCTTTAAACGATCCGGCTATATTGCAGAAGGCCACACCCGGCTGCAAGTCCTTAACCGAAGTGGAACCTGATCATTACAAGGCTGAAATCAGTCTCGGAGTAAGCTCCATTAAGGGAGAGTATCTTGCTGAGATGAAAATATCAGAAAAAACATTACCGGTATCCCTAGGGTCTGTCTGATCATTTGTTATCGGGTAGTCCGGTGTGTCCGTCTCCGATCTCTTGCAAAAAGCGCATAGCGAGACCAGGGAGCGGAGCGACCTTGGTGAGACTTGTACTCTGTGAGTGCAAAGGATCTTGCCGATCACACCGACTCTCCCCGTCTATCGATGAAGCTTAAAGAGACAGACATGCCCTAGAGGGTATGCTAAGAACAACCATCTTTGATAAAATAAAACACGTGAGCGGTGCTCATCCGCTGGTAGCGGGTCTTTTGTGCCACTGTACGTCATCCCAAACCATGCAATACATAGCCCCAATCGGGTGTAGCGAGTGCAGGAATCTCCCATATAACGGTGGAGGAAACGCCATAGCAAGCGGTCACGCTGCTCCTGCAGAAACTACTTTCTCGCCTACGTCCACGTTCGAACCGCAAGAGGATAACTTCATGGGTGCCTGTCCCCTGGTATTTCACATTGGGCAGGTAATATCCTGAACACCATCTTTTTCGGTTAAATGATAGTCCCCCGACAATATTTTCATCTAAAGTTCCGCCGTTGCGATCTCGAATGGTTTGCTTCTTTCTCGCTTCCATTCTTTTTAGGAATCGCGAGCGGGAATCCTCCCCATTTCAATAGGGTAGATGAAAGCGAGCGTCGGTCGAGGGGGGTGTTATCCCCTCGCAAGACCGACAATCCTTGTAGACGATCAGATACATCAAGCATGCGAGAACCTGTGTCTATAACGTCCATTATCATATCGTTTGGTCTGTCAAATATCGCAGAAAAGTACTGGATACGGAAATTGAATCCTTTCTGGCAAAGCTTTTTCAAGAGATTGCGGAGGAAAAAGGCTTTGAAGTTGTCATGATGGGTGAGAAGGATTACGTCCATGTATTTGCTTCCGCTCATCCAAAATTGGCTCCCTCTTACATAGTCAAGATGCTAAAAGGAATTTCCGCACGAAAATGTTTCATAAAATTTCCCCATCTAAAACAGAAACTTTGGGGAGGACACCTTTGGAACAGTAGTTTCTATATCGAGACCATCGGCTCCATTTCGGAAGATACGATCCGAAGGTATATCGAAAACCAACAGAAAGGGGGGGACTGATGCTTCGCACCTACAAATTCCGGTTATATCCAAAGCCAGAACAACAGGAAAGGATCGACTTCACCCTGGAACGGTGCCGATTATTGTATAACCGTTTGCTCGATGAACGGATTCACGCATACCGAACGGAAGCAAAAACCTTGTCGTATTATGAGCAGAAGAAGACACTCCCCGCTCGGAAAAAGGCCATTCCGCCATTAAAGGAAGTTTACTCCCAAGTGCTGCAAAATGTAGTGGAGCGGGTGGACAAAGCATACAAAGCTTTTTACCGGCGCGTACAGAATGGAGAGAAAGCCGGATTTCCCCGGTTTAAAGGAAAGAACCGCTACCGTAGCTTCACTTATCCGCAAAGTGGATTCGTCGTGGAGGGGAAATATTTGAAGCTGTCCAAAATCGGAGAGGTTCGAATCCGCCTACACCGACAGATCACCGGGACCATCAAGACCTGTACCATCGTCAGGAAAAACGGGAGGTACTACGCTTGCCTCGTCGCAGAGCTTGACCTGCAACCTTTACCGAAAACGGGGAAGGAAGTCGGTGTGGATCTGGGAATTAAGCACTTGGCTGTGACATCTGATGAGCAGTTTTTTGCCTCCCCACACTTCTTGCGTAGATCGGAGCGGAGACTTAAACAGCTCGGGCGGCTTGTATCCAGAAAGAAAAAAGGTTCCCATCGTAGGCAAAAGGCGGTTCGCCTTCTTGCCAACATGCATGAAAAAATCGCCAATCAGCGGAAGGATTACGCGCATCGAATCAGTCATGTGCTGGTAAAGCGATATGATTTGATCGCCTTTGAAGATCTGAATGTGCAGGGAATGACAAAGAATCATCACCTGGCGAAAAGCATTGTGGATGTGGGATGGAGGCAACTGGTTCAGTACACAACTTACAAGGCTGAGAGTGCTGGTAAGCGTGTGGTCCAGGTCAACCCCCATCAAACCAGCCAACGATGCGCTAGCTGTGGTGAGATCGTCAAAAAAACATTGGCCGAACGGGTCCATCGTTGCCCTTTTTGTGGCTATGAACAGGACCGGGATGTCAATGCGGCCATTAACATTCTGCAACTCGCAAGACAAAAAGCTTCTTAAAACTCAATCAGGCCAGGAACTGGCCTTCGTGGAGAGTACGGCAGAGTCGGCTCGATGAAACGAGAAGCTCGCCATTTCAATGGCGAGAGGTTCACAAATATTTCGGATTGAATGACCCCTTTCCCTATGGTATCGTAAACAAAAACTGTTATATGACAGAATGGGCAGGATGGTGGGTCAGAGAGATTGAATTGCGTTGGGGAGGTCGGAAATGAAAGCGACATCGGTTACCACTCATAACAGGGAGCAGCTGGCTTCCCGGCTGGGGCGCGAAAAGGTGCAGAAAGATCTCATCTTTGCTGAGTCGGAGAAAGATGTTGTTCAAGCGATCCAATGGGCGAAAGAAACGGGGATCACTCTTTTTCCCGAAGGGAGGGGGGCTTTTCGCACGGAAACGGGTGAAGTCCCTGGGATTCGCCTCTCGTTGGAACGGATGACAGGGGTGGTGGAGCATTCCGCCGGAGATTTGACGATCACAGTCCAACCGGGGGTGACACTGGAACGTTTGCAAGGAGTGTTACAGCCGCATGGGCAGATGCTGCCATTGGATCCTCCGTGGCAAGGGGTGACGACGGTGGGCGGGGCGGTGGCTCTGGCCCGTACCGGACCTAAGCGGTTGAAAAATGGACAGGTACGGGATGCCGTGCTCGGGCTGCGTGTGGCACTGGCTTCCGGGAAAGTGATTCGTACCGGGGGCAAAGTGGTGAAAAATGTGGCCGGTTACGATATGAACAAACTGTTTGTCGGTTCGATGGGAACGCTGGGTGCGATTACCGAGTGCACCTTGAAGTTGCGTCCTGTGCCCGCTGATCAAGCCGTTGCCGGTGTGGCGGGAAAGAGCTGGGGCGAATTGGCCGTCTTTGCCCGAAGACTCCTGGATTCTCCGTTGGAACCTTCGGCAGTGGAACTGGTAAACGGCCGGGTGTGGGAGGAATTGTTCGGAACCGACACATCCCCTTGCGGGTTAGTGGTGGGATTTGGTGATGAAGTCCCTGCGGTTCAATCCCAGTTGGATCGGCTGCATAACTGGGGGAAAGAGGAAGGGCTTCACTTGGAAGAGGAAAGAAGGGGCGATGAAGCGGCGGGTATATGGAAACGGTTGGGGCGGCTGACACCCCATCATCTTCGACCGGCGATGGGTCGATTCACCCTGAAATTGAAAGGGATTACACTGTCGACCCAAACGGCAACACTGCTGGAAAAAGGAGAATTGTCGGCTCGGAAGCAGGAGCTTCGCCTGTTCCAGTGGGGCGGATTGGGAACCGGTATCAGTCATCTGGTACTGCAGGGCCACCGGGAGCAGTCGGAACAAGCGGCGGAGTGGGTTCATGCGCTACGTCGCACAGTAGAAGAGATGCAGGGGTATGTGGTGGTGGAACATGCGTCCGATGGGTTGTCGTCCCGGATCGATTTATGGGGGAGGAAACCGGGAGGATTTTCGCTGATGAAAAACATCAAATCCGCATTGGACCCGGAAGGGATATTTCCGCCGGGTCGGTTTGGAGGGATGTAGTGTGGCACAAATCCATGGGGAAACGGAACAGCCGCGGACGGGATACCCTTTTGCCGATCCGCCCGATCCCGGTAAATGGGATGTCTGCATTCATTGCGGCATGTGTCTGGATTCCTGTCCCACTTATCAGGAAAAACAGCTGGAGCCCCATTCTCCCCGGGGAAGGGTGCATTTGATCAAAGCCGTAGGAGAGGGAAGGATGGAGCTGAATACCGGATTGGCCGATCCGATATTCGAGTGCCTGGACTGCCGTGCCTGTGAGACGGCTTGTCCCTCCGGGGTGCGAGTCGGAGCCCTGATCGAAGAAGCGCGTGGACAATGGTATCAGGCTTCTCCGCCGACAGGATGGAAAGGGTGGGTCAGTCGGTTTTTCTTGCAGACCGTATTCCCTCATCCCTCCCGTCTTCATCTTTTGGGGAAGCTGCTCCGTTGGTACCAGCGGTCCGGATTGCAGCGCCTGGTGCGCACCTCCGGTTTGCTCCGCTTGTTACCGTCCCATCTGGCACAGATGGAGGCCGTATTGCCGACCATCCCCCGCCGTCCATCACGCAAGAGTCTGGGAGAACGGTTGCCGGCCCAAGGTGAAAAAAGAAGCCGGGTGGCCTTGTTGACGGGATGTGTGATGGATGTGATGTATGCGGGGATCAATGAAGCGACAGCCCGGGTGCTGCAACGAAACGGATGCGAGGTGACGGTGCCTCGGGGACAACGGTGCTGCGGCGCGTTACAGGTCCATGCAGGAGACCGGGAGACGGCCAAATGGTTGGCGCGGCAAAATATCGATGCATTTTTGGAAACAGGAGCGGATCGGGTGATCGTGAATGCGGCCGGATGCGGAGCGGCATTGAAAGAGTATGGGGAACTATTGAAGCACGATCCGCACTATCGGGAAAAAGCGGAGTCCTTTGCCGCCAAAGTGATCGACATCTCCGCATTTCTATCGGAAGAGGGGTTTGAACTGCCTGAGGGAGAGCTCCGGGGAACAGCGGTGTACCATGATGCTTGTCATCTGGCTCACGGACAAGGGGTCCGCCGTGAACCCCGCGAATTGTTGCGGAGCATACCGGGTTTAAAGCTGTTGGATCTTCCGGATGCAGACCGCTGCTGCGGCAGTGCCGGTGTATACAACCTGACCCATCCGGAGATGGCGGGGCGGTTGTTGGCCCGGAAGGTGGACGACATCCCCGACGGCGTGGATTGGGTTGTCATGGGTAATCCCGGCTGCATGTTGCAAGTAGCCAGCGGGATTCGCCAACGCGGCGGGAAGGAGCAGGTGGTCCACACGGTGCAGCTGTTGGACTGGGCATACCATGGTGTCGACAATCGAAACGATCCAAGCACGCCAACGGAGAAAGGGGATCGCATCCCAGCCGGCGTGACAGAGGCGGATGCCGTTGTGCAGCAGCTGACATCCATCCTGGGCGAGCACGGTGTACTCCACCGTCGGGAAGATCTCCTCGCCTATGAATGCGATGCCTATACGGTGACCAAAGGGATGCCGCGAGCCGTGGTGTTTCCCGAAACGACCCGTCACGTTGCCGAGGTGGTTCGGCTGCTCCATAAGCAGAAAATCCCCTTCATCCCGCGGGGAGCCGGAACCGGTTTGAGCGGGGGAGCCACTCCGCGCGGAGGAGAGGTGATCATCAGTCTGGCCCGGATGAATCGGCTCCTGGAAGTGGATATTCCGAACCGGCGGGCAGTGGTGCAGCCGGGGTATGTCAACCTGCACCTGACTCAAGCGGTGCAAGGGGACGGGTTCTACTATGCACCGGACCCTTCCAGTCAGCAAGCCTGCACCATCGGCGGCAATGTCGGGGAAAACGCAGGAGGTGCCCACTGTCTTAAATACGGTGTTACCACCAATCACGTTCTGGGGTTGGAGATGGTGCTGCCTGACGGTGAAATTGTTCGGCTCGGTGGTCTATTGGAAGAGCCGGGCCTGGATTTGACCGGCTTGGTAACGGGATCGGAAGGAACACTCGGCATTGTGACGGAAATCACTGTTCGCCTGATGAAACAGCCGGAAGGGGTACAAACGGTGCTGGCTTTGTTTGACCGGATAGAGGATGCCAGTGCGGCAGTCTCGGAGATTATCGCTTCCGGCATCCTTCCGGCCGCGTTGGAGATGATGGATACCCTCGCCATCGAAGGAGTGGAGCGGGGTACCTTTCCCGTGGGATACCCCGAAGGGCTGGGAGCCGTATTGATAGCCGAAGTGGATGGAGTGGCAGCGGGGCTGGCAGATCAAATCAAGCGCATCGTAGATGTATGTCAGCATCATCATGTGCGGGAAGTACGAACGGCGGCATCCGAAGAGGAAAGGAAAAGCTGGTGGGCCAATCGCAAGACCGCTTTTGGCGCAATTGGTACCCTGGCACCCGACTATCTGGTGCAGGATGGGGTCATCCCCCGGACCCGCCTGCCGGAAGTACTGGCCAAAATAGCGGAGATCGGCCGGGAAAAAGGAGTGCGCATCGCCAATGTGTTTCATGCCGGGGATGGGAATCTGCATCCGCTGATTTTGTTTGATTCCAAGGTGCCGGGAAAACAGGAGCGTGCTGTGGCGGCAGGTTCGGCCATTTTGAAAGTATGCACCGAGGTGGGGGGGAGCATCACCGGAGAACACGGTGTCGGTCTGGAGAAGCAGGAAGAGATGCGTTTTCTGTTTACAGAGGAGGAATTGTCGGTCATGACCGAGGTGCGGAGTGTTTTTAATCCTCATGGTCTGTGCAATCCCGGGAAGATGTTTCCTTCCCCGGCCAAGTGCGGGGAAGTGAAGCGGTCGGCCCGGCTCGAACCCGTCCGTTCATCGACATAAGCCATCCTTTTGTATTAATTTTCGGAAAAGCCATTGACTTTTGTCGGCGGTTTATGGTAAATCAAAAATGGGAAAACAATGAAGCGAATACAATAACAGGGGAAGGATCCGGGTGTAGATAAAAACGATTGTAAAGGGGAGTTTTCATGGAATTTTCCTCGCCTTTTCTTTGGACTTCGTGGGTGTTGGCCGTATATCTGTTGATCGGGCTTTGGCAGGCAAAACGGATATTGCAGCACATTGAAGAAGCCGTCAAAGAATATGAAGCGGGGAACGCCGGGGATGCTGAGCGAAGGCTGGTACACCATTTCCAGCTGATGGAGAGTCAGCTGTCGGCGATGTTTAAGAACCCGTTGGCGTTTTTTTATCTACTCGTGGCCGTGATCTGGCTGCCTGTGATGGTGTATTCGTATCTGGAAGAGCCGCAGGAAAGCTCGTCTGGAGACACCGATCAACCCTGAACATACAAAGAGCCCCCTCCCAGTCGGTAGGAGGGGGCCCTTTTTATTTCACCGGTAAATTTCCGCACCGGACTCTTTAAATTCCTTTGCTTTTTCCTTCATCCCTTCTTCACGGGCGGTGTTCAGATCCAATTCCCTGTCTTTTGCATACTCCCGGATATCCTGCGTGATCCGCATGCTGCAGAATTTCGGGCCGCACATGGAGCAGAAATGGGCCGTTTTGGCCGGTTCTGCCGGTAAGGTTTCGTCATGGTAGGCCATCGCCCGTTCCGGATCGAGGGACAAGTTGAACTGGTCCCGCCAACGGAATTCAAACCGGGCTTTGGACAAGGCATCATCCCGCTTTTGCGCTCCCGGATGTCCTTTTGCGAGGTCGGCGGCGTGAGCAGCGATTTTATAGGTGATGACGCCTTCTTTTACATCCTCTTTATTGGGCAGACCCAAGTGCTCTTTGGGTGTGACATAACAGAGCATCGCCGTGCCGTGCCAACCGATGGTGGCCGCACCGATGGCGGAGGTGATATGGTCGTAACCCGGGGCGATATCCGTCGTCAGGGGCCCCAATGTATAGAAAGGTGCCTCGTGGCAGATCTCCTGTTCTAGGTCGACGTTTTCTTTGATTTTGTGGAGGGGAACGTGCCCGGGGCCTTCAATCATCACTTGGACATCGTATTCCCAAGCGATTTTGGTCAGTTCACCCAGCGTTCTCAGCTCGGCAAACTGGGCCTCGTCGTTGGCGTCGGCGATGGAACCGGGACGAAGGCCGTCGCCCAGCGAGACAGAGATATCGTATGTCCGTAAGATTTCGCAAATCTCCCGGAAATGGGTGTACAGGAAGTTTTCTTCATGATGGGCGAGACACCAGGCGGCCATGATTGAACCGCCGCGGGAGACGATTCCTGTTACCCGCTCGGCGGTCAGAGGAATATACCGCAGCAATACCCCGGCGTGGATGGTGAAATAGTCTACGCCTTGTTCTGCTTGTTCGATCAAGGTATCCCGATAGATCTCCCAAGTGAGCTTTTCCGGTTCCCCGTTTACTTTTTCCAATGCCTGATAGATCGGTACCGTACCTACGGGCACCGGAGAGTTGCGGATAATCCATTCCCGGGTGGTGTGGATGTCTTTTCCTGTGGACAGGTCCATGATGGTATCTGCGCCCCACCGGGTAGCCCAGGTCATTTTTTCCACTTCCTCGTCGATCGAAGAAGTGACGGCGGAGTTACCGATATTGGCATTGATCTTCACGTGAAAGTTCTTGCCGATGATCATCGGCTCGCTTTCCGGATGGTTAATGTTGGCCGGAATAATGGCACGCCCCGCCGCCACTTCCTGCCGGACAAATTCCGGATCCATCTGTTCCCGGATCGCGACGAACTCCATTTCCGGAGTGATGATGCCTTGTTTGGCATAGTGCATTTGAGTGACGGTTTTCCCTTTTTTGGCCCGTAGCGGGCGGCGTTTCAGGCCGGGGAATTCTTCCGAAGCATTTTCAAGGTTGACCCGGCGTCCGTTGTCTTCGGGTTTAACCTCCCGACCGGTGTATTCTTCGACGTCGTCCCGCTCCAAAATCCAATGCCGGCGAAGGGGTTGTAATCCCTGGCGGATATCGGTGGTGACATCCGGGTCGGTGTAGGGTCCGCTGCAGTCGTATACCCGGACCGGTTCATTGGGCATCTCTCTGCCGAATCGGTCTTCGGTCGGGGACAGCGAGATCTCCCGCATCGGCACGCGGATATCCGGTCGACTCCCTTCCACATACACTTTGCGACTGTTGGGAAACGGATGCGTGTTTACCATCAAAAAAGCCCTCCTATTGAAAACATTGCGGCAACCGCACCAACGGAAGGAGAGCTTGTTTCAATTCCAGGGTTTTCCTGAGTACGCAAAAAGGCCGTACCCAGCGTACGACCTTGAAACTCGAATCATACAGGAATCCCCTGTGATTCCCTACGCTGGCATTACCCAGATCAGGTTGAACGGTCGGCGTAGACATCCCGCCCTCTCAGCCTGGCTACTCCAAGCTCCCGTTGAATATGCAGTTGCTATGTCAAACGTTAACACAAAAGTGAGAATAGGTCAAAAGAAATGGAGTATGATGATCGGTGGACTGGATGCAATGGGTACAAAAACTCGCAAAATAAAAGATAAAATAGATGAATGATGGCGTTAACTGTAAGGGAAAAGAGGTGTATTATCACAGTTGAAAAAGAAGGATGGGTTGGTCCGTATCACCGAAGCGGGCCAACCGCAAATTGGAATATCTATGAGGAGGAACGGGGATTCAAAGGACTTTCGGAATCGGATGGGGAAGGCGAGGCTTGTGGCCTGCTTTTTACTCCACGTCATCCCGGATCGACAGCGATTCCAACACCTTGCGCATCGGTTCGGTCAGCGGGATGCTCTTTTGTTCCCGATAATCATAGTGGACCAATACGGCACGCCCTACAGCGATCAGCTCTTCCGTATCCCGGTCCAGGATATGATGAATGACGGTAAAACTCTTATTGCCGATTTTTTCGACGGCGGTGGAAATCTTGAGCCATTGGGCAAAGGTGGCTTGCGATTTGTATTCGCAGCTGGTGGATGCGAGGATCAGCTTCCATTGCTTTAAGTCCAGATCGGGGTCCAGCATCTCAAAGAGTTCCGTGCGGGCTGCTTCCATGTAGGTGTAATATACGGCATTGTTGACGTGACCCAAACCGTCGCATTCATTGAAGCGCACTTGCAGTTTTGTCCATAACTTGTTCATGGGGAACTCCCTCCGTTTCTTGGGTGAAACTGCGTTCACAACACTGTCACAAAAAAACTTTGTCGAAAATTGCAGAACCCCTGCAACTTTATGTAAGGCCTTTGCGTCTATAATAGCAAAAGAAGAGCAGGAACCAGTCAAGTGAACAGGTCGTGAATTTTTTCAGTTGAAAAGATTCAAAGCAAACGGAATTGTTCTTACATTTCTTATCCATCACTTTATAGGGTTGCGAACGAAAGGATGGAGGTTCCTTTGCGCATCGAATGGTCCCACATTAAAAAGGTGTATCGCACCGAAGACGATAAGAAGTGGTCATCGCGATTGATTTTCCCCCGGGAGACCCGGACCGGCTTGTTGGATTTCAGCGCGTCGACGAAACGAGGCATTACCGTGGTCCTGGGGCCCAAGGGATCGGGTAAAAGCACGCTTCTCAAAGTGACTGCGACCATCTCGGTTCCGAATGACGGTCGGGTGACCTACACGATGGACAACAAAAAAGTGTGGGTCTGGTCCCGGAACCGGGCGGAAATGTCAGGGACATCCGGGCTGGAGGGATTGAAAAACCGAATCGGCTATGTTCCCCAGCGGAAACGGTTGGAAGAAGATATCTCAGTAGAAGAGGCCATGGTATATCTGGCGCAGAACCGCAGGGTGCCCCAACCCAAACGGCGGGCAGCCGAACTGATGGCCCGGTGGGGGTTGGCAGGTTACCGCAAACATGAGCTGTCCCAGTTGCCCAAAAGTGCATTATCCCGGTACTGGTTGGCGCAAAGTCTGTTGACGGACCCGGATATCTGGTTGTTGGACGAGCCGGCAGAGGGGTTGGATGAGCTAGGCTGGGAGCTGTTATGCCAGGAACTGTTACATCACCCTTCCCATCGCCTCACGTTGATTGCAACCAACGACCTGGAACTGGCGGAATGCGCAGATCATTTGATGTTGATGGAAGGGGGCTCCTGTAGGCGGCTGGGGGCGCGCCATCTGCTGACAGCGAGCGTTCCGGATGGATCGGTTGCCTCGTGGTATCGAACGATGCAGACGTTTTCCGGATTACATAGCCGTATCAAGTAAATACACGGGTGTGTCGGTCGGGATGAAGCGACAGCGCCAACTGCCTTAACGATCGATGACAAAGGGTTTTGTATACACCAGACGTGAAATAAGACAGGAGGTATGACAAATGTCCCTGGAAATGGCGGAAATGCAGCTTCACATGCAACAAGAGGTCGATCAGTTGGGAAAAACCTTGATGCAAGAAGAACTGGGTTACTTTTTGGAAGGGATGTTGGAGCAGGGAGACTCCCCGGTGAAAAATCTGGCCTCCTACCTGGAAGATTGTGAGACGGAAGAGTTGGCTTTTGATCTGTCCTGCATTCGTGGATTTAAGCAAAGCGACGCGCCGGAAGCAGAAAAAGTGGCGTTGTTGGAATCCAAAGGCGGACGCTATTTCGCCGAAACCGGCATCCGCCCCATGGAATGGCTTTCCCTGGTGGAGGAGGAGCTGGGTAAAGCACTGGCACGGAAGCAGCATCATTAAAAAGAAGCACCAGTAACCCCCGGCTTGATACCGGGGGTTTTTGCTTTGGAGGCGTGTCTGGTAATTCAAGCTTCTTCGAAGATGGGGAGGGTCGGTGCAATCGGCGAAGGTCCTTTGCACTCACAGAGTACAGACGTTATGAACAACCCGGATCATGTCTTTGGAGGGTACGGTCTATACATGCTATTTTGTAATCTTCGTCAAAAACGGATTTAAATTTAACATACTTGCGTAAGAAGTCTCCCGCTTCTATAAGCGGTGAGATGAATTACTCGTCAGACGAGGGAGGGGTGTTTTTTACCCCTCTCGCAAGTCTGACCATTTTCAGAATCGTTTGTTGTCTATTATTCCACCTTGATCTATCATCAATATTAGGTGATGAAATGGCTGATAGCAACAACCATTCAGTATTTTTGATGTACTATCACTTAGTCCTTGTGATCAAATATCGAAAAAAGGTACTGGATGATCCTATTTTGAGACAGAAAGCGAGGTGAAACCATGCTTCGAGCCAAGAAAGTCTATTTCTGCGCATTTCCATCAGAGATGGATCGTCTCTTTGCCTGTAACCGTGAAACCGCATTGGTTGGAACCAATGCCTGCAATTATCCAGACAATTCTATCTAGACAATGGGAAATGGATAACCAAGTCCGAATTACAAAAAGCGACCAAAGGACGATTCCATCTACATAGCCAATCGATTCAAGCAGTTTGTCACAAGTATCTATTCGCCAGAGATTCTGCACACCAAGCGATCCAAAAAGGAATCAAAACCGCTCGCTATCCCTACAAAAAGAAGACGCATTACAATACCAAGTGGGCAAAAGATGGCTTCAAAATTCATGCAAATGGGAAAATAGAGCTATCGATGGGAATCCATGATGGAAAGCGTGAGAAGCCGATCACTGTATACACCAAGAATCTGCCAAAGGGGATCATCAAAGAAATCGAGCTTTGTTATGATAACGGACTCTATCTATCGATCGCCTTTGAAGATGGAAAAGAGAATCAACCTTATAAGAAGAAACTATCTGCCGGAGTAGATCCAGGTGAAATCCACACCATTGCCGCTTTCTGTGAAAATGGAGAGGCCTTAATCCTCACCGGTCGTAAAGTCCGCTCCATTCACCGCCTCCGCAACAAGAAATTAGCAGAAATTCAGCGTCTTCAGTCCAAATGTAAAAAGGGATCCCGTCAGTGGAAAAAGTACCAAAAGGCGAAACGCTATATCCTCTCTAAATCCGAGAAACAGCTTCAAGATGCCCTCCATAAAACGACGAAGCAGTTTGTCGACTGGTGTGTGGAGCAGTCCGTGTCAGATGTCTACATAGGGAACCCTGAAGGAGTACAGAGAAAGACAAGAAAGAAGAAGAAAGCAACTCGAAAACAAGCGCAGCGTCTATCCAACTGGTCATTTGGAAAAGTAAAAAAGTACCTACAATACAAGTTAGCGATGATGGGAATCCAACTTCATCAAGTCGATGAATCCTATACCAGTCAGACATGTCCTGTCTGCAAGAGGAGACAGAAAGTCTCTTCTAGAATCTACCGCTGTTCCTGTGGATATCAAGAACATCGAGACACGCATGGAGCGAGAAATATTTTATCCAAATCGCTCTATGGAGAGATTCAGCATCTTGATGTTCCCACGAAGCAAACGTATCTACGGATCGCCTAAGCGAGAAGTAGTAGATGGTCTGTTCCGACCCATGCCCATGCGTGCATGTTGCTTACTTAGGAATCCAAGAGGCTTTCCGATCGGTTCGATCGAGTATGGCAGGCAAACACTTCCATACGTGAAAGCTTTTTGGTTCTGATGGTAAGAAACTCCCACTTCTTAGCGTTAGCGCAAGTGGGAGAGGTTCATGAAAACACCTTCGATGGATGGAATTTATTACGGCAGCGGCGGAGATAGCGCGGACATCGATGACATTGATTTTGATATTTAAGGCTAATCGAGGTGATATGATGAACTTAGATCTCTCTTTTATCCATCCGGCAATCCATCCAATCGCTTTTTTTGCGTTTCTCGTTAGTGTTGCAGGGTGGTCAATCCTTTTTTTCTTCGCTGATAAGTGGTGGAACATACACCCTGGCATTAAAGTCCTTGCTGGAGCAGTTTTCTCCGCTGCTCTAGCCTATATCATCTATCCGGTTTTGGTAATTATTGCTTGGGTGATCATGTCTTTTTTCTCAGCAATGGTCATTTCATGGGTTATCGATATGGTATTGCTCCTGATGATCCCTAATTATCGATCTGTAGTTATTTCTTCTTCTGGTTCTTCTGGTTATGGTGGATATGATGGGGCCGGGGACGGCGGAAGTTGTGGTGGAGACGGTGGCGGCGGAGATAGTGGAGGTTGTGGTGGAGACTAAGATAAAACACCCCGCTAGAGCCAATAGAGGCTCATGACGGGGTCTTAGCCACTCTCGTCTGTTTCTAAGAAATAGTTGATCCCTTTTTTTAATGTACGCATCAAAAAACGACACATCCTCATTGTCGTCCAATCGATGATAGGCGCAATAATAGTCTCCGAACATTACGTATACATAATGTTTGACTTTCCCTTTGTTTATAAAGAGGGCCGTATACGGCAACCCTTCATTGTGCATGTATTTCGCCTGATCTTCGGTAATCTCGCCACTAACTTCTTTTAATGAACTCAGATACTTTCATCCAAAGAGGAGTTGGAATTTAAAAAAGGAAGGGGGAATCCCCTTATCCGTTATATTGTATTGAGGATTGAGAGGTACACGTACCCCCTATAGCAAATGATCAGACAGACCCTGGTGCGACGGGTTCAAGGGACTTGCTGTTCAGGCTCGGGTTTTGAGTTAAAAAATCGAATACGACACTCTCCCAGCATGTCTTTTCCCCAGAACAGTTGCAGATGATCCCCGTTGTCGACTTCTCCGACACCTGCCGGTGTCCCGGTATAGAGGAGATCTCCTTTATCCAGCCCCAAGTGAATGCCGCAAAAATCGATCAGGGTTTGCAGATCAAATACCATGTCACGAATATTGCCCGTTTGCACCCGGTTTCCATTTTGGACAAGCGAAAAGTCGACGGCCTGGCAAGCTGCAACGCCAGGGAACTTCCGAAACTCCGTGATAATAGCCGAATTTGGAAACCCCTTCGCCAACAGCCAGGGGTGCCCCTTTTTCTTCAACCGGCTTTGGACATCACGGAGAGTGAGATCAATACCCAAGGCAAATTGATCCACGATGTTTTCCACCTGGATCCCTGCTTTATACGGGCGGGAGATGTGAATGACCAGTTCCGCTTCATAATGGACCTTTCCCTGTCCGACGGGAAGGGAGATTTCCTGTCCATTGGCTTGGATGAGGGCATGGGTGGGTTTTGAAAAGATGAGCGGGGACTTCGGCACTTCATTGCCTAACTCTTCTGCATGCAACCGATAGTTTCTTCCAACACAATAAATGTTGCGAATCGTATTCATGGAGCTTTTCTCCCCGTGGTCAATATTTCACGTTAGAAACGGAAACAGAGAAAGCCTGTGCAGAAGAGCCCCCTCACAAGAAAGTGAGGGGGCCTTCGATTATGCTCGTGCTATTCGTTCCAGTCGGTTGCCGAAGGGGTCGCGAAACTCAAACCGCTTCACACCCGGGATGGGGACGGACTTCTGAAGGGTGACACCCTGTTGGATAAGGTGTTCCCGCCAGGGGGCGATGTGGTCCACCTCATACGCCAGGTGGGCTTTGGTCCGGTTCCGGTCGACTCCGTCTTCGGTGCCGACGTGGATCTCCTGATCACCCAGACGGAGCCAAAAGCCGCCCCGGCCGGCCAGAGAGGCCGGCTTGGGGACGAGGCCGAGCATTTTGCAATAGAAATGCCGGGCTTTTTCTTCGGCTCCTTTGGGGATGGTGATCTGCGCGTGATCAAGACGAAGGATCAGAATGGATCAGACGTTAGCCGTTTCGGTGTCGTTTAGGATTTGACGGAGCACTTTTTGCAGGATACCGCCATTTTTGTAGTACTCGATGTCCACTTGGCTGTCCAGGCGGACGATGGCGTCGAATTCCACCGTGGAGCCGTCCGGACGGGTCGCGCGGACCTGGAGTTTTTGGAACGGCTGGATGTTGTCGTTCAGTCCCAGGATGTCGAAGGACTCTTCACCGGTCAGTCCGAGGGACTTCCAGCTTTGGCCCTCGCTGAACTGAAGCGGCAGCACACCCATGCCCACCAGGTTACTCCGGTGAATCCGCTCAAAGCTCTCGGCAATGACGGCTTTGACACCCAGGAGGTTGGTTCCTTTGGCTGCCCAGTCACGGGAACTGCCGGTACCGTACTCTTTGCCGGCCAACACAACCAGCGGGGTGTTGTCTTCTTTATACTTCATGGCCGCATCGTAGATCGCCATGGTTTCGCCGGTCGGCACGTACTTGGTGAAGCCGCCTTCCACGCCCGGCACCATTTGGTTGCGGATGCGGATGTTGGCGAAGGTGCCTCGGGTCATGACACGGTCGTTTCCGCGGCGGGAACCGTAGGAGTTGAAGTCTTTCGGCTCCACTCCGTTTTCTTGCAGATATTTTCCAGCCGGGCTGTCCGGCTTGATGGCACCTGCCGGGGAGATGTGGTCCGTCGTGACGGAGTCACCCAGCAAGGCGAGCGCCCGCGCGCCTTTGATTTCTTTTACCGGCTCCACTTCGGCGGACAGGTTGACGAAGAAAGGCGGTTCTTGGATATAAGTGGATTTTTCGTCCCAGTCGTACAGTTCGCCTTCCGGGCTTTCCAGCTGGTTCCACCGCTCGTTGGCATCGAACACTTTGGCGTATTGGCTGCGGAAGTGTTCCGGTTTCATGGATGCATTGACGGTCTCTTGCACTTCCTTCGCGGTAGGCCAGATGTCTTTGAAGTAGACCGGGTTGTTATCCTGATCGTAGCCGATCGGGTCTTTGGCAAAGTCGATGTTCACCGTGCCGGCCAGGGCGTAGGCCACCACCAGCGGCGGAGAAGCCAGGTAGTTGGCTTTGACATCCGGGTGAATCCGGCCTTCGAAGTTCCGGTTGCCAGAGAGGACGGAGGCCACGGTCAGGTCATTGTCCTGGATGGCTTTGCTGATCTCTTCCGGCAGCGGACCGCTGTTGCCGATACAGGTGGCGCAGCCGTATCCGGCCAGGGTGAATCCGAGCTTGTTCAGGGAATCCATCATGCCGGACTCTTTCAGGTACTCGGTCACCACTTTGGATCCCGGAGTCAAGCTGGTCTTGACGTAGGGTTTCACTTTCAGTCCTTTTTGCACTGCTTTGTGAGCGACCAGAGCAGCACCCAGCATCACTGACGGGTTGGAGGTGTTGGTGCAGCTAGTGATGGCAGCGATCACCACGTCGCCGTTACCCAACTCGTAGGTGGAGCCGTCGGGGCTGGTGACGGTCACTTTTTTCTCGGCGTCTTCCTTGGATACACCGAAACCGCCTTCGTCCACGGACTTGGTCAGGGTGTCGTTCCAGGTTTGTTTCATATCTGTCAGATCGATCCGGTCTTGCGGGCGGCGCGGACCGGCCAGGCTTGGCTTGACAGTGGACAGATCCAATTCGACGGTATCGGTGAAGATGGGATCTTCCATGTCGTCGGTGCGGAAGAGGCCTTGAGCTTTGTAATATTGTTCCACCAATTCCACCAGCTCTTCGTCCCGGCCGGTGTTGCGCAGGTAGTTGAGGGACTCTTCGTCCACAGGGAAGAAGCCCATGGTAGCGCCGTATTCCGGAGCCATGTTGGCGACGGTGGCACGGTCGGCCAGGCTGATGTTGGAGAGACCCGGGCCGTAGAACTCGACGAATTTGCCCACCACGCCTTTTTTCCGCAGCATCTGGGTGACGGTCAGAGCCAAGTCGGTGGCGGTGGCGCCTTCAGCCAAGGTACCGGTCAGTTTGAACCCGATCACTTCCGGAGTCAGGAAGTACAGCGGCTGTCCGAGCATGCCGGCTTCGGCTTCGATCCCGCCGACACCCCATCCGACCACGCCGAGGCCGTTGATCATGGTGGTGTGGGAGTCGGTACCCACCAAGGAGTCTGGGAATACTTCCGTTTCGCCGTCCACTTCGCGGGTTTGCGCCACTTTGGCCAGGTATTCCAGGTTCACCTGGTGCACAATCCCGGTAGCCGGCGGCACGGCCTGAAAGTTGTCGAAGGCTTCTTTGGCCCAGCGAAGCAGGCGGTAGCGTTCGCCGTTCCGTTCAAACTCTTTGTTCATATTGTATTCCAGGGCATCTTCGGTGCCGAAACGGTCCACCATCACCGAGTGGTCGATAACGAGATCCACAGGGATGAGCGGGTTGATCCGTTTCGGATCGCCGCCCACGCGGTCCATGGCGGAACGCAGCGCTGCCAGGTCAACCACAGCCGGAACGCCGGTGAAGTCCTGCAGCACGATCCGGGCCGGTTTGAAGGCGACTTCTTTTTTCTCGTTCAACTCAGCCCATTGCGCCAATTGCTGCACGTGTTCTTTGGTGACGGAGTGGCCGTCGTATTGACGCACAGCGGCTTCCAGCAGCACCTTGATGGAAAAGGGAAGGCGGGAAACGTTGCCGACGCCTTGCTCTTCCAGGCCCTGCAGGCGGTAGTAGGTGTAGTCTTTACCGCGGACGTTCAGCTTCTTGCGTACGCCAAACAGGTCCTTTTTAGACATGCCGATTACCTCCTTGAGTTGGGTTCAAATTACGAGGGAGCCATAGGTTTCATCTAGTGAAACGAAGTTTCTTTTTCCGTACTCATTATACACTGAGAAGTTTGACTTTGTATACCCCCCCAATACCCCGAATTTCATGTTCATCACAGGATAAAAGTTCCATATCGGCCTTGTCGTTCCGGCTAGAAATCCATCTTTTGTCTGACATTCACTCTTTTCCAATTCCTACTTCCGGCGTATAATGTAAAGTAAAATCTCTTTTCGCAGAGTGAAACGAAAGGGTGTCCCGTGTGGAAGGGAAGAAAACCGTACGTGCTGCGGAACGTGCCTTGGATATCCTGTTGTGCTTCACCCAGGAGCCGGAGCTGAGTCTGACGGATGTCGCGCGAATGACGGAACTGAATAAAAGCACGGTGTATCGGTTGCTTGCTACCTTGGAGGAAAAAGGATTTCTCATACGGGATGCCAAAACGGAAAAATACCGGTTGGGATTCCGCGTATGGGAATTGTCCGCCAACTTGTCTCAAACCGATGACCCGGCCGTGCTGTTCTTGCCTGAGATGGAGCGTCTGCGGGATCAGGTGGAAGAAACGGTCAGCTTGTACATCCGGGATGGGATGGAACGAATCCGCATTCAGGCGGTGGAGAGTACCCAGACCATCCGGCGCGTGGCTCCCCTGGGGGCACGGATGCCGCTGTCGGTGGGAGCATCGAGCAAGGTGCTGGTGGCGTACGCTGATCCGGCGGTGCAAAAAATGGTGCTGTCCGACCCCTCCTGGCCGGATAATGTCGATAAGGACCAGTACATCAGGCAATTGGATGAGATCCGGAACCGGGGCTACGCGACCAGCTTTGAGGAACGGGAAGCGGGCACATCTGCCATTGCGGCTCCGGTGCTGGACCGATCCGGCAACATTATGGCAGCCCTGTCCATTTCAGGACCGGTCAGCCGGTTTACGATGGAACGGATGCAGGAAGTGATCCCGAAACTATTGGAATCCACCCATCGGATGAGAAAGATGGCAAAAAAATAGCGTTAAAAAATCCTGGATTTCAACTGTCCAGGATTTTTTCGTTTTGATTCGGTTATTTTGCCTTGCTTAAATAATACTGAAACCAACCGGCGTGGTTTTGTTCATCCAAGGCCGCTCGTCGAAATGCCTCTTTGATCAAAGGATCTGTCGCTTTATCCGCGATATCCAGATAAAAATCCACCGTCTCCAACTCATCCCGGACAAAGGCATCCAGCCCCTCTTTGTACGTCCTGGGACAGGCTTGGACATGTACCGAGGGCTGTCTCCCAGTCAACCGCATGTAGATCTGGGAAAACATCTGAAAATGGCGTACCTCATCCTGACGAATTTCCTGTATTCGTGCCTTTTCTGCCGGAGTCGGCGCTTTTAGGGCCAGTTGTTCATAGCATACCACCGCCTGATATTCACCGTTTACCGCTTTGGCAATATCGTTGATCAGGGCTTGATCTTGCTGGTTAGGGTATATGCCGGGCCGTTGCCGATAGGGATAGGTGTAATATTGGGATATGAACATCACAAAACCTCCCGAGGCCATTGTGTCGGGATATTGTAGGCGCTTTGGGCGAGGGGGTGTAGAAAGTGTCAATGATAAAAATGGTGGAAAATTGGCCGCTGGAGCAAGAAGGAAAGGTCAGCTGGAATATCTGGGTGACGGTGCCGCGGGGGACAAAAGGCACCTATGAAGTAGCCTGTGAGGTGATTTTAGCCAAAACCCAAAAGCCCAAATTTATTGCAAACAGCAAACCAGTTGGGGCTATCCGCGGTCGGGAATCATGTTGAGCTGTAGTCTGTCGGAAATCCAAAACCCTGCAGTTGATTCCGAATACAAACAGCAAATGATCTCGGGCTGATTGAGCTTATATGCCCGATAATTGTTTCAGGCCCGAATCGGTTTCACAAATTCTATGCAGATCCCATGTAACAGTGTGCAGGCCGGGGTTGGCTCCGTGGCTCAAAAGATGGGTGTCAGCATCCGAACCAATCCTTTTGGTTAAATAGTCAATAAGATGGTGGCTGCTGCACCATTCGATAAGGCTCCGACTCCGGTTCCGATAAGGTCAATTCTTATAGATAATAGATCGAATGGGTTGACTTGGAAATTAACAGGTGCGGGTGCAAATGCACAACAAACTCGGGGATTCGGGGGCGTATTCGGTCCCTGTACTGTTGCTATAATACCTGTGTTTTCTGTAGTACCACCACAATTTGTACTTCTAACTATCTCAGCCCTTACCATCTGATTGGCGCCTAAATCCTTATCACGAATGCTTAAAACGAATCCTGTAATGGTTGCTGTTTGTGGTATGATTACAGTATCTCGTATAAAACCCGGTGCCCCCCTTGTGAGGTACCCAGCCCAAGGAATTGGTTATTGTTAATTGATTGATCTGTAGCTAAATAGATCGTCATTCCTCCTGGTCCTTGGGGACCTTGTGGGCCTCTAGGACCCCTGGGGCCTGGTGGACATTTGCAACGTGGTAGTCTGATACCCATTCATAACACCTCCTGATTGTTTCCCTCTTGGGGTACGACTAGGAGTGGTTTCTTTGTGCCGTATAACTTTACCGAATATGGATTCTGTAAAGTAAACAGCCGGAAAAGGCTGTTTTTTCTTTGCAGAATATGTGAATTTAGAGGGCTCTTTCACTTTACAGAATTCGCATCATCAACCCGAAACCTAGCCCATTATGTTAGGGTGACCGGTTTTTTTTACAGCCTCCAAGCAGATGTGGAGTACAGATGCTTCAGTTACCCCAAAGTAGCTTTGGACAACCCTAAGAAGGATTCGGAAAAAGGAAAATCGAATAGGGTGAAAGGAGAACCCAATGAGGAGGTTGCAGGATGAACCAACCGATTGAGATTTCCAGGATCCGCATCCATCAGGACGAAGGACCCAACCGCCGCGCTTACATCGCCGGTTTTGAGAAACCCCTACTGTTTGGTGTCCACGGCGGCGTGAAGGATTTTTACGGCGTGGAGCCCGCCGAGGAGCGGCCGTCCACGCTGGACCACATCGTGGCCGCTGCCGGCGGGTGACTGACGGGGACCCTGTCCGGCGCGCTGGAAGCGCGCCACATTCCCACCAAGGGAGGCCAATTGACTGCCGAATTCAAGGGAACCATCGAAGCTCCCGACAAAGTGCTGAAGATCACTCGCATCGATTGCCACTACCATCTCACTATCCCCAAAGGAAAGAGAGAAGCCGCCGAGCGGGCTCTGAAGACCTTTGAACGGGGTTGCCCCGTCGCCCAGACGCTGAAAGGGTGCGTCGAGTTCAACCACGAATGGACGATTAAAGAACAAGAAGGCTGAGATCTCGCAAATGGAAAGACCGTCACCTCTTTCCCTGTAGGAAGATGTACGGCTTTTTGGGGTGGAGGGAGCGAAGACCGATTTTGGGGCCATCTCCTATCTACTTCCCAAAAATACAATTAAAAGCCCACCAATTGGTGGGCTTTATAACTTAAACCCTGGCAGGGGTGCTTAACGTGCGTTTTCCGCGTTTTGACGTCGGGACCCCCTAAATCGGAGCACAACATCCCCACCTTTCTTCTCAGTTGATGGGTTGTCAAATTCGTGTTAAGTCTATCACGTGCTTTTGAAAAGAATATAACCGGATAATTAAAGTTAGAAAAAGATATAAAATGATATTCTTTTTAAGGTGGCGGAAAGTGTTAGACACAATAAAGAGGGCCGGTCCATTCTTTTTCGCAAGCTTTGTCTTTGAAATGGATGCCGAAAAACGTGCATAAAAAACCACATCACTGCATCCTGAAGGATGCGGTGATGCGGTTTTAGGCTCGGACGGAGCCTTCGGGAGAGGGTAGCGGGTTGCCGTACCCAATGATCCGAGAAGCCCACGGCGCCCGTAGGAAGTGCCCTTGGGGTGCTTTAACCATTTGGAGCAAGTCACATCAATCTGAATGAAGGACCTCGAGGCGGGTTTCAATAAACCGCTTTATCCTCTTCAACTTTTGATATTCCTGCATAGAATGACACAACATCGAGAAGCTTTCTTTTTCGGCTGTTCGAATATTCTTTTTTAAATGATGAGAGCCATCTAATGAAAAGCGAATGTACCCGCTCGAGAAAGGCCAGAGAGGTTTGTATAACTCCACATGCTGGATATCGTTAAATAAAAGAGTGATATCTTCTAAGGCATGCCGTTTTTTCCTAGTGATCGAATGGATGAGTTTTATGGAGCTTTGATACATACGAATACAACCACTTGATAATTTCAGTTCGTGCATGATATCCCTCCAGGTCTGCTTAAAAGTCGCATCCAGGGCGGTTTTTAAACACCTAAAAACAGCCCGTGCATTTACACGGGCTGGGAAGCAAGGGGTGTTATGTAGAAGAGGTTAGTAAAGATATAAAGTTTGTGGCCTTGGTTTATTGTTATTGTAGAAAACTTGAGCCACTCAAACAATCCACCATTGGATCCAATTTCTTTTTCCTACTTTCGTATTTCAGGCTATCGGAAGGAGGAGCGCTATATTCGCTGCAACTAAATAACTATAAGTGCTTGAACTTACCCCAAAAACATTAATATAATGATTAACGAACAGTCTAAAATGGTAATTCCTGAGCCGGGAATAGGTAGCTAGGGTTCCGCCTCTACTGAGGGACAGCGACCGAGGGCTACAGGATCCTGCGGTTTGCAGGAGGCACCTATTGGCATAAAAAGCCCGAGGGGGAAGGCTCAGCGTATTTGCTATACGCTGAGATCTTCCTCAGTCGGGTTTTTATATTTGTACTAAAGGGAGAGTCAAATTTTGATTGCAGACCAATTTGAAGTTTTTATATTTGACCTTGACGGAGTCATATATTTGGGTGATGATTTGCTTCCTGGAGTTAAGGAGTCTATAACTCGCCTTCAACAGATGGGAAAAATCATACGTTTTTTGACGAATGATCCACGTCCTTCAAGAAGGCAAGTAGCAAGACGTTTGTCTAATTTAGGACTCGATGGATCGGACAATGTTAATTTTGGAGATCGTCGTTTTTGCGTTAAATCACTAATCAAGAATCAAGCTGATGTTCGGTTTGATTATTGGACCCTTTGCCCTGATTTATGCGGGGATCTGTTGGGGCGAGGATATCGTGGAAATGGTGAAAGAGATTAAACAAAACCGGACCCAATCCGGCGAAAAAACCCCCGACTTTGTTGAACGTCCGGGGTCGGGGATCATTCCGGATATAATAATACTTTTCCAAAGAAATCTTTTTGGTTGATCATATCTTCAAATGCTTTTGGCCCTTCGCTCAAGGGAAGGCGATGCGTAATCATGGGTGTCACATCCAGCTGTCCCGTACTCATCATGTGAAGGGTGGTTGTCCACTCTTTTCCCGGAAACGGAGCGGAGACTGCGTTCCAGGAACCGTACACCTTCAGCTCGTTTCGGACGATCTTCTCGAAATAGAACCGCTCGATGGGCACGTCTCCGTATGGAATTCCCATAAAGACGACCTCGCCCCCTTTGCGGGGAAGAGCAAATACTTGAGCCGAAGTGATGGACGAACCGGCGGCTTCCACGGCAAGGTCGACACCGTTTCCATCGGTAGCTGCCATCAACTGGTCATAGGCTGATTTCTTTTTTGGGTGAATGACAATGTCGGCACCCATCTGTTTGGCCACGCTCAATTTCCTGGGATTGAGGTCGATCGCATAGACGGTTTCGGCACCAAACAATTTCGCCCATTGAATGGTGAGCAAGCCGATATTTCCACATCCCAGCACAGCCACGCTTCCACCGGGTCGTAAGTGCGTCAGGTACAAACCATGGACGGCAACGGCTGACGGCTCAATCAATGCGGCTGTTTCGTATGCAATTCCCTCCGGGAGAGGCAAGACATTGGCTGCCGGAAGTTTGGTGAATTCAGCAAAGCAGCCAGGTTGTTTGGATCCGATCACCGTTAGGTGGATACATTGAGAGGGGGCACCTCGCAGGCAGCTTTCGCACGTTCCGCATACGATGGCGGGGCAAGCGGCCACCCGGTCACCCGGAGACACATGAGTGACCGCGTTCCCGACGGCTTCGACCACTCCGGTAAATTCATGGCCCAACACCATCCCCTCCACATAGGGGCCGAGCTTTCTATACCGTGAGAGATCGGACCCGCAAATGCCTGCCGCTTTTACACGAATAACCACCTCATCTTCCATTTCGATGATGGGAAGTTTTGCCTGTCCATAGCGCAAATCACCGATTCCGTATAGTTTTAAAGCATTCATATGGATACTCCCCATCACGATGTGCGAGTCGGCTCATTCGCCTCAGCGGCAGATGATTGGTTCCGTCTCTTGAATAATCGGAACAACCCGATCGCAATCACCACGGTATTCACCATCATCTGATTGGCGATATACCAGTTGCTGATCATTTTCCCGTAAGGGCCCAGCATGGAATCGACTGCGAATTGAACCATATACCGGCACCTCCCGTTTTTCAGTAGCTGTTTTGGGCTTCCTGGTTGGTGAAGCCGTGCTCGATGGTTTCTTCGCAGCGAGTGGCGGTGGGTTTAAGAAGCCTATAGTCCATGGATGCTTTTACGGTCTGCTTATCCATTGGCACTTTCCTCCTCAAGCGGTCTGAGCAATACCTTGATCGCCTTTCCATCCTTGATGGCCTGATAGCCTTTGTCCCACTCGGCGATCGTAAATTCATGCGTGATCAACGCTTTCGCGTTTACCCTGCGATCATTCATCATCGCGAGAGAAGGTTCCCAGTCCGCTGATTTTTGACTGCGGGTACCGATCACGTGGATTTCTTTTTGGATGATTTTTTCAAAGTCGATTTCAATCATGGCTTTGGGGAAGATGCCGATTTGCACGTATTCCCCCTTCTTGGCCAGCAAGTCCAGTCCCATGTTGGCAGCGGACACGGCGCCCGTACATTCGAAAACAAGATCCGCTCCGTATCCATCCGTCATTTCGTTCACGATGTCGGCAACGTTCTCTTTTTGAATGTTAACGGCTGCGTCGATTCCAAGCTCAGTCGCTTTTTCCAGACGCGTTCGGTCGTTGTCCAGGCCTGTGATAATAACCTTCGCACCGTTCGCTTTGGCAACCTGTGCGGTCAAAAGGCCAATCGGACCAGGGCCGAGTACCACCGCAACGTCACCTGGTTTGATATGGGTTTTCTGGATGGCATGATGGGCGCAAGCAAGCGGTTCCGTCAAAGAAGCGGATGAAAAATCCACGTTTTCGGGAAGCTTATGCACGTTTTTTGCATTGGCGATCAAATACTTGGCAAAGCCGCCGTTCACCTGGGTACCCAGGCCTTTGCGTTGGTTACACAAGTTGTAGTCGCCGGTCCGGCAATAGCGGCACTCTCCACAAATGGCAAAAGTCGTTTCCGATGTCACCCGGTCGCCGACCTGAAGTCCCATCACATGGGGGCCGACTTCCACCACGACTCCCGAAAATTCATGCCCGAGCGTCACAGGGGCATTCACCTTGTAATGGCCTTCGTATGTGTGCAGATCAGACCCGCAAATCCCGGCTGCTTTCACTTCAATCTTGACCTGTCCCTCTCCGGCGAAGGGTTCCTCCACAGTCAGGAGATTCAGGTTTCCAAAGCCGAGTTCTTCTTTCACCAGCGCTTTCATGCACATCTCCTCCTCGTTCCGTTCACCCTATGATTGGATTTAATTAAATAAAGAGAAGAATTTATAAATCACGAAGTTCACCAGGTTTCCACCCTGGTCGATGCTTGAAATGAGACTGGTTCCCTTCGGGATGGTGAACTGGGCGTTGTTGGCCATTTCCGTATGGAGGGGGGCGATATCGGTCGCCATGTAAAGAGAGAGTGCGATCATGACCGAACCTACGATCACCGAGTGAACGATATTTCCGCGCGCGGCACCTACGATAAAGGCGACGATGAAAGGAATCGTAGCCAAGTCCCCAAACGGCAACACCTTGTTGCCAGGCAGAATGATGGCGAGAACCACGGTGATCGGCACGAGTATCAACGCGGTGGCGATCACCGACGGATGTCCGATGGCGACGGCGGCGTCCAACCCGATGTAGATATCTTTCGTGCCGAAGCGCTTGTGCAAGAACTCACGGGCGGATTGTGAGATCGGCATGAGACCTTCCATCAAAATCTTGACCATACGTGGCATCAGCAGCATAACGGCGGCCATCGATATTCCGATGTTCAAGGTGTCGCCGATGTTGTATCCAGCCAGAATACCTAGCGCAAGGCCCAGAAACAATCCGATGAACAGGTATTCACCGAATATTCCGAAACGTCGTTGTATGGTTTCCGGGTCGGCATTTAGTTTGTTGATGCCCGGGATCTTCTGAAGGAGCTTTACCATGGGAATCCCCAGAATGGCATACGAGATGGTACTGCCGGTTGCCACGGAGATCCCGGGAAGCTCAAAGTATTTTTCGAGCATGGGAGCGGTCCAGTCGGCGATTTTCAAGCAGACGATTTCAAAAAGAATGGCTGCAATCAACGCTTGGAAAAAGCTTCCGCCAGACAGAAAATAGACAATGGCCCCGATGAATGAGAAATGCCAAAAGTTCCAGATATCCACGTTCATGGTCTTCGTGGTTTTCGTAAAAAGCATGAGGATATTGACCAACAACGCAAGGGGGATGACGAATGCGGCTACCGGAGTGGCCCATGAAATGCTTGCGGCCGCCGGCCAGCCGACATCAATGACATGAAGCTCCACGCCAATCCGTTTCACCATCGCTTTGGCTGCCGGCCCCAGATTATTGACTAACAAATCAACGACGAGGAATATGCCGACAAAGGCAACTCCGATGGTAACCGCCGAGCGAAAGGCTTTCCCGATTTTTTGACCAAACAGCAGACCCAGTAGAAAAATGGCCACGGGTAAGATAACCGTTGGACCCAAGTCGAGAAACGCTTTGAATCCGTGAATAACGCCATCCATGATAATGCCTCCTTTGTATAGAGGTGCTGCGCTCGATATTCCATGTTTTGATTGTAAAATCGCGCTCAGGAAGCTTCGTTAGATCGGTGTCTAAAAAACTTCCATGTTGCGCGAGAGTGAATCCTTATTTTTGAAGCTCCTCCAAGATCTCTTGCTTGGTATCCTCAACCCCTACGCCGGTCAAGAACGAGCGTGCATTAATCACCGGGAATGGATAGCGCTCTTTGACGATCGTCGTGGTGACCAGCAAATGGGCGGAATCTTTGTAAGCAGGAATGTCTGATACTTTGATTTGCAAAACTTCCGCATCGATACGGTGCTCTTTACACATGGTTTCAATGGCCTCATTGACAATGGTGGAGGTCGCGATTCCGGTTCCGCATGCCACTAAAACGCGTTTTTTCATGCTTTTTCACTACCTTTCACATTTAGTCAAGGACATCCCGCAACGCGGCGATGATCTTGGTTTTATCCCTTTCGGATGCGAGATAAGCTAAAAGCTCTTTGTCTTGAAACACGCCCATGAGCTTTTGCAACAGGGAGAGCTGGGCATGACTCTCGTCCATGGCCAGCATGAAGACGAGTTTGACGGGCGTGGACTGTTCATCCTCTCCCATAATGACAAAGTCAACGGGCTCAGTAAGCACTCCGACGCTCAAGCTTTTTCTGTTCACATGTTCTTTGTCCGTATGGGGGATCGCGACGGAGAGCCCTTGGGTGGGAAGTCCCGTTGCATAGTGATGCTCGCGGTCGATGACCGCTTGAATGTAGCTTTCTTTCACGACACCCTGTTCCTGCATCGTAGAAGCCATCAATTGTAAGACCTCTTCTTTTGTATCCACTTGAATATCTTGCAGGATCAGTGATTCATCCATATACAAGGTACTCATGTCCATAACCTCTTTACGTAAAGTTTTAATCATCGGTTGAATGGGCTTCGATCAGAGAAGCCATCTCTGCGACGGAGCCTGCTTCTGTCAGGGCATGCATCGCTTCACGATTTTGGGATAACTTCACAAGCTGTCGAAGCGCTTTTAAATGCTGGTACTTATCGGGCGCCGCAATCACGACGATGGTGTGGACCATGTGGTCCCCGGCGTAGGGAACGCCTTCATCCAACTGAAGAAGACTCATGGCCACACGTTTGACCCCTTTCTCCGGATCCGCGTGCGGAATGGCGACCCCCGATCCGATGATGATATAGGGATCCTGTTCCTCCGGTGAAAGGATGGCTTCAATATAGGAAGGCAGGACCCATTGATTTGCAAGCAACGGTTCAGCGGCGATCCGCACGGCGTGATCCCAGGATGTTGCGCCCCGTGCCCTCTGAATCGTTCCTTCATGCAAGAAGTCCGATAGATTGGGGGTTTCAGATTCCGTTGGCCCGTCTCCGGGCGCAGCATTCTCCTGACGGAGAAACTGACCAAGCTCTACGGCCAGCGCATCTTTATCCTCTACGGACGCATGCTTTTCAATGATCTTGAGCAGCTGGTTCAGTTGCATATCCGTCGGAACAAAACCACCGGTTTCTGTCATCACTTGTTTTCGAAGGCGGTGTTTTTCCGTCTCATCCATCAAGGGGGAGATGATGAACAGCCGCTTTTCCGTTTGGACATAAACCGAAGAGAAAACAAGGTCATAATGAAGGGGGTAGGTCTGAAACTCGCGGATCGATAAGGGTTCCAAGAAAATGAATTCGGGAAAGAGCTCATTCAATTGGCTGAGCATGAGTCTTGAAATGGAAACTCCCTTTGGACAAACCACCACGGCCTTGATCTTTTTTTGTAAGCTGTCTCCTTGTTTCGTCAACCAGCCTCCGAGCAACATGCTCAGATACATCGCCTCATTTTCCGGAATAGGCTCACCGATGAACTCTTCCAGAGGTTGCATCGCTTGTCGGGCGATGCGATGCAGCTCAAAAAACTCCGAACTGACGGTTTGGTGAATGTCATGGACATCGGTTAAACGATACTTCATTCGGTAATAGGCCGGTTTGGTATGCAACAGGAGCTTATTGAGCAACTGTTCTTTATCTTTAAGAATGATGCAGGAGCGCTTCTCAAATAACACCAGCATTTCACGGAGAGCTTGTCTTAAATTTGGAATGAGGTCTTCAGCCTCATTCTCGGAAGAGTACACATTCGTCGTCAGCAGGTGAAGCGTGATGAACAGCCGTTCAACAATCGGGATATCTCCCGCGTCGTTTAGAATGAGCTCGGTAGCGCGGTACTCTTTTGTGTCGGAGAGTTCATCGTAGTGAATGGAGAACGGTTCGATGATTTTCTTCTGTTGGATCCGCTTCAAGGTAAGGGCAAGAATGTAGGGCATGGCTTCCATTCGGTCATCCGTGAATTGAAGGCCGAGTTCTACTTCCACGTCTTCAATTTTGCGACGAAACCCGTGAATCTCTTCCTTTGCAAGGGCCGTCGCTTTCTCCAGGTAGCGCTTTCCGTTCGGAAGGGAGAGGCATTGGTTGACCAAGGCAATCAGTGCATGTCGGATGGAGAATTCTTTGCCGGCCAGCAAATAGCCGTGACGTCTGGAATACTGAATCTCAATTTCGTATGGATCCAAATAAGTCTGAGCTTTTTTCAAATCGTTCAAGATCGTGTTCTTGCTGAACTCCAAAACGCTTGTGAAGTGGAAAAGAGAAAGGTCCTCTTCGCAACAGAGCAGCATGAGGAGAATCATATGGACCCGTTCTTGTTCCGACGGGATGGTCTCCTGAACGGGAACATCCTCCTCTTGAAGGAGCGTTGAGACGAGCACGGGGTGAATCACAAACGTTCCTTGTCTGGTTCGCTTGATCTTGGGAAGGTTTTTTGAATCCAGCCAGTCATTGATTTTATCGAAGCTGTATTTTAGCTGTCGTCGATTTAAATCGTGCTTGCGCTCAAGATCGTCACTCTTTAAACCGGGATTGGAAACGACTTCGTTCAATAGTTTCGTGCTCCGACTGTCAAGCTGCATCTGATTCCCTCCCTTCACCGACGATTATAACATCTAGAAAAACCCTTTTGTATGCGCTTTCATCCTACTATCTTGGTGCTGGAAGTGTCACACGTTGTGATCAACGGTTGGACAACCTAATTTTCGGATGACTTGCCGGGGAACTCGTCGATCTCTTCCTGCGTGGATGTCCTCGTGACAGCGACGGCAGACCACGAGGGTCTTGTAGGGTACCCGTCCTTGGCTAGTAACTTAATCCCACTGACTGGGGCTCGGTACCTGGACCTGGACCTGGAACTGGCTGAACTGGAACTGGGTTACCGTACGGAGGATAACAACAGTACCAATATGGTAGCGGTACACAATACCAATATGGATATAAGAACCCTTTTCACACCTCTTAAAACATGGTCGTTTATCATGTTTAAACCGAGAAGCTTTTGTGACACGACTAGTTTACGATACGTACGGTTAAAGGCTCAGGTTTTTGTAGATGGGAAGGTGATCCGTAATGAACTGCCAAAAGGCTTCTTCACACATTGCACGGAGATGTGCGTTAAAGAAAGCGTTGGAGTATGAATAACCACAGAACAAAAACGTTACCACACGGCTGTCTCGTTCCTGTTCGATCTGAAGAATCTTCCCATCGGAGCGGGAAATTTCCCCTCGTGTTTCGCTTAGTGCTACTACCACCTTGTCATACGTGTAATCTAATAGTTTGGCTACCACAGATCGGGATTTTAGTGGAACCTGTTCAAGCTGCTTGCGATCATGGGAATAACCTTTTCCAGCACATCAAGCACACTAAACTGTCTCACTTTAGCTTCAAACTCATCGTAACCTGGTGGATATTGCATGCTGTTGAACTCCTTAAACCTCTCTTTTCTCACACTTTATCCCTTTTATCCGTCTTTTCTAGAACATATGTTCCGTTTAATGTTGGAATTTTTGTGGTTGATAAGTGATGGCACAAAAAAGGCAGCCTAGAGGCTGCTAGTAGTAAAGAGGTGTCATTATATTATTCGAATGGACAGGTTTTTTTGTGTCTTTTTATCCTAATATGCAAAAAAATACCACACCGTAAGGGAGTGGTCAGTAGAAAAAGGGGGATTACTATCGGGAAACGTGCAACTTTATGGTTCTGTTTCAATTTTTTTTAGAAAAGGGTGTTGCTATAGGGTAAATATTCGGTTAATCGTTTGCAAATCCCCATGGAAATGCGGACTGCTTTGATAAAATAAACTTGGTCATAGGTTATGCTACTCGTCATTTTGACTCTCTCATTCCGGGTTGGGCCTTTATGGGCCTTTTTTTTGCTATCAGCTCCCCATACGATTAAAAGCCCATCGATCAGTGGGCTTCATAGCTTGAACCCTTGAAAAACGGGCTCCCGTAAATAACCCGCATGGGTCTCTTTTTTGTATTGGACTCGGCAGCGGATCCAAGGTTCAACATAGATAAACTGCCGACCCTCACGGGTCTTTATCTGTTGTGCTACTTCGTAATCAAATGCTGGTTCTACCCCTACTAACGCCTTTTTTCGTTAATTGTGTTATTTCCATTATCAATTATATAAGTGATTTCATAGTTTTATATAAAAGGCAGGTGAACAAAATGGGTGTCAATTTGTTAAAGAACCGCTCCTTTGAGAGGGCAACGCTGGATCCGTGGAAAACCAAGGGCAATGTTTTTACTTCAACTGACCAAGCTTTTGAGGGGAAAAAGGTCGCACAAGTGGGTCCGGTCACGGCTGTTGGCGAGAGGGCCGTTCTCAAGCAACGCGTTCAGTTACCCTCCGATACCGAGGCCCTGCATCTCAGTTTTGCAGTCCGAGAAGAACCAACTAATGGTGATACTGCCCCATGGTTCGTGGACATCAAATGGTTGGGGAGTGGCGGACAAGTGATCCGGAAAGATATCGTGAAACGGCAGGAAGACTTTGATACCTTTGATGCAAACGACTGGTTGACCTATGTCGACGTTCCCCGCCGGAAACCTTCTGGGGCAGTTAAAGCTCGGCTGCGATTCGTTCTAACGGGTTTCAACGATGGTACCAGTGATACGTGTGTATCTAGGGGTACGGCAATGATTCGTGGAATTGGCCACTCTGTATAGCAACACCCTTTGCGGTAAAAAAATGAAACCATTGTACTGGAAGGTATACTGACCCCATGAGACCCCAGACACATGTTAAGTTAGAACAAAGGGGATGAAAGGGGTCTGTTTCATGGGGCGGAGAAAATGGAGTGCAGAGAAGAAGATGGAAATCGTATTGGAAGAGATGACTCCAGGGGCGAATATTTCCGAGGTTTGTCGTCGGCATGGTTGCCCAGACCCAGTATTACCGGTGGCGGGAAGCGTTTCTGGAAGGAGGGCGTTCCGCCCTTCGCACGGCTCCCTCCCAACGTGAAAAGGAGATGGAACAGGAACTGAAAGAAGCGAAGGTCTTACTCGGTGAAAAGGAGATGCAGATCGAGATCTTGCGAAAAAAGACCGATTGGGGCCGAAGGTAAGCACGAGAGAGCTGATGCAAGCGCTGGCTCACGAAGGGTATTCGGTCCCCCAGATCACCTCGGCCCTTCGTCTGAATTTGATTTGAAGAGACTTACTCGTCAAGAGTTAATTAAATTGGTCGAAGAGAACACTTTACAGAGTGCCGAAAACCATAGAGTAGTACTTAGTTTTGAACAAAAAAAAAACCGCATAGTTGCGGTTAATAGAGGATGTTTCGTTGGAAATTCAACCTCCTCCAGGTTCACTTAGGTTCCCTTGCTCATTACTAACTTGGACTACATCATTGGAAAATACGAAACAAGAACCCACTGCTGTAATCAAAAAAGCAGAAAATAACATTGTTTTAAACCACTTCTTCATAAGGGATTTCCTCCTTTCTTTGAAGTTGTTGCTGTACTAGATACATATTTTGCAGAGTTCGGTGAAATTCCTCCTTATCTATGTTTTCCCAACATTGAGCAAGGCGAAATAAAGCTTGATACTCTTTTTTTGTGTAATGATGCTTCTTAGCTAAAGATAATGCTTCTTTATAGAAGGAGATAGCTTCTTGATGCTGGTTTGTGATTCGGTAAAAATCACCTGTGATATATAGAGCATGGGTGAGGCGAAAGGTATCACTACAATTTTTTGCTATTTTAATCGCCGTTTCTAAAGAGGTTTTGGCATCCTCCCATCGTTTTTGGTGCATGTATAGAATACCAAGTTGTGTATATACCGTTGGGAATTTTAGATCTGATGGGATAATGTTTTTAAATTTCAAGGCCATATCAAAGCTTCGAATCGCTCGTTCCCAATCTTTTTTACCCATATAAGTACTGCCCAGTACAGTCCATAAATCTAACAGGGAGTCATACTTCCAGTTAAACCGTCCTAATTCAAGCCCTTCCATTGCATAATGAATTGCCTCGTCAAACAGCCCGGTCCGGCGAAGAATCTCAGATCGAAGCCAGTATAAACCCAAAACAACATCTAATTGCTCGATATGAGGAAGTCGCCTCCATGCTTCTTGTACTATTTGCATTGCTTCTCCAAGCCGACCCAAGCGCTCCAGATAAATTCCTTTGTTTCGCAACAGAACGTCTATAAAATGCTTTCGCTCTCCATCCTCCACAAAAGCTGCAATCCCGCTCTCGGTGTATTTCAGCGCTTGCTCCAGGTTGTTTTGGTAGTAACTGCACAAGCCCAATTCGGTGAAGGCTGCCGCTTCGATGTTGCTTTTTTCGTTGATGGGATGCTGGTTGGCGAGGCGGACGGCATTGAAGAGGGAGCGTTCGGCCCGTTTCCAATCCTTTTTACTGTTGTAGCATTTGCCCATGACATAGTAGTAGAGGGCGGCATAGGGGTGGCTGTCGTCGAGGTCTAACTCTTCCAGCCCCTTCAGGGCTTCGTCTGGTTTGTCGATATCGCGCATGGTTTCCAGGGCAAAGAGTTCAAACCGGACATTTTCCAGTTCCCGCTGTTCATTCATGACGAGGCTGGGCAGCTTGTCCATTTCCAGGTCAAGCTTCTGCAGGAGGTACTGGGTTTTCTCCGGATTAACATGGGGGACACCTCGCTCGATATTGCTGATCGTGGCGGGAGAGATATTTTCATCGGCCAGATCTTCAAGGCGAAGACCTCGTTCTTTTCGGATTTTTCGAATCACTTCCCCGATCTCATGGATTTCCAATGTGGTCAACCCCTTCACCATTCATTTGGATGTAGATCACCTTTTTGTACATATTTTACAACCGATTCCCTGGGATAGGAAATAGAACCTTATAACTAATCTTATAATTAAAATTTTAAAGAAGAGACGGGGTTCGCTCTTGAACTGCAAACCCCGTGTGGTACTGGTATTTTTCGATGCCTGCTCTTTATTTTCCTGTGATAACGTGTGTCAGAGCGGCAAACTTTTTTCAAAAGTCACTTCCAAATCCACAGGGAGAGGGCGAAAATGACACCCAATCCGATCCCGCTGGCCATGAAGAGGATGGGGAGCTGGCTCCTGCGATCCAGGTGCATAAAGGTAAAGAGTTGCAAGACAGCCTGTATCGCAGCCAAAACCAGGATGATCGCCAGGGTGACAGGACCGGAAAAAGCTTCGGTGGCGACGACCACAAAAGCGGCAGCGGTAAACAAGATCATCCAGAAAAAAGAGATCAGATGCTTTTTGGACGATTCCCGAGGTCGGTTGGAAGCAGATGATTCTTTTTGAACCATGGGCACTCTCCGCCTTTCGAAAATAGGGTTTCGCTTTGAGCGTGCCCTTCCTGGCAGGAAATATACGGCGGGTTAAGGATGATACGGTTCTCCCCAGCGGTTCTCAAACACCAGGCTGTTCAAATCGAGACGGGATTTCCACCCTTCTCGTTCCAACATCGGTTTTTCCGTAAACTCCACCGGATATCCGAGACAAAGGTAGGCCACCAGACGGACATGGTCGGGCAAGCCGAGAACTTTCTCCGTCTCTACCGGGTCCAGGATGCTGACCCAACCCATTCCGATGTCTTCGGCCCGGGCCGCGAGCCACATATTTTGAATAGCGAGACAAGTGCTGTATAAATCGGTTTCCGGCATGGGACCTTGACCGAGGATAAAGGGGGCATCCCGGTTCCGGTCGCAGGTGACGGCAATGTTGACCGGAGCTTCCATGATCCCTTCCAATTTCAACCGGCGATAAAGCTCCTTGCGTTCCCCTTCATCCAATCGGGCGAGCTCTGATGCATTTGTTCGTTCAAAGGACTCCTTAATCTGTTTTCTGATGGATAACGAGGTAACGAGGATAAAGTTCCAGGGTTGTTTAAAGCCCACCGATGGAGCATGGTGGGCCGCTTCCAAGATGCGTTCCAAGGCATCCTGTGGAACCGGACGGGGCAGAAAGTGACGGATATCCCGGCGGGCCTTGATAACGCGGTGAATGGTTTCTCTTTCTTGCGGTGAAAAGGATGTCAAAGTACATGCCTCCGTTCTATGGAACTTCTATGTCCGAGGTGGGAGACGACAGGTCTGCGGCGTTGGGCCATTGCGATGTCTACTCTATTGTATGAATGGATGTGTTTCCAAAGTGCTTTCCGAAATAGCGGCGGATGGCTTGCTCCCGTTCTTTCCGGGAGGAGAAGGGGACCTTTTTCTGCTTGCCGTTCTTTGTGATGGTGAGATGCTTATCAGAGACGCTGATCCGGCCTTCCGGAGTGGCGATGGTACAGATCAGCTTCTTCGTAAAAACCGATGTCAAGGAAGATTGCTGATGACTGCACATCATGTCAAAGTCTGCGAGCCGTCTGGGCGTTGTGGTGAACAGATATTTGGGTATCCACCGTTTGCCTTTTCTCTTTTCCAAGGCGTAATCCCCCGTCCTTGGTTTGATACGATACGTCCCACTGACATCTGCACACTTTTTTCCGGTGAGAGGCAAGGGTCGGCGGCAGGAATCGCCGAACCCTACATCGACCAGGTAGTGCTCTTCTTGCAACCGGACGATCAGTGCCATGTGGTCAAATTCAGGCCCGAAGGTGCCATCCGATTTGCGCACCCGGGCGGAAATCAAGGAGACCGAATAGCCGAGCGCTTGCAGCAAACGGCTGAACAAATAATTGAGCTCATAACAAAAACCGCCTCGCTGCCGTTGTACGACCTTCCCGTATAATTCTTCAGGTATGAGGCGGATCTCCACTCCCTGCAGGATGTCCAAATTTTCAAAGGGCACATGACACAAATGTTGATGTTGGAGTTCAGCAAGGAACGAGAGAGTAGGCTTCCGGATCTCTGTCATACCGATACGGGACAAGTAGGTTTTCACGTCCAACGCGTGTCACCTCGTTTCAAGGGTCGCTCTCCGTCTGTCACTTCCCCCTTTACTCCAAAATTTTAGCATAGATGTTTTGGAAGTGGGATAACAATGGCTGTGTAGACTCCCGCACACCTTTGGGATACAATAACACTGAAGGAGGGATCCGGATTGGCACAAGACTTTTATATTCAACAAATGCAAATGATGGTTCAGCCGATGCGGGATGAATTGACCCGGATCGGTTTCAAGGAATTGCGGACACCGGAAGAAGTGGTGGAAGCACTGGAGGGAGAAGGTGCGAAAGGGACTGCGCTCATCGTGGTCAACTCGGTATGCGGGTGTGCTGCGGGATTGGCCCGTCCTGCTGTGGCGGAATCCCTGAAGCATGAGAAGAAGCCGGATCACCTGTTTACGGTCTTTGCAGGTCAAGATCGGGAGGCGACTGCGAAAGCGCGGGAGTATTTCGAAGATTATCCGCCGTCTTCCCCGTCTTTTGCCCTGATGAAAGACGGCAAACTGGTTCACATGGTCCAGCGCCATGAGATTGAGAACCGTTCCCTGGAAGAGATCGCTGCCAACTTGACCAGTGCTTACGATAAATATTGCGGATAATGGGTTCAGCCGCCTCCCGGGGGAGGGGGCTTTTTCTGTACGTCCGGGGCTCGATTTATAAAGATAAAGGTGGCTCTGTCAAAGTCCGGCAGCTGACGAATCAGGATCAGCCGCCGGATGGATTTCATTTCAGAGGAGGGATCACCATGGCGGAATCCTTGGATCATTTGTTGCATAAAGCGGAAGAAGTAAACACCCAGGAGTCCTTTGTTTTGCAAAACAATAAAGCGCTCAAAATAAGGGTGACGGATACCGTGTTTTGCCGACAGGGAAGTATGATCGCCTACCAGGGGGATATCAAGTTTTCCAGCACATCCGGCGGAATCGGCAAATGGCTGAAGAAAAAGATAACCGGGGAAGGTGTGCCCCTGATGAAAGCGGAAGGTCAGGGGGATCTCTTCCTGGCTGACAACGCGGCGGATATCACCATCCTCCGATTGAACGGAGAAACTTTGTACGTGGAAGGACGTCACCTGCTTGCTTTTGAACAGACGGTGAACTGGGATATTTCAGTGATTCGCGGAGCAGGGATCGCTTCCGGCGGTCTTTTTACCTGTAAGCTGTCGGGACACGGTTTTGTGGCCATCTCCTCCCATGGACAGCCGATCGCGCTGGATGCGCCGGTGGTGGTGGATCCCAATGCGGTGATCGGTTGGACGGAAGGGGTTTCCACCGGAATCAAAACCGATATCAATCTGAAGACCCTGTTGGGCAAATCCTCCGGTGAAACGGTGCAGCTCAACTTTAAAGGCCGGGGGAAAGTATTGATCCAACCGGCAGAGTGGGTATCCTTCGGTGAGGTAGAGTGAGGAACTATGAGAGCAGGGGTGATTCCACCCCTGCTCTTTTTTGTGTGCCTTATTTTCCGAAGAAGAAGCGCAATGCTTCCGGCAAGTCCTGCTGCCACAATCCCCAGGTGTGGTCGCCTTCCTTTTCCCGGTACAATACCCGGGCTTCCTGCTCCTGCAGAGCACGGTGAACTTCCCGGTTGCGTGTCAGGAGATCCAGGATGCCCATATGAGTGGAGACGGCGGTTTCCGATTTGCCGATAGACTGGTAAATTTCCAGATGACTCAGGTCCGGACTTTGGCGGATGGCTTCCAAAGTGGCCTTCAAAAAGGCACCGGATTGAGACAGCACTCGCTGGAACAACAGCGGATAATCCAACGCCAAGTGAAGCGAGACGGTCCCTCCGAGAGATGAGCCGCCCAACACCCGGTCTTCCACTGATCCGCCGGTGGGGAATTCGTTCTCTACAGCGGGGATCAGCTCTTCCAGGAAAAAGGATTTATATCGCTTGTTGCGCTCACCTACCGGTGAATATTCCGCAGTCCGTTTCTTTTTATCCACCGGCACTGCAACGGCGATGATGGGTACAATCTCCCCGTCGAGAATCATCTGGTTGCAGCGGGTGGCCAAGCGGCCGAGGTTGAAATAGTCGTCCCCGTCCTGAAGATAGAGGACGGGATAATGGTACCGTTCGTCATAATCCGGGGGAAGATAGATTTGGATGTCCCGTGTTTCACCCAAGTGAGAGCTTTTCACTTCCCGTTTCAGGATGGTTCGTTTGAGATATTTGTTTTCCAATACTGATCACTCGCTTTTTGTCTCGTCCCATTGTAGTCCTATTGTACCCCACATTGTACGGGAAGAAAAATAGAGAGGTTTGTATAACTTGTTCTATTTTCATCCTGATTCTGGATCCGGTTGATGTCGGCTTTACCAACCGGATAGGCAAGTTTAAAATAAAGTATGAATATCCTGAATTCATGAGGCGGTTGGAGGGAGAGAGATGAGCAAAGCGGCATGGTTTCCCAGTGAAGAACAGATACAAAACATGCGGTTGTTCCAATTGATGAAAGCACATGGCTTGAAGGATTACGATGCGTTCTACGAGCGGTCGGTAACGGATATCGCTTGGTTCTGGGATGCGGTGGTCCGGGATATGGGCATCCGTTGGTCCCGTCCTTATGAGCAAGTGTGGGATAACAGCAAAGGAAATGCGTGGCCCCGATGGTTTGCGGGAGGGAAGATGAATGTCTCCGTCAACGCTCTCGACCGGTGGGTGGAAGACCGCCAAAGCCGACACCGGTTGGCCTTGGTCTGGGAAGGAGACGACGGTACAGTGGTCAAGTACACGTACCGCGAGTTGTTGCAAGCGGTAAGCCGATGTGCTCGAGGGCTGCGCGAGCTGGGAGTCCAAGCGGGTGACCGGATCGCCATCTACTTGCCGATGATTCCGGAGAATGTGATTGCCATTTTGGCAGCGGCTCGGATCGGGGCGATTTTCACCCCTTGTTTTTCCGGATATGGTGCTGAGGCGGTGGCGACCCGTTTGCGGGATTGCGAAGCCAAAGTATTGATCACTGCTGACGGGTTTCTGCGTCGGGGAAGAATGGTCCGGATGAAGGAAGAGGCAGACCGGGCGGTGGATTTGTCTCCCAGTGTGGAAAAAGTCGTGGTGGTTCCCCGTCTCAAGCGGGAGCTGACCTATACCGAACGGGATATGTCGTGGGACGAAATGACAGCGCCTTCATCCTTTTGCCCCGCGTTGGATACAGATGGCGAGAATCCCTTTATGATCATCTACACCTCCGGCACGACGGGCAAACCGAAAGGGACGGTGCACTGCCATGCCGGGTTCCCGATCAAATCCGCTTTTGACGCGGGTTATATGATGGATCTGGGACCTGGAGACGTGATGTTCTGGGTGACGGATATGGGATGGATGATGGGTCCCTGGATGGTATTTGGGACGCTTCTTTCCGGCAGCACCATGGTGTTGTTCGAAGGGACTCCCGATTATCCCGAGCCGGATCGGTTGTGGAAAATGGTGGAGACTCATGGTGTCAGCCATCTGGGCATCTCACCGACGGTCATCCGGGCGTTGATGAAGTACGGGGAGGAATGGACGAAACGGCATGACCTCAGCTCTCTTCGAGTTTTCGGGTCCACCGGTGAACCATGGAATCCGGAGCCTTGGCAGTGGTTGTTTGAGAAAGTCGGGAAAAAACAAGTGCCGATTTTTAACTATTCCGGCGGTACGGAAACCTCCGGCGGCATACTGTCCAGCAATCTGATGAAACCGATCGCCCCTTGCTCCTTCAACGGACCGATGCCCGGTATGGCTGCTGAAGTGGTGGACGACCAAAACCGTCCTGTCCGCGGTGAGGTGGGAGAGTTGGTCCTACGAAAGCCCTGGGTGGGGATGACCCGAGGGTTTTGGCGGGATCCCGAACGCTACGAGAAAACCTATTGGAGCCGCTGGGCGGATACCTGGGTTCACGGGGATTGGGTGGAAGTAGATGAGGAAGGGTTTTGGTTTATTACCGGCCGTTCCGATGATACACTGAAAATCGCTGGCAAACGGCTGGGGCCTGCCGAGGTGGAATCGATTCTCGTCGATCATCCGGCAGTATTGGAAGCGGCCACTATTGGGGTGCCGGATCCCACCAAAGGAGAAACGGCCGTCTGTTTTGTCTCCCTTCAACCCAATACAGCCGGGGATGAAGAATTGAGGAAGGAATTGATCGCTATGGTGGAGGTGCGGTTGGGCAAAGCATTAAAACCCAAACAGATCCATTTTGTCGAGGAGCTGCCGAAAACAAGGAACGGTAAAATTTTGCGGCGGGCGATAAAAGCAGCTTATACCGGCAACGATGCGGGGGATCTTTCTTCCCTGGAAAATCCTCAAGCGGTGGAAGCGATAAGAAAAAGTGTCGTGAGATAATCTCCCCTCCCGTGGGAACGTATTAGATGGTAAAATAGAATACGACTGCATAAGAGCTGACCCAAGAGAGCTCGAGAGCGCAGACGCAATCGAGCTCTCTTGGGGTTGTTTCATTTTCTGATGATTATGTGTTGTCGGGTGTTTCCCAACCCAATCGAGTGACCGATGTGGATTTCCCCTTGCGGATTTCTTCTTTTGTGGCATCTTTTTCGATGGCTTCGTCGGTGATGCCGGGTGCTACGGTGGGTTGCCGACGCGATGGTTTGGGATTTTTTTGTTCATCTTTCAAAAAGAACACCTCCATGGTTATCATTTTTTTGATCTGGGACTCATTCTATCCGTGAAGACAGGGTAAAATCCTTGTTTGTCCGTGTGTAAAGCCCACTTTCATTTGGCAAGATGAGGAATTTTCAAATGGACAAAAAAAAGAGGGTTGCTCCGAATAAATAAGTAGGGAGAGGTGTCGGTATTGCGTGTTCCGGGGGATGGTGAGCGAGACGAAAAAAGACGCCAATTGGAAGAGCGCGTACTAAAAGCAAAAGCCTCCCAGTCCACCGAGCAACGAGAGGAACTGTTGCGGGAACATCGCCAGCACATTGTTCGGATCGCTTCACGCATCTGTAATCGGACGGTGACCATGCAGGATGACGAATACTCCATCGCACTATCCGGTTTTGATGAAGCGATCCAGCGCTACGAAGAAGGCCAAAGCTCTTCATTCCTGTCGTTTGCGTATATGGTGATTCAGAGGCGGCTAATCGATTTTTTCCGGCGTGAAAAGAAGCACCTTTTAAGTCAGGTGCCGCTGGTATCTCCGGGTTCCAAAGATAATGAGCCGAACTATCCCGAGATGGTGGAGCAGTCTTTCGACCATTATCGTGAAAAGGAACTGGGTGAGATGCGTCGCGAAGAAGTGGTGCAATTCACCAAAGCCTTGAGCCGGTTCGGGATCGGTATGTCGGATTTGGTGGATGCCTCGCCCAAACACCGGGATACTCGAAAAGAAATGTTGGAAGTGGCGCGCAGGTTGGTTGCCGACAACGAGTTGCTGAAACAGTTTTACGAACAGAAACGAATCAAAAAAGAACTGGCAGAGCGAGTCGGATGTCATAGACGTACATTAAAAAGACACCGCACCTATTTAATCGCTCTGACTCTGGTGCTTGTGGAGGAATTGCCTCTGATGAGGGAATACCTCGGCTGGCCATCTGAACAGAAGGGGGGTGGAGATTGTGCAGAAGGGGATCGTGATGGAAATCGGTCCGCAGTATTGGGTCATCATGACGCCCAGCGGTGAGTTTTTCCGGGTTCCTCCACAGGGAAAACCGGTACAGATCGGTGATGAAGTTACTTTTGAACTTCAGACCCGTCGCTTCCAGCTGCCGAGGTTCCCCAAGTTGGCATGGATGGCCGGTTGTCTGGTCGCAGCCGTTGTGGCGTTTCTTTTGTTTGTCCCATTTTGGACACCGGGCAGTGTCCATGCCCAGACCTATGTGTATATTGATTCCGTTCCTAGCCTTGAAGTAGGGGTGAACAAAGACGGGAAAGTGGTAAAGGTGCGTGCTCTCAATACCACCGCTCAAAAGCTCTTGCCTTCGGACGGCTGGGAAGGGAAGCGAGCAGACGAATTCGTCGTGGACATCTTGCACCGGGCCAAACAAAAAGGGTACCTGAAGCCGCGCGACCGCGTATTGGTGTCTCAGGTGAGCCCGGAAGGGAACTCCGATCCGATCCTGGAAGCCATTCAAAACCGGGTGTCCCAGGACCCACAGTTAGGGAAGTCCGAAGTCAGTTTCTTCGCTTTGCCTTTGCCGGACTTTGTCAAGAAGAAGGCGGAGGAAAAAAAACTCTCCCCGGCGAAGTATGCGCTGTGGCTTTTGGCACGGCAGAACGGCGAGGATATTTCCTTCAAATCTCTCTCAGATCTGTCGGTTTCGGATTTGATGCAACGGGTCGATTTTTCCCCGATACTGCGCAATCCACCGTCTGACCAAGATTGGGCGTCCATGATTGAGAAAGAGGAGAAAGAGAAAAAGAAAAAGGATCCGGCAGAAACTTTGGAGGAAGAAAAACCGGCAGAGAAGCCCCAGAATCCGCCTGCGGATGGAGGTGTTCAACAGCCTGGTGATACGGGGAGCGCGGAAGGAGATACCGGTACGCCGTCACAACCGCCGTCCGGAGATCAGCCTTCCGATACGGGATCAGACACCCCATCCCAGGAGAACCCTCCTTCGCCGGAAACGGGGGATGAAAGCACGGGAACAGGAGATACCACAGGGTCGACTGGTGGTTCCGACAGCGAGACCACCTCTGGCGGTGACCAACAGTCGGCCCCTTCCAGTGAGGGGGGATCTCTTGAAAACTCCCAGTCTTCTGATGATGTATCCTACGACGATACGTCGGACAAATCTTCTGAGACGGATTCTAAAAAAAAAGTCCCGCTGTCGCGGTTTGTTGAGGAAGTATCAGACAACATCCGCCCCTACGACATTGCAGCCGGCATCTCCCGCCAATAACCACTGCAATGGGGGAATCCATCATGAAAGGCATCGGGATCGTAAGAAAAGTGGATCACCTTGGTCGGATCGTGCTGCCAAAAGAGTTGCGTGACACCATGGGTATTCATCCTCATGACGGAGTGGAGATTTTCGTCAACAATGACACGATTGTTCTGCAAAAGTATAATCCAAGCTGTATCTTCTGCGATTCCTCTGAGCAGCTCTTTTACTTTAAAGGAAAAATTGTCTGTCACGACTGCTTGGAAGAAACACGCAAACATGTCTCATAACCGGACAAGCCCGTTACGGGCTTTTTTTTTTTGCGGTCCTTCAGCTCTGTAAAGCGAATCACTGACAAAGAGGCGGGCGCTTTGCTAAAATATACGGTAGAGTCCCAAAAATCAAACCCTTTAGACAATGATTTGGTAACGCTTTCTACATCTCTCAAGGGAGCGGTGGTGTTGGAGACAAAATATCTGTTGGTTTCCCAGGCGAACGGAGTTGGGACGATCCGGCTGAATCGTCCCCAGGTGCTGAATGCGCTTAATCTGGCACTGATGGATGAGCTGGTCCGTACGTTGAAAGAGATGGAGCGCGATGAGGAGATCCGGTGCGTGCTGCTGACCGGAGGAAGCCGTTGTTTTGCTGCCGGAGCGGATATTGACGAGATGGCGGAAGCCTCCTCGGTGGAGATGTTGCTTAAGGATCAGTTTGCTCAATGGGAATACATCCGCCGTTTTTCCAAGCCGCTGCTTGCAGCGGTCAGCGGGTATGCCCTGGGCGGGGGATGTGAGCTGGCAATGGCTTGTGACATGATTATCGCTTCAGAAACAGCAGAGTTTGGGCAGCCGGAAATCAAGCTGGGCGTCATGCCTGGAGCGGGCGGGACTCAACGCCTCACCAGGGCTGTCGGTAAAGCCCGGGCCATGGAGATGGTGCTTACGGCTCGTTCCCTGTCCGCGCGTGAAGCTTTGGCTGCCGGTTTAATCAACCGCATCGTGCCGGTGGAATTGCTGGAACAGGAAGCCAGGGAATGGGCAGAGGAAGTGGCTGCCCAGGCACCGGTAGCTGTGCGGCTGGCCAAGCAGTCCGTCTTAAAAGCGCTGGATACCCCGCTGGAAACGGGTCTGGATTATGAACAGAAGCTTTTTTTCTTCCTGTTTTCCACGGAGGATCAGAAGGAAGGCATGCGGGCGTTTAAGGAAAAACGACGTCCTCGATTTCAAGGAAAATAAAGCGAGAGGATCTATCGATCGGAAAGGGGATTGAGATGACACAAAAGACATTTACAGCAGAGACGGTGACGTTGACGAAAGAAAACGGAGTGGGGGTTATCACTCTCAACCGGCCTCAAGTATATAACGCCATGAACAAGCAATTGAACGAGGACCTGCTAAAGGCGCTGAAGGATGTAAGCCGGGACGAGGATGTCCGTGCAGTCATTGTGACGGGTGCAGGAAAAGCCTTTTGCTCCGGCGCGGATCTGAATGACCGCACCGATCCCAATATTGACAAGCTTTCCCTGGGGAATAGTGTCCGGGACCGCTACAACCCGATCGTTGTCACAATCGCCCAGATGGAAAAGCCGGTAATTGCCGCGGTGAACGGCGTGGCAGCCGGTGCCGGCTGCAGCTTGGCCCTGGCTTGTGACTTGCGCATTGTTTCGGAACACGCGAAGTTTATCGAAGCCTTCGTCCGGATCGGACTGGTCCCGGACAGTGGATCCAGCTATTTCTTGCCGCGTTTGGTCGGATTGGGCCGGGCCATGGAGCTGGCGTTGTCTGGAACGGATGTGGATGCTGAACAAGCGGTGCAGATCGGATTGGCCAATCGACTGGTCCCCCATGAACAGCTCCAGGAAGAAGCGATGAAATGGGCCAGCCGGTTCGCCCAAGCGCCGACCAAGGCGGTAGCTTTGACGAAGCGTTCGCTGTACAAGGGGATGGAAGTTTCCCTGGAGGACGCTTTGGAATACGAGGCGCAGTTGCAGGATATTGCCGGGAAAACGGCTGACTTTCAAGAAGGAGTTCAAGCCTTCATGGAGAAAAGGCCGCCGCGGTTCACCGGAAAGTAAGGCTGGGCATATAGTGAAATGAACAAGGCGGTTTTTGCAACCGGTCTGCTGACAAAGTTTCTCGACATGAGCTGAAGAACTCTATTGCCCGAATGAGCGGTTTTTGACGACGAACTCAGTGACAAGAGAGGAGATGAGACAAAAAAGCGGCACATAGCACGACCGGGGAGCATGCGGCCAAAGGCGTGACGTGTGCCCTGTGGGTGCTTGTACTTTTTGAGTACACTATGCATTGTGCCGCCTCTCTTGGAAGCTCTTGGAGCGGATCGTACGGACTTCTGCGTGAGAGGAAAGGGAGTAACGGGCAAAAGAGTCAGGGCTATCATACAGGTTTGTCATCAATCTGGCGGTTTTTCAACCGCCCTCTTTTTCTCGCTTTAAAGGAATGAAGTTCCATAGTTTCCGTAAGATGTGAAGCTGATGGAAGTGGGTGATGGCAGTGAAAGTGATCAAGGGAGACTTTGCGATGCAGGCTGCTCAGAATAACCCGAAAGCAGCCCCTTCCCGCGTGGAAGAAGACAGGATGAGCGATGTTTTTCAGCTGATGGACGAGATGGGACATGAGCAAGTGGTATTTTGCCGGCATCGTGGAACGGATCTGAAAGCGATTATCGCCATTCACAATACCACGATGGGGCCTGCCTTGGGCGGCTGCCGGATGATCCCTTATGCATCCACCGATGAGGCCCTGAAGGATGTGCTTCGGCTTTCCCGGGGAATGACATATAAATGCGGGTTGGCAGATGTGGATTTCGGCGGGGGAAAAGCAGTGATCATCGGTGACCCGCTGACGGATAAGACCCCGGAGATGTTCCGGGCACTGGGCCGTTTTGTGGGCGGGTTGAACGGGCGGTTTTTTACAGGGACGGATATGGGGACAACCCCTGAGGATTTCGTTCATGCCGCCCGGGAGTCCGATTCCTTTGTCGGACTGCCGGAAAGCCACGGGGGAAGCGGTGATACATCGGTACCCACGGCCTTGGGCGTGCTTCAGGGGTTGAAAGCGACCGCCTATCATTTGTGGGGAAGCAACAGTCTCGAGGGCAAAATCATTGCTGTCCAGGGAACGGGCAAAGTGGGGGGGAAACTGGTTCAGCGGTTGGTAGAGGAAGGATCAACCTGCATCGTCGCCGATGTCAACGAAGAGCGGGTTCAGGCATTGTGTGAGCTATACCCGGAACAGGTTCAACCGGAAGGTGTGGCCCGTATTCACGCTCGGGAGTGTGATATCTTCTCGCCTTGCGCCGTGGGTGGTGTCATTCATGATCACAGTTTGAATGAGTTGAAATGCCGAGCAGTGGTGGGCTCGGCCAACAACCAGCTGGCGGAGGATCGTCATGGGGACTTGCTGCACCAAAGAGGTATTTTGTATGCACCGGATTACCTGGTGAATGCCGGCGGTCTGATCCAGGTTGCCGACGAGTTGCAAGGTTACCGGGAAGAGCGTGTTTTGCAAAAGACCCGGGCCATCTATGATATGTTGCTTCAAATCTACCGGCGTTCCCGGGAGGAAAATATCCCCACCTGTCGGGCAGCGGATCGACTGGTTGTGGAGCGGATGCGCAAGGTGGCGGATTTTCGACAGATTCTGCTGGGATTTGATCGAAAAGGGTGAGGAGGATTGCCGATGTTGCAGCAAACCCGTCATGATATGGTTCAATATCTGCGTCCCAACGGCTGGTTGACCGATGAAGGGAAGAAGGTGTGGGGAGGGTTGTCCCGGGAACAAAAGCTGGACTTGTATCGATGGATGGTGAAAGTCCGTTTATTTGACCGCCGTGCCGTCATCTTGCAGCGGCAGGGGAGGATCGGCACCTATGCGCCGTTGGAAGGGCAAGAAGCAGCGCAGGTAGGGAGCGCTTTGGCTCTCGGGCGGGAGGACTGGATTTTCCCCAGCTATCGGGAGCACGGGGTGTCCATGATCGCCGGGATGCCACTGGCTCATATTCTTTTGTACTGGATGGGCCGAGTCGAGGGAAATACGGCTCCCGAAGGGGTTCGCGTCCTTCCGCCCTATGTTCCCATTGCCACGCAAATGCCGCAAGCCATGGGAGCAGCCTGGGCATCCAAACTGAAAAGGGAGTCGTCTCTCGCTATCGCCTACTTTGGGGATGGAGCCACATCAGAAGGAGACTTTCACGAGGCGTGCAACTTTGCCGGGGTGTTTCAGCTGCCGGTTCTTTTCTTCTGCCAAAATAACCAGTATGCGATCAGCGTTCCTTTTTCGCGGCAATCGGCCACCTCTACCGTGGCGGAGAAAGGGCAGGCGTACGGAATCCCATCTGTACGCGTCGACGGCAATGATGTTCTGGCTGTGTACCATGTCACCGCCGAAGCGGCAGAGCGGGCCAGAAACGGCGGGGGGGCGACGCTGATTGAGGCGGTCACCTACCGGCAAGGTTCCCATACCACTGCAGACGACGCCACCCGTTACCGGGACCCGGAAGAAGTACGAATATGGGTGGAAGAGCGGGATCCAGTGGACCGTTGTCGCCGTCTGTTGGAAAGGGAAGGACTGCTTTCGGAAGAGTACATCGCATCTTGGGAAGAGTGTTGCAAAAAAGAGATTCAGGAAGCGGTAGATGCCGCGGAACGGGCGAAGGCTCCTCCGCCGACTCACTTGTTCAACCATGTTTTTGAAACGTTGCCCCCCTCGCTCCTGCGGCAGCGGGAGGAGTTGGTAAGGAAGGAGGGTGGCCCGGATGGCAGTGAAAACCCTGATCCAAGGCATCCATGACGGGATGCGGGAAGCGTTGCGCCAGGACTTGCGGGTGGTGGTATTGGGAGAGGATGTCGGTAAAAACGGCGGCGTGTTCCGGGCAACGGAAGGATTGTGGCAAGAATTTGGCGAGGAGCGGGTGATGGATACACCGTTGGCAGAAGCGGGGATTGTCGGAGCTGCCATCGGGATGGCGGTGAACGGTTTACGGCCGATTGCGGAAATTCAGTTCATGGGCTTTATTTATCCTGCCTTTGAGCAAATCGTCACCCACGCTGCCCGCCTGCGGACACGCACCCAGGGACAGCACCCGGCTTCATTGGTGATCCGGGCGCCATACGGCGGGGGGATTCGGGCCCCGGAACTCCATTCGGACTCTACGGAGTCCCTGTTTGTCCATATTCCCGGATTGAAAGTCGTGGTGCCGTCCACCCCGGCGGATGCCAAAGGGTTGCTGTTGGCTGCCGTAAAGGATCCGGATCCCGTCATTTATTTGGAACCGATGCAGATCTACCGTTCAGTCAAAGGAGAAGTCCCCGATGGGTGGCATGAAGTCCCGTTGGGAAAAGCACGAGTCCTTCGCGAAGGGGAAGATGTTACCCTGATTACATGGGGGGCGATGGTTCCCCTTGCGGAAAAGTGTGCACAGGCATGGGCGGGTCGAGGGATCTCCTGTGAAGTGATCGATGTGCGCAGCCTGTATCCCCTGGATGAGGAAACCATCATCGCTTCCGTCAAAAAGACCGGGCGGGTCGTGATCGTCCATGAGGCTCCCAAAACTGCGGGACTGGGAGCGGAATTGACGGCTTTGATCAATGAGCAGGCTTTTCTCTGGCTGGAGGCTCCGATCACCCGGGTGACAGGGTTTGATGTGCCGGTCCCGATGTTTGCCTTGGAAAACGCATTTCGTCCCGACCAAGAGCGGGTGGACCGGGCCATTTCCTATGTAACCAGCTTTTGAGTGGAGGGGTTTGAGTGGGTGTGGAATTTACCTTACCGGATGTGGGGGAAGGAGTCGCGGAAGCGGATGTGGTCCGTTGGCTGGTTGGCGTGGGCGAGATCGTGGAGCAGGACCAGCCGGTGGTGGAAGTGCAAACGGACAAGGCGGTGGTGGAGCTGCCCGCGCCGGTTGCCGGTGAAATGGCGGAGATTCGGTGTCAGGAAGGGGAAACAGCCGCAGTGGGGCAGGTGCTCTTTGTGGTGCGGCCGACGGAGGGGATTTCTGCGGGGATGAATTCGGTCGGCCAACCGGGCACCGTTCCGGAGGAAAAAGGAACAGACTTTTCCCCAGTGGAGGAAATGCCTCATGAACATTCCTCTTCCTGGACGGATGAAGCAGCGGCTTCCTTAACGGCTGCTCCCCCCTCTCCCTGCTCCGGTGATGTAGAGGGGCCGCGACATCGGGTGTTGGCTGCTCCCTCTACCCGCCGTCTGGCCCGGGAACTGGGGGTGGATATCCGGGAGGTACGAGGAAGCGGGCGGCAAGGCCGGGTATTGGATGAAGATGTGAGGCGATACGCTTCTTACCCTTCGGAAGGGGCGCTGGCGCTTCCGCTTGAAGCGCCGTCGGACGGGGGTGTGGAAGAGCCTCTCTCTAAAACGCGTCAGGTGATTGCGGAACGGTTGCGTCACAGCGTGACCGCCAAGCCCCACGCTACCCATTTTGATGTATTGGATGTATCCGGTCTGGTGGAGTGGAGGAAGCGGAGAAAGCAGGAGTTGGCAGGGGAGAACATCCGTATCGGCTATTTGCCTGTTCTAATGAAGATAGTGGCAATCACTTTAAAGCGGCACCCGCTGTTTAATGCGCACTTCGATGAAAGGAAGAAACAGATTCGTCGGTTTTCCTCTGTTCACCTGGGGATCGCCGCCGATACCCCCCGCGGATTGCTGGTTCCTGTCGTCCGGGATGTGGGCCGCAAAAGTATCCTTCAACTGGCCGTGGAGTTGAATCAGCTGCTGGAAGCAGCCCGTTCCGGCAAGATTTCGCCGGCTTCCCTTCGTGGAAGTACATTTACCTTGAGTAACGCCGGTTCTTTGGGCGGCTCCTGGGCGACCCCGATTATCAATCCGCCGGAGGTAGGCATCCTCGCCCTGCATCCTGTGGAGCAACGCCCCGTGGTGGAAAATGGAGCGCTCTCTGTCGGTTGGAGGATGAATGTTTCTCTCTCTTTCGATCATCAGGTGCTGGACGGGGGAGATGCGATTCGCTTCACCCAAACGTTGGGCCGCTATACACAAGACCCGGGAAGATTATTGCTGGAGGACTGCTAAAGAACGGAATCCCAAGCAGGCAGGGTTGTCGTCTTCTTTTGGGGATGTCCCCATTGTGAAGATCCCCTGCCTTTTCTCTTGATTTGCGAAGGGAAAACGCGACAAGATCGAAGGGAGGGTGGTGGGTCGGCGAAGTGCTTTTGTACTCACAGAGTACAAGTCTCGCCAAGGTCGCTCCGCTCCCTGGTCTCGCTATGCGTTTTTTGCAAGAGCACGGAGACGGCCCACCATCCCAACCGGCCCACGTTATGAAAAATAGAACGATGTTGCTGGAAGGGACACTAGGTGATCTTGAACATCTCGATAAAAGCCTTCAACGCGGGGGATTGCCAGCGGTTTCTGTGATAAATCAGCATGGTGTTCAGTCGGTTATATGGGGAAGGCAGGGGCTGACAATGCAAACCGGAAGACGGATGATTCGCCATCAGCGAGTGGATCATCACGCCGTTTCCCATGCCTGCTCGAACACATCCCAAAATGGCATCGATACTGCCAAACTCCACAATGCAACGGGGAGTGATGCCCTGTTTTTCCAACAACTTCTCCAATTGTGTCCGGTAAGCGCACCCTTTTTCAAACACCAGCAGGGTGGTGTCTTGTGTGAGCCATGTTGGATCGGGCCGATGGGACACTACAACCAAATCTTCTTGGAACACGGGAATCTCTTGCAGTTCATGACGGCTTGCAGACCCGGCGACAAACGCGGCGTCCAATCGCCGATGGGAGACGGCATCTCTCAATTGTTCCGATGTGCCGGTATGAAGATGGAGATCCACCTCCGGATATTGACCATGGTATCGGTGGATCAGCTCCGGGAGCCGTACCGCCGCAGTCGATTCCGTAGAACCGATGTGCAAAGACCCTCTGGGTGTGCGGCTTCCCCGTACCTGCTGTTCGGCTTCTTCCAGCAATGACAGGATTCGCTCGGCATAAAAGAGCAATTCTTTGCCTGGGGAAGTGAGAGAGACTCCTCTCCCGTGTCGGTCAAACAACGAGGTATCCAATTCTTTTTCCAACTGTTGAATGCGAGCGGTGACGTTGGATTGAACGTAGTTGAGCTCTTTTGCAGCCTGTGACATGTTGCCGTGTCGGGCTACCGTCACAAATACCCGCAAATCCTGAAAGTCCATTCCCGAAAGGTCCCCCTCTCACTAGATATCATCTTTTTTGATTATTACTATCTTTACTAATCATTTTACTTCATATATTTTCCCCCGTATGATAAATCCCGAGGAGGGATGCGGGTGGATGGTCGGTGGCGAATGTTGTGGCTAGCCATGTGGGTGCAAGCAAGTGCCACTTTTGTCACCTACGGGGTTGGACCTTTGGCGGCTCTGTGGAAGAAAGAGATGCAGTTGTCCGCTTTTCAGGTAGGGCTGTTGGTTTCCGTCATCCAGATCGGCCCGCTGTTGTCCATGCTGGCAGTGGGATGGATGTTGGATCGATATGGAGAGCGTTGGCTGATCAGCGGAGGTTCTTTGTTGCTGGGGCTGTTTATGTGGACCTGTATCTTAGCTTCGGATTATGAAATGTTGCTGTTTTTCTTGTTGTTGACGGGTGTATGGTATGGTACGGCGCAACCCGGCGGCAGCAAAGTGATTTTGCAGTGGTTTCCTGAACGGGAACGCGGGTTGGCTATGGGGGTGCGCCAAGCGGGAATTCCAATAGGAGGCGCCCTTGCAGGGATGATATTGCCTTGGGCTGCGGAATGGCGGGGAGTGGATATGGCAGTATTCCTCGCTGGGGCGTTGGCGGTTTCGGCTGGCATTCTTTTTGGCTGGTTGTATCGCAGCCCTGTTCAAGAAACAGAGGCGCAAACCACCGCCCGCGTTCAAAAAGACCCCAAGTTTCAGCTCCCTGCCAGGCTGCACCCTGTGCTGCTGGCCGGTATTGTGTTGGTTTCATTGCAGATGGTGATTGTATCCCACGGTATGATGTTTGCAGCAGAGGAGCTGCAGATTCCCCGGCTCACAGCGGGCCGACTGTTTTCCATAGCGTTATTGAGCGGGATGATCGGACGAATGGTCTTGGCTTGGTGGAGTGACCGCATGTGAAAAGGGGAACGGATGCAGCCTTTGTTTTGGACGATGGCGGCCGCTGCCGGAGGGGCATCCGCGATGGTGCTAGTGCCGGGGCAAGCAGCGTTCTGGATTTGGCTTATGATGTATGCTTGGATCGGTTTTTTCGGTATGGGCTGGTACAATTTGTTTTTGGTAGAAGTCGCCGAGAGAGCCGATTCATCATCTGTCGGCCTAACAGTCAGTTTTGCGTTGACCGTGAATCAAGCGGCGGTCATCACAGCTCCTGCCGGCTTTGGTTGGCTGGCGGATGTTTTGGGTTCCTACCGTTGGGCATGGGCGTTCCTTGCTTCGGGGTTGGTGTTTGCGGCGGTTTGGATGCGAGCAGTGAACCATGCCGGGACGAGGAATCCGCTGACGAAGGTTCAGCAGGGTCCATATGAATAGCAGGAAGCCCTTCTGGAACTACGTACCCCGTTTTGATAAGTGGGACCGAGGCCAAAAGCGAGCCATCAAAAGTATTTCTTTTGGCGTCTCAGTCATCGCACCCACAGGGCATTTAGTCGTGTAAAGTGTCGCTCTCCACAGTCACGCTATATTTTGGAGAGTGTCACATCTGTGACGTCTGAGAGGGAGGATTATATCAGTAAGACGAAAGCCCCCTGTCTTTTAGACAGGGGGCTGGGCTGGTACGGCTTAGAAATCGAAGTTGTCCGGGTCGGGGCCAATACGTTTATCCTGATTCAAGGCATCGATCTGTTCCATATCTTCGGGTGCGAGTTGGAAATCGAACACGTCGGCGTTGGCGCGAATCCGCTCTTCTTTTACGGACTTGGGGATGGTAACTACTTCATGTTGCAGATCCCAGCGAAGCACCACCTGGGCCGGAGTTTTGCGGTATTTGTCGGCGATGGCACGAACCGTTTCATTGGAGAGGATCTGACCTTGAGCCAGAGGAGACCAGGCTTCCAGTTGGATACCGTTTTCCTTGCAGAAGGAGAGCAGCTCTTTTTGCGTCAACAACGGATGGAACTCCACTTGGTTGACAGCGGGTTTCACTTCTGCGTCGGCCATCAGGTCTTGCAAGTGATGAATGTGAAAGTTACTAACCCCGATCGCCCGAGCGCGGCCTTCCTTATACAGAGTCTCCAGGGCCTTCCAGGTTTCTTTGTACTTGCCTTTGACCGGCCAGTGGATGAGGTACAGATCCACATACTCCAGACCTAACAAGCGCAGGCTTTCTTCAAAAGCGCGCAGGGTGGAATCATACCCTTGCTCCGAATTCCACACCTTAGTGGTGACGAAGATCTCTTCACGGGGAACGCCCGATTCGCGGATCGCTTTGCCGACACCGGCTTCGTTCTTGTAGATGGCGGCGGTGTCAATGCTGCGGTATCCGTGTTGCAGAGCCGATTTTACCGCTTGCTCTACTTCCTCCCCCTCTTCGGCTTTCCATACCCCCAGACCAAACCAGGGCATCTTAACGCCGTTGTTGAGAGTGGTCGTATCTTGCAAATGGGTGGGCATGACGAGACCTCCTCAGTGATTGGGATATGTAGACGCATCACTACTTCTCCAGTATAACGCAACCCTTTCGTCTAACGAAATAATAATCGAACAGATCCATGTCACGTCTATCTAATCCCAGACCGTGAGATAATCCCGCGCCCAACATCGCTCTTTTCCTGAAGGTCATGGAGCTTCGTAAGAGACGGAGGAGGTCAACAGATGAAATGCGTCTTCCCAGCGGCCTTGTTCAGTCAACGATGCAGCTTCATCCCACTTGTCCGGATCGATTTCGTTGGCAAAGGGGCGCATTTCTTGAAATGTTTTCACCGCCCGTTCCCAATTTCCTTCTTCCGCATGGAACAAGGCCAGTTGATGGATGGCATAACACAGGCCGGGACCTACCAGATTGCGGCCGTCTTCCGGGGAATCGGCTGCATGGAAACGGCGGGTTTCCCGTTCAATGATCGAGCGGAGCTCCCGGAATGCCTCTTCTTTTTTTCCGGCTTGGAAGCGGTAGTAAGTCAGGTATACTTCAAGGTGTACCCGGCTCATCATATAGTTCATGGACTCAGGGTATTCTCTCAATGCTTCCGCCATATGAACCTCCGCGTCGGCAAAATCCCCCCGTTCCGCTTCGATCTCCGCCATTTCCGCCAAGCTGCGCACATAAGCAAAATGGCGGTTTTCGTTTTCTTGCGGGCCTGCTTCGGCGATGGTGGCAAACAATTTGTAGGCAAGCTCTTTGTGTCCATGATGCATGCAGGTCACAGCAATGAGCATGCGGGTATTGAGATCCTCAAATTGCTGGAAGGTTTGATTCGGCAGCAGGTGGGAGACACGGGTGGCTGCTTCCGATTTGAGTTGATCCAGTTGTGTCATCGCTGTTTTCCTCCGTATCGACGATTGATCCCTTGAAATTTCTCGTATTTTTTATTGTAGCATTGCCGTTTCCACATCTAAAGGAAAAACCGCCCGAAGGCGGTACGGATTACCCTGTTACGTTTCTTTCTTGTGAATCACGGTCTGATGCGGGAAGGGAATTTCGATGCCAGCTTGGTCCAATGCTGCTTTCAGACCTTTGCGCAATTCCCGTTCTACAGCCCACTGTTCGCCGTTTTGGGTACGGGCCAATATCCGGATAACAACGTCGGAGGCACCGAGATTTTGCACGCCGAGAACGTTGGGGCCTTCCACAATTTGCGGCAATTGCTCTTTCAGTTCATCGCATTTGGCTTGCAATACCTGAATGGCTTCATCGATATCAGAGTCATAGGAGATGCTGATATCTACCAACGCCTGTTTGTTGCCGCGGGAGTGGTTGGTCAACGAACCGATTTCCCGGTTGGGGATAAAGTGGAGATCGCCGTTGAAATCCCGGATTTTCAACAGGCGCAACCCTGTTTCTTCCACGATCCCGGAGTAATTGCCCACAGTGACGTATTCACCGACATTGACCTGGTCTTCCACCAACACGAAAAAACCGGTCACCACATCGCTGACCAAGCCTTGAGCACCGAAGCCGATCGCCAATCCGACGATCCCGGCACTGGCGATAATCGCAGAGGTATTGACGCCGAATTCATTCAAAATGGCCACAATCGCGATAAAAAAGATCACATATCCGGCTACGCTTGTCAGCAAGGAGGACAGTGTATGCAAACGTCCTGTGTTCCCGTTCTCTTTTTTCAGTTTCCGCTTCGCTACACGGGTGATGATTCCTTTGACCACAGCATAAAGAATGATCGATACGATGGCGATCAGCCCGGCAGAGATTAAGGAGCTGACGATTTCAGAAGTGTTGAACGACACGGGTAGCCCGCCTTTCTCTAGTTAGATATACACGAATGGTTTTACTCGATCAGCATGGGTAAAACCAGCAACGCTACGAAATCCGCAATTAATCCAATAAATATAAAATGGCTAAGGATGTCGGGGCATTTGGTAGCAAGGCTCCTCTTAAGGCGCAGAATCCATTAGGGGACGATTCATTTTGGTACACGCTTGCACGAAAGTTTCAAATAATGCTTTTGCAATTGTGTCGTGTGCTTTCAAATCCTTCGATCATGCCGTCCCTGCTTTGCGCCGTTTTCCTAAATAGCTTGCGTACCGCTTGGTGGTGAAAGCTGTTTACCCGGAATTCTTTCCGTTTTGCGATCTGATGCTATTTTGAGCCTGAAACCACATCTATCACGTGAGAGGCATGGTTACGAGGGGCATGTTGATTATGCTACAATAAACCATCTCGCTGCGTGTACATGTCTTGATAAATGTCACCTCCTGCAGCAATATTAAGAACCTGATAGCCCTGGCAAACTGTAAGATCGGTTTGTCCATATCAAGGAGTCGCATAACAAGTTCAATTTCCATTTGGTCCCGATCCGGAATGACCTCCTGTAAACCAGGAAGCGGATCTTCCCCAAACAGTGCGGGATCCACGTCTCCACCTCCCGTTAACAACAAACCGTTCAGGTGATTAGAGAGCTCATCTAACGTAGAATCATCTGTTATTATATAGGGAAAAATAAAGGGGAGTCCACAGATCATTCCCCCAAGCTATTAATCGTGTTTTCGAATATCTCATACAGCTGGTCGCTCATTTTAAACCGTTCCCGGTTGATCTTAAGACCCCTCCGGATATCTCCGTTGTCATGACGCTTTGCCGCTGCCATCCAATCGCAGAACATTTCCACGATATCGAACAAGTTCGCCGTTTCCATAGTGTTCTGGATGATGGCTGTTATGTGCGTAGTGATGATACAAAGCAGGTTTTAGTTCCTTCAAAAAGGCTTTATACTCGTCGGAACCATACGTGGGACGTTTCGTAATTACCCGTTCGCGGCCTGCGTACCTCGCGGAACGCTAAGATTAACATAAAGAACGTATTTAATAGGTATAGCCAACTCATCTCCACCAATTAAAATCCCTCCCTTGTTCATCCATAACATGTGCAAACTGTGACGCTGTATACGCTTGGAATCCAAATGATACGCTCAGGGAGTCAAGTTTGAATCATGTGCGCGAGGGAAAACATGTGGACATTCTTTGAGGTAAGTCCGAGATAAATCCAAAAGTGGAACGATAGATAGGGAATAATGGAAAACACAGTGATGTGTCCATAGAGTTGTCTTTTCTGATACTGTCTTCGTTGTTCCGCGTACCATGGTGGAATGCGGTTTGATAGAATCCCAAAAGTCAGTATCAAAATAAAAGTATCAATTATTTTTCTTCAGTGGGTTTTAAGACACTCGCTGATAACCGAGCAATGTCCAGCGAAGGTGCCATCAGGGGCAAAGTAAGTACACATGATGTTCCAATATAAAAAAGCTAAACTGGTTTTCTCCGTATTTTATCCAGTCATTTAATAAAAGATTGTTTCATCTTCCTTTAGCTCCTTCTGAATTTAACAATCTTCGGTGCTCTCTAATACAAGTATGCAAGTATGCTGTTTTACCAACATAGGATTTTAAGTTAGCTCGATTAAGTATAGATAAATCGCCGCTGTTCTCGCTTTGATGTTTTGATGAGTCGATACTAATCGCAAATCAAGATTTTCCAACACTTAAATACAGCTCCTGTTTTTTCAACAGTTCTCCCCTATAAAAATGTGATTCAATCCTACGTGCATGTGGCAGTCCCCGCGACTGCCAATGACCCTTCCAATGGCACTTTTTTAATTGACGTGCCCCCATGGTACATAGTCAAGATAACCTCCTGATAATTGGTACAATCAGTTAGGGTTAATAAAACCGTTGAAAATGTGTTGATGATAAGCAGTCTCATTTGACTGTACCCTATTAGAATCGACCACCTGTCATCGGGAAGAACGGGGAGGGTGGGAATCTGGGTCGGAGGGTTGTTCTTTTTTCTCTGCGGAACTCTTTTTTCGCTTTGGTGTCGAAGTGAATACCTGCTCCAATGGATCGTTATGAGGTGGAACCGATGAACGGGTTTTCTTGCGAGGCATATAGGCTCATCCCCTTTCTTTTTCTAACGTGTCCCCCGATGTGCCGCTTTAGTCGCCATAGTACAAAATTCCGCAAGGTTTTCATGCATGATTTCTCCGGTGGAGATTATGTATGTAAAAGGGACAAACCACCTTGGGCTATTTCTGGACGAATCGTTGCGGTCATGATAATGTTAGGCGTTGAAACTAAAAACTGACAGAGAAAGGAACGACGGCTCGTGTGGTTTGTTTTGGCGCTGTTCAGTTCGGTGGTTTTCGGGATGTCCGGTTTCTTGATGAAAACCAGTTCCGTTCAACGATGCCCTGTTGTTCCCTTGTTGTGGGGGCTGTATTTGACCGGGACATTAGGGTTTGCGTGGTGGATGCTCTATACCGGCGACGTACGGCTGGACCTCTCGATCTGGATAGGGGGATGGGTCGTCGGTTTGGGAAGTGCAGCAGGAAACTGGCTGTTTATGAAAGCATTGGAAGAAGGACCGGCCAGTTTGACCTCGCCGTTGGTCAATACCAATATTTTGCTCATTATTCTCTTTTCTGTGATCGTGTATGGTGAGCAACTCTCCCTTCTGGAAAGCCTGGGTGTGGGCTTGTTGTTGCTGGCTTTGCTCCTTATTCCCATCGATCCCGATGAAACCTTGGCCATCCGCAACAAACGGTGGTATGTGTTGGTCTTCTTGGCGACGCTGTTGTTTACATTTCGCAACGGAGGATTGAAAGTGACAGATGAGCTAAATCTGCCGGGAACCCCCATCTTGTTTGTTTCCTATCTGTTCGGCTGGATCTGGTCTACGGTGGAATGGATTCGCTGGAGGAGAAAAGGAAGGGAGCATGTTGCCGGTTCAGTGCAAAAAGGGTTTTGGTGGGGAGCTTTGGCGGGGATTTTTTCTTTTGGCGGAATGCAATTGTATGCGGCAGCGCTGGTAGAAGGCCCGGCCAGTATCGTCGCTCCGATCTTTGCCACCAACAGTCTAGTGGTCGCTGTATTGTCGATTCTCCTGTTTCGGGAACGCCTGTCCAAGTTGCAGACAATGGGCCTCATCCTGATTTTTGCCGGTCTGATTATTGTCCGTCTCTAAGTTTTCCCAGGAAATATCGTCCTTTCCACGAACAAAGAAAGGAGGGATACCATGATGGAACGAGCACCTGATTTTTGTCTGCCTTCCCTTCGGGATCAGTCCTCCGTCTGTCTGACAGATTACCGGGGCAAAGTGGTTCTCTTGTCGTTCTGGGTGACATGGTGCCCGACTTGTCAGACGGATTTGCCGAAAAAAGAGGTGTTTTTCCGCAACTTGCGTCATCCGGATTTTGTTTTTCTCACTGTGAATGTGACCGGGAGAGAGGCGGAACCGGAAAAAGTTCCCGCCTATATCGAAAAGATGGGTTTTCAGTTTCCGGTATTGGGAGATAGGGGCCGGGAAGTATACGACGCTTTTGGTATCCAGTCGGTTCCGGCTTCGGTGCTGATTGATCGGACTGAACAGATCGCCGGAGTGTACGATGAAACCGTTCCTTTTCCCGTAGTGGTAGGGGAGATCGGCCGTTTGCTGGAAGGGTAAGACAGGAGGGGTTTGAAGAAATGAGAAAGGGGTCGGGGAATGGATTGGGTGGAAGCCATGGTTTTGGGCATGATCCAGGGGTTGACGGAGTTTCTGCCGATCAGCAGCACCGGCCATCTATATCTGGGCCGACATTGGTTTGGGTTGGATGAAGCCGGATTGTTTTTGGACACGATGCTGCATGTCGGGACATTGGCCGCTGTAGTAGCGGTATACCGGCGCGAGTTGCTCTATCTGCTGCAACACCCTTTCAGCCGGTTGAGCGCGTTGCTGGTATGGGGGACTGTGCCGACTGCGATGATTGGCTTGGCCTTTGAGGATCTCTTTGAAGAGGTCTCCAAGACCGGAGTGACCATCGGCTGGGAGTTCCTCGCTACCGGTTTGGTGCTTTGGGTGGCGGACCGTTGGAAGGATCGGGGTCAAAAAGGTTTGGAACAGATGACCTGGAAAGATGCGGTGATCATCGGGACGTTTCAGGGTGCGGCGATCCTCCCGGCCATCTCCAGATCAGGTTTGACCATCGCCGCAGCGTTCTTCCGCAAAATCGACCGTTCCACTGCGGCCCATTACTCCTTTTTCCTCTCCATCCCCGCGATCGCCGGTGGAGTGGTATTGCAAGGAAAGGACATGCTGCAAGGGAGCGCAGAAAGTCTGCCCCTTTCTTCCTTGCTGGTGGCGACAATCATGTCTGCGCTCTTTGGATACATCGCCGTACGGTGGATGATCCGCTTGTTGCAGACGGGCAGCCTCAAATGGTTTTCCATCTATGTGTCGATTTTGGGAGGATTGATTTTGGCTTTTCAATGGACAGGACGGTTTTGATCAGCTGGCGTAATTTGTTAGACATGAAAAACGAGTTGGAGCAAGGGGGAAAGGGCCATAATAAAGGAGAGAAGGAGGGGATTTTCATGGCCAGAGACGTATTGTGCGAAGTGAACAACTGCACCTACTGGGGCGAAGGAAACAAATGCAGAGCCGACCAGATTTATGTGGTCAGCCAGCGAGGCCGCCAGGCCAGCGATTCGGAAGAGACGGACTGCAAGACCTTTAAACCTCAAGATTTGTAAGCAGTCGGCTTCCTTTTCTTTTGTTTTAGGTGTTGGTTGTTCGGGCAGCAACCTTATTTCTCCATTTGAAAACGCAGCCTCCGACCGGGGGCTGCGTTTTTTACCGGTTACACCCAATAGAGCATGGCCACGATGGCGGTGGCAGCGACCAGGATACCACCGCCCATGAAGAAAAGGGGGAAGAAACTGCCCCTTTCGCTCAGGTGCATAAACGTAAACAACTGAATCACCACTTGCAGGGCGGCCAAGATTAAAATGGCGGGAATCAGCATGGAAGTGCCCATCTGTCCGGTTCCCACCAACACAAAGGAGATAGCGGTCAGGATCATCATCACAACAAACCAAGCGACGTGTTTCCATGCGCTTTCCTGTGCGGACGGCTTCTCTTTTGTCACCGATTTTGCTTTGCTTGCCATCGGATCCCCGCCTTTCATATATATCCGATTTCACCGAATTGTAAAAATATTATCTCCAATTTCGGCGGGATTGTCAAAGGGAACGGGGAAAATAGTCCGGGCTGTATACCACTTCCAGCTTCAGACGAAAGGGATCTTCAAAAAATAGCGCGTAATACAGTCCATCTTCATCGAAGTTGCGGGGGCTGTCGTAAAGAATGGGGATGTTTTGCCGTTGAAGGAAATCGGCAACCTGATCCACATCCTTCGATGAAACAGCTTGAAAGGCGAAATGATTCAACCCGGGATGTTTCCGATGGAAGCCCATTTGATCATAGGGCGGTTCGCTCTGAACCAGGCACAGCTTCATCCTGTCGTTGGAATACAAGATCCACTGATCGGTTTCGTGTTCTTTGTGAAAGCCCAAAAAGCCCATCAAGGGATCATAAAAGCTTTTCGCTTTGGCCAGATCCGATACATTGTAGTCAAGATGGGAGAAGGTGACCCGGATCATGAGCCCACCCCCGAATGTTCGCTTACGATCGATCGGATCAGATGGACCGGGGACATCTCCCCGCCGGAAAACCACTCGACCGCCGGTCGGCGTTGGAGCAAGCGGTGAGCGATCTCCTTCGATGGAGCCCCCTGTTGATGGAGGTCCAAAGTCTCTTCGGTCAGCCATGTTAAGAAATCGTGCTTTTTTTGGAGTCCCTTTCTACCTTCTCGAATAATTCCCGCATGGGAGCAAAATACCGTGGCGACGGGGAAAGATAACAGGGTTCGGATGGATTGGATCAATTGGCTGACAGATTCACCCCGCATGCCGTAAGTCAAGCGGGTTCCCAGGTACAAATCGCCGGTGAAAGCCCACCCCTGGTTTTCTTCCAACCAGATGGAGTGATCCGGCGAGTGGCCCGGGGTGAAAATACGACGAAAACGGTGACGGGAAGTTTCGATGACATCGGAAACCGTGCAGGAAACTGCCTCCATCTGTCCCCATATCCACTGCCGGTAACGGGGGATTGGATCGGGGTTTTTCAGCAGGGCCGCGGTTTCCGGACCAGCGGTTACCGGAATCCCGAACCGGGCGTTTAGATGGGCGGCATTACCGCTGTGATCCTCATGAAAATGTGTCAGGGCTATTCTATCAACCGGATGGTCGGCGACAAACTGTTCCACCATGTGGCGAGCGCGGACGGGACCCGTCTCCATCAACAATCCGTCTACATAGTATAAGGACACGTGAAAATTGTTGCCCAGCATGCGGTAACGCATGGAGAAACGGGTTACCCCATCATAGGTTTCTGTATTGATTTGCAGTTTTCCCACAACAGTCACTCCCGTTTATGTCAAAAGCTCTTTCTTGATGTACAGAAGCGGATGGTTTGGTTATTCGCTTTTCCCGCGGCCCTTGATAATTTCCCAGATTTTGCGCAGTTCCTCACGGCATTCCTTGGGCGCTTTGAGCAATTCATCAAACCACTGGCACAGGGCCGGATCATGGGTATCAGAACGGGGGAGTGTTGCTGCATTCGATTCCCGGCCAAGTAAATAGTCTGTGGATACTTCCAATACATCAGCCAGTCGGTGTAGGGTCTCCAAATCGGGTGTTCGTGTGCCCTTTTCGTAGCAAGAGATGGAAGCTTTCGTGACGTTCACTTTTTTCCCCAGCTGTTCTTGTGTCCACTGACGTTGACGGCGCAAGGCCTTCAACCGGGCTGGAAATGACATATTTGTCCCCCCCTTTACCAGTATTGGTATCTTTCTATTATAGGTTTGCAATTGGTTAACGTCAAAGGTTAACCATTCGCAGAAAACGGAGATGTTGACGTTTGCGTATAGTTAACCTATGATAGAGCCAGCCAAATGACAAACAGGGGGATCATGCATGGTTAAACAGAAAACAGCGTTGATTACTGGGGCTTCCAGCGGGATCGGGTATGAACTGGCCCGGATACTGGCGGAAGACCATGTTCACTTAGTGTTAACCGCGCGAAGTCAGGATAAACTGGAACAGATGAAAGAAGAGTTGGAACGGGAGTACACCATTTCGGTGCACGTCATTCCCATAGACCTGTCTATCCCGGAAGCTCCGGCAGCCATTGTCCGGGAGCTGGAGCGGCGTGGCCTGGTTATCGATATTTTGGTGAATAGTGCCGGCTTCGGATTAAACGGGGCTTTTGCCGAAACGGAGTGGTCCGAAGAAGCCGGCATGATTCAACTTAACATTATTGCCTTGACAGAACTGTGTAAACGCCTGATGAAAGGCATGATCGAGCGGGGAGACGGAAAGATTCTCAATGTAGCCTCCACTGCGGCATTCCAGCCGGGGCCGTTTATGGCGGTCTATTATGCCACGAAAGCATATGTGCTATCCTTTTCCGAGGCGTTGGCCAACGAACTGAAGGGAACGGGCGTTACCGTCACTGCATTGTGTCCCGGTCCGACTGAAACGGGTTTTGGCCAACGGGCGCAGATGGAAGGAACCCTGTTGTTCAAGCGAGGGGTTATGGATGCCAAAACCGTGGCCCGGGCAGGTTATGACGGGTTGAAAAAAGGGAAAACCGTAGTGATTCCCGGTGTGAAAAACGCCTTGTTGGCCCAGTTGGTCCGTTTGATGCCGCGAAACGCGGTTACGAACATTGTCCGGATGCTGCAGGAACGGAAATAAAGGGTCAACTGAATACGAAGCATGGAGAAGCTGGGTGCGAACATGTTGGAAGTGACAGGCTGTTAACCAAGAAAGGAGAGATTGGAATGCGCGCGATTTTAGTCAAGGAACCCGGGGGGCCGGAGCAGCTGGTAATGGGAGAATACCCCACCCCGCAAGCGGGGGAAGGGGAATTGCTGGTCCGCGTGAAGGCAACAGCTTTAAACCGGGCCGATGTGATGCAGCGGAGAGGGCATTACCCTCCGCCGCCCGGTGCCAGCCCGTTGCTGGGACTGGAAATGGCGGGAGTCGTGGAGGAAGCGGGACCGGGGTGCTCCCGTTTTCAGCCGGGAGATCGGGTATTCGGTCTGCTTCCCGGCGGGGGCTACGCAGAGTTTGCCGTTATTCCCGAATCCGTAGCACTTCCGGTGCCGGAACGATTCTCCTTTGAGGAAGCAGCGGCTGTGGCGGAGGTATTCCTGACCGCCTATCAGTGTTTGTTCTGGCTGGGGGATTTACAGCAAGGACAGCGTGTACTGATACATGCTGGGGCGAGCGGCGTAGGCACCGCAGCCATTCAACTGGCCAAGAAACACGGGACTCATGTCATCGTGACAGCGGGATCGGAAGAAAAGCTGCGCTTTTGTAAAGAGCTGGGAGCAGACGCGGCCATCAATTACAAGGAAGGGCCCTTTGTCGAGTCCGTGATGAAAGCCACTTCCGAGCAAGGAGTACATCTGATCCTCGACTTTGTCGGCGCCCCCTACTGGCAGCAGAATATCGAAACCCTCACCGTCGACGGAAAGCTGATCATTATCAGTACGTTGGGCGGACCTAAAGTGGACGGGGTTAATTTGCTCCAACTGTTGATGAAACGCATCCATGTGATGGGAACGACTCTCCGGTCCCGGGATTTGGATTACAAGGCCCAGTTGACTCAGGAGTTTGCCGAGCAGGTGCTACCCTTGTTTGAAACGGGCAAATGTAAACCGGTGATTGACTCTGTATATGACTGGCATCATGTCCAGGAAGCCCATCGCTATATCGAATCCAATCGCAACATCGGCAAAATCGTCCTGAGAGTTGGAGAATGAAAGTGCATGTTTGCCAAAAGAACATCAAACAATAGACGGGAATTCACTCGACATATTTAGGAGGGATCCCGATGGAGGGTTCTTTTGTGCAACAAGCTCTGCAAGATTACAAGGAAGGGCTGGGGGCGTTTGAAAAGCAACTGCCGGAAGTGGCGCGGGAGTATAACCGCTTTACTGAAGCTTGTTTTGCCGATGGAGAATTGTCCGCCAAAATGAAGCACCTGATCGGTGTTGCGTTGGCTTGTCTGGCTAACGATGAGTATTGCATTATTTACCACACCAAAGGGTGTGTGGATCATGGGGCTAGTGACATGGAAGTATTGGAAGCCGCCGCGGTTTCGGGTGCTTTCGGCGGTGGAGCGGCCATGTCCCAATCTGTGACGTTGCTGCAAGACGCGCTGGAACAGCTGCGGAGAGGAACAGGGCTGGTTCAGTGAATGACGGACCCTTTTACTGAGATGGAGTGCCATCTTGAGCGAGAGTGCACAGCGTAAATGAGTACGGGAGGGGATATCCCCTCAAATTCGGAAGGAAAAGGGGAGGGTTTCTCCTGAACACGGAGAATACCCTGTGAACCATGGAGAAACAGTCTGGTTCCATTTGATGGATGGAAAAAGAGCGTGATACAATGGCTTCGAAAATCGATAAAAGGAGATGCTTTTCATTAACGCGCCGAAAATAACAGAACCGATGGCGAAAGCCATGTACAATGCTCACGACGTCACCTATGATGAATATACACGAAGCTTGGATAAACAATTGGAAGTGGAAAAAGCCCGCGATGCCGAGTATCGAAAAGCGCAGCGCGTGGTAACTGAGAGTGCGTAAAAAACCGGCCTCAAGGCCGGTTTTTTTCGTTGAGGAAGGAATCCACTTTCGGTGTAAGCGAAGTGATATAATGGGGTCTGGAAGAAGTTACATAAATGGGAGTGGGGATAATGAAAGCGCATCGATACACGATGAAGTGGGATTTGGATGTTTTCTTCAAAGGGGGTAGCCAATCGAAGGAATTCAAGCAGTATGTGGAGCGTTTGGAACAAGATGCACAAACCTTTGATACCGAGGTCAAGGAGCTTCCAGTAACGGATACCGAGGCTTGGAAAAAGGTGATTCGCTTCCTGCAAAATATCGGCACTCGGTTGAGCCAAGCCCATTCTTTTGTATCCTGTTTAACGGCCCAAAATGTAAAAGATGAACAGGCAAAGCTGCTGCAGGGACGTTTGAGCCAATTGGATGCTGTGCTTCATCGAACGGGAACCCGTTTGGATCAGAAAATGCTGGAAGTTTCGGAAAAGGACTGGGACGCATTGCTGAAGGATTCGGAGATTCAACCCGTTTCCTTTAAACTGAGAGAGCAGCGTCGCCGGGCGAAGGAAAAAATGGCACCCGAACTGGAAAGTTTGGTGGGAGATTTGTCTGTCGACGGGTACCATGCCTGGGGAGATTTGTACGATACGATCGTCGGCAGGATGAGTATCCCTTTTGAAGAGGATGGGGAAGTCAAAGAGTTGTCCGTTGGTCAGGCCAACAACAAGTTGCACAGCAGCAACCGTCAAACCCGTCAGCGGGCTTTTCGACAGTTGTCGGAAGCCTGGGAAAAAGAATCGGATCTGTGTGCGTCCGCGTTGAATCACTTGGCCGGTTACCGGCTGAATCTATACCGCAACCGGGGATGGGATTCGGTACTGAAAGAACCGGTAGAAATCAACCGCATGTCGGAAGCAACCCTCCAGACCATGTGGGATGTGATCAGCCAAAACAAAGCGAAAATATTGGAATACATGAAACGAAAAGCGTCCCTGTTGGGATTGAAAGCGTTGAGCTGGTACGACATTTATGCACCGGTCAGCACTAAGGAACAGAAGGTTTCCTACGATGAAGCAGCCGATTTCATCACGGAACAGTTCGGCCGATTCAGCCCTGCCATGGCCAATTTCGCCAAAACGGCTTTTGAACTGCGGTGGATTGAAGCGGAAGACAGACCGGGCAAGCGGCCGGGCGGTTTCTGTACCACCTTTCCGGAAAGCGGACAATCCCGTATTTTTATGACCTATGCGGGAACGGCTTCCAATGTGGCCACCCTGGCTCATGAGTTGGGTCATGCTTACCATTCGTATGTGATGCGGGATCTGCCATCTTTGGCGCGGCGCTACAGTATGAGCGTGGCGGAAACGGCTTCCACTTTTGCCGAAACCCTTGTGGCCGATGCTGCGATTCAGCATGCGTCCACCAAAGAACAGAAGATCGCACTGCTGGAAGACAAATTGCAAAGAGCTGTCGCTTTCTTCATGGATATCCATGCTCGTTTTCTGTTTGAAACGCGTTTTTATGAGAAACGGAGCAAGGGTCTGTTAACGGCGGCAGACTTGAACCAGCTGACACTGGAAGCCGAAAAAGAGGCATTCCAGGGTGCATTGGAGGAATACCATCCTCATTTTTGGGCTTCCAAACTCCACTTTTACATCACCGGTGTGCCTTTTTACAACTTTCCCTACACCTTCGGCTATCTCTTCAGCACTGGGATTTATGCCCGTGCCCAACAAGAAGGCCCTGCCTTTGCCGACCGTTATGTGGCCCTGCTGCGAGATACCGGCAGCATGACCGTGGAAGGTTTGGCACAGAAACACCTGGGAGTCGATTTGACCCGGCCGGATTTTTGGCAAACCGCCATCCGCGTCGTGCATGAGGATGTGGACCGGTTCCTGCAACTGACCGAAAAATGAAGGCACGTGAATACTACGACTCTGTCACGTAAACAGGCCGCATGGAGGCGGCCTTTTTCTTTCAGTGAATATCCCGTTTTTTGAAGCGGCCGCCCTTGACGTCATGGATGTTTCCGACAGCCAGGAATGCTTCCGGGTCGATATCTTCCACGATCGACTTCAGCTTGGCCTCTTCCAGACGGGTGACGACGCAAAAGATCACTTTTTTATCGTCCCCTGTATAAGCACCTTCTCCTTGCAGATAGGTAACTCCACGTCCCAAACGGTGCAGCAGTGCTTCTCCGATTTCGCGGTGCATGTCGCTGATAATCCACACGGACTTGGTTTCATCAAATCCCTCAATGGTAATGTCGATGGTTTTGAAGGCGATGAAATAAGCGATCAGGGAGTACATGGCACGGTCCCATCCGAACACAAAGCCTGCACTTCCAAGGATAAAGATGTTGAAGAACATCACCACTTGACCCACAGAGAAAGGCAGCTGCTTGTTAAACATAATCGCCAGGATTTCTGTACCGTCAAGGGATCCCCCGTATCGAATCACGATCCCGACACCGATACCTAAAATGATTCCGCCAAAGACAGATGCCAACAGAACATCTTCTGTCAATACTTCTACAGGATGGAGGTAGGCCGTGCCGATCGACAAGACGATGACGCCGTATAATGTGGAGAGGGCGAAGGTTTTCCCGATCTGTTTATAGCCGAGGAAAAAGAAGGGCATGTTGAACAAAAACAAGAGCACTCCCAGTTTGACCCCGGTAAGGTGGGACAAGATGATCGAAACACCCACGATTCCGCCATCGATCACGCGGTTGGGCACCAAAAAGATTTCCAAACCCACTGCAACGAACAATGCTCCCAGGGTGATCAGGATGATCCTTTTTGCCAGAGTTCCTTTGCTCAGCTTTCGGTGTTCTTTCTTGGGTTGTTCTGTAAGTTGCGCTGTGCTCAAAAGTTCACCTCTTTTCATCAGTCTTTCTTTATGTTTATTATACTAAAAATGGCACGCGTCTATATTTGCAGAATCAGACGGGCATCATCAGTGATCCGCTTGCACATGTTCCAAAACCGAGGGTGGTGGCTTGTTTCAAAATCCGAAGGGGAGGGCTGAAAATGGAATTTAAAAGTTTTGAGGAGTTTTGGCCCTTTTATGTGTCTCAGCACAGTAAACCGGAGACGAGGCGTTGGCATTTTGTCGGAACGGCATCGGTGGTGGTTTGCCTTGGGCTGGCTCTCTGGGTAAACGGATGGTTTGTGTTGTTGGCGCCGGTGATTGCTTACGGGTTGGCTTGGTACAGTCATTTTTTTGTGGAGGGAAATAAACCAGCCACCTTCGGCCATCCCTTGTGGTCCTTGTTGGCGGATTTTCGCATGTTCGTCCTGATGTTGACGGGAAAAATGGATCAGGAGGTTCAACGATTAAAACGGGAAAAGAAGAACCAGGATGTTGGGGGAGCTTAAAAAAATAATCTTTTCCACATTCATCGGGGCGGGCTTCGGCCCGTTCGCTTTTTGGCGGAACAAGGAGGCAGGACAATGGCTTGGTACTACCTTATCATTGCCGGATTGTTTGAGATGGGATGGGCCATCGGGTTGAAATATACCCATGGCTTTACCCGTTTATGGCCCAGTATTTTCACCGTGGCGGCAATGATTCTCAGCTTTCAGTTTTTATCCAAAGCGTTAAAAACACTCCCGGTGGGTACGGCTTATGCGGTTTGGACGGGAATCGGAGCCGTGGGGACCACCATCTTGGGCATGGTGTTGTTTGGAGAGTCGCGGGATATGATGCGGTTTCTCTGTATCTTGCTCATTGTCGGAGGGATTGTAGGGTTGAAATTCTTGAGTCCGCAATGAACTGTTGAAACCCTGTAGCTGGCCGCGGGATGCCAAGGGGAAAGTGAGGATGAACGAACAAGGATTGTTAAATAATAATGGAGATTTCAAGGGGAGATCGGGGAGAGAACCCTGCACAGAAAACAAGCACGACTTGGTAGCGAAGCTACCAAGTCGTGCTGTATCCACCTTTGCTCCCGCGGTTATACATTTTTATCATTTGGGTACATTGGGTAGAGGCCGCTGTTTCTCTCCCGTTGTTACCCGTCTTCCTGACCGTCTGTGGACGGCGGCAGGGAGTCTGACTTCCGGGCGGGACTATGCTGTTGTTGCCGTTCTACTTTGCGCACGTACCACCCGTCACCGACGGGCTGATAACGATCCCGGTTCTGTTTGTGTAGCGGACAAAAGTCGCATCGCCCTCCGGGGCGTCGCTTGTAGCATTCAATACAGCGGATGGGCCGGTCCATGGCTCAGCCTTGGGCCAACACATCGGCAAAGGCTTTGGCATAGGGCGCCAGGTCCGGGGGACGGCGGCTGGAAACCAGGTTTCCGTCTACGACGACGGCTTCGTCTACCCATTCGGCACCGGCATTGGTCATATCGTCTTTGATCCCAGGGGTGGATGTTACTTTTCTCCCTCTTAAAATATGGGCGGAGATCAGTACCCAACCGGCGTGACAAATTTGACCGATCGGTTTATTGGCTTCATCCATCGCCCGGATGAAAGACTGTACTTCCGGGGAGCGGCGGATTTTGTCCGGTGCCCAACCGCCAGGAACCAACACCCCGTCGAATCGATCGGCATCCAGTTCATCGTAAGATAGGTCGGCAGTGGCGGGAACACCGTATTTTCCGGTATACTGCGCACCTTTTTCCGGACCGGCGAGCATCACTTTCGCCCCTTCTTCCCGCAGACGAATGATGGGATACCAGAGTTCAAGGTCTTCAAACTCATGGTCGACGAGGCAGACGACGTGTTTTCCTTGTAAACGCATCATTTGGTTTCCTCCTTTAGATCACAAAGAAGCTCCTTGGAAAACAGCTTCGTTAGTAGAAAGAGCCAAGTGAGAGTTCTTACCCGTGTTGCTGTGTGGAGTATGACTGTCAAAGCGGAGATTACCGGACAAAAGCCACGGGGAGCGGCTGGCGCCGGGACTTGTGCGGCTGGAAAACATACAATAAACCAAGGGTGTGAAACAGTCTCCACATCCCTTGAATCCCCACCCCACATGATATAGAATGGAATGAGAATCAGGTGAGAATCACTCTAAATTCGCCTGTTTTTCAGATATATCGTAACATAACCATTTACGCCTGCAAACTCGACGCGTGTCCGTGTATCCCGTCGGTTTGTTGATAAAAATGGTGGATCCGAACAATGGAGGAATGAGAGCATGTCGACACCCAAACTGACGATAAAAGACCTGCATGTAGCCATTGAAGAAAAAGAAATTCTCAAAGGGGTGGATCTGGAAATCAACGGGGGCGAGATCCATGCCATCATGGGGCCGAACGGAACGGGCAAAAGCACCCTGGCTTCTGCGTTGATGGGCCATCCCAAATATGAGGTGACCAAGGGCAGCGTCATCCTGGACGGCGAAGACGTATTGGAAATGGAAGTGGATGAGCGCGCCCGGGCCGGTCTGTTCCTGGCGATGCAATATCCCAGCGAAATCCCCGGTGTGACCAACTCCGACTTCCTTCGCAGCGCGGTCAACGCCAAACGGGGCGAAGGCAATGAAATCTCCATTATGAAATTCATCAAGCAATTGGATAAAAAAATGGCCAAACTGGGCATGGATGAATCCTTTGCTGAGCGGTACTTGAACGAAGGCTTCTCCGGCGGGGAGAAAAAACGGAACGAGATTCTGCAGATGATGATGCTGGAACCGCGTATTGCCATCCTGGACGAAATCGACTCCGGTCTGGATATCGACGCTCTGAAAGTGGTGGCCGAAAGCGTCAACTCCATGAAGAGCCCGGAGATGGGTGTCCTGATCATTACCCACTATCAGCGTCTGTTGAATTACATCCAGCCTGATTTTGTGCATGTAATCATGAATGGCCGCATCGTGAAGTCCGGTGGTCCGGAATTGGCAGAGAAGCTGGAGGCCGAAGGGTACGACTGGGTGAAAGAAGAGCTGGGCATCGAAGACGAAACCGTCGAGTCCAAAGCTTGAGTCGGGAGGGTTAGCGATGAGTGTGGATACCGAACAACTTTTTGACCGTCAAACTGTCACCCAACTCTCCCAGTCCCAGCAAGAGCCCGAGTGGATGCTCGAATTTCGCTTGAAAGCCCTGGAGGCCGCATCCAGACTCCGCCTCCCCAAACTGGAGAAAACCAATATCACGCGTTGGAACTTCACCAGCTTCCCGGCCTATCAACCGGAAGAAGCGGTGAAATCCGCCAAGGATCTTCCGGAACATCTGCAATCCCTGTTATCCGGAGAGGCGGATGACAACCTGATCGTACAGAAGAATTCCAGTCCGGTGGTACAGCAAATCGACCCAGCTTTGAAAGAGAAAGGCGTCATCTTTACAGATCTGGCCACGGCTGTACGGGAACATCCGGAACTGGTAAAAAAATATTTTATGACCAAGGCGCTTCAGCCTGATGAGCATAAGTTGGCTGCATTGCATGCAGCGTTGTGGAGCGGCGGTGCTTTTCTCTATGTGCCCCGCAATGTTGAAGTGGAAGCTCCTTTCCAAACCCTTTTCTGGGCCAGCGGGGAGAAAGCAGGCCTGCTGCCCCATCTCTTGGTTATGGCTGAGGATAACAGCAGTCTCAATGTCGTAGCCAATTACATTGCCGATGAAAATACCCACGCCGTGTTCAATGGTGCTCTGGAAGTGTTCGTCGGTGCCAATGCCCGGGTTCGCGTGGCAGCATTGCACACTTTGAACGATACCACGGTGGACGTCTCCTACCGTCGCGCCGAAGTGGATAAAGACGGGCATATGGAATGGATTATCGGCGAATTGAATGAGGGACGTACCGTTTCCGACAATACCACCCATTTGCGTGGCCAAGGCGGAATCGCATTAGTCAAATCCATCACGGTAGGTGCCGGTGAACAGCGGGGCAACATCACCTCCCGCGTCCATCACTGGGGAACCCATACCGAGAGTGATATCATGGCTCGCGGCGTGATGAAGGATAAAGCGCAAAACATTTTGAACGGAATTACCAAGATTGAAAAAGGTGCATCCAAAGCCAACGGCGTACAGGCGGAAAAAGTGTTAATGCTGAGCCGGGAAGCTCGCGGGGATGCCAACCCGATCCTGCTTATTGACGAAAACGACGTAAAGGCAGGTCACGCCGCCAGTGTGGGGAAAATCGACCCGATTCAAATGTATTATCTGATGTCCCGGGGTCTTTCCCGTGCGGAAGCGGAACGGCTCATCATCTTCGGTTTTGTCGGACCGGTGCTGGACACGATTCCGATCGAGTCGCTGCGTGAACGTCTGTACGGCGAAATCGAAAGGAAATTGAAACCATGAACCGATTTAAACAGGATTTTCCGATTCTTGACCAACAGGTAAACGGAAAGTCTCTGGTATATCTTGATAGTTCGGCAACTTCCCAGAAGCCGTTTCAAGTGATTGAAGCGGTGGAAGAATACTACAAACAGTACAATTCCAATGTGCACCGCGGCGTACATACCCTCGGTACCAAAGCGACCGACGGGTATGAAGGAGCCCGGGAAAAAGTACGCCGTTTCATCAACGCCGCATCAACCAAGGAGATCATCTTTACCCGGGGGACGACGACAGCGCTGAACCTTGTCGCAATCAGCTACGCCCGGACCAATCTGAAGGAAGGGGATGAAATCGTCCTCTCTCCTTCCGAGCATCACAGCAACCTGATTCCCTGGCAGCAGGCGGCAAAAGCCACCGGTGCCACGCTGAAATACTTCGAGCTGGAACCGGACGGCACTTTGGACATCGAAAAAGCGAAAGCCGTTATTACGCCGAACACCAAGCTGGTCGCGATCGCTCATGTGTCCAATGTGCTGGGCACCGTGTTTCCGGTAAAAGAACTGGCTCAACTGGTACACCAACAGGGCGGCGTGATTGTCATCGACGGCGCACAGAGTGTTCCCCATATGAAAGTGGATGTCCGGGAGATCGATTGTGACTTTCTGGCTTTCTCCGGTCACAAAATGGTGGGGCCGACGGGTATCGGTGTCCTGTACGGAAAAGAAGCTCTGCTGGAGAAAATGGAACCGATCGAATTTGGCGGAGAAATGATCGACCATGTAGATCTGTACGAATCCACGTGGAAAGAGCTCCCCTGGAAGTTTGAAGGGGGTACCCCGATCATTGCCGGTGCCATCGGACTCGGAGCAGCAATCGATTACCTGGAATCCATCGGGATGGATACGATCGAGGAGCACGACCGTCAATTGGCGGCCTATGCGGTAGAAGAGTTGCAAAAAGTGGAAGGTCTTGAGATTTATGGCCCCCTGAAAAACCGGACGGGTCTGGTCACTTTCAATATAGACAATGTTCATCCCCATGATGTGGCCACTGTATTGGATGCCGAAGGGATCGCCGTACGGGCCGGCCACCATTGCGCTCAACCGTTGATGCGCTGGCTCAATGTTACAGCTACAGCCCGGGCAAGCTTCTATCTGTACAACGACGAAGAAGATATCCAGCAGCTGGTCAAAGGGCTGCAAAAGGTGAAGGAGTATTTTGGAAATGTCTTTGGATGATTTGTACCGCCGTGTTATCATGGATCATTACCAAAAGCCGCGCAACCGGGGACGGTTGGAGGACGGGGACGTTTCCGTCGATCTGAACAACCCTACCTGCGGTGACAAAGTATCCCTGCAGATGCGGATCAAAGATGGTAAGATAGAGGAAGCCAGGTTCATGGGGGAAGGTTGCTCCATCAGCTTGGCGTCCGCGTCCATGATGACGGAAGCGGTCAAAGGTCAAACTGTCGAGGACGCCTTGCGTTATGTGCAGCTGTTTTCGGACATGATGCAAGGAGAGGATATAGATACGGACGAGTTTCCACTGGAAGACATTGAAGCGCTCCAAGGTGTCGCCAAGTTTCCCGCGCGGATCAAATGTGCGACACTGGCGTGGAAGGCCCTGGAGAAGGGCGTAAAGGAACCTCGCAACTAACAGGTTTGCGCGGTTTCTCCCGAAAAAGGAGGGATAGCAATGGCAAAGCAAATGCCGGATATTTCGGATTACCAATACGGCTTTCGCGATAAAGACGTCTCCGTCTTCCGGTCCAAACGCGGCCTGACCCGGGAAATCGTGGAAGAGATTTCCCGGATGAAGGAAGAGCCGGAATGGATGCTCGAGTTTCGCCTGAAAGCATTGGAACAGTTTTATAAGATGCCGATGCCCAGCTCCCAGAACAGTCAGTGGTTTTCGCTGCTGCCGGGCGAGCTGTCGGATCTGAACTTTGATGACATCACGTACTACGTGAAACCTTCCGAGCGCCAGGGACGCTCCTGGGATGAAGTACCGGAAGAGATCAAGCGTACCTTTGACCGTCTGGGGATTCCCGAAGCGGAACAGAAGTTCCTGGCCGGTGTGTCCGCCCAGTATGAGTCGGAAGTGGTTTACCACAACATGCAGAAAGAACTGGAGGAGCAAGGGGTTATTTTCTGCGATACCGATACCGCGGTAAAAGAATACCCTGAGCTGCTTCGAGAATACTTCGGAACCGTAGTACCGCCGTCGGACAACAAGTTTGCCGCCTTGAACAGCGCGGTGTGGAGCGGAGGCAGCTTTATCTACGTACCGAAGGGCGTTAAGTGCGATGTACCGCTGCAAGCTTACTTCCGGATCAACTCCGAAAATATGGGACAGTTTGAGCGGACCTTGATTATCGCTGATGAAGAAAGCTTTGTTCACTACGTGGAAGGCTGCACGGCGCCGATCTACAGCACCGATTCCTTGCACAGCGCTGTCGTGGAAATCGTGGTGAAGGACAACGCCCGTTGCCGCTACACCACGATTCAGAACTGGGCTCCCAACGTGTACAATTTGGTGACCAAGCGTGCCGTTGCCGAAAAAGGCGCCCACATGGAATGGGTGGACGGCAACATCGGTTCCAAGCTGACGATGAAATACCCCGCCGTTATCATGAAAGGAGAAGGCGCCAAAGCAGATGTCCTCTCCATCGCCGTGGCGGGCAAAGGGCAACACCAGGATGCCGGTGCTAAAGTAGTGGCCCTGGCTCCCAACTGTACCTCTACCATCGTGTCCAAGTCCATCAGTAAACAAGGCGGGAAAGTGACCTACCGCGGACTGTCCAGCTTCGGCAAAAACGCCACCGGTTCCAAGTCCAAGGTGGAATGTGATACCTTGATCCTGGACGATCAGTCCACTTCGGATACGATCCCGTATAACGAGATCAAGAATGATGATGTCACCCTGGAGCACGAAGCAACTGTTTCCAAAGTGAGCGAAGAGCAGCTCTTCTATCTGATGAGCCGCGGCTTGTCGGAAGAAGAAGCCACACAGATGATCGTGATGGGCTTCATCGAGCCCTTTACCAAAGAGCTGCCGATGGAATACGCGGTGGAAATGAACCGTCTCATCAAGTTCGAGATGGAAGGTTCCATCGGTTAATCCCAAATACGGTGCAGATTCACTCCCACACCCTCACCTGTACAGGTGAGGGTGTTTTTTGATTGGGCCGACTCGTTAAATTATGATTAATTAATTTAAAAAAGTAATTAAAATATCTCCGTCCATCCTTTATAATGGAAGATGAAAGCGTTATCAGATAGTTGCAAATTCGGCCGTTTACGCTCAAATGGAAGCAAGCAAGGAGGGTCTCGATGGGCAAGACCTTGGTACATACAGTACCGATTGACTATGTGATGATCGCATTTATTTTCGTCTTTGTTTTGGGAATCGGCTTTTTGCTGAAAAACCGGACCAAGACCGGAGAAGATTTCTTTTTGTCTGGACGTTCCATCCCGGCCTGGATCACCAGCTTGGCTTTTCTGTCGGCTAACCTGGGGGCGCTGGAAGTGTTGGGAATGGCGGCAAGCGGTGCCCAATACGGCGGGACGCATTTTTACTGGATGGGTGCCATGCCGGCCATGTTATTCCTCGGGGTTTACATGATGCCCTTTTACTATGCCACTAAAGTACGGTCGGTACCGGAATATCTCAAACTGCGATATAACGAGGCGACCCGGGGTTTTAACGCCATTTCCTTCGCCGTGATGACGATTTTGGTTTCGGGGATCAGCCTGTACTCCATGGGTTTGATCTTTCAGGTATTGGTCGGCTGGTCCCTGACCACCAGCATTTTTGTTTCTGCCGTGGTGGTGTTGATCTATGTCGCCATGGGCGGGCTGACGTCTTCGATTTTTACGGAAGTGATCCAGTTTTTCCTGATTTGGCTCGGTCTGTTGCTGATCCCCGTGCTCGGTATGGTTGAGCTTGGAGGATGGGATCAGATGGTTTCCCGGTTGCCCCATGGATTTGCCCATGTTTGGTCCCATATGGGTACGCCCGACAGCAATGCGATGGGCATCGACTGGCTCGGTGTGGTGCTCGGCCTTGGCTTTGTGCTTTCATTTGGCTACTGGACGACGGACTTCCTGGTGGTGCAGCGTGCCTTGGCGGCTAAAAACTTGCGTGCCGCTCAAAATACACCGATCTATGCCGCTTATTTCAAAATGATTGTTCCTTTTCTGGTAATTATCCCTGGCTTGATGGCAGTGGCGTTGATTCCGGATATCGGGAAAGCGGGAGGTCCCAGTTACAACCTGGCTTTGCCACTGTTGATGGAGCGGTATTACCCGCCGGGCTTGATGGGCCTCGGTTTGACGGCGATGCTGGCCAGCTTTATGAGCGGGATGGCCGGAAATGTTACCGCCTTCACCACCGTGTGGACCTACGATATCTACCAGGCTTACATTAAAAAAGATGCCAGCGACGCGCATTATGTGAAAGTGGGGCGCTGGGCCGTGGTGATCGGGGTGATCGTCAGCATAGGCACCGCCTATATTGCGGCAGATTTCCCCAGCATCATGGATTACACACAGTTGTTGTTCTCCTTCTTCAATGCGCCGTTGTTCGCTACGTTCCTATTCGGGATGTTCTGGAAGCGTACCACTCCTTGGGGCGGTTTTTGGGGGCTGTTGGCCGGCACTTTAGCAGCCGTGCTGTTATATGTCCTGATCCCGGAAGGGTATTTCGCCAGCGATCAGGCCGGCAACTTCTGGCGTGCCTGGGCATGGGTGGCTGCGGCGGTCGTGACGGTGCTGGTCAGCTTGTTTACCAAGCCCAAACCGGAGTCGGAGTTGAAGGGCGTTGTGTATGGTTTGACGGAAAAAGTGACCTACGCGGGTCATGCCTGGTATAAGCGTCCCGGGATTCAGGCATTGATGGTCTGTGTCCTGCTCGTCTTCCTCAATATCCTGTTCTGGTAATGGAGGTGTTCCCATGCAAGGACAAACCCGATGGTTGGATCTCCGTTTTCTGATCGGATGGATGTTTACGATCTATGGAGTCGTTTTAGCCGGGTATGGCCTCGTTGCCAACCCGCAAGTAGAGGTGATGAAAGGTCACAATCTCAATTTGAGGACTGGCGTTCCTCGCTTCGTCTTTCTGGAAGCCGATAAAAAAAGAGAAACGGGCACACCCGAAATCCAACGTCAGCGCTTGATGGGAGAACTTCTTCAGTACCCTCAGCCCTCACGCTACCGTGAGGGTTTTTTCTTGTTGTCCTGGAAATCTTTTTTCAAGAGGCAGACGAATATGGTAGAATCTATATATTCAGAAAATTTGTGATGAAGGGGCTGCTGTCATGTCGGGAATGGAGGGTATAGCAGCGGTTAGTGCGGCAGGTGTCATTGCTCTGTTGCTGGTTTGGATGTGGAACGGGCGGAGAAAGCCTGCCGTGGTTGGCGGCTGGGTGTTGTTCATGGCGTTGCTGTTGTTGGTATCGCCTTTGTTGCAGGCATCGGCGGTATCTTTGGATGACCCCGGCGGGTTTTACAACATTATGCCGCCGGGTCAGGATGGAACGGTAAATGCGGCGGAGTTGGCCGCATATCAGCTCGGGAAGCAATATCCCAAACATGCCAATGATCAGACCGCGATGTACAATGATCTCGTCTTTCGATCCCCGGGACTAGAAGAAAAAGAGATTCCAACGTTCTTTAAAAAAGCCTCCCTGGGAGCGAGAGGGAACATCGAACGAACCTATTCACCTGTTTCAGGGGCCGTGATACAGCGGGATTCCTTTGGCGTGCCCCATATTCAGGGAGAAACCCGAAAAGCGGCGATGTTTGCAGTGGGATACGCCACGGCGGAGGATCGTCTGTTTTTGATGGATGTGTTGCGTTACCTGGGTCGCGGGCGGATCAGTGAGTTTTTGGGTGCCAGCAAAGCCAATAAAGAGATGGACCGGGCCCAGGTGATGGCAGCTCCATATAAGGAAGAGGAATTGACCCGGCAGGCGGATAACCTGTGCAGTCAAGGGGAAGAAGGAGCTCAGGTGTGTGCCGACGTTCGGGCTTACACTGCGGGCGTAAATGCCTATATTCGCAAAGCCATTCTGAATCCGAAGCTGCTTCCCGCCGAATACCCGGCCCTTCAGCAGATTCCGCGGAAATGGAAGCCGGAAGACAGTGTGGCCATCGCCAGTCTCGTAGGCGGGATTTTTGGCAAAGGCGGTGGCAATGAAGTGGCCAGCGGCCGTTTTTTGCGTCAATTGCAGGAAAAGCATGGAATCAAAGAAGGAAGACGGATCTGGGAAGATTTTCGCAGTGCGGAAGACCGGGAAGCACCGGTAACGACAGAAAAATCATTTCCCTATAATCAGCATGACAAGACGGACCCCGAATCGATCGCATTGTTGGATGTGGAAACCGCCGATCAGGCAGTGGAAAAAATGAAACCTCCCAAAATGGTAGCGGACGGCCCGCTGGGACCGATCGACTTGCGCACCCCTTCACAGATGAGCAATGCCATTCTGTTATCCGGCAAATATGCACAGCACGGCAAGCCGATCGCTGTTTTCGGCCCTCAGACCGGCTACTTTTCTCCGCAGTTGTTGGTGGAAACCGATGTACAAGCCCCTGGCCTGAGGGCCAGGGGTGTCGGATTCGCCGGGGTGAACCTATATGTCCAACTGGGACGGGGAACGAACTATGCCTGGTCTGCTACATCTGCCGGTGCAGATAATGTTGACCAGTGGGTGGTAAAGCTGTGCGAGCCTGATGGAGGGCAGGCGACGTTGAAATCCCAAGGGTACTTGTATAAAGGGAAATGCCGCCCCATGGAGGTCTATACCCACCGCCAGATCGCCAAGCCCTCTGCAGCCGGGGTTCCGGAGCTGGCCAAAGAGAGTCTGGTCTTCGATATCCAGGTGGAACGGACCGTATACGGACCGGTCCAAGCCAGAGGGACGGTGGATGGAAAACCGGTGGCGGTGACCACTCAGCGCTCCACCTATGGCAACGAGCTGAACAGTGCGATTGGGTTCAAGCGGATCAATGATCCTGTATTTATGAAAGATGGAGCCCAATCCTTCCGTAAAGCTTTTTCCAAAGTGGATTACACCTTCAATTGGTTTTACGTAGATCAGCAGGATATCGCGTATCAGCACTCCTGCCTTTGTCCGGTGCGGGATCCGCGAACCGATCCGGATCTGCCCGTCTGGGGGACAGGGGAGTACGACTGGACTGGTGCCTTTTTAACGTCGGATCAGCAACCCCATGAGATCAATCCGGACAACGGCTACTTTGCCAACTGGAACAACAAGCAGGCTCCCGATTTTCGCGCCAATGATGCCAATTTCAGTTATGGTCCCTTGCACCGATCCCTGCATCTAGAGAAGCGGTTGAAACAAGCGGTCCAATCCGGTAACAAACTGGATCGGGCGGATATGGTCAACATGATGATGGATGCAGCGACAGTAGACCTCAAAGGGCAGGAAGTATATCCATGGGTGCTGAAGATGTTGGGGGATACCGCGCCGGAAAACGATTCCCGACTACAGACCATCCGAGATGTATTGGCCAAATGGGTGGCTGAGGGCGGGCACCGGCGGGATTTTTCCCCCAAGGATGGAAAGTATGATCACGGAACAGCGGTGGCCATCGGGGACGCTCTCTTCCCTTATTTGGTCAAAGCGATGTTTGGCAAGGTCCTAGAAGGCACCGATCTTCCCAATGTGCTGGAAGATTCGCCCCGTCAAGGGGTGGGTTCTGCCTATATCGAGGGGTATTACTCCTACGTACAAAAAGACCTGAGGCAAGTGTGGGGTGCCCCTGTTCGGGATGCGTGGCATACCGCTTACTGTGGAGACGGAGATAAGCAGAAGTGCCGGGCTGCATTGTGGAAAGCCATGGAACAGACGGCGTCAGACCTGGAGAAAGAGTATGGCAGCAAGGAGGTAAAGGATTGGGTGTATGACGGCTCCCGGGATACCATTGATCAAGAAGCGGTCGGACTGATGGAAGCACCTCAGATGCAGTGGGTGAATCGTCCTACCTTCCAGCAGGTGGTACAGGTGGGTGTTGGCCCGTGATTAAGTCAGAAAAGAACCCAGCAGAGAACAACTGCTGGGTTCTTTATTGAGCCGATTTCCACTCCAAATATCGGGTCATCAACGGAATGGCCGTTTCAATCGCCCGCTCATCCGGTTCGATTTTGGGATGATGAAGACCGAAAGGGGTGTCCACACCGAGCCAGAACATAAACCCTGGAATGTCCCGCAGGAAATAACCGAAATCTTCTCCGGCCATGGCTTCTTTGCATTCCACTACGTTTACATCGCCAGTCTTCTGCGCCCAATGCATAAACTCCCGTGTGAGGGCGGGATCGTTGTCCACCTGACAATAGTTGGCTCCCCAATCGATGCTAGCTTCGCATTCAAACCCGGTTTCAATTCCCCGAACCAAGTCACGGATTCGATCCTTGATCTTGGCCATCGATTCCATGGACAAGGTGCGGATGGTTCCTTCCAAGCGCGCTTTGCCGGGGATGATATTTTGCTTTGTGCCGATGGTTACTTTGCCAATCGTGAGGATGGCGGAGTCCAAAGGGTCAATATTGCGCGAAATAATGGTTTGCAGCTGCATCGCCAGCTGGGAAGCAGCGATGACCATGTCGTTGCTCCGGTGGGGGAGTGAAGCGTGACCGCTTTGACCTTTCAGGTCAATGAACAACTCCGAGGTGTTGGCAAACAGAATTCCCGGTTTGGTGGCAATCGTCCCCACCGGATAGTCCGGCGCGATATGCAGGGCAACCAAAAAGTCGGGCTTCCAGGACTGGAATTCCGCGCTTTCCAGCATGGGAAGGGCACCGCCCGGACCCTCTTCTGCCGGCTGAAAGATGAACAGTAAATCATCAGCGATCGGATGCTCTACAAAATGGGTCAAGATGCCAAGGGCAATCGCCATATGAACATCGTGACCGCAGGCATGCATCTGCCCCGGATGGGTGGACGCAAAGTCATAGGAGGTTTCCTCTTCGATGGGCAAGCCGTCCATATCGGCCCGATACCCCAAACATCGCCGGGGGTTGGTGCCTTTCACCTTGACGAGAACGCCGGTGCGCCAGGTCTTGATTTCCATCCGGTCTTGGTGCAATTGCCGCAGATAATCCAAAATAAATTGCTGAGTCTTAAACTCTTCAAATCCCAGCTCAGGGATTTGGTGCAATTGCCGTCGGATCTGAACAAAGGGATGCAAGGATGTTCGGCTCATGGTTCTCCCTCCTTTCTCAGGCTTGTTGGGTGATCAGGTATTCCAAATGGTCCACGAATTGGTCGGATTCCTCCGGAGTCAGGGTAAGGGGGGGCAACAGCCGGATCACCGTTTGTTGAGCAATGTTGACCAGAAAACCGTCTTGCAGCAGCTGTTGTTGGAGGCGGGAGACTTCTTCCGGGCTTTTACGGGTGCGGATCCCGATCATCATACCTTTGCCGTGGACGCCTTCGATGGATTGGGGATGGGTCTTGGCCAGATCGGACAATAGGCCAAGCAGGTATTGGGCATGATTTCGTCCTTGTTCCATCATCCCGTCTTCCAATAACACGTCGAGCACGGCGTTACCCAAAGCGGCACTCAAAGGAGAGGGCGCAAAGGTGGTGCCGTGGTCTCCGGGTTGAAACAAATGGGCCGTTTTTTCCCCGGCGATGATGCCGCCCAGAGGTAGCCCCCCGCCGATTCCTTTGGCAAATAAAATCACGTCCGGCTGAATACCTGCATGTTGGTAAGCAAAAAACTTGCCCGTGCGGCCAACGCCGGTTTGAATTTCATCCATGCAAAGTAACAGGTCTTCCCTACGAGCCAGCTGTTCCATCTCCTGTAAATATTCCTCGTATAAAGGGAGGATTCCCCCGGATCCCAGAATCGGCTCGGCCAGGATGGCAGCGGGCCGATTTTCGGTAACGATGCGGCGCAGCTCTTCCCGGTTATTGGGCTCTACTTCATAAACGGGAACATCCGGCTGAGGGAAATCCTGATATACTCCCGGCTGGCGGGTGAGACGCACAGCTCCCAAAGTCCGCCCATGGAAGCTGTTTTTCATCACGACGAACCCGCGCCTTCCTTGTCCGTCTGCCTGGGCCCACTTGTGCACCAATTTGACAGCGGCTTCTGTCGCTTCCGCCCCGGAATTGGAGAAAAACACTTTGCCCGGGATGCTCTGTTCGATCAGCCGTTCGGCCAGACGGATGGCAGGGGGATTTAAAAAGACGTTGGAGATATGAAGGAACTTCTCCCCTTGTTCATGCAGCGCTTTGATAACTTTGGGATGGGAATGCCCCAGGATGTTTACCGCCAATCCGGTGAAGAGATCCAGATAGGACTTTCCTTCGGTGTCGATCAATCGATTCCCTCTAGCTTCGGCAATGGCGATGGGCAGGCGCTTATAGGTGGGGAGCAGGTATTGCCGATCCCTGGCTTGCCAGTCACTCACATCCGACTCCTCCTTGATCCGGCGTTCCATAAATATAAAAGGCGGGCCCGCAGAGGGCCCGGAATGATTGTTTCTGCTTACAGTTGACGCAGTTCCTGTTTGATTTCCGTTTTGGAGCGGGTTTTTTCGTCGATCTTTTTGATCACTTTGGCCGGGGTTCCCGCTACAACGGAGTTTTCCGGTACATCCTCCACGACAACGGCTCCGGCGGCGACGACGGATCCTTTGCCGACGCGAACCCCTTCCAAGATTACCGCATTAGCGCCGACGACCACATCATCCTCGATAATCACCGGTTTGGCTGACGGCGGTTCGATCACACCGGCAATCACGGCGCCTGCTCCGATGTGGCAGTTTTTCCCGATCGTGCCGCGGCCACCGACCACCACATTCATGTCGATCATGGTGCCTTCACCGATCACGGCGCCGATGTTGATCATGGCCCCCATCATGATGACGGCGTTTTTTCCGATTTCCACCTGATCACGGATGATCGCACCGGGCTCGATCCGTGCTTCCACCCCTTTCAGGTCGAGCAAGGGAATGGCGGAGTTCCGGCGATCGTTTTCTACCACCAGGTCTTCGATTTTATCCTCATGTTGCTTCAACAAAGGTTGGATCACTTTCCAGTCTCCAAAGAGAACGCCCACGCCGCCGTTGATAAAGGAATGGACATCAGGCCCAAAATCGATGCCATTCAGATCCCCTTTGATATGTACTTTGACGGGGGTTTTCTTTTCGCTTTTCTGGATAAATTCGATGATTTGGTTTGCATCCATCATATCCATATCCCAGCATCCTTTCCTGTTGCGAGATCGCATGTCTTTTCACTCATCTGCTTTACCTATGCAAAGTATAGCACACCTCTTGTCCCTTCTAAAGGGAAGTGGAGGGAGAGATGATTCAGGGGAATTTTGGCACATCCCTTTGGCTGTCATTATTATTCATCGAATCATGGGAATGCATCATCGGTACCACGATCCCATTACCCGCACTTTAGAAAAATATAAAAGGACGGCCAGTCGGTGAAAACCGTCAATCAGCGAACGGGAGGTGGTCAGTGGATCTACCTGGGCACCTGGAATTTTTCCCAGGGCGCAGGCATTAAAGTCGTCCTGTCCGATAATGCAGACGGCATTGTCGTCGCCGATGCGGTTCGCTTGGTGAAGGAGCAATAAGTTGGGCATCGAAAAGAGGGTCTGTCTCCATTTGGGGAACATGGCCTTCTTTTTTGTTTTTCCTTCGGATCTCTACCCAGAAAGAAAGAGCAATTGTCGTCCCCCGCCCCTTCATGGTGGATGACAAGCTGAACGCATCTGACGAGGTTCGTTTCAGCCTCCAGAGGAAGGGGATCTCACCTACCTCGACCTGAAGGTTGACGAAAAGTGGCTGCAGAATTCGGAGCGTGCCGGGTTTTTTCGGCGAGGAAGGAGAAGTGGATGGTTTCATCCATCTTGCGCAGCAGGTAATCTTCCGGTACCAGTTCTATGTATAATAAACTCCATATTTCCTTGGCGGTTGGGGTTGGTTTGAAACATGGTATCCGTCCTTTGTTGAAGTCTTTCTACTATTGCAACAAAAAGAGGCTGCTGACCTTCTCCCTTTGTCAGCAGCCTCAGCCCCTTTAGGGGCTTTTTCTATATCATCTGTAATTGAGCTATCAGTCTCAACTAATGATTTTTGCACTAGAACCCTTAAGAGTACCGTGAGCTGAATCCACGAACAGCCGGCTCATTTTCAGCGTCCAGCTCGGATTCGATGTGAGAGACCTTCGAAGACTCATCCATACGCCAGTAGACGATAAGGCTCACGGCAATGCAGGCAGCTACGTAGAAGAAGTAGAGCGACTCGACTCCGATACTCTTCAGCCATAACGCGATGAACTCCGCCGTTCCTCCAAACACCGCGACGGTAACTCCATAGGGGAATCCCACGCCGAGGGCACGGATTTTGGTCGGGAAGAGCTCGGCCTTTACGATCGCATTAATGGAAGTGTAACCGGTGACAATGATGAGACCTACCATCATGAGCAAGAAAGCAACGAGAGGGTTCTTCGCCTGCTCCATAAACAGAAACAGCGGCACCGTCAGCAGCGTTCCGAGGACACCGAAACTAATCAATAGCGGGCGACGTCCGATCCGATCAGACAGCATACCAGCGAGTGGTTGAAGCACGACGAATAACAGTAGGGCAATAAAGTTGATCCAACTGACCACTTCCTTGGGAAGGCCAACAGTATTCACCATGAACTTCTGTAAATATGTAGTGTAGGTATAAAAGGCGACGGTTCCGCCGAGTGTTAGTCCGACCACTGTCAGCACCGCCTTGGGGTGTTTCATCAGAGCCCGAACGGTACCAGCGCTCGCCCGGCTTTCAGAACCCATTTTTGAGAACTGCTCCGATTCGTCCATCGTGCGACGCAGCCACAATACGGCCAATGCCCCCATTGCTCCGATGACGAAGGGAATACGCCAGCCCCAGGAGTTCATTTCAGTTTCGCTGAGCATTTGCTGAAGGATGATCTGGATACCCAGTGCTACTATCTGTCCGGCAACAAGTGTGACGTACTGAAAGCTCGAGTAGAAGCCGCGGCGGCCGCTGCTGGCCATCTCGGACAGGTATGTTGCCGAGGTTCCATACTCTCCACCCAACGACACTCCTTGGAGAAGACGTGCGAGAACCAGAATAATGGGAGCCAGTACACCAATGGTGCTATAACCTGGGGTGATGGCAATAATCAGCGAACCACCGGCCATGATGGTGATGGAAAGCGTCAGCGCGGAACGGCGGCCATGACGATCAGCGTAGCGGCCCATCAGCAGGCTTCCGATCGGGCGCATCAGGAAGCCGACAGCGAAGATCGCCGCCGTGTTGAGAAGCTGGCTGGTCGGGTCTCCCTTGGGGAAGAACTCTGCCGAGAAATACACGGCGAAAGCAGTATAGACGTACCAGTCGTACCATTCAATCAGATTTCCAACCGAACCTTTGAAGATATTGCCTGTGATGCGTCGCGTCTTCTCGCGCTCGATGGATTCGGCCATTGTTAAACCCTCCTCTTGAACAAATTTCGTTTTTCAATACGATCCCACATTTTTTTGGATCAATAGAATCCGTTTGTCTAATATCTATAGATTCATTGAAATGTTCCCAAATTTTTATGCAAGAACCTACCAATATCGTACGCCCCACCATAGCCAGATACCATACTCATTCATTATATTAGATAGCGCTTACATTTGTAAATTGGATGACACTTTTTAAACCCTATCACCACAACGATCAAGATAACCAATACCGTTAAAACGGAGATGGCAAGGCATATTGGGAATAAACTCAAAAAACCTGCCGGATATCCGGCAGGTTGGATTGGATGTGTATTCGTTTACAGCCGGGAAGTGGAGTCTTCCCGCTCCTTCGGTGCCTTTTGCGGGGCAAAAGATGAATCCTTTTCCTGTTCCTTCCCTTGCCGGCGGATCTCTTTCAGCCAGCCGGTAGTTTCCTTCCAATCTTTGCGGAATCGGGTGAGCAGCTCCTTCGCCGCTTTTCTCAGCTCGGACCGGTCGACACCCAGAGATTTACCCACCTCGGACCAGGTGTTGTCTCTTGTCTTATGGGCGAACACTTCCTCCAGGCTTTTTCCGCTCGCTTTGGATAGGATGGAGGCTTTCACCAGCCCTGCCAGGTTCGTCTTTTCTTTCCTGGCCAGCCCGACCAACTCTTTCGGTTCCATCCCGAGATAGTCGGACAGCTCTTGAACTGCGAAGCCGGGATGGCGTTTTAAAAAGTGGAACGCCCTCGCATCGCGGGGCAGGATGCGGCGGATCTCCTTCCGGATTTCCCTCCGGTTTACCTTGTATTGTGCGGCTACCTCTTTCCAGGTGCGGTTTTCCTTGGCCTTCAGCACCACATCCAGCTCTTGACCGCTCAATTTGGCGATAACGGCAGCCATCGCCGCTTCCCGGGGTGGATGGTGACCGATGGATTTTTCCACCGCCTCTGGCTGCTCGCCAAGGTATTTGGCTATTCGTTCCAACCATTTTTTCCGGGCTTGGCCTTTCCATTCCATTTTTTCATCCATACCTGAGCTCAGCTGCTTGAGATCATAGGAAGAGACGCCCTTCACCGCTTTGGCGGTTGAAGTCGTGCCATCCGCTTTCGTTACGGTTGCCGCCGTTTTATGCTCGGCGGAGGTGTAGGAATGGATTCCCCACGCCCCTCCCAAGACGAGACCCGACACAGTGGCAACCTTGAGGATGCCCTTCAGATTAACCAGCACCCTTACCACTCCTTTCTGGTTGATGCTGCTTTTTTAGCATACCCGCCAATCATGACAAAATAATGACGGGCTTGTGTCTTAGCCGGGAAGATCGGTCGTCGGTCCAGTCCCTTTTGGATTGGGAACGGGAAGCTTCAGCGTAAAGGAGCTCCCATCCCCGGGGCTGCTCTTCACCTCGGCGGTGCCTCCGTGGGCCTCGGTCAACCGCTTCACGATGGACAGGCCGAGTCCCGTCTCATTTCCCCTCCGGGCCCGGGAAGGATCCGCTTTAAAAAAGCGATCCCAGATTTTCTCCAGTTCCTCTGGGCTCATCCCGGCACCGGTATCTTCCACCCGCAGGATGGTGAATCCTTTCGCTGACGCGGCGGTGAGCCGTACTTCTCCTTCCTCAGTAAACTGGATCCCGTTTTGGACCAGGTTGACGAGGATCTGCAGGAGCCGGTCATAATCCCCGTACACCCGGATACCGGTCGCTCCCCTGGAGGTAAGGCGGATCCCTTTCTTCGACGCGAGGGGTTGCATCTGTTCTGTCACGATTTCAAACAGGTCCTCCACCTGATGCCACTCTTTTTTCAACTCTACTTTGCCAGCCCGAATCCGTTCCAGATCGAGGAGCTCGTTGATGAGACGGATCAGGCGCAGGGTTTCTTTTTCCATGAGGGAATAAATCCGCTCTTTTTCCCCGTCCTCCACCACTCCGGTGCGGAGCCCCTCAAGGAGTCCGCGAATGGAGGTTAAGGGTGTCCTCAGCTCATGGGACACGTCGGAGATAAACTGGCGCCGCCGCTCTTCGAATCGCGCCAATTCGGCTCGGCTTCGGGAGAGCTCTTCGGCCATCGCGTGAAAGTCCACGGCCAGCTCGTCCAGCTCATCCCGTCGGACCCGGCTTCGGACACGGAAGGGAGGTGACTCGACGTCGTAGCGGCCCCGACGAATCCTTTCGGTGGCTCGGCGCAGTCCCCTAATGCGGTCGGACATGCGTTTGGCAAAACCTCTGCCGATCAACAGGGAGATTATAAGGGCCGCGATCGCTGCCAGGATAAGAGAGAACCGGATTTGCCGCAGGGCCCGGTTCAGACCCTCGATCGGGGAAAAGAGAACCCAGGCTCCGTCAACCCCGTCACGCTTGTGCGGCAGGATGACCCAAGTCACTGGCAGGCGGCCGATCTCGTCTCTCCCCTCTACCATCTGCCCCCGGCGGATCCGTTCCATCAGTGCGGGATCGAGTTGGAAATTCTCCAATCCGCGCCGGGCCCCATCACCAGCCCCTCCCGATCCAGCCGCAGGATTCGGATATCCCGGCCGCTCAGGAGGATCTGAAGCCGGCGGATATCCCGCCCTTCCCCATCTTCCGCTAGAGGATGAATGCGGACCAGCTGTTCCCCGAATCCCTTCAGCTCCCTTATTTTCTGTTTGTAGAGGAAATTCTCCACAACAGCGGACAGAACACCGGATAAAATGAAGATGACCGTCAAAATGACGGCCAGATGGCTGACCAGGATCTTTTTGAACAGGTTAAAGCGCATCCTCCTCCCCCGCTTCGTCAAACTTGTAGCCCACACCCTACACGGTGTGGATCCAGGGATGGCCCGGCCGGGCGATCTTCTTCCGCAGGCGCTTGATATGGACATCTACTGTCCGTTCATCCCCGTAGAAATCGTAGCCCCAGACTCCATCCAACAGCTCCTCCCTGGAAAAGACGCGTCGGGGGTGACGAGCGAAGAAGTGGAGGAGGTCAAACTCTTTGGGTGTCAGGTCGGCAATCGCCTCTCCATCCAGAAACACTTCCCGTGTTTCCGGATTGATCCGCCAATGTTGGAGCCGGATGCCGGAATCGGGCCACGGACTGCCCCCGGCACTGCGAACCCGGCGCATCACCGCCTTAATGCGGGCCATCAGGGCGAGGGGGCTGAAAGGTTTGGTCACATAATCATCGGCTCCCCACTCCAGTCCCAGCACTTGGTCCGACTCCTGGGTGCGGGCCGTCAGCATGATGATGGGCACCTGGGACCGGCTCCGCACTTGTCTGCAGATCGCCATCCCGTCCAATCCCGGGAGCATCCAGTCCAGCACCAGGAGTTCATAATCCCCCCGCTCCCACTCCTCGAGGGCTTCCTTCCCGTCGTGGACGAACCGGGTCTGGTAGCCCTCTTTTTCCATGAAAAGGCGAAGTACCTCGCAGACACCCGTGTCATCTTCGGCAACGAGTACACGCATCCTTCTCTTCACCCGCTTTTGTGCATTCTGGTTCCAACGTTGATTTTGAGATCGGTACATGCTGTATGTTCTTAATTGTAACCCATTATAATGTGGGATTGAGCTTGCAAGGCAAGCAAAAAGCGCGGATCGGGAGACCCGCGCCTTTTGCAGGGGCTGCCTTACTCTGCCCCGATGCCCGTCTGGGACCGGACATACAACTCCGTGAACTTCTCCTCTGAAGCTTGGTCGCGCGGACTCAGGAGCGTACCCAGCCAGGCGCCCAAAAAGCCCAAGGGGACCGACACCAAAGCCGGATTTTTCAGCGGGAAGATGGCTGATTCCGGCGGCATGAAGTTGGGGCTGATCAACACCAACAGGACGGAGCTGATCAGGCCGGTCAAGATGCCCCATACTGCCCCTTGCGTGGTGAAACGCTTCCAATAGAGGGAGAACAGGATCACCGGCAAGTTGGCGCTGGATGCGACGGCAAATGCCAATGCCACCAAGAAGGCTACATTCATGTCCTTCGCCAGCAGTGCCAGGATGATGGAGACGACGCCTACACCGATCGAAGCCCGCTTGGCGACGCGCATCTGCTCCTCATCGGAAGCTTTGCCGCCCCGGAGCACATTGGAGTAAAAGTCATGGGCAAAAGCGCCCGCAGCGGAAATGACAAGGCCGGCTACTACCGCCAGAATGGTGGCGAAAGCAACAGCAGCGATAAATGCCAGAAAGAAGTTGCCGCCGAGAGCTTCCGCCAACAGCGGGGCTGCCATATTGCCAGCTTTATCTGCGGCGGTAATCTTCTCTTCATCGACCAAGAGTGCGGCACCAAACCCGAGGAAAGTGGTCATAATGTAAAAAGAGCCGATGATAAACATGGCCCAAACCACGGATTTCCGCGCTTCCCGGGCAGAGGGGACGGTATAAAACCGAATCAAAATGTGAGGCAGACCGGCGGTTCCGGCCAAAAGGGCAATCCCCAGGGAGATGTTTTCAACCGGGTTGGAAAATTGGAGTCCCGGTTCCAGGAAACGTTGTCCCTTCTGTGCGGCTACTTCGTTAAACAGGGTGACGAGGCTGAAATCGTACTTTTGCAGGACCCATACACTGAGCAGGGTTGTTCCAGACATCAGCAGTACCGCCTTGATGATCTGGACCCAGGTAGTAGCGAGCATCCCGCCGAACACCACGTAAAGGATCATTAGGGTTCCAATGATGATGATGGATACCGTATAATCCAGACCCAGCAGCAGCTTGATGATTCCACCTGCTCCCACCAGTTGGGCGATCATGTAGAAAGCGGAGATCGCCATGGTGCTGAGGGCGGCGGCTGAACGGACGGGCTTGGCTTTCAACCGATAGGCCAACATGTCGGCCATGGTATACTTGCCTGTGTTGCGCAGCGGCTCTGCCACGATCAGCAGTACGACCAGGAAGGCGACGAGAAAACCGACGGAATACAGAAAACCGTCAAAGCCGAACAAGGCGATTAATCCGGCGATCCCTAGGAACGATGCGGCGCTCATGTAATCGCCGGCGATGGCGATACCGTTTTGCCAACCGGTGATGGAACGTCCGGCGGCGTAAAAATCGGAGGTGGTTTGTGTTCGCTTGGCTGCCCAATAGGTGACCAACAGGGTGATGGCGACGATGAGCACAAACAGGATGAAGGCCGTGGTGTTCACTGCTTCTCCTCCTTTTGATCATTGATGCGTTGGACTAGTTGATCTGTCTTATTGGCATGCCAGACATAGATAAGGGACAAAATCCAGGCCATGAAAAACTGGGACAGAGCGAAAAGGTATACCCAGTTCATCCCTCCGGACACCTTTGTATTCAAGATATCCGAATACCCGGTGACGACAGGCAAAGCGAAGTAATACAAGAGAAAAAAGACGGAAGCTGGAAGGATGAACCGCTTTTTCTTACGGATCAATTCTTGGAACACAGGTGTGCGGGCCACTTGCTCCCAGTGGTTGTCCGTTCGCGGTTGTTGTTGAGATTTTGCCATGGGTACCCCTCCTTTGGAGTTCGTGGTGTATGTTTGGATCTTATATCACGCGACGATCACGCGACCACCCCCTATTAATAGAATAATGCGAAAATTGAGGTTGACGAGTGCGGGATGCATCAGCGGGGCAAGTGTTGCAGGAATTTTGCCACGGCGAGATGGTTCACTACCCATAATACAAACAGTCTACTACAAACATGCAGTTTTCTCCTTCTTTTTTCACCGATGCCGATCATGGATTTCTTTAACTGAATCAGCCGTTGTCGGGCACGATGTGAAAATTACTCATGTAGACGGTCAATCGATCCAGCAGCCCAAGAGTTTCAGGGATCAGTTGATTCCCGTAGCTCCCGGTGAACGGGTGGATGTGGAGCTCACCGCCAATCAGTCTGGTACCTGGAAGATCATGGTTCGATGATGAGAGTACCGATTCGGTATAAAGGCTCAGCGGATTGCATCGGTTTGCATCATGCTGCAGGAGGCATGATGACCATAGTGGAATATGAGGAATACCCAAGTTCCGGCCGGACCCGGATGTAAAGAATATCTCGAAGTAACGGCAAAAGCCGGGCTGCCACATCGGGGCCCGGCTTTTTGTGGATCAAGTATTATTTCTGCAGTTGATGTGGTAGTAGAGAGAGAGGCAATCAGGACACTGTCCGGCCCGCAGTCCGGGCAGACCTTCTACTGGTTCCAGCGAAACCGTTGTTTCGTGGTAGAGCGGTCGTCGGGCCGTTTGGGTGACGTCGATTTCCAATTGATAATGGGAACAGACGGCTTCATCCACTTCCTCCGGAACCTGGATCCACTGTCCTTCCTTCTCTTTGGAACGATACAACCGTTCCAATGCTGCTCGATATGGAGCGTTCACCCGCTATCCACCTCCTGCGAGAGAGGATGTATCCGTTTTATATGATTATTCCCCTTCGGGTGCTGGGAACCCTTGAATATGCGGATGAGTTAAACGGGCGGCAAGTAGCCGCCCCATCTTCTGCAGAAGGGGGGCTCATCGCAGGTGGGTCAGAGCTCTCATTTCGTTCCCAAGCAAGGATATCTAGGAGTAACCCACTCCAGTAAATTATTAGGGCGGTCACAACAATAAGGAGGTGAAATCCTCCGCCGCTTTTCTTCTATACCGCTTCACCCGGATGAGGGTTCAATCGGGTGATCAACACCCTCAATAAGAAGAACCCTAATTGGGTTCTAGAAATTTACCACTATTCGTTTCGATTGTCCTCGTCATCGGGATGGATGATGGTTTCGCAGGCAGGGCATTGGAGAAAGCAATGAAGATATTTTTCTTTGTCGACTTGAAATACATTACCACATTGACAGGCTATGGTTACAATTTCATCGAAACGCTTATCCAATCCTTTTCCCACCTTGTTCTTTAATTGATTGTTTCTTCAGAGCGGGAAGAATAAGATAACCGTTTGATGAAATTATCGATCCCATTTTTTATTGGTTGATCCAGGTATTTCTCATATAAATGAATATTTACCAAATTGTTATGTCGCTCTTCTTTTTTGTCTGAATAAGTTATTTGTTGATCTTCCATTGATGTATGTCCCCCTTTGATGTCATATAAAAGCGTATAATAACTTAACTTAGTTAAACACTAAAACAACTTAAACATGAGAGTCCGTTTTCCTTGTTTTGTTTTTGAACACTTTGTGAACTCATTATCATCCAAATATATACAAAGATTGGGGTTATCATACGAGGTGCAGATTAGAAAGATTACTTTCCGGATGAGGGTGCGCCCATTCATCCGACGTGGTGATCGGAAACCCGTGTATTTAGGCTAATGTTGGCAAGGGACGACGGGGAGAGGGGTTCGTAGTTCGGAGCGGATAGCATCGTAACTGTGATGTCGGAAAGGGAGCAATAGAGTCTGAAGACTAGTAAAGTCGTTCGTTTGTTATATTACAGAATACCGCTGTGCTGGGGATAGTACAAGGGCTGCAGCAGTTTTTTCGTGAATTGCGAAAAAAGTCTTGCCACTTTCGCCAAAACTGTACTATAATACATTACGAGTTATTTAATCTGTTTGAAACAGTTCAACAAAACCAAAGGAGTGTCGTCCTGTGACTACACCCACAACTGCCTATCCTTCCTATGTCAGCATCAAAGGCGAATTGACGGATTCCTTCAAGGAAATCCTGACACCCGACGCGCTGGCATTTGTGGCCAAGTTGACCCGAAAGTTTTCCGAAGAAAGGGAACGGCTGTTGCAATACAGGATGGATCGGCAACGGGAGATCGATGAGGGGAAATTGCCCGGTTTTTTGCCGGAAACGGAAGAGATTCGCAACCGTTCTTGGTCCGTCGATCCGGTTCCCTATGATTTGCAGGATCGGCGCGTGGAAATCACCGGACCGGCCGGCGATCGGAAAATGGTGATCCATGCGCTAAACTCGGGAGCTAAAGTGTTTATGGCAGACTTTGAGGATGCCAATTCCCCCACCTGGGAAAACACGATTCAAGGGCAAATCAATATGCGGGATGCCATCAACCGCCAAATCGACTTTACTAGCCCCCAGGGGAAGGAATACAAGCTAAAGGATCAGATCGCCACCTTGGTGGTACGTCCCAGAGGCTGGCATTTGGATGAAAAACATGTGGAAGTGGACGGAAAACCGGTGCCTGCGGGACTTTTCGACTTCGGACTCTATTTCTTTCACAATGCAAAAACCTTGTTGCATAATGGATCAGGACCTTATTTCTATCTTCCGAAAATGGAAAGTCACCGTGAAGCCCGCCTGTGGAACGATGTCTTTCTCTTTGCACAGGAGGAGCTGAAGATTAAACGGGGTACGATCAAGGCGACGGTGCTGATCGAAACCATCCTGGCCGCATTTGAAATGAATGAAATTCTCTATGAGCTGCGGGAACATTCCGCCGGACTCAACTGCGGGCGATGGGATTACATCTTCAGTTATCTGAAGCGGCTGCGCAACCGTCCCGATGTGATTCTGCCCGACCGCTCCCAGGTAACCATGACGGTTCCGTTCATGCGCGTGTATACCTTGCTGGCGGTGCAGACGTGTCACCGGCGCAATGTTCACTGTATCGGCGGCATGGCTGCGCAGATCCCGGTCAAGAACGACCCGGAAGCCAATGAAGCGGCCATTGCCAAAGTGCGGGCAGACAAGGAGCGGGAGGCTTTGGACGGCCACGACGGCACCTGGGTAGCGCATCCGGCGCTGGTGCCGGTGGCAAAAGACATCTTTGATAAGCATATGGTCGGTCAAAACCAGATCGATAAAAAGCGCGGCGATGTGAACGTGTCCGCTGAAGACCTGCTTCGGGTACCGGTAGGGACTATCACGGAAGAAGGGTTGCGCAACAATGTAAGCGTCGGCATTCAGTACATCGAAGCGTGGCTTCGGGGTTATGGTGCCGTGGGAATCAACCATTTGATGGAGGATGCGGCGACGGCGGAAATTTCCCGGGCTCAGGTATGGCAATGGATTCGTCATCCCAAAGGGCGGTTGGAAGACGGCCGCGAGGTGACGGAAGAACTGTTTCGGCAAGTATTAAAAGAAGAGTTGGAGAGAATCAAAGGAGCCATCGGAGAAGAGCGGTTTGAGCAAGGGAAATTTGACGAGGCCTCCGAGCTGTTTTCAGAATTGACATTACAGGATGAATTTGTGGAATTTTTGACGTTGCCGGGCTACGAACGGTTGGCTTGACGAGGTCTCTGGGTAAGGGCCGCAACATATAAAAAGAAAGGGAGAGAATCAATATGATCGATCAACAGGAAGCGAAACAGCTGCAGGAGTCCTGGGAAAAAGACGAACGCTGGAAAGGGATTGAACGCCCCTACAGTCCGGAGGATGTGCTACGTCTCCGGGGGTCTATCCAGATTGAACACACCCTGGCGCGCAAAGGGGCGGAGCGCCTCTGGAACTTGCTTCATACGGAACATCATGTGAAAGCATTGGGTGCACTGACCGGAAACCAGGCGGTTCAACAGGTGAAAGCCGGATTGAAAGCCATTTACCTCAGCGGCTGGCAAGTGGCTGCAGATGCCAACCTGGCTGGTCAGATGTACCCCGATCAAAGCCTGTACCCGGCCAACAGTGTGCCTCATGTAGTCAAGCGGATCAACCAGGCGTTGCAACGGGCGGACCAGATCGAGCATGCCGAAGGGAAAAACGATACGTACTGGTTTGCTCCCATTGTAGCGGATGCCGAAGCTGGTTTTGGCGGACCGCTCAATGTGTTTGAGCTGATGAAAGGGATGATCGAGGCGGGAGCTGCCGGAGTACATTTTGAGGATCAGTTGGCATCCGAGAAAAAGTGCGGGCACCTGGGCGGAAAAGTGTTGATCCCGACGCAGCAAGCCGTGCGCAACCTGATCGCGGCACGGCTGGCGGCCGATGTGATGGGCGTTCCTACCATTCTGATCGCCCGTACCGATGCCAATGCGGCGGAGTTGATCACCAGTGATGTGGATCCCTATGATCATCCGTTCCTGACGGGTGACCGGACGCCAGAAGGTTTCTACCGGCAGAAGAGTGGACTGGAGACGGCGATTGCCCGAGGATTGGCTTACGCACCGTATGCGGACCTGATCTGGTGCGAAACCTCCGAGCCCAATTTGGATGAAGCGCGCCGCTTTGCAGAAGCGATCCATGAGAAGTTCCCCGGCAAAATGCTGGCATACAACTGCTCTCCTTCGTTCAACTGGAAGAAGAAGTTGGATGATGAAACCATCGCCAAGTTCCAAGATGAATTGGGAGAAATGGGCTACAAGTTCCAATTTATCACCCTGGCCGGCTTCCACACTCTCAACAACAGCATGTTCGAATTGGCCCACGGGTACAAAGATCGGGGGATGGCAGCCTACTCCGAGTTGCAGCAAAGGGAATTTGCCAACGAATCCATCGGCTACACAGCCACCCGTCACCAGCGGGAAGTGGGTACCGGTTACTTCGATGAAGTTTCCATGGTCATCTCCGGCGGTGCTTCCTCCACCACAGCTCTCAAAGGCTCTACGGAAGAAGAGCAGTTTACCGCCTGATCCTTGCCTGGGACGGAGCATGAGACCAAGAAGGATTTCACTGCTTGAACAAGAAGGTTGGTTCTCCATCCGATTGCGTGGATGGAGATGGTTGAGCCGCCCCGTCCGAGCCGACGGGCGGGGTGGAAAGCGGGTTCAAACGGGAGTACATGCTACCATGGCGGCATCCTTCAGGGGATGCCTTTTTTTGGCTTGTGAAATCTAATTTTCACCTGGAGGAAAAGAGATACGACTTGTGGAATATAAATGAGGAATATATAAATCATTATGAACATTCCGGCTTATGGGGGGTGGAAAGGGTGTAAGCGAATAATCGAAATTGACAAAATATTAATGAAATCGGTGTGTCACTACTTTCTTCTCAAGGGGAAGATCAAGGGGGAGTCACGATGGGTCAACCTGTAAAGACATTGCCCACTAAAGGTTCGGGCAGTTTGTTCCGCAAAAAAAGCGTGGCGGAGTTAATCGCAAGTACGCAGACAGGGAGAACGCTGCGTAGGGAGTTGTCCGCCTGGGACCTTACCATGTTGGGGATCGGGGCTATTATCGGTACGGGTATTTTCGTTTTGACCGGAGTAGGATCCCTGACCGCAGGTCCGGGTCTGATTTTATCTTTTGTTTTAGCCGGTTTGGCTTGTGCTTTTGCCGCCTTTGCCTACGCCGAATTTGCTTCTACAGTGCCCGTATCGGGATCGGCGTACACTTACAGCTATGCGACATTGGGTGAGTTTTTCGCTTGGATGATCGGGTGGGATCTAATTTTGGAATATATGTTGGCCGTTAGTGCCGTGTCAGCGGGATGGTCGGGATATTTCAAATCCTTGTTGGCGGGTTTTGGCATCGAGATCCCTACCGCCCTCTCCGCCGCTCCAGGGGCATTGGATGGGCAAACCACTTACTTCAACCTTCCTGCCTTTTTGATCGTGATGTTCTTGACCTTCCTGTTATCCATCGGGATCAAGGAATCCAAACGGGTCAACAACATCATGGTGATCGTCAAATTGGCTGTGGTGGTTCTGTTTATCGCAGTCGCGTTCGGTTATGTGAAGCCGGCAAACTGGGAGCCCTTTACTCCTTTTGGATTCTCGGGTGTGTTCCAAGCAGCGGCATTGGTTTTCTTTGCTTACGTGGGCTTTGATGCCGTTTCTTCGGCTGCGGAAGAAACGCGCAATCCCAGCAAAGATTTGCCCAAAGGTATTTTGTATTCCCTGGGGATTTGTACGTTGCTATATGTGATCATGTCCGGGTTGATGACCGGGATGGTGCATTACAGCTCCTTTAAGGGACATGAAGACAGCCCCGTGGCATATGCACTGAGTGTTACGGGTCAGGATTGGCTGGTCGGTCTGATCAGTCTGGGGGCCATTGTGGGGATGACGACGGTGATGTTGGTGATGTTGTACGGACAGACCCGGATCATCTTTGCCATGTCCCGCGACGGGCTGTTGCCCAAAGGCCTTTCCAACATTCATGAAAAGTACCGCACCCCTTACGGGACGACGTGGTTGGTCGGCTTGCTATCCGGTTTGCTCGGGGCATTGGTTCCGTTGAACGAGCTGGCGGAGCTGGTCAATCTCGGTACCCTGGCCGCCTTCATCATGATTTCGGTCGCCGTGATCGTGCTGCGGAAAACCCGCCCCGATCTGGAGCGGAAGTTCCGCTGTCCGGCGGTGCCGATCGTACCCGGCCTGGCTGTTGTGTTTTGCCTTTTCCTGATGAGCCAGTTGCCGGCGCTGACTTGGGGACGCTTTTTGATCTGGCTGGGAATCGGTTTACTGATCTACTTTGTCTATTCCCGCCGCAATGCCAGTTTGAATCAGTGATGAAGAAAAGCCCGGATGCCGTTGAGGCTCCGGGCTTTTTTTCGTTTTTTACGGGGAGACTTCCTTCATTTCGTCCTCCGTGATGGAATACTCGGCATCGATCTCTTCCTGAGAGGTGCCTTCCTGCTTAAAGTCAATCACTCTCCACTCGCCGTTCACTTTCTGCAGGGAGATGATGAATTGTCCATGTCTTCCGGTCGATAGAGAAGGACTTTCTGGTGATCGTCGAAGGACGATACCGTGTATAGGCGCAGGCTGCTTTCCTTGACGTCATCGGGATCGGTTTTTGCATCCTGGACGGCTTCCATCAATCTTTCCAAAGGATCTTTCATGTCGCTGTCGTCCATGCTCAGCAACGCTTTGGCTGGATCGTACTCGTGGTTGACATCGACTGCCTGGAAAAGTCCCAGGCGGTCTCTTCGGCGTCCGAGAGAGAAGAGCCGAAGATAGCAGCGGACAAAACAATCGGAAGAAGAGGGGTGGAGAGGAGTGCGATTTTCTATTGCAACAGACAGGGCAAGAGGAACCGCAAGTAACGTTTTGAGACTCCACACGGCTTCAGCCGTGGGATTCTTGGGTAGTTAGCGCCCTCAGTCCATTTCTGTTTCGGACAACTCCCAAGTTCAGGGCTGTCTCATCAGCCCATCCCATGCAGTTAGAAATGTACCCGCATGGGCGGCGTACCTGCGACCAACGGAAGTGCCCGTGGTATTACCAGTACGCTAGTTCCTCCATCTCACTCTCATGGTTTTACCCAGTAGGAGAGATTGGTTCGCTACTGGAACCCCATACCATGACGTTTACAAGGAACGTACCCACTACCCGTGGGATGAGCACCGCTCATACGTTCGATTATACCCGGTATTGGTTGCTCTTTCCACCCGAAAATGGCTTACTCAGTGGAAGCGCGCTCTTCTTTTTCCTTCATCCGGCGCAGGACATCGATGGCCCAATCGCACCATTCTATCCAGTTTTTCGCAAAACGGACGCCGAAAGCGGAAGTGAGGTATTCCCCCAGCTGTTCTTTTGAAGGCAGCCCGTCATTGGTAAATCGCTCTTCCCGCCACATTTGCGTGCCTTCCAGAATGTTTTGATAGGTTATTTTACTTTTTTCCAACAGCTGAATGGCTTCGTTATAGGGTATCAGGTGGAAGATGGAGACTCTGAGGAAAAAGTCATTCTTTATACTGGGTGGTTTCGGCGGTTCTTCCAACAGCCAATGGAGCAGCTCCTCCATCCCTTTTTTTTGGATGGTATAGATTTTTTTATCCGGGTACTCTTTTTGTTTGACGATCTGGGATGTCACCAGATTATCCACTTCCATCTTGGCCAGTTCCCGGTAGATCTGCGTGTGGTGAGCGTGCCAAAAGTAGATCATCTTTTCCTTAAATTGCTGATTTAACTCATAACCCGTTGCGGGAGATTTGGACAACAAGCCTAATAAAGCATAGCGCAATGCCATCGACACGACTTCCTTTCAGGATAGTTCCTCTTTCAGTTTACCGGAGGATAGGGTCCGGGACAAATGTATATGAACAAATTGCGTCAGCTGAAAGAAATTGTTGCCTCCCGATGCATTCGCTTATATAATACCTTTGCGTATGTGAAAATGCACACGCAAGAGAAACCTGTACAAAAAATTGACAATCGTCGGGAAACCTAGAGAAATAAGAAAGGATGGCAGGCGGAGATGAATTTTCTTACCCGTTTCAGTTTGAAAAACCCTGTCGCGATTCTCATCCTGTCGGTTTTGCTGATTATCGCGGGGACATTTTCGTTTCAGGCGCTCAAAGTGGATATGCTGCCGGATATCGAGTTTCCACAAATTTCCGTACAGGTTGTGTATCCGGGAGCTTCACCCCAGGATGTGAATGAACAGGTAACCAGCAAGCTGGAGAAGGAATTTGAAAAGATCAACGGGGTCAAGAAAATGGACAGCTCGTCCTTTGACAGCAGTGCCGTGATTAACATGGAGTTCCCTTTCCACACCGATATGGACAAAGTGGAGCAGGACATCCAGTCCAAAGTGGAGGAGGCAGAACTACCCGATGACGCGGATGTGAAAATAAACCGGTTCTCCTTCGGAACATTCCCGATCTACAATATTTCCCTTTTTGCCAAAGGCGATACCGATGTTCAAAAGGTATTTGAAAGAGAGATCGAGCCCCGTCTCTCCAAAGTTCCCGGGGTAAACAGCGTATCCGTGGGCGGCACCAAGGAACAAGCGGTGAAGATTACCCTGGATAAGGAGAAGGCTGCTCAAAAAGGCGTTACCCTGCAACAGGTGAAGCAGGCGATCGAAAACAAAGCGATCTCCTTTCCTGCCGGTTCGGTGAAGGATGGCAGCATCGAAGTGCCGGTTCGGGTGGAGGAGAAACTGGATACAGTAGATGAGCTGAAATCCCTCACCGTAAGCGGTTCTTCAGGAGCCGGTCAAGGAACGCCGGGCGCGCCAGCTCCAGGTGAACCCGGCGGTGCCGGTGCTAAGGGACCGGGTGCTCCCAGCGGGATAAATGGGGCTTTGGGTGCCCAGGGCGGTGCAGCGGCTGCTCCGGCTTCTGCCGGCGATGTGAAGTTGGGGGAGATTGCCAAAGTAGAGACGGCATCCCAGCAAGATGATTACACCAGGTTTAACGGGAAAACGTCTCTTTCCGTCGCCGTGACAAAAAAACAGGGAGCCAACACAGTTGAAGTAGCGGACAAAGTGATTCAGGTATTAAAGGATTACGATGACCAGGTAGACTACTCCATCGGTTTTGATCAAGCCAAGGATATTAAAAAATCGGTGGAAACCCTGGTTCGGGAAGGATTGTTCGGAGCCCTTTTCGCTTCGTTGGCGGTGCTGTTGTTCTTGCGCAACCTGCGGGCCACCATCATTGCCATCATTTCTATTCCCTTGTCCCTGCTTGTAGCGGCGATCTTCCTGCAACGGCTGGATATCACGTTGAACATCATGACTCTGGGCGGAATGGCAGTGGCTGTCGGTCGAGTAGTGGATGACAGCATCGTAGTGATCGAAAATATTTTCCGGCGCATTCGGCAAGGAAAGGGGTCGGAAAACCGGGATGAGCTGGCAGTGGAATCCACCCGGGAAGTGCTGAAGGCGATTGTGTCATCCACCATTACGACGGCGGTGGTCTTCCTGCCCCTCGGATTTGTCGGCGGGATTACGGGAGAATTCTTCCGGCCTTTTGCCATCACCGTAGTGGTAGCCCTGTTCGCCTCGCTGCTGGTGGCAGTCACGGTGGTCCCCATCCTGGGCAAATTCTCCTTCGACAAGGTGGGGCGGGAACATCAGGAAGGCTGGATGCAGCGAGCCTATGCCCGGGTGATCCGGTCTGCGTTGAACCATAAGTTCCTGGTGGTGTTTACCTCATTGGCGTTGCTAGTAGGATCGATGGCCCTGGTGCCGAGTCTGGGCTTTACCTTCCTGCCGAATGAACAGCAAAAAACCATTATCGGGACGGTGGAGCTCCCTTCCGCCACCACGCTGCAAAAAACCAATGAGGTATCGCGAAAGATCGAGAACGTATTTGAGAACCGAAAAGGAATCAAGTCCGTCACAGTTGGCGTGGGCAGCCGGGACTTTCGAACCGGGTTGGAAAAGAAAAACCAGGGCAACTACTTTATCAGTTTGAACGAAGGCGTCGATGTCGACCGGGAGATCAAGACGCTGGACTCGGAGATCAAAGATGTCCTGAAAGAGAACCATGCGAAAGGTGTCGTTTCCCTGCAGGAGCTGAAAGCCGGCGGGCCGCCGACGAACAACAATGTGGATATCGACTTGTACTCCAATAATCTGGACTCACTCCAAACTGCGGCTGCTCGTGTGGAGAAATATATGAAGACACGGGACGATGTGAAGGACATCACCAACAACCTCCAGGAAAAACAACGGCAGTGGGTCGTCCAGATCGATCCGGAAAAAGCATCGGAAGCGGGGGTGGCTTCCTCCACGGTGCTCGGATTGGTAGCGGATCAAACCAAACCGGTGGATGTGGAAGATCTCAAGCTGGACGGCAAAGAGCGGAATATCCGTATCATATACGATAAACCCGCGGATTCCCGCCAAGACCTAGAAGATCTGCGCGTGCCGGGCAAAAAGGGGATGATTCCTCTCTCCAGCATCGCGGATGTGAAGGAAGCGGAAAAGGTTACTTCCATTCAAAAGCTGAACGGCAAAGTATATGCACAAGTCAGCGGTCAAGTGAAAGGGGACAACACCCAACAGGTGACCGAGGCTGTCATCCAAGGGGTCAAACAACAGGTAGATCTGCCAGATGATGTTTCTCTGGATGCCGGAGGTGGCTCTGAGGAAACGGAGCAAACCTTCAAGGAGTTGGGCCTGGCGATTATTGTCGCCATCGGGCTGGTTTATCTGACGATGCTGGTCACCTTTGGCAAAGCCCGGATTCCCTTTATCATTCTTTCGTCGCTCCTCTTTGTTCCTGTGGGAGCGATCGGAGGACTTTACATTGCGGGAGAGCCGCTGTCCATCAGCGCGATGATCGGCGTTTTGATGCTGATCGGCATTGTGACGACGAATGCCATCGTGTTGGTAGACCGTGTGGGGCAAAACCAAGACAAAGGCATGACCCTGCGAGAAGCGTTGATGGAAGCAGGCAAAACCCGTCTGCGTCCGATTCTCATGACAGCATTCGCTACGATTGCAGCCTTGCTGCCCCTGGCTTTCACCACCTCTTCCGGAACTTTGATCTCTAAAGGACTGGCTGTGGTGGTAATCGGAGGGCTTACCACTTCCACATTGTTGACCTTGGTGATTATCCCGGTGTTGTATGAACTTTTCTTCCTACGCCGGGTGAAAAAGGAACAAGTAGTTCAGGCGTAGGGATGGATCAAGGAGAAAAACCCAGCTATCCAACAAGATTGGAAGCTGGGTTTGTTTTATGCGGTTTCTTTCATTCTCTTTTTTCTTTTTCTCCGCGATTTCTAAACGGTGGAGCCCGCTTATCTATCATTTTCGCCATGATTTTGGGTTAGGGAAAGAATGGGGGATGTCCTTTCGGTCAGAGAATCAGCGACAGGAAAACAGCGGAGGACAAAACGAATGATGCAATGGAAAAACGAAGCGGGGGGTAGTTAGGTGAGGCTGGGAGAAGAATTTTTGCAAGTCACCATCCGGGAGTTTGAGAAATTGAAAGACACGGGAGAACGGACGATGGCCCAGTTGGATGAGCGGGAGCTGCACTGGCGTCCCCATGCGGAGTCCAACAGCATTGTCGTCATCGTCCAGCATCTTGCAGGCAACATGATTTCCCGCTGGACGGATTTTTTGACCAGTGATGGGGAAAAGCCCGATCGAAACCGGGAGGAGGAGTTCGTGGAACGATCCTGGTCTAGGGAAGAATTGCTGCGTTTGTGGGAAGAAGGATGGCAAGTCACATTGGGTACTTTGCGTTCCCTTAAAACAGAGGATCTGGAACGAACCGTGACGATCCGAAACGAACCGCATACGGTTATACAGGCTGTTCAACGGCAACTGGCGCACTATGCCTTCCACGTAGGGCAGATGGTGGTTCTGGCCCGGCAGATCAAAGGTGCTACCTGGAAAACCCTAAGTATACCAAGGGAAGGATCGGAAGCTTTTTAACCAGAAGATGCGGGAACGGTACTCCAAGTAGGGCCCCTTTCGAGGGGCCGAGACTGCTGACAAAATTTTTTGACATGAGCTGAAGAACTCTTTTGCCTGAGCAGCGACTTTTGAGGAAAGGTAGCAACGGGCAAAGAGTCGAAGTGATCATAAAGTTTTGTCATGAATCTGGGGCCAGAGATCGGAGACGGCCACACAGGATCGGCCCCCCTAAAACAAGTGATCCAGACAGACCCGAGTCAATATATGACGGATAAACGGCAGAATCGGACCTGTTCACATAGGATGATAGATGACAAAATAGGAGAGTAGAATAAACAAGGGGACCTATAGCGTAAGGAGGATGTATCTATGAATTGGGAAGAGTTATCTGCCCATTTACAAAACCTTCCGACTCCCGATCCCCGCTTTGCCAAACGGATGCAAGAGCGGTTGGACAGCTTGGCTAAACCGAAAGGCAGCTTGGGCCGGTTGGAAGAGATGGCTGTTCGGTTGGCTGGGATTACAGCATCCACCCAACCGGAGATGGTACATAAACGGGTGGTCGTTTTCTGCGGCGATCATGGCGTAACGGAGGAAGGGGTGAGTGCCTATCCTTCGGAAGTGACGGGTTGGATGATGGAGACTTTTGCCCGTGGACAAGCTGCGATCAATGTGCTGGCACGTCAAGCCGGGGCGGAAGTGAAAGTGGTTGATGTAGGGAGTAAGGCAGACCGGGTACCGAAAGGGGTCGTCAATGTCCGGGTGCGTCCAGGTACAGCCAATATGGCCCGAGGACCGGCCATGAGCCGGGCGGAAGCGGAACAAGCCTTGGCCGTCGGTTGGAAGCAAGCGGAGACAGCAAAAGAGCAGGGCGTACAACTGTTGGCCGCCGGGGAGATGGGCATAGGCAATACCACAGCGGCTGCAGCGGTGGCAGCCGTGTTGACTCAGCGGGATGCGACGACATTGACAGGGATGGGAACCGGCTTGGGTGACCAGGGGGTCCGACGCAAAGCGGCAGTGATTCTGCAAAGCTTGCGTATCAACCAGCCGGATTCCTCTGATCCGATGGATGTTCTGGCCAAGGTAGGTGGACTGGAAATCGCTGCGATGGCGGGATTTATGCTGGGAGCAGCGTTTTATCGGATTCCCGTGGTGATCGACGGCCTGATTTCTTCTGTGGCTGCTTTGGCAGCGGTACATATGGCACCGCAGGTCAGGGAAATATTGTTTGCTTCTCATTTGTCAGTAGAACCGGCGCACGGGATCGTGTTGGAAAAGTTGGGCCTTACTCCTCTGCTGGACGCCGAGATGCGGCTGGGAGAAGGAAGCGGGGCCGTGTTGGCATTTCCTTTGATGGATGCGGCACTTCGTTTATCGCAGGAGATGGCCTTGCTCTCGGAACTGGGCATTCATTCGCAATCCTAGACTCATAGGATCGGTTATCCGTCAGGTGGGGAAAGGCATCATCAGATTAATAATATAAAAAACGGCTGGAAAGGACGGGGTGAGATTGAATAGATTGGAGCAGTTTGGTCATGGAGGTGACCGGTGGACAGCCGGGGAACGGTTTGGGATCCACCCGGCGGACTTTGTGGATTTCAGTGCCAATATCAATCCGTTGGGGCCGCCGGAGTCGGTGGTCCATTTGCTGCAGGAAGCGTTAAAGGATTCGGGCGTACCGCTGTTGTCCCAATATCCGGATCCGGACTGCCGCGGACTGCGACAAGCCTTGGCAGAAAAGTTGGATGTAGAACCGGAGTATCTGGCGGTGGGCAATGGCGGCGCTGAGTGGATCGATTTGGCCGCGGCGGTTTTTCAACCCGATCGGGTGGGACTCATGCTCCCTTCTTTCGCTGAATATGCTGCTGCTGCCGAAAAAAGAGGCCTGCCGATCGTGACGGCCACCGTCAATCCCCAGCGGGGTTGGCAGCCGGACAGGAGGCAGCTGCTGCAGCTGATTCACCGTTCGGATCTGGTTTATCTCGGTCATCCCAACAATCCGACAGGCACCTTGTTGCCGTTGGCGTTGCTGGAAGAGGCAGCGGAAGAAGCCGCACAGGCGGGAACCGTGCTGGTGGTGGATGAAGCTTTTTTGGACTTTGTGGAACACGGGGAGCAACATTCGTTGATCCGGCGGATTTCCGTGTTTCCGACGACGGTATTGCTCCGATCCATGACCAAATTTTATGCGCTCCCCGGGCTGCGCCTCGGGTTTGCCGTCTCCCATCCGGATAACATTCGACGCTTGCGGCAGTACCAGATTCCCTGGAGTGTCAACGGGTTGGCACAAGCGGCGGGAGTGGCGGCACTGAAAGACCGTGATTTTGAAAAAAGAACCCGCACATGGCTTACTGAGGAGCGGTCATTTTTGCTGCGGGAGCTGGATCAACTGGATGGAGTGGAAGTTTTTCCTGGTGAGGTCAACTATTTTCTCCTCAAACTGGCGGATCAACCCCGTGGACGATTTACGGCCCAATGGCTTCAGGAGCGGATGGGAAGGCAAGGCATTATGATCCGGGATTGTTCCACGTATTCCGGCTTGGATGAACGGTATGTACGGGTGGCGGTCCGGTCCCGAGAGGAGAACCGACGGTTGGTAGAAGCTCTTCGGCGCGTTCTGGGAAGAGTGGGGGTGGATCAGCGGTGATTTGTTTGGTGACGGGGGGCATCCGTTCCGGCAAAAGCCGGTTCGCTGAAGAGAAGTGTCTCAAAATGGCGGAAGGGAAGCCGGTCGTCTATGTGGCAACCGGATTGGCGAAGGACGGGGAGATGAAACGGAGAGTGGAGCTTCATCAAAGCCGTCGCCCCCGGGATTGGGGACTGGTGGAGGAGCCTCTCCGCTTGGTGGAGTGCTTCCGCAATGAACGGGAAAAACCTTGCTTTTTGGTGGATGATCTGTCCACCTGGGTGGCCAATTTCCTGTTGGAGCAATCCGAAGAGGCTTTGGAATCGGACCGAGGCGAATTTGAGGAACAGATGCAGGAGGAAGCGGAAAAGCTGATCGCGAGTTTGCAAGGGAAAGACGCTGTACTGGTTACGTCCGAGGTGGGATTGGGAGGGGTGTCTCCCAACAAAATGGCCCGCGTGTTCCAGGATGCACTGGGAACCGTCAATCAAACAGTAGCACGTTCGGCAGATGAAGTATGGTTGGTCGCTTCCGGCATTCCCAGGAGGTTGAAAGGATGAAGCCATTGTGGGCAGCGATTACCTTTTTGACACGCATTCCCGTTCCGATCAGGGTGGATGAAGCCGCTTGGCGAAACAGTCCGGTCTATTACCCGCTGGTTGGACTGATCGTTGGAGGTTTGGCAGCCGCTTTCGACTGGGGGATTGCTTCTCATTTCCCCCCTTGGGTGCGCGGGGTGCTGGTGATTGGATGGTGGGTTTTAATCACGGGCGGCTTGCATATGGACGGTCTCATGGATACGGCTGACGGGTTGGGTTCTTATCGGAACCGGGAGAGAATGCTGGAGATTATGAAAGACAGCCGGATCGGAGCGATGGGTGTATTGGCGGCGATTTTTCTAATTTTCATCAAAGTATCTGTAGCGGCATCGGTGCCTTTGTCCGCCTCGCTGGCGGCGCCGCTGATCCTGGCCCCGGTATGGGGACGGTTTGCGTTGGTGTGGGCGCTGGCTGGATATCCCTACTTACGGGAAAAAGGGATGGGAACCGGGCTTCATGTTACACGATCCAGCTGGCTGATCGCATTTCTGTTTTCGTTGGGGTTGACATGGGTGATCGTTGGTGTTTCCGGCGGGGTTCTTGCTTTGGCTGCGATCGCGATGACGGCGCTGTTTTGTGCTTGGGTTACCCGACGTTTGGGCGGGTTGACCGGGGATGTATACGGGGCGTTGGTGGAGATCGTGGAGACAGTAGTCCTTCTTACCTGGCTCGGCTGGATGCGGGGGAATGGCCTATGAAGTGGATTTGGATTCGGCATGGAGAAACAATAGCTAATCGGACCAAGCGGTATTGCGGACACTGGGATCTGCCGCTGTTGCGGGACGGAGAAATTCGGGTCCAGGAGACAGCCTGCCAGTGGAAGGGTTGGGTGGACCGTCTGGTGACCAGCGACCTGAGACGGTGCATGGATACCGCACGCATTTGGCACAAGCGCTTTCCCTCTGCTTCATGGAGCGTGCGTCCGGAGCTACGGGAGCTTGGTTTCGGGGAGTGGGAAGGGCTAACTTTTGATGAAATCCAGCAACAGGATCCCAACGGGTTGCAGCGTTGGTTGGATGATCCGGAGCAGCAGTCCCCACCCGGAGGGGAAAGTGTGAAGCAAATGTGCCAGCGCTTGGCCGCATGGCTGCATGAGGAGAGAACATCCGGAAAAGCGGACGAGACAGTTGCTGTCATCACCCACGGAGGACCGATCCGTTGGTTTTTGTCATGGGAGGTGAGGCAAGCACCCCATACCTTTTGGGAGGATCAGATTCCGCCGGGCGGTTGGGTGGCTGTAGAGGACACAGGACGCGGGTGGCGTGTGGCAGCTTGGTCTGAGGATGTAAAGGTCAAGGACGATAAGGAGTGAAGCGGGCGGTGATGCTGACCGATATACCGGTATTGTACGAATAATGGGATAAGGACGCATAGCAAGGACAATGGAATGGAGAGGGGATTGTGTTGAAAGAAACCCGTTCTATTTTGTTTGATCATCGGAGGATCATCCTGACACGCGACTTCGAGTACTTGATGGTTGAATGGGATGAGCCGTTGACGGTTCTGAGCAGTGCGCTGTGGGGAGGCGGATTGCGTAAGGCCCGGCGTTTGATCAATCGGCATGTACCCAAGGATTACTGTGAAGATGATCCGAGACAGGAAGCCCGCCAATGGCTGATCCGCCAAGGATGGCATATCGGAGAGACGGTGGCGTTGCTGACCGCAGCTAGGCTGGCGGATGCACAAGTACGTGTTACGGAGGGGTACCGGTTTCACCTGGCCACGGTCGTGACCGCGGGGGTGAGCAATGCGGCCCGTGCAGGTAAAGCGGGACCGACGTATCTGGATTATCCGAGGCCGGGAACCATCAATATGATGTTGATCGTGGATGGCGAGTTAACCTATGCTGCGATGGTCAATGCGGTCATCACTGCTTCGGAGGCCAAGGCGGCGGCCTTGCAGGAATTGAAAGTGCGGGATTCGGAAGGGGATCTCGCTACCGGGACCACTACCGATGCAGTCATTGTCGCCTCTACGCAACAAGCAGTGGAGGGAGTCACCCATCACTATGCGGGAGTCGCCAGTCCCTTTGGACAAATCCTGGGCCGGGAAGTCTATCACGCCGTCCGCAGTGCTGTCCAACTGGCGCAGGAACGCAAAGGAGAGATCATCGGATGATGCGGGCTGTCACACTGCTGGCAGCATACGTGTTGGACCGGATAATCGGCGATCCCCGGTGGTTGCCCCATCCGGTGGTGGGGATGGGCAAATGTATCACTTGGATGGAAAAGGGCATCCGAAGGTGGGTGCCCCTTTCCACTCCCTCGGCGGCTCGCATGGCAGGGTGCTTGTTTCCTATGATACTGGTTGGCGGCGTATATGGCATAACAGAGTTGCTGTTATTCGCAGCGGAGAGGGTTTCACCTTATTTGGCCCTCGGGCTGGAAATCCTCTTGATCGCAACTACCATCGCCACCAAAGGGCTGGCTGATGCTGCCCGGGGAATCTATGAAGCATTGGCTTTCCGGCGTCTCGATCAGGCTCGGAAGCAGTTGTCGATGATCGTCGGGCGGGACACCGAACAACTGGATGAATCCGAAGTGGTGCGCGGGACGGTGGAGACCGTAGCGGAAAACATCGTGGATGCGGTGACGGCTCCCCTCTTTTATGCGGCGGTCGGAGGAGCGCCCCTGGCACTCGCTTACCGGGCCGTCAACACGTTGGATTCCATGGTGGGATACAAAGATGAGCGCTACCGCGATCTGGGGTGGGCTTCCGCCCGCTTCGACGATCTTGCCAATTGGCTACCGGCTCGGCTGACCATCCTCCCCATGTTGGCGGTATTTTTTCTGATATCTGGGCCATCTGCTGTCCGTCGGGCGTGGCATACCTATCGGCGGGATGCCCGCCGTCATCCCAGCCCCAACAGCGGCATTCCGGAAGCGTTAATGGCCGGGGGCCTGGGTATCCGGCTCGGCGGAACCAACTGGTACCGCGGCGTCCCCTCCCACCGGGCGCAGATGGGGGAGCCGGTGATGCCCCGGCGGCCGGAACATATTCAGGCAGCGATCCGGGTGCTCTTTGGGACGACGTGGGTGTATACGGGTATGCTAGTGCTGGTGAGTCTTTTGTCGGACTGGGTTGCTTGAAAAGGTTTACTTCTATGGCTGGTTCCCGCCAATGCCCGTGAATGATCGGAATTTCCCGGCTTGAAACCTTTCCCTCCCTATCGAGCCACCTTTGCGGTAAACACCATGGTGAACTTGGCCGCGGGGATTATAGAATTCTCAATGTATTGCTGGAGGAATCTAATTCTTGATCTTATTGATCTTCAGGAATACGGAACGGCACAGTCAAAACGGCGTTAACTTACAGTACCTTGATCATGAGCAAAGATGAAGGTGGGCTAACGCATTTTCCGGATAGCAGACCGTGCCGTCCCTCCCTTTTTTGTCTCGGTCCTGCGCATCAAGCCAGGGTACGTCACGTTTAAGGGTCGTCCATCGAAGCTGCTGACAAAAGTTTCAGCAGTCGGATAGGAGCAGCAGGAAACCCTTCTGTTAAGTACACACGTACCCAGCGAAAACATGTGGGACCGTGGATAAAGGCGCTACGCGAAGCATTCCTTTGGCGCCTCGGCCATCACTTGACACACACCGCGACTCCCAAGGGATAGCGAACGCCTTTGCGGGGCGGTTCGATGGTGACTCCCCGTTGATAAAAGATCTCCACCTCGGAATAGGCGTGGAAAAGATCAGCAAACTCTTCCGGTGTCAGCTGATGCACATGAAAGGGCTCGGTGGTGGGCTTGCCGCGTCCGCTGCCAAAAGGGGTAGACAAAACCAATGTGCCGCCGGGAAGCAGCATCTCCCACAGGTGCTGCATAAACAGGCGGTCGTCAGACAAGTGCTCAATCGTTTCAAAAGAGAGGATGGTATCAAAGCGCCCCAGTTGTTCCGGCAGGCGGGGATCCAAGGCATCCGCAACCCGAAACGAAGACTTGGGGTGGTAGTATTGTCCCTTGGCATAGGTGATCGTCTCGGGATCGATGTCCACTCCGATCACTTCTTCCACATCCTGTTTGCAGGTTTTGGCGACCATATGGGTACCGTATCCCGTGCCGCAGGCGATATCCAACACCCGTCCCCGGACGTAGGGGGTGGCAAAATAGTAACGGGCCAAGTGTTCCAGCAACATGCCGTTGGTCGGCTTCATCTGTTCAGGGATGATCCGTTCTCCCGTCCACTCCAACAATGTCCTTCACCGCTTTGCTCATTTCTTTCGTCGTCCTTATTATAGCGGATAATGATCTCCATGCCGAATGCCGGAGAGAGCCGGATGTGATATATCGTTGGAGTGATGATGAAAGGGATATCTCGATGAAATCGGAAGTCAACAAGCAGCGAACCTTTGCGATTATTTCACACCCGGATGCGGGAAAAACCACCTTGACGAGAAGCTGTTGCTGTTTGGCGGAGCGAACCGGGAAGCGGGTTCGGTGAAAGGGCGCAAAACCAACCGGACACGTCACTTCGGACTGGTTGAAAATCGAAAAGAAGCGGGAGATTTCCGTCACTTTCAGCGTGTTGGAGTTTGAAATACCAGGGACACCGGGTGACCCGGTCACCTCCTATCGGACGCTGACAGCGGCAACCGCGCGGTTATGTGGATCGATTGCGCCAAAGGGGTGGAGCCCCAGACGATCGAGCTGTTTGAAGAGTGCCGGTTGCGGGGGATTCCCGATTTCCGGAGCTGAATTTTCATAAACATGCCGAAACCGCCCGAGGTTAATGGGCGGTTTGTTTGTTCGATGAAGGATTTGCGGGATGTATTGCGAAAGAGTAAGAAAAAAGGAGGTTCTACTATGTTTTTTTCATCGTTGGTTTCTCCCCAATGGTTACGGGAGCATTTGGATGATCCGGATCTGGTGATCGCAGATTGCCGGTTTGATTTGGCCGATCCGGAGGCAGGTCGTCGGGTATATGAAGCAGGACACATTCCCGGTGCGGTTTATCTGGATCTGGAGCGTGATCTGTCCGGTCCCGTTCAAGAGCACGGCGGACGTCATCCCTTACCGGATGAGGAAACTCTGGCGGAAACGATGGGTCGGGCCGGCATCGATGAGCGTAAAAAAGTGGTTGCCTATGACGATCAGGGGGAAGCGATGGCGGCCCGTCTGTGGTGGCTGCTACGGTATATGGGACATGATCGGGTCGCCATATTGGATGGGGGCTTCAGCGGATGGGTGCATCACGGTTACCCGGTGAGCCAGGAGGGGGTGACGCCGAAGCTCACACGCTTTGTTCCCCGGGTGCAGAGTGAGATGAAAGTGGACATGGATGAAGTGAAGCGGCATTCAGGGCTGCTGGTGGATGCCCGAGAGCCGGACCGGTACCAAGGCATACGGGAGCCCATCGACCAAAAAGCGGGCCATATACCGGGAGCGGTCAACCGTTTTTGGAAGGAGAACCTGGCAGAAGGGCAGCACTGGAAAAGCCCCGCCGAGCTAAAAAAAGAGTGGGACTTTCTCCGGGAGGAAGAGCAGCCTATTCTCTATTGCGGTTCCGGTGTGACAGCCTGTGCCAATCTGTTTGCGCTGCATCTGGCAGGGGTGAAAGGAGGCCGGTTGTATCCGGGGAGCTGGAGTGACTGGATCAGCTACCCGGAGAATCCAATCGAGACTGGGGAGCGTTCTGCCGCTGCACTTCGGCCAAAGTGACGGTTCCCTACAGACCTCGGGCCGGTGATGTAGGATACGTACCGTTCGCTTTCGGGCACTACATCCAGAACACCTGTTTCCAAAGCCGGTGGTTTCTGGAGATGTTCAAAAGTAACCGCTTTGCCGACGTGTCGCTGAACCAGTGGATGGCGCTGACTCCCCGGGAGTGACCGCCCCCAAATCGAACTTTCGAAGGTTCATGGCAAGGGATCCGTCGCAGGTTCCGCTGTCTGGGTCAAGCTGTGAAGGGTGGGAGCTTGACCGTTTTTCCTGAGGAGAGTGTTTTGAGCGGGCCGCCGGACAGGATCCGAAATGAAATGGTACGGTGACCCTTATGCGATCATCGTGACAAATGAAACTTTTGTTCACGCCCGCTACTACTTTAATTATTCTTCCCAATCTTCTAGATTCCGACTGCCTCGGCCACTACGTTTGACCTGTGACTTTTGTTTAAGTAATTGTTGCGCAATTGTAAAACCAATGAGGTACGCTGGGGCTGAAGTATTGCCATCTGCGGTAAATGGAACTATGGAATCATCAGCAACTATTAGGTCTTCTACTCCATGAACCCGCCCTCGCTGATCAACGACCCCCCCTTTTGTAAGAGGTGCCATTCGAAGAGATCCTTGTTGGTGATGGTTATGTCCGAAATCTTCTTTGATAAACTTTTCAAGCTCGGCGTCGTCATTGATGATGTCCAGGGTCGGTGAAAGGAGCTGGTATGTCGGATCAATGGCCGTCAACTTTGCCGCTATATTCCTGATATAAATCTTGTAGATGTTTTTTACCGCTTCCAAGTCGGCGGTATCTTCAAGAAAACCTTCATCTGCAAGAACGATTTTCAATGGGTCATTGCTCTGTATTTTAATGGATCCACGGCTTTTTGGTCGCAGGAAAATGATCCCGATGGTTAATGAGTCATCCGAGCCGATTCCTATGAGCTGTACCCCCCGACGATTTTGATCTGCCCCGGGCGTTGGGTCAGGCAAGAAAGCACCGCCTGTGAAAAGAGCATTTGGATCATCGCGAGGTATTGGATTATCGTTTGGATTGACGGTAAAAACCGCGGAGTTAAGCGTGTGATTTCTGAGGTGCTTACCCACGTTGGGGTTATCGAAGACAACGGAAATGCCTGCTTCTCTGAGAAGTTTGGCAGGCCCGATTCCGGAAAGCATTAAAAGCTGGGCGCTATTGATCCCTGCTGAAACAATGACTTTCTTGCGAGCGTAAGCACGAATGCACTTACCCTCTTTGAGGAATTCCACACTTTCCGCGCGTCTATGGTTAAAAAGCACGCGAAGAGCCGTGGACTTAAAAAAAACCTTCAACCTCCGACCGTTTACACCACGACCGTCAGGGGTCATGATATCTGATGAAAGAAAGGCGGTTGATGAGCTTTCTCGTCGGCCGTTTGGCTTCTGAAATAATTGCCAGCGAGTAAAGGGGCCGAGAGGTGTTTTAGGATCATTATAATCCAGAATTTCTTTAAATCCCGTCACCTGCTCTATGGCTAAAACCAGCTTTTTGGCCATGGCGGTGGGATTCACTGGAGCCTGCCTTATGTCGATCCTTCCATTCAATCCACGAACCTCAGGATTATTGGTTTTTCCGTTGTATTTCTCCAACTTTTTGAAATTAATGATAGCCTGTCGGGGTGACCAAAGAGTCCCCAGGAGCCTTTCCCATTCCCTGAAAACGGTTGGTGTTGGTCGTACATACTGTTCACCGTTGATCGAAGAGCCACCTCCTGAGAGTCGACCCGTGGTCCACTCAAAAGAACGTTCATCAACCTCTTCTTGAGGCACCCCCTCTCCTTGCCAAAAGTACTGTGGGAAAAAACGTTCTTCAAGTTCCAAAGCAAATGTAGAATCTCTGATCGGCTGGTCTCTATCGTTATTTTCCCCTGCTTCCAAAACAAGAACAGAAGTTTTTTTATCATCGGTCAGAGTCTTTGCCATGACGGCACCCGCTGGACCAGTTCCTATGACGATATAGTCAGAAATTAATTTTCCGCTATTTCTTCGTTGTTGACTCACTCAACCCCCCCCTTATTTTGGCATACTTGAGATATCATATTATTCCTATGGTAAGGGAGTAGCTTACAGTACCACGTTTGAGATGTAAGGAATGGATTATCTGAAATGACACTCACAGCAAAAATCGCCATGGTAATAGAGATCTGGCGAGTTCGAGCATTCCCATGGGAGGTTGAGTATGAACAGTAGAGATCGAAGGCGAATTTGGGGCCGGGGAGTCATTTTTGAAACTCCCATCACTTCATTTGTTTTACTTCCACACGCTTTATGTAAAAGTGAATGTACCGATGCACCAGGTTTTGTTCCAAAGGACTATGTAGACAACAAGCTCGATGTGAACAATCGGAAGGTAGAAACCAATATATAAGTAAAGTGAAGCGAAAAATACACGATTGGTGACCCAAGATAAAATCCTGGCAGACTTTGCGAGGGAATACCTTGATGTTTGTCCTCATGTGGTGAATGGGATCGTGCAATGAAATTTCACCCAAATGCTTGAGATACCAAGCCGAAATAGCATTCCCGACGACCGGGAAGGGGAACGCCGCTGCGGCTCATCAAGGGGGCGGCTCCGGGTTGGCGTGGCTGAATCCCATGTGGGACAGTTTGTGTAATAATGTTTCCTGACGGCTCGGGACATTCAAACGATAGGGTGGGGGGATTTCTTGCGACAGGTGACTGATGAGATGAGCAGCCGTTCCTGGATCCGGGGCTACCACAGGCCCAAAACCGGTGCTTTCCGGTTGAGGGATTGCCAGGGAAAAGCCGGTCAGGATTCCTGAGCCATCGCGCATCATGGCGATGGCTCGTGCTTGATCCAATTTGGCGTGTAACAGTTTGTCCCGACAGGCTCCGGTGGCGTGTCGATCCTGTTGGATGATCTGAAGCCGCTCTTCTGCTGACAGCTCGTGAGTTTCTTTTACGGTAATCGTTGTGCCGATTTGTTGGGATGGCAGATGGAGCAGTTGTCGGCAGTCACTTTATAGATATGCTCTATGGTTTGAAAACCGCATTGGCGATAGAGAGGAACCCCTGCCAGTGTGGCCACCAGGCTGCAAGGAAGAGAAGCATCTGCATGTTGGAGCAATTGCTGTAAAACCCCTTGGCCCAGTCCGTTTCGCTGCTTGTCCGGATCGACGGCCACCATGCCGATTGTCGCCCATGTATCATAGCCGGAATAAAAAACCACTGGCGATGAGTTTCCCATATTTACCGACATACCCCTTTCCTTTTCCACCGGCAGCAAAATACAGCCGGGTTTCTTCCTCGCCGGGAAACCAATCGATTTTTCGCCATAAATCGATGAGGCGGATAACGTGTTGGTTGGACAGAGATACAGAGGTAGTTGGGTGCATGGTTCCTCCTTTTGGCGGTCAACTGGAGATTTCCGCCAGCTCTTTGGTCTTGTGGCTGGCTGCTTCTGCCGGTTCGATGCGAACCGCACAGTATTTAAAAGCAGGCATCCGGCTGGCGGGATCGAGCAATGGAGAGGTCAGCCGGTTGATGCACTGCTCTTCTCCCCAGTGAAAGGGCACAAACACCGTGTCTTCTCGGATGGAGTCCGTGCATTGTACACGGAGTTCCACCGTTCCTCGGCGGCTGGTGATTCGAACTATCTCTCCATCCTTTACCCCCCATTTCTCTGCTGTGGCGGGATGCATTTGCACGAAAGGTTCCGAAGCTTTCTGCAGCAAGGCAGGGGTGCGCCGGGTTTGTACGCCTGTCAGGTAGTGCTGGGTGATCCTTCCCGTAGTCAGGACCAACGGATACTGGCGATCCAGCTGCTCCTGGGGCTGGGTGTGAGCAACGGGAACCAGCCGGGCTTTGCCATCGGTATGGTAGAAACACCGATCCTCAAATAGACGCTTCCGGCCGGGGTCGTTTTCAGAAGGACAGGGCCAAAACACTCCCTGTTCCTGTCGGATGCGCTGATAGGAAATTCCGCTATAATCAGCAACTCCTCCTTGGCTTGCCCGCCGGAGCTCCTCAAAGATCTCTTCGCTGTTGACAAAACGAAAGCCTTTCTCTTTTCCAAGAGCATGGGCCATCTCCTGCATGATCTCCCAGTCTTGTTTGGTACCGGGCAGAGAGGGGATGACCGCCTCCCGCAATGTGACACGCCCTTCCAATGTGGTTATGGTCCCCGTATCTTCGAGATGGGATGATCCAGGCAGAACGAGATCAGCCATTTGTGCCGTTTCAGACAAGAAGAGATCGACGACCACCAACCCTTTTAGTTGCCGAAGAGCGGCTTTCACCCGGTGGACATGGGGGCTGGAGACAACCGGATTGCTGGCAAACACGATTAGGCTCTGGATATCTCCCTCCAGGATTTTGTCAAACATCTCATAGGCCGATACCCCTTTTTCCGGCAGCTCTGATTCAGGGATGCCCCATATGTCAGCGATGTGACGCCGGTGATCGGGGTGGTCGATGTGGCGATAGCCCGGCAGTTGGTCTGCTTTTTGGCCGTGCTCTCTTCCGCCTTGTCCGTTACCCTGACCGGTGACAGCACCATAACCGGCCCCTTTCTTCCCGATATTGCCCGTTAGCAAGAGGAGATTGAGATAGTTGCGGACGTTCATCACACCGTTGGGTTGCTGTTCCACTCCCCGGGCGGTCAGGATGAAGCCGGTTGCTGCTTGTCCAAAAGTACGTGCCACCTGTTGGATATCTTCTTTGGGAAGACCGGTAATCCTTTCAACTTCCGTCCAGCAGATATTCCTTACATGGGTCACGACGGCCTCGTAGCCATCAACATGGGCTTGGGCAAACTCCCAATCTACGTAACCTTCTTCTACGATCGTTTTCAGCAAACCATTGACCAAAGCGGCATCCGATCCGGGTCGGATGGAGAGATGACGGTGAGCGATCTTGGTCGTGTTGGTTTTCCGCGGGTCGATGGTGATCAGCGTAGCCCCGTTGGCTTTGGCTTGCAGCAGATATGGCATCAGCGTGGGTTGACATTCGGCGATGTTGGTTCCTGCGAGCAGGATGCATTGGGCATGTGGGAGGTCGGACAATGGATTCGTGAATCCTCGGTCGATCCCAAAGGTTTGATTAGCAGCGGCAGCGGCGGAAGACATGCAATACCGACCATTGTAATCGATATAACGAGTGCCGAGGGCGACACGAGCAAACTTACCGAGAAGATAGGCATTTTCATTGGTCAGAGATCCTCCGCCGTACACACCGACAGCATCTTTGCCATGCTCCTGTTGAATGCGGCGCACATTGGCCTGGAACCAGTGAAGCGCTGTTTCCCAGGAAACGGGTACCAGTTTACCTTTTTGTCGTAGCAAAGGGGTTTGCAACCGCTCTTCACCCAACACCGGGACATGGGCATGCATCCCTTTAGCGCACCATTTTCCGTGAACCACCGGATCCTGTTTGTTAGGAGAGGCACGATAGAAATGTTCTTCCTGCACCATATGAAAGGTGCACTGAATACTGCAGTAGGGGCATTGTGTCTGTTTCATATGAACTCCTCACTTTTCGGCTGCATGCTGGAATTGAGTTGTTGTGCGACGAATGTCGGCCCATTGGGAAAGCCATTGTTGTTTTACGGCGAGCAAGCACCCCCAGGCGATTCCCACGACAGCGCAGAGAAATATAAAGCCGGGAACAAAAGAACCGCTCTGTTCTCTCACTAAGCCCAGCAAAAAAGGCAAATAGAATCCTCCCACGCCGCCTGCAGCACCCACCAGTCCGGTCACGGTTCCGATCTCTTGTCGGAATCGTTGGGGAACCAGTTGAAACACGGACCCGTTGCCCATGCCGAGGCACACCATCAACGCGAAGAAACAGCCCGCCTGCAGCGTCAGTGAGGGAAGAAAGGGCAATACTCCCAACATGATAGAAATAGAAAAAAAGAGTCCTTTCAATAAGGAGACACCCCCGATGCGATCCGCCAGCCATCCGCCCACCGGACGGACAAAGCTGCCCGACAATACGCACAAGGCGGCTATATTGGCAGCCTGTAGCGGCGAAAGGGTGAATTGCCCATGAAAATATAACGGCAGAAAGCTGGAAAAACCGACAAAACCACCGAAGGTAATGCTGTAAAAATAGCAAAACAACCAAGTGTCTTTCTCTTTTAACAGCCGGATGAAATCTGATGCCTGGGAGGACTTGGTCTGCTGCATTACGGGCTCTTTCGCTGCGAAAAGGTATAACAGAAGGATGATCGACATCGGGATCAGTGCGACGCCGAATACAGCATGCCAACTACCGAAGATTTGCGCCAAACGTGGTGCAAACCAGGTGGCTAACAATGTACCGCTGTTGCCGGCACCGACGATGCCCATGACCAGTCCTTGATTCTCTTTGGGATACCAACGGCTGGCCAGCGGAAGAGCGGCAGCAAAGGAGGCACCGGCGACTCCCAGCAGGAAGCCGTAAGCATAGATCTCCGGCAGACGGGTACCGCCGATCCACAGGCAAAAGAGAGGAACCATCGAGGCGGACATGCCCAACATTCCGGCGCGTTTGGCTCCGAAACGATCAGAATACCATCCCAGCAAGACTCGGAAAATGGAGCCCCCTAAAATGGGAAGGGCTACCATCAGGCCTTGTTGGAATACGGTCATCGGAATGTCTTGGCTGATCACGACGCCCAATGCGCCGAGCAATACCCATACCATAAAGCTCACGTCAAAATACAGAAAACTGGCAAGCAAACTAGGCCAATGCCCTTGCTTCCACAGTGAACGAATCAATGTATTCCCCCGCTTTCAGAAATCCTATGTATACAACTTTATCATACAAAAGCCGGTGTTTTTAGACAATTTCCGCGGCGCACAAAAAACCCCCGCCCATAGCCGGGCGAGGGATTAAAAGGCGTGAGTTCGCTATAATCAGAGCCAAAAGCGTCTTCTTCCCCAGCTTTCTTTACTCTCCGTTTTCGCCGTTTTCCTCCCGGATTTCCTGATAAATTTTGCGGAGCAGTTCTTGTTTCTTATCCCACAGCTCCTGGGTCAAATCGACCGGAAACTCCTCCGGGTTCAAAAGGCGCAGGTATTCCTCCCAAAACAACTGCCGCTGTGTCTCGTAATGTTTGCGGATCGCAGTGATGGAGGGCAGGTCGTAGACCCGTTCCCCCTGCCGAAAGATGGGCTGCAACAAATTCACGGCCCGGAAATGCTTCACCTTTTTCCTGCGGTACGTATGCACAGGATGAAACAGTACCAGAGGCCGGCTTTCATCCGGGGGGTGCCCCACTTCGGTGATTAAGTCAGCGCGGGCTTTTCCGGTACGCTGGTCGATGATGCGATAGACGTCTTTCCGGCACGGAGTGGTTACCTTTTCCGGATTGGAAGAAATCTTGATCGATGGGATCCATTCGCCGTTTTCTTCCCGAGCGACCAGTTTGTATACAGCACCCAAAGCAGGTTGATCGTAAGCGGTAATCAGTTTGGTGCCGACTCCCCAGGCGTCTACGCGGGCCCCCTGGGATTTCAGGTTGAGCAGGGTGGTTTCGTCCAAATCACTGGACGCAACGATCTGGGTATCGGTCAGGCCGGCGTCATCCAGCATCTGCCGCGCCTTTTTGGAAAGGTAGGCCAAGTCGCCGCTGTCCAGGCGAATCCCGGCCAGTTTGTATCCTTTCTCCTTCAACTCCAACCCTACCTGAATCGCATGGGGTACGCCGCTGCGAAGGGTATCGTAAGTGTCCACCAACAAGACAGATTGATTGGGGAAGGCTCGGGCAAACACCCGGAACGCTTCCAGCTCGGTATCGAAGTCCTGTACCCAGGCGTGGGAGTGGGTCCCCCGGGTGGGAATGCCGAACATCTGGCCCGCTTTCAGGTTGGAGGTGGCATCAAACCCTCCGATATAGGCCGCCCGGGCTCCCCAGATGGCGGCATCCACTTCCTGTGCACGCCGGGTGCCGAACTCCATCAGCGTTTCATCGGGAGCGATGGAACGGATCCGGGCTGCCTTGGTGGCGATCAGCGTTTGGAAGCCCACAAAGTTGAGGAGTGCCGTCTCGATCATCTGCAGCTCCATAATCGTCCCTTCCAAACGGATCAAAGGTTCATTGGGGAATACCACCGTGCCTTCCGGCATGGCATAGATATCCCCGGTAAAGCGCCATTGGCGGAGCATGTCCAGAAACTCCGGATCATAGTTCTCTTCTTGCTCCGCCAGGTAGGCGATATCTTCTTCCGTAAACTGCAGGTTCTCCAAAAAACGAATGACGCGCTCCAATCCGGCGAACACTGCGAAACCATTGCCGAAGGGGAGCCTGCGGAAATAAAGGTCAAAGGCCTTGCGGCGCAAATGAGTGCCGTTTTTCCAATGGGCGTACAACATGGTGATTTGGTATTTATCAGTATGAAGAGCCCATCCCGCTCGCGTATCCATGGAGTTCACTCCTGTCAGCTGCGTTGGTTTTTTGTACGGTCGGCGATCACTTGATATAAGACAGGAATCACTCGGCCGTTTTGTATCCAAAATGCGGATAATGCGGGGCGATTGCCGTGCAAGGACAGGATCCAACTGGTTAAATTGGGATACTGCCATTGATGAATGTCCCGGCGGGAAGGATAGGGAGCCGTACGCGGATGGGAATGCAAAATCCCCAGCCAGCTCAAATGAAGCTCCCGCATGCGGCGCAGTGTGTGAACAAAAACCTGCGGGTCGAAGGAAAAAGACCGGGGATTTTGATCCTGATTAGGTATCGGAAAAAAGTGCGTGATTTCACAATCCTGCCCGGCCAAAATACCGCATCCTTCTCGGGGAAGCTGTTTTCGGCAATGATGTTCAATCTCTGAGATGACCCGGGAATGAATCGAAATATGGGGTGGTGTCAAAGTCAGGCCCCCTTGTAGGCTCCGTATCTTACATCCTTTCCGTACTGTGACGATTCATCACTATTGTACCGTTAATTCCTGGTGGTGCAAGTCTTTCTTCTTCGTGTCCGCCTGTAAGTTTTCTGTGTGCTAGAATGGGAAAACAACGAGCGGTGAGGAGGTTCTCATGAATCCGATACAAATAGGAGTATGCGGTTGGGGGGATCATGACTCTTTGTACCCGGCGGGTACGGCTTCCGGCGACAAACTGGCCATCTATTCCGGGCATTTTCCGGTGGTGGAGGTGGATAGCTCCTATCATGCCATCCAACCGCCGGAAAGAATAGCCCGTTGGGTGGAGGAGACACCGGAAGGTTTTCGCTTTGTTGTCAAGGCGTATCGGGAAATGACGGGTCACGGACGGCGCAACGGAGCACCGGAGCTTTCGGCGGAGGAGATGTTTCGGGCATTCCAAGCATCTCTGCAGCCCATGGTGGTAAAAGGAAAGCTGACAGCGGTGCTGTTTCAATTTCCGCCGTGGTTTGACTGCAACAAAAAACATGTGGCCTATATCCGCCGCTGCCGGGAACGCTATCCCGACTTGCCGTTGGCGGTAGAATTTCGCAACCGGACCTGGTTTACTACCCGGTACCATGATGCCACCCTGCGGTTTTTGGAGGAGGAAAAATGGATTCACGTCGCCTGCGACGAGCCGGATGCCGGAATCGGTACGGTACCGATCGTGGCCGAAGTATCGCACCCGGAGCAGGCCATGGTCCGCCTGCACGGACGCAATGCCGAGGGATGGAACAAATCCGGACGAAGTGATGCCGAGTGGCGGGATGTTCGCTATGCTTACCGGTATACCACAGAGGAATTGCAGGAATGGGTGGCTCGCATACGTCGGATGAAGGAGCAGACAAAACAAGTAACCGTGCTGTTCAATAATAACTCCCGGGGAGATGCTGCTGACAATGCCAAGCAGTTGGCCGATCTGATGGGCATCACTTTTGCGGGGCTGGCCCCGCGCCAGCTGGAGATATTTTAATAGGGCAGAGAAACTGTCGATTTGAGTCGAAAGGCCCATGTCCGCTAAACACCTGATATGTTAAAATAAGGAATAGGTGATGGCGGTGGAAGAAATCCGGGACATTCTATATCGAATCCTTGAGGAGCAACAAGTTACCCATGCCAAACTAGACGGTATGGAGCAACGAATGAACAGGATGGAACAACGCATGGATGGCATGGAGCAGCGGATGAACGGCATGGAAAAGTGGATGGCGGGAACGGACAAGCGATTGGAAGGCTTGGAAGTAGGTTTTAGCCGGATGGAGAAAAAGATCGATGGTTTGGAGACACAATTGCATGAGGTAGCCGAGTCGGTCAATCACCTGATCGTCAAAACCGCACTGAATGAAAAAGAGATCCATTTAGTTAAAAAAATCCAGGAAGCCACGTTGAAAAACAGTTAGTGAAGCCGGAAGAGCGCCTGCTCTTCTGAGTCTGCCGATAAAGTTTCTCGAAGAGTTAAAGCTATCATATGGGTTTTCATCAATCCGGGAAGAGCACGAGCCTGCTCTTCTTTTCATTTGTTCACTCTGATAAGATGAAAGAATATCGGGTGTTTCGGAACTGAGTCCGTATAAATAAAGGAGGAACCATCAAGTGGCGGAGTGGCTTTTGCTTTTGCTGGTGGGCTTGGTGGCCGGGACTGTGGGAAGTTTGGTCGGATTGGGCGGGGGTATTATCACCGTCCCCGCACTGTTGATGATGGCATCGTTGTATCCGGAATTCAGCCATATCACCCCGCAGGTGGCAGTGGGAACCTCGTTGGCGCTGGTCGTGCTGACAGCGCTGTCGAGCACCCTTTCTTACGGCAAACAGAAGCGGGTGGATTTTCACAGCGGATGGGTATTTTTTCTGGCAAGCGGGCCTGGAGCCATGTTTGGAGCTTATCTGACCCGTTATTTCGATATGGGTGTGTTTTATGTCGGCTTTGGAGTGTTGATGATCGTTATCTCCGCATTGTTGACTTTTCGGGAGAGAATGAAAGGACACTCTGTGAAGTGGAGTGTCAAGCGGGAGTTTACTGATCGGGAAGGGAATGTATACGAATACGGGTATCATCGTCCCATTGCCCTGATCGTTTCTTTTGTGGTGGGAACTATTTCCGGATTGTTTGGGATTGGCGGAGGGGCGCTTTTGGTGCCGATGATGGTGCTGATGTTTCAGTTTCCCGCCCATGTGGCTACTGCTACGTCTATGTTTGTCATCTTTCTCTCTTCGGTGGCCGGTTTTTTCACCCATTGGTTTCAAGGCAATATCGACTGGCAGGCGGTTTTATTCATCGCGCCGGGAGCGTGGTTCGGGGGGCATTTGGGTGCGTTGATTTCCAGCCGGTTGAGCAGTAATGCGCTGCTGATCGCATTGCGCTTGGCCATTATCACCGTAGCCGTTCGGATGATTATCGAAGGCTTGTCCTGATCCGGAGGAGGATGGTTGTGAAGAGTCGCAAACGGGTCCGTATTCTGCACACCAATGACATACATAGCCATTTCGAACAGATGCCCCGAATCTGCACCTGGGTCAAACGGCGTCAAGCGGAGGCCGAAGCCCGGGGAGAAACGTCCATCCTGGCGGATGTGGGGGATCATATGGATCGTGTCCGCAAGGAGACGGAAGGGACCGGCGGTTTGGCGAATTATGGCGTTTTGGAAGCAACGGGTTACCGACTGATTACCTTGGGGAACAATGAATTGCTCACGTTTTCCAAAGAAGAACTGAACCGGCTGTACAGAGAGTCTCCTTTTTCCGTATTGGCGACCAATGTGGAGGAGCTGGAGGGAAGCCGTCCCGAATGGATCCGGCCTTGGACCATAGTGGATACTGATGAATGCAGACTGGGATTTTTGGGTGTCACGATTCCTTTTCCCGAGTTTTACCGGTTGTTGGGGTGGCACGTGAAAGACCCTTGGGATGTATTGGCGCTGGAGGTACCCCGGCTTCGCAAAGAAGTGGATGTCATCGTGGTATTATCCCACTTGGGACTGCCCAATGATCGGCGTTTGGCAAAGGAAATACCAGGGATTGATGTCATTCTGGGAGGGCATACGCATCATTTGTTGAAAGAGCCGGAACGTATCGGGGATACACTGGTGGCGGCCGCAGGCAAGTTTGGCCAGTATGCTGGGGAAGTTGTTTTGGATTGGGATGCTGAAACCCGGCGTATCAAGAAAATGGAGGCCGGGGTATTTGCTATGGCTGCCGAAGTGCCGGATCGAGGGTTGGAGGAGCAGATTGCCCGATCCCGCTATCAAGCGGAGTTGTATTTGAAACAGCCGATCAGCCAACTGGATCAACCTTTGCCGATCGATTGGTATCACGAATCGCCTTTGGGAAATTTTTTGGCGGACGGACTCCGGGCATGGGTAAAAGCGGATATCGCGTTGGTCAATGCGGGACAGTTGTTGGATGGGTTGGATGCGGGGCCGGTTTCCCTCGGGCGGCTGCATGAGATTTGTCCCCATCCGATCAATCCGTGCCGGATCAACCTGAAGGGAAGGCAGATTCGCGCTTTGTTGGAAACCTCCCTCCAACCGGAGGTGCAACAAATGGAAATCAAGGGGTTCGGATTCCGCGGAAAACGGCTGGGAATGTTGAATGTGGCCGGGATGGAGGTCGTCTACGAGCCGACAGGTGTCGCCGGACAACAAGTGCGCGAGGTGACCATCGAAGGGAAAGTCATGGAGGATGAAGCGGTTTACAGTGTGGCTTCCATCGATATGTTTACCTTTGGTATCGGATACCCGGAGGTACAAAACGGGACCGATCTCCGCTATTTTTTACCCGAGTTTTTGCGAAATGTCTTGGCTTGGCATCTGGGCCAGCCCGAATCGGTTGCCCTTGCTTATCGTACGCGATGGAGACAGTGGAACGGATAACCCTCCTATTGCAGACAGAAGAAAAAACATCATGGTTAGACCCATTCATGGGAACCGTATGGACAGGTGAAAAAATCTATGTTGTTTTTTCTTCTCAACCCCGGGTACTTACGTTAGAATAGCTTCAAGTAAAGGAGGATTTCCGGATGCGTTTTGTTGACGACCTCTATTCACTCTACCGCAACCAGCTGGATGAAGATGAAGAAAACGCCGTTTCGATCGTGCTCAGCATTCTCGAGGAACAATCCCGCGAGGATATTATGCAGTTGATCGAAGAAATGGATGACGAAGAAGTTTTGCAAATGATGGGTGTCTATCTGGTGGAGATGCTCAAACTCAAAATGGCCCAGGAGGGCAAACTGGCGGAGTGGGAATCGGCACTCAGCCGACCCCGATACCATTAACCGGAAAGGGATGGTACCGGAGACTCCGGCTCTTATTGTACTGATCATCCTTCTTTTCAACCGGATCTTCATGGTACCGACCCACACCCTTCCCGCTCGATGTTCATAGGGTATTAGGTACGCTAGAGAGGGCATGGGAGGGTGAAAACGTGATCCAGCTCATACCGCTTGAGGTGGAGGGCCGTTCGGTAGTGGGCATCCATGTGGTGTTACCCAAAACCAATCTGTTGGCCGTCGCGACGGAGAAGGGGTACATTATGTGCGGAGCATTGGATGTAGCGCTGTTAAATGAAAAGTTGGCCGACCGGGGGATTGTGGCCGGCCGGGCTGTCGGTGTACGCACCCTGGAGGAGTTGCTGGAGGCGCCTTTGGAATCAGTGACTCTCGCTGCTGAACAGCTGGGGATTCAACCCGGCATACCGGGAAAAGAAGCGATTCTGAAGATGCTGTGATCTGCTTATCCTATATGGCTGGACACTGCTGAGAGCATCTGAGATGCTCTTTTTTTGTGGTATACTGTTCCCGCAGCCGAGGAAAAACCATATGCGCTACGGACGACGGCCACAGACATTGGCGGCGATGTCTCCGGATCGGGTAGAAGCGATGGAATTTTACTTTTTGCACGTATTAAACGCCAAGTCCGTTACCAAGGCCGAGATCAAGTTGATGGGCTACCTGATCCGCCGTTATCTCCATTTAGGGGAAACAGGAAAGAAGACGATGCGGATCACCGAGAAAGATTGGGTGAAGGATGCTGGACTCACCAAGGCCGAGATCGACAAAGCTTTGAAGAAGTGTGCAGATCGAGGCTGGATCTCTATCGATACGAGCACCCGACCTGCGGGATTGCATCTTCATTTTCGAACGGAAGCGGACTGATTTTGCTTAAGATTGGGATGTATCATACTTATCCCTAAAAACGCCGAAACCTTGCTATTTCAGGGAGATCGGCGTTTTTCTTTTATAGTCAAATGATGTTTCCTCACCAACTTCTCCATATCTTCCGGCAAAGGGGCTTCCACTGTCAGTGTTTCTTCCCGCAGCGGATGGGAAAATGTCAAGCGGCGGGCATGCAACGCCTGGCGGGAGATGGCTGAAAGATCTCCGCCGTACAACCGATCACCCAACAAAGGGAACCCCATATGGGCGAAGTGAACCCGGATCTGGTGGGTGCGTCCTGTTTCCAGGCGGACCTCCAAAGCAGTGGCTGTATTCGATTCGCTGATCACCCGGTAGTGGGTGATTGCCGGATCTCCCTTGTCGGATACCGTTCTGCGCAAAGGATGACCGGGGCTGCGGACAATCGGTGCATCGATGGTTCCTTCGGCGGGGTGTCGATCCGTCCATTTGCCTGTCGTTACAGTGATATATGTACGTTTGATGCGATGCTGGCGCAACTCTTTGTCCAACAGCTGATGGATATAGGCGTACTTCGCAACCAGGAGCAGCCCGGAAGTGTACCGGTCCAGTCGATGGACCGGCCTCACTTTGCCTTCCCAACCGGCTTGCTTCCATTGATACAAAATGCCGTGGGACAGGGTACCGGTCTCACCGGGTTTCACGGGATGTACTTTGATTCCCGGCGGTTTGTTCACCACCAGCAAATCTTTATCTTCATAGACGGTATCAAAGGGAACAGGTTCCGCTGTAAGGTCAGCCCTCTCTCGAGGCCGGACTGCGACCTTCAGTTGATCGCCCGCTTTGACCTGCCGGTCCAACCAGGGCATTTTTCCATTGAGCCGGATTCCCCGGGATCGGGTCAAGCGGTTGATCATGCGGTTGGACAGCTGCAGAGGGCCCTGAAGTACTTCCTTCACACTCCGCCGGCTCCAGGCTTCCGGCACGATATATGTTATCCACTTGCTGTATCCTGTATGTTTTTTTGACATTTACGCATCACCGATTTCATTATAGAGGAATCGAGGGACCGGAGACAGAGCGGATGTACGCGGGAAGCGAGCGGGTGATCTCCATTATCCAAGCCGAATTGGATATTTTTTCACCTAATATTGGGGATTTCATCCATTGAAAATGAATACATGTTCATTTAAACTAGTCCATGTTGGTTATATTGGCGCGCCGAACCTTATAAACAAAGAAATATTCAGATTACTACTGATAAACCAGCCTAGCTGGATACGACAAAATCATGATGAGAGGTGAGTTGATGAAGAGAATTGGACTTGGTTGGCAGATTGTTATCGGTTTGATACTGGGTATTGCGGTGGGAGCCGTCTTTTACGGCAACCCGGCCGTTGAAAAGTTTTTGCAGCCCATCGGAGACATTTTTATTCGTCTCATTAAAATGATCGTTATTCCGATCGTTATCTCCAGTTTGATCGTTGGTGTAGCCGGTGTCGGCGATGTGAAAAAGATCGGAAAGCTCGGCGGAAAAACGATCCTGTACTTCGAGATCATTACGACGATTGCCATTATCGTTGGACTGCTTTTTGCCAACGGATTTCACCCGGGATCGGGTCTTAATACAAAGTCTCTCAGCAAATCGGATATCTCCAGCTTTGTGGATACCAGTAAAGAAGTCAGCAACCATGGCTTTGTCGATACTTTTGTCAACATGGTGCCGGAGAACTTGTTTGAATCCATGAGCAATGGAGACATGTTGCCCATTATCTTCTTCTCGGTCATTTTCGGCTTGGGTGTGGCTGCTATTGGAGAACGAGGCAAACCCGTCCTTCGTTTCTTCCAGGGAACGGCTGACGCCATGTTTTACGTGACCAACCAGATTATGAAATTTGCCCCTTTCGGCGTTTTCGCTTTGATCGGTGTAACCGTGTCCAAATTCGGGGTGGAGTCGTTGCTCCCGCTGTTGAAGCTGGTGCTGGTGGTTTACGGGGCAATGGTGTTCTTTGTGTTGGTGATCTTGGGTATTACCGCAAAAATTGTCGGCGTCAATCTGTTCCACATCCTGCAAATCCTGAAGGATGAACTGTTGCTCGCTTTTTCTACTGCCAGCTCGGAAACCGTGCTGCCGCGTTTGATGGAAAAAATGGAGCGATTCGGCTGCCCGAAAGCGATCACCTCGTTCGTGATTCCGACCGGGTACTCTTTCAACCTGGACGGTTCCACACTGTATCAGGCAATCGCAGCGATCTTTATCGCACAAATGTACGGCATTGACATGTCCATCGGCGAACAGGTGACGCTGGTTCTGGTGCTGATGGTTACATCTAAAGGGATTGCAGGTGTGCCGGGCGTCTCCTTCGTCGTTTTGTTGGCCACCCTCGGATCGGTGGGCCTGCCGGTGGAAGGTTTGGCCTTCATCGCTGGGATCGACCGCATTCTGGACATGGGCCGGACGGCCGTCAACGTGGTGGGGAACTCCCTGGCCGCCATTGTTGTCTCCAAATGGGAAGGCGAATACAACTCGAAACAAGCGGAAAGTTATCTGCAAGAGTTTAAGCAAGCTTCCTGATAAAAAAGAAAATCCGGGAACCCTCTTCCGGTTTCCCGAACCGACTGCTGGCAAGCCTTGTCAGCAGTCTTTTTTATCACAAAATCGAAAAAGAAGCAAGCCTTTTGACGGGATGCAATGATTTCCATTCGTTATATTGGCTGATTTCGTCAATTGAAAACATGGGACAACCAGGTTATCATGAATTTGTTTCCATCGTCCATTTGCGATAGAGAGAGGGAGGATTCCGATGGGGAAAAAAAGGAAGAAGGCGAGCGTCAATCAACAGAAAATCGCCCGTTCGCAGCGGATGCAAAACTTGGTAGTATTTACAATCCTGGGTGTGGCTGTAGCATTGGGCCTATTTGCTGTCATCCAGGCGGCAGTCGGCGGTGATGAAGTGGATACGGACCAGTTTGATTATGAAAATCAGCCGGTCCTCGGAGATAAAAATGCCCCGGTAAAAATTGTGGAGTTTGGTGATTACAAGTGTCCGGTCTGCAAACGTTTTGAAGCACAGGTATTTCCCCGTTTGAAAAAAGACTTTATCGACCAGGGAAAAGCGAGCATGTATTTTATCAACAATCCCTTTATCGGGGATGATTCGGTGACCGCGGCCTTGGCAGGAGAGGCGGTGTACCGGCAGAATCCCGAAGCATTCTGGAAGTTTTACTCTACAGTTTACCGTAACCAAGGACCGGAACAGCAACGGTGGGCCACGCCGGAATTATTAATCCAGTTGGCCAAAAAAGAGGTTCCCGGTATCGATGTCAAGAAGTTGAAAGAAGATCTGGAGAGTCAGGCCGATCTCAAGGCAGTCGACAAGGACAAGGAGATTGCTCGCAAACTGAATGTGACCTCCGTACCGACGGTATTTATCAACGGAAAACCGGTAAAGGACGTTTTTGATTATGAGGCGCTGAAAAAGATGATTGAAGAAGAAGCGAAAAAAGCCCGGTGATGAGCGGGCTCTCGATAAAGATGGCAACAGCGTCGATTTTTTCATCGGGTTTCTTTGAAAAATCGACGTTACACAGGCCAGGATTCTCCGGCTCTCGGTCATAGCGGATGATGAACTTGTTGGATAAAGGTGGGTACGGCTGGTGGATTGGATCCGAAGATACGGGTTATATCTGGCGTGGCTCGTCTCGTTGGTAGCTGTGGGAGGCAGTTTGTATTTCAGTGAAATTGCCGGCTTTGTTCCCTGCAAATTGTGTTGGGTGCAACGGATATTCATGTACCCGTTGGCGATCCTCCTGGGGATTGCCAGTTACCGGGAAGACCGGTCCATTGTATCCTACGTGCTTCCCTTTAGCGTGACGGGCGGCTTGGTTTCGCTGTTTCATTATTTAGAGCAAAAAATCCCTGCGGTAGCTAATTGGGCTCCGTGTACCGTAGGAGTTCCCTGTAACGGACAATATATCAATTGGCTCGGTTTTATTACGATTCCGTTTTTGGCCCTTACTGCCTTCGTGATGATTTCCGTCCTGATGTGGCTGTCACGGGGGGAAGAAACCGATTGATCAAATTACCCCTGTATATGATCTTACCAAAGAGCTTGTTGCACTCGAAAAAACCAAAGTGAGCGGTTCCAGGGGGGCTTTCGCTGTTTGGATCCCCATCTGTTTTGCAAGCGGCCGACTGCGCCGGAACTGGTGCCTTTGAAGGATGATGAAATCGATTTGGTGGAACAATTGCAGTAATGGGTGTCGGCATTTGTGTAAATACTGTGCTAAATTCAAGTCAATCCACCTCGTGGTTGATGTTTGGGTCAGAGCTTACATCGTATCACGCCGGTGGATTTTTCTTCTATGGAACAGTTACTAAATACCACCTGTCTCAGTTATCTGGAACGGGATGATTTGTCGAAGATCGTATGTATCAGCGATAATCCTCCTGGAAAGTACCGGGACGTTTTCCTTTTTGCTAATCCTTCCCCTGACAAAATGATGATTCGTGTTGAACATGTTTTCCACCTTTGATAAATTGGGTGTACCAAGATCGGACGGGGGGAAGAAAACGGGCGCGTTTTTGGAAATATTTTATATTTTCAAAAGGAATAGGTTTTACCAGGGAATACCAATGGTTTAGATGTCCATTTCCAAACACAGTACGTTACAATATGTTTTGGAATCATATCTACATGATCGATGGAAATCTTGTAAAGGAGCGGTTGGAAAGGTGAGTGAGATACAACCTTTGCTCGTGTTGCGAGTAACCGATCTGGAAGCCTCCGTTTCCTTTTACCGAGATAAACTGGGATTTTCCGTGGAATGGCTGGATGAGGAGATGCAGGCCGCCCGGCTGGTTGCACCGGGCGGAGCGGATATTCTCTTGACCAGCGATCCGGATCTCGATATAGCTTCCCTGTTTCGTGCGGAGAAAGGGGCAGAGTCTGCGCCGGAAGCGGATCCAGTACCGGAAAAACTCACACTGACGAAGGGGGCCGACGAGGAAGCGTGGGAATCCTCTGTGTCTGATGAGATTCCCGATGCTTTGGAAGAGGCGGTAAAAGGAGAACAAGATCGACAAGCCGAGGGTCTGGATGAAGCGGATCCCGGGCCGGAAGACGAAGTTCCGGCTGGGAGAGCGGAGACTTCGGAACCGGAGGAGCTTCCTTTTCCCATTGTAGAACTGACCAAAGAGGACCGCATCGAATGTGAGGGTGAAAATTTGCTGGTTTTCCAGGAGCGCTTGGCTGCCTTGGGTGTTCACGACATGTTGTTGGAGGAAACACCCGGCATCGAGCAAACCCTCTTGGTGCCGGATCCAGACGGTTACACCGTCGCCTTCCGGGAAAGTCTTCGCATGTCTGATGAAGATGTGATTGCTCTTTATCGCAAAGGCCCCGATCTGCTTGACGGAGCCATTATGGGCTTGCGGGAAGACGATTTAAACCTCTTGGTAGAAGAGGACGAATGGACCATTCGCCAAACCGTGCTGCACATGGTGGACTTTGATCTGGAAATGACCCAGCGGATCAAATGGGCATTGGCGGAGCCGGGTCGTGAGTACAAACTGCCCCTCTTTGATCCGGATGATTGGGCTGAAACCCTGGATTACGCCAACCGCCCGATTCAAGCAGAGGTGGCAACCTTCCGTTTGATTCGGGACCATGTCCTTACCATATGTGAACACCTTCCTGATGCCTTGGACCGTTCCCTCGTTTCCGAGCAGGGCACCGTGGAAGTGCGTACCATGATGCAAGTCGTGGCCGAAACTGCCCGGGAGCATATCCAAAATATCCTGAGAACCCGTCGTGTTTACGGTCTTTAAGTAAAAACCCTGCGATTGCTGTTCGCAGGGTTTTTTTCGTTTGACGCTTTACGTATCCTAGGTGTATACTCATCCGGTGCCAAATGAGAGGAACGGAGGATGTATAATGAGTCCGACGGCAAAGGAAACGAAAAAGCGGCCATTATCCCCTTCATGGGATCCGTGGGATCCGTGGTATACGCGGAGTCAAAAAGGACGCTATGAGCTGACGAGTGTCGAGTTTACGGTTACGCAACTGTGCAATCTTCGCTGCGAACACTGTGCGGTGGGAGAGACGTTGGTGGAAAAAGAAGGTGTCGCACTGCCGGTGGAAAGCATGATCCGTCGACTGGATGAGGTGGAGACGCTGCATACCATCAGTATCACCGGCGGAGAGCCGATCCTCAACCCCCGAGTGGTGAAGGAAACGATCCGCCCCCTCCTGCGTTACGCCCAGTCACGGGGAGTGTATACCCAGTTAAATACCAATCTGACACTGCCGTTGTCCCGCTATGAGGATTGGGTGGAAGATGTGGACGTTTTACATATCTCTTACAATTACCGGGATGCAAAGGATTTTCACCGCATCGCTTTTGAAAAATACGGAAAGGACGTCCCTTTGAAAACGGGTGAAGCCCTGTATGAGCGGATGGTGGAAAACGCTCAAGCCTTATCCAAAGCGGGAGTGTTTGTCTCGGCGGAGTCCCTGTTAAGCCCCTTTACCGCTCCTCATATTGGTCAAATGCATCGGGACATCGCTGAAATGGGATGCCGCCGACATGAAGTGCACCCTTTGTATCCAAGTGATTTTGCTCAGGGAATGGAGATGATCTCCCTGCAACAGTACCGGGAAACCGTGACCCATTTGTTGGATAACCGCGATCCGGATGTCTGGGTGCTGTTTGGTACGTTGCCTTTTTATCCCTGCAGCGATCAGGAGGAAGACCGCGACTTGTGGCTGCGGCTGCATCGGGAGGAGAATGTAACGGTTCGGCAGGATCCCGACGGGCGCAACCGCCTCAACGTCAATGTGTTTACAGGGGATGTGATCGTGACCGACTTCGGTGATGTGCCGCCCCTCGGCAACGTGAAGCGGGATCGGTTGGTTGATGTGTTTGCACGCTGGTTGGATCATCCATTGGCCGAACAACATCATTGCTTTTGCGAGCAGGCCCGTTGTGCCGGTCCCAATATTCTGGTTTCCCAAGCGTACTATTCTCAATGGAATTTTCAAAAACGACAGGCCCAGGTGGCGGTTTTCAACAAAAAAGCTGGCGATCAACAGGCCAGCGAGTGAGTCCGGAGCTATCCGGGCTTATTTTTAATACCAATACTGGGGATACGGATAGAAAGAAATGACCGGAGGCTGCGGTGGATAATATCCGTAAAGAGGATAGTAGGGGGGAGGATACGGCGAGTAGGATGAATAATAGGGATATTGAAATGCTTGCGCCAGTTCCTCTTCTCCTTCTCCGTCCGCAACTGCGGCGTTGACGGGAGCCTCTCCGTAAGGAGGGTACTCATAACCGTAGCCGTACTGGCTCACAGCGGGATGCATCCATTCGTACCCGTAGGAATAGGGAGTCGGCGTTTCACCGGTAGAAGCGGTTTGAGGGGCTTCCTGGGAGCCGGAATTCTCTTGGTTGGTCATCGTCTTTTCTCCTTTCATATCAGATGACATTTACATGATCTAATGTATGAGTGATAAGGGTTGACCCATGTTATATAGTTCAGATCTTTTCAGGAAGGAAGTGGAGCAGTTGATTCGAAGAAATAGAAAGGACGGCTATTTTTTAATCCGCCAACATGATCATGGATGGATTTCCGGAGACATGGCTGATCACTGGAGACAGAAGCCCGCACCCCTTCGATCCACACGGCTTGCCATTCGGTATCATGATGTGGGATGGGAATCGTTGGATGATGAAGTTTGCTGGGACCGGGAAACGAACCGGCCGTACAGCTTTGAAGATTATCCGCTGGAGCCCAAGTTGTCCGCTTATCGGAGAGGAATTGACCGGGTAGAAGCGATGGACCCGTATGCGGCCGTTTTGTGCAGCCTGCATTATGCTTCTTTTTTTCAAGAAGAGCATGTGGCAAAGGCAGAGCCGTTTCTGAAACGGGAAAAGGAGCGGCGGGAACGTCTGCTTCATTCGATTTCCGAAGCGGATCGGAAACGGTTGCCGGAGAACCTGCGTCTCTTAAAAGTGTGTGATGATCTATCTTTGTTTGTTTGTCTCAATGAGCCGGGAGAAAATACGCATCCCTGGTTCCAAAAAGGAATCCGTTGGGGTAACCAGTGGTTGAAGCCGGTATGGGAAGGAGCAGAGCGTCTCCGATTTGAACCCAATCCCTTTGATCAAGCCTTTGATATTCGGGTCCCTTATCAGGTGATTGATTTTGACGGAGAGAGGGTTGAAACCGGTCAATACCGGATTCAATTGAGGGGATAAGACAGTGCGGTTGCAAGTAAAAGGAGGGTGAACAGCGTGAAGGTTACCGGTTTTAATCATGTGACGATTCGTGTGGGAGACTTGACCACCTCCTTGCCTTTTTACACCGAGGTATTGGGGATGGAGTTGGTGCATCGCGGGCGGAACATCATCAGCAATCCGGCCATCGGCTCATGATGTACAGGCGACTCTTTTCGGTTTACCTGTTCTGCCGGAAGGAAATGAATGGAGTAGATATCGAAAAGCTGCGTCTGCTGTGCCGATTCATGCCGCTGTTACAAAGGCATCAGTATGATTAAAGGGGATATGAGAAGTGAGAATCGCGATTACTGGCTCCAGCGGTTTAATTGGGCAGGAACTGGTCCGTTTTTTCTCGCGAAACGGGGATGAGATCACCCGGGTGGTACGCCATCCACAGCGGGATGTTCGGCATCGAGTCACTGTGTGGGATTGGAAACAGGGGAAAATAGAAGAGCGCGCTTTGGAGAGGCAAGATGCAATCATCCATTTGGCCGGGGAAAGCATCTCCGGAAGGTGGTCGGCAAAAAGGAAACAGCTGATCCGGGAGAGCCGTGTAAAGGGAACACGGCTGCTGACAACCACCCTTTCCCGGCTGAGACATCCTCCTCGAGTATTGTTGTCTGCTTCAGCAGTAGGTTACTATGGAAACCGGCCCGGAGACGAGCCGCTTACCGAAGAAGCAGCCAAAGGGGAGGGCTTCCTTTCCGATGTAACCGCTGAATGGGAACAGGCGGCCCGAACAGCCGAAGCGGCCGGAATCCGGGTGGTTCACCTGCGGTTCGGCATGGTATTGAGCGGGCGGGGCGGAGCGTTGGCTGCTATGCTCCCGGCCTTTCGTTGGGGATTGGGCGGCCGTTTGGGGGATGGCAGGCAGGTGATGAGCTGGATCTCGGTGGAGGAGATTCCGGAAGCGGTCCGTTTTTGCCTGCAGCAGGAACAACTGTCAGGGCCGGTTAACTTCGTCAGTCCGCAGCCGGTGACCAATGCGGAGTTTACCCGGATTCTCGGGACCGTGATACACAGGCCGACGGCTTTGCGGCTGCCTACCCCGCTGGTCAGGGGGATTTTTGGCGAGATGGGGAAGGAGCTGTTGTTAAGTGGCAGCCGGGTCATCCCGCAACGGTTGTTGGAATCAGGATATTCCTTTCGCCAACCCGAGCTTCCATCGGCATTAGAGCAGCTGCTCTGACCGAAGGGAACATTTGAAGGACCCGTTTGATGGAACTTCACTGGCAACCATATGCCGGACATGGAGGTGCGATATGCGGCAAACATCTCAGATATCCGTTACGATCGGGATCAGCAGCTGCTTGCTGGGACGGCGGGTACGCTATGACGGAGGACACAAACGGGAGCCCTTGATTACCGATCATTTGGACCGTATGGTGAACTGGGTGCCAATCTGTCCGGAAATGGAAATGGGCTTGGGTACCCCGCGGGAGCCCATGCGTTTGGTGGCGGGGGAGGCTGGCGGCTCTCCCCGATTGATTACCAACCAGCGTCAACGGGATGTAACCAGCGGGATGGAACGGTTTATCAAGGACCAGCTAAAAACGCTGCAACGGGCTCCTGTGGACGGTTACATATTTAAAAAGAAGTCGCCTTCTTGCGGTGTAGCAGGCATTCCTCTCTACGCCTTAGGAGAGGATGAACCTGTCGGGGAAACGAGCGGGCTGTTTGCTGCGGCCTTTATGAAACGGTTTCCGTATGTTCCTGTGATAGAAGAAGACACCTTGCGCCTTCCGGAACAACGGTCCGTTTTTTTGCAACAGGTGGCAGGGGTGGCCCGTTGGCATGCCTTTTTGAAAGAAGAGCCGTCCCATCATCGCGAGTTGGGCCGGTTCCATAGTACAAATAAATGGATCCTCTTATCTCACAGTTTTCATCACTATGCCGAGTTGGAACGGATCGCAGCGGATGCAGAAGACGGCAGGCGTCTGTTTCAGGAAGCACTGAAGGCTTATGAATCGGTGTATCTAAAAACCATACGCATCCCGACGACACCGTGTAAGCATGCGGATGTACTGACTCATTTGGCAGGATATCTGAAACACGACCTGAATTTGCAGGATAAAGAGGAGCTGTTCAACAGCATTGCCGGCTACCGGCAAGGGGAACTGCCGTGGTCCGTTCCGGCTGCGCTGTTACGCCATCACTTTCGTCGGCATGCTCATCCGTTGGCAGATGAGCAAACCTACCTCCAGCCGTTACCGATTGAGTGGTGGGTCCGATCGTTTGTCTGATGGCATAACAAAAAGCTTTTTTCCTCTTAGACGATGAAGGCCGAGGCCGTTGATACGCTCCTTCTAGTTCCTATTCAATAAACGTCACTCTTGTAGATCATAAGGGTCCGGCCAGAGGTTGATCACGGGGGATATGGTATCATTATGGATTTGAAATGATTCGCTCATCTCTTCGCTTTCTTCGACCGATACATTGTGATCCCTTTCGGCAGGGCCAAGGGGTGAGTAACTTGCGCGGCAAAGTGACCACTTTCATTCTAGCAACACTTCTCAGATAGATTGTCAGATGTGGTTGAATGGTCGAGTCATCAAAGTTTTACTCGAAGATCATGGAAAGTTAACGGGAAGATGAAATTCTGTTCAAAGAACGTATCCATCATATTTTTGATGGATGAGTAGGTAGTTAACTCTTTGATATTAACAAAGGGGATCTTAATATAGACGAAAGAACCCCTTCTTTTGTTTCAAAAAACCGAGAATTTTGTTGTAGACTATCAAAGTGTAAGGTAGAATGAAGTAAATTTCTCGGCAAAATATGGAGGGCTCTCTGCAGTACAGGTGTTCCGTAAGAGGGACGATTCGAATAGGACGGAGGGGGCGAGTACAACGATACGACTGATTCCTTTTGAGCCCTGCTATGATTCGACAGCCCATCCATTTCCCTTTCCACTGGATGGGAAGCAGTTGCAAGAGCATGGACGGGCTGGAACCGGGACAAGCCGATCCGACGCCATTTGCCGCCTGGGATGAAAAAGTGGAACAAATGGAAGGACATGAATTGAATCGTCTGAATGCCGACAACAATTCTGCTGCGGTATCCCGAGTGATCGTATTGCAGCACCGCCGAGACCGGGGGATCGGGGAAACCATGACGCACCAGATTTGTCGGATTGCGTTTGAAGAGATGAACCTGCACCGTTTGGAGAGCTAGGTATTTGACTTTCACTGTTCGGCGATCACCCGTTAAAAAAGGTCGGCTTTCAAACCGAAGGATGGCTTCGGGAAGCATGCAAATTGACGATACATATTGGAACCCGCACATGATGAGTTTATTGCAACACGAGTGGAGGAGAGGTCTGGGATGATCCTTCAAGAAGATAACTTGGTCGTTCGAAACTTGGAAGCGTCGGATGCAGATCATTTGCTGCGCTGGCTGACAGATTCTAACGTACTGGCTTTTGTGGAAGGGCGCGACCGCCAGCACGATAAAGATTCCATCCAGGAAACCTTTTTCGCGGAAGACGAAGTGCGACGCGGCATCGTCGAGTGGGAAGGGACACCTGTGGGATATACGGAAATGGAACCGTGGGACGAGGGATCCAAACGAATGCACGGGTATCCCGCGGATGCGACAATCTGGGAAATGGCACAGTTTATCGGAGAGCCGAGGTACTGGAACCAGGGAATCGGAACTCAACTGATACAAGCTTTAACCCGTTACCTGGCAGAAAAGGAAGGGGCCCAACTGATTGTCATGCTCCCTCAAATTCGCAATACCCGTGCGATTCGTTGCTATGAAAAATGCGGATTCAGACGGGTCAAACTGCTGCCGCAGCACCAGTTTTTTGAAGGAGCATGGCAAAATTGTTGGCTCATGGAATGGCAGCCGGAATAATTCCTGTTGAAGGATATATCAAAGCCATCGCCGGCGGTGGAAGATGGACTGCTGGCGATGGTTTTTTTACGCCTACCCAACGCTGTCTTTACCGAGGTGCTGATGAATGGGGTGCTAGTTTGGTCATAAAAATTTCAGCCGTTAGGACAAGGGGAGGGCATACCGGGGAATCCGGGCAAGCCTGATCCGACCTTAGAAGGTAGTGAAACGGGCAATGGTGTCATCACGGAGACGGGTGAAAGGGCCCTTATTACAGAATGAACGGGTGCGTGAGACTATTCGGATATCGTCATGAACCCAAAGCAAGCTACCCCCGTCATGCCGTGGCGGCAGTAAACGGAGGCAGCTGTGTTCGATTTGGTGTCAAACTCTGTTCTCTAGAGCGGCTGTTTTCAGGACAGACGATAGCCGGAACGGCGTACGGGTCCGACATATTGATTGAGAGGAAAGCCGTGTCGGATTGCTTCCGTAACGAAAGCCTTGGCGATGCGGACGGCTTCAGGGACGGATTTTCCCTTGGCCAGCTCGGCGGTAATGGCCGCTGAATAGGTGCAGCCGGCTCCGTGGGTCCATGGAGTATCCAAGCGCTCTTCCTCAAGGAGTGTAAACTCCTTGCCGTCGTACAGGAGATCGACGGCTTTTTCGTGTTCCAGTTTGGCGCCGCCCTTGATCAGCACCCAGTCGGGGCCCTTTTCATGGAGGCGGAGGGCGGCCTCCTTCATATCGTCGACGGTTTGGATCCTTACGCCGCTCAGGTGGGAGGCTTCAAACAGGTTGGGGGTGGTCACGGTGGCGCGGGGGATGAGGACATCCCGGAGCGCGGCGGCGGTATTAGGCTGCAGTACTTCGTCTGTCCCCTTGCATACCATCACCGGGTCGATGACGATGGAGGGGATGTCGTGGGTATCGATGGCTTCGGCCACCGCTTCAATGATCTCGACGGAACCTAGCATACCGGTCTTCATGGCGTCAACGCCGATCCCTTTCAACACCGTCTTCATCTGTTCACGCAAAGTGTCGACGGAGAGGGGGGTGACACGGTGGGCCCAGCCGGCATCGGGGTCCATAGCCACAATCGTGGTCAAGGCGGTCATGCCGTAGACATCCCGCTCCTGGAAAGTTTTCAAGTCTGCCTGGATTCCGGCTCCTCCGCTGGAATCAGATCCAGCTATAGTCAACGCTTTGTGTACGTTCATGATGTGCACTCCTCCATTTGGACGGAAATGATATCCGTTTCCTTTTAGCCTATTGTAGGCGGGGGCTGGTGGAATAGTCAATCAACGAGCGGGTAGCCGTTAAAGGTCGATGCATAGCGAAAAGCTTCCTGATACGAAGGCCTTATCGCAGATCTGCCCCTTTTAACGGTTTTTTCTTCATGGACACATTTTGTCGAATGATGTAAAAATAAAAGGGAACTTGTCCGATCCTATTTCTAGCTGTTGGATTTTTATATTTTTCCGGCAGGGGAGGCGATTGGGTGCTGTTTACCGAATTTGATGCTGCTCGTGCCCGTCTTGAAAAGAAGGATCTATTTCGACGATTTAAAGTAAAGGGTGAAGGCGAGCCCCTGGAACAAGTGTTGGCAGACGGCAAAATGAAGGAACAGGATGAGATCCTGGTGATGGAACGCGGCGGCAGGCGGTTGGCTTTTTCCGTTGCTCAGATCGACTTCCATCACGTAGCGGAAGGAGAGTTGGACGGACAGCCGTATATGATCGCTTACTGCAACATCTGTCACAGCGGAACCAGTATGGTTCCCGTGGTGGATGGAGCCGTCCTCCATTTCGGCGCTCGGGGCATTTACAACGGGCTGGCATTGCTGGGAGACGACGAAACGGGTTCCTATTGGAATCACATCACCGGCGAATGTCTCCACGGCCAGCTGAAGGGGGAGCAAATGCAGCTGTTTCCTTTGGAAAGAACCACTGTGCGAGGCGGGCTGAAACGGTGGCCCAATCTGCACATCGCCTTGTCCAAGCCCCACTTTTTGATGCGTTTGTTGGGTCCCTATGTTCGGTTTGTGGGGAAAGCCGGACTATTCCCGCCGGGATTCGGCTTCCGGGACACGATGGGGGAGCTGGATGAACGCTTGCCGGAGATGACCAGTGGACTGGGGATCTTTAACAACCGGGTACAACGGTTTTACACCGTACGGGACATCGCAGCCAGAGGGATCATCCGGGATGAATTCTCCGGTCGGCCCATTCAGGTTCAGATGGATGAGGAAGGAGCCTACCCCAAAGCCATTTATACCGATGTGCCCGATGATGGTACCAGTGCGAACCAGCCGATGCAATTGTATTGCCGTTGGTACGGCTTTTCTCTCACTTTCACGGGTTGTGAACTATACGGAGAGAAACATTGAGGTGTTACCCGCCGTTCATATCGATTGGACTGGTTTTTTCTTGATTCTGTTTTTGCCGGGAGCGAAAGGAGTATGAAGCATGATTATTCAGGATTTTAATGAAAAGAAGATTATCCGGGATAATCACTTCCAGCGCTTTGACGTGGTCGGGTCGGAGCCGCTGGCGGATGTTCTGGAACGGAAGAAAATGAAGCCCACTGACGAAGTATTGGTGGTGGAACGGGGTGGCCACCGACTTGCATTCTCGCTTTATCAGATGACTTATCACCATGTGGCCCAAGGAGAGTTGGCAGGGCAGCCGTACATTTTGGCCTTTTGTGCGATCTGTCACGGGGCGACCAGCATGGTGCCGGTAGTGGACGGAGCCGTGCACCACTTCTCGTGCATCGGGATTTATAATGGAATGGCTCTGTTGGCCGATGATGAGACCCAATCCTACTGGGATCACATCTCCGGTGAATGTATCCACGGTGAACTCAAAGGGGAAATGTTGCAACTGATCCCTGTGGAACACATGTCTGTGGAGCATGCGTTGAAGCGGTGGCCGGACCTGCGGATTGCCCTGTCGGTTCAGCCCTGGTACCGTCGCTGGATCTTGGAGCCGTTAATGAACTTTTTCGGCAACCGAGGTATTTTCCCGCCGTATTTCTATCTGTCTATGGGTGAGCGGGACACACGCCTGCCGGATATGACCAGCGGACTAGGTGTCTACACGAAAAAGACCAAACGCTTTTATCCGATGTCCGCCATTCAGGATGCCGGAGGCGAGTTGCAGGATCAAGTGGACGGCCGCCCGATGGTGGTCACGGTCAACGAGGAAGGATTCCCGTCGGCGGTATTCTCGGATCAACAGGAGAAACCGATGCAGCTCTATTGCCGCTGGTATGGTTTCGCCTTCACCTTCCCGGGGTGCGAATTATACGGAGAAAAGAAAGAGGGCTGACGCAGCATGCGTCACCCTTTTTTTTACTGGTCCTGCGGGGCCGACGAGTTCTGCAGGTTAGCCGGAGCCAGTAACAAGTTGATCTGTTCGTCCCGGACGTTTTTTTAAGATTTATATATCTTACAGAAATTCGGATTCAAATGGACATCACGATCGTCTCTGTGTCAAAATAAAGAGGAATTTGAAATAGAGGTGTTCTGGTTGTGAAGGGATTGGATGTCCGGAAAGCACGGTTAAGTCGGAAAAACTTATTCCCCCCGATGCAGGTCAAGGGCTCACTGCCGCTGCGGGATGTGGTGCGGTCCGGTCGAATGCATCGAAAGGACGAACTGTTGGTCGTTGAACGGAATGGGGTACCACTGGCGTTTTCCGTTTACCAGATGGCTTACCATCACATCGCTCAAGGGGAATTGGCGGGTCACCCTTACTTGGTAGCTTACTGAGGAGTTTGTCACAGCGGAACTAGTATGGTTCCCGTCATCAACGGCAAGGTGTATCATTTTGGTCCCCGCGGATTATACAATGGTCTCCTGCTTTTGGGGGATGATGAAACCCATTCCTGGTGGGACCACATGACCGGTGAATGTCTGCACGGTCCATCCAAAGGGGTCAAAATGGAGGTATATCCGATCCGTCACACCACGGTAGAGGAAGCGTTGGGGAAATGGCCCGATATTCGTATAGCACTTTCCCGCCCAAATATTCGCATGCGTTGGCTCAGCCGCGTCATGAATTGGATGCATCGAAAGGAGATATTGCCTCCGGGTTTTACCAAAACGATGCAGGCCCCCGATGAGCGCCTTCCGCGAATGACCAGCGGCTTGGGTATCATCGAGGGAGGGGAGCAGTGTTTTTATCCGTTGGAGGTGCTTCGCCGGTGTGGTGGAACCGTATGGGACACGGTGGGTGGAGCAGAAATTCGGATTACCTTGGACGCTTCCGGAATATATCCGGATGCGATCTATACCGAAGAGAAGGAAACGGGGAAGGGAACGGACCGGCCTCTTCAACTTTACACCCGTTGGTACGGTTTTTCCTATACCTATCCCCGCTGTAAGATTTACGGACAGCAGAAATAATAGAGAAACGGTTTGCAACCATCGATTCAATCACTTGCGGGGGTTGCCGCATGATGGGTGAAGGGGGTGGATTCCCTTGTCCTTTGATCGCGGCTTGTGGGGACGTGTTTTGTTCCTGCTGGTCGTTTTGAACATCATGCGGATTGCAGGATGGCTGAACAACAGTATGATGTTTATCTTATTGGGACTCAGCCTCGGCCTCATCGGCTTCCGGCTGGCCCGTAAACACTGGCCTCGTAAGGGGAAACGAACAAATCCCTCACAGCGATGGGCCTTTACCGGATATATTGTGCTTGTATATGTGATTATCGGGTGTGTACTGGCAGCATATGAATGGACAGCGCAATAACCCAAAAAAGGACGCCCCAGGAAAAGGGGCGTCCTTTTTGTGTCGAGGGAGTTTTTCTCAAAAGACAGCGGCAGGGGACAATAAACAGCGTAAAAAGAACCCCCGTCCCCGAGGGGAGAGGGGTTCATCTGATGAGGTGTTGGATCAGAGATCCACCCTCAATGGGTGCTTAAGACAGGGGTTCGTGTTATTTGCACCGTTTGGCTTTACGTCGGGCTTTACGGACTTGACCACGGATTTCTCCATCCGGATTCTGCTCTGTGTGTGCATTGACATAAATGTTGCCTCGGCGGATTTGTCGAACCAAGTTGGCAATGGTCATCCCCTGCAGGGGACCAATCAGGTCCCCGTTTTTAATGGTCCCCGTAACTCTGCCTCTGTTTACACTAATTCCCGGGACGGTGAGTCCAAAAAGAAATGCCACAATAGGGCCGTTGACTCCACGGGGTGCAAGGTGGAGGTGGGCTTGGGTGAATTTGCGAAGGTTAAATACCGTCAACCGGTAGCGCAGTTGGGTCTGTTTTTTGTTCACTTTCAATTTGAGGATCCCGAAAGCTCGGGTTCGAACGGGCGGGACTTCTTCCTGGCCACTTAACACTGCGACAAACTTCCTCATTGATCAACTTCCTTAAAGAGTATTTAACATACTCTATTCAATGAATCTCTCATTTGCGACGGTTAAATGCGGAAAGTTAAGAGTAAAAGGAGATGGTTGGCAGTCTAGAGACCAACAATGCAACTCTCCATATGATGAGTTAACTCTTTCGATGGGCTCCGGGTGCAGGAAGAGGGGGCGTGGGGGTGTATAATGGCGTAGCCTTGCTGGGGGACAACGAAACCGGTTCCTATTGGGACCATATCACTGGGGAATGTATCCATGGCCCAGCGACTCCACACACGCGACCTACTCAAAGTGAAGCAGCTTTCCCGTGCCTGCCACTGGAAAGCTGCGCCACCTCTTTGACTGGAACAATTTCAAGGACCCGTTCCGGGTCTTAAAGGGGGTCAATGAGGTTTATCGGATCATCCGAAAGGCCAGGCCAGACGTGCTAACTTCGTTGCCGTATTCCTTCGTCAAGGCGGTAACGCTTGGTTTCAAAAAGCTGCTGTCCTTCTTGAGGGGGACGCTTATATAAAAAGGTGTATCTTTAAGTTCAGTTACTCTATAGCTGATTTGCTCATCTGTAGCTGATAAACAGACGTCAGCTTTTAACGTGGTGTTTTTTTGATGGACATACGATTACCTTTACCTATTAATTTTTTTGCTTCGAGGTATTTTCGATACAGCTTTCGATCCAGCTTTCTCAAACCTGTACAATCCGGTTTGGTATTCGCCTCAATAAACCAAACTTTCCCTTTCTTGTCGATGCCCATGTCTAAACCGACGATTTGAAGGGGAAAATGGGAATCTAATACCTGAACAATCTGGTGGGAGACATCGATTAATTCCCTTAAAACCTCCAACACGTTCAAAGGTTGATCGACTCCATGTAAAACCTTGACTACATTCACATCCTTTGCTCCTTTTGACACATTGGTGACAATGGAATTTCTCCGGGGCGCGACTTTTGCAGTCATCAACGTAAGCCGCCACCGGTTCAATGGTTTTTGTAGAACAAGACGTACATCGAATGGACGACGGTGATAGGTTGCCAACTCAATCCCCTGCTGAATCAGGTATTTTTTTCGGAGATGTATATTCTTTTTTATTTCCTTCATCACTTTTTTTGAAGAGACCCTTTTCGTTTTTTGTTTATAGGAAATTTCACTCTTCGAATTATTCAGCTTTTTGACCCGGATGACTCCCTTCCCCTGTCTACCTTTGTCAGGCTTGATATACACAGTGGAATAGGTTTTAATCATCCTTTTGAGGCTTGAGGAATCAAGCCAGTTCATTTCTGGCACATAACGCGATACGATAGGATCTTTCATGAGGGGTTTTCCCTTTTTCATTTTGCTGCGAATTACCGTATGTTTCATAAACTCATTTCCCCTTAGCAATAAGGAATCTACCTTAGAAAGTTTAGGTAGGTTATATTATTCCTCGGAGTCAACAACGAAAGGGCTAATTACATAACCCTTTTTCAGAAATTCGAATTTAGACAGGAAGTGAGCCCATTAAGGGTGCTACTGTATCCTCACTGAAAGATTTGGAAACACATCCACGCAAAGTGATGGTAAATGCTTATACGAAGGGGTTACAAAGTAATTGCAACTCAAGGGAGTACAATATTACATTAGGACCCGCTACACCATTGCCTTCTTCAACCCGAGAAGTATGAATACCCTATAGCTTAACAAACCACTGGGCCCAGCATCTCATCTAGGTAGGAAATGCGGGTCGGGTCCGGATTCAACAGTTTGATCCGCCATTTGTCTCCAAAAGAGATGCATCCGCATTGGGCTAGTTCAATAAAACACGCGGCGATAATATAAATTTGACGATATCCGCTTAACATCCATTTCAGCCGGGTGATTTTCTTATTCTGCACGACCACAAAAAGCTGTTCCGGTATGGTGAGTTGATGAGCCTTAAGGCATCGCCAAGGTGATCCGGGTTAAGTTCTTCCCGGTTCAGCTCCTGCAGGATGGCATACAGCGTCGTGGTTTTCCCCGCCCCCGTCGATCCCTTGACCGCCAACAAGCAAAAAGGAACAGGCGTAAACCTGTTCCTTGCAGGGAGGGTGTTGTTAATTACTGTTCGATGCGACGGCGACGAAAAGAAGAATCAAACCATCAATAGAGGTCAACCCACCCACCAAGGAGAAGGTAACATCATTGATTGCGGTCTTAGGTATTTGTCACCTTTGGGCTTATCCTCGTTCTTACCGCTGTTATTGTTGGAATCATCTGAGTTTTCATCGGTGTTGTTGTTTTCGCTGGTCCCGTCATCAGAACCACCGTCGCCACTGTTCCCCCTGACTCCTTATTTGAGTTCTTCGGTCGGTCTAAGTTTGTGTTCTAACTATGTGGGTTGTGTTCTAGCTATGTATGAATAATCATCTAATATGGGAGAACATTTTTTACTCTACTACTGCCCACCCAAAGCGCACATGTTTACTCGCATAATAACCGTCCGTTTGACTCTGAAAATAGCGTTCTTGGATATCGGATGGGCTTAAGTTCTCATGAAGACGGAGCCCTAAACTTTCCAGTTCAAAAGCCAGTGTTGACGGGTCAAAGGTCGTTTTAATCGGCTCGCCTATCTTTCGTAAATCCTCCTGCATTTCTTTCATATGTGGGGTAGCTTCTTCTGGTACAAAGTAATCGAAAATAACCGCACTGCCCACGGGGGCAATATCGGTAATGGAACGCAGCGTTGCGAACACTTCGTTTCGAGTTAAGTACATTGTGACACCTAGCCAACTAAAAAAACTTTTAGTCTGCAAGTCATATGAAGTTCCCTTAAGTGCATCAGCCAAACTCTCCTGTGTGAAATCCACAGGTACAAAGTGAAGATTTGATGGGATTTCCCATCCTAATTCAGCCAGTCGATTCAGTTTGAAGGCTTGTGTGGCCGGGTGGTCCACTTCAAATACCTGAACCTGACTTAGGAGATCCGGACGACGAAAAGCAAAGGTATCCATCCCAGCCCCGAGTATCACATACTGCTCCATCCCTTGTTTTACAGCCTGATCAAGGTTGTCTTCCGTATATCTTGAACGGCTAAGGACATGAGGTAACCCCATGGCTTGCAATAAAGACGGCAAGGTATTTGTCGCCTGGTCGGAGGTATCAAACGATAGGCTAGAAAGTCATCAAAAATTTTTGGGGTATCATTCGTGGCATGGTAGGCACGTAAGTAGGCGGTCATTATTGCAGTAAGACTGACTTGGTTTTCTTTCATTTGAATATCCTCCTTTTAGAGCCTATCTCCTTAGGAACTAAGAGATAACATCTAAAAAGAAGTATACCAAATCCACTCCTTAAGTCAATAAATAAAAATAAATCATACCACAAAAATAAAATCTTGTCAAGGTTTTATTTCGAGAAGCCGCCGAGAGATGCCCCATGGTGAATAGATATTCACCTAGGGAAAATAGGTGAGTATCTTATTGTTGATGCCACTTTAATTAAACGGAGGAATCGGTGTGGGATACTTTGTTAGTGTAGAACCAGGCGTAAGTATATATGTGGAAGATATAAACCCCGGGGGAAGCAAGACCATCGTGTTTTTACATGGTTGGCCGTTAAACCATAAACAGTTTGAGTATCAGTTTGATGTTCTTCCCGCAATGGGATACCGCTGTATAGGAATTGACTGGAGAGGGTTCGGTAAGTCGGATAAACCAATGAGTGGCTACAATTATGACCGATTGGCAGATGATATCCGCACTGTAGTTGGTGCACTTCAATTAGGCAACTTCACACTCGTGGGTCACTCCACAGGTGGAGCGATTGCGATTCATTATATGGCCCGATACAATGGTTACGGAGTATCCAAACTTGTCCTTATAGACGCTGCAGCTCCCATAGGCTTTACAAAAGAAACTGCTAATAAACTTCTTACTGAAACATTAAATGACCGACCTAAGATGATGCGGGGAGTAATAGACACCTTTTTCTTTCAATATATAACCGGCTCATTCTCAGACTGGTTTTTTCAATTGGGATTACAAGCAGCAGGTTGGTCAACCGCGGCAATCATAATTTTACTAAGAGATGAGAAGCTTGATGCTGATCTGCAAAAAATATTTGTCCCTACTTTAATAATTCACGGCATACACGACAAAGTGATTCCATTTGCACAAGCTCGGGAACTAAATCAAAAAATAAGAAATTCACAGCTTGTCCCGTTTCAATACAGCGGTCATGGCCCTTTCTGGGAAGAACGTGAGAAGTTTAACCAGCTATTGGTACAATTTATTGGCTAATAGTTCTCTTCAGCTACAAAAATAAAACTGCCCCAGAATTTTCACTCTTGAGGTTGTTTTATTTTTGTCCGAATGTTTGATTGGGGTCAATCACCTTCATATAGTCAGCGGAATCCCAACGGACCTTCTGTTTTGGAGAAACCAGTGTTCGCGTAGGAAATCGGGCTGGATCCATGACTTGGTGGGTGAAAAACTCCATGTACCCAATCCGTTCGGGATTATCATCGGTCTTTGGTGGCGGTGTAGCATACAAGGTTTTGGTGCCAAAGTTGTTTATCTCCACTTGGCGATCGTTCTTTCGATTTTTCATCGTCGATGGAGGCTGGTCTTGATGGCTGAATCTGCTTCTGAAAATATTAACCCAACATGGGGTGTGTCAGGGAGTTGAGACGGTGTGAAAGAGTTGGTTGGCATGTGTACAGGATGCGGCAGGGAAGTCTACTGCCTGAACGGGTTTTTGAACGGCGTAGTGGATGAAGAGAAACGTCTGTGGTGTACGGCATGTGAAGAGAAGCCGAAGGGACAAGATGGATAAGTTGGTTTGGAGGGCTGGGTTTTCCCGCTCGCTATTTCTAAAACGATAAATCTAGTAAAAAAAGAAGGATAATCGGAAAATAGACCGAAAAATCATAGTAATCCGTCTGTTTTGACGTCAATGGAGGGAGCGGGTGGTATGAAAAAATGGACAGGATGGATCCTTGGAGGCTTGTTGGCCCTAGGCATGTCGGCATGCAGTGGAGGCGGAGATCCTTTTGCCAGTGAGAAAAACAGCACAGAAGGGTACCCCGAAAAACCGGTGACGATCGTGGCGCCTTCCGGTGCGGGAGGCGGATGGGATCTGACGGCTCGGGCGATGGCCAAGGCGCTGACGGAAGAAAAGCTGATCAAACAATCATTGACGGTGGAGAACAAACCCGGGGGTGGCGGAGTTGTTTTTATGGCAGAATACGCCACACAGGATAAGGCGAATCCGTACAAGTTGTTTGTCAACTCGCCGCCCCTTTTGATCAATCACTTGAAAAAAGAAGGCAACAGTCCTTACGGATACAAGGATACGACGCCGCTGGCCCAGTTGACCAGAGATTACGGCGCGTTTGTAGTCAAAAAAGATTCCAAATACAAAAAATTATCCGATCTGTTGGCAGATCTGAAGGCGAATCCCCGTCAGGTCCGTATCGCAGGCGGATCGGCTCCAGGTTCGATGGATCACGTGATGGCGGTACTGCCGGCGTATAAGTTGGGGGTGGACCCGAAAAAACTGAAGTACATCCCCTATGATGGAGGCGGGGAAGCGATTGCAGCCCTGCTCGGAGGCAACGCGGATGTGATCGCTACGGATGCATCCGCTGTCAGCGAGTATGTCAAAGCAGGCAAAGTGCGGGTGTTGGCAGTTACTTCTCCAAAACGTTTGGATGGTGAATTAAAAGCGGTTCCCACATTGAAAGAATCCGGGGTCGATACGGAATTTATCATCTGGCGCGGGGTATTCGGACCGAAAGAGATGAGTGCTGAGGCCAAAGCGTATTGGGAAAATACCTTGAAATCTCTCTCAAAGTCCGGTGCCTGGGAAGAAGAGCTGAAGGCAAACCGCTGGGAAGGGGACTATAAAAACAGTGCCGATTTCCAACGCTTTTTGACCGGGCAGGAAAAACAACTTCGAGATATTTTGACTGAGATGGGCATGGCGAAGTGAAGGAGGGAACATCCTTGAATCCGGCTTTTGACCGTTGGGCCGCCCTCGCCTTTTTTGCGGTGGGGGCCGCCTTTGTATACGGAAGCTTGCAACTGTCCCACACGGCTTACGGTTCCCAGGTAGGACCCGATGTGTTTCCCATGGGATTGGGAGCGGTTCTCATGTTGTTGGATGTGCGATTGCTGGTGGATACTTTTCGCTTGCGTCCCTCTGGTGAAAAGGATGCAAAAGGGAATCAAGCTCATCTTCGGCAGTTTGGCGCATTGCTGTTGTCTGTCGTTGTCTATATCGGGTTGTTGGAAACCTTGGGCTATGTCCTGTCCACCTTCGGCTTTCTGTTGGCCGGCTTTCAAATCATGGAGCGGGGGAAGTGGCTTTCTTCGGTGATGATTGCGGCTGTCTTCTCCATCGGGGTGTACGGTCTGTTTGTCGGTGTTTTGCAAGGGACATTGCCGGGATTTCCTACGTGGCTGACAGGTTGATGGACAGGGGGTGTGAAAGGTGGAATCGTTAGAGTATTTGATGAAGGGATTTCTCGTCGCTTTTCAATGGCACAACCTGTTGTTTGCTTTTGTGGGAGTGCTCATCGGGACGGCAGTCGGTGTATTGCCGGGAATCGGGCCGATGAGCGGGGTAGCCCTGCTCATTCCTGTATCCGCTTCCTTGACTGCCGGGATGGGCCCGGAGGAGGCGGCAGCCAGCTCCATCATCCTGTTGGCGGGTATTTATTATGGGGCGATGTACGGCGGCTCCACCACATCGATTTTACTCAATACACCAGGGGAATCGTCTTCGGTCGTCACCGCGTTGGACGGGTACCAGATGGCGCGTCAGGGACGTGCGGGAAATGCTTTGGCCATCGCAGCCATCGGCTCGTTTGTAGCCGGGGTGGTCTCCTTGATCGGGTTGGTATTGTTGGCACAGCCCTTGTCGGAGATGGCGCTCATGTTTGGGCCCGCTGAGTATTTCTCCCTGATGGTGTTGGGGTTGTGCGCTGTCAGCGGGTTGGCAGGGCGATCGATGACCAAGGCATTGATCATGACGGTATTCGGCTTGCTATTAGGGACGATCGGGGTGGATAATGTCTCCGGTGTAGCCCGATTCACTTTTGATCAGCCGGTATTGTACCAGGGATTGGAGTTTTTGACGGTGGCAGTGGGGTTGTTTGCCCTGGGAGAAGTCTTTAATACGGTGCTGGAAGGGGGAGGAGAGAACGAGAAAGCAGGAAAAGTGGGCAAAGTGACCCTGAGCCGTCAGGATTTGAAACAGAGTGCCGCTCCGATCGCCCGGGGCTCGCTCCTCGGATTTTTCATCGGCACGTTGCCAGGGGCAGGCGCGACGATGGCTTCCTTTTTCAGCTACATCACCGAGAAAAAGTGGAGCAAACAGCCGGAACGGTTCGGGAAAGGAGCCATCGAAGGCGTGGCGGGACCGGAATCTGCCAATAACGCAGCTTCCGGTGGTGCGATGATTCCCCTGTTGACGCTGGGGATCCCCGGATCGGGCACAACGGCAATCCTCATGGGTGCGCTGATCATGTACAATGTTCAGCCGGGTCCTCTGTTATTTGAAGAACATCCCTATGTCGCTTGGGGACTGATCGCCAGCATGTTTATCGGGAACGTCATGCTGCTGGTGTTGAACTATCCGCTGGTCAAAGTATTTGCCAGGATTATCGATACACCGCCTAAGTATTTGATTCCCCTGATCATCGCCATTTCCATCTTTGGGGTGTACGCGGTGCAGGTGAACCTCTTTGACCTTATCGTTTTGGTGGTCTGCGGGTTGCTCGGCTATATTCTCGCCCGCCATGACTACCCGTTGGCCCCGGTGGTGTTGGGGCTTGTGCTGGGTCCGATGATTGAGTACAACATGCGGCGGGCATTGACTGCTTCTGACGGGGATTTCAGCATTTTCGTGGAGAAGCCGATCTCTCTGTTTTTCCTGCTGGCGGCATTGCTGTGGCTTACGGTGCCGTGGCTGATGAAAGCCAGGGGCAAACGAGTGGTGATAAATGAAGAGGCGTGATCCGCTGATCATAAAGGGATTGTCAAGGAGTGATTTCCAAACGAGGTACTCCGTTTGGAAAGGTGGAGATAAGGGAAAACATCGAGTTATACCATAGTCGGAGAAAGCGACCAAGAGTGGGATGCCCTTATTTACGGGAACAGCGGCAGCGTACCCATCTGTTCCGTGTATACCGTGTGTAAAATCCAACCGGTGTACAAAAGGACCGGCAGTAAAAAGAGAAAGGAAAGCCAGCGGCGCTGAAAGGAGATCCATACAGCGGCCACAGCGAAGAATACCACGATGAACAAGGCTCCCTGGAAGCGGGGAGTGCCGTGGAAATAACCGATAAAGGGTAGATACAACATGATTGCTGTTAACATCCAACCCCAGTGTTGGCGGTAAAACGCGTAGACGGTAAACAATACGGAAAGGATCAGCAATGACCAGAACAACCCACCTATCCAGAACAGCACACAGCACCCTCCTCATTGATGCGGGTTCGCAGCCACCCTGTTACACATAGGGTGGTTTCATTTTACCATTTTACCCATAAGATGGGGTGGTGTATGTTTCCAGACGGGCGGGAGATTCTAATGAAAAATACGTGGAGGGGGTCTCCATGCCGCGAGTGCTTTCTGTGGGAACAGCGGTTCCGCCGTACCCTTTGAAACAGGAGGAAGCGCAATCCTTTGCCCGGGAGCTTTTTCAGGAATCATTGCCCCGGATTGAACGTCTGCTGCCCATTTTTCGCAATGCAGCCATCCGTCAGCGGTGGCTCAGCCGTCCCAAAGAGTGGTTTGAACAGCCGCATTCCTTTTCCGAGCGAAATGAAGCCTACGTGAAGACCGCGGTGCAATTGGGGGAGAAAGCGATCCGCCGTTGTCTGGAATCGTTGGAAATCGCTCCTCAGGAGGTGGATCACATTATTCTGGTGTCCACATCGGGTCTGGCTACCCCTAGCCTGGATGCTCGGCTGATCAATCAAATGGGGATGAGTGCCCATGTAAAACGGACCCCGATCTGGGGACTGGGATGTGCCGGCGGCGCGGCTGGGTTGGCACGGGCATATGAGTATGCGCGGGCATTTCCTGATGAGACGGTGCTGCTCGTCGCCGTGGAGTTATGCAGTTTGACCTTTCGTCAAAGGGATCGGTCAAAAAGCAATTTGGTGGCTTCTTCCCTGTTTGGGGATGGCGCGGCAGCAGCGTTGGTGGCAGGAGAAACTTCCCGTCCAGTCGCCGCGGGTGCAACCGGGCCGCTGATTGTGGACGCGATGAGTACCATTTGGCAGGATTCCCTGGATGTGATGGGGTGGGATGTGACGGATGACGGGTTGCAAGTAATCTTCTCCCGTGACATCCCCGCCATCGTTAAACAGGAAATGCAACCGGTCGTGGAGCGATTTTTGGATCGGAGAGGGCTGACAGTCGATCAGGTGGAGCGTTATATCGCGCATCCCGGCGGGGCGAAAGTATTGCATGCCTATGAGGAAACTTTGGGACTGTCCGGGGAAGCATTCCGCCATGCGAAGTCGGTGCTCGAAGAAAACGGCAATATGTCCTCTGCAACCGTGTTGTTTGTGTTGGAAAAAGAGTTGGAGGAGATGCATCATCCGGGTACCTACGGCCTGGTTACTGCGCTGGGGCCCGGCTTCAGCTCAGAAATGTTGCTGTTGCAATGGTAACGGTTTTTCCCGGGAAATAGGTGGAAATAGAGCGAGGTAAAGGAAGGAGATGGCGAATGGAAACGAAGGTGGGGATGCTGATTCTGGCATTGGTCGGTTTGCAACGTTTGGCGGAACTCCGATTGGCAAACATCAATGCTCGTTGGGCGTGTCTCCACGGCGGTGTGGAAGCGGGAAAGGAACATTATCCGTGGGTGGCGGGTGTGCATGGACTGTTTTTTGTGGGAGGATTTATGGAACTGTATTGCATGAAGCCTGTTCCTCCGAGCTGGTGGGTTGTTCCCTTTACCCTGTTTATGATGGCGCAAGGTTTGCGTGTTTGGAGCATCGCTTCTCTGGGCCCTTATTGGAACACGCGGATTTGGGTGGTTCCCGGTCATCCGCCAGTGATGCGGGGGCCCTATCGTTGGCTGCGGCATCCCAATTATGTGGTGGTGATGGTGGAGCTGTTATGTCTTCCGTTGTTGTTGGGCGCAGTCTATACGGCAGTCGCCGTGACCGTAATCAATAGCTGGCTGCTCCTGACCATCCGCATTCCGGCGGAGGAAAGGGCATTGACAGAGTTGACCACTTATCAAAGGGATATGGAAGGAACACACCGGTGGTTTTTTTGGCGATCCCCCCAAAGTGAACAATAATCCCCTGCTCTTCGGCAGGGGATTCAGGTAAGCAGAAAGCACTCTGCTTCCATGGTCATGGAATGGATCAGCCACTTTCAGCCGTCTCTCATTGCTGCTGACCGATATTTTTTACTGCGTCCACCAGTTCCTTCAGGGTATTTTGGATCTCTATCAAAATGCTATTTTGCTGCTGCATGGCATCCGTCTGATTGCCCAGTTCGTTAGAGATACCACCCAAGGTATTGAGGAGCAAGATGCCCAATACCAGAACGATGACCAAGCCGGCAATCATCATCATTCCGCTGAAGCATCCCTTATTGGAGCTTTCCGGCTGTTGCGCCGGTGCTTGATGAATCTCGATTTTCGGCTGTTGCATCGGTTGTTGCTGCTGATTGGGTGAGGGGTCGGACGGTTGCTGTTGACCGGGGTGTTGATCTTGGCTCATCCGGGAACCTCCTTTTGACTGACAGATATATTCTTTATGTTTAGTTTAGGGTTGGATAATCTTAAAGAAAAGCGATTTCTGAGGGAATGGTTCCAAGAGCATAACAAAATAAGCAGAAGGTTGGGGGATTTATTTGAAAAACTTTACCTTTTGATGGATAATATTCATCCTTGTTGCTTGGTACAACTATGGACCGAAGAGATTCTTCCATCATGAGGAGGGATTTCATCCGTGCTTGTCTGGGTTTCGGCAGCCAAAACGCGGCAGATCTATAAGGGTTGTGGTCATTCGCACCCATCGTCTTGGGATAAGCTGAAATAGTTATATTACCGTAACCACCCGCGCTATCGGGCGGGCGCCGTATCGCCGTTTAACGGAATTGCCGGATCAGGTAAAGGATCACCTCCCCCCACACGCCCAGGAAATCCCATCGAAAAGCGTACCATAACGCTCGGGAGTAGCTCGGGAGTAGTATAAAGATCTTGAAGACCGAATGGGATGTTTCACGGGAATAGATGGCCCATCGGGTAGCGTGGCTGCAAGTGAAGAAATAGTTTGAAAAGAAGGGGGATGGGGTTCAACTCAGACGATCAGATAAAATGAGAGGGAATAAAGCGTGGGCCAAAAAGGGGACAAAGCCACGCTCTTTCTATGGAAAGGGGAATCGTTGCATGTCACATACACGTGTGATCGCTGTTACCGGTGGCGGGCAGGGAATTGGCCGGGCGTTGGTACAACATTTTGCCGGTGAAGGGGCGCGGGTGTATTTTCTGGATGTGGATGAAGAAGCAGGTCGTGAGGTAGAAGGGGAAGTTCGCCGTTCCGTATTCACCCGGGGAGATGTGTCCCGGGAATCGGATGTTTACAAATGGATGGAGTCCATCAAACAGAAAGAAGGCAAGCTGGATACCCTGATCCACAATGCCGGCATCATGATTCGCCGTTCCGTGGAAGAGCTCAGCCTCGAGGAGTGGAACCGGGTACTCGATATCAATCTCACCGGGGCTTTTCTCACCGCCAAATACGGTGTGCCTTTGCTTCGAAAAGGAGATCATCCCAGCATTCTACATATCGCTTCCACGCGTGCCTTGATGTCGGAAGCCGACACCGAGTCTTATTCCGCCACCAAAGGCGGTTTGTTGGCATTGACCCATGCATTGGCCATTTCGTTGGGACCAGCGATCCGCGTCAATGCGGTCAGTCCAGGCTGGATCGATGTAACTCCCTGGCAGAAGCGATCCGTCCGGGAACCGGAGGAGTTGACGGAACAGGATCATCGGCAACATCCCGTCGGTAGAGTGGGTAACCCGGAGGATATTGCGAAAGCGGTCCGTTTTCTCACCTCTCCGGATGCGGACTTTATCACCGGGGCCAATTTGGTGGTAGACGGCGGCATGACTGTGAAGATGATTTATGCGGAGTGAAAGCTGTTTAGCTGTGGAACCGGATCGAGACAAAGACCCGGTCGGGGGTGTCGGAGGCGTTGTCGCCAGAAGGTGTTTGATGATTGGTTTCCGAATCGTAGCCGCGGATTTCCCGAACAGTGGCGGAAACGGTGACGTTGGTGTCGCCGTATAGGGCGTGAACGGAATCGGGGGTCGAGTCGGAGCTGACGATGGGAGCGGCCCAAGCGGGAGAAGTACCGGCGATCGGGTTGGCATCATAATACAGCCCGTCCAAGTGGACGGGCTGTATGTACGGAGTATTTATTTGACATCCATCTCTTGATAGGAAGCAGTCGGTTTACTTTGAGCTTTCATCGGCTGTCCTGCAGCAGCTGTTGGAACAGGCAGCTTTTTGTCAGTGGCCAGGTTGTAGGTCGGAATGGTGGCCAGTGTTCCCATTTTGTACAGGTTGTCCTTGGAGATCTTGTCCAACGTGTCGGCATCGGTATGGTAGTTGGGGTCTGTGTGATAGTTCAGGAATGCTACCGGGATGCCCGCTTCTTCATTGCTGACATGTATTAGAAAAAAGACAGAAAGTACTAACAATAGGCAAAGTGCGATTCGGCTTAGAGTTTTCAATTTACATATACTCCTTTTTATGTAAATACAAATAATATATGACCCCTTCAAAAAGAATCAAAAACAAAAATATATAATATTTATACTGCGGAGATGAAACGAGGAAGTGTTGGGGAGGTACGAGGAATCGACATGAAAGGCTTTAAAAAGGCGACAAAATAGTCATCCTCCATAAGTGTAACTGTAACGGAATAAGAGAAAGGAGAGAAAGATAAAAAATGGGAGGAAACCGGTGCCAACAACTCCGCATAGAGTATCACGAACTGAAGCTCATTCGTCATGCTGTGTCCGAATACATTTTTCACCCTGACAGATCAGGACTTCGGGACGATTATATGGAAGATATAAGTTGGATTCATAACTTGTGGAATCAATTGATAAATTTTCAAAAAAATATAGCCATTGGGCATCGTGAAGCCAAACTGCTGCGAGAAGCATTGGCCCATTACCTGTTTGAAACCGATCAATCCCGATTGAAAGCAATGTACTTAAGTGATGAGAAATGGATCCGGCATCTATGGAATCGAATAAATGAGACCGAACAGGCCCTGCAATCCAAAAGCCCCGTGTAACTCCGATCAACCTTTCTTTAAAAGCCTCTGAGATTCTGGTATCTGGTAGCAATCCTGCTCTGAAATCGACAATAATTTAACTGATAAAAGCTAAACTGAATCGTTAGGAAAAGATGCGTGGAGTTAGGGGCATATTTCACTCCATTGTACTCAAGTACTTATTCGCTGGAAAGCTTTATTTTAGTGTCGATAAACAAGGTTTAAACGTGTATAAACCCGCTGTTTTTTATGCACCTAATAGGGATCATCTAACTACTTATTTATCACCTCAAAAAACCGCCGCAATCCTTGCTCTGCTTGGGATTAAGGCAGTTTTGCATAAAAAATGAATTGGAAACGTAACAGGGAACATCGTTTGTTAAATAAAAAAACCACCCTAAACCCTTGATATAACAGGGGAGAGGGCGGTTTTTGCATAAGGATTTATAAGGTAACAAGATCTACGTTATGATACGTTATAAATCTTTCACATGAAAAACAACCTGTATACGCTATACAGGGCAAAATTACTAGGAGGGGCGGAGAACGCATCGAATTGTCCTTCTTTACTAAAGGAGGACTTTTTTTGTTGATTTTTCCTCACCTCTTAATAGGCATTGGTATTATATTCGGAGAGGTTATTCCTAGTTCTCGAACTGTATGAACTCGCTTGGGTTGTTTCTGATATACTTACCAATCCTCTTTAAAATTGCAGGAGAGATTTCATGGAAAATGGTATTGAGTGGGCTTACGGATGCGAGAAGCTCCGAATCATTGTCAAGGTCCTTATAAGAAACATCGAACCTTCCAAAACTATTCGGGTGGTTCCTCGCTTTAAGAATCCCTTCCATCTCCTCAAGAAGCTGCAACATGGCATCAGCCCTGAAATATCGTAACCCGACTTTGATTTCTGACCATGCTTTTGGTTGCGCCAGAAAATAGGCACTCCACCAATAAAACTCAGCCAGAGATTTACTTGCGTGATTATAAAACACATGGAACATGAACAACGCTTGTTGTCCTCTTGTCAGTTGCTTATAAACCTGTGTCTTTACCGTGTTGTTTTTTCCACGAATCTTAGGGATTATTGGCTCAAAACATGCCCCTCCGAGCGCTTTATCTTCCAACGAATCGAACACCTGTCTCCTCATTTTTACCAACAAAGGTATAATCACTCCTTTCTAACAATTATACAGTATTCGGGGTTACCACCAGCATTTTAGGGGTACCGCCAGCAATTTAAAAAAATGCTACGCTAAGCGATCGACATTAGGCAAACAACACCGATTTTCCACTTTAAGACAAAGGCCCCGCCGATATGGTATGGATCGGATGAGAGCGGGATATTTTGGTTAAAAGTCCCGGCAAAAGACCGGCTCCCTTAACATACAGGGAGCCGGTCTTTTTAATTCCCGATAAGGCCAAGCGTATCGGAAGCTAGAGAATAAGAAGTTTGGGACTAAATATGATTTAACGATTACATCGCCATTCTGTTGAAAACCGCCCGAAACAGGCGGCTTTCTTCCGTTAATATTTCTCCGGCGAAAACACTCATTAGCGTTAGGGCTTTGTGTTTGTCGGAAGTGAACCAGATGTTATCGGCAGAGATTAAGAAAATGGCCATAAATCAGTGAATCGTTGTCACACCCCTATAACGCCCGAAAAACCAAGGGCCTTAATTGGCTCATTGGACTGTGCCCTGGTGAGACACTCTTCGAGTCTAATTCTAAAATTTTTTTCTTGATTTTTTACAAAATTACAATAAAATGGAAATGATTGGATTGATCTCACTAACACGGGGAGGGGTAAAGGGGTATCTTGCGGTAACGTGTAGTGACCGATTTCAAAATTTTTTAGGATGGAGGCAAAAGGTTGAAAAGAAAATCACGGTGGTTTTCGTTGGCTTTTGCTCTCACGTTGGTGTTAAGTTTATTAATCACTCCGGGGTCCATTGATGCAAAACCAGTATCAGAAGCGGATAGGGCAAAATCTCTCCAAGGCCAACCACAAATGTACTTTATCCCAACCAGTAACCCCAAAGAAGCAGATCATGTCATGCAACAATTGAAGGACGGAAAATCTCCAGAAGCATTGAACCTCATCCCAGCTAACAAGCATCATCCTAGAAAACAAACGTTGAAACAAATGGAAACAGAAGCCGCGAAAAATCCTCAGACCTATCCCGTTAAGATTAACCCTGTAACCAAAGCTGATGATGGGGATAGCTGGACACCGCCGCCGTTCCATTATGACGATATCCAGTTTGATGAGTGTGTGGAAAACGACAACGCATCCAAAGGTTGGATTAAAAACCACTATTCCTATTGCTGGTCCAACTATGTTGTATATTCAGATCCGGCAGGTTGCGGTCCTAGTTGGTTTCCTTTCGGTTGTGACTGGGTCAGTTTCCGATTAACAGTCATCGGTAATAGTTACAATGGTACGCGTGCTGTCTCCTATAATTACAAAATCGATGACATCGATATGGACTTGGACAGTAGCGGTTGGATCGGTTCCAAAGTATCCGTCAGTACCAAGTGTGATGGCATCTCCGAAACCCGAGATTGCATTGGAGATGATTCACCAGATACCCGAACGCTTGCGCAATGGCAGGCAGATGGCGAGGGATCAACCTATTTTGACTCGGATCCCCCACCGATCACTGCTGGGAACAAGGATCAAGTCAGCTTTATGGATTTATGGCCGCGGGTAACCGTTGATCCGCCAGGTAGTAAATACCCGCCAATTACTTCAGACGGTTCCAAGGAGAAGGTCCGAACCGACTCGGCCGACTACCTGTTTGTCTTCAAACCCTTTTTCTATCCCAAGGAAGGGGCCATCTTTGCCAATGCCCAACCGGTTTTCTACTATGACATGAACAACCCTTACTTCAGCATTATGAAGGAAGCCTTTCAGCATCATAAGGATGCCCTTACAGCCCCGGGAAGTTTGATTCCTGGAATCAAGGGAAGACCGCCGTTAACCCGGTTATATCCCAACTATGATCCAGTTCAAAAACGAGCCAATGATAATGCAAAGGATCGTGCATGTAGAGAGCTCCGTAATACGCTTCCTTATGATCCGTCAGAAAGAGGGTATGAATGCGATGAATTTCCGTTTGCTACCACCTATGAAGGGGCCGGTGCAGGAGATGGGAGATTCTCCGTACGATACATCCCTAGAGCAGCAAACAACACACATGGACGTTGGCTTGGTGCATGGTACGCTTACGATCGAATCTTGCACAAGGATCAGTTTTATATCGATTTTAAAGAGTAAGCCATAACAGCAAAATGCCGCAAACCCTTGTTACTAAGGGGAGCGGCTTTTTTTTATGGGATTTTAATCGGCGGGGATTTATAGATAGCGAGCGGGAAAACCCAGTGCTTTAGGGTTGGGATGAAAGCGAGCGTCGGACGAAAGATCGATCCATTGAAAATCATCGCAGCCCATGGACAATCGTGGAGAAACCAGCAGAGTTGTAGGTAAAGGATCTGCCAAATATACTTCACACGCTGGTTTTGGCCGGGACACCAGAGTAACCCATAAAGGTGAATAAAAAACGGCACCCATATACGAGTGCCGTTTTTTGTACCATTCTATCTCCTCCGTTGGGCATAGCGGACCAGAACGGGGTGTTCCTCCTTCAGCGTCTCATGAAGCTGCTCAAATGTTTGCCGGATATCCCACTGGGCTTCCGGGGAGGTGCGCAAGTTGATCAGGTGATACATCTCCCACAGGTTGGCAGTGGCGGTCACTTGCCGATGGTGGGCATTGGTCACCACATAAGGTGCGGCGGCGGGGCAAACTTCCGTCAGCTGCTCATACAGCCGGTCGGCTTCGCGGATCAGCTCGCCGAAAGGTTCCGCAAGCCCCGCTTCCCGTACATGGGGCGGGATGGTATAGCCGAGGTCGACGGTGGGCTGGCCATAGCTGAAGTGGGTGCCCCGGTTGTGGCGAAGGAGTTGGTGCCAGTTGGCCTCGGAGATGTGCATCTCCATGTGATAGAAAAGATGTCGGAATACATCCAGCGGGTTGTCAAAGAAACGCAGGTGCCGTAGGGACGCATCCAACCGTTCTTCTTTCTCTTCTTGTGTCCAGGATTGGACGGTTTGTTTCGCGGCTTCGTAGGGAAGCCCGTTTTCGCTGACCAAAAGCTCTGTACACAAGATTTCCAATGCCTCGCCATAATCCGGGATGCGGGTAAACCGGGCCCGGGGTCCGTCAAAGGCTTCTCCTTTGAAAGAGTCGGCAGCTTCATTCCTGTTGTTCCATTTGCGCAAAGCCTCTCGGGTTTCCAAGAGGTAGTCATTCGGTTTGACATGTTTCAGCAGGGTGGGGATCACTTGGCTGATCTCCCGCTCCATGTCCCGGGCGAGCTGTTGCGACTCCTGATGGGGGCTGGACAACAGGCGGACGAGGGTGTCCCGCAGCGCCCGGCCGTTGCCCGTGAGGCCCAGATTGGTCAAGGTGGCCAGGGTGAGCACATAGCGGGCATCTTCGAAGGCGACTTTTTCTGTCCGCAGCCGGAAGCGCTTGTCGCTCTCCCCTTCCTGCCGGGGCAATTTCTTCATTAAGTAGAGGATCAATCCGTCCAGTAGACGTTCATACACGTCATAGGCGCGGTGTTGGAATTGGACGAAGGACTCCTTCCACTCCGGATGTTCCTCCAATTCCTGCGGAATGTAAAAGTCTCCCCGCTCCGGCCGTTGGTAGCGTTGGCTGTACTCCGTAAAGCTGTTGAACGTGTTGGCCAGTTCCAATTCGGCGGACGCGAGTCGGCTGATCCGTTCGATGCCCAAATGGGCAACGGCATGCTCCGCCACACTGCTGTGTCCGTAGCCGACGACCCACTTTTCATGAAAACGGGCGGCTTTTTCTGAGTAGTGGGTAGCCATGCCGCCGGCGGAGTCGCTTACGGCCAACTCGTCATCCTGCAGGAGTTGTTTCAGGTTGTCCCGGAAACTGGCCGGGCTGCGGCTCACATAGGCAAATATAACAGCGATCACTTCTTCGGGCAGGTTGAAAATGGTATAGACATTTTGATCCAGGTTGGATACATAGCGGGTCAAATCCACCGTTTTGGCGTCGGATGCGGTCATTGCTTCTCCCTCCGATTCTGCTGGGTATTTCCCGTCCATATATGATGCCGTCTCTATTCTACATGACTCTGTCACAGGTTACTAGCACGGGTCTCCTTCTCGAACTCTGCCAGTTTTTTGGAGAAAGAAAAGACAAATGGACAGGCGTTTCCGCATAAGAGTGGGGCAAGAGGAGGAATGGACGATGGGCTTTCAGAGGTGGCGGTTCCGGTGGCGTTTCCGGCGGCCTCAGGTCGGAATCCGCCGTCGCAGACGGGGGGGCGTCTGGTTTTTGGCCTTTGCGATTTTGTTCGGTGTGCTTTTTCAATGCTTGTGGATACTGGAGAACAGTCTGGAACCGATGTTGTTCAGCATTGCCAAGACCAAAGTAAAGCAGCTGGCGACAGAAGCGGTAATGGATGCCACCAAAAAGCAGTCGGCAATGGGGGATGATTTGAACAACATCATGAAGGTAAAGACGGATCAAAACAATCGAATCTCTTTCATTCAAATCGACCAAAAAGTACAGGCAGACATCTACCATCAGACGTTGAAGAGTTTTCGCGACCGTTTGTATCACTTGAAAAATGAAGATGTCGGGATTACTCTGGGGCAGGCGCTCCAAAGCAACATCTTGGCGGGGTACGGTCCGGAGATCCCGATTGAGATCTGGCCCAAAGGAGATACAAACATCAACCTGCGTCCGGAAATGAAAAGCGCCGGAGTCAACAATGTGATGATCACCTTGATGATGGATATCGATACGGAGATGAGTGTGGTCGTCCCCTTTACATCGGAGCCGATTCGAGTGAAGACGGAGATCCCTTTGGCCAATGCCATGGTGGTTGGGGATGTGCCCAAGTATTACTACTATAACGGCGTGGACGGCTCGATTCAAAAAAGAGAAATAGATCACGGGGATAAAAAGTCCTCAGGCGGTGCCGAACCTCCGCCGCCCATGGTGCCCTCGGAGCGAGTGGAGTAGTGTCTGCGTAAAAAGAACCAACGATTAGTAAAATACGGGCATCAATTGACCATCCCAGGTTGAGGGCGGGGGAGAAAACCTCCCCGCTCCGCTATGCTTTTCCGGAAGAGAAATACATATGTATTACGGAATAGTCATTATTATTTATATATTGGGACATCAAATTGTCTAAAGGATTTTAGTCTTCTGTATCGAATAAAGAGTATGCACAGTTTTCGAATGTTTCTATCGATTCTTGGTATTTATTGTCTGATATTTCAATCAACGAGGTGTCTTCATGGCGAACACTCTACTCGAGATATCGGAGCTGAAAATGCATTTCCACACGGACAAGGGGGTCGTGAAGGCCGTCGACGGTGTCGACATCACTGTCCGCGAAGGAGAGATTGTCGGATTGGTCGGTGAGTCCGGCTGCGGCAAGAGTGTCACCTCCCTATCGGTGATGGGTCTTGTTCCCCAGCCTCCGGGAAAGATCGCCGGCGGTTCCATCAAGTTCAACGGAAAGGAACTGACCACTCTCAGCGCCAAAGAGCTGCAGAAGCTTCGCGGCAATGAGATGGCGATGATTTTTCAGGAACCGATGACGTCATTGAATCCGGTTTTCACCATCGGAAATCAAATGGTGGAAGCGATCCGGCTTCACAAGAAAGAAGTGTCCAAGCAGGAAGCGCGCGCGTTGGCGCTGGAAGCGCTGAAATCGGTGGGCATCGCCCGGGACGGGGTGCTGGATGAGTACCCTCATCAGCTTTCCGGCGGGATGCGCCAGCGGGTGATGATCGCGATGGCGATGGTCTGCAACCCGAAGCTGCTGATCGCCGACGAGCCGACGACGGCCCTGGATGTGACCATCCAGGCACAGATCCTGGATCTGATGCGAAAGCTGAACAAGGAAACCAACACGGCCATTCTCATGATCACCCACGACCTGGGAGTGGTGGCGGAGCTGTGCGAGCGGGTGATCGTGATGTACGCGGGACAGGTGGTGGAGGAAGCGGATGTGCGTACCTTGTTCAAGAATCCCAAGCATCCGTACACCGCCGGTTTGTTGAAATCGATCCCGCAGTTGGATCAACGGCGGAAGCGGTTGTACTCCATTCCCGGCAATGTGCCCAACCCGCGAAACATGCCGAAAGGGTGCCGGTTCGCTCCCCGCTGTGAGTTTGCGATGGAGGTATGCCGGGAGAAAGAGCCTGAGCTGAGCCCCATCGAAAAAAATCACATCAGTCGTTGCTGGTTGCATTCGGAGCAAAAGGAGGAAGCGGATCGTGACATCGTCGGAAACACTGCTTCAAGTTCGTAATCTGAAGAAATACTATCCGATCCGCGGAGGCGTCTTTGGTCGGAAGATCGGCGAAGTGAAGGCGGTGGATGATGTCTCCTTCGCGGTGAAAAAAGGAGAAACCCTGGGCATCGTGGGCGAGAGCGGCTGTGGCAAGTCCACCACGGGCCGGTCCATTTTGCGTCTGGAAGAGCCCACTGCCGGCGAGGTGGAGTTTGAGGGGGCGGACCTGACCAAGCTGTCGGGAGAGGAGATGCGCCGGATGCGCCGGGAGCTGCAGATGGTGTTTCAGGATCCCTTTGCCTCGTTAAACCCGCGGCAAACAGCTGGCTCGATTATTGAAGAGCCGCTGATCGTGCACGGGCTGGGAGACGCCAAAGAGCGCAAGGAAAAGGTAAAGGAGCTGCTCTCGGTGGTCGGGCTGGATTCTTACCATGCCGGGCGGTACCCGCACCAGTTCAGCGGTGGTCAGCGGCAGCGGATTGGCATCGCCCGGGCTTTGGCGGTGAATCCGAAGCTGATCGTGGCAGATGAACCGGTATCCGCCCTGGATGTGTCGATCCAGTCCCAGGTGCTCAACCTCTTGGAAGACCTGCAGGAAACATACGATTTGACCTATCTGTTCATTGCCCACGATTTAAGCGTGGTACGTCACATCAGTGATCGGGTGGGCGTGATGTATCTGGGACGGATGGTGGAACTGGCAGACCGGGATGAGCTGTATGAGCACCCGATTCATCCGTACACCCGGGCTTTGTTGTCTGCGGTACCTGTACCCGACCCGGATGCGAAGCGGGAACGGATCATCCTCACAGGGGATGTGCCCAGTCCCACCAATTCGCCCAAAGGGTGTGCCTTCCATACCCGTTGTCCCCATGTGATGGATATTTGCCGGGAGAAGCGCCCTGAGTTCAAGGATCAGGGAAGCGGTCATTTTGCAGCTTGTCATTTGACGGAAGCTTAACACGAACACTCTGTGAAGGAGGTGTTGCCTCGGCCGACAGCAGCCGTGCCGGGAGCCGCCGGTACATCATTTTTTCTTAAGGATAAAGGGGGTTTTACCTGTATGAGATTCAAGAAAAATTGGATTCTTCTCTTCGCTTTTGCCTTTATGCTGTCGACGGTTTTGGCCGGATGCGGCGGGAAAAACGCAGACAGCGGGAAAACATTGATCTTTGGCCGCGGGGCGGATTCTCCCAAACTGGATCCCGCCATTGTGACGGATGGCGAGTCCTTCCGAGTGACCGAAAACATCATGGAAACCTTGGTGGATTACGATAAAACCACTACCAATGTGAAGCCGGGGCTCGCAGAGAGTTGGGAGAAGTCCAAGGACGGAAAAACCTGGACTTTCCACCTGCGCAAAGGGGTCAAGTTCCATGACGGCACCCAGTTTAATGCCGACGCCGTCGTTTGGAACTTTGAACGCTGGATGAACCGGAAAGATCTGCCTAAAAAAGGCGATGATTTTATCTATTATGGTTCGATGTTCGGCGGATTCAAAGGGGATAAAGGGCATGTGATCGACAGCGTGAAAGCGTTGGACGAATATACGGTCCAGTTCAGGCTGAAAAAACCGCAAGGTCCCTTCCTAGCCAACCTGGGCATGTCTCCGTTTGCCATCGCCTCTCCGAAAGCGGTGGAGAAGGATCCGGCCGAATTTGCCCGTCACCCGGTGGGAACCGGTCCGTTCAAATTTGAGAGCTGGAAAAAAGGCGACTCCATTAGTGTCGTCAAAAACGAGAATTACTGGCAAAAAGGCCTGCCGAAGCTGGATAAGATCATCTTCAAATCGATCCCGGATAATTCGGCCCGTTTGACGGCGCTGCAATCCGGAGACATCGATCTGATGGACGGTCTCAATCCCGATGATGCCAAGACGGTGGAACAAAACGATCAACTGCAGCTGTTCAAGCGTCCGCCCATGAATGTGGGGTATCTGGCTTTCAATATGGAGAAAAAGCCCTTCGACAACAAAAAAGTGCGGCTGGCGATCAACCACGCCGTCAACAAAGAAGGGCTGATCAAGAGCTTCTACGCCGATCTGGCGGAACCGGCCAAAAACCCGATGCCGCCTTCGATCTGGGGTTACAACGACAAAGTGAAAGAATACGATTATGATCTGACAAAAGCCAAACAGCTACTGAAAGAAGCCGGATACGAAAAAGGCTTCAAGGTGGAATTCTGGGCGATGCCCGAGCCCCGTCCCTATATGCCGGACGGCAAGAAAATCGCTGAGTATATCCAGGCCGACCTGAAGAAAATCGGAATCGACGCCAAGATCGTCAGCCCCGAATGGCAGACCTATCTGGAAAAAACCCAGAAAGGGGAGCACGAAATGGCCCTCCTGGGTTGGACCGGAGACAACGGGGATCCGGACAACTTCCTGTATGTCCTGCTGGACAAGGACAACACCCGGATTCCTGCCCAAAACGTCGCTTTCTACAAGAGCGATAAATTGCACGATGTCTTAATCAAAGCCCAGCAAGAAACGGATAAGAAAAAACGGACCGAACTGTATGAAAAAGCACAGGAGATCATTCACGAGGATGCACCGTGGGTACCGATGGTCTACGCTACTCCGCCGCTGGCCGCCCAGTCCTATGTGAAAGGGTATGTGCCGCACCCGAAGGGGACGGAGAGCCTGGAAAACGTAGACATCGTGAAGTAATCGAGTGTGCGGCGGCATTGCGGTCCGCAATGCCGCCGTTTTTTCACCGTGTCCGGATGCATCGGTACTTTTCGACCCCGTCTTGGACAAAGAAACGGTTTTGAACGGAAAGGCTGGTGAAATTGTGATCGCATACGCCATCCGAAGAGTACTCATGCTGATCCCGGTGTTGATCGGGATGTCCATCATCACCTTTTCCATCGTGCACGCGATTCCGGGAAGCCCGGCTCAAGCCATTTTGGGTGACCGGGCCAATCCGGAAGCCGTTAAACAGTTGAACGAAAGCATGGGTCTGAATGATCCCCTCTATGTACAGTACTTCCGGTATCTCGGCAATGTGTTGCAAGGAGATCTGGGCACTTCCTACAAAACGGGACGTCCCATTCTGGACGAGATCGGACCGTATTTGGCTGCCACGGTGGAGTTGGCGGTGATGGCGATGATTATCGCTGTTTTTTTCGGAGTCAACTTGGGAATTTTGTCTGCCTGGCGGCAGAACTCCGCCATCGATTACACATCGATGGTGATCGCCTTGATCGGCGTGTCGATGCCGATATTTTGGTTGGGTTTGTTGGAGCAGTGGGTGTTCGCCCAAGAGCTGGGATGGCTACCATCCAACGGTCGAATCGATCCGCGGATGACCTTTGAGTCCATCACCCACTTTTATTTTATCGATGCACTGATTCAAGGGGATTTTTATGCCTTGCAAGATGCATTCAATCATATTTGGCTGCCGGCGATTGCACTGGGGACCATTCCCATGGCGATCATCGCCCGAATGACCCGCTCCAGCATGCTGGAAGTGATGCGTTCCGACTATATCCGCACCGCACGTGCCAAAGGGGTGGGAGAAGTGCTGATCGTGTACAAGCATGCCTTGAAAAATGCCTTCATCCCCATCCTAACGGTGTTCGGTTTGCAGATGGGCCTGCTTTTGGGCGGGGCGGTGTTGACGGAAACCATTTTCAGTTGGCCGGGTATAGGGCGGTATTTGTATGATGCCATCGTCTCCCGGGATTACCCGGTGATTCAGTCCGGCATCTTGGTGATTGCCACCATTTTCGTCTTGATTAATCTGATCGTGGATCTGTTGTACGCCTATGTCGATCCGCGGATCCAATACGGAAAGGAGTGACGCCCATGTCGATGAACGCACCCACGATGCCGACCCAGGAACCAATGCAGCCGATGTCGAACTCGCCAATGGAAGAAAAAGAGAGCGCGTGGCAGGATACATGGCGCGCCCTTCTTCGCCATCGTTCCGCCATGATCGGCGGGATCATCATTCTCTTTTTCATCTTTATCGCAGTGGTGGCACCGCTGCTGCTTCCTTTTGGCTACAATCAGATCGATGCCGATTCACGGTTGCAAGCACCCTCAGCAGACCACTGGTTCGGGACCGACGATTTGGGACGGGATATTTTTGCCCGGGTGATCTACGGTGCACGTATCTCTCTCTGGGTCGGTTTTTTCGCCATCACCGGATCGATCGTGGCCGGCTCCTTGCTGGGGCTGATCGCCGGTTTTTACGGCGGATGGCGGGATGTCATCATTTCCCGTTTGTTCGATATCCTGCTGGCATTTCCGGGAATTTTGCTGGCTATTGCCATCGTGGCCATGTTGGGGCCGGGATTGGAAAATGCCATGTACGCCATCGCAATTATCAACATTCCCACCTTCGGACGCTTGATGCGCTCCCGGGTGTTGGCGGTGAAGCAGGAAGATTTCGTCATGGCCGCTCTGGCCATTGGAATGAAAAACAGCCGGATTTTGCTACGGCACGTTCTTCCCAACTCCTGGACACCGATCATGGTCCAGGGAACCCTGGGCTTCGCCACGGCGGTGCTGGAAGCGGCAGCGCTCGGGTTTATCGGTTTGGGGGCACAGCCACCGGAGCCGGAATGGGGAAAAATGTTGTCCGACTCCCGGTCCTTTATCCAATCCGCTCCGTGGACGATGATTTTCCCGGGGCTGGCGATCATGTTTACCGTATTGGGATTCAACCTGTTAGGTGACGGTCTGCGGGACATCTTGGACCCGCGGATGAAGCAGTAAAGCATAAGCATCGGCAAGCCCAAAACCCTTGTGATCCAAGGGGTAAGACTCAACGTTTATAGAAATAAGCTGACGAACTCTTTTGCCCGAGCACGACTTTTGACGACGAACTTAGCGACAAGAGAGAATACGAGACAAAAAAGCGGTGCATAGCACGACCTGGGAGCTTGGTTGACCCCCGTCATTCCGGGGGTTTTCCTGCATGAAACGGGGAAACCCGAATGCTATTGTGCGTAATCCACAGGAATCGGAACCGGAGGGATCGAAGGAAGTAAAGGTTCAGAAAAAAAGGAGGTTGGATCTGTGGGAGAGGAAACCATCTATTCCCTGGGCGGGGAGATTTATGTGATTGACGGCTTCGACTTGAAAAAACCGGGTCGAACCGGGGTTTATGTGATGAATCAGGAACCCTTGACGATTGTGGAAACCGGGCCCAGCATGTCCGTACCCCATATATTGGGTGGATTGAAAAAGCTGGACCGCGCTCCGGAAGAAGTGGAGTATGTGATCGTGACCCATATCCACCTCGACCATGCCGGTGGTGTGGGCTTGTTCCTCCAAAGCTGTCCCCGGGCCAAAGTCGTTGTTCACCCCCGCGGCGCCCGTCATTTGGCTGACCCTTCCCGGTTGATCCAGGGCGCCCGTATGGTTTACGGGGAGGAGTTCGACGCGTTGTTTGACCCGGTGCTGCCGGTACCGGAAGACCGAATTCTGGTCAAGGGTGAAGGAGATAAGTTGCGCATTACCGACGATCGGGTGCTGACGTTTTGGGACACTCCGGGACATGCCGCTCACCACATCAGTATCCACGATTCTCTGACCCATGGTTATTTCACCGGGGATACCGCGGGTATACGCTATGTTCATACGGAGGAGTATGGATTCTCTTTTTATGTTCCATCCACTTCTCCCAACCAATTTGATCCGGATGCGATGAAACATTCGATCCAGCGCTATCGAAACGAGAAGCCGGACCGTATCTATTATGGTCACTTCGGGATGACAGAGCAAGTGGATGAAGCCTTGGATGAAGTAAAAGCCGGCATTGACGTTTTCATGCAGGAGGCCCAAGAAGCACTTTCCCGGGGTGAAGGCGAATCGGGAATCGAGCGCCGCTTGGTCGATCGCTATGTCCCCATGCTGGAAGAAAAAGGACTACCGGAAGACAGCCCGGCCCATGAGTTGTTGCGGCTGGATTTGCAAGTGTCGGCCATGGGGTTGGCGTTGTACCTGAATCGGCAGAAAAAGTAGATTGCCATCCAACTATCTCCCATATGCTATCCTAAAAGGGAGGAAGGAGGGCTTATATGGAAGTAATCGTCTTTTCGAAACCCCACTGTATCGAGTGCAATATGGTGAAGCGGTTTTTAACCGATTATCAAATTCCTTTTGAAGTGCGGGACTGCAGTCATCCCCAGCACCTTGAGGAAGTGAAAGCGATGGGGTTTCTCGGTGTGCCCGTCACGGTGGTGAACGGCACTCCTGTTCAAGGATTGCAACCGGATCGGATTTTGGAGCTGGTGAAAGCAGCCGATAAACAAGATCTACGGTAGTGGCCAAAATTTGACGTAAACCCCGGTTCCATGAGTTGTAGAGGAGTAGATAGAAGCCCTTCTGCTGAGTTTCGTTTTTATAGAAAAAGAGAGTCAAAGCGCGGGCGTAGGAGCCAAGCGACTAGAGCGTGTCTGGTAATTCAAGTATCTTCGATAGATAGGGAGGTCGGTGTGATAGGCGAAGATCCTTTACGCTTTTTGCAAGAGATGAGACGGCTACACCGGACCCCTATAACAAATGATCAGACAGACCCTAAGGCACGACGTGTGCCCGTGTTCCTTTGGCGTGTGTATCGTACCCGCACGGCATTCGTCGTGCAATGTCGCTGCGCTCCATCATCACGCTAAGTGGTCGAGCCGACAGAATCACATCGATGGGATTTTTAGCGCTTCTTTCGCTGGGAGCGTTTTTTCTTTTTTTCTTCTCTCAGCCGCTTGTACGCATCCCGTTCCCATCTCTTCAGCGAAGGGTAGGGGTCGAAAGAAAAGGTGGTCCGCCCGTTGAATTTGTAAAGGCCGTAATGTAGATGGGGAGGAAACTTGCCGGAGGTGCCGGGAGGGCCGTATCCCGACGAGCCGACATAACCAATAACCATTCCGGGTTCCACGATGTCCCCTTGCTTCAGGTTTTTGCTGAACCCGTTCAGGTGGGCGAAATAGTGATAGTTGTTTCGGGTATCCCGGATCCCGATCCGCCAGCCGCCGTAACGGTTCCATCCTTTTAACTCCACATAACCGTAACAAGTGCTGAGCACCGGTGTGCCATAATCGGCAAAAATGTCCGTGCCCTCATGGATGCGCAAGCCGCCCCATCCTCGCCGATCGCCCCAGGTATTATGATAGGTGTAGTTGTAGCGCAAAGGCATGATAAAGGAATGGCGGTCCAGGTTAATCGTGCCGTATCGTTCGTAAATCTTGGCGATGTGGGTGATGATATCGACGGTTACCGGTTGTTGATAATACTCCCACAACCGGATGCGGATATCTTCTTGGCTCAAGCCTTTTTCAGATAAGTAACGGGTTATTGTCAACAGGATATCCGTATCGTCGGCAGGGTCTGCTTTGCCGTCACGGTTGCCGTCCTGGCCGATCCCGCCGAAAAAACGGATACTCTCCGGCACTGTATCCTGGGGATCCGGATTGAGCGGACCGCTCCATAGCCGATCCGGCACGGAGATGGCCAATAATCCCTTTTTCTTTGGCAAATCACGGCGAACCTGTTGAATATTGCGCTCGTATTGATCCATGGCAGCGAGAAAAAACCACGGAACCCCTGTGAGTGTCTCCATCCGTTCATACATTTGTTGACGTTGTTCCCACTCGCTCTTTTTCCGTGCCCCTGCCGCAGGTAGGGGCGTAATCAGTAAAGCGAGGATTGTCAGCCAACAGAGAATGCGTTTGCCCATTTCCATCACCGCTTTGTATTCCTATAATCTTAGTGTGCTTGATTGCAGGCGGAAACATTTTGGGATTTGATGGAAATAAACGCTTGATTCGACATATTTTTCTGAACTTTATCCACAGGGACTGTTGATAAATGTGTATAACTTCTTGTTGGATCGGACTCCTAAGCAAACAATTGTTGTCAACAACTGGATTTCTCGTTGGAAGGGAGAAAGGCGCGTAACGGCTATCTTTTTGTGGTAAGATAATAGAGGAAAGTAAGAAAGGCGTTAGATGGATGACATTTGCGGTTTAGGTCTCCGGGACATAGGAGGCCTTTTGTCCATAGGAGGGAATCGGCGTGGAAAGAAAACGGAAAGAAGAAAGACAGAGAAAACCGGAATGGTTGAAAATCAACCTCAATACCAACGAAAATTATCGCGAACTAAAAAAAATGATGCGGGGCAAGACTCTACATACTGTTTGTGAAGAGGCCCGTTGCCCCAATATCTATGAATGCTGGGCCAACCGGACGGCCACATTCATGATTTTGGGAGATATTTGCACCCGTGCTTGCCGCTTTTGTGCGGTGAAAACAGGTCTTCCGACGGAACTGGATTGGAAGGAGCCGGAACGGGTGGCGGAAGCCGTTGAGCAGATGGGCGTCAAGCATGCTGTTGTCACCTCGGTGGCACGGGATGATCTCAAGGATGGCGGGGCTGCCATATTTGCGGAAACGATCAAAGCAATTCGCAAACGGAACCCGTTTACCAATGTAGAAGTATTGATCCCTGATTTCGGCGGTAACTGGGAAGCCCTTAAAGTAGTGATGGATCAACGTCCGGACATTCTCAACCACAACCTGGAAACGGTGCGCCGCCGTTCCGACCGCGTCCGGTCCAAAGCCAAATATGACCGTTCTCTGGAATTGTTGAAACAGGCGAAACAAATGCAGCCCGATATTCCGACCAAGTCGAGCATTATGGTAGGTGTCGGGGAAGAGTGGGATGAAATTCTGGAAACGATGGACGATCTACGCAGCGTGGATTGCAATATCATGACGATCGGCCAATATTTACAACCCACCCGTAAACACCTGCGGATCGAGAAATATTATACCCCGGAAGAATTTGCCCAACTGAAAGAAGAAGGGCTGAAACGCGGATTTGATCATGTAGAATCGGGTCCGTTGGTACGTAGCTCCTATCATGCCCATGAACAAGTGAAGTCGGCTCAATCTTCCCAGGAAGCGGCCGCTCAGTAAGAGATAAAAAAGCAGCCTACGGCATATGCCGAGGCTGCTTTTTTATTGTGTTTTTTTCAATGGATTCTTTTTATGTTCCCCTAAAGGCGGTTGATCCAGATCTTGCATTAAGCCGTTCATTTCTTGGGTTGTCAGGGTGAGTTTTTCACGGGTTCCCATTGCTTTAGCCCCGATTTCCTGCAGCCGTTTTTTAAATCCCGGTTTGCCAGATACGTAAACTTGATAATACCGAGGAGTCAAACTGAGTGCCGTGCGCCGGGTTTCGTACAGCGCTTTTTGGCTCGGTCGTGCTCTGTTATTGCCTTCCACTCCAATAAATACATGGCTGGCGGTCACCAGCACGGCTGCATCGGATACGTTCGGTAGTTTGGTGCTTAGATAGGCAATCTGCCGAGCAAGTGCATTTCGATCGATGTATACGTCGGGACCGGGGAGTGCTCCTCCGTCTGTGGCGTTCCGAAATTCATTTCCCCGCTGACGGCTGTATCCGAGCGGGTTTGCATTAGTACCTTGGGGACGGCGGTTGGTGACATATCCATATCCCCGTTTTCCATCCTGGTAAAGGGACTCATCGTAACCGTCGTCCGGACGTGCATTGGGCTGACATGCCACTATGCCGAGCAGGCATAAGGCCGTCAACATCCACCCCCAGATTTTCATCTTTTCCACCTCCTGTGGATAGCGTGCCCGGAAGTTCCGCCTTTTGTACAGGGAAAAGCAGGATTTACAATGCAGGATCACGAATTTCGGTTCATACGGTAGGAAAGAAAACGAATTAGAGGTCGATGGTAAATAATGAAAGAGATTGCAGTTAACGGGTTTCGATTTGAAGTGGTATACGATCATAAAAAGGGTTGGAATCCGGAAGCTTTCAGCAAGCGGTACAGTGAAGTGTTGGACAAGTATGATTACATCGTAGGAGATTGGGGTTATGGACAATTACGCCTCAAAGGCTTTTTTGCGGACAGCCATCCCCGTGCCAACCGTGACACAAAAATTGCGCACTTTGAAGAATACTTGCATGAGTATTGCAATTTTGGCTGCGCTTACTTCATTCTTCGGCGGATTCGAGACGATGCCAACAAAGGAAAATCCAAACTTCGGGAACGTCGTGCCAACAGGGGATAACAGACGTTTTATTCTTCCTCACGCTCGTCATGAGTGGGGTGACTTCCAGGCACCTGCCGGGGGATTCCCTCGTGGAATTCCCTCATTTCATAGGTGAACTGGGGTGCTGCGTGCTGGGATTCCCGCCATGGACTGGATTTGCCCAAATGTGCTTCATTGGTTGCAGCCCCGTAAGGTCCTTCGGGGAATTCTTCCGGAACCACTTCGTTTCGGAGAGACTCCACCGTACCCAGATCTTGATAATGGGTGTTTCGTTTTTTGCGCATAAAAAAGTCACCTCCGAGGGTTAGTTTTCCATCGAGGTGGCTTTTTATGTCTTACAGCAAAGTATATAAAAACTGCTTCAATTCCGCCGCTTCCTCTTCACTGATGCCATATACATGTTCCAGGTAGCCGGGCTCCTCCAAGTCATCTTCGCCGATGATGGCGAATCGGTTGGACTGGATATTGAACACCAGCAGTTTTCCGTAAAAGCGTTCAGTAGTAGTGATCCCCAGGTCAAATCGATTGGTTTGCCCGACAAAGCTGACAAAACGGGTGCGCGTAGTCTCGGTGTCATCATAAAGGAAAAAAAGATCGTCCTTGGTCATGGGAAATAACTCCTTTGTCATATCTCCCCCTCATTATACACAATGACCCGGGGATACCCTACCGTTTACGGAAACTCAATCAGAATATACCCAAAAAGCGGCTCCGTTTCTGGCGGCGTGGTGTTAACTGAGTTTCGGTCGTGGCGGAAGCCAGTCGATGGGAGAAGGTGGCATTGCGCAGTTCCGCCTTCAGCTGATCCTGTTTTTTTCCGATGTCTTCAATCATTTGATGCAGTTGGGTAGCGGGGAGATAATTTTGCTGGTTGGCCACCATTTTGCGTTCCATTTCCTCTATCACATCAAACATCGTAAAAACATGGTCCTCCAGTTGGTCCAGCCGTTCAAAAACCGTCTCCATCATTTCTCCGATTTCATCAAGGCTTCCTATCAGTCGATGCATGGGATAAGAATTGCCGAAGGGCATCTGGATCACTGTGTCCTCTTCCGGTTCAGCAGCTTGTTCGCTATTGTTGTCCCATTTGCCTTCCATGATCAACTCTTGCCGAATTTGCCGCATGGACTTATTTTCCTGCAGCCGTTTTTGAATGTCGCGCAACCGGATATAGGAATCCTCCGTCAGCATATAATGCCCGCGGTCATTGACGTGAGGTTCGATATACTCCTCAAAGGTATCGATCCATTTTCGTACAGTCCGAGCGTGTACATGGAGACGTTCAGCCGCTTCTCTGGTGGATATCCGCACTCCTTCCTTCATTTATCCATCCTCCCGAATATTGGCATTACCAACACTTTCGGGGAATCCCTGCGGAATCCTTCCCTCGCGACAAAGAAAGTCATCCTCTGACAAACTAAGCGACAGTTTGACAAAGGGAGAGAAAAAACGGCCGGTTTTTTCACCGGCCGATGCGCGCTTAGTTGATTGCTTTATTGAGGCGCGTACTGTGACTTTTTTTTTGGAAAAACCATTGCACATTGGGCTGGATCAACGGATGGGCAATGCTTTGCACCCATTTGGAAGACAAGATAAATGTCAGGGCGATGGCTGCCAGTGTAATCAGCACATATTGGTAGGAGCCGGTGATTCTATCGTCAATGTTGAGGGAGTCGTAAAGTTTGATGAAAAACCCGTGCAACAGGTAAACGTAGATCGACCGGGTGCCCAGCTGGCTGAAAAAGGTTTGTTTCCGGGGAACCAGTGACAGAACCATCACCGACATCATCAATGCCAGTCCGATGAAGAAAAGGCGGTACAACCCGGCATACCATTCTGAATGACCCAGATCTTCATACGGAAAGACGAAGTACAGCCAGCGCCGTAGATCGAGATCGACACCGGAGCGATATTCCAGGTAGTACATCAACAGAAGGATTGCGCCGATTCCCAGCACGGACAGGATACGCTTCGCCGGTGTAAACCAGTTCAACAGTTTCTCAAAGTGATGCTTTTGCAGGTAAAACCCGGTCAGGAAGAACGGGAAAAACGACACGGTCCGGGACAGGCTGAGATATTGGTCCGCATCATCCACATACCCGACCAGGATCGCCAAGGCAAAAGCCGTCAACAGCGGGTATTTCAAGTTGACGAAATACGGGAGCATCAATCGCCACAAGAACAAGCTGAAAAGGAACCACATAATCCAGTACGGTTCCAAAATGGAGAAGTCTACGTCCGAGGTGCTGTATACAAAATGGTCATAGATCGAATAAAGGATTTCAAAGATGAAGTAAGGCACCAAAATCGTGGCGATCACTTTTTTGTTTTGTCCTTCTTTCCGGAAGTTCTTGGCGAAATAACCGGAAATCAGAATAAACAGCGGCATGTGAAAAGTATAGATGGTCAGATAAACCGCTTTCACTGCACTGCTTTCATCAATCAACGGACGGTATGCATGTCCGATGACCACTAATAAAATCAATAGGAACTTCACGTTGTCGAAAAAATAATCCCGTTGTTTTGGTTTGTTTTGTTGTTGCGGCAGAGCTTCATTATCTGCTTTGCTCATACTGCTTTCTTGCACCCCCCCATCAGTCCCCTGCGAAATAAAAAGCAGGGTTGCCGTACCACGTCGGTGGGATTTCCAGCTATATTTATCATATCCCCTTATAATGCTCCTTCCCGGAAAACGGCCTTTTTTACCGGGAAGTTTCGGGTATCAAAGAAATCACGCCAAAAGACCTACTAAGGAATTACTGATAAAATCACAGTATAAAACTTTTACCCGGAATCATACCGGCTAAAACACAAAAAAGACTCCTATGGAGTCTTCACCATCATGATAAACGAGGCCCAAAAAGGGATCAAGGAGTGGAAATATGGAAGTTCGTCCGGAAAGAAGCAGGATATTTCCGGAATTCAACCGGTGGCCGTCATATATTAAGGGATTCGACCAATCGAATATTTTTGTCCCACGGATATTTTTCCCCAATGGAGAAGCGGTTTTGGATGCACATAAAGCATTTCCTTTGGCTGCGCCTCAGTAATAGGCAAACAGCTGACCTTTTTTAGGCCAGCTGTTTGTCATTTACGAGTAGGGGAACTGCGTGCGGTAATTGTTAAACTTTTGCGCGGTCTCGGCTACATGTTTCATATCGGCGGGGTCGGTTTTGTACCAGCCCTTTTGTTGCATCAGGGTGAAGAGATCCCGTTGGCATTGGTGCAGTTCGGTCAAAATGTTCATTTGGGTCTGATACAGTTGTTGATCCACCATTTCGTTGACGGCGGTGTTATAGGCGGTGGTCATGTATTTCTCCATGGACAGCATATCATTGATGCGGTCCCGATCATTCATCTCCGGTCCCTTTACCTGGGGCAGACCGGACTGTGTCTGCTGCTGTTGCTGATTTTGCTGTTGCATTCTACTTCCTCCTTCTTACTGGGTCATGTTCGTGTTATTCATCGGTTGGGCAGTTCCGCCGTTGGCGGCATTCAGATGTTGAAGCAATTGTTGGTAATGGTTTTGATGCAGCTGGCCAGTTCGGTCGATCAATTGCTTCAATTGGGGATCTTGGCATTCCTGAGCGTAATGATGGCATTTTTTCATGGCCAACAGCTCCCAGGAAAGCGCATCTTTGAGATAGTTGAGCTCTTTGGTTGTCAGTTGCATATCCGTTTCCTCCTTTTTCTTGTCCCTTTTCATTGTGCGACAGCGGCGGAATTTTATGCAGTCCGGCCGTCCCTTTGCCAAATCGGTAGCGGGTGAGGGTATAATAGGAGGGCAGTCCATCGACTGGGGACGGACAGTCGACGAGGAAATCGACGATTGGGAGCGTTTCTTTTTCACCTTGCAAGGGGAGGCAACTTTTATGATTTATGATGTCAATACTGTTCGCATTGAATCCCAGCTGCATCATTTGGAGAAATGCTGTCACGTGATTCAGCAAGCTGCCGAAGAACTTCGCGGGGCTGGTGAAGCCGCCGTAGCCGCTTTTGCCCTGGAACGGGGGATACATATTGGAGTGGAGTGCGTGATCGAAGTCGGTTCATTGATGATTGACGGGTTTATGATGCGGGAAGCCGGCGGCTATATCGATATTGTGGACATTTTGGAGGATGAACAGGTGCTGCCTTCGGAAGGGGCAGCGACCATGCGGGAGCTGGTGCGGTTTCGGGAACGGTTGGTTCGTCGATATGAAACGGTAACCTCCGATGATCTGTTGCAGCAAATGGATGCCGTTCCGGTACTGAATGCCTTTATCCGTTGGACACGGGAGTATTTGGTGCAGGAGTTGGGCCCGGATTATCCAAAGGAAAGCAGGAAGTCCGGATGACATGGGAAAAGCGGCCGGTTGCAGCCTTTGTAGAGGAGATGGCCCAGCGGGAAATTCCCAGTCCTGCAGCAGGGAGCAGTTTGGCATTGACGTTGGCCATGGCTTGTTCGCTGGTGGAGATGACCCTGTCCGAGCTGTCGAAAAAGGAACAAGCCGTACCCGGACGGGAAACCGACCGTGATTGGGCCCAGGTGCGGGCATGGCGGCAACAGGCGTTGACGTTGATTGACGCCGATATTTTCGCCGTGGAGCGGATGATCCGGCTGCGGGAAAAAGATCCCGATTCCTTGTTGCAGCCGATGGTTCAGCTGTTTGAATGTGCCGGTCAGCTGGGGGAAATGCTGCTGGCTTATCTGGATGTGGAAAATGGAAAAATCAGTGACACCGTTGCTGCCCTTTTACATGTTCGGACAGTGTGGTTGGGATCAGCCCACATCCTTCGCTTCAATGCCCGCGCATTCGGCTGGCCCCTCGGCGATCAGCTGAGTGGATGGGAGGAGCGATTGCACCGTTGGGACGGGAAACTGGAAGAAATGATGAGTAAGTGATGGGCGGATCCATCGACGGCGGAAGTTTTTGATAAAATGGGCTTGTGGCGGTTGTATGCTGCAGTGAGGATGAAGGAGGGAAGGGGTATGGCACCCTGGTACGAAGAAAGTTTTGGGGAAGATTATGTGTTGGTGTATCGGCACCGGGACCGGGTCCATGCGGACCGGGAGATCCGACAGGTGGCCCAATGGCTCAACTTGGAACCGGGCCAGACGGTGTTGGATTTGTGCTGCGGCACTGGACGCCATTCCATCGCACTGCATCGGCTGGGTTTTCAGGTGACGGGGCTGGATTTGTCCGAGGTGCTGCTGGAATATGCACGGAAAGCCTCAGAGGGGCTGGGGATTCGATACATACAAGGGGATATGCGTCACTTGCCTTTTGACGCCGATCAGTTTGATGCCGTGGTCAATCTGTTTACCTCCTTCGGCTATTTTGTGGAAGATGAAGAGAATGGACAGGTATTGAAAGAAATGGCCCGGGTATTGAGACCTGAGGGCCGGTTTGTTGTGGATTTCCTGAACCGGGAGGCCGTAAAGAGGAACCTGGTTCCCGAAAGTGAACGTGTGGAAGGAGAGACTCGGATTCGGGAACGGCGCTGGATCGACGGAGACTTTGTCCGAAAGTCGATTCAGGTTATCGATGAGCGTGGCGAACGCATGTATCAGGAACGAGTAAAGATGTACTCGCGGGAGCAGATGGAGGACATGATGCGAAAGGCGGGATTGACCGTCGAGAGTGTGTGGGGGGATTTTGAATCCCGTTCCTATGACCCCATATCCAGCCCGCGGATGATCTTTGTAGGGAGGCTGGCATTGTGAAACGGTACGAAGGATACTTACTCGATTTGGACGGAACGCTGTACAGGGGAAACGAGGTGATTCCCGGGGCCCTTGAGTTTGTCAACAAGCTGAAAGACTCGGGGAAGCCTTATCTCTTTTTGACCAACAACTCTTTCCGGACTCCGGAAGAGGTAGCGGCAAAGCTGCGGGAGTTCGGCTATCCGGCTGAAGCGGACCAAGTGGTGACTTCGTCGATGGCTGCCGCTCATTATTTGAAGGAAGAGATGAATTCCCCCCGCGTCTACGCCATCGGGGGAAACGGGTTGCGCACGGCTTTAAAGGAAGCCGGATGCGAGTTGACTGACCGCAAGCCGGAGGCCGTGGTTGTGGGAATCGATCTCGATTTTACCTATGAAAAAATGAAGAAAGCGACCCTGGCCATCCATGAGGGGGCCCGCTTTATCGGGACCAATGGAGACTTGAATCTGCCGACGGAAGAAGGGCTTCTACCGGGAAACGGTTCCATCATCGCCGGCATTCAGGCGGCTACCGGGGTAAAACCGATCTTTGTCGGGAAGCCGGAATCCGTCATTACGGAAGTGGCGTTGGACAAATTGCAAATGAACCGGGACAAGCTCCTGATGATCGGAGATAATCTGATGACGGACATTTTAACCGGCGTGAATGCCGGAATGGATACCCTGCTGGTGTATTCCGGGGTAACTTCACCGGAGGATTACGAAGCAGCTGACATCAAAGCGACTCATGTCATCGATGATTTGCGAGACTGGGACATTTAAGGGAGGAATGCCCATATGAACCGTTGGGGAGACATCATCGAGGTTCCGCTGCCGCTGCCCTTTGCCTTAAGAGAGATAAAAGCCTATGTGATTGAGGGTTCCAGTGGATACACCGTGATTGACACCGGTTTGAACACTGAAACAGACCGCGATGCGTGGGAACAGGCAAGGCGGGAACTTGGCTTTGATTGGACAGACGTCGAACAGATCGTGCTGACGCATTACCATCCCGACCATTATGGATTGGCAGGGACGATGCAGCAGTGGACGGATGCCCCGGTGAGGGTATCCCGGACGGATTTTGAACAGGCTCGCCTTTTTTGGAGCGAGGAGAGCGAACAGCCGGAGATTCTGGCCCGTTTTTATGGAGAACACGGATTGTCTTCCGGGTGGGTGGAACAGATTCCACCCCATCTTCGGGGGTTTAGACCCTGGGTTGAGCCCCATCCCCGGCCGTCGTTTATTCAAGCGGGAGAAACTCTTCGCATGGGAGATCGATCTTACGAAGTTCTTCATACTCCCGGTCATGCCGACGGGCACCTCAGCTTTTATGACGCCGAGCGCCAATGGCTGATCGGCGGAGACTTTCTATTACCCAAGATTACACCCAATATCAGTTTATGGCCGGGGTGTGATCCCAATCCGTTGAAAACCTATCTTCACACATTGAAACGCTTGAAAGAGCTGCCGGTTCAAAAAGTGTTTCCTTCCCACGGTCCGGTTTTTGACAGCTATCGGGAACGGATTGAAGCCCTTGAGGCCCATCATCAGGAGCGCTTGCGGGTGATGCGGGAGTTTTTGCAAAAACAACCGGCAACGTCGGTAGAAGTGTGTGAAGCGACTTTCGGCACCGAACTCAATATTCATCATTTACGCTTTGCCCTGTCGGAAACGTTGGCTCACTTGGAATACCTGGTCTCTGAAGGTCATGCTTATAAGCGGCGGGAGGGTAAGGTTTGGCGTTTCTCCCTTGCTTGATCGGGGATAAAAAACTCAACCCCTGGGGCTGAGTTTGGAACTACGCATCCATGCGTTGTTCTTCATCCTTCTGTCTTTTGCGGTTATGAGACAATCGGGCGGCTGCGGCAGCAGCCAAGGCACCGGCAATATCGTCTAAAAACGTATGCACTTTACCGCTCGATTTATCGTTGAGACGCCGCAGGACTCCGGGTTTTAACCGGTCGATATACCCGTAATTCGTCAGGCCGATGCTGCCATAGATGTGAATAATCGATGTGGCCAAGACTTCGTCGATTCCGTACAACCCTTCATCCTGAATGATCATATCCGACAATGGCGGAGCGAGCGCTCCTTGCTCCGCCAGGATATCCAGCTGAATCCCGGTCAGGATGGCATTTTGCACTTCCCGTTTCGTCAACACATGTTCGACATGGGTGCGGCACTCACCCCAGGTGAGATCAGGATGATACTTCTCTTGCAAGATAAAGACCAATTCGGTAATCTCGTCGATGGACAATCCTCGCTGCTGCAATAGTTGCAAGGTCGCTTGATGGACGGCATCTTCGGTGGCGTTGATTGTTTTCAGTTCCAAGGTGCGCAGTTCCTCCCCTATTGATCGACATCTTGCTTATTGTTCGCTGGAATCCGGGGGATTATGAAAAAGAATCTCTTTTTGCTCGAGATGACGGATCGCGCCTCTTTGAGGGACTCCGGTGCCTGTGCAAGATAGCTGGAAGCCACATGAGCGGGCTCTACCCGTGCAGCATCCTCTGCCAAAGCGGTTTCTTCCGCTTGCAGGATGCAGGATTGTTTCATATTCGGACGTTCCAGTACCGGCACGGGACTAAGCAGTTCAACCAACAGAGTCTGTGCGGGGCGGCTTCATTCCATTTCATTTTTGCCTCTATTGATCAAACTTGTACCATTGTACACATTCTGATGTTCCTATATGTACGGGGAAAAAGGAGGGAAGGGGTTTGTCAATCCATCAACAACCGGTTGCCTTGGTAACGGGCAGCTCCCGGGGCTTGGGGCGGATGACGGCGGAAATCCTGGCCGAAAACGGTTGGGATATAGCGGTTCACTATCATCGCCGTGCAGAAAAAGGATGGGAAGTAAAAAAAAGAGTACAAAGGATGGGGGGGCAAGCGGAAGTATTTCGTGCCGATTTGAATCGTTCCGATGAAGCGCGCCGGTTGGTCCTGCAGACGGTTGAACATTTTGGCCGGCTGGATGCTTTGATTCATGCAGTCGGACCCTTTGAACGGACACGCCGTCACTTTACGGATTATACGGAAGAAGAAGTGGAAGCGATGGTAGACGGCAATCTGAAAAGTGCGCTGTGGGTGACCCACGCCGCATTACCCCATCTCCGGGAACAACAAGCCGGTCGTATCATCCTATTCGGCTTTGGCCGTGCAGCGGAAGCACCGGCCTGGCCGGACCGAGCGGCTTATGCAGCGGCAAAGACGGGCTTGGTCTCTTTCATGAAAAGCCTGGCGGTAGAAGAAGCGCCTTACGGGATCACGGTCAATATGGTGTGTCCCGGCGATATCGTCGGGGACAATAAGGAGAAGCGCATTGCTGAAGTTCAGGGGCAAGCCGACAGCGAAACACCTCGGGGAAGGCCGGGAACAGGGGAAGATATCGCCAGAGTGGTCCGGTTTTTGTGTGAGCCGGAATCTGATTTTATCACGGGAAACACCCTTTATATCACAGGTGGACTGGATGTGATCCATCCCGTATCCAAAGCCGGATCTTCAAAAAGGGAATAGGCACCGGCCCCCCTGCCTATTCTTAAAGTAAAGGGATGAAAGAAGGGTGGGGGGAAACATGTCCGATTCCTTGGCAAAGCTGCGCAGCTGGACAGGGGAAGGCCGCCTAACGGAGCTGTTGGAGCATCACTATGCACTCCGCATCCAAGATGCAAAGCCAGCCGGCGGGGTTTTAAAAATCAAAACGGATCGAGGCACCTTCGGACTGAAGCGCGTGCGGGAAAGGGAAGAGTTGCGCTGGCGGTTGGTGGAAGAGCTGGCGCGTCATATATCGGAAACCGGGGAGCATCGGCTTTCTGTGCCGGTGAAAACGCAAAAGGGACGCTCCTATTTTTCAGGTGTCCAACACCGCTATGTGGTGTTGCCGTGGATTGAGGCCAAGGTATTGAAGCTGAATACACAAGATGACTGGAACCGGACCGCCCGGGGATTGGCACACTTGCATATGGCGTCCAGAGGATTTGAACCCCCTAAAGCATTGCGTCCGCTTGTACATGCGGGCAAGTGGATGCTGATTTGGGAGCAAATTCACAGACAATGGACAATGTTTAAAATGGCCAGCCAATGGTCGAAGGAAGTTCGGCCGGTGGACCAACTCTTTTTAAAATATTGTTCCTATGGGGAAGGGATGTTGGAAACCGCCTCCACCTACTTGGAAAAACTGGGCGGGGACCGGACGGTGAACAGTACCCGGCAGGGCGGGGAGATCTGCCATTGCAACTTGCATCGCCGCAATATTTTACAGGATGAGGAAGGTCGGCTGCATTTCATCGATTGGAACCGTGCGGCTGTTGATGTGCGCAGCCGGGATCTGGCCCGGTTTGCGCTCTATGCATATGGACGAACGGGCAGTGTGGATGCAGCAGGGCGGGTGCTGGAGGCTTATCAAGAAGTTTCGCCCTTGGATGAGAAAGAGTATGCCCTGATCTATGCACAACTTCTGTTCCCTCATCGACTGATGCGAATAGTCGACCGGATTTACAGAGAACAACGACTGGGGACAGAGGAAGCAGAGCAAGCTTTGAATCGCGCCATTCGCCAGGAAGAAGAGAAAACTCCGCTGCTGCGGGAGTTTCCGGTGCTCGTCAAAGAGCGGTTTCAGACGGTCATTCCGCGCGTCGATTGGTTGTCTTAGCCGGATGACCCTTCTTTTTGACGCCTTCTGTGGATTTGCTCACCTGCTGAAAAACATCTCTGGCCGGGACGTTCGTACTCTTGATCTATTGCGCCATATCACAGGGCTGTGGAAGGAGCTGAATGGGACAATCTTCCCGCTGGACAGTTTATGAAAATCCATGTCTCTTTGCCTTCCAAATAAATGACGTTTTCCACCTTCGCTCGGATGTTCGAGCGTTTTATTTTTTCCATTTTCAAATAACGATCGGATGACCGGCTGTGATAGGATATGTTTAGGCTGCCGAGAGACAGGACGGGTACAAGCATGATAGAAACAGAGAGTCAAAATGGAGGAGGAAACCGGGATGACAGGCGAACGCCGGGAACGGGAACTGGTGGCCTTGAAAACCATCGCAGAAACGTTGAACCGGTCGACAGATTTGCAAACCATGCTCCAAACGGTGCTGGAGAAACTGCTGTCAGTCACCGGATTAACCACGGGATGGATCTTCCTGGTGGATGAAGAACCGGAATACGCTCACGTAGCCGATTGCCAGCTTCCGCCTGCGCTGCTCCGAAACGCAAAGCAGCCGATGTGCGAGGGAAGCTGCTGGTGTTTAGAGCGGTTTTGGGACGGCCGTTTACAGCATGCCGTCAACATTATTAACTGCAAACGGTTGGAAGATGCGGTTGCCCTGAAGTGGGGCGACACCCGAAACATTACGCATCATGCCACGGTTCCCCTGGCTGCGGGAGGGGAGTTGTTCGGGCTGTTAAATGTCGCTTCTCCCGGAAAAGAGCATTTCAGCGAGGATGAATTAACTTTGCTGCAATCCGTGGCCTATCAGATCGGAACAGCGGTCAAACGGATCTGGTTGTTTGAAGCACAGCAGAAACGGGCGGACAATTATGCACGCCTCCACGAAGTGAGCCGCAGTATATGGAAGGTCCGGGACGTGCGGAATTTACCGAAACACGTAGTGCAGGAGCTGGGCCGTCTGTTTGATTGGAGCTATATTGCCTATATGGTAAGCAGCGGGGGTTCTCTCCGGCTGAAAGCATGGTGGCGGGACGGAGAGGAGCATGTTGCCAATCAACGCTTAACGGAAGATATAGAGAGAGTATGTCGGGAGGTATTGCGCGACGGCGGCACTCTTCGATGGGATAACGCGCCCATTCAACTGGATGACTGGCCTGCCGCTGGGGCAGCAGTGGCCGTTCCTCTGTTTCTTCGGGGGAAAGGGATCGGCGTATTGTGGGTGGGAAGCGAGTGTAAACCCCGCCGCCGGGCCTTTGACGACAGCGATTTGGAAGTGCTGAAGGCGGTAGCGGAACATATCGGGCTGGCGATGGAAAGTGCCCGGCTGGAACAACAAAAGCAGGAGCTGGCTGTCTCTGAAGAGCGGAATCGTCTGGCCCGCGACTTGCATGATTCCGTGAATCAGAAACTATTTTCTCTATCGTTGACAGCCAAAGGAGCGATCGGGGTGATGCGGGAAGAGAATCCCCTGCTGCAAGAGTCATTGGAGGATATCCATCGTTTGTCACAAGAAGCGTTGCGGGAGATGCGCTCGTTGATTTGGCAGCTTCGTCCCCAAGGTCTGGAGGAAGGGCTGGCGACGGCGCTGAAAAAGTACGGATCCCAACTGGGTTTGACTGTATATACCCATGTGGAAGGCGTACACGAATTGCCTCGGCGGATAGAGGAAGCTTTGTGGCGTATTGGTCAGGAAGCCTTAAACAATGTGAGCAAGCATGCGGAGACAGAAGAAGTGGATGTGAACCTTCAGATCGAGCCGGATGAAGTGACACTGGAAGTTCGGGATCAAGGGAAAGGCTTTTCTCCCGAGTTGGATTCCTCTACGGCCGGTCGTCGTTGGTCGCTGGGAATAAACGGAATGAAGGAACGAGCCGAATTGCTCGGGGGAAGTGTCTGGATTGAGAGCCGCAGCGGTGCTGGAACGACTGTGCGCGCCCATGTACCAGTGAAATAAGGAGGAAGTGCGGTGCCGATCAAAGTATTGCTGGTTGATGATCATCCCATGGTGATTAAAGGATTGCGATTGTTCCTGCATACACAGGATGACATCGAAGTAGTGGGGGAGGCATCCAATGGAGCGGAAGCGGTGGCGGCAGTGGAGCGGCTTTGCCCCGATGTGGTGTTGATGGATTTGATGATGCCGGTGATGGACGGAGTGGAAGCGACGCGGCGCATCAAGCAGACACACCCCGAAGTTAAAGTGATCGTCTTGACCAGCTTCTCCGATCAGGATCACGTATTGCCGGCGATCCGGGCGGGAGCCCAGGGCTATCAGCTGAAGGAAATTGATGCAGATGAATTGGCCCGTTCGGTCCGTGCGGCTGCAAAGGGGATGACTCAGCTTCACCCCCAGGCGGTCAACCAGCTGGTGACCCATGTGACGGCGGGATCCCGCCAGGAGGAGTCTGCCATTGGGAAGCTGGAAGAGTTGACGCCTCGGGAGAGGGAAGTACTGGAGAAAATAACGGCCGGCAAGAGCAACAAAGAGATTGCATCCGAGCTGTTTATTACGGAGAAGACGGTCAAAACCCATGTCAGCAGCATATTGAGCAAGCTGGGATTGCATGACCGGACGCAAGCTGCCGTTTATGCCATGAAAAAAGGCTGGTTTAACTGACGGCAATACAGCATCCGGCTGGATGGGAACGTGGCCAACCATTCTGTTAGCAGGATGGCGAAGTTCATTCTTTGGACGGATGGCAGGGCCGAGGTGATTTGCTACATTATCCCTTGAAGAGTATCGGGAATCTTGCTGTCCTAGTGTGTCAGCCATTTGTGAGGATGAACGTCAGTATGTACCGTCGGAAGGACAAACATAGCCGCTGATATGGAGAAGGGCGCTTGTCGGAATGTTTGAAAAAAAGAGGAAGCGGGGCTTAATGGGAATTGGCATTGAACCGAAGTTTGCCCTCGGTCAGCGAGCTTTTCTTACCCGAAAATCCTGAGTGTTCATGAATGCTTTTTTCCGTCTGAGGTCCTAGGACTCACTTGCCCATGGTCCAAGGACTTTTTTTGTATAGGAAACTCCATCTTCCAGCCGAAGAGGTAAGCTGCAACTCTCGCTACAATACAACTAAGATCTTCAGGAAAGCGGGAATGCGAGATGTGGGGATGGATGGAGTGTTGTTTGCAAAAAGCGGAGCATGACGGGATGGTAGCCCGGGAAAACGTTCATGCCTGGAAGTGGATCAGGATCGGCAAAGAGCAAGGTAAGTAAAAAACCGTCGCGATATAAACCGGGAAATGAGGGATTCTGCTATGCAAAAGTTTTTAGTTGTCAACGGTTCTCCCCGTCGGGGTGGGTTGACTCGAGGTTTGGCAAGCAAAGCGGCCGAGCTGTTGGAGCGACGAGGGGAGCAGGTTATAAGGTTTGATGTAGGTGAGCTTCCGCTCTTTGGAGTGGGGGAAGAGACGGAAGCCGTGCAGCGATGGCGTCAAGCCGCCTCAGAGGCGGATGGTTTCTTCATAGCCACGCCGGAATATCATAACGGCATCAGCGGAGCGTTGAAAAATGCTTTGGATTTTTTGGGAAGTCATCACTTAGAACGAAAACCCGTTGCCATCACCGCTGCCGCCGGCGGCGGAAAAGGGGGAATCAATGCTTTGAACAATCTGCGGCTGGTTTTGCGCGGTTTATATGCTTGGGTTCTCCCTCAACAGTGGGTGGCTGATCCGGGTTGTTTTGATGCACGGGGCCAACTGGCGGGAGAATCGGGCATCACAGCAGTGAAAGAGCTGGTTGAGGAGCTATGTTACTTTGCGGCAGCCGCAAAAAAGGCCAAAAAGGAGCGGCAGTAAAATGTCTACGGCAATTCCGCCTCTTTTGAAGGGCTGCTGACATAATCCATCCTTGGAAAGAAGAGAGCACCTCACTCAAGGAGGACCTTCGAACGACGTACCGAGCTTCAATAAGTGTCTGTGACGTCGGAGAGGGAGCGACGGGTAGAAAAGATTTTTGCTGGATTTAAGAGTCTCTTGTCATCAGTGCTTTTATTCTTCCACTATTCCCGTTATAGTGAAAGGAGTTGCGATGCTGAGAGATTCACAAGGAAACAGGTGAACAGAATGGCAGTACACATTGAGGGAGAAACGGTACACGCTATCTTTCTGGAACGGCCCAACCGGTTTGAAGCGATCGTTCAAATCGGAGAGAAAATGGAACGGGTACACGTTCCCAATACGGGCCGTATGCAGGAGATGCTTCACCCCGGGGTACCGGTGGTCCTCGAAAAGTCAGACAACCCCCGGCGCAAAAATCGATTCAGCTTAAAATGGGTGAATAAGAACGGGCATTGGATTTGCATTCATTCCGCCTGGGCCAATCGGGTGTTTGAAGATGCCGTAGAGCGGGGATGGATCGATTGGGTAAAGGGTCCATTACGGAGGGAAGTAAAAGTCGGCGAAAGCCGGGTGGACTTTTTGGCCGAGACAGAGCCCCCGCTTCTCATTGAAGTCAAATGCGTCACATATGAAGAAAATGGACGGGCGATGTTTCCCGATGCCCCCACTCTTCGCGGGCAAAAGCACTTAGACGAATTGATCCGCGCAACACAAAGCGGGTATCGGGCGGCAGTCGCCTTGATGATCTTTATGGACTTTCCCACCTCGTTCACTCCTCACGATGGGATTGACCCGGTATGGGGAGAGAAATTGCGGGAAGCGAAAAAAGCGGGAGTGGGGATCCGTGCATATACCTGTCGGATCGGCTTGGATACCATCCAGGTGAAGGAAGAAGTACCGGTCGTTCTTTGAAGTAGTGCAGTTGTCGAATGATTCTCTGGCGAAGATGGTTGCGAAGATAAGGGACACCTTGGTCCAAGGAAGAGGGACAGCGGTGTCTCCTATTTTTAAAGCCTGTTTATTGTTCGGAAAATACGAAATCATGCGATATATTTCGACTTTATATATGTTGAGTATAAGATGCGATAAATAGGAGAATACAAGGGATTCTAGGTTATACTACAATAGTGGATTCCTTATTTTGCTACAGAATAAATTTATTATAACCTCTGTTTTTTCGTTGAACGTTCGTGGTAATATATTTAAAGGTTTGTCTTATTTTTGGCATATATAGGGACAAATCTTGCATTTTTTAGAATTATTCGATGGGGATGTTGGTAGAGAGAGGGGTAAGCTATGAGCAAACAAACACCAAAGCAATCCGGATTTGTGCCTTATGTATCCTCTTCCAAATCGTTGCCTGAGATGACGATTACGGCAGTGATACTGGGTATTATTCTGGCGGTGGTTTTTGGTGCCGCCAACGCCTATCTGGGATTAAAAATTGGGTTGACGGTTACCGCTTCCATCCCGGCGGCTGTGATCTCCATGGGAATTTTGCGGGGGATATTCCGTCGCAACTCGATCCTGGAAAACAACATTGTACAGACCATGACCACTGCAGGTGAAGCGGTGGGTGCAGGAGCCGTGTTCACATTGCCGGCTCTGTTCCTGTGGGATGTGAAGCCGGATCAGCTGATGATCATCTTCATTGTGTTGACCGGCGGCTTCCTCGGGGTGTTCATGATGGTTCCGCTCCGCCGCCTGTTGATCGTGAACGAGCATGAAACCTTGCCGTATCCGGAAGGGACGGCTTGTGCCGAGGTTTTGAAATCCGGTGAGACCGGCGGGACCAATGCGAAACTGGTTTTCTCCGGCTTTGCCCTCGGCGGTTTGGTCAAAGCCCTGGAAGACGGGTTGAAGCTGTTCAAATACGAAATCGAAACGCATATTGCCAAGTTTAAAAATGCGGTCGTGGGGATGGATGCCTACCCGGCTCTGTTGGGTGTGGGTTACATCATCGGTCCCCGCATCGCCGGTCAGATGATCGCCGGCGGTCTGCTTGCGTGGATCGTCTTTATTCCGATGATCGGTTTCTTTGGCGCTGACAGTGCGAAAGCTATCTTCCCGGCAGCTGATCCGATCAGCAAACTGGATGCCTGGGGTATCTGGGATGCCTATATCCGGTACATCGGCGCCGGCGCCGTGGCCGTGGCCGGTTTGATTACGCTGGTGAAAACCCTTCCGACCTTGGTCACCTCTATCCGTGATACCCTACGGGGTCTGCGTGAGGCCAAGGCAGGGGGCGGCTTGGAACGGACTGACCGCGATATGCCGATGTGGATCGTTCTGGCGGGCACCTTGGTTACCATCTTGGTGATTGCCTTTGCTCCGTTGACCAATGTCGGAATGATCGGTGCCGTGGCCATTGCCATTTTCGGCTTCCTCTTTGTAGCGGTAGCTTCCCGGATTGTGGGGATTGTCGGAAGCTCTTCGTCTCCCGTTTCCGGTATGACGATTGCAACTGTGTTGATCGTAACGGTCATGTTTAAAATGTCTGGAATGGGCGGCATGACGGGTATGATCGCCGCTTTGTCCGTGGGTGCGATCGTTTGTGTGGCGCTGGCGGTGGCCGGTGATATTTCACAGGACCTGAAAACGGGCTATCTGGTCGGCGGTACACCGTGGAAACAGCAGCTGGCCATGATGATCGGTGTGGTTGCTTCCAGCATGGTGATCGGATTTATCTTGGTGGTATTGAATGCTTCTTACCACATGGGCAGCCAGGCGTTGCCGGCTCCGAAAGCGCAATTGATGAAAGTGATTATCGAAGGGCTGATGGAAGGCAACCTGCCGTGGGATCTGATCTTCCTGGGAGCTGCTACCGCTGTGGTCATCGAGTTCCTGGGCCTGAACTCCCTGGTTGTGGCTGTTGGTCTTTACCTTCCGGTGCACGTAAGCGCTCCGATTATGATCGGTGGTGTGGTGCGCTGGATGATCGACCGGTTTACCAAGGATGAACAACTGCGCCGGGCCCGTCAAGACACCGGGGTGCTGTTCGCTTCCGGTTTGATTGCCGGTGAATCCTTGGTTGGGGTGATTATCGCCATCCTCATTTGGGCTGGTGTCACCATTCCGGAAAACCCGGTAACAGACAACAACTATGTCACTGTAGCTGTATTCGCCGCGGTTACCCTGATCCTCTGGTGGGTGGCCCGCCGGGCTAAAGCGAAAACCCTGGAACCGGAGCGGAAAAAACGAATGAATAACGTTGAACAAAGACGGTGATCCCCTGTGTTTGGCAAAAAAAAGAAGCAAAACCTGTTGACGATGACCCCGGTTCTCAAAGAAACATACACATTGGAGCCCGTTTCCGCCGATTCCGAGAAGATGCATGTGGTCATCCCTCGGGACAGCTGGTTGGAGCGCTTATCCATTCGTTTTTTGAAGCAACCGGATCGCATCAAGGTAAAGCTCGATGAACTGGGAAGCTTTGTGCTCTCCCATTGTAACGGGGATTACACGGTGGAAGAGATTGCCGATCGGGTAGAGGCTCACTTCGGTGAAGAAGCGGAGCCTGTCCTCCCTCGGCTGGTCAAATTTTTGCAGATTGTCGAAGCAAACGGGTGGATTTACATGCAAAAGGCACAGTAATGAGCAAAGAGCCCCCGTCCCGTATAGGGAACAAGGGCTCTTTGTTTTTTGACGGAAATTCTTTTGTTCATCCATCAGATGATTTTCTCTGAGTAGTTGAAAACTCCAAAAAAAGAGTCTCCTGTTCAGCATCGATGTGATAGTATAGGAAAAGAGACGGAACAGGAGGCAGAATCCATGGCGGTCAATGTTGAGTTCTGCATTCCCAATATGCATAACGGTGCTGATGCCGTTTATCATTCTCTGAAAAAGCGGAGAGGTCTGAGGGTCCTGGCGTTGCCGTGTATCGGAAACTGCTCCGGGTGCGTGGAAAAACTGCACGTCGTATGCGGATTTCGTCGTTTGGAAGCAGACACTCCGGATGAATTGCTGGTAAAAATTATCCAGTGCGCCAGCCAAATGCGTTCCTATCGAACTCGCTGAACTTTTCTCGGGAATGCTCACAGCCAGGCAACCAATACATAAGAGAGGATTACATCAACCAAGCCCACCGCAAAGCATACGGGAGCGACCCTGTATCGGGGCGCTTTTTTCTTTTTCTCCTTTTCTTCATTATCGTCCCATTCGTCGAACCCGCCGAATTCCTTGCGGCTTGCGTGTTTGATCTGTTTCCAGGCGCGCCGGAAGTTATCAAAAAGGCCGCCTTGTCCGATAAACACTGCCCCAGCCGCCATTAACAATACCAACCCGATCATAAACAGCGCATTGATCAAAAGGAGCCATTCGCCGCCCGAGTAGATCCAGCCGGACAGAAGTGTGGCTGCCCACAACATGGTGGCTGCCTTCCATGGAAATAGTCCTTTCATCCTATTCCCTCCCTGTTTCGGCATCATACGACAAAATTTATGCTATGATGTATTTATTCTAGAGAACATCTTCAGTGTACTGAAGAAACCTTCAACTGGCAATTTGTTTCCGTACCATAGCTGTGAAAGGGGATGGTGGCACAACCTTTTCCAATTGACGTCAACTCTTTTCACGCCTTTGGAATTCATTTATAATAAACAAGGTTTTCTCGTGATTAAAGAATTGACGAAACATTTTCAACGGGGTTTGGAGTAGGACGAAATCTTCAAGGGGGGCAATCGAACGATGAGAAGACGGTTGCATCTGGTTTTGACCCTATTGCTGGCAACCAGTATGCTGCTGACCGCTTGCGGTGTGTCGGGGGGTGGCAACGGCGATTCGGGGATGGATGCCAAGCAAGTATTGGATATGACCCTCGAAGCGGAGCCGCCTAACCTGGACAGCGTCAATGCGACGGATGTGGTTTCCGTGACCGTGTTGAATAACGTGATGGAAGGGCTGTACCGGATGGATAAAGATAACCGTCCGGAACCGGCTATCGCTTCCAGTGTGGATGTCAGCAAAGATAAAAAGACGTATATTTTTCATTTGCGGGACGCTAATTGGAGTGACGGCAAGCCGGTAAGGGCACAGGATTTTGAATTTGCCTGGAAACGCGGTCTCGCTCCGGAAACCAAAAGTGAGTATGCGTTTATCTTCTTCCCCATTTTGAATGCGGAAGAATACAATCATGGGAAAGCAACCGCCGATCAGGTAGGGGTTAAGGCACTGGATGATAAAACGCTGAAGGTACAGCTGAAACAGCCGATTCCGTACTTTCTCAATTTGACTGCTTTCCCGACGTATCTGCCGCAACGGGAAGATATAGTCGAAAAGTTTGGAAAAGCCTATGCTACCGAACCGGACAAAATGGTTTACAACGGACCGTTCAATATTCAGGATTGGCAGCATGAACAGTCCATGCAGTATAGGAAAAGTGATACTTATTGGGATCGCAGCGCGGTCAACTTGGAAAAAGTAAACCTGAAAATTGTGAAGGACACCTCTACTGCGGTCAACTTGTACAATTCCAAGCAAACGGATGTGGCCAAACTGGACTCCGCCTTTGCGGATGCCTTCAAACAAAGTCCGGAATTTATGCCGGTGCAGGTGGCCCGAACAGAATATGTGCAGTTCAATACAGATAATCCCTTCTTCGCCAATGAGAAGATCCGAAAAGCGATCAGTTATGCCATCGACCGGGATTCTCTGGTGAAAGACGTATTGAAAGACGGCTCGGAGTCGGCATATGCTCTGGTGCCCCCGAGCATCATCGGTTCTGATAATAAGCCGTTCCGGGACAAAGCACCGGATCAGCATCAATTCAATCCCTTGGAGGCCAAAAAGCTGTTGAAAGAAGGAATGGAAGAGCAAGGGATCACCGAAAAGCCTACTTTGACGCTGCTCACTTTTGATGATGAGCGGAAAAAGGTAGCGGTCTTTATCCAAGAACAATTGCGCAACCATTTGGGTATTGAAGTGAGGATCGACCCGCAGCCGTACAAACAGAAGTTGGACCGGGAATCCAGCGGTGATTTTGATATCACTTATGCCGGCTGGACCTCCGACTTCAACGATCCGATCAGCTTCTTGGATCTATTTACCAGCTCCTCCCCCTTTAACCGGGGAAATTGGCAGAACCCGAACTTTGATCAACTGGTATCCAAATCCAAAAACAATGTCGACTATGATGAACGGAACAACGAATTGGTGAAAGCAGAATCGATACTTGTGGAAAAAGCTCCGATCGCACCGGTGATTTATGTGGGGAAAGCTTTCCTGCAGAAAAAATACGTAAAAGATTTGTACCGTCACCCGGTGGGTCCGGAATACAGCCTGAAGTGGACCTATGTCTCAGGAAAATCCGGCAATAAAGATCAATAAATAATAGGCGAAAAGGGATGAAAAAAGTGTGTGCGAACCAGCACACGCTTTTTTTCGTCAGCATAGGTACCATGAATTACCCCCTTTTCATTAGACGAATCAACGGCTATCATTTTATTTGGAGCTCTTTCGCTTTTTATATTTAAGTTAATTGTGCTAATCTTTTCTTCTTTCTGCGTTCCCGGCATTCGCTCCAGCGGGTGACGGATGGAGTGGAAGGATCCTTTTTGCCGATGACATACGTTTATTATTTTTCTATAGGTTTTTCTCAAGGGGATCAACAGTCATGGGAAAGGGATTGGCCAGGCTTTCGGAGAAAGAAGGAGATATGCTCGAATTAAGCGGGATCAACAGTTCCGTTGATGGACGCCCAGGCCTGACGGCATCGGCGATAAAGGCTCCGAGCATTGGCAGGGAGGGAAACCGAAATGAGCGGTATCGAGACCCATGTAGAAAAGATTCTGGAAGTCAAAAGTGTAAAAAAGCATTTCAAGTTGGGCAAGGGACAGGTGGTCCAAGCGGTAGATAATGTCTCCTTTGATGTATACAAGGGGGAAACGCTCGGGCTGGTGGGGGAGTCCGGCTGCGGCAAGTCCACGATTGGACGTACTATTATCCGTCTGTATAAGGCGACGGAGGGAGAAATCCTTTTTAAAGGAAAAGACGTCAACCGTTTGAAAGGAAAAGAACTGAAACGGTTCAACCGGGAAATGCAAATGATTTTCCAAGATCCCTATGCTTCATTGAATCCGCGGATGACCGTTTTGGATATCATTGCCGAAGGGTTGGACATCCATGATCTGGCTTCCGGGAAGGCTCGCCGCGAAAAAGTGGTGGAACTCTTGAAAACCGTGGGCCTAAATGAGGAGCATGCCGACCGTTTTCCCCACGAATTCAGCGGCGGGCAGCGGCAACGGATCGGAATTGCCCGGGCATTGGCGGTCGATCCAGACTTTATTATTGCGGACGAGCCCATTTCGGCACTGGATGTATCCATTCAGGCTCAGGTGGTTAACCTGATGAAAAAGTTGCAGCGGGAAAAAGGGTTGACCTATCTCTTTATCGCTCACGATTTGTCCATGGTGAAATATATCAGTGACCGGGTTGGCGTGATGTATCTCGGTAATCTGGTAGAGCTGGCAGACAGCCAGGAACTCTATGACAATCCGATGCATCCGTATACGGAAGCTTTGTTGTCTGCGGTGCCGATTCCAGACCCCAATGTGGAAAAGCGGCGGGAACGTATTATCCTGAAAGGGGATGTGCCCAGTCCGATCAACCCGCCCAGCGGATGCCGCTTCCGTACCCGTTGTCCCAAAGCGATGGATATCTGTGCCGAAGTAACACCCGTCTGGCAACAGGTGCGTCCGCTGCACTGGGTTTCCTGTCACTTGTATCAGGAAGATTCGCTGAAAAAAGAAGAAGCCAAAAAAGGGCCTGTTGCTGCTCGTTGAATCGGATAGACAACATCCCCGCGGCTGTCGCTGCGGGGATGTTTTTGAACAGACCGATCATCACCAGGTCCGGACCGATCAAGTGCAGCCGGTCGGTCCAATAGCGGGGGGCTGATTTGCTTTTTCTGCTGACATAGGCCCTATCGAAAGAAAATGATGTCAAAAAAGCAGTTAGGTCTAGTATATAAACAAAGCCCGCCGCGGGTTGTATGCGACGGGTTTTAGTGTTACAACACTTGTTCCACTTCGGTAACCCCTGGAACTTCTTCCATCAGGGCGCGTTCAATGCCGGCTTTCAGGGTAATGGTGGAGCTGGGGCAGCTGCCGCAGGCACCCAGCAGACGAACGCGAACCACTCCATCCTCGACTTCGACCAGTTCCACGTCACCGCCATCCCGCTGGATGAAGGGACGCAATTTATCCAACACTTCTTGTACTTGCTCTTCCATGGTGATGCTCCTTTCCACCACTTGCGTAGATTTTCGGGCAGTGACCCACCGGTTATCCGTTACGCCTGTAGTGACATTGTAATTTCTTTTCCCGATCAGTTCAATCCGAACGGGTAACTTGTGGGGATTTTCCCTTTCCATTATATATGAAATCCGGCGGAATGTCTTGAGGGTTTTGTGGAGGTTTCCATATATTTCTTTCCTGACTTTGATGCAGTGTTTTTTTCAGGCGGACAGACATGGTAAGATGAAAGAGGACTGTTTTTTAGGAAGAGATATCGCAAAAAGAGGGATGGCAAATGAAAAAAGTGTATGATGACATAAAAGAGCTGATCGGAAATACGCCGTTGGTCCGGGTAAAGGGCTTTTCTTTGCCAGAAGGGGTTAACATCTACGCCAAATTGGAGTATTTTAACCCTGGAGGCAGTGTGAAAGATCGTCTGGGCATGGAACTCATTCGTTCTGCCGAAGCTTCCGGCAAGTTGAAACCGGGCGGCACCATTATCGAGCCGACAGCAGGCAATACGGGGATCGGATTGGCCTTGGCCGCGGTCGGCACCGGCTATCGGGTGATTTTCGTTGTTCCGGAGAAATTTTCTCAGGAAAAGCAACAGCTGATGCGTGCGCTCGGGGCCCAGGTTGTAAACACCCCGACGGAAAAAGGGATGCGCGGAGCGATTGAAAAGGCGAAGGAGTTGGAAAAAGAAATCGAGGGGTCATATTGTCCCCAGCAGTTTGCCAATCCGGCCAACCCGGAAGCGCATTACAAAACCACCGGTCCGGAGATTTGGGATCAATTAGACGGCAATGTGGATATTTTTGTGGCTGGAGCCGGATCCGGCGGTACCTTCATGGGAGCAGCCCGCTACCTCAAAGAAAAAAATCCGAAGGTGAAAGCCGTTATCGTGGAACCGGAAGGGTCCATTTTAAACGGTGGAGAGCCCGGTCCCCACAAAACCGAAGGGATTGGCATGGAGTTTCTGCCGGAATATATGGACACCAGCTATTTTGATGCCATCTATACAGTGAAAGACCGGGATGCTTTTCAGATGGTCAAGGAGTTGTCCCGGCGAACGGGGATCCTGGCAGCCAGTTCGTCCGGAGCGGCATTTTATGCAGCTCTGCAAGAAGCGAAACAAGCCAAGCCGGGCACCAACATTGTCGTGGTGTTTCCGGACAGCAGTGAACGATATCTAAGTCAAAACATTTACGGAGAAGGTGAGTAAGTCATGCGACTGGATACCAAGCTGATTCACGGGGGTGTGTTCGGCGACGAGCATACCGGCGCAGTCAGTGTGCCGATTTATCAAGTGTCCACATATAAACAGGAAGCGATCGGTAAACATAAGGGCTATGAGTATTCCCGGACGGGGAACCCGACGCGGGAAGCGTTGGAATCTCTCATCGCTGATTTGGAGAACGGCAAGCGGGGGTTTGCCTTTGCTTCCGGGATGGCAGCCATCTCTACGGTGGTCTCTCTCTTTGACCAGGGAGATCATCTGGTGATCGGAGATGACGTGTACGGCGGGACCTACCGGGTGATGAGCAACGTATTCAATCGAATGGGGATCGAGTCCACCTTTGTCGACACCAGCCGGCCGGAAAACGTGGTGGAAGCGATTCGTCCCAACACGCGGGCGGTTTTGATGGAGACCCCCAGCAATCCGCTCCTGAAGGTGACGGACATTGAGGCAATGGCTGCGATTTGCCGTGAAAAAGAATTGCTTTTGATCGTCGATAACACCTTTATGACCCCTTACTGGCAAAACCCGCTGGATCTCGGGGCGGATATCGTGGTGCACAGCGCGACCAAATATCTCGGCGGTCACAGCGATGTAGTGGCAGGTTTGGTTGTAGTAAAGGATGAGGAATTGGGAGAGAAGATTCATTTCCTGCAAAACTCGATCGGCGGTGTGCTTCCTCCCCATGACTCCTGGCTGTTGATTCGCGGAATGAAGACGTTGGGCCTGCGTATGCGTCAACACGAAGCGAATACCCGCGAGCTGGCGGAGTGGCTGCAAAAGCGTTCGGATATTACCCAAGTGTATTATCCGGGCCTGAGCGATCATCCTGGTCACGATGTCGCAACCAAGCAAGCCCGCGGTTTCGGTGGCATGATTTCTTTTGATGTGGGTAGCGGGGAACGGGCGGAACAAGTACTTCAAAAGACCCGTTATTTCACTCTGGCAGAAAGCTTGGGAGCCGTAGAAAGCTTAATCTCTGTTCCGGCGCGCATGACTCACGCGTCCATCCCACCTCAGCGCCGGCAGGAGTTGGGGATTACTGACGGATTGATTCGGATCTCCGTCGGTGTGGAAGATATTGAGGACCTGCTGCAGGACCTGGATCAGGCACTCCGGGCGTAACATCCGGAAGGAGAGGGTTACATGAATCGCACAACCGCAGTGGAAGTACAAGTGTACGGGGCGGAAGAGCGCTGTGCCAGCTGTGTCAACCTGCCTTCGGCCCAGGAAACTGCTTCGTGGTTGGAAGCGGCTTTAGGACGGAAATTCGGGGAGCAGATTCGCGTGCGATATATCGATATTCATCACCCTGAACAAGAAGCAGAAGATGCAGTTTTCGTTAAACGGGTGATTGAGGAAGACATGTGGTACCCTGTTGTTGTGATCGATGGGGAAGTCGTAGGGGAAGGAAACCCCAAGCTGAAACGGATTCAAGAAAAGTTGGAACAACTTGGCCTGCGCCCGGTGTAAGCGTGACAAAGGCACCCATCAGGGTGCCTTTTCTGCTAAAAGGAAGGGCTTAGGGCAGTTGTCCTCCGGCTTGCTGATAGCGTGCCAAAAATTCCTGTTTATACTGATTGGCCACTGCAGCGTCGTGGATAAACAGCAGATTCTCATCGTTGGAATCATTACCGTTGGCACTCCAGTTGGTCGAACCCGTTATGACGGTGGGATCGCTGGAGGTGTCTACATCGACGATCATGTATTTATGGTGCAGCTTGGGTATACAGGATCGGGGTTTTTCCAGCGGGTGTTGGGATTGTCCTGACTGGTTTGGCTGGCTGTTCTTCCCGTCATATCGATGGAAGCGGACCACCATTGGTTCCAATAGTTGCTGTCGAAAACGCCTTTGATATCAAAACCGGTCAGACTTCCCTGCATATCGGAAGGGGATCCTTCCCACTTCACCTTCAATGTGTCCAGTATGGTTTGATCCGACCATGCGAAAATGTTGAAATAGGTATTGGTATTTGCCGAAGAGGTCAGGTATTGGTTTACTTTTCCCAGGGCGTTGTCTCCACCTGAGAAATATACTTCAACGTTTTTACCGCCCACTTGGACGACGTGGGAAGTGTTGTCTTGTTTTCTAGAGCCGAAATTGGAGTTTTCAGGATTGGGAGCAGTGGTATTGCTTCCCCACATCTCATTAAACTCGGTCTCGTAAATAGCAGCCAACTCTCCGGAATTCAACTCAATCGAGTTGTTTGTGTTCCCATCCAGGATACCGGCTTCCCTGTTGGCATCCGATCCGTACAGTCCGGTGGTGGTCAGGTTCCAGCTGCCCGTCCATACCCAGGTGTCATCGATGACGGCAAATTTGTTATGCATCTGGTTATCCGGTGCATAGTAGCTGCTTGCGGCTTTTTGTTCCCCCTCCGCCATCAGGTAACCGGTTATTGGCGAGCTGCCGACGGTAACGGTTTTTTGCGGAAAGTCCGCGTACCCATTGGCCGGTAATCCGTATTGGGATCGATAAGCGCTGTCTTCTACGGCAAATACCGCCGAATCGCCATATACATGGACATCGTCCGCCGTTTTTACACGGCCGTCTTTTCCTCGGATTAGCTTTTCGAGATAGACCCTCATCAGTTGATATCGCTCGGTGCTTTCTGCGTCGCTGGGGTCTTTGGCATCCACTATGACTCGTACCGGTACGCCGGCTGCAGCACGATGGATAAGGGCATCCACCATCCGGGGAAGATTCAACTCATATACGGCCAGATCTGGCTCCATTGATGCGGGTTAACAGGCGATCTTCGAGATTGACTTGATAATTGGCTTCATTTCCGGGCGAGGCGTATTGTTTCAGTGCGGATTTATTGAAATAGACATTGACAGCTCCGGGGCCCTCGTCCACCTGGTTGATGTGTTGAACAGTTGCAGCCTGGACGGGTTGCCCGTGGACAAATGAGACGGAGAGACATAAACCCATCGCCAAAATGAGAGAAAACATCTTTCTGAACAACCGAATCACCTCAATCTGTCATAGTAGAAATACCATGAGACATCGTAGCAAAATTTAATTAATATTATGTGAATTTTCACGGGCCTCATCCTATATCTTTGTTTAAAATACAAAACCCCCAAAAGGGGGTTTAACAAACTTTATGATCAAGGAAGAAGAAAGCACTTCTGTCAAGGTGCGACCTTTGAACACGTCTTATGGCGAATCGTGGGACGAGGCAAAAAAGCGAGCCATCGCACGACCGGGAACGAAAGCGATAGGGGAGTGACATGGCTCTGGGAGTACCGGTGCTCGTGGGTGCAATACAGTTCTTTATATTGGCTCGTGCCCCAGCAACGGCTCGGAACGGGATAGAATTACATCATCGGAGAGGGAGCACGGGCAGAAGTAAAGGCCTCCTGTCGGGGGTGTTACTCTTTCTCCGGATGGTTTTTCCGGCGAATGGTGATTTTTCGTCCCGGCTGTTTTTGGTTTTTGGGAATCTTGATATACAACATGCCATTGTGACTGTCGGCACTGATATGGTCTGGATCTGCATTGTTGGGCAATACGAAAGACCGGTGAAACATCCCATAACTACTTTCCATCACATGTACTTGCCCCTGTTTCTTTTGTTCGGAACGACGTTTCTTTTCTCCACGGATCGTTAGCGTATCTCCTTGGACTTCTACTTCGACATCCTCTGGTTCCAGGCCGGGCAGTTCGGCTTCGATCATATAGTGATCGGAGTGCTCCTCGATATTAAAGGCAGGCATAAAGATTCCACGCCCGCCGAAAAAATCGGCATCGGTGTAAAATGGATCACCAAAAAAACGTTGATAGGTGGGAGAGATTTCTTTGCGAAACTGATTGATTGGCTGACGGTCAAAAGGATCAAAACGCTGCAAGGAACCCATCATGGTGTAACCTCCTGTTTGGATTGTTTTTTTAGTATGACGCCATACAAGTGAATTATGCAGACGCGATGGGTCCGTGCGGTGTAAAAAACCGATATACCTAAGGGTATATCGGCGGAGACTGCTTACGGTACTAGGTTCGTTTTACTCTTTTGTGGGGTTGGCTTCGATCAGATCGGCACGGATCAAATACCGTTGGGGAGCACTGCCAACCATATTAAAGGGGTAACAGGTGATTAACGTGGCATCCGGTTTTTTATGGGGAACGATGACGGACCGGTCTTCATCGTCAACGATCCACGTTTTGCGAATTTGATAGGTATAGGTAAAGCCGTCTTTCATCTTGGCGTAGATCCGATCGCCGTTCTTCAACTCACCCACCCGCCGGAAGGCCGTCTCACGATGTCCAGCGAACACGGTGTGGCCGGTTTCTCCCGGAAGGACTGTCCCGTAACCGACGTATTGCCCTACCCCTTTGGCCAACTCTTTATCTCCGGTTCCATAAATGATCGGGACGATAACACCGATGCGGGGGATGACCAATTCTCCGATTTTCTCCCCTATTTTCGGAGTGTATTTCCGCTCGACGCCTTCCTCCTTGGACGGCTGTTTGTCCCGGTTATTCCAGTCGTCCGCAATCGCCATGGCCAGCTTGGGATCCTGGACAACGACACGCAGTTGGTCCCACCACTGATAACCGTTGTAGACGACAATGGAAGCTCCGACAATAATCAACAATATGGCGATTATGCGAACCACTTGTATGTTACCTCCTTGGGCAATTGATCAGGAGAGAAGTATTACCGGTTTCTTATCAAGGCGATATCGTACTCTGTATCTGTAAAAATAGACTCCGAATTTTACTCCATCGTTATTTTAGCTGACCATCGTAAGTTTTCCAACTGAAAATTCCAAACGCTGCGAAGGATGGCAGCGCCGTCTCATTCCATGGGGGATTTTTGTAAAATCGGGTTCATCGGACTATAATAAGGGAAATAAAGATAATCCTGTCCAACATGCAAGGAGTGCGCGACATGCGGCCGATGGTGGAATTTTGTTTGAACCGGTTGACGCCGGATGTGATAAAAATCAAAGAAGAGCTGGAGCAAGATCCCGAGTTGGATGTGTTGGAAACCAGCTGTCTCGGGAACTGTGAAATTTGTGCACAAACTCCCTATGCAATGGTGAATGGTGAAGTGGTAACAGGAAAAGATGGGGAAGAGCTGCTTCGTAACATTCGCCGAGCGATCGAAAAACAGCAATCCGACTTCGACGATTTGTTGGACTTGCTGTGACTTGCTCCACACGGTTCAGCTCCGTGAGAGATATGAAGATGGATTTTGTCAGCAAGCCTCAGGGTGCCTGGTCAGGCACCCTTTTTGCTGTGCAGCGTAGACTGTTTAAAAGGTCCACATGCCGTCCTTCTGTACCAATTGACCGTCAAGATAGATGGCACCGCCATTGCGCAAATCCTTTACCATGTCCCAGTGAACGGCGGATTGATTGGTGCCGCCGCACTCCTCATAAGCACGGCCCAGAGCCAAGTGAACGGTTCCGCCGATTTTTTCGTCAAAAAGGATATTTTTGGTGTGCTGTTGGATCCCGTTGTTGCAGCCGATACCCAACTCACCGACAAATCGGGCTCCGGCATCGGTTTCCAATATTTGATGGAGATAATCTTCCCCTTTGTCTGCGCGGGCTTCTACCACTTTGCCTTCTTTGAAAGTCAGGCGAATCCCGGAAACTTCGCGGCCGGAGAGTACCGCCGGCCATTCATATGTAATCGTACCTTCCGTGCAGTGTTCCTGAGGCGCATAGAAAAATTCTCCACCGGGCATGTTGTTTTCACCGCCGTCGATGACACCTGTTCGTCCTTCCAGACTGAGAGTGATATCGGTTCCAGATGCCACGATACGGACTTCCTTGGCTTCGTCAAAGCGTTTGGCCGCCTTTTCCATCGATGCCTTTAAAGCCTTCCAGTCGATATTGACAGCATTAAAAATAAAGTCCTCGTAAGCAGACAGGGACATTTCCGCATCCTGTGCCAGTGCCGGAGTGGGATAAGCGGTAACCAACCACTTGGCTTCATTCTTCATAAACCGTTCCATCAAAGGCATGGTGGCCTTGCTGTACCGTTGCAGCTTGGCAGGGTCGATGTCCGTCAGATCGCGTCGGTTTTCCGGAGCATCGATGGTGATTGTCGCGTCTGCGTTTTCCAACTGATAACGGATGATATCCGGTACTTGGTTCAATTGTTCGTCGCTGGCTTCTTCAAAGAAAATCCGGCGATAGGTAGCTCCCAAATTGACGATAGGGTGAGCTCCACGGCGAACAATTAATCGATATACTTCTTCGATCAAAGGGCGAGCCAGTGGAGAGGAGTTGATCAAAATCTGCTCTCCTTTTTTCGCGCGAATGGAATGATCGACGATCACGGCTGCCATTTTATTAATACGAGGATCAGCCAAAGCGATTCATCCTTCCTTATTAGAATACTCAACCATTTTGACACGACTGAACTCACCAGGGCAAGGCTTCGGGTGAATAATTCAAGGAATTGGACATTCATGGAATATTTGTTCTATTCTATTGAAAGGAGGCCGCGAACAAGGTACACTGTAAGAACACCCGTTCCTTAGGATATTCATCCCATCTATAGTGTATGATTGGAAAAAATCAGGAAGGACCAAGGTCGGACCGGTACCAGTACCTAAGGACTAAACCCCTAACATATAGTGCGTAAAATGGGAAAAGCGTATTTCAAAGCTTGTTTACATTGGGTATCATCAACATATCTGAAAAAAAACTTGTCTAATGCATGATCCTCGTTTACTGGGGGGTTGACGATGATATTCCAGAAAAGCTTGGAAGAAGAGATCGAATCTACACGTAAAGAAATGGAAAAAGCGGCGTTGGAATTGGGGCTTACTCATCCGCGTGTGATAGAAATCAGTCAAGAACTGGATGCGCTTCATAACCAATGGAACCGCTTGAATGAAGAAGTAAAAGAAAACAGTGAGATATACATGGTTCGTCCGTATGCGATGCCCTTGCGCGGGGTAGCAGCCGTTCGGGCATAAAAATAGAGTCGGGGGGTCTAGTTGTTTCTTGCACTGCTTCCCGGTATAATGGAATCAACATGATTACAGAGCGATTTCACACGATTAAGGAGGGAAGTCGCGTGATCGAACTATCCGAACGTGCCGGACACAAGATCCAGGAAATGCTGCAGGAAGAAGAGCAGCCCGACAAGCTGTATCTCCGAATCGGGGTAAAAGGCGGGGGATGCAGCGGCTTCACTTATGGAATGGGCTTTGATGAGACCAAAAAGCCGGAAGATACCGAACTGCTTCTTCACGGCATCCGGGTGTTGGTAGATCAAGAGAGTGAAAAATATGTACGCGGCCTGCAGATTGATTATAAAGAATCCATCATGGGCGGCGGGTTCACCATTCACAACCCCAACGCCACCGTCACCTGCGGCTGCGGACAATCCTTCCGAACGGCGACTGATAAAGGTACGCCGGAAGAGTGCTGATATAAAAGAGGGTGGAAATTTCCACCCTCTTTTATATTTGTTAAGACCAAGACCAAAGACCGAGCAGAGAAGCTCTTCCTCTACATCATTATTCGATAAAGCGACCGATTTTGTGTCCGTTTTTCATGATAAAGAGGTTCTCCCGTTTTTCATCGGAAGCACCAGGGAAAAATAACAGTACAATCGAGAAGAATGACACACCTCATGTGAAACCAAACTAGCTTGGGAGGTGGTTATTTTGACTCAACAGCACAAACAAATGTGGGATAAACAGGAACAAATCCACCGCATGGTGAACGAAGGATTGGGAGCTGGTCAGGTAGGAAAAGATTCCGGGTGACCCATCGCAAAACGGCATCCACCGGTGTGACCGGGGAGTGCCGTTTTTTCTTGTACACTCTTTTCAAAAGGAACAGGGCTGTTGTATGATGACTCTTGATGCTTGAATGTGAGGGAGGTGAGAGACGTGGGAGTGGTTTTGTTTATCTTGTTTATTCAGATTGCTTATGTGACCGTTTCCACGCTGCGCTTAATCGTCATGATGAAAGGAAATGCCAAACTGGCTGCTGTCATCAGCTTTGGAGAAATTTTTATTTATATGATTGGGCTGGCAACCGTACTGGATAATATGGATACTTGGTACAATCTGGTTGTTTACTGCTTGGGCTTTGCCATCGGGGTATATACGGGCTCTCTGATTGAGGAAAAAATGGCCATGGGATATGTAATGGTACAGGTGATCACCCGGCGGGAGGATTCCGATATGCCCCGTCAACTGCGGGAGGAAGGATTTGGCGTGACCTCATGGTTGGGGGAAGGATTGAGCGGTGAACGATTAGTGTTGATGGTGTTAACCAAAAGAAAACGGCAGAAGGAATTGGTGAACCATGTAAAGCGAATTGACCCCCAAGCTTTTTTGGTATCCTATGAACCCAAAACGTTTGTCGGTGGATTCTGGCTCAAACGCGCCCAATAGTTTGTGAGACGTCCTTCTGACAGTGGACGTCTTTTTATATCCATTATAAATAGCGACCGGGAAAACCCAGCCTTTTCGGGTTGGGATGAAAGCGAGCGTCGGACAAGGGGGCTTGCCCCCTCTCAACCGTCCGACAATTTTTTCGCCTAAAGACTGGAACATACGTTTCTTTAGCCCTTTTGTGCCGGTAGACAAATCCAAAGCCGTGGGCATCGACCTGGGCTTGAAACATTTCGCGATTCTCTCCAGTGGAGAGGTGATTCCCAACCCAAAACATCACCGGAAGTACGAAAAACAGTTGATCCGTTGGCAGCGGATTCTGTCCCGGAGACGAAAGGGCAGCCAAAACCGCAACAAAGCCCGATTAAAAGTGGCCCGGCTCTATGAGAAGATCCGCAACGGTCGGCAGGATTTCCTGTACAAGCTTTCGACTCGGCTCATCCGTGAAAACCAAACGGTATGCCTGGAAGATTTGCAAGTGCGGAATATGGTGAAGAACCGCCGGCTGGCCCGTGGCATTTCGGAGTCGGCGTGGTCCGAGTTCCGGTCCATGCTGGAATACAAAGCCCGCTGGTACGGGCGAAGGATCCGCCTCGTCGGGAAGACGTTCCCGTCCAGCCAGCTGTGTTTGCAATGCGGGTTCCGAAACAAAGAGGTGAAAAAGCTGAACGTGCGGGAGTGGACCTGTCCCGCATGCGGTGTTCACCACGACCGGGATCTCAATGCGGCGAAAAACATCCTCAAGGAAGGATTAAAGCCCGCAGGATAACGTTTTAGGCCGTGGGACACACGGTGTCAGCTTGGGGACTATACGGCTAAAGCTGGCAGGAAGAACCAAGAATCCCACGTCTTCAGGCGTGGGAGTGTCAAGGAAGACTCCTTTCGGCTACCATATGCAATTGGTAGTCGCCACACTGCCAGCAATACAGCGAGTGCGGGCATTGGTTGTAAGCGAGGTCGTCTTCGATCCCGTCTGTTTTTTTTAGGTCGTTGATGGGCCGGTATGGGCTATAATCGCCGAATAGGTCCAGCAAGCGTCCTATATCTTCCAGCGGCTGTCCGCACCGGGCACAATATACATATAAATCCGACAAACCGTTACAGACCGGGCATCCAGTCGTCATCATGAGTTCCCCCTTTTCAGTATGGGTACCAGGTTTAGCTTTTCACATACAGGGGGAAACATGCAACCAGAGAGCTCAGCCTGCTTGACATCAAAATAGCTCTTCTACCCGCTGCGCTCTTTGATGTCACAAAAATAAAATTCGCTGCTCGGCAGAAGAGCCTGTTCTTTAGGTGGATGTTGTCGGTATTTTACCATTTCATGTTGGAGCTGTGCCCCGGTTGCAAACGGGCTTTGGGGTCAATGTATTGCTTGGCATTGTTGACGGCAGTCGGAGCTTCACCGAAGCCCACAGCAATCAGTTTTACTTTGCCGGGGTATGTGGCGATGTCGCCGGCAGCATAAATGCCGGGAATGTTGGTTTCCATCCGGGAGTTGACCACAATCGCCCCTTTTTCAATTTCCAGGCCCCACTCTTGGATCGGTCCCAGGGAGGAAACGAAGCCGAAGCTGACGATGACGGCATCCACGTCCAGCTCTTCCGACACACCAGTTTTCTTGTCTCCGATCGTCACCTTTTCAATCCGTTGATCACCGTGGAGTTGGAGAATTTCCCGCGGTGTTACGACACGGACACTGGATTCCATCATCTTCTGTACACTGGTTTCATGGGCGCGGAATTGGTCCCTTCGATGGATAACGGTAACCTGTTCGGCGATAGGCTCCAGCATATTAGCCCAGTCAACTGCAGAGTCCCCGCCGCCGGCGATCAAGACACGCTTGTTTTTGAATTGTTGCAAATCGGTTACAAAGTAGTACAAGTTGATGCCTTCAAAGGACTCGGCCTCAGGGAGCGTTAACTTACGGGGTTCAAAAGCGCCGACACCGGCGGTGATGATGATGGTTTTGGAGAAATGGACGCCTTTGGTGGTGGTGATGTGAAAAATACCGGCAGGGGTCTTTTCCACATGCAGTACTTTTTCGTCGGTGCAGTAGACGGGTTGAAACAGTTCTGCTTGTTTCAAGAGGTTGTCCACCAACTCTTGTGCACGCACCTTCGGGAAGCCGGCTACGTCATATATGTATTTTTCCGGATACAACGCGGAAAGCTGACCACCGAGCTGGGGCATGCTCTCAATCACTTTCACCGAAGCGTTACGCATGCCGGCGTAGAAAGCGGCAAACAGTCCGGTCGGTCCACCGCCGATTACCGTAATGTCCATGATTCTTTGGTCTTGCTTGGCTGGGGTTTGAGACATCCATGGCACCTCCTGTGCACTGCGGTTTTCCCTTTAGCGGGTCGTTTAATCGTAGGATTTAACGTTTTGTCATTCGCCATCGTGATATGGTTTAGAAAGATGATAAGAAGACGACTTAGCAAAAATGGATCACAATACCTATCATACCATGTTTCCTCCATCGATTGAAAAGCGGGATACAGGATAAGGGGTCGTGCACTGTGGGAAAATGTTCTTTACAGCCCCCCTTGTCAAATCTAAGTGAAAAAATTATCATATTCTATGGTGTTATCCCGTAGGTTCGGGTTTCTTATTGTGAGAAGATACACATACAGGATCAAACTGAAAAATGGATGTGGTAAGTTATGGGTCTTCCCAAAATTGTGGTGTTGGGTGCCGGATATGGCGGTTTGATGACCATTACCGGTCTGCAAAAAAAGTTGAACGAAAATGAAGCAGAGGTCACATTGGTCAACCAAAATCCGTATCATTACGTTACTACCAAGCTTCATGAACCGGCTGCCGGAACCCTGGATCCGGATTATGCTCGGGTAAACATTTCGGATGTGATCGATGAACGGAAAGTGAAGTTCATTCAGGATGTTGTGACCAAGATCGACAAAGACAATAAAGAAGTGCATTTGAAAGGTGCTTCTGAACCACTGAAGTATGACTACTTGGTCATCGGTCTGGGCAGTGCTCCGGAAACCTTCGGTATTGAAGGTCTGCTGGAAAATGCTTTCTTTATTCGCGACTTGAACGGTGTACGGAAAATCCGGGAGCATATCGAATATCAATTTTCTCAATACCATCAAGTGGACGAAAGCAAACGGGATGAACTGGTGACGATTATCGTCGGCGGCGCCGGATTTACCGGAATTGAATTTGTGGGTGAACTGGTGGATCGTATTCCGCAACTGTGCCGTGAGTTTGACATCCCGCGGGAAAAAGTGCGCCTGATTAACATTGAGGCGGCACCGACGGTGCTTCCCGGCTTTGACAAAGAGCTCGTCGACTATGCGGTGAATTACCTGGAGGGGAAAGGTGTGGAATTCCGCATCAACACCCCGATCGAACAATGTAAAGAAGACGGCGTCATTCTCAAAGGCGGCGAAGAAATCAAATCCGCAACCGTCGTTTGGACCGGTGGTGTCCGCGGCAATAAATTGGTGGAAGAATCCGGGATCGAAACCATGCGCGGCCGGGTAAAAGTGGACCAGTACCTGCGTGCACCGGGTCATGAAGATATTTTTATCATCGGTGACAGCTCGCTGGTCATTAATGAAGAAAATGAGCGCCCCTATCCGCCGACCGCTCAAATCGCCATGCAGCAAGGGCAAAATGTAGTGAAAAACCTGGTGGCAATCCTGCGCGGCGGTTCGATGGAACCGTTCAAATTCCACCTCAAAGGTACACTGGCATCACTGGGCAGTCACTCTGCCATGGGGATCGTGGGCAAGAAAAAAATATACGGCAAACCAGCCCTGATCCTGAAACGCCTCAACGATGCCCGTTGGTATTTCATTATCGGCGGCCTGGGCTTGGCGATGAAAAAGTTCAAGCTGTAATCGATCATCAGACCGTTCCGAAAGAAACGGTAGTAAATGACAACAACTAAAGTTCATAAGAGCACCGAGAAGCTCTTCTGCTGAGTCGCGACATATGAACGATGGAATCAGCGAAAAAAGTGGGACCGAGTTACGAGCCATAGCAAGCATTTCCTTTGGCTCGTGCCTCGGTCCTCCTTTTAAGCAGTTGAATATTTGTGATGTCTCTGCCTACTTGAATTTTGACAATTCTGTAAACAATAACTGAAATTCAACGGAAGCAGGAGGTTTCATGAGATGTACATCGTATGTATCCGCTTACACAAGGGATGAGGCTGGAAATTGACAAAATGTACCGCTTTATTTTTCAGATAGAATCCTGTATCATTATCTGAAAATTAACGAAATATAAGTACGGAAAGCACAGAAGGGGGTTGAGTCAGATGACGACCATGGTATTGACCAGCACCGATGAGAAATGTATCTACTGCGATGGTGACGGCTACGTTCAGCTGTTACTGGGCGGTTCCGAAACCTGTAGCTGCTGCCAGGGAACGGGCAGACAGACAAACGAAGCGAAATAACGGAGAAGCCCCCGGATTCCATAAGCCGGGGGCTTTTTTTGGAATTACAAAGTATTCAGGGTGTCGAGAATCTCATCGTGGTGAATGCAGGTAAACATGGGGACATCCCGCAGTGTATACCGGCTAGCTTCTGTTTCCCGCAATTCCTGCACCAGCTCGAGGAAGTCTTTCACCTCATCGGTTTCAAAGGCGACCACGAACTCCTGGTCATCAATGCCGAAGCTGTATGTCGTGTTCAGCTTTACCGAGGGGTATTTGCTGCCCACTTGAATATGCTCGTCCATCATGCCTTGACGAGTGGGATAGGAGAGTTGATACCAATCCCGAGTTTTGATGAAGGGATAGACGAACAGATACTTTTTCGATCCGGGGATGATATAGATCCGCGGGTTTTGGTGGTTGGGGTCCATGCGGTCTACATAGACACTCCGTTTGGTCAAGGATAAATAGGAGTAGGTAACTTCTAGATATTGTCCCAATCCTGTATGCATCAGCTTGGTGGTCATCTCCTGAAAATCTTCCACACGTTTGGAGATGCGCCACAGCATAAACTCAGCATCGGCACGGATGCCCATCATGGAATAGGAATGAATCATCATCCCGTCTTTGCCTTGGTACTCTTGGACGACTTCTGCAAATTCCCGTTTCCCTTTATCCTGTTCCTCTTGGCTCAGACGGCGCCAAGCAGGGTCCACTTTGAAAAAGATAAAATTGACGAACTGGGTCGGCAGGTTTTTGCGCTCGCCTCCCGCTGGTTGTCCGGATGCTCCCGGGCGGCCCATGGGAGGTCTTCCGCCGGTTTGTGGACGCATAGTTAGTCCTCCTCTCGTTGAATCCACTTTCAATTGTACCGAATGGCGAATGCTCAAGCAAACCCGTCCCCTTTATGTTCGGTAGAATGACACAGCTTTCCGTAGAGAAACGGGGTGAATTGACCGGGAAAGGGTTTTCTTGTAGACTATGGGAGAAATACAACCGGGTGGAGGCGATGGCGGTGACGATGAGTTTACCTCAATATCTGATTGGTATTCCGTTGTTTGCATTTATGGGCTTCGGTATTTCTTTCATCCTGAACATGATTTTAAAAACCACCTGGCTGCCCGTCGTGTTATATGCAGGGGTTTTGGCCTATTTTTTCGTTACGATGGGGGAGCTGAAAAACGGAGATTATCTGATGCTGTTCACAGGCATGTTCGGCATTGCTTTGGGCGGATGGACGATTCATACCCTTCGTGTCAAAGGATATCGGATGTTTTGAAGACTTGCGGAGTCGCAGGTCTTTTTTATAGGGACAAGGGGTTGTTCGGATCCGGGGGATCAAAACGGTCCGGATACAAGAGATGCGCAAGGTGTTCGATTCCGGTTAAAATCCGTTGCGAGGGACGGCAGAACCAACCCTCTTCAAGAATATGGATACGGTTTTCTTTAGCAAAAGGCTGTCCTTTCCACACTTCACGGGAGAGGATGGTCTTCTTTTTTACCCGGTGTATCGGAACACCGGTCCATACCACCAAAATGACTTCGGGCTGGCGGCGGACCACTTCTTCCCAATTTGTTTGCACACTTTGTCCGGGTTCGTCGCCGAAGACATTGACGGCGCCGACGATACGGCTCACATCGGTTAGCCAGTTGTCTCTGCCGGGAGTAAACACCGGCTTGGGCCACCATTCCCAATATAAGCGAGTCGGGTTGGAATGGGGGATTCGTTCTTGGATGCGCTGCAGACGCTCCTCAAACCGCCGGGCTGCCTCAGCCGCTTTTTCTTCAACCCCTGCATAAGCGCCTACCCGAAGCATGTCGGCAGGAATACCCTCTATATTGTCGGGGTATAAAACGAGATAGGGAATGCCTCTTTTCTGTAAAGCTTCGATGTTTTTTTCCATTCCGGGAACACTAAGGGAAGCAAGAACCCAATCCGGCTTCAGAGATTCGAGCTTGCCCATGTCAATGGAAAGATCCGGGCCTAAGCGGGGAAGCTTTTCCACTTCCTGCGGCCAATCGGAATAATCATCGATGCCTACAACCTGGTCCAGCAGTCCGAGAGCATGCAAAATCTCGGTATTGCTGGGGCAAATAGAAACGATTCTCGGCATGGAGATCTCCCCCTTTTCATGTATAGAGACTCGAGCAAATCAACAGAAAGGAGTTTCACTATATCTATGGCTTTGCAACTGACCCGAATGTTTCCGACAGCATTTCGTGATCGACGCGTGTATCGCGGGAAGGAAGGAGAGAAGATCGTTCTGCGGCCCGCCACCCGGGAAGATGCGCCGGAACTGACCAAAAGGTTGGCGCGTGTGGTCAAAGAAGGTATTTATCTGGATGAAAATCCCGACAACTTGCCAACGCACCGAGAAAAACGGGATGAAATCCGAGAAATCCACAGAAACAAGGGAATGTATACTGTGGTGGAGGTGGAGGGCAAAATCGCCGGAGCTGCTATGTTGCGGCGCGGTTCCAAAGGGATCAGCGACCATACGGCCAAGTTTAGGACATGGCTGGTCCCGGGTTACCGCGGCATGGGACTTGGGAAAAAGCTGATGGAATACACGATTGATTGGGCCCATGCCAACGGATTGGAAAAGATCAATCTGGATGTCTGGTCCAGCAATGACCGGGCCATTCAGTTATATAAAAAGTACGGATTTCGTGTAGAAGGACGGCTGCGCCGTCAGGCCATTCTGCAAGGACAATATGTGGATGAAGTATTCATGAGCTTGTTTTTATAATTAAAACCACAGCCAATACCAGAGCAATGCAACACCGATTCCAAACCATCCGCCGGCGATCACTTCGATCGGCTGATGGCCCAATATTTCTTTTAACTTCACCCCTCTCTCCCGGGGGGATTTTTCCTTCATTTGCCGCAATTCCACGACCAACTGGGCAAAGTCTTCGGCCAATTGGTTCAAGACTTTGGCTTGCATTCCCGCCTGTCGGCGTACGCCGGTGGCATCGTACATCACAATCAGCGCCAAAATGGTAGTGATGGCAAAGTGCGGGGAGCCAAACCCCTCTGCCATTCCGATTGCGGTAGCCAGCGAAGTCACCGCAGCGGAATGGCCGCTGGGCATGCCTCCTGTATTAAATACCCAACCCCAATCCCACTCCCGGGTGATGGTATAGTTCCAGGGAACTTTCAGCAGTTGAGCCAGTGTGATTGCGGTCAGGGAAGTCCATAGGGGATAATTGCTCAATAACGGTTCGAACATGAGACCCTTCGCTTCCTTTCAACATCGTATCGCGTATAAGAGTGTTAAGTTCGTCAATTGGATATACACAATACAGTTTATCTCAATTGATATGTCGGATACCAGACTTTATCGAAAAGAGAAACCGGTTTCTCAGTCACTACCGGTTTCTGAAATTTGGCGCTAATGATTCTTGACAGGAATTGATCGGATTCGCTATTCTGATTTCGAAAACGCTTTCGAGGGGGATCGGCATGTCCATTACCATTAAAGACATTGCTAAACAGGCAGGTGTGTCTGTGACAACGGTATCCCGTGCGCTCAATGGTTATCCCGATATCAAACCGGAGACGCGTCAACGGATTCTTCGGATCGCAGCGGAAGCCAACTACCACCCCAGTGCCATCGCCCGCAGCTTGGTTATGAAAAAGTCTCGGGCCATCGGTTTGATTATCTCGGAGTTAACCGATTTGGGTTCCGGCTATCATATGTTGTTTGATGTGATCCGAGGGGTAAATGACCAAGCGATGGCTTTGGGATATGATCTGATTCTGTCGGCAACGGACCCCGAGCAACAAAGGGAGATTCCCTATATAGAACTATGTCAACGCCGTCAGCTGGAGGGCGTTGTCCTGATGGGGGTTCGGACGGATGATCCGTATCTGAAAGAGGTACTGGACGCCTCGGTTCCTTGCGCACTGGTCGATATCCCCCTCACGGCAGATTCGTGTACTTATGTAACCCTGGACAATGTCCAGGGAGCCAAACTGGCTGTCCAGCACCTTGTCGAACGGGGACATCGCCGGATTGGGCTGATCAATGGACATAACCAAGCTTTTGTCAGTCGGGAACGATGGAAAGGATATGGTGAAGGGTTGAAAGAGGCCGGGATTCCCCTGCGGGAAGAGTGGGTGGCTTACGGAGATTTTGAGCAGGAATCCGGGGCCGAATGTATCGAGAATCTCCTGGCGGCTGATCCGGAATTAACTGCCGTATTTTGTGCCAGCGATATAATGGCCATCGGTGCGATTCAGCGTTTGAAACAATTGGGGAAACGAGTTCCGGAAGATGTGGCGGTGGTGGGGTTTGACGGCCTTGAGCTGACCCAGTTTCTCACCCCTTCGGTTACTACCATCGTACAACCAAGGCACCGCTTCGGAGTGGAGGCGGTCAATCTGTTGGTGAGGATGATGGCAGGTGAAACACCGGAACCGATTATCCTTAATCCGGAACTGCGAGAGGGACAGAGTACGGGCAAATGAAAAAACACCGCTCGAGGCGGTGTGAAGCCAGAGTTTATGGCTGGGAATGAAAGAGGCTTTAGCCCAAGTTGCGGCCTTCGAATAATGTATCCCAGCCCCAAACCGTGGGGCCGAGGCAAATGTAGCCGTCGCGCGACAGGAAACAGTGTACGATCAAGCGATGAGACTTTTCCATCAATGACAACCGGATGAAGGTTTCCTTCGTTTATTCCCCGTCTTTTTTTGTTCATAAGCAAACCAGCGGCCAGCCAACGCAAACAGAAACAGAACGATGCCAATGACCAAGGTCCATCCACCGGGAGTGTTGGCAAACCATTCTTGGATATGGGAAGGGTCTTTGGCTGCGGTATCTACCGCTTGGCTGGAAGGAACGATCACAGCCAAGTACAGCCCCAGCAACATCAAAATCAATCCGGCCACTTGGGCAACCAAAAAAAATGCACGACCCGAGCCTTTAAACATCTGTTTGTATGATTTCATCGGTGCCCCGCCTTTCTTCGGGTGTGTTTTATGTTATGAAGAAAGCGAGTCCGAATTTCCGGTCATACCGTCTTTTTTTGACTCTTTCACCCGGCATATTCTATTCAAGCTGTTGGAATATTTCATATTCTGGTAATGATCTCTGTGATAAAGCATGTCATCGAAGGAGGCTGGCGGTGAACATTATTGCCAATGTATACCGGGGAGGAGCCGTCGAAAGCTCCCATTCCGGCCATGTGGCTGTGGTGGATGTGGAAGGGCGGCTGCGCTATTTTTACGGGGATCCCTATCGGATGACATATGGCCGATCGGTCATGAAGCCCATTCAGGCCATTCCGGTGATTACCACCGGAACTGCAGAGCGGTTTGCGTTGGATGAGGCTGATCTGGCTTTGTGCTGCGGTTCCCACAGCGGAGACCCGCGGCATCGTGCCCGCGTTTATGACATGCTGAGGCGCGCAGGACAGAAAGAAGCGGTTTTGCAATGCGGGACCCATGTTCCAAGGGATACGGAGAGCTATCACCGGTTGATTCGGGAACAAAAACCGCTTACGCCTGTTTACAGCAATTGTTCCGGAAAACATGCCGGGATGGTAGCCACGGCGGTTCACATGGGAGAAGATTTGGCGACGTATCACTTGCTGGACCATCCTGTTCAGCGCCGTATTTTGGACATGGTAGCGGAAATGACTCGATATCCCCGAAAACGGATCTCCATCGGGGTGGACGGTTGCAGCGTTCCAGCCCATCGGTTGCCCTTGTTTCACTTGGCTTGGGCCTATGCCCGTCTTGCAGCTCCCAGAAGCATCTCGCCCGGCTATGTGCGGGAAGCGGCAGTCCGGATCGCCAATGCCATGACCGCCCAACCGGAAATGGTGGCAGGCCGGGGTCGATACTGTACGGATTTGATGGAGGCTTTCGGCGGACGCATCATCGGCAAGCTGGGAGCGGAAGCGGTATATTGTGTGGCAGATCGGGAATGGGGGCTTGGCATTGCCGTCAAAATCGAAGATGGTGCGGAGCGTGTACTGTACACGGTAGTTAATGAGGTATTGCGGCAGTTACGGATTGGAACGGATGGGGCTTTGGACCGGTTGGCGAAGTATACAGCTCCCGATGTTAAAAACATGAGCGGAAAAGCAGTCGGCCAAATCCAGGCGGATTTTATGCTGCGCCTGGCGGAGAGGAAACGGTAACCAAAAGTCGCCCCTCCATTCGTTCTCAAAGATGAACTTTGTCAGCCATTTTGAAGCCCTTCCTGAGCAGGAAGGGCTACTTCCTTTGCTTCTATCCCTATGACCTGATAACCCTCTTTCGAGGTGCCAACAGCACGTAGCAGGGGCTTCATCCCTATGTGCCGGGGTTATCCTTCCCATCCCCTGTGTTACACCGAAAATGGAATGAAAATCCGATTGTATCCACGGTCCCGAAAAGGGAGAAAAACCCTGCACAGAGATAATTGACAGAAGATCCAACCCCGCTTATAATGATAATCGTTCTCATTAACATTCGAATAAAAAACGGAGTCGTGCCGTTTTTTAATGTTCTTGAAAAAGATACGTGCAGTACATATCTGCGGGAGATGTTGAGGAGGGTACATCGTGACACAGGCAAACTGGTTCCGGTGGCTGTTGGCTGCCATTGTTGTGGTGCCGCTGTTAGGCAGCCAACCCGTATCAGCAGCGGAAAAGGAGGTTTCAGTAGAGTCATTGGAAGAGCATCTCCATCTGGCGATGGAAAAAGCGGAAAAGAAAGAGATGTCCGCTGTGGCCAAGGAGATGGATGCTTTTCATGAAAAATGGGAGAAAGTCGAAGAGGGGATTGAATTCCCCTAAAGATTATGAAGCGATCGAATCTGCGATGGCCCAGGCAGAAGCACTGTTAAAGAGCCCCCATCCCGATCCAAAGGCTGTCTCTCATGCGTTGGAACAATTAAACGAAGCGGTAATGTCCTATGAAACCGGGGGGACATCAGAGAAAGGCACTCATGAAGAAGCCGGGAAGAAACTGAAAAGCTTCCTACCCCTGCTGCATCAAGCAGAGGAAGCGGCCGAAAATGGACATTTCAAGAAAGCGGAGCAGGCCTACCATGAATTTCATGAGGGGTGGGAACAGGTCGAGGCCGGCATTCGCTCCGAAAATCCGGGGGCATATGGTGAGATTGAAACCAAGATGGCCGGTGTGAGTGCTGCCTTGAAAGCCTCTCCCCCCGATAAGAAAGAAGCTGCGGCTGCCCTTCACGGACTGTTTGAAGAAGTGGAGCACTATGGGGATGAGAAAGGCGTTGCTTCCAAAGAGAAGGGCAGCATCCAAACCCTGATCCATGAACTGAACGAGGTACAGGAAGCGTTGAACAAAGGGGATATCTCCGCTGCCCGGGCGGATATGGTGGAATTCATTCAGATTTGGCCGTCCATTGAAGGACAGGTCAGCACCAAGTCGGAAGAAGTATATACCCAGACGGAGAACAACATGACCAAAGCCTTAAGTCTGTTGTCTTCTAACCCGCCCAAAACCGGGGAGGCCAAGCAAGTCATCTCTGAGATGAAGAAAGGCCTGGAGCCGCTGGCTCAAAAAACGTCCTACTCTGCTTGGGACGCTGCGATCATTCTCTTGCGGGAAGGGTTGGAGGTTCTCCTGATCGTCGGTGCCCTCCTCGCCTTCCTCAACCGTACCGACAACAACGATAAACGCGGTTGGATTTGGGGCGGTGTCGGCGCGGGGATTGCAGCCAGTTTTGCCTTGGCATTTGTGCTGACCACCCTGTTCTCTGTCGCGGTGGCCGGTGAAGAACGGGAGTTTCTTGAGGGGATTACCGGCTTGATTGCCGTGCTGGTGATGTTGACCGTGGGTGCTTGGTTGCACAGCCGGTCCAATATCGCAGCATGGAACCAGTTTATCAATGATAAAGTGGGCACGGCCTTGGCCCGTGGCAGCCTGTGGTCCCTGGCTGGTGTGTCGATGCTGACCGTCCTTCGGGAAGGGGCGGAAACGGTGATCTTCTACCTGGGGATGATCGGTTCGATCAGTACACAAAATCTAATCCTGGGAATCGGAGCTGCCACGCTGATTCTGGTAGCACTGGGAATTGCGATGATCCGATTCAGTGTCAAGCTTCCCATGCGTCCTTTCTTCCTCACCGTCAGCGCTTTGATCTATTATCTCGCCTTTAAGTTTACGGGTGAGAGCATCCATGCGCTGCAAGTGGTGAAAAAGGTGGAATCCACCCATATCACCGGTGTGCCGGAGCTCGAATTCTTCGGTATGTATCCGACCCTGGAAACCATAGCAGTCCAAGCGGTAGTGTTTGGAGTCATCCTCCTCTCCGTCCTGTGGACACGACACAAGCAAGCGCAAAGTGTGGCTTCGGAAGCATAACTTTATATCCTGAAAACCATGTCCAATAGATGATCGGAACGAAACCTCCTGGTTGACGGATGGCAACAGGAGGTTTTTCTGTGTCGTTATCTAATGGTTGGGAGTTTGTTCTTTTTATAGCAGCTGCATCTCTATCTTGGCGGCCCGTATAAGAAGTGATTCCAACTTTTCATTGTTGAGAGAAAACAATCCGTTCCCCGTGTGTGTACACATTCATCTTTTCCCCGCGGATGAATCCGCATACGGTGATGCCGAGGTCTTCCGCCAAGTCGAGGGCGAGGTCGGTGGGAGCCGATTTGGAGAGCAGGATTCCGATACCGATTTTGGCGGTTTTCAGCAAAACTTCCGACGAGACGCGGCCGCTGAATGTGATCAGCTTGTCAGACAGGGAGATGCGGTGCTGGAGACAGTGGCCGTAAATCCGGTCCAGCGTATTGTGGCGCCCGATATCGGTATAAGAGATAAGCAGTTGATCCGGTGTACACAAGGCGGCATTGTGTACACCGCCCGTCTGATGGAACGCCTCGGAGGCTTGTTGCAATTTCCGTATCAGGCGGATGCACTGGGCAGGAGTAACCTGCAGGCGGCTCATCACGGTTTTGGCGGTTCGGGCATCGCTCTGAAAATAAAACTGCCGGCTTTTCCCGCAACAGGATCCCACGATTCGCTTGGAATGGGCAGCGGCAGTCCGGGAAGGTGGATGGCTCAACTCTACATAGGCATAACCTTTATCGCGGTCCAGGGTCAGCCCTCGGATCTCCTCCATGGAACGAATCAGGCCTTCCGATGCCAAAAAACCGATAACCAGTTCTTCCAAGTCAATCGGTGAGCAGACCAAAGTGGCGAATTCTTCCCCGTTCACCATCATCGTCAGGGGAGTCTCTCGAACAATGCGGTCCTGCTTCTTCTCCGGATGGTACGCCGCTGCGGTGTACCGGTGGATGATCCGTTTTACATCGATCTCTTTTGGCTGTGGATGTCGCGGCTTTTTCACCCGATCTCCATCTCCAATTCTTCCACACGCTTCTCCGCATACCGAAGATCTTTCTGAGCATGGAAGGTTTCCGCTTTTTCCAAAATGACGGGAGTATTGTATTCCGGGATGCCGGCATGTTCCTCATATACCCCTTGTGGGATGAGGCAGTTGCCTTCGGGCCAGTGAACCTCCAGGTTGCCGGGCCGGATGTTCACAAAGCGGGCTTTTCCCTGAAAACGGCCGTGCCGGTTATACACCACAACCGGTTCTCCTGCAGAGATACCCAGTCGTCGGGCATCTTCTTCATTCATCAGCACATCGTAACGGTCGGCTTCATTGAAGGGATCGGTGTCCGCATAGATCATGGAATTGAACTGTTTTCCCCTTCGTGTGGTGACAGAAAAATGCTCTTTTGCCTTCCGCAACTCCGGCAGCTCGATCGGAATCAGATTGCCCCGGCCATCGGGTGTGGGACACTCACCGCCCTCACAAAGCCAAGCTCCGCCCCATTGAAAGACATCTCCCTGCTGATTCAGGTGCTGAATCCCATCATAGTTGGAAGCGGCTTGAGCGATTTCCTCGCGGATTTCTTGTGCGCTTTCCATTTGGATCAAATGCTTCGCTTCCGGTTTGACGCGGGAAGCCAAGTCCATGTAAATCTCCCACTCTGCCCGTGCCTCCTCTAAACGTGGGCCGGGGATTTCCGGTGAAAAGTAGACCATCCGCTCGGTGGAGGTGGAGGTGCACCCGCCGGGTTGCTCATACCGGGTCATCGCCGGCAGGACGATGACCGCTTCTTTGGCATCGGCCAGGGTAGAGGTGTTAAAAATAATATCTTGGTGCACACGCACTTCGATATTCTCCAAGCATTGGCGGACAAAATCCGGGTTGGGCATCGTTTCCAGAAAGTTGCCGCCGGAGAGGTAATACACCTTCGTTTTTTGTTCGTGATCGTCAGGCAGTAGCGCATTTTCCAGAGAAACTCCGACGATATCTCCCTGCCAGCGGGGAATGGCGAAGCCCCACACTTTTTCTACCCGGTTCACCGTCTCCTTCTCAAAACCTCCGCCGGGCAAGCTGAAAGGATCGGCGCCCATTTCCCCGGCGCCTTGTACTCCGGAGTGGCCCCGAATCGGCATGACGCCACAGTGTTCCCGGCCGATGAAGCCCCGCAGCATGGCCAGATTGGCTACTTGGGAGACATTGTCCGTGCCGAAACGGTGCTGGGTGAGCCCCATGGACCAGACAAAGACGCCCGATTTGGCATGGGCCAACAACTCGGCGAACTGAATCATCCGTTCTTTAGAAACTCCGGAAGACCGCTCCAACTCTTCCCACGCATACCCGAGGACATGTTTTCGCAGGGATTCAAAACCGTTGGTGTGGGCTTGAACAAACTCGTGATTGATGGCAGAACCGGGGGAGACTTCCTCCATTTCGAACCAATGTTTCATCACCCCGTTCATAAAGGCGATATCTCCGCCAATGTTTACTTGGTAAAAATCATCGGCGATTTTGGTGCCAAACAGGGCGGAATCAGGAATGGAGGGGATCCAGTAACGGTCCATCGATGGCTCGTGGTAGGGGTTAATAACGATGATTTTAGTCCCTTTCCGCTTGGCAGCGTACATGTACTTGGTAGAAACCGGCTGGTTGTTGGCCGCTGCCGACCCCCAGAATACGAGCACGTCCGTTCCGATCCAGTCCTTGTAGTTGCAGCTGGAAGCACCGATGCCGAGGGATCGCTTCAGCGCCGTTTTGGACGGAGAGTGGCAAATCCGGGAGGCGTTGTCAATATGGTTGGTACCGATGAATCGGGCTGCTTTGGCTGCCATGTAATAGGTTTCATTGGCGATCCCCCGCGAAGTCAGGTAGAAAGCCAGCTGCTTCGGGGAGATGTCCCGGATCTTCCCGGCAATGCGGTCCAATGCTTCATTCCAGGAGAGACGGCGGAAACGGCGTTCCTCTTTTTCCCGGATCAAGGGGTACGGGATTCGGCCCAACTGACGCAGCTCGGTGCTGTTCTTCTGCCGCAACTCCTCGATGTCGGCGTGAATCGTCTCCGGTTTCATCGCCGGCATGGTGTTAAGCCGTAAGACATTGAGCCGGGTCGTGCACAGGTGGGGACCGGTCAAGGTTTGATCTTTCAAACCGGCCACACCCAGGGCGCACCCATCACACACCCCCCGGGTCAAAATGCGGGTGGCATAAGACAGGTTGTCCCGGTTTTCCCAGACTGCTTTCAGGGTGTCACGAATGTGGCGGGGCTTGATTTTGCCCAATCCGAAAGGCACTTTGCTTACCCAGAGGTCAGGGTCCGGTACCTTGGGAAGGGAGATCGGCCCGGTGTGTTTAGTTTTGCCCATGGGAATACCTCCTTAAACTTAACGGATAAAACATAGGGAGTTTCCCGTTTGAATGAGCTTTTCTCCCTGCGAGCAGCGGTTTCCTTCTCGATCTTTTATAAACGAATGGAAAGTGAAGATGGATTTGGTTCAATATGCAAGAAGCTGCTGAAGCTCGGGAAAAGCAAAGCACATCTCTCCTCAAGGTCGCTAACCAAAGGAAGGTTGCACGAGCGTGTCTGGTCATTCAAGCTTTTTCGATAGAGGAGGAGGGTCGGTGTAAATCGGCGAAGATACTTTGCGCTTTTTGTAAGAGACCGGAGACGGCTATACCGGACCCCCTATAACAAAGGATCAGACCGACCCTCATCATGCACTTTGGAGAAGGTCTGCTATGTGATCAGCCAAAAAGCGAGCGGTGTTGCCAAGATGAGTGTCAACACGGTCCGCTCCAGCCAGATAACCACAAGCTCCCGGATGGTGACGGGAATTTCTGTGGACAGGATGCACGGGATGGAGGCGGAGAAAAAAAGAATGGAGGACACGGAGAGAACGGCGCTACGAATCGGCCAGATACGTGCCGTGATCGCAGTTACCAGGAAAGTGACCAGCAGAGTCGTCCAGAAATACATATTCCAGTATGCCATCAGGTTCAAGGTTTTGGCGACGATGATCATAAAGGTGGCGGAGACGGTGGAAAAGCCGGTGGCGATAATGACCGCCTCCCGGGTGGTGTACTTCCCTTCCTTGTACAATCGGTTGGTAATCAGAAGGGCGATGGAGTAACTGCCGACAAAAGAAGCAACATCAATGGCCGACCGTCCGGGTGGGTGTTTTCCAGATGATGCGCATGACGGGCCGCATCCAAACGCCGACAAATTCCAGCAAGCCATACCCTACTAGCAGCGCCAAAAAGATCGAGCCCAACGGCACCAACAGCCCGACCGGGATCACCAGCTTCTCAAAAAGAAAAAGACCCGTATCCGGGGCCAGCACCCAAGCCGGTCCGATCTGAAACACCAGCATTATCGCTACGGCCAAGCCCACGAGTTTCAACAGCGAAAGAACAACTTCTGTCCGGCTGTTTTTCCATCGGCCTTTCCAAAAGGGAGAGAGTGCACCCAAGGTAATAACGAACAATGCGTAATAAGGAGTAAAGGGTGCAAAGTGTCGGGTAATCGCAGTAACCAAGTGATCCAGAGGAATAGAGGTTTTTCCTTGCCAGGGGATCGGGACGAAAAACATGAAAATACCGATGAAGCTGTACAGCAGCAGTTTGAGAACGGGAGAATAGGAGGGGCCATTCAGTCGAACGGCTTTTACAATCCCTGATTGATCTCGATTAACGTCCCGTCCGGATCCCGAAATTGAGCGGACCGAATCCTCCAAGCCTCCCGGGAGGTCGGTTCCGCAACAAAGTGAACCCCTTGTTCCTTCAGACCGTGGTACGTTTCATCCACATTTTCTACTCGAAAAATGATCACCACCCGGTCCATCGCTTTCCGTTCCAGCGGCAAGTGATCATTTCCCACCGCCTCGGCCATTTGCCGCCGATCAAACAAAGCCAGTTTGGCGTCGCCGGCGTCGAAGTCGGCGTACAGGGACTCTTCATCGCCCCATAGAACCGGAAAACCCAGTACGTCCCGGTAAAAAAGAAAGCAGTCCCGGTAGTTTTTCACTAACAAGCGGGTATGGGTCAGTTGCAAAGGGTTCACTCCCTATTTTCATTTGTCTTAGTAACTATTCGGGCAGGTGATTTTAAAGGCCTTCTGATGGGGGACAAATTTCCCCCTTTCCTCTTGTGGTTGCCTCATCTCCACTTCATCCGTTTTCGTTACAAAATATTGTGTCAACGGCGGATACGTACAAGGTAATCTGATTTAGTGTGCTATGGTGGGAGGTATCGGTTACAACCTATTAGCGCCGGTATTCCACCGGCGCCGCTTACTTTAGCGGAGACAATCCTGTTACACCCTAGTGGACAAACCATACTTCTTGATTTTGTTATATAAAGTAGCTCGGGAAACTCCCAACAGTTTGGCTGCTGCAGATTTATTGCCGTATGTTTTCATCAGGGCGCTTCGGATCTGCATCTCTTCACTGTCGGCCGGCAGTTGTTCTAGGGCGGAAGCACGAACGGATTTGTTTTCTTTCTTTTTTATCAGATGGTTGGGAAGATGATGGGGTTGAATCACCTCTTCATCGACCAAAATCATGATCCGTTCGATGGTATTGCGCAGTTGTCGGATATTTCCCGGCCAATCATGGTGCAGCAACAGATACATCACTTCCGGATCGATATCGGGAATCGGTTTGGAATATTTGACGGAAAACTCTTTTAAACAGAGCTGGATCAGTTCCGGGATGTCTTCCATTCTTTCGCGCAAAGAGGGGATGGGGATTGAAACGACATTTAACCGGTAATATAAATCTTGTCGGAACAACCCTTCTTCGATCATTTTTTCCAGGTCTCGATTGGTTGCAGCAATGATGCGCACATCGACGGGGTTCGGTTTGTTTCCTCCGATCCGGTAAAATTGTTTTTCCTGAAGCACACGCAATAACTTTACTTGCAGATCCAGCGGCATTTCACCGATCTCATCTAAAAATAAGGTTCCTCCTTTTGCAATATCGATCTTTCCTTTTTTACCCTCCTTGTTTGCGCCGGTGAAGGCCCCTTTTTCATAACCGAACAACTCGCTTTCAAACAACGAAGCCGGGATCGCACCGCAGTTAATAGCGATAAACGGCCCCTCTGCACGCGGGCTTGCCTTATGAATGGCGCTGGCGAATAATTCTTTTCCGACGCCGCTTTCCCCGGTGATCAAAACGGGGACATCGGCGGCTGCCACTTTTTTGGCCATGCCTACTGCCTCGCGAAGGGCGGGACTTCTGCCTTTGATTGGGTGGAAGGGATCCGATTGCTTCTTATCCATTTTCCTCTCTAAATCCTGTATATAAGCGGTAGTTGCGGAAAGCTCCTCATTCAGCTTGACGACGTCGGTAATATCCCGTTCGACAGAGATCCCGCCGATAATGGATTGATCCATCACTACAGGCAACGAATTGATTAACACGTACACATCCGGGTAAGGTTGATGGTACTTTCGTATCACCCCTTTACCGTCTTTGAGGGTGGACATGACTTCGATGGAGTCCTCTTCAAAGAAGTCGGTAATGGGTTTACCCACGATCTCGTCATGGGAACATTGGAAAATTTCCTCCGATTTCGGGTTCCAGGAAACGATATTTCCTTCTCCGTCCACAGCAGTAATCGCATCATCGACCGCCTGAAGCAGCGTTTCATAATAGGCCAGACAGATTTTCCACTGTTTAAACACCGTTTGTACGATATTGGAAAAAGGGATCCATCCCACGTACGTTCCATCGGTATCTTGGAGAGCGATGTCTTTTCCTACCTCCAATGGATCGAGGTCGGACAGCAGCTGATCCTTTGGAAGGGTTTTCATTTTGTCGCTGTCTAACGACGCATTCCAAGGCAACGAAAGGGTATGAAGCGGAATCTGTTGCTTTAACATCATCAACCACCCTTTACACCGAGCTTGTCCTATACGTCTTGTATAGATATTATACACTTTTGTAGATCAATGGACACTTATGTTTAAAATTTTTTACACCTTACTCTCTCCCTGTCCCATCAGGTTCACCATTCCTTTGGCATGACTTTTGCTGAGAAATCGGATAAAAGAGTGTCGTTGGAGGGGAAGAGGATGATTGAAACCATTTCTAAAAATATCTTTCTATATGCTTCGCAAAGCAGGGCGCTGAATACAGCGGCGAAGAAATGGGGGTTACGCTTCGGTGCTTCCCAAGTAGTTGCCGGGGAAACCATTGAAAGCGCGATGAAAGCGGCCAAATCACTCAATGAAAAGGGCCTGGTGTGCACCGTTGACCACTTGGGTGAGTTTGTTTCCAGCCGGGAAGAAGCTTCCGAGGCGACGGAATACTGTATCCGTACGTTGGATTCAATCGCTGAATCAGGGGCTCAGTGTAATCTGTCATTGAAATTAACCCAACTCGGCCTGGACATTGATGTAGATTTTTGTTTGCACAATATGCGTCGCATATTGGATACAGCGAAGAAGCACCAAAATTTCGTGCGGATCGATATGGAAGATTACGCTCATTGTCAGATGACTTTGGACATGCTGCGGGAGTTGCGCAAAGAGTACGAGAACGTCGGAACGGTAATCCAGGCTTATCTGCATCGATCGCTGCAAGATGTGAAAGATTTGAAAGGGGTTCCCCTTCGCTTGGTAAAGGGAGCTTACAAAGAATCCCCGGAAGTGGCTTATCAAGACAAGAAACAAGTGGATGAAAACTATATGCGGATCATCCGGGAACATTTGCTGAGCGGAAGTTATACGGCGATTGCCACCCATGATCACAACATCATTGCCAAAGTGAAGGAGTTTGTCGAAGAGCACGGGATATCCCGCGATCAATTTGAGTTTCAGATGCTGTACGGTATCCGAAAAGAAATGCAGGTCCAATTGGCGGAAGAGGGATATACGATGCGCGTGTACATTCCCTTTGGAAACGATTGGTTTGGTTATTTTATGCGCCGTTTGGCAGAAAGGCCGCAAAATGTGGCTTTTGCGATAAAAGGGTTATTCTCAAAATGATGCGCATTTGATTGACAATTGTGTAAACCTTTAGACACTTGGTTGACACTTGTGTAAAAAAGAGAACGGATTATGGGGCGGATATTTGGCATGTAAATTGCTTTGATTTAAGAGGGGAGCAGAAAAATCAGCGAAAGGAGCTTGATCCATGACCACACCGTATCAACATGAACCCTTTACCAACTTTCAAGTGGAAGAGAATCGCCGCGCATTTGAAGAGGCGTTAAACAAAGTCGAAGCATCTTTGGGCCAAGATTACAGCCTGGTGATCGACGGAGAACGGATCTCCACCGATGAAAAACTGGTATCCGTCAACCCGGCCAATACCAATGAAATCATTGGCACCGTTTCCAAGGCCAATCAGGAGCTGGCTGACAAGGCGATTGAAGCCGCTTCCAAAGCTTTTGAAAGCTGGAGAAAATGGGACCCGGTTGCACGGGCTGAAATTTTGTTCCGTGCCGCTGCGAAGATGCGCCGCCGGAAACACGAGTTTTCCGCTCTGTTGGTAAAAGAAGCGGGGAAACCGTGGAAAGAAGCGGATGCGGATACCGCGGAAGCGATCGATTTTATGGAATACTATGCCCGTCAAATGATCGCCCTGAAAGACGGCAAACCGGTGAACAGCCGGGAAGGGGAGATCAACAAATATATCTACCAGCCGATCGGTGTAAGCGTAGTGATTCCGCCGTGGAACTTTGCTTGTGCGATTATGGTGGGAACCACCGTGGCACCGTTGGTTACGGGCAATACCGTTTTGCTGAAACCGGCAGAACCGACACCAGTGATCGCGGCGAAATTTGTGAATCTGATGGAAGAAGCGGGGCTGCCCAAAGGAGTGCTGAACTTTGTCCCTGGAGACCCGGTGGAAATCGGCGAATATCTGGTGGACCACCCGAAAACCGCTCTCATCAGCTTTACGGGATCCCGTGCCGTGGGAACACGGATCTATCAGCGGGCTGCGATTGTCCATGAGGGACAATTCCACTTGAAACGCGTGATCGCCGAGATGGGCGGAAAAGATACCGTGGTAGTGGACAAGGATGCGGATCTGGATTTGGCGGCGGAATCCATCCTGACCTCGGCCTTCGGTTTCTCCGGACAGAAATGCTCTGCCGGGTCCCGCGCGGTGATTCACCAAGATGTATACGACGCCGTGTTGGAAAAAACCGTTCAATTGGTAAAAGACATCACGGTGGGTGACCCGCGCTTCCAAGAAAACTGGATGGGTCCGGTAATCAACCAAAAAGCCTTTGACAAAATCATGGGTTATATCGAGATTGGAAAAGAGGAAGGCCGGTTGGTGATCGGTGGCGAGGGAGACGACTCCAAAGGTTATTTCATCCAACCGACGATTTTCGCCGATGTAGCTCCCGATGCCCGGATCATGCAAGAAGAAATCTTTGGTCCGGTGGTAGCGTTTTGCAAGGCCAAAGATTTTGACGAAGCGCTGGAAATCGCCAACAATACCGAGTACGGGTTGACCGGTGCCGTCATCACAAGAAACGCTGAGCACATGGAGCGGGCCAAGCGGGACTTCCATGTAGGCAACCTGTACTTTAACCGGAATTGCACGGGAGCGATTGTGGGTTATCACCCGTTCGGTGGTTTCAAAATGTCCGGAACGGATTCCAAAGCAGGCGGACCGGATTATCTGATTCTCCATATGCAAGCCAAAACCATCAGTCAAATGTTGTGAAGAAACAACGGGAGCAATCTCTTCCTTAAAAGAGGTTGCTCCCATTTAAAGTAAACTGACGGATTTTTTAAATCAATCATTTATTGACGGATTTTTCTTGTTGATTCCGGATGTAAGGGTATTATAATTTTGTCGGGAGTAAGCGGGAAGCTTTCCCCACGCCGCTGGGGAAGGGGAATGACGGCCCCTTGGCGGTCCGCCCATTTTCTCCAAAAGCAAGAACAGAGGTTTTGTTGATGGTACAATAATTCTTAAGGGGAGTCACTCAATGAGGGGGGGAGTTAGATGGAGTATGGAGTCATTATATCGATCGGCATTTATTTAGTTGGCATGCTGGTTATTGGTTATTTTGCATATAACCGGACATCCGATCTGTCCGACTATATGCTCGGCGGACGAAATCTCGGGCCGGCAGTCACGGCGTTGAGCGCCGGGGCATCGGACATGAGCGGATGGCTGCTGATGGGGCTTCCGGGTGCGATGTATGCCACCGGATTAAGCAGCGGATGGATTGTGGTCGGGCTGACTCTGGGCGCCTACTTGAACTGGCTGTACGTGGCTCCACGGCTGCGAACGTATACGGAAGTGGCCAACAATTCAATTACCATCCCGGACTATTTTGAAAACCGCTTTAAGGATGAATCCAGGGTTTTGCGGATTGTTTCCGCGCTGGTGATCTTTGTCTTCTTCACCTTTTATACGTCATCCGGTATGGTTTCCGGCGGTGAACTGTTTAAAAGTTCCTTTGACATGGATTATTTGTGGGGAGTATGGATTACAGCCGGAGTCGTAATCTTGTACACCCTGTTTGGCGGGTTTTTAGCCGTCAGCTGGACGGATTTTGTCCAAGGAACGATTATGTTTATCGCGTTGATTCTGGTTCCCATCGTGACTGTGATGGAGGTCGGAGGGATCGGGGCCGCCTTCAGTGAAATTCGCTCGATAGATCCGACACTGCTGGACGCCTTTAAAGGAACGAGCGTAATCGGCATCTTCTCTCTGCTGGCGTGGGGGTTGGGATATTTTGGTCAACCCCATATTATTGTGCGTTTTATGGCTATCAACTCGATCAAAGAGATGAAACAGGCTCGTCGCATCGGGATGGGGTGGATGATCTTCTCCCTCGTAGGAGCCATGTTTACCGGTCTGATCGGAATCGCCTATTTCAGCCAAGCGGGCACCAAGTTGGACAACCCGGAAACCGTCTTTATCGTGCTGTCCAAAGTGCTGTTTCATCCGTTGATCACAGGCTTCCTTCTGGCTGCGATCCTGGCTGCGATCATGAGCACGATTTCGTCTCAGTTGCTGGTAACGGCCATGCCTTGACGGAGGATTTTTATAAGGCCTTTTTCCGTCGTTCGGCTACGGATAAAGAGCTAGTTTTGGTTGGACGCCTGTCCTTGCTGGGAGTCTCTCTGATCGCACTCTACTTGGCTTTAAATCCGAATGAAACGATTCTAAACTTGGTCGGTTACGCATGGGCCGGATTTGGTTCCGCATTTGGACCTGTGGTATTAATCAGCTTGTACTGGAAGCGGATGAATAAATGGGGAGCCCTGGGCGGAATGATTACCGGTGCGGTGACAGTGATCATCTGGGAGCAAATCAAGGCCTTTGATGAGATCTATGAGATGATCCCCGGATTCATCGCCTGCACGATCGCGATTTTTGTGATCAGTCTGTTGTCCAAGAAGCCCGATCCGAAGATGGAAGCCGAGTTTGACGAAGCGGTGAAGCAAGTCAGCTAAGATGAATGACAGATGAATCTAACTGCACAAGAAAAGGCGTTATCCCCTGCTTTATTTGGGGATAACGCCTTTTTGTTTCGGTTTCCCGTACGGATCTACAGAATTCAAATTCAATACACAACGTTACAAGTATCTCGCCTGTTCAGAACCCCAGAGTTTGTCTTACCAGGCGGAGATAGCGCTGGCCTACGGGGAGTGTGGGACGATCCGGAGTCGCCAGTTCGACAAGGAGGTTGGAGGCGATGTCTCGGTGCAGCTTGCTGATCCAATCGATATTGACGATGTAGGAGCGGTGGATGCGAAGGAAGGAATCGGGCAGCCGCTCTTCAAGGGCCTGCAAACTGTGGACCGTGATGTAACGGTGTTTCCCGTGCTGGAACCAGGTCTTTTTTTGCCCGCTTTCGAAACAGGGGATTTCTCCCACGGGAACGGGTTTCCAGATGTCATCCAGCTGTCCGGTCACATAGCGCAAGGGCGGCTGGGTGTTCCGCCTGCTCGGCGGCAAGATGACCGTCAGGGAGCTGAAGGATCCGTCCGGCCCTTCCATGGGATACCCCATTCCATAATAGGGAATGCCGAAAACGGAATCGTCCACCAGGCACTCGACCCGTTTTTTGCAATGGAAGACCCGATTGCTGATACTCCCCGACGGCACCGGCTGGCCGGGTCGGATGGGAAGTCCGTATTGCCCGGGCTCGTATTCGACGTACTGGGCGTTTTCCGCGATGGCAACGGAAGCTTCCGGAGGTACCCAGTCATGAAGGAGCTCCTGGACGATGGACATGACTGAGGAGTGCACGGGCTTACACCTTCCTTTCATTCCCGTTCTTCGATCCTCATTCCTATTATAAGTGGAAACTTTTTTTATGAAAACCGCCTTCTCGTTCATCCTCATCGACATCTCATATTCGGCTCCTATTTTCCGAGTCTATCTCCATATATGCCGGTTTGTCGCAAATCGGGGACGGATCATCGTTGATATGGTAAACTTCCCCTTCAGAAGGGTGACCTTTCCACCCGTCGGCCCCCGAATGGGCCGACATGTTTCATAAAGGATGATGGACCATGAACATCTATCGTTTTGACCGAGAAGTCGGCACCCCCGTAGAGCAGTTTGGAAACACCGGGGTCACGTTGTCCCGGATCCTTCTCACCGCGGGCCCCGCACAGGTGAGCTGCATCCACCTGGATCCGGAGGGACGAATCGGAGAACACCGCGGGACAGCTCCCGAGCTGTTCCTGATTGTCGAGGGCGAAGGCTGGGTAAGCGGGTCCGGACAGGAACAGATCCCGGTTCGGGCGGGGGAAGCCGTTTTCTGGGAACGGGGTGAGCAACGCAGCTCTGGTACCCGGAAAGGGATGACCGCGATGGTCATTGTCGGGGATTCGGTGGAACCGCGCCGTTTTCTCACCGAATGCCGGCGTGTTCCCCTTACCGTATAATCCTATTTTTTCCTTTTACAACGAACTTTGGAGGTGAACCAGTAATGGAAGCCCGTTACAGCAAACAATCCCGCACTATCAAAACCTCTCTTGTCCTCCCGCCGGACATCAACCACATCGGCACCATGTTCGGGGGCAAGGTGACATCCTATATCGATGAAGTAGCCGCCATCGCCGCCACTCGACACGCGCAGCGGACGGTGGTGACCGCCTCCATGGACCCCGTCGACTTTCTCTCCCCGATCAAACGGGGGGATGCCGTCACCGTAGAGGGCTTTGTCACCTGGACGGGACGCTCTTCGATGGAAGTCTACGTCAAAGTAATCTCCGAAAACCTCTACAGCGGGGAGAAACAGTTGACCGCCACCTCTTTCCTGACGATGGTCGCTCTCGACAAAAACGGCAAACCGGCACCTGTCCCGCGAGTGATCCCAGAAACCGACGAGGAAAAATATCTTCACCGCACGGCTCCGGAGAGGCAAAGACGGAGAAAAGAACGGAAGCAGAGCTTTGACACCAGTTTTTCTCTCCCGATAAACGGAGCCTGAGGAGAACGGATCATTGCCGGAAAGGCCAACAGAAAAAATAAAAGCCGGGCGGGGATTACCCTGACCCGGCTAATTATAGGTTTAAGCGTTTGCAGTTGTTTCCTCCCGGGCAAATCTCTTGGCTGCTTCTCTAGCACGCTCCATTGCTTTTGCTTTAATGTTTTCCGCTTGATCGGGCATTTGGTTCATACCTTCTGCGATGATGGATTCGACATCCGTGATTCCGATAAAGTTCAGAACGGTTCGGATGTAACGATCGCCAAATTCCATTTCTTTTGCGGGTCCTTCCGAGTAAATTCCGCCGCGGGCTTGGATGTGAACCGCTTTTTTACCGGTCATCAACCCGACGGGTCCTTCCTCCGTATATTTAAAGGTTTTACCCGCAATACAAATGGTATCGATGTATGCTTTCATTTTCGGAGGGATACTGAAGTTCCACATAGGGGTCACAAATACATACTTATCTGCGTCAATGAACTGCTCGGTGAGTCGCTCAATGGCACTTACTTTCTTTTTTTCATCCGCGGAGAGTTGATCAAACGCAGTTCCCTGTTGAAGTTTTCCCCACCCGCTGAAAACATCCGTATCGATATACGGGATATCCGTTTGATAAAGATTCAGCTCAATGATTTCATCCTGCGGGTTTGCTTGGCGATAAGCGTCTATAAAGGCTTTGCCGATGGAGAGGCTGTAGGATTGGTCTTCGGTTTTGGGGTTTGCGGTGATATACAGTACTTTGGCCATTTATTCATCGTTCCTTTCCGATGGAAGATCATTATTATTTGGGTAAAGAGGATCATCCGCTTCAGTGGGGACTTTAATCACGATCATTTTCCTAAGTTCGTTTCAGTCTCGGTTGCTGCGTTCAGTCGGGATAAGCGGACCTGATCATTTTGTCCGTCCCTTCCAGACAACGCTTCCCCTGATCGTCAAGGCTTGCCAAAGAATAACCGGTGGGAACGGTGTGTCGGATTCCAATCACATCCCGCATCTACACCATCTGCGGCCCGATTAGACCGGAGATCCTTCACCTATATTCGTTCCATCCATCCGGGTTACAGCGCTGTATCCCAATGGCCTGTACTTCATGACCATTTGCGGGAGATCGTTGGAAATGCATCCTCTTCATATAAGTTATAAGCTGTGTTCTTTTGAAAGCTTTATTCCGATACGGTTACAAACCCGATTTGGAACCTCTTCATACCGGGTCCTAAAATTTTTCTTTGTTGAATAAACCGGAACCAGCGTGAGCCTCTCCGGCATGAGCGACGCACTTCGTTCCTAGGAATCTTCATGTTCTACTTATCCCTCGAGATTTTCGCTTCATCTCACCACCTTTCAATACAGGTTTTTCACACTGCTGTTGGGCCAAACCAAAGTCAAATAGTAACTAACTAACTTATGTAAAGTACAATAACTTAATAACTTACTATTGTCAAGAAGTAAATAGGCACATATCCTTTTACAACTATCAAAGGTTCCGGATCCCTTCCTGGTCGGGAGGAATAAAAAGTTACTTACCAGAACATACAAACATTTTTGTCTATATGACGGGGTCAAGACCACTTTCGGGGGGATTTTTTTGACCCGGATTCCAATAAAAAAATGTGGACCCGCAATAACGACGGCTCTGGTTCATAAAGATTACTATATTTTTCCGAAGGGGGGAGGGTCTGATAATCGGCGTGTGTTGTTTCCGATTCAAACAAAGCTTATCCATTAGGAGGGTCAGAAATGGATAATTTCAAACAGGATCTTCAGAAACTGAGCCTTGACGAATTTCAGGCTGGGGAGCCGACACCCTGGGACCATCAGGATCCCTCGGTTGCCCAGCGGTGCTTCGGTTGCGGATTTCGGTGCGGCGGTTGCGGATTTCGGTGCGGCGGTTGCGGATTTCGGTGCTTCGGTTGCGGATTCGGGTGCGGCGGTTGCGGATTCCGGTGCTTCGGTTGCGGATTCCGGTGCTTCGGTTGCGGATTCGGGTGCGGCGGTTGCGGATTTCAGTGTTTCAATTGTTTTTGAGTTGTCCCGTTGTTTCGGGGGAGCTTCAAAGAGGATTTCGCGGCTGTGTGTGAAAAAAAGATTGCCCCTGTACAGACCGGGTCGTTGGGCTGTCAGGGGTTGTTTTTCTGTGACTTGTTCCACACGGCTAAAGCATCCTAGGAAGGTTCCGCAGGTTGCGTATGTGGAATGGAAAGGGTAAGTATCTGGGAGGGGGAGTATGAGCGGGAGGGGGACTAGACACCCAGATGTTTAATACCCAATCATTTAAGACGTCATTTGGATTGGATTTGGTTGTGCCAATTGTTAAGCGCAAAGGTACTGCGGTGTATCGTGCTGTGCGCGATGGAGAACCGGTATTATTGAAAGTCCATACCCACGAGAAACCATTTGTGCGCGAGACGGATAGTATTTCCCGTCTCGCCGTCAGAGGCGCACCCGTACCTAAAATTTTGGAAACATGTTGTACAAAGGAATGGTGGGATGGGGTAACGCTAAAGGACCTGTTTTTCCAATTGGATTATATCCGTCAGGTTAAGATGATGAACAAAGTGGGTCGCCTACTGGCACGTATCCAATCGTTCTTGTCAGAAAAGGAGGTTTCGGATTCTGTTTTTTGGAAGGTGGCATCCAAGGTCCAAACTTTAGCTCAGTTTTCTTGGAAAACATATTACAGTGAACAGTACTATAAATGGGTGAACCGTTTGAAACTGCAACCGAAAGATCTGAATCGTGGTTTCCAAGCATGCTTGAATCAGACTGAGCAGGCTTTGGGTGAGCTCAAAGAGCCCGAGAAGTTAACGATTCTACACAACGACTACGGTTTTCGTAATATCATGGTCTCACAAGATGGCGAACCAGGTATTCGGCCTATTTGATTTCGAAAACGCTTCCCTTGGCGATCCTGTATCCGACCTGGCCAAACTTACATGGAGTGATCTTAACCTAACCGATAAGGTGCTACAAGAATCGTACTTGTTAGGCTATGAAGCAGAGGCAGGACGAACGGTAGACCGCCATTTACTTATTCTCTATCAAGTAATTTCTGGGGTGGACACCATTTATTGGGTAGACAAGCAAGAGTCTCTCTCCCAAGAAAACAAAACTTTTCGCGAAAAAGGTTTACAAATATTACTTTACGCTTGCACTCAGTTACGACAGTCGTGAAGCTAAGAAGGCGTCGGAGCCTATAATCCGGTGGACTGGTATCCTTGGAGCGAAGCGTCGTTCGAGAAGGCGAGAAAGGAAGAGACGCCGGTCTTCCTGCTATGGTCGGGAGCAGGGATTAATTGGTATATGGATATGGAAAGAATCTTTCGGTGTAGTTACAGGATTGGGGATAGTGAATTCTTCCTACTTACTTGTCTTCAGGCACTTCATCTAAGGTGTTTTTTTGTTTAGGGATACAAGTTAATTTATTGACTGAAAATCTATTAAATTAAATTTACATGAGGAGTTGGTTTCATGAAAAAGTACACTCGTTTGAATAAATTGGCTCACTGCCCTAATTACCTTTGCATTTGACAATGTGAGTATCGGAACATTTTGGCGGACGACCACGTCTGGGCTGGTGAACATGAAGCATTATGGAATCAATTTGTGCTAAACTTCAAGTCAACCCTCGATATAAATGGATATAATTAACAGAAGCCCTCCGACCATAAATGAAAGGTAGTTGGAGGGCTTTTGCGTCTGAACAAACCAATTTAGGATTTGTTTTTTCTACAATGACATCACTGTCTGGACTGGAACGTCCGTTCAGAGTCCGGTCCTTTTTTCCAGCTCCTCCGGATATCGCGCGCCCATCAAAGTAATCTTCGAGGTTGCGGAATTGATGTCACGTACCTCTTCAGGTGTCAGTTTAACGTTGGCCGCTCCCAAGTTTTCTTCCAGACGACTCAATTTCCGCGTACCCGGGATCGGAACGATCCACGGTTTTTGCGCAAGCAGCCAAGCGAGGGCAATTTGGGCGAGAGTGGCGTTTTTCTGTTCCGCCACTTTTTTGAGCAAGTCAATCAAAACCCGATTGGCTTCAAGAGCCTCCGGGGTAAAGCGAGGAAGAATACTGCGCAAATCGCTGCTTTCAAATGTCGCATTTGCGTCAAACCTTCCCGTCAGGTATCCCTTGCCCAAAGGGCTGAACGGGACAAAGCCGATACCGAGCTCCTCCAGAGTCGGTAACAACTCCTCTTCGGGACGTCTCCACCATAGGGAGTATTCGCTCTGGACCGCGGCGAGGGGATGAACGGCGTGTGCGCGACGGATCGTCTTCACTCCCGCCTCGGACAGCCCCCAATGCTTCACCTTTCCTTCCTGGATCAGATCTTTCACCGCTCCCGCCACTTCCTCGATGGGCACATCCGGATCAACCCGGTGCTGATAATACAGGTCGATGGCTTCGACTTTCAGTCGTTTGAGCGAGCCTTCGACGACTTTCTTGATATGCTCGGGCCGACTATTCATCCCGGCCTGTTTTCCGTCTTGGATATTGAAGCCGAACTTGGTGGCGATCACCACTTGATCCCGGTAGGGATGGAGAGCTTCTCCCACGAGCTCTTCGTTCGTGTAGGGTCCGTATATTTCGGCGGTGTCAAAGAAAGTGACGCCACGGTCGACGGCCTCTCGGATCAAGGAGATCATCTCCTGCTTGTCCGAAGCCGGACCATAACCGTAGCTCATTCCCATGCAACCGAGCCCGATCTCGGAAACTTCCAGGCCGCTTTTTCCTAATTTACGCTTTTGCATTTTTTACCTTCCTCTCTTTTTATTATTGTCACTTAAAATGTCATTCCGATGGGCTTCGGTTTAGCGTTAAATATCAAATTTAACGTTACCAAGCCATTTCACGATTTCAGGATCGTTATGTGAAAAGAACAAGCTCTTTTTCGTATCTAACGTAGTAACCCTCTCCATATCCTCTTGGCTTAATTCAAAGTCAAAGATATTGAAGTTCTCAATGATTCTTTCTTTGTGAACAGACTTTGGAATTGCAACGACTCCTCTTTGTGTCAACCAACGTAAAATCACCTGAGCAACGGATTTATTATACTTTTCAGCCAGTGATACTAAAACTTCATTCTGGAAGATGTTATTTCTTCCTTCAGCAAAAGGTGCCCAGGACTCTATTTGAACATTGTTCTCTTTCATAAATTTAGCACTTTCTATTTGCTGGCAGAAAGGATGCGTTTCAATCTGGTTTACGGCAGGAATTACTTCATTATGAACTATCAAATCTACCAGACGATCCATCTGGAAGTTACTAACCCCGATAGCCCTGATCTTTCCCTCACGATACAATTCCTCCATAGCACGCCAAGAGCCATATACATCTCCAAATGGCTGATGAATTAAATACAAATCCAAATAATCCAATTGCAATCTTTCCAGTGACTTTGCAAATGCTTTCTTTGTGCTCTCATAACCGGCATCCTGAATCCAGAGTTTTGTCGTAATAAACATTTCCTCTCTTGGTACGCCACTCCGTTTGATTGCCCTCCCAACCGCTTCTTCATTTTGATAAGCGGCAGCGGTATCAATGAGACGATAGCCTGCCATAATGGCGTCATAAACGCATTGTTCACATTCATTTGCATCTTCAATCTGATAAACACCAAAGCCGAGTATAGGCATCTCAACACCATTGTTCAAAATTACTTTTTGCATATGAAATCCTCCGAGTTTTTAAAATTTTGTTTCAAGCCACTATTTTTATCCCATTTATTAAAGCCTGCTAATTACAATGTAGACATGTCGATAACGAATCGATAACGCACGTCACTGCGTTGGAACGCCTGGATTATAAAATTGCAAGTTATGAACAGACAGTGGTTAAAACAGAAAAAACACTGAAAAAACCGGGGGAGGATTAAAGCAAGGGATCTTTCACCCGAGGAGGAATGAAGAGTGGAACGCCTATGGACGAAGTCGTTTGTTCTCATGACCGTAGGCTTGCTTTTTCTGTTCACCGCATTTTATATGCTGTATCCAACGCTACCGTTGTTCATCAAACAGATGGGCGGTGACAAAGCGCAGGTCGGTCTGGCGATGGGCGCGTTTATGCTGTCCGCCGTTATTTTTCGTCCGATCGTCGGCGGGCTGCTGGACCGGTTCGGCAGGCGTCCGTTCATCGTCTGGGGGCTGCTTTTCTTCACCTTGGCGATGGGTATGTATGACTGGATCGGTGGAATTGTTGTTTTGATGGGGCTCAGAATATTTCACGGGATGAGCTGGGCCGTTTCCACAACCGCCATTCTCACGGCAATTACGGATATGATCCCGGCCGCCCGCCGCGGAGAAGGCATGGGATGGTTCAGCACGTCCATGACCCTGGCCATGGCGGTCGGTCCGATACTCGGCATCTGGGTTGCACAGAACCTGTCGTACCACGCCCTGTTTCTATTCGCCGTCGGCCTTTCCGCCGCGGCGCTGCTTTTGACGTTTGGTGCAAAAATGCCTTTTCGGCCGCAATCGGGTGCAAAGAGGATCGAACTTCTCGAAAAATCGGTCTTGCCCTTCACGGCATCGGTCTTTTTTCTGTTTATCTCTTATGGCGGCATTACCACTTTTGTCCCGCTGTTCGCCCACTCGATCCAGGTCAATTCCGGGGCGTTCTTTCTGGTCTATGCCGCCACGCTTGTCCTGATTCGTCCCCTTGCGACCGGCACGGCGAGACGTTTGTCGTTGTACCGGCTTTCGTGATTACGATTTTAGCTTTGATCGCCTTGAGCTTCTCGACCGGATGGTTCGGCGTGCTCGCTTCGGCGGTTCTGTACGGCATTGGTTTCGGTTCCGCGCAACCAGTTCTTCAAGCGGCGACCATACGTCTTGTCCCCACGGACCGTAAAGGGGTGGCCAATGCTTCTTTTACGACTGCCACCGACCTCGGCATCGGGCTGGGTGCGATCATGCTGGGCTGGGTCTCCCAGCACGGGAGCTACCAGGCATTGTTCATGGTCAGCGCCGTGTCGGTCGCGTTATCCTTGTTGCTGTTCACTTTCTTTGTGAAACGTTTGTTGAACAACGTTGTTGAGCAATAAAGAGCATCGCCCCCCGAATACCGGCTCTCTTCCTCCGAACAAGTGACGCAACTTCCCTATAAGGTTTGCCCAATGGAAAATCTGCAACCGGAGTCGTCGTGGAGAGCAAGACCCCACGATGTATGGAAGTGCCAGCAGGACATCTTGGTCCGTGTCATCTGTTTGCGATGAAGCGTTGTAATGAGATGGTTTTAAAATCTCAAGCTGTTTCCTATTGACTTGGAGTTAACTCCAGGTTTTAAACTCCTCCATGTAAATAACCAAGGAGGTTTTGTCATATGATTACTGCCAACGCACAGGCCACCTTTGGTCCGAGCGAGCCGTTCAAAGCGACCACGATCGATCGCCGCGACCTCGGCCCTCGTGATGTCCTCATCGAGATCAAGTACTGCGGCATCTGCCATTCCGACATTCACCATGCCCGCAGCGAATGGCGTCAGGAACAATATCCCCTCGTTCCCGGCCATGAGATCGCCGGAATTGTCGCCGAGGTCGGCTCCGAGGTCACGAAGTTCGCCGTCGGCGACCGGGTCGGCGTCGGCTGCATGGTCGACTCCTGCGGCGAATGCGAGAACTGCCGCAAGGGCGAGGAGCAGTACTGTCTCAAGGGAAACACCCTTACCTACGCCGATGTCGACAAATACGGCCAGCGCACCCAGGGCGGCTATTCCACCCACATCGTCGTGGAAGAGGACTTCGTCCTCAGAATCCCCGAGGGAATCAGTCTCGACGTCGCCGCACCGCTGCTGTGCGCCGGCATCACGACGTACTCGCCGCTGCGTCGCTGGGAGGCCGGCCCCGGCAAGAAGGTAGCGGTCGTCGGCCTCGGCGGGCTCGGTCACATGGCCGTCAAGATCGCGCGCGCCATGGGTGCCGAGGTCACCGTCCTGTCACAAACGCTGCGGAAAAAAGAGGACGGTCTGCGGCTCGGTGCGGATCACTACTATGCTACGAGCGATCCGGAGACATTTGAGAAGCTTGCTGGTACCTTAGATCTCATCATCAACACGGTGAGCGCGAAGATCGACGTCGATGCCTACCTCTCGCTGCTGGCTCTGGACGGCACCTTGGTCAACGTCGGTGCGCCTGCGGAGCCGTTGTCACTCAACGTGTTCTCCCTCCTCGGCCAACGCCGGTCGTACGCCGGTTCGTTGATCGGGGGCATCCGCGAGACCCAGGAAATGCTGGACGCCAAACACAACATTGGCGCAGAGATCGAGGTCATCTCGGTCGACAAGATCGACGAGGCCTATGAGCGGGTACTGGCTTCCGACGTGCGGTATCGGTTCGTGATCGACATCAGCACGATGACCGCTTAACCATGCGGGTTGCTACCAATGCCGGCCCCCGTTCGCACTGCGTCGCGGCGTCAAAGTTGTGATAAACACTCGTGAAACCGGCGAGCATGAAGCATCCTACGATTGTCACACGAGTAACATTTACCGTGTTGTCACGTATGGAGAAACGCAAAAGGAACCGCGCCACAACAAGCGCGGTTCCTTTACTTAGAACACAGTTTCGATCTTAACGGTATCCCGGCACTAATTGTTTACTATACAATCTCATGTCTGAGAGGTTGATTGACAACAAAAACGCCTGCAGCGAATCTGAAGGTAGAAGAAGAAGAGCTAGTAAAAAGGCAGCTGACTGATCAGTCGGCTGCCTTTTTATTTTGTTCACCAATTTTCGGAGTGGGGGGCGATGTTCCGTGTTTTTTAGCAACCGACTGGATCGATGAAAGTCGATAAGATTGAATGGAGGAATTGAAAGCGAACCATTTATGGTCAGGACTCCGGGTATAAAATTATCTCCGTTGCAAACAAACCCTCTCAGGAAGCGGTTCAAAGTGCCTCTGATTTCCTGTACATCCAAGCAAGTGAATGAGTTATAAAAGAGAAGATGAGTCGGACCGGTTTTTGGTTAAACTGTACTGTGATATGATGAACTGACAGTACAGGAGGTGGTCCAATGAGCGAACCCAACCGTCTAATAAAGGAAAAATCGCCTTATTTGCTCCAACACGCCTATAATCCGGTGGACTGGTATCCCTGGAGCGAAGCGGCGTTTGAGAAAGCCAAGCAGGAAGACAAGCCGATCTTTCTTTCCATCGGTTACTCCACCTGTCATTGGTGCCATGTGATGGAGCGGGAGTCCTTTGAGGACGATGAAGTGGCGGAATTGTTGAACCGGGAATTCATCTCGATCAAGGTGGACCGCGAAGAGCGGCCCGATGTGGACAATATCTATATGACGGCGTGCCAGGCGTTGACGGGGCAGGGGGGATGGCCCCTGACGATTATCATGACCCCGGATAAGAAGCCTTTTTTTGCCGGTACATACTTTCCGAAGGAAAACATGTACAACCGTGCCGGTCTGATGGAGATCCTGGAACGGGTGGCCCACCTCTGGAAGAATGAACGGGAGAAGCTCCTGGAGGCGGGAGAGAAAGTGGCCAATGCCCTTCAGCACCAACTGAAAACGGCGGAAGAGGGAGAGCTGGTGCCGGAGGTGATGGAGGAAGCGTTGGAGCAGTTTACCGGCAGCTTCGATCACGAGTACGGCGGCTTCGGCCAGGAACCGAAGTTTCCGCGCCCCCATGATTTCTTGTTCCTCCTCCGGTATTGGCGGGAAAAGGAAGAAGCGAAAGCCCTGTACATGGTGGAAAAGACGTTGGATGCGATGCACCGCGGCGGCATTTATGATCACATCGGGTTTGGATTCGCCCGGTACTCGGTGGATCGGCAGTGGCTGGTCCCCCACTTTGAAAAGATGCTCTATGATAACGCCTTGTTGGCGTATGCCTATCTGGAAACGTACCAGGTGACACGGAATGAGCGTTATGCGCAGGTGGCGCGGGAAATTTTTACCTATGTACTCCGGGACATGACTTCTTCTGAAGGGGGCTTTTACTCGGCGGAAGATGCGGATTCCGAAGGGGTGGAAGGCAAGTTTTATGTGTGGACTCCGGAAGAGGTAAAAGAAGTACTAGGGGAAAAAGACGGTACTCTTTACTGTGATGTGTACGACATCACCCCGGAGGGGAACTTTGAGGGGAAAAGCATCCCGAACCGGATCCATTATTCCTTTGAAGCGTTGGCTTCCGCTCACGGCATGAGCGAAGAGGAGCTGGAACAAAAGCTGGAGTCCCTGCGGAAAAAACTGTTTACGGCGCGGGAGCAGCGGGTCCATCCTCACAAGGATGACAAAATTCTCACGTCTTGGAACGGACTGATGATCGCCGCCTTGGCAAAAGGAGCCCGTGTCCTACAGGAGGAAAAGTATGCGGAAGCTGCGGAGAAAGCGGTAGATTTTATTCAGGAAAAGCTGCGCCGGGAAGACGGTCGTTTGTTGGCCCGATACCGGGACGGAGAAGCGGCTTTTTTAGGGTATCTCGATGACTATGCTTATTTGACCTGGGGATTGTTGGAGCTGTATGAAGCCACGTTCCAACCGGCTTATCTGCGGGAAGCCGTGGCACTCAGCAAAGAAATGCTGGAACTCTTCGGTGATGAAACGGACGGCGGCCTTTTCTTCTACGGGAAGGACGGTGAACAGCTGCTCACTCGTACCAAAGAAATCTACGACGGGGCTACTCCTTCCGGCAATGCCGTGGCCGCGTTGAATCTGGCCCGGCTGGCCCGCTTGACAGGAGACTTGGCGTTGCGGGATGCGGCGGAGCGGCTGATGAAATCCTTCGCCGGTTCTGTGGATCGTTCGCCGATGGCCCACACTTTTTACTTGGTGGCGCTCCACTTTATGCTGGCGAAGCCCAAGGAGATCGTGGTCGTCGGACCGGACGGAGACGAAACAGTGGAAAGCATGCTCCATTATGTGCAGTCCCGTTTTCTCCCGGAAGCAGTGATCGCCTACAAGGAGGACGGCAATTCGGCGGAGCTGTCCCGACTGTTGCCCTTTACCGAGGAGCAGCGCGCGGTAAACGGACGGGCCACGGCTTATGTGTGTCGCAACTACGCCTGCCGTCAACCCGCAACCAATCTGGAAGAATTGCAGCAGCAGCTGAATGAAGCATAGGCCTTCAACACGGCTGCAAAGCCGATCTTCGAAAAAGAAAAGAGCACATCTCCCAAGGAACGGACTTGAACGACGTACCCGGCTTCGATGCGTGGGACCGAAGTGGAAAGCGAGCCAACCTATGCAACTAAACAGGGAGTGTTCCTTGTGAGTGCTTGTCCCGTGGTTTACACGGGCTTTTTCTTTGGTTCGTACCTCGGTGATCGCTTCGAAGCGGACAGCATCACTTCTGTGAGGAAGGGAACGCCGGGCGGAAGCGTTTTTGCTGTGTTGAAGATGTTTGCTATATGACCCAATTTTGAGAAAAAATTGTTCGCTCAGGTTGTACGGCACGGAAAAGAGCGATAGGATGAAAGCAGCGGCAGAAACATATCTATTGCATGGGAGAGGGGAGTTTTCTGTGGAAGAGAAGCTGCGGGAACTAAAAGAACTGCTCCGTGAAGTATATGATCTGGAATGCATCATCATGTTGTTGAACTGGGATCAGTCCACCTACATGCCGCCCGGCGGAGCGGAAGCGCGGGCACGTCAGATGGCGGTGATGGAGCGATTAGCGCACGAAAAAATGGTGCAACCGCGGATGGGCCGCTTGTTGGAGGCGTTGGTTCCTTACGGGGAGAGCTTGCCCTATGATTCCGACGAGGCGGGATTGATCCGCGCAGCACAGCGCAAGTTTGAAAAAGCGAATCGGGTGCCTTCTGCCTTTATGGGTGAACTGATCAGCCATCAGGCAAAAACGTACCAGGTATGGACAGAAGCCCGCCCGGCGAACGATTTTGCCAAAGTGGCGCCATTATTGGAGAAAACCTTGGAAATGAGCCGGCAATTGGCGGACTATTTTCCGGGATATGTACATATTGCCGATCCCTTGATCGACTTCGAAGATGAAGGAATGAAGGCATCCACGATCCGCAGCCTGTTTAGTGAGCTGCGGGAACAACTGGTTCCTCTGGTTAAGGCGGTAACGGAACAGGATCCTGTGGAGGATCAAGTGTTGAAACAGCACTTCCCTGAGGAAAAGCAATGGCAGTTCGGTTTGGATGTGATCCGACAGCTGGGATACGACTTTAAGCGGGGACGTCAGGATAAGACTCACCATCCCTTTATGACCAAGTTCTCTCTTGGAGATGTACGGATTACGACCCGGGTGAAAGAAAATGAACTGGGAGAGGCATTGTTCAGCACCATCCATGAAGCGGGACATGCCATGTATGAACAGGGGATTCATCCGGAATACGAAGGCACACCATTGGCACAGGGTGCTTCCTCCGGCATTCATGAAAGCCAGTCTCGTTTGTGGGAAAATCTCGTTGGCCGCAGCCGGGAGTTTTGGGAGTATTTTTACCCCAAATTGCAGGCGGTGTTTCCGGACCAGCTCAACCCTGTTTCTCTGGATTCTTTTTACCGGGCGATCAACAAGGTGGAACCTTCGCTGATTCGCACCGACGCAGACGAACTGACGTACAACCTGCACGTGATGATCCGTTTCGATCTGGAGTTGGCTCTTCTGGAAGGAAAACTGGCGGTGAAAGATTTGCCGGAAGCGTGGCGGGAGCGGTACCGGACGGATTTGGGCATTGCCCCGCCGGATGACCGGGACGGGGTACTCCAGGATGTCCACTGGTATGTGGCTACCATCGGCGGCGTGTTCCAGGGATATACTTTGGGCAATATTTTGAGTGCCCAATTCTATGATGCCGCACGAAATGCTCACCCGGAGATTCCGGCGGAAATGCGACAGGGGAACTTTTACACCCTCCACCATTGGCTCAAAGAAAATGTGTACCGGCACGGGAGCAAATATACTCCGGAAGAGCTGGTTCAAAAAGCGACGGGGCAATCATTGTCCATTGAACCTTATGTTCGGTATCTGAAGACAAAGTTCGGTCAATTGTATCCATGGTGATGCACCCGGAATTTCCCGGGCATCATCTTCAGTGTTTTTGCAGGGTTTCCGATGATAAGGGCGAATGGGTACAAATATCATTGGAAAATTCCGATGGGGGGATCGGAAATGAGTGAATCCATCAAAACGTATCACGTGATGCCGGAGGCGGAGCCTTTCTATTTTCCGGGAAGTGATGTGGGAGTGTTGGTGCAGCACGGCTTTACGGGAACGACACAGAGCATGCGGGAGTTGGGAGAGCATCTGGCCGGATGCGGGTATACGGTATATGGGCCCCGGTTAAAAGGACACGGCACTCACTATGAGGAGATGGAGTCTACCACCTATCACGATTGGATCGCTTCGGCTGAGGCCGGGTATCTGATGCTGCGCGAAAAATGTTCCCAGATTTTTGTCGTCGGCCTATCCATGGGCGGTACCCTGGCACTTCACTTGGCTCACAAATATCCGGAAACCAAAGGGATTGCCTTGATCAATCCCGCATTGTTCATGGAAGCATTGGAAGAAGTGGCTAAACAGGAAGAACCTCGCTTTTTGGATGCGATCGGATCCGATATAAAAAAAGAAGGCGTTCAGGAGTTGGCCTACGAAAAAACCCCCCTTCGCTCCATTCGGGAATTGGTCCGCTTCATGGCGGAAACCAAAGAAAAAGTGCCTGCGATCACTTGCCCGACACTGGTGTTTGTCTCTCCGGAAGATCATGTCGTACCGCCTGACAACGCCCACTATATCTTTGATTATACAGCGGCTGCCCGCAAGGAATTGGTAGAGCTCCCCGAATCCTATCATGTAGCTACTTTGGATCATGACAAAGAGTTGATCAAGGAACGCTGCGCTGTATTTATCAAGGGCTTGACAGGCTAACCAGGCTGGAAAAAGGGCTTTTGGTAACAAGAGGTTTGACATGAAGCTGAACAACCGGGTATTCGGTTGTTCTTTTTATTCAGATCCGTTATGTTACAAAAGAAGGAGTTAAATGGGCGGCCTGCGGCCCGACGATCCGTATGTCCGACTACTTGATTCAAATCGGCTGAAAGAATACAAGTGAAGTTGTAACGTTCCGCCCCGTCACAAAGACGGGGCTTTCTATCTTCAGGTATCATGAACAAAGAGAAAGGAGTCGATATGATATCCACCAAGCATACTTTTCACCTCAAAGCCCATTGGCAAGGAGAGTCCATTTCGGAATCGAAGAGGGATTTTACCAATCGGTCGCCTTTTGGTGGCGGTACGCTTTCTATCGAGCTCTTCTGTCATTAGAGAGAGAAAAAAGCCTTCTCAAGAAGAAAGCAAGCCGGTTCAGGCCTGCTTTTCTGTCGCCTTTTTTCCCTTGTGGCTGAGAAACTCCACCAACCGTCCGGATGTGTGGAAGATACGGAAGGGATATGCTTGATATTCTTTGTCCAGAAGCAATTGGCGTCCTTTTGCCTTTGCCTCGTGATCGGTTTGGGCTTGGAGCGGTTCGTCCAACAATTTTTTCCCTTCGTTGTCGTAAACGGTGATGTGATACATATCGATCCCCCCGCGATATTGTCGCAATCATTATATCATTTCGAGAAACCGTTTGTGAACGCTTTCAATATGTCTCGACGAACCCTGTCGGTGGGTACAAATAAAGGAAGGGAGAGAAATAAAGAAAGGAAAGCAAAAACAGAGGTTTTTGGAAAAGTGAGCTCATCTTCCGAGGCCGGGGAAGATGAGCTTGTTATGTTGGATACGGTAAAGGGGGTTACCGCTGATATCACTGTATCGAGCCAGTACTAAGGACAGGTTAATGGTCTGTAAAGGTTTTGATAAATAAAAAAAGTTTTGTGGTATAAGGGATTGACATGAAAATGATTATCAATTACAGTGATAAAGAGCTGATAATAATTCTCATTATCAAGGAAGCGAGGGAATATAGTTGCCTGAGCAACGTGCTGTACAACCGTTGGAAGGCGTTCGAAACTCCGTAGTGGATTGTGTCGGTAACACTCCCCTAGTGTCATTACAACGGTTGTTTCCCACAGATGATGCAGAAGTGATTGCCAAATTGGAGTTGATGAATCCCGGCGGCAGCATGAAAGATCGGCCGGCTCGCTATATCATTGAACAGGGTATGAAGGACGGAACGATTCCGCCTGATGCACACCTGGTGGAAAGCAGCTCTGGAAACTTGGGTGTAGCGATTGCGATGGTGGCACGGGTGTACGGGTTGCGTTTTACCTGTGTGGTGGACCCGAAGACCACGCAGACCAATGTCAATATTTTGCGCAAGTTGGGGGCTCATGTGGAAATTGTTCAAGAGCCTGACGACCAAGGTGGATATCTTAAAACGCGGATTCGTCGGGTGAAGGAACTGATACATACCATTCCCAATAGTGTGTGGATCAATCAGTATGCCAATGATCTGAACTGGCAGGCTCACTATTACGGAACGGCCAAAGAAATGGTGGAACAGTTGGATCGGCCGGTGGATTACTTCTTTGCAGCAGTCAGTACCTCGGGCAGTATCTTGGGCTGTGCACGACGGTTGCGGGAACGTTTTCCCCATATTCGGGTGATCGCTGTCGATGCGGTCGGTTCGGTCATTTTCGGTGGAAAACCGGGGAAGCGGGAGCTTCCCGGCATCGGATCCAGTAGGGTGCCGGAACTGTTGAACCCCGCCGAAATTGACGATGTCATTTATGTGCATGATCGGGAAGCGGTACAGGGCTGCCGTGACCTCTTAAACCAGGAAGGAATCTTTGCCGGTGGTTCATCCGGTTCCGTGGTGGCTGCGATTCAAAAGACGTTGCCCAAGCTTCCCAAGCCGTGCCGGATTTTGACGTTGTTCCCGGACCGGGGTGACCGTTATTTGGATATGGTGTATGACGATGATTGGGTGGCCGGGTTGGATCCCGTCCCGGAAGAGTTGGAGGCTCTGAAGGTCGGGAGCTAAGTCGGACAGCAGTCAGGACGAGATGGGAGACACAGCAAACAGAAAAGAACGAGGAGAGGACGAAACATGAGCGAACAAACGACGGCAACACCTTCCCTGTTATATCTCAGCCAGCAAGATATCATCGATGTGGGGGGAGATACCTCCGATCTTTACGTCGATGCGATTCGGCGGGCATTGTCCCTGCACGCACAAAAGCAAACGGTCCAGCCGCTGAAGCCGTATCTTCGGGCTCAGGGAAAAGAGGGCCACATCGCGGACCGGATCATCGCCATGCCCGCACATTTGGGCGGAGATTCTCCCATGTCGGGGCTAAAATGGGTCGGCAGCAAACATGACAATCCGACAAAGCGGGGAATGGCTCGTGCCAGTGCCCTAGTCGTGTTAAACGATCCGGAGACGAACTATCCCGTGGCGGTGATGGAAGGCAGCCTGATCAGCGGGATGCGAACCGCTGCCGTGACGGTGGTCGCGGCCCAACACCTGGCTAAAGAGAATTTCCGCCATATTGCCTGTGTGGGCTGCGGCGTTATTGCCCGGATGCAACTGACGTCCATGCTGGAGCAGTTTCCCCAGGCGGACACCATTCATCTGTTTGACTTGAACCGGGAATCGGCGGAGCGGCTGGCAACCACCTTGACTGAACGCTTTTCCGGGGTGAAGGTACAGGTGGCGGATTCCCCTGCAGAGGCGGTAAGGAAGGGGGAAGTGGTAATCACTTGTACGGTGACGGATCAGCCGTATATCCCGTTCGAATGGTTGCAGAAAGGGGCTTTTGTCAGCAACGTCTCGATCATGGATGTCCATAAGGAAGTCTTCCTGAAAGCAGATAAAGTGATCGTCGATGATTGGGATCAAAGCAATCGGGAGAAAAAAGTGATTCACCAATTGGTGCTGGAAGGACGCTTTTCCCGGGAACAGCTGCATGCGGAATTGGGCGAAATCGTGTTGGGAGACAAACCGGGGCGTGAATCAGAAGAGGAAATCATCCTGCTTAATCCGATGGGCATGGCTGTCGAGGATATCTCCTGTGCCCAGGCGATCTATGAAAGAGCCTTGATGCAAGGAAAAGGAACACAGCTCAGCTTGTATGGATAAGGATCTCCAACTTATTCAGCCAATGATTCACCGGGGTGTATACACATGAGCGAACAACGGGGAACTTCCCTTATCGATCCGAATCATAATCACATATCCGATAGGAAATGGGCTCAGCAACAAGTCAACTATGATTTTATCAACGCCCTCTTATTTGAGAATGTGGGTGGGATCCGCGAGAGAGGGATACTGGCTTCCCGCCTGCCCCAAGGCCTGAACTTGACCGAAGCTCCTCTGGCGGATGGAGAAGCGTGGTTTCAGCTTCTGCATCCTTCGGGGCAAGAGGGCCTGTTCTTCCGGGTATGCCTGCAGAAAAAGCTGCAACCCGTCCGTCTGACTCGTCTGCCTGTGTGGAAGGCATGGCAAAATGAACCGGGCTGCTGGGAACATACGGAAATCCATGCGGTCGAGGTGATGAACTGGCTGCGTTCCATTCTCCCGCAGGAGAGAATCGAGCAGTTCCCTGGTTGGGACGGGTTTGTGAAAGAATTGGAGACAGCCGTTCGCCATACGGCTTTGTCCAGGGAAGGAAAGCGAACCTTTTCACATACGGGAGATGACCTTTTTTCCTTGCCGTCTTTGGAGCGGATCGCCTCGTTCCGCGATCGGCCTTTCCACCCGACTTCCCGTGCGAAAACCGGGTGGAGCGATGAGGACTACCGCCGATACAGTCCGGAGTTCGGGCAACCTTTCGGGGTGGATTGGGTTGCGGTGGATCGACGCTTTCTCCGACAAGGAGGAGGGGAGGATCCGGCGGTATTTGCGGATTTGCTGTTGAAGGGAGCGGATCGGCAGCGGCTGTTGAATGCAGCCCGGGAAGTCGGGGCAGGATCCGACTTTGCCTTGTTGCCGGTGCACCCCTGGCAAATGGAGCATGTGTTGCCAAAAGTCTATGCCGATGAGCTGCAACGGGGTGTGGTTCGTCCCGTGGCAAAGGATGTGGGCCGATTCCGGGCCACATCCTCCCTGCGGACGCTGGTGCCGGAGCAGCGGGAGGATGTGCATCTGAAGCTGCCGTTAGGTATCGGATCCCTCGGAGCCTTGCGGATTCTGCCTCCCCGATATATGGACAACGGAGAAAAAGCCCAGGCATTTCTGGAACACCTGATCCAGATGGATCCCGTACTGAAATCCCGTCTGCTGCTCTGCGATGAAACCACCTGGTGTTCATTTCAGGATCCGGATGGAGATCCCTTTGCCGACAAACCGGGTCATCTCGCCTGCCAGTTGCGCCGGTATCCCGATGGGGATGAGAAGGGGGACGGAATATGGGTTCCAATGTCTGCATTGGCGGTGGGGGATGTCCAGGAGCCCAATCCATTGCTGGAATCTTGGTGGAACGAAGCAGATTCGGAGACGGTGCTGCCTCTTTTTCGGGAACTGTGTCAGTTGTTTGTAGAGACTGCGCTTACCTGTGCCTGTTATGGCGTGATGCCGGAGATGCATGGACAAAATGTCCTGGTTCTTTTCCGTAAGGGAGAGCCGAAAAAGCTGTTGCTGCGGGATCATGATACCTTGCGCCTTCATGTTCCCTGGGTGGAAGCGGCAGGTCTGAAGGATCCGGGCTACACGGTGAAGCCGGGGACTCGCAATACGCTCATCCTGCCCACACCGGAAGAGATGCTGGCTTATTTCCAAACATTAGGGATTGAGGTGAACCTGTATGCGATTGCCGAAGCCTGGTCCGGAATGTTTGGCGAGGAGGAGAGCGTTTTTTGGCGGCAAATCCGGGATGTGACGGCGGGGGTGTTGTCCGGCCTGTCCTGTCGTCCGGAGGTTCGTTTGACCTTGAAACAGACGCTTTTCCAAGCGGAGTGCTGGCCGGCAAAATGGTTGATCGGACCGCTGTTGGAACGGACGGGAACGGGGGGCGGCAGCATGCCTTCCGGACTCGGCAACACGCAAAACCCTCTGCGCATGACAATAGAGAAAACGGGGGCGCGGTAATTGATGACACCCGAAGCGAGATGGCGGCGCAATTTTTGGATGCTGTGGTTTGGTCAGTTTGTGGCGATTGCCGGATTGACGGTGGTCGTCCCCCTGCTTCCTTTTTATATGGAAATGCTGGGGGCGACAGATCCGGTCGAGAACCGGTGGTGGACCGGGATTTGTCTGGCCGCTCCGGCATTGACGCTGTTTCTAGTTTCCCCCGTGTGGGGGCGGATCGGCGATAAATGGGGACGGAAGTGGATGGTGGTGCGGGCCTTGCTGGGATTGTCGGCCAGTATCGGGTTGATGGGCTGGGCCCAGACTCCGGTCCATTTCCTCCTGTTTCGGCTGTTGCAGGGAGCCTGCGGCGGGGTGGTGGATGCCGCCGCCGCCTTTGCCGGTTCAGATGCGCCTGCCGGTAAACGGGGGCGCGTGTTCGGCAATCTGCAAAGCGCTACCGCAGCCGGTTCTCTCGCCGGTCCCTTGATCGGCGGTGTGCTGGCGGATGGGTGGGGATATCGTCCCTTGTTCTGGCTCATGGGCGGTTTAACGGCACTGAGTGCCTTGTTAGCGGCGGCGGTGTTGGTCGAGCCCCGTCCTTCGGAACAGCGGGAGAAGCAGAGGGGGACGGAGACACCGATGCGTCAGGTGTTCGGCCGTCTGATGAGCGATGTTCCCCTGCGGGGGATTCTGTTGGCCGGGGTATGCGCGCAGGCCGGTGTGTTTGGCTTGGTGGCGGTGTTTGCACCGCTGGTCCGGGATCTGGCAGGTTCTCCCCATTATGCAGCCACTTGGGTGGGTGTATTGCAGGCCGTCACCTGGGGCGGCACCATTCTGGGCGCTCCCTGGTGGGGTCGGCGCAACGACCGGTCCCCCCTGGAAAACAACTTTTTCTGGGCCGCTGTCGGGTGCGGCGTTTCCGTTTTGTTGCAAGTGATTCCGCAACAATTGCTCTGGTTGATTCCGTTACGGTTTATACAGGGCTTTTGTTTCAGCGCACTGCTGCAATCCGTTTTTCTCAAGGTGACCCGGCGTACACCTGCGTCAGATCGCGGGGCTTCCATAGGAATGACCAACAGCTTTCTCGTCTTTGGACAAGTGCTTGGTTCATTTCTTGCCGCTGTTGCCGGGGGAGCTCTCAGCGTGGAATGGACATGTATCGTGATGGGACTGCTGTTTTTGGCAGGTGCATGGCTGGTTAAACATCCGCCCGCATTTCGGTGGCGCCTGCCGGAAACCGGCCTTTCGCTGGCCTCGCGTTCTCCAGCGGATGTTCGATATAAACGATGAAGGGATAGAGGAGGAACGTTATGGACACGGATACGACCCAAACGCTGCACAGCCGGGCTGTGGCAGAACAGGCGGCGGTACGGCGGTTGCTCAATACATATCTTCGGGAAACGGGTGTGTCCGATCCGAGGGTATCGCCCCGGGATCCCGTGGTTCAGGACCTGCCCGGCCATGTGTGGAAGGAAGCTCGCCGTTGGGGTGAATGGATGCGGGTGGATCTGCCCTCGACCGGGCGGGTCATTTTCGGAATGCTTCACTATCTGTCTCCATTCGGTCACCATGATTATGGAATTCGATTCTGGCTGGCATCTTCACCGGGTGCTGCTGTGCAGCAGTTAAGCCCGTTTCCGGATGTAGCGAAAATCTTGCTGGAAGAGTTGGCGCAAGGGGAAGAGGATGGGGATCTCGCGCGGGTTCGCGTAGAATCCTTGCTGAAACAGGTGGAGAACAGCATCCAAAAAACGGCCCGGTACCTGAAAGAGGGGAAACCCGTCTTCTCTTGGGAGGATCTGAAGCCCCGCGTATTGACCCGGCAGTCGGAGCAATCCCTGCTGTTCGGCCATCCCTTTCACCCCACTCCCAAAAGTTCCGAAGGGTTTTCTGCCGATGATTTGGCCCTTTATGCACCGGAGTTGGGCGCCGATTTCCGCCTGCACTATTTTGCGGTGCATCCCGATCGGATAAAGGAAGAATTCCTAGTAGACGCCGACTTGTACCCCGCTTCCGTCAGCGAAGGGGCCCGATTCCGGTTAGGAGAGACGGCTGCTCACTTTCAACTGCTGCCCTGCCATCCATGGCAAGCAGAGTTTCTGAAAAAGCAGTCCGCTTTTCGCCAATGGATGGAAGCGGGGGATATCATGGAGCTGGGTCCTTTGGGGGAACCGGTGTACCCTACGTCTTCCGTACGAACCGTCTGTGACCCCGACCATGGCTTGCAATGGAAGCTGCCGATCAATGTGCGTATCACCAACTTTGTGCGGGTGAATCCGTTGGAACACCTGCAGCGCTCTCTCGATGCGAGCCGAGTGGTGATGAATCGGCGTACGGGATGGAAGTTCCCTGATTTTCATGTGCTGGCGGAAACAGGATACCGCACGATCCAAGCGCGTACCCCGGAAGAAGAAAAGCTGGTGGAGAGTTTCTCCGTCCTGTTCCGGGAGCATCCCTTTGTCCAAAAGGATGCGGGAGCGATGGTGGTGGCATCCTTGTTGGAGGAGCGGGGAAGAGCCCTGGAACCGGCCATTATACAAGCATTGCGGAACGCGGGAGGAGAAAAAGGCGTCCCCTTGTCGGCTTCCCTGATGCAAACATGGTTCCGGCGGTATCTGGATCGTTTTCTCAAACCGGTGCTTGCTGTCTGGATCCATGACGGAATCAGTTTGGAAGCTCATGTGCAGAACACGATGGTTCATCTGGAAGAAGGATGGCCCGCCGGTGTCTATATACGGGATATGGAAGGCGTCAGTATCAGCCGGGAACGGGCGGAAGAGTTGGACTTCTATGGTGTCCTGAGTGAGAGGAGTCCGGTGTTGTATTCCGACGAAGAAGCATGGAGCCGATTGAAATATTATGTGCTCACCAACCATTTGGGACATGTGATTCATATATTGGCCTATTACGGTCAACGGGATGAGTTGGAGCTGTGGAGCGGCGTGCGGGAGGCACTGGCAGAATGGAAGGAGCTGCACACCGAGCGGGGTTCCCGTTATATCCGGGATCTGTTGGAGAATCCCGCGCTGCCTGCGAAAGCCAATTTGATCAGCCGTTTTCAAGAGCGGGGGGAACGCCCCTCCTATATTCCGGTTCCCAATCCGATCAGAGAAGTCGCGAGGTGAAAACATGCAAACAACGGGTTCAGAAACAGCCAGAAAGATGCCCCTCTGGACGGCAGCGATTCATTCTCCCCAATATATAGAGGTGCGACGGCGGATCTTCCGGCAATTGGTCGAGTCTCTCATCTATGAAAAAGTGGTGCGCCCTTCCGTGGAAACGGTGAAGGAGGGCCTTCTCTTTCAACTTCATGGCAAAGACGGGGACGGTCGGCCTGTCATCTACCGGTGCACAGGGAAGAGGCGCTACAGCTTTGACCGCATTCGCCTCACAGGAACGGTGGAACGGGTGAGCGGAGCGGATGTTCGGGAAGCCGACTCCTTTTCCCGTTTCTTATTGGAGCTGCGGGAGGAGATGGGTGCAGATGAAGAACGGTTGAAAGGCTTTATCCGGGAGCTGGAAGAAACCCATCTGAAAGATGCCATCGCGCAGTTTGTGCGCCACCGGGATCAACGTTCCGTGCAAGGCCGGGACTACGATGCGCTGGAAGGTGAGATTATGGACGGTCATACCTATCATCCTTCCTACAAATCTCGCATCGGCTTCGATCCGGAGGAACATACAATATACGGTCCCGAGTTCCGCCGCCCTATTGCACCGGTGTGGGTGGCGGTGAGTCGGCGTTGGGTAAAGATAACGTCTTCCCGGCAGGTGGATCCGATGGAGCTGATCCGGGAACAAGCGGGAGAAGTTTGTCTGTCCGAGTGGTTGAAACGGATCCGGGAACAGGGGAAATCCCCGGAAGACATGATGATTCTTCCGGTGCACCCCTGGCAGTGGCAAAAAGTGATTGCCGTCTATTTTCAGGAGGATATCCGACAAGGAGACTTGATCTATCTGGGGGAAACGGCAGACCGCTACCTGCCCCAGCAGTCGATCCGCACCCTGGCGAACGGAACCCGGCCGGAACTGCCGTATCTGAAGCTTTCCCTCAGCATCCTCAACACCTCGACAGGCCGGGTGCTGGCCCCTCATACCGTGCAAAACGCGGCGCTGGTGACGGATTGGCTCCAAGGCATTGTCCAAAGGGATGCGTTTCTCCGCGAGGAGATGAAGCTGTCTCTCCTCGGGGAAGTGATGGGAGTTTCCTATGATCCGCCCACTCCCGGACCGTTGCATGATCGGACTTACGGGGTGCTGGGCTGCATCTGGCGAGAGAGCTTGCACCGTTATCTGGAACCCGGGGAAGAGGCCGTTCCCTTTAACGGGGTGTGCAGCCTGGACCGGGACGGCACCCCGCTGATCGATGCCTGGGTGAAAGTCTACGGTGTAGAAAACTGGACGAAGCGGTTGTTGGATGTCAGTGTCACCCCGATCATTCACCTGTTATATGCCCATGGAATCGGGATGGAGTCTCATGCCCAAAATATGGTGCTGATCCATGAAAAAGGATGGCCGCGCCGGGTTGCGCTGAAAGATTTCCATGACGGCATCCGTTTTTCGCGGAAACATCTGACCCACCCGGAGCAGTGCCCCGACCTGATTCCCACGCCGGAAGCCCACGCTCGGGTGAATCGCAACTCTTTCATCGAAACCGATGATCCCAAACAAGTGGCCGACTTTATGCATGATGCCTTTTTCTTTATCAACTTGACGGAGTTGGCCATGTTTCTGCAAGACCACTATGGATATTTGGAAGAGCGGTTCTGGGATCGGGTGCGGGAAGTGATTCGCGCCTATCAAGCGCGTTTCAGTCATTTGGAAGAGCGATTCCAACTGTTTGACCTGTTTGCACCGGTGATCGATGTGGAACAGCTCACCAAACGCCGCCTTTTTCCGGAAACGGAAATTCGGGTGCATCCGGTGCATAACGCATTGGCAAATAGGAACGGAGAAAGAGGGGATGCCTCATGTTAAAAACGAACCGGTTAAAAGCCAAGCTGCGGCAACAAGAGCCGGTACACGGTCTGTTCTGCTCCATCCCCACCCCGGTGCATGTTGAGATGATCGGATGTGCGGGGTTTGACTTTGTCATCATCGATACAGAGCACACATTGGTCAACCCGGAAACCTTGGAGAATATGATCCGGGCGGCGGAAGGCGTGGATCTCACCCCGCTGGTCCGCGTGCCGGAAAACAACCCCGGCGCGGTTTTGCAAGCATTGGATGCCGGGGCCCAGGGAGTGGTGGTACCCCATGTCCGCTGTCGGGAAGAGGCAGAAGCAGCGGTCCGTGCGGCCCGGTACCATCCTGAAGGGGAGCGCAGTCTCAATGGGGGTCGGGTGCCCGGCTTTGGAACGCTTCCCCTGCCGGAATATATCCGCCGTGCCAACGAAGAAGTGATGGTCGTCCCAATGATTGAAGACCGGGAAGGTGTCGGGAACGCAGAGGAAATCCTCTCCGTGCCCGGGGTGGATATGGTTTTAGAAGGGGCAGCCGATCTTTCACAATCCTACGGGGTGCCGTGGCAGACCCGTCATGAACAGGTCAGAGAAGGGTTGCGCCGGGTACAGGAGGTGGCGGTGCAGCAAGGTGTACCCTATTGTGCCATTCCCCGGGTACCGGAAGACTATGACACTTGGCGTGAGGCCGGTGTGTACGCGTTTGTGTTGGGAGAGGAGCGCGGCATTTCCTTCCGGGCGATCCGTTCCCATCTGGAGGGATTCCAAAAGACGGCGGCTGGACAAAAGGAGGAGGCGCGGTGAATATCCGGGAAACAGTCCAACAGTTGAAAAACGAGCGGTCGGATCCTCTTTGTGCCTACCTGTACGATATGAACCGGCTGCGGGATCATGTGGAAACGGTGGTCCGTTCGCTACCCGACCGCTGCCGCATGTTTTACGCGATGAAAGCCAATTCAGAGCCCGAAATATTGCAGGCCCTGGCCCCGATTGTGGACGGATTGGAAGTGGCTTCCCTCGGAGAAGTGGAAAAAGCCCGTGCGGTCAGCACCGATATTCCTGTGATTTTCGGCGGTCCCGGTAAAACGGATCAGGAGATCGAAGGTGCGATCCGGCACCGGGTGACCCGGTTTCATGTGGAGAGTCTGCATGAGCTGCGCCGGATAGAGGAGATTGCGAAGCGATTACAAGCGAACGTGTCCATCTTGCTCCGGGTCAACCTGAGCGGCCCCTTTCCTTCGGCGACTTTATCCATGGCCGGGCGTCCGACCCAATTCGGGATGAATGAAGAGGAAGTCGGCGAAGCGATCCGGACAGCGTGGGCATCGGCTCATATATGTTTGCAGGGCTTTCACTTTCATTCCATCTCCAACCAGCTGAATGCCCAAAGCCACTTGCAGCTGCTGAACATGTACCGGGAAAAGGTGGAGGCCTGGGAAGAGGCATACGGATTGAAGGTTACCGCCGTCAATGTAGGGGGCGGCATCGGAGTCAATTATCAGAATCTGGACGCTCAGTTCGACTGGCCGCTGTTTGTGGAAGGCTTAAAGCCGCTGGTAGAGGGCTTTCCATCCCATTGGCGCCACATCGACTTTGAGTGCGGCCGCTATTTAACGGCGGCATGCGGCTATTACGCTTGCGAAGTGCTGGATATCAAGCGGAATCACGGCAAGAATTATGTGTTGGTTCGCGGCGGTACCCATCATTTCCGGCTGCCGGTTTCTTGGCAGCACAGTCACCCCTTTGAAGTGGTACCCGTGGAAAAATGGCCCTATTCATTTGAACGGAAAGGGTTCGAAGGGGAACCCGTCACCATTACCGGGCAGTTATGTACACCCAAAGATGTGATGGCTCGGGATATTCGGGTGGATCGGGTGCGGATCGGGGATATCATATTATTCCAATACACGGGAGCATACAGTTGGTCCATTTCGCACCACGACTTTTTAAGTCATCCCCACCCGGAGCACTTGTACTTGGAGCATCCCGCTGTTTGCGAACCCCGCTAGAGGAGGAGTTGGTCATGGACATTTTATCTTCCTTGCGATTGGTCCGTATCGGGCAACTGGAATTACACGAAGATCACGAACCCTCCCGCCTGAGTGCTACTTGTGCCGCGATCCGTGATGAGGGAGTGCTCCGGCATCCGCTCCTGGCTGTGCAAAGCAGCGGCGGAAGCTACCTGGTCTTGGATGGAGTCCATCGGACAAAAACGTTGGAAGCGTTGGGCTGCAAACGAGCCCCTGTACAGGTAGTCAGCCCGGAGGAAGTGATATTGCAGTCTTGGGTACACCAGGTTTCCAAAGGTTTTTGGATGTCGGAGGTATTTGAGGATCCCTGTCTACACATCACACCGCTGAAGAAAAAGGAAACCGCGCTTTTGGCGGAAGTGGAGGAGGCGGACGGCAACCGCTTGTACATCTACCCCGCAACAGGGGCTGCCGAGAAGGAACGCATGGAAGCTTGGCGGCGGTTAGTGAAAGCATACAGCTCCCGTCATGCTGTCACCCGAATCCCTACAGATGAAGCCGAACCTCCTGCCGAGGGCCGGGTTCTGGTTCGTCATGCACCCGCTTCACTGGCCATGGTGAAGGAAACGGTGCGGCGCGGGGAAGTGATGCCTGCGGGGGTTACTCGGTTCATTGTTCAGAACCGGCTATTGAATATACGGGTTCCGCTTGATTTCCTTACGAGGGAGAGGCCGAATCTGGAACAATGGCAGCAATTCTGCAGTCAACTGGAAGGGAATTTGCGCCACTATACGGAAAGCATCTATCTGTGCGAAGTGTAGCAAGTCCGGTGCGATCACCGGACCTGCTTATGGACAAACCTGTTCAGCCAGCAGAGTCCTTCTGCTCGTCACTCCTATTCCGAGGTCACAGATGTCAAACTGTCCGTACCAAGAGATGTAATAAGACGCGGCACAATACGGAGTACACCTTGGTTGCTCCCAGGTCGTGCTATGTGCCGCTTTTTTGTCTCGTCCCTCTTTTGTCGCTCGTCAAGAGTCCCCGGCGGCAAAAGAGTTCTTCAGCTCATTCCGAGAAACCTGGTCAGCAGCCTCAGCACACATCTTATGTGCTCAGTTGCCGGCTCCGCTACGATCCGATGACGGAGGCGTTCTATCAGTCCTCTTGCTTTTCCGCTTTTCCTTCCGCTTCTTCCGCCGTTTCTTCTCCCGAATCGGCATGCGATGCCTCTGTAGAGTCCTTGTCAGCCGCCGATGATGGGGTGACAGCCATTTCCGGCTTGGGGCTGCGCATGGAAAGTCCCCCGGAGATAATCATCAAGATTCCCGGAATGATCCACAGGATGGTTGCCAGGAAGAAACCGAGAGCCCCGACGGCCAAGTTGATGATCCCGCTCAGCATGTGGTTTTTTTGGATCATGGAGGGCATGGAAAAGACGGTGGAAAGCAAGGAGAGGAGGAGCAGGATGATACCTATGCCGAAAACGAACTCCACCCCTTCAATGTTTCCGCCTAATTCCGTTTCCATAGCCGAGCCGAACAGGCCTGCGATGATAAAGAACAACCCGACCCCTATGCCGAGAATACCGCCGATCAATCCCAGTATAAATTCTGCTGTCCGGTTCACTGTTCTCTCTCTCCTTTTGCTTTGAGTAAAGGTGTCCTTCCAAGGGGACCCTTTTTGTTTTTATGCGCGGCAAAAGAGGGATATGTCCGGGAAGGATAGTGAAAAATGAACGTGAGCAAAACAAAGGATGTTCCCTTTGGAAGAAAAAAGGCCATTGTATACAGGGTAAAAAACGATTATTATTATAGGTGTGACCAAAAAATGTTCGTGTTTTTCTCTCGAGGAGGGTCTTTATGGATCGGTTTTTCCGTTTTGCAGAAAACAAGACGAACCTTCGTACGGAATTGCTGGCAGGCTTCACTACATTTCTGACGATGGTGTACATCGTAGTGGTCAATCCGGCAATTTTGCAAAAAGCAGGGATGGATTTTGGAGCGGTGTTTGTCGCTACGGTGCTGGCGTCTGTGATCAGTACGCTGATTATGGGCTTGTTTGCCAATTACCCGATTGCCATTGCCCCCGGAATGGGGCTAAACGCCTACTTCGCTTTCAGTGTAGTGGGGCAAAGCGGCATCAGCTGGCAATCGGCGATGGGAGCCGTATTGGTAGCCGGGATCATCTTTTTACTCCTCTCTTTCACCCAGTTTCGTGAAGGGTTAATTCGCGCGATCCCGTCCAGTCTAAAATTCGGAATTACCGCGGGGATTGGTCTGTTTATCGCCTTTATCGGATTGAAATCGGCGGGGATTATTGTTGGTGATAAGGTCAACCTGGTGGGTCTGGGCGATTTCCATCATCCCATGACGGTGTTAAGCTTGGTGGGACTGTTAATTACCTTGGTGCTGATGACCCTGCGGGTAAACGGGGCGCTGTTTTTCGGCATGCTGGCTACTGCCGTCATCGCCTGGGCCTTTGGCTTGTTTCAACTACCCGCCCAATGGGTGACGATGCCTCCCAGCATGGCGCCGACCATCGGGGTGGCGGTCACTTCGATCCCGGATGTGATTTCCCATGGTTTATATGCTGTGGTGTTTGCTTTTTTGCTGGTAACCCTCTTTGATACCACCGGAACCATGATCGGCGTAGCGGAACAGGCGGGATTGATGAAAAACGGCACCTTCCCCCGGATGAAACCCGCCTTGCTGGCAGATGCAGTGGGGATGAGTGCAGGTGCAGTGATGGGAACCAGCCCCACCAGCGCTTACATCGAATCTTCCGCCGGAGTGGCTGCCGGTGGACGAACCGGTTTTACGGCTGTCGTCGTCAGTGTGCTGCTGTTGGGAACCTTGTTTTTTGAACCGTTGGTAAGTAAAATCGCCGCCCTTCCCGCCATTACCGCACCGACGCTTATTATTGTGGGCTGCTTCATGATGAGCGGGCTGTCGAAGATCGCATGGGATGACTTTGATGAAGCCTTTCCCGCCTTTATCGTGATGTTGAGCATGCCGTTGACCTTTAGTATCGCTACGGGAATCGCCTTTGGATTTATTACGTATCCGCTCTTGAAAATCGTGCGCGGGCGCTTTAAAGAAGTCCACCCGCTGTTGTATCTGTTTATGGTGCTCTTTATCCTACAATTGACATTTTTGCCAGAGTAATAAATGCTTGACCTGAAACCGAAAAGTAAGGAAAATAAATCTTGCCCGGGCGTACCGCGTCCGGGCTTTCCTTGAGAAAAGGGCAGTTTTTCGGGTATACCCGAGCAACCATAACCAGACGAGTTTAAATAAAGATACCAGTTGGATAAAGGGGGGTCACAGATGAGCAAGGTATGGACGGAAGGACAGTTTCGTGTGTTGTTGGCGGTGGTCGCCGCAGCCGGAATGACCCAGGGGCTGTTGTTGCCGCTGTTGGCGACGTTATTGGAAGCACGGGGCTACTCCTCCAATTGGAATGGGGTAAATGCTGCGGCCCTCTATCTGGGGATACTCACGGCGGCACCCTTATGCAGTCGAGCGGTTCGTCGCTGGGGTTACCGCCAAGTGATCGGTGCCGGTCTGGGGCTTACTCTGGTATGCACCTGGCTGTTTCCGTTGGTGCCGGGCTTTTATGCCTGGTTTGTGCTGCGTTTTCTGATCGGCGCGGGGGACAGCCTTCTTCATTATGCCAGCCAACTGTGGATCACCACAGAGTGTCCCAAATCCATTCGCGGCAGACGGATTTCCCAGTATGGGTTGGCCTATGGGCTCGGTTTTGGACTGGGTCCTCTGGGGATCAATCTGCTCCCTTGGGGAAGTTGGGTTCCTTTTGTGGTGATGGGTCTGATCTTAAGTATGATTATTCCTTTTGTCAACGTGTTGGACGCCTCCCGGCCTCATTTGGGAAGAGAAGAGGGAGCTCACAAGAGGAAGGGTTTCTCCGTGTATCGCATGGCTTTTATTGCGCTGTGTCCCGCTTTTCTTTATGGTTTCCTGGAGGCATCGCTTTCCGGAAGCTTTCCGGTGTACGGACTGCGGCAGGGGTTGTCACCCGCCTGGGTATCTGTGCTGTTAACCGCTTTTGTATACGGCAGCTTGTTGTTCCAGGTGCCACTCGGTATGTTGAGTGACCGCTGGGGACGTAAACAAGTGCTCGGCAGTGTGTGTTTGCTGGGAACTGTGGGGATGGCCGTGGTTCCCTTCTTTATGGCCAATGCGGCCGCCCTGTTGGTATTGTTCACGTTGTTGGGCGGGTTGTTGGGGTCTCTCTATTCCCTCGGGATGGCCTTTATGGCGGATCAGGTGCCCCATCGTTATTTGCCGGAAGCCAACGCCTGGGCCAATGCGCATTTTGCCGTCGGTTGCATGATCGGCCCTTATACTGGCGGTTGGTTGATTCAATATGTCGGAGGCGGCAGCTTGTTTTGGCTGATCGCAGGAGCGCTGCTGCTCTTTGTTTTGCTGTTGGCAGTGCACAGAAAGGAGCCGCTGGATCTGGACGCCGAAGCGGTGACGCCGGAGCTGGAAACAGCGGAGACAGCAGCGATGTAAAAAAGCTTTTCGATCGGGTCCGGTTGATGAAAAAGTAACCCGCTGGAATATGGCATGAAAGGTTCTCTAGTCTTCAGGAAATAGTTGCTATAAAAGTTTGGTTCAACCAGTTAAAATGCGCCCCCGTACACCGGTATGGCCGAAAGTGGAACAAATCTTCGGGAATGAAGTGGTCCAAGCGGAAACGGACGAATCACTCCCAAAAAGGTACTGGAGATGCATCGAAACAAATCAAAAGTATATGGAACTGTATGGATTTACAAGAACGAAGAATAGTAATAAATGTAATTAGGGGTACCGCCCGATTCCTGATAAAGTTCTCACATAACAACCAACCCCTCTGCATACCTATGACACCACGAAACGCAAAAAGGCGTGTGAACCCGTGTGGCCCCGGGTAATGTCATAGTGAGGGAAGGATCTACCCATGACAAAGGAGGTTCTTAGCATGGCCAGCCTGTTGGATGGGCTCGCCTTCGGAGGAATCCTGGTGTTGATCGCCCTCATCGCAGCGGTGCAAATCAGGGATCGAAAAAAATTGAAATGAGCGAGCCGGCAAAAAGTGTCCGTTTCCTTTGGAAGACGGACGCTTTTTTACTGGTTTCAAGAGATGGAGGTATCGGTATTCTCAGAGGTAGGGGCTTTGCGCAGCATCTGGTGAAGTTGCTGTCCGATTTCCTCCAAGGCTTGTCGGCTTTGTTCCACCAGCCCGGACATATTGAGAAAACTGTGAACCATTCCCGGATAGCGTTTCCACTGTACGGGAACACCTTCTGCTTTTAAGCGGCGGGCATAAGCTTCCCCTTCGTCCCGCAAAGGATCGTATTCGGCTGTTATGAGGATTGCAGGCGGCAAATCGTGAAGCCTTTCTGCATCCAACGGGGAGGCGAGGGATGGAACCGGGTCCCCCGGATTAGGGAGATAATGATTCCAGAACCATTGCATCTCCTCTTTTGTCAAATAGTATCCTGTGCCAAACCGGCGGTAGGACTCCGTGTCAAAACCATATCGAGTCACAGGGTAAAATAAAGCCTGACAGGTAAGTGATGGACCGCCCCGCTCTCGTGCCAGCAAGGTGACTCCTGCCGCCAGGTTGCCGCCGGCGCTGTCTCCGGCTACTCCCAATCGGGTGGAGTCAATCTCAAGCAGCTCTTCGTTCTGGGACACCCATCCGAGGGTGAAATACGCGTCTTCCAGTGCAGCGGGAAAGGGATGCTCCGGCGCCCGCCGGTAATCCACAGAGACGACGACGCATTGGCCGTAATGGCTTAAAAAGCGGCAGATGGCATCAGATGTGTCCACACCGCCAAAGACCCATCCTCCGCCGTGTAAATAGAGCAGTGCGGGAAACGGCGGCGTCCCGAAGGGATGGTAAATCCGGACAGGAAGGGATCCGCCGGGTCCGGAAAGGGTTCGGTTTTCGATGCGGCGAAGGGGAAGCCGTACTTCTGGCAGTTGTTTACTGGCGATATGAAAGGCACGCCGCGCTTGTTTGAGCGGCAGGCGGATGATCTTGGGTGCAACGCGCCGGGCGATTTCTTGAAGCAGGGAACGAATTCGATGATCCAGAACCATTGCTTCACCTTCTTTCCACATATAGGTGGATTTTATTCCCAGTGATTAGTACTATCTTATACGATTACGGATGTTTCGAACATAGTAAAACTGTATGAGGGTGGTGTTAAGGCACGGTAAAAAAACCTTAGACACTGGTCGGTGAGCTTTAGGGGCCACCATAAACAAAGAGGAGCCTAGCGCTCTTCTTTGTTATTTCTCTGACAGTCTCATCTAGTAGCGTCGTGGCAGTTATTCTATACAGCCGATATAGAATTTATCTTTATGAAGGATTCGATTATAAGCGTACCACGCAGCAAGCTAACGTCCATGGGTGTTGTTTGCCGCTCTAGGGATGTATCGTGCCGAGAATTTTCCTGTGCCAGATCATATTTGGAATATAGCCAAGTTCAGAGGGGTCTACAAAAGGGTGTTGTATGCTATAATTGTTGATGGAAAAACCACCGTCACCACCCAAGGAGAAGCCGCTATCCAAGCGGCTTTTCTCTATAATAACTGAAAAGAGGTGTCATTTATTGCAATCATTCCGGAAGTACATAGGATTGGCCTTGGTTCCCATGTTAATCCTGACCGGCTGTTCCGGGGAAAAGAAAACCAATGCCGATGCTCCGAAAAATGAGAAGAAATTTGAAGCGGCGACAGATCTACAAGGAATGCTACGGGAGGGCCCCGGCAAATATGCAGGAGACAAATACGATAAAGCCAAAGTGGAGAAGGAACTGGACAAGCTTCCTAACAATTTAACCGGCAAAGAAGCGTATAATCAGCTGATTCGTTTGTTAGCCCAGGACTACAAATCGGTTGTTGAGAAAATGAATAAGATCGACCTTTCCAACAATGTAGATGAGAACGAACCGGGAACGAAGATTAAGGAGCTCCCAAAAGAAAGACCCGTCAACGTCACCATTCTGTTTGACTCCAGCGGCAGCATGGCAGGGAAAGTCCCTGGCGGAGTCAAAATGGACCTAGCCAAGCAAGCTATTCAGGATTTTGCTGAGAAGATTCCGAAAAATGCAAACGTATCCCTTCGTGTCTACGGTCATAAAGGGACCAATAGCAAGGTGGACAAAGCGGAGTCCTGTAAAAGCACCGAAGAAGTGTATCCGATGGGTCCCTATGATGCTCAAAAGTTTGACAACGCCTTGAATCAATTCAAACCCGGCGGGTGGACACCCTTAGCTTCTTCTATTAAAGCAGCAAAAGAGGATCTTATGCGCTCAGATCAAGAGGGGAAAGCCCAAAATATCGTCTATGTGGTGAGCGATGGGGTGGAAACATGTGACGGCGATCCCGTAGCCGCTGCCCAACAACTGCACGATTCCCATATCAAAGCAGTGGTGAACATCATCGGGTTTGACGTGGACAATGCCGGTCAACAAGCCTTACAACAGGTGGCTAACACTGGCGGCGGAACATATGCTACGGTACAAAGCAAAGCTGACTTAGAAGAGTATCTTAAAAAGGAATATGAGCGTTTGAAAGATGAATGGGAATCCTGGGCATATCGGGCAACACACAAAGCAGGAGAAGAGTGGGCTCACGACTACGAACAAATTGCTGACCAAACCATTTCCGGAATCTTGGGTAAGAATAATGATGAACACACTCGTTTATTGAATGCTCTTTGGTATTTGAATGAACACAACAAGCTGAAGGGTGGCGAGTACGGGGAAGGGTATGATAAACTGGACGCTCTTATCGACAGGAGATTTGAACTGATTTCCAACTACTCGGATAAACAATACGATAAGCTTACCAAGATTGCAGAAGAAAATCAGAAGCAAGCAGAGCAAGAGATTGAAGAACGCAAGAACGAAGGAATCAGCAATATCGGACAGTAGAAAATCTAAGAAAGGCCAAGGAGTGAAATCCTTGGCCTTTCTACCCCTAACGGATGGATCATTGGACTTCTTTTTCGGTGTTTGCATTGCGGTCAACATCGATACCCAGATCCATTTAAGACAGGTGCTTTTGAAACAAACGATAGCGGAGAAGCGGTTTGTGAAGTCTGTCAGATGAGGACTCCGTATGTTTATAACGGTCCCTTTTATGCCTTAGAAAATGTGGAAGTCATCTGTCCGTGGTGTATTAAGAATGGTGCTGCTGCCAAAAAATTCGACGGATCGTTTCAAGATGCAGGTAGTTGTGAAGTGGTTGCTGATAAGTCCTTCCTTGAGAGTTGACGCTACGGACACCGGGATATCGCGGCTGGCAACAAGAAGTTTGGCTTAGTCATTGCGGCGAGTTTTGCTCCTTTGTGGAGGATGGGAAGACATCGAACCCATTTTAAATGAGGTGAAAGATGATCTAAGCGAGTACAACGTTAGAATTGGCTCGAAATTGCCTTACTCCTAACGGATCGGTAATAGGAATTCTTTTTTAGTGTCTGCATTGCGGTCAACATCGGTTACATGTCGGTTTTTCGTGAAATAGAAGCCAAAGGTAAAAAATGAACCCGGTAACGAATAAAAATACAGATATTACAGAAAATAGGGGTCTTCAAATTTGCATTTTTAAGGAACTTATATTTAATTTTTCCGGGTCCAAAAAGGGAATTTTTCAAGTCGTGTTTCCTATAAGTAGATGGCTTTTTGATTATTAATTCATGCTTCTGTCTAAAGATACTAGGGTCATCTTGAAAGGCCCATCAACCGTTTTAGCGCATGTTCCACAAGCGTCACAAACGCTTAGAACCACAAGAAACTAGCCTATGTAGTAGTACTTCGTAAACATGCGCTGACAGTACCTGTCACTGACCTTTTTATGGGCGAATACCTCAGGTGTCTTTAGCAAGTAAATGCAGAAAGAAACGGGGATGCCCCATTGAGCATCCCCGTTTTAAATATCTTTGTTTTGTTTGTTGCATGCACTCTTTTACTACCGCCTTCTTTGTGCGTTTGAGTGCTTCTGGAAGGGGAAAGGGAGCATTGCTTCCGTTATTTTAAAGGGGACGAGATAAAAGAAGTCAGATGTGGATGGTTTGGGTATCAAAGTCCAGCACCGTATGCGATTATTTATTTAACTAAAGAATCACTCTCTCCTCTCCCCGGGTATGGTTGTGGCCCTGATACAGATGCTGATGTTCCGAAAGAGAAGGATCCTGCAACTAAGGGTACAGGTAACACTGAGTTAGGTAAAATAACAGGATATAAATTTAAAGAAGGTGTTGATTTAGATTTTAGGGGAACAGGAAAGACATATAGGGACGCATTAAATGAAGCTTTTATTAGGACAGGTGTACCGAGAACAGAATTTACTGTGACTAAGTGGGGAAGAGACGCTAATGGTAAATCATTCCCAGTAGAGTGGAGAGCTAAAAATGGTGCAGAAGTCAATATTGATATTGGACATACAAAAAACGGTCCAGATGTTCCGCACATTGGTTATCAAACTGGGGGAAAGAGGTGGAGGAGGATCCACACGTGGGCATATACTGGTAGACGATGTACCTGTAAATAGATAAATGGAGGAAATGCATATGTGGGATATTGAGGAACAGATTATGTCTGCTGCTGCTTCTATGAACATCAATGTAACCAAAATATCGGAACATGATACAGAATTAAGATTTCGAGAACTTTCTAGAAAATACGCTAACGGTACTAAATTATTTCCGTTGTGGGAGCACCTGGATAACGATATAGCTGTACAACATCCAGAAGCTTGGAAATGGATTGCTGAATATATTGGAGATTCTCAAGCTATTTTGATGTTTAACCCATCCGATGAAAAATCGTCTTATGAAGTAGATGGGGGAGAAAATCTAGTAAAACTACTGTCGGAAATGTTTAATGTTGAGTTCTAATGTTACTAATAAGAACAATGAATATTTACTATGTTTTAACCACCATGATGTACTAATTGCATGTGGAGATGCAACCGAATGGATAAAAAATACGAGAATATTCAAGATTGAATAAAATCTTCACTACTAACTATCTATCTCGATGAGTGAAGGGAATAAAATCAAATGAAACACCAGATTTGTTAATGGAGGCACTAAGTAAGGGGGAAGTTGTTGGCTATCAAGGTCGGGGAACAGGAAGACCAATTTATGGGGTCGTATTCAACGGTCGAAAACAACGAGTTGCAATTACAGTTATCGTAGGAGCTAATCCAAAATCATTACCATAAGAGGTGGGGCATATGGATAAAATTAAGATATTCTTAGAATATAAATGTTATCCAATGTAGATATACAATGACAAAGGTGAACTAGTTGACAATGATTTAGTTGAAGGAACTCAAAAATGAAATAGAAATTGATAAAATGCTTGTAGAAATACAAAGTATTTATGACACATTATTTGAAGACAATGCTATTAACTTTGAGTATAAAGGATTTACTAAAGAATTGGATAAGGAAGTATTTATGCAGAAAGTCGAGAAAGTGACATCCATGATTAAGGAAAAGGTCGGGGACAAATATTTAATTGAGAACAAGATAGACATCTAAAAAAGGGTTATTTTGTTGGGATTTTTTACTAAACCTTGATTGGCTAAATGCCAGAGAAGGATCCTGCAACTAAGGATACGGGTAAGGTTGTTTCAGAGGTTTCAGAGCTTGGGAGTAATAAAATCCATCATATTTTACAGGACAAGCATGCTTGGGATTTGGAAGTGAAAAATAAAAACAGTTGGGAGGATGTATCAAAAGTAATTTCAAATGTAATGAGGAATGGAACAGAAAGTGCATATAAAACAGTTAGAATGAAATCGATGAAAGTTAATGGACAAACGGTAGATGTCACATTTGTAAGGTTAAAAGATGGAACAATTAAAATATTAGATGCGTGGGTGAAAACAAGATGATGAGGAAATTGGAAAACTTAATTAGTTCTTTAAATTTTACAGAGGCTAAATCTGTAGTAGACAGATTGAGTGAAAATGAAATAGAAAGCTTTTTTATTGATTTAGCCTTTAAGACGGAGAACATATTATTTTATACATTTATATTCGATATGATAAAAGAAAATGAAAAAGCATCGCTACATTATATTGCTTCTCTAATCCTTTCTCAACCACTATGTCATTTAGAAGGAGCTTATCAAGCAGCATTTTTTCATGCAAAAAGAGCAGTAGAGTTAGATGAATATGATGTAGAGTTAAAAGAATATTTATTATTATTTAATGATATACCGAGCTTGTTGCATAAATCAAAACAAGAAAAGACTGGGAGAAGACTTAACGATTCCAAGGGGCTTGAACCGTTTGGATTCCCGCTTGCTTCTCGGCTAAACGGTCGCATAGATAGGTAAACAATACCC
>NZ_BMHQ01000001.1 GCF_014641195.1 Marinithermofilum abyssi | reverse complement strand
CGCCGCCAGCGTTCGTCCTGAGCCAGGATCAAACTCTCCGATAAAGAGTTTGAGCTTCGCTCAAATGAATTAACGGGTCACGTTCTGACCGCTCTTCAGTTTTCAAGGAACGCTTGTGTGAAGCGTTATTCGCTTCGTTTCGGTGCCTTCTGCTCTTTCGCAGCGACAAGATCTATCCTATCACTTTCAGCCGATCTTGTCAACACCTTTTTTCAACTTTTTTCGCGGCCGCCTCAGCGCCGGGCTTCTCAGCGCCGTTCGCGTCAGCGACAAGAAATAATTTATCATGGATCCGAAATATCGTCAAGCACTTTTTTTGATCTTTTTTACGAACCGAGAATAAATACCTTCACCAACACCAAACACACCAGTCCGGGCACCCCCAAAACCCCGATAATAAACGATGTTACTGGGTTGATCGGAATCCGAAAATGAATCCATTCGCCTGCCCAGTTTAACAAAAAGAGCACCAAAGCACCCACAGCAGTATAAAGGACACCATACCACAACCACTTGAAAGGTTGTACGAAAGACCGACTCAGCAGCATAAAAAAAATCACTCCTCCAATAGCAGCCGCCAACCACCAGCCTGTTTGCATCCGGCTCACTCCTTATACAAATGCGTTTTGTACAAGCATATGAGACAGCCAGATCAGGTAGAACCAGCCATGGAGGAGAGTGATGGTATTCCATCGAAAAACTGTTGCGTTTAGTTCAGCCCCACAAATCCATCACGACAGAAACGGTGTTATTTACCACATGAAACAGAATCGGAATCCAGATGCTGCCGAAAGCCGCGCGTAATCCTCCCAACAAGAGTCCCAAGACAAACAGGGAAGCCAAAAAGGCAACATCGACATGAAACAGCGCAAACAACAGAGCTGTTATGATCACGGCGGCGATTTTGCCCAACCGCCGAGACAGTAAGCTGAACAGAACTCCGCGAAATACCAGTTCCTCGGCGACGGGACCGATCAATCCCAACATCAGTACCTGCCCCGTCACGGAGATCCATCCTTGTTCCCGGGCTTGAGACACGCCTTGGGAGATGCTATCTTCCCGCCAGGAATTCAGCTCCAACGACAAACCCTTCGCCACAGGTTCCGTAACGACTGCGTCCAACAGATAAAACACACCCACATACAAAAGAATGACGACACCAACCGCCCACAACCATCGCTTCCAGGCCACCGAATAGAAGCCCAAGGTGGAGAGGCGGCCGCGAAACCACATCATCCCCGTACCCAACATAATGAGATGGGGGATATAAGGGAGAACCAGATCCAGTGAAGAACCGCTGGTCCCATCCAGTGCGTCCGGGGCCTGCATCCATACCAACAGATAAAACAAGAGTGTCAGCCACTGTACCCACGCAAAATAGGCGGCGAAATCCTTCATGTTTACCGAATCCCTTGCAAAGCCGCGGTTTCCTTTGCCGACACGGATGATACTAAAAAGCGTAAACATCACCGCACCGATGACGGTAAACACTACCCATCCCAGAAACAGAAAAGCGATTCCGATTCCAGGTTCGCTTCCTTCCTGAATTCGCCACAGCCCGTCGGATGTTTTTGTCCATTCCAAAGTAGCAAACTCCATGGGAATCATGAAGAAAAAGCTGACACAAAGGATCCAAGCAGAAACCAGCCACAGCCGATCTGATGTTGCAGGGGGATGTTTTATCTCATTTGATGGGGAAACTTGGGGCAGCATAAAAGCTGACTACTCCTCCCTGTTGTAATCACAACTCTCTCCGCCCTTCCAGGGCCTTGCTCAATGTCACTTCATCCGCATATTCCAAATCGCCGCCCACCGGCAATCCGTGGGCAATCCGGGTTACCCGGATTCCAAAAGGCTTCACCAAGCGTTGAAGATACATCGCGGTGGCTTCCCCTTCAATATTGGGATTGGTTGCCAAGATCAGCTCTTTCACCGTTTCGTCTTCCAAACGTTTCAACAAATCCGGAATATCCAGCTCATCCGGGCCAATGCCTTCCATGGGGGAAATCGCTCCATGCAACACATGGTATCGACCGTTATATTCCCGCGTTCGTTCCATGGCAATCACATCCCGCGGATCCTGAACCACGCAAATGATCGAATCATCCCGATTTTTATCCCTGCATACGGCACAAACTTCTTGGTCGGTGATATTGCGGCATACTTGGCACCGCTTGAGATCCCGCTTGGCCCGGACCAACGCTTTGGCCAGATCGATCACATCCTCTTCTTCCATCCCCAAGACAAAAAAAGCCAGGCGTTGGGCCGTTTTCGGTCCAATGCCCGGTAGCCGCATAAAGCCGTCGATCATCTTTGATATCGGCTCCGGTAGGTTCATCTAGGCCACTCCCATATCCTTATGATGAAAAGCAACGATTTAGAAGAAAAGCCTGTTCCTCAGAACAGGCCCGGAATATTGAGACCTCCGGCAAATTTACCCAAATCTTTGGCCACCAAATCATCCACTTGTTTCATCGCTTCGTTGATCGCCGCAGTAATCAGATCCTGCAGCATTTCCACATCCTCCGGGTCGACGGCTTCCGGTGCGATTTCGACACCCAACACTTGTTTATGCCCGTTCATTTTCACTTTGACGACACCGCCGCCAGCCGTACCTTCCACCTCTTTGTTCGCCAGCTCTTCCTGTGCTTTTTGCATTTGAGCCTGCATCTTTTTCATCTGTTTCATCATTTGATTCATATTTTTCATATCGGGATTTCCTCCTTGATTCGATTCGGGTCAATCCGTGATTTCTACCAGCTCTTCACCAAATAGCTCCACCGCTTTTTGCACGGGGTCCGTCTCCGCAGAATGGGAAGCAGCGTCCGCTGTATTCCGGTCACCGGATCCGGAAATGGCGACCGAAGTTTCCGCCGCTGTCTGCAAGTGCTCCCAGTCTGCCCGCATAATAGTGACCAATCGGTTGGGAGATCCCCAAGTCTCTTCCATTACCTGCTGAATCAATTGTTTATTGGCTTCTTTTTCGGTGGTTTCCCGATGGATAGTGTTTTTAAAAGCCACCAGGACACCCTCTTCCGTAGCGGCCACGGGATCACCGTCAATGAGCCAGGCATGGACCGTAATTTTTCGTTCTTTAACTTTGGCCAAGAGTTCCGGCCAATGTTGCTGTACGGTCTTCAGACGGGCGGGATCGGATTGTGCAGCCAATTCGGAGGCTTGTACCGGCATTCCGGCAACCATTTTTCGGGTCGGAGTCCCGCTTTCCCCGCGTGCCGGCACTTCTACGGACGCATGGGGGCGGGATGGAGCATCCTGCTCTGCCGGTGCCGGCCGGCGGCGGCTCAACTCCTCTACTTGCTTTTCCAACCGGCGCACCTGCTGCTGCAACTGTTTTACAAGGTCATGGTCCACTGTTTTACCGGTAATGGACTCTTCCGATGAAGAGCCTCTTTCCCGGCAAACCCGTACCAATACCATTTCCAGCAACACGCGCGGATGAGCCGCCCACTTCATTTGTTGCTGTGCCTGGATCAATGTATCCAGAACACCGTTCAACTGTTCCGGAGAAAATTGTCGGGCCAGCTCCTGCCAGGACGGATCCTCGGCCAGCCGGTTTTGGACTTCCTCCAGTTCAGGAGCCGCGCGGATCAATAACAGATCCCGGCAAGCATGAATCAAGTCTTGAACCAGCCTTTCCGGTTCCATTCCTTCCGCAAGCTGTTGATCCACCTGATCCAGGATTCCGGCAGCATCTCCGCCGGAAACCGATTCCAACATATCGACCAGCGCTTGGCGGGAAACAGAGCCGGTCACAGCCAAAACCGCTGCATCGTTTACCTGATCACCGCCAAATGCCAGCACCTGGTCCATCAGGCTGAGGGCATCCCGCATCCCTCCTTCAGCCGCCCGTGCAATGGAGACCAACGCGCTTTTTTCTGCTTGGATCCCTTGGGACTGTACGATATGTTCCAAGCGGGCAACGATGTGAGAAAGACCGATGCGCCGAAATGAAAAGCGTTGGCAGCGGGAGATGATCGTCGAAGGGAGCTTGTGGGGTTCCGTCGTGGCCAAAATAAAGATGACATGTCCGGGAGGTTCTTCCAGCGTCTTTAACAGCGCATTGAACGCTTCCGCAGTCAACATGTGCACTTCGTCCACGATGTACACTTTGTATCGCACTTCGGAGGGAGCATATTTCACTTTGTCCCGCAAATCGCGGATTTCATCGACACCCCGGTTGGACGCTGCATCGATTTCCACTACATCGAGCAGAGAGCCCTCCGTTATCTTCCGGCAGGCATCACATTCGTTGCAAGGTTCCGGCGCAGGTCCATTGGCACAGTTTACAGCCTTCGCCATAATTTTGGCCGCGGAGGTTTTTCCTGTCCCGCGCGGCCCGCTGAAAAGGTAGGCATGGGAAAAGTGTCCTTCAGCCAATGCGTTTTTCAAGGTTTGCGTCACATGTTCCTGTCCAACGAGATCGGAGAATGTCTGAGGTCGCCAAACTCGATATAATGCCCGGTATGACACGAGCCACACTCCACCTCCTCCAAGCCATTTGGTACGCATGGAGGCACATTTTCATGATAACCTCATCATACTACAGAAACGCCCTTTTTTCCAAAACAAACCCCCGCCGGAAAACCGACGGGGCTAATCGACTAGGTGAGGAAGGAGGACTGAAAAGGTGGTTCCCATTTCCTTGGAGCTGACATGTATATCTCCTCCGATATCTTGTAAGATCCGCTGGCAAACCGACAGCCCCAAGCCTGTCCCGTTTTCCTTGGTGGTAAAGAACGGGTCAAATATTTTCTCCTTGGCATAAGCCGGGATGCCCGGACCGGTATCCTGTACTTCCACCGCCAGTTTGTCTGTCTGCTTCAGCACCTTGATTCGTATCGTGAGAACACCACCGTCTCCCATAGCCTCGATGGCGTTTTTGCACAAATTAAGAAACACTTGTTTCAACAATTCGCTGTCTGCCATCACCTGCGGAAATTCCCTTCCGCCGCGGAATCGTACCTGGACATTGTGGAGCAACGCCTCATTTTGGATAATCGGCATTATTTCCTTTAATACGTCTGTTACTTGCACAGGAGAAAAACGGACACTTCTCGGTTTGCTTAACAACAGGAATTCGCTGACCAGATCATTGATGCGATCGATCTCCCGCAACATGATTTCCGTATACCCTTGCTCTTTTAAATCTCCCTTTTCCTTCAGCGCATGCTTCATTACTTGCAAAAATCCGCGAATGGAGGTTAATGGATTGCGCATTTCATGAGCAGTCCCCGCCGCGATCTGTCCGATCATGGCCAGTCTGTCCGTCTGTCGAATTTGCATTTCCAGCGAATTGATCGCCGTTACATCCCGGATGATCAAATACGAAACAACATTGCCAAAGTGGTCGAGTACTACCCGATCATAATCGACAAGCACCTGATAACAGGCCGCCCCCGTTTCCCAGGATGCCGCGTGATTGCAAAAAGGATACCCTTCTTTCACTTTCTCTAAAAGGTTATCCCCGTCCCTGAAAGCGATGCGGTCCAATAATTGAGACAGCTTCAATCCTAAAATGCCATCTCTTGATATGCCGAAAATCCCGCAAGCGGCGTCATTGATTTCGATAATCCGTTCCCAGGCATCTGTCACCACAATACCTTCATGCAGTTGTTCGATGATTCGATTCGCCAAGGAGAGCGCCTTGGAAACAAACAATAACAAATGAAATCGTCGGTCGTCAGTCATCCCGCTGATCCACTGGATGGAAATGGATTGAGGGGGTGCATTATGAACCAACAACGACCCGCTGACAAAATGAACCGGCCACGATGCATTCTCGGTGCAATGAAGAGTACGGTGCATACTTACCGGTATATGGACAACGGCCGAATACGGCTGATCCACTATCTCCCCTTCCGACAACCCAATCCATTTCAACAAACGGGGATTTGCCGTCATCACCCTTCCGCGGTCATCCACAACCATGGCAGCTTGAGACATTCGTTTCACCCAGGACTTCAGTTGTTGAAGCCCCATATCGAGGCGAAACGCAACAGGCGTATTTTGCCCGCCTTTACTCTCTGTGTACATACCATCCAGCACCCTCTCCATCCTACCGAAATCAATCCCCTTACCCAATGTTATATCGCACCAAATACTTAGATCTTTAATTTCCTCTTTTGCTCCTCATCTTCCTCCCCCGATTGGAAATATAATTGAAAAAAGGAGTTAATTTTTCGGTTTTACAAATTATAACTAAACAAGCTCTCCATTCGTCGAGGAGAGCTTGGATATCATCGTTATGTATACCGTGCACCCGCCATTGATCTCTCTTGCCTGGGCGGTGTCCATGCAATCGGCTCAGACCAGGCACCCCTGCGGCACACGGAAAAGTCTCCTTAGTGCTGCTTCCGTCAGGACCTGACACGGTTCGGAGGTTCCCGTTGCGCAGGACCTGGTCTTCAACGCTTCTCACATGGGCCTGACCCCACACAAAAAAGACCTCAAGCGGGAATTCAGCCCCGTTACAGCGGATTACGGGTACAGGGCACCGCTAACTCCCCGCCTAGCACGGTTTTATTATTATAACACACTCTAACCCCGTTTCTCAATGGAAATCCTCTATTTACTCAATTTAACAACTATACCGATTCAGCGGAAAAAAAATGAAATTGACCAACCGCGGACTGCAGAGACCGTGATGATCATCGTCGCCTATCGGTTTGCCAAAAAGAAGCCGCCCAATGATTGAGCGGCTTTCTTTTCGGTATCTGGCGGAGAGGGTGGGATTCGAACCCACGGTACGGGGAGATCCCGTACAACGGTTTTCGAGACCGCCTCCTTCAACCACTCGGACACCTCTCCACAACGAGGAAAGGATCTGCACAATGTATAATGTTAATGGTATATCGATCAAAAGTCAAGACAACAGCGGTACCAAGTCAAGGAAGACAGCGGAATCAACCGCATTGGATTACTTTTTCCGGCGTAAGTTACGGAAAAACTGAGTCAGCAGAGCCCCGCATTCTTGCTCCATCACGCCCGCTTCCACGGCCACCTGATGATTGAAGCGGGAATCCTGCAACAGGTTCATCAGCGTTCCTGCACACCCTCCTTTGGGATCGACCGCCCCGTATACCACCCGCTCCATCCGGGACAGCATGATCGCTCCCGCACACATGGGACAGGGCTCCAAGGTGACATACAATGTGCAGCCCATCAGCCGCCACCCTCCCAAACGCTCCGCCGCCTTACGGATGGCGATGATTTCAGCGTGGGCTGTGGGATCTTTATCCGTCTCCCGCAGATTATGACCGCGGCCGACAATTTCCCCTTCCCGGACAATGACGCATCCTATGGGTACTTCACCGATGGACTCCGCCTTTTTCGCCTCCGCAATCGCTTCTTTCATGTACAGTTCGTGATTCATTCAACTACCGCCTTTTGCCTCTGTCTGCTCCTGACAATGGGAACAGGTACCGTATATCTCAAACTTGTGTCCCGTGATTTCAAAACCTTCCGGCTCTCCCAAAATGGCATTCATCGGACAAAGATTCAACTGTTTCGTCCTGCCGCATTCCGTACAGATCAAGTGATGATGGTGATGATCGCCGCCGCAGTGAAAACGGTAGCGCCGCTCTCCTTCCCATTCGGTCCCCTCCACAATCCCCAGTTCTTCAAACAGGGAAAGATTGCGATATACGGTGTCCACACTGAGGCCGGGGTACTCTTTTTGCATCTCTTCCAGCACTTCTTTCGCCGTCAGATAACGATCCTTCCGGTTGAAAAGCTGCACCATGGATTCACGTTTGCCTGTATATTTGTATCCGTGACGTTTCAAGGTATCCAATGCTTCCCTGTAATTCACGAGTCACCCCTCCTTATGCGCGGGCCTGTTTGCGAAAAACCGGCGAATCCGGCGGCTCCCCTCTTTGATGGCCAGCACCGACAGCAAAATGGCCACAGAAACCAGTATAATGGTGCCGCCCGATGCCCAATCCAGATAAAACGCGGCCGCCAAACCGCTCAGCACCGCAATCTGGGCAAACAGCACGGACAACCACAAGGCCTGGCGAAAGCTTTTGGCAATCTGCAGGCTGGCCGCCACCGGTAATGTGATCAAGCCGGATACCAGCAAAATTCCCACCACGCGGATGGAAGCGGTGATCACCAAGGCGACACTTACAATAAACAAACCGTTGATCCAGCGGCGAGGGATACCGGACAAGGCTGCACTCTCCTCATCAAAAGAGAGAGCAAACAATTCCTTGTAAAAGAAAAACACGACCGCCGCCACAACCATGCCGGCTGCGGCAATCGACCAAATCTCACTTTTTCCCACTGCCAAAATGCTACCAAACAAATATCCCGCAACATCTACATTAAACCCGTTGGCGGCACTGATCAAGACGACACCCAGCCCAATGCCTCCCGACAGAATAACAGGGATGGCCAATTCCTGATAACTGCGGTACAAGCGGCGCAGCTGCTCCACAAAAAAAGACCCGATCATGGAAAAGGCCATGCCTACATAAATCGGATTGACGGATTGAAAAAAGGAGAAGTACTTTTGCAATAACAACCCGGCCGCCACCCCGGACAAAGTCACATGAGACAGTGCGTCCGCAATCAGAGACAACCGGCGCACCACCAGAAATACCCCGATCAACGGCGCAATCACACCGATGATCATTCCGGCCAATACTGCCCGCTGCATAATTTCATAATGTAAGATCATTTCCAACATGACCAAAAGATACCGCCCATAAACGGCATCCACTCCCCCCTTTCGCTTTTAATGGACATGATCGTGTTCCAATATCTGAACCTCGTGACCATAGGCTGCCGACAAAATCTCGCTGCGGCGGTTTTCAAACTCTCTAGAATCTCCATGGAAAAAGAGGCGCTTGTTTAAACAGGCGATCCGGTCCACATACGTAGTAATCGCACCGATATCATGGGTGACCAGCAGAAGAGTAAGCCCTTTATCCCGGTGCAGATGTGCCAGCAAGCGATAAAAGCGATCCACTGATTCCGCATCTACCCCTACTGTGGGCTCGTCGAGAACCAACAGTTGCGGATCGCTCACCAGCGCTCGGGCGATAAGTGCCCGCTGCTGCTGTCCTCCGGACAGTTCCCCGATATTTCGGCGGGCCAATGTTTCCAACCCCACCTGCGCGATGGCGTCCTGCACTTGTTCCCAATGACGGTCCTTCATCCGGTGAAACAACCCCAGCTTTCCATACAAACCGGAAGCTACCACTTCCCGGACCGTAGCTGGAAAACCCAGATTAAAACTACTCGCCTTTTGTGAGACATAGCCGACTTTCGGCCAGTCTTTAAACTGGCGGATCGGCCGGCCGAACAACGAAACCGATCCGCGGTCAGGGCTCAGCCGTCCTAAAGCCAGCTTAATCAACGTGGATTTGCCGGACCCGTTGGGGCCGACCAATCCCAGAAACTCGCCTTGTTTCAGGGACAAGTCCACTCCTTCCAACACCGGCTGCTCTCCATATGAAAAATAGATATTCTGAAGTTCCAACACCGTGGATTTCATGATCTCACACCCAGGGCAATGGCCAGATTTTTTGCATTCTGTTCCATAATGGAGAAATAATCTTCTCCTCTGGACTCTTGATCTTTGGTCAACCCTTCCAACGGATTCAGGGTGAGTGCTCGGGCGCCTATTTCTTCCTGCACGGATTTTTCCACTTTGGGATGAACCAACGTTTCAAAAAAGATATATTTTACTCGGTGTTTCCGCGCTTCCTCCACCACTCGCTTTAAATCTTTCGCTGTCGGCTCTTGGGAAGGAGACAGTCCGGAAATCGCGATTTGTTTCAAGTCGTACCGCTCTGCCAAATGCCCGTAGGCGGCATGGGAAACGATGATCTCTTTCCGTTTCGCCTGCTTGGTGATCTTCTTCAATTGTTGATCCAATGTGTCCAAGCGTTGGGCCAATTTTTGATAGTTGGCTTCGTATTCTTTTCGATGCTGGGGATCCTTTTTCACCAGCGCATCCCGAATGGCCGCCGCCTGTTTTTTCGCCAAAACGGGATCCAGCCATACGTGGGGGTCCACTCCCCCGTGATCATGCCCGTCCTCCTGATCGTGGGGATTCACTCCCCCGTGATCATGCCCGTCCTCCCGATGATGAGATTCAGAGGCTTTCAGATCAATGGACTTCGTGCTGTTCACGGTAAGCGCATGTTCTCCCAGGGCGGATTGGGCTTTCTCTGCCCAGCTTTCAAACCCCGCACCGTTATAGATAAACACGTCCGCATTCTGCAACTGCATCATATCCCGCGGCTTCGGCTCAAACTCGTGAGGCTCGACACCGGAGGGAACCATGTTGGTTACTTGCACATGCTTTCCCCCGATTTTTTCCGCAAAATCAGCCAGCGGATACATACTGGTGTATACTTGCAGTTTTTCGTTGTTTTTGGTTTGTATATCGGAACATCCGGCTGCCGCTGCAAGAATCAGAATCAGTACGGCCATCCAGCCATAGGTTATCCTTTTCACTTGCGACCCCCCACTATACGTACTAAACCCATCATTAGGTCTATCCCATTATAAGACATAAGATGCAAAGTTGTAAATCGTAAAAATTACGTTTTACACCAAAAAAAGAAGAACCAAGGAATCTTCCTTGGTCATGTCGAAAAGGGAGCGACGGATAGAAGGAAATTCACTTATATCAAGTTTCAGGCTACCCCTCGTACAGACCGCCGCTGACGAAGGAGGTCCACCCCCCAGCGGAGCAGCAAAGAAATCGCCATGAATCCGAGCAAGATGCCGGTATTTTGCACCAGTGTATCCGTGTTGCCGGTAGAAATCGCTGCCCGAAGTCCCTCGATCGAATACGTCATGGGCAGGAACGGATGCAGATCCCGGAAGAATGCTGGCAGCAACTCCACCGGATACGTACCGGCACTGGAGGTTAACTGCAACATCAGCATGACAATCGACAAAAATCGGCCGGCATCCCCCAAAACACCGATCAGCAAATGGTTGATCGCCACAAAGGTGAGCGCGACCACCCCGGTAAACAGGAACAACCAACCCGGTTTTACCGCTTGGATTCCCAAGCCCTCGGTCAACGCCGTCAACAAAATCATCGCTTGGGCCAGTCCGATAAGCAGGGCCGTCAGCGGGGACAAAGGGCGCGTCTCTCCCAAGACCGCTCGATTCAAGTCCATCACCGTAAAGAGAATCATCCCGCCGACCCACAGGGACAAAGAGACAAAATAAGGCGTAAAGCCGGTAGCGTAGTTGGGCACCCCATAAACACTTTCATCTTTCACGTTCACCGGATCGCTAATCAGCTTTGCTTTTTGGTCTGAATCCGCCAACTGTTTATTTGTCCGATCCGCCCCGTCACCCAATTTATCCGCCAGGACCTGTTGGCCGTATTCAATCTGGAACAATCCGTCTTTCAGTTCTTTGGACCCTTGGTGCAACCGGCTCAGACCGTCGGACAGCTTGCCGGGTGCGGCGGCCAATTGTCGAGCGCCGCTTTGTAAACGGTCCGCTCCGTCAGCCAGTGCGCTTTGGCCTTTTTCCAATAAGCTGAGTTTATCTGCCAACTGATGGGCTCCCTGGGACAAGCGGGCAGTCCCGTCGGCTTGTTCCTTCATCGCCGATTGCAGTTGGCCTACACCGTCAGCCACCTGGGTCTGACCGTCATGCAACTGGTCCACCGCCTCCCCCGCCTGATCAATCCCACCGTTTAGCCGGTTGGAGCCATTCGCCAATTCACCGTTTCCCTCAGCGATTTTGTCCAGCATGATCTTCAGCTTCAACGCTTCCGGATCTGCCGCCAGAGTAGGATGCCGTTTCAACAGGTCATTATAGGAATCCCTGGCTTCCCCGCTGGCAGCAGCTAGTTCAGCACTGCCGTCTTTCACTTTTTGGGCACCGAGCTGCAACTTGTGTTCAAAGCCGTCATTCAGCCGACCCAAACCGTCGCGAACCTGGTCAGCCCCCTCCTTCAATTTGTCCACTTTTTTCTGACCTTCGGCAACTCCTTGGTGCATTTGATCCAAACCGTCCCGCAGTTGGTCCGCCCCGCCTTTCAAACGGGCAGCACCATCATGGGAACGCCGGATTCCATCGGCCAGCTGACCGGCACCACTGCCAATCTGCCCTGTAGCCGAAGCAAGCCGGTTCACTCCATTTTGGATCAGTACGGTTCCCGTTTCCAGTTGTCCGGAAGCATCGGCTGCTTTCTGCGTCGAATCGGCCAACTTTTCCCCTCCGCTCGATGCTTTGGCCAAGTCTTTGGCAGATTGTCCCATTTTATCGAAAATTCCTTGGGCATAGACGCGGGTTAAGCTGTTTTCCATCTTCGATTCCAGCTTCCCGATCATCTGCTTCCCGATTTGGGAAGAAATAAAGTTGTATCCTTCATTGGCCAGATATTCGATTTGGCCCGGAGCAGGATGGTCTCCGACTACACTGGCCGCTTCCCGTGAAAAGTTTTTGGGAATGATCACGGCAAGGTAGTACCGGTTTTGCTTAAATCCATCCTCCATCTCGCCGCGGCTGACGAACTCCCATTTTATATCCGGATGCTTTTTCAGCTCCTCTACCAAATCGTTGCCGGCGTTAAAATGTTTGCCGTCCAAAACAGCCCCCTGGTCTTCATTGACCACGGCCACCGGCAATTGATCCATGTCGCTGTAGGGATCGAAAAATGCCCATAGATACAGGTAACAATAAACCAAGGGAATCATCAGGATGCCCGCCAGTGCTACCCGCATCTTCCGGTGTTGCCACAAATCCACCAAATCCATGGTGGTAAATCGAGAACGCATTATAATCCACTCCTTTCGGACATCCGCCGACACCCTGCGTGTTAAACACCCGGTATGGGACAAGGATTGAACTGACTGGTCAGTATAAAAGAGATTATACTCCCCTCATCTTCGTTTGAAAAGGGGGTCTCACATTTTAAACCCTTTGGGCTAGTCCCGCAAAGCACCGCAAATCAATGGTTCCAAGGTATCCAACATCACTTCGATCCGGTCCCCTTCCAGCAGTTCCCGATCTTCTGCCCGAAAAATTTCCTGCAGCACCGTCACGCTGATCGCTCCGAAAATGGCCACCGCCGTTTCATGTAGGCGATCCCGCGAAGAAGTGAACCGGCTGTCCCCTCCGCGTCGCAACACGCCTTCGATCAACTCCACCAAGTCCCGTATTCGGGCACGAAAGGCTTGTTGCCGTTCTTTGGATCCCCATACTTCACTCAACAACAGCTTGGCAAAGGTACCGTGATGATAAAGATAGGTCACCTTGGCCCGCAACAGCCCGCGAAGTTGATCCGCCGGATCTTGATGCGCTTCTGTCGCCCGGCGAACCACATCGGTAAACTTTTCCATACCGCTATTCATCAATGCGACGAATAACTCTTCCTTCCCTTTAAAATGATAATAGATCGTGCCTTTAGCTACTTGCGCCCTTTGGGCGATATCATCCATTTTAGCTCGCTCAAAGCCGCTTTCTGCAAAGATTTCCACAGCCGCACGAAATATTTGCTCCACTGTTTCCTGTTTCATACCATCCCCTCCATCCTTCCCGCCGATCCCTGATCTCTCAACAAAAAACGCCTCCCCGCCGCAAAAGTGAGCCCAGGGAGACGTCCGCACGTGGTGCGCCCGAGAGGAGTCGAACCTCCGACACGCGGTTTAGGAAACCGCTGCTCTATCCACTGAGCTACGGGCGCATGATATTACAATATATTCTATCATGATGATTGCATCAACAGCAACGTTTGTTTTTTCCACCAGCTGATGAAACTTTCGGCAAAAATCCGATCCGGAGCCTGCCTCCTGCATCCCCGGACCGGCTGACACCCTTTCCTTGTTTACAAACCTTTCATTCGGTCTTTTCCTTTGTGCCGCCGCCACTTTTTCCGCCACTTGGAGACCCATTCCTGCATCTCCAACACGAACCGGATCAAGGCGATGACGGCCATCAACAGTTGGACCCACCTTTCCATTGACCCTTCCCCCTTTCGGAGGCTCGCCCTTATTGGTTTCATTATAGAACATATGTTCGGGAAATCATACCCTTTCGACAAAAATGGCAAAGAAAAAACCCGTCTCCAAAAAGACGAGCAATTGGCTGACAAACCTCTTGGATACAGCAAAAAATGCTTCCGCCTGCCGCTCTTTCCGAGCTTATACCAACCGCACCCGATACTCCCTCATCCAGGTGTCCAACTGGATCAGATAAGCGAAAAGCTGAGGCACGTTCATCAGCTGGCCAAACCAGGGCAGGTGCTCACGGGAAAGATCCCGGGCTGCAAAGTTGCACAACTCCTTGACGTTCACCAAAGGCACGATCGGGGAGTCGTTCTCCGTCAAAATCTCCAACGCTTCATTTTTTACGGCTTCCAAATAAGCCGGGTTGTGGGTTTTGGGGTAGGGACTCTTTTTCCGGGTGCGTACATCTTCAGGGAGAACCCCTTTCAATGCCCGGCGGAGCAGCCCTTTTTCCCGGTCATCCATCTTTTTCATCGCCCAGGGGATATTCCATACATATTCCACCAACACATGATCGCAGAAGGGAACGCGAACTTCCAGGCCGACCGCCATACTCATCCGGTCTTTCCGGTCAAGAAGCGTCGGCATCCAGCGGGTCAGATTCAGATAAAACATCTCCCGCATCCGCGCTTCCGCCGGATCTTCCCCGGCGAGACGCGGCACTTCCTCCAACGCTTCCTGATACCGACGCCTTACATAGGCCTCCGGCTGAATCTCCTCTATTACATCGGGCGAGAAGAAACGGATCCGTTCCTTTACTAGCCGCGCCCACGGGAAGGTATCGGCATTCATCATCTCCGGACGGTGGAACCAGGGATAACCTCCGAACACTTCGTCGGCGCACTCTCCCGACAGAACCACGGTAGCATGATTTTTGATCTCCTTGCAAAAGAGAAGTAATGAGGCATCCACATCGGCCATCCCCGGCAGATCCCGCGCCCGTACCGCCTGTTTCAGGGCATGCACCAAAACCGGGATATCTACCGTCACCAAGTGGTGCCGGGAAGAGAGAAATTCTGACATCCGCTTCACCCAGGGGGCATCGGAGTTGGGCTGAAACTCATTCGGGGTAAAGTGACGGTCGTTCCCCTCATAATCCACAGAAAAGGTGCGAAGTGTTTCTCCCTGCCCTTGAAAATGGCGGGCGGCACAAGCAGAAATTGCGCTGGAATCCAACCCGCCGGAAAGCATGGTGCCTACCGGCACATCGGAGACCAGCTGCCGGGTAACGGCATCGGTAAACAATTCCCGCACTTTTTCAATGGTAGTGTGCATATCGTCTTCATGGGGTTTGCTTTCCAGCTGCCAATAAGGGTGGATACGCAGGTTCTCTCGGGTCCATTTCAGCCAATGCCCCGGACGCAGCTCCTGAATCCCTCGAAACACGCCGTGACCCGGGGTGCGTGCAGGACCGATCGCCAACACTTCCGCCAGCCCCTCCCGATCCATTACCGGTTCCACTTCCGGATGGGCCAACAGGGTTTTCAACTCGGATGCAAACAACAAACGACTCCCTTTTTGCGTGTAAAAAAACGGCTTTACGCCGATCCGGTCCCTCGCCATATAGAGGCTCTGTTCCGCCTCGTCCCAGATGGCAAAGGCAAATATCCCATTCAAATGCCGGGCGCATTTCACTCCCCATTCCGCATAGGCAGTAAGGATCAACTCTGTATCCGACCGAGTGTACAATGTGTATCCCAGGCTTTTCAGCTTTTGTGTCAACTCATTCATATTATATAACTCACCGTTGTACGTGATTACCAGATTGCGCTCCCCGTAGCGCCGCACCATCGGCTGAGTGCCGCCTTCCGGGTCGATCACGATCAGCCGCCGGTGGGAAAAGGCAGCATGCTGGGACATCCAGTACCCTTCCGCATCCGGACCGCGGCAAACCAGTGTTTCATTCATCTGTTCCAACACAGAGCGGATCTGACTGACATTTTGCTCCCGATCAATCCATCCGGAAATTCCGCACATGGTCCTCATCCCTCCAACACAAGCGGATACACTCCCCATCATCCTATGTGAAATGGGCGCAGAGGTGCGAAAAAAATAGCTCCCTTTCATAACGAAAAGGAGCTTTGCCGTCTTAGCATCCAACGATATTACTCCTCTTTGAATATGGAAAACCGCCTGGTCCATTAATAACGGATCAGACGGTTTTTTCTCATTCCTTATTGGCAAAGAGGGTGGGATGAGACCCACAGTAAAGGTACGGTGGTTTTCAAGACCGCTGTATGGATCAATAAAACCGGCAGCATTGTAAGGAGCTTACCGGTCGTGTGATTGATACCTTAAGCCGCTTGAGCAAGGGGTTGTTTTGTTTTCTGTTGACGGTAATCGAGGTAAAGGCGAATAACAGACACAAGTGCTGCAAGCAAGGAAGCAATAGCGGAGATCAAAGCGCTATACATTGCGATATTTTGCATGACTTGCACCTCCCCCTCGGGTACTCACAACCATAATCCTAGCAAATACTTTTTTTGATATCTATACACAAAAATTGCCAACCTATTTGGTTGGCAAAAGGGGGTTATGAGGGTCCCATATCCGCTTTTAGTAGCTGTTTCACGCTATTTATCCCAACTCATGATCAGCACCGTCTTTTATTCGCTGAAACTGTGCTTCAGCCACAAGATCTTCCAACTCTTCGCGAAAGGTCCACCAGATGGTTTGGGCGTTTCGGGCCATCGGTTTTAAGGCTTCTTTGGCGATGGGAATGAGGGAGGGAACCGAGGCGACCAGCAACGCTCCTGCCAACCATTTATCCAAAGGCTTCACGGGTTATTAAGCAACTCCTTTCCTTTTATTTGGTTGATCCAATTGTTTTTATGCGCAGGACAAGCTCTGTTGCTGCATTTGCAGCGGGTTGTCAACCGAGGGACGGTTGAACAGCCGGACCAGCGGTCTGGACAAGGTGGAAATCAAACCGGATACCAACAGAACGGGAATCCACTGCCTCCATGCCAAGGGAGTCGTCTGCAGGAATCGGGAGAGCGGCGGCAGGTACAACACACTCAGCAGAGCCAGAACAGACGTGCCCATGGCTCCCAGCAGGAATCGATCCCTTGACCAATCCCGTATGTTTTCTGCGGACCCTTCGCGGCGCCAAGACAAGGTCTGAATGAGTTGACCCATTACCAAGGTGGCAAAAGCTACGGTCTGCGCAGTTAAAAGGGAGCTTCCCTTAAGAAGATGCCAACTGAACAGCCCCAGAGAGCCTGCTCCCAGCAAGGCACCCCGGATGGCAACTTTTCGGTACAGATTTTTGTCAACAATATCTTTCCGTTCGGTTTCCTTTGTTTTATTGCCGGGATTTACCGCGAGAATCATCGCTGGCAAGGCATCCGTCAATAGGTTCATCAACAAGATTTGAATCGGAATCAAGGGGATCGGCAAGCCGGCGATTACCGCGATGCCGGTTACGATGATCTCCGCCAAGTTGCCGGTCAACAGGCAACCGAGGGCTTTACGAATGTTACTGATGATGGTGCGCCCTTCTTTAACCGCCTCGACAATCGATCCAAAGTGGTCGTGCTTAAGCACCATATCAGCTGTTTCCTTGGTGACGTCCGTGCCGGTTTGACCCATGGCGATCCCGATATCGGCTTGTTTAATGGCGGGAGTATCATTGACCCCGTCTCCAGTCATGGCAACCGTATGCCCAAGCTTTTGATAGGCAGTCACAATCCGCATTTTGTGTTGCGGTGTAACACGGGCAAAGATGGAAATCTGGTCAATCTGCTGTTCCAGCTCTTCGTCGCTTAGCCGGTCCAACTCTTGTCCCGTCAGGATTTTCGGTTCGTCTTCCGTCATATGCAATAATTTGGCAATGGCAATGGCGGTAGAAGGATGATCACCGGTAATCATGACGGGACGAACACCCAAATTTTTTGCTTCCTGGATGCTTTCAGCCACGTCCGGTTTCGGTGGGTCCATCATTCCAACCATGCCGAGAAAAATCAATTCTTCTTCCTGATCGCAACCGTTTTCTTCTGACCAGGTGACGGGACGATAAGCAAACCCTAATACGCGCAAGGCTTGACTGGCCATTGCTTCGTTCTTTTGTAGAATTTGCTGCTTTTCTTTCTCCGTCAATGGATACGTTTTTCCGTTCACCTGATAGGTTGTGCAGCGTTCCAGGATGGATTCCAAGCTCCCCTTTGAGAAGAGGTAGCAGTCATTTTCAAACTGACGACAAATCACTGTCATACGGCCATGAGACGAATCAAAAGGAATCTCATGGACCCGTTTCCACTCATCCGTTTTCTCTTTCATCCCCGCTTTTACGGCTAGGGTCAGCAGGGCTCCTTCGGTGGGGTCGCCCTTGACGATCCAACGGCCCTCTTCTTTTACCAACTCCGTGTTATTGCATAGGAGGCTGATTTGGCACATCCGTTGAATTTCGGGTTGTTCTGAGAGGTTGACCGCGGTATCCGAACCGACAGGTCGGATGGATCCAACCGGTTGGTAACCATCGCCTTCCACATCCCACTCTGCTTGCAAGGTGGCGATTTTTTTTACCGTTATCTCATTTTTGGTCAACGTCCCGGTTTTATCGGAACAAATAACCGTCGTTCTCCCCATTGTCTCCAAGGCGGACAAACGACGAATCAACGTGTTTGTCTTTGCCATACGGAAAATACCTGCACTTAGGGCGATTGTGACGGTAACCGGCAACCCTTCCGGAATGGCGGAGGCAGCCAAAGTAATAGAGGTGGCGATCATTTGCGGCAGGGAAATCCCCCGAAGCAATCCGACCACGAAAACAATCCCGCCTATGATCAGCGCCCCTTTGACAAAGGTTTTGCTAATAGAGGTAACCCGTGCTTGCAGCGGTGTCACCTGTTTTTCTTTTTTGCCGAGGGCCACCAATTGTCCCATTTCCGTTCTCGGTCCGGTTTGGACGACAATGCCAATCCCCCTCCCGCGAGTTACGTCGGTTCCCATATACAGCATGTTGGTACGTTCTGCCAACGGGGTATCCGGCGAGACGGGTTGGGGGTGCTTCAAAACAGAAACAGACTCGCCGGTCAGTACCGACTCATTCACCTCTAAATCATGGGAGATCATGAGGCGCAAATCTGCTGGGATACGATCTCCCGCCTTTAAGATAACGACATCTCCTGGAACCAGATCCGTCCCGGAAAGTTCTACCGTTTTTCCATTCCGGATCACCTGGCAGATGGGCGGCTGGTATTGGTTCAGGGTTTCCACGACCTTTTCCGCTTTCCGTTCTTGCAATGCCCCCACCGCGGCATTGGCTAACAGGACAACAGCCATCGCTATTCCGTGAAAAGCGTCCCCAGTGAAAAAAGACAAGGCGGTGGTGCCTAACAAAAGCAAAGTGGTGAACTCTTTGAACTGTTCCAGGAAAGTGATCAGCCAGGGCGTCGCTTTTCGGGTGGTCAACTGGTTCAGACCAAAGCTTTGCTGACGGGACAAAACCTGATCCTGGTCGAGACCTCTTTTTTTGTCGACCCCGAGATATTGCATCACGTCTTCCGTTTGCAAATCATGCCAGGAAAAGGCGGCAGACTGCGGCAAAGCCGATTCCGCCGTTGCCGATACCTCCCGTAATGCTGTTTCCTCGAGAAGGGACGGTGCTTGGCGGTTGGTTAGAGATAGGCGGTTGATTCTGGATAGGAACACCAGGCTCAGCATATCTGCTGCCAGGTTAATCGTCCATGCGCCGGCCCACCCTGTCAATGCCAACAAAAGACCCGCAGCGTTCCACCATTGGGAAATACGGAAATGTTGTCGGATCATCCGGTCTGTTTTTTTGGCTATATCAAAGGATTGGAGTACTGATTGCAATTCGTCATCGGAAACCGTGAGTACGTTGGATTGAACAAGGGACAACCGATGGGGAGTAACCCAAAGGACACCCTTCCCTTCCTTTCGCAATGAAGCGATGCCGTGACGGACATCCGCACTGTTTCGATAGATGAGGCGGGGATGGACCCCATAAGATTTAAGAACTTCAGGCGGGATCCCCTGCCGGGTAAAAACGCCGATCTCCAACCCATGTTGTCGCATTTGTTTGGTAATGGATGAAAAGTTTGCTTTGATTTGAAATTCCCGTCGATATAGCATGGCGACAGGCTGAAATTCGGACCCGATCTTTTGTGCCAGGAGCCGAACGGCATAGCCTTTCCGCCCCATCCGCCTTGCGCGAAATATAAAGGGTTCACAATTTACTCCCAATGATTGGAGCGAGGAAAGGCTGCCAAAACAATATTCCTTCTGCTGGATGGTGCCGATAATGACATCATCCGCTTCTTTTACTTTGAAAGCGGTCCGGTTCTTCCGCCCCTTTTGTTGATGGAGATGCAGGATTGGTTCTCGCCAAGGGTGTTCGCTTTTATTAAGCAGGGAAGCAGCAACAGTCCAGACAGTCTCTTCCGAAAGTGAATCATTGGTCAAACAATGAATATCGAGATCTTGTAAGGGTTCAAGGATGCTGTCTTCGTCAAATAGAACGGTTTTCGTCCGGGCCAATTCCGGGAGAGACCCGCCTCTGGGCAATGCCCCGTTTTCGTCTCTCAGCATGGTCTCCGCACGTTTCCACGCCGTAGGTGCGGAGATGGATGCCGTACGCGGGTTGGCTGCCAAGAGGACTGCCAAACTACGTAAGGGGCTTTTGGTAAAAGCCCATGTTGCCCCGGCGATGGCCATCCCTCGTCGGCCTGCTTGTTCCGTATACTGCCGGATTTCCGGCGGCAGGTACGATTCAGGAGAGCCATCTTCTGCCTCCGGAAAGCGGGTTCGATGTTTCCAGTTAATATACTGCAGAATGCTTAACCCCGCTAAGACGACCAGGTTCTCCCGTACTAACGCCAGTCCAAGGGCGCCAATCCCTAATAAAAGGTCGGCGTTCCACCTTCGTTGTTGCGAGATTTTCTGGATTCCCCGCCTTAAAAAAGGATAGCCCGTTGCGATCGAAAAAGCGCCGGCCAAGTAAAAGGGAAGGGAACTGTTGGCTATAGCCGACTTTCCCCACAATAGCTGTTTGGTTGAAAGGAGAGCCAAGCAGCCCATCGAAGCGATTAAACCTGGGGGCATGCGATCTCCGGAAAAACTTTGCGGGATTTGTGGCATGGTTTGAAAAGACGAAGGAATCTGGTCAGCAGGAACTTCTTCCGCTACCCGAGTAACAGCCACCTCTTGAAAGCCCGCGGCATGAGGAAGGTCATCCGGCGCCATATTCGCTTCGATCGCTGCCTCTTGTGAGGATGGACCTTCCACAGATGGACTAGCCGACATTCCTGACAGCCATTCTTGTTCCAGAATCGCGATCGTTTCAAAAATGCGTGTGGCGGCTATCTTTTTTTCGTCATAAAGAATTAAGCCCCGTCCTGATTGAGGGGATAGCTTAACCTGGAGCAATCCTTCCTGACAGGATAAACGTCTCTGCAGGTAAATAGCGGCTTCGGGATTTTGCTTGAGGGCAGCAATTTCCACGCGGATTCGCCCCGGTAAAGTTCGGATAAATCGCTTACTACGCTCCAAAGGAATCACACCTCGCAACATCTATACGGAAGTATTTTGATCCCGTGCAGATGGATTTATTCGCGTGTATGAATTCTGTTTCTTGGGGTACTCTCAATAAATAAGGAGGAATCATAAGTGGATCTAAAAAAGCTCATGGATTTAAGAAAATGGATCTCTTCCCCAGTGGGATTAATAGCAGCGGGGACGGTGGTACTGGCAATGTCCCCTGAAGTCCGAAAAGCGGGTAGAAAACTGATGGTAAAAGGAACCGCAGCTTCCTTCAATTTAATGGACCAAATAAAAAACAAGTTGCGTAGGGATGGTTATGACCTCGGGATGGGTATCTCTCCGAAGAACGAAAACGACAAAGGGAATACGGATAGGATGGAAAGTGTTAACAGTATGAAAGCCGAAAATGAGGACCAAGATGTCGTTGCTTTTTTGCAGAGCAAAATCCAACACCAATTGGCAGAGATCGAAAAATTACGGTCGCAATTAGAACAGACTAACGAGCAGTCGGATTCCATGGATCAACCATCAATGCAAATGGAATCACCCTCGGGTAAAACTAACGGACAGTCGAAACAAACAAAACGAAACACGGACCAAACGGGCTCACAAGAGCAAGGGGGTGAATAGGCATTGTTTCGAAGCAGTTCCATCTGGGCCGGTGTTATTTCCGCCGGTATTACACAGCTTCAGGATACCGTCAGCTTTTCCAAGGGCAAGATGAACCGGAACCGATATGCGGTGAATACTGCTGCCAATTTGAGCGGTGCGGTTGGACTGACGGCCGGCGTCGAATATGGGGCCTTACTGGGAACAATGCTATTTCCCGGTCCTGGAACGGTGGTGGGAACCATTGCCGGAGGACTGATTGGAGATCGTCTGGGGCGTTGGGTTGGGGAAGGAGCAGCTTCTTCCATCTCTCAAATAAAAAAAGCGAAGGTTCCGAGAGAGAAGGATTTCGAGTTGCTTTCTCATCCAAATAATTAATGGGGTTTTTAGTATTTGTGCCATTGAATACGAAAAACCGCCAGGTCCATCAATGACGGATCCGGCGGTTTTTTCTCATTCCTTATTGGCAGAGAGGGTGGGATTCGAACCCACGGTACCCGTGAAGGTACGGCGGTTTTCAAGACCGCTGCCTTCAACCACTCGGCCACCTCTCCCCATATAGAAAGCGACATCTTCTAATTGTACTGAGAATGGCCAAAAAGTCAAGGGTCGAAAACTTCCACGCCTGGATATGGCGGGATGTTTTCCCCTCTCGCTTCTGACCGATGATCAAAAAGCTTGAGGGGAAAATCATACCTGCCGACTCTCCCTCATTATTCCGGCTTTTCGATGCTTTCCAGACCGCCCATATAAGGACGCACCACTTCCGGAATCAAAATGCTGCCATCTGGCTGCTGATAGTTCTCCAAAATCGCGGCGACGGTACGTCCGATGGCCAGACCGGACCCGTTCAGGGTGTGAACAAATTCCGGCTTGGCTTTCGGTCCGCGGCGGAACCGGATGTTTGCCCGGCGCGCCTGGAAATCCTCAAAGTTGCTGCAGGAAGAGATTTCCCGATACGTACCGGAACTGGGGAGCCACACTTCCAGATCGTATTTTTTGGCGGCGGTGAAACCGAGATCAGCGGTGCACATCAACACCACCCGATAAGGAAGGCCCAAACGCTGCAACACTTTCTCCGCATCGCCCACAAGGCTTTCCAACTCGTCGTACGACTTTTCCGGATCAGCAAACTTCACCAGTTCCACCTTGTTAAACTGATGCATCCGGATCAGACCCCGGGTATCCCGCCCGGCGGAACCTGCTTCCGACCGGAAGTTGGAACTGAATGCGGCAAATTTCTGCGGCAGGTCATCCGCGCTCAAAATCTCATCCTGATAATAGTTGGTCACCGGCACTTCGGCTGTCGGGATCAGAAAGTAATCGGTCCCCTCCACACGGAAGGAGTCTTCGGCAAACTTGGGCAGCTGTCCCGTTCCCGTCATCGCACCGGAGTTGACCATATACGGCGGGATCATTTCTGTATAGCCGTTTTCCGTAGTGTGAAGATCCAACATATAGTTGTACAGAGCCCGCTCCAACCGGGCACCCAATCCTTTATAGAAAACAAACCGGGATCCGGTCACTTTGGCTGCCCGTTCAAAATCGAGGAGATCCAGCTCTTTCGCCAAATCCCAATGGGGTTTCGCTTCAAAATCAAATTTCGGAACCTCCCCCCAGTGACGTACCGGCACATTGTCGTCTTCGCTTTCGCCAACCGGAACGCTTTCATGGGGAATATTGGGTATGGTGAGCAGAATTCGATTCAGCTCTTCATCCACCTGACGCACTTCATCGTCCAATTCTTTGATCCGATCGCTGACCTGGCGCATCTCAGCAATGGTATCTGCCGCATCTTCACCTGCTTTTTTCTTCGCGGCGATCTCTTTGGATACTGTATTGCGCCGGTTTTTCAACTGCTCCACTTCCTGCAGGAGATTGCGGCGGCGCTCATCCAAACCTTCCACTTGATCCAGTCCGCTGATGTCCTCGCCGCGGTGCTTCAACTTTTCCCGCACCACATCCATTTCCTTCCGAAATCGTTTGATGTCCAACATGGCCCTTAACCCTCCTTTTTCCTAAACAAAATAAAAGGAACCCCATCCCAAGGGACGGAAGGTTCCGCGTTGCCACCCTCATTGACCGGACTGCTTGCCCGGTCCTCTTTGCAGCGTCATAACGGCCGCCAACCGGCAGCGCTTCAGGCGATTTTTCCGCTTTCCGCGCTCAGCTCCGAGAGGGATTCCCTGGATCGACGGGGCAGTTCGCACCAACCACCGCCTCTCTGACACCGCCGGGTCCAAGTACTGGTTCTCATCTACGCATTTGTTCCCCAGTCTGGGTTATAAAAGTTCATTTTATACAGTTTGCGCCTGTCTGGCCTGTTTCGCCATCTCCACGAAATGGGCGTGAAGGCGGGGATCTTCCGTCAATTCGGGATGGAAAGCCGCCCCTAGAAGATGACCCTGTTGCACGATAACCATCCGGTCTCCGATGGCGGAGAGGACATCTACCCCTTCTCCTGCTTCACTGATGTAAGGTGCCCGGATAAAGACGGCTTCGAAATCTTCGGCGACACCTTTTACATTCAACCGGGCCTCAAAGCTTTCCCGCTGACGCCCAAAGGCATTGCGCCGCACGGTGATATCCATCAGACCCAAATGGGACACGTCGGACTCTTCAATCCGTTCCGCTAGCAGAATCAGTCCCGCACAGGTACCGAAAATGGGGAATCCGCTCTTCCCCAACTCCCGGATCGGCTCCATCAGATCATATTTATGCATCAGTTTGCTGATGGTGGTCGACTCTCCCCCGGGAATGACGAGACCGTCCAAATCCTCGAGGTCTTGTTTCCGCTTGACGGTCACGGCTTCAGCGCCCGCCTGTTCCAGCATTCTCACATGTTCGCGAACCGCCCCTTGGAGGGCGAGCACACCGATTTTCAACAGAACATTCCTCCTGTTACCAACCGCGTTCCTGCATCCGATCCGCCGGGGTCAGGTTGGAAATTTCAATACCCGGCATGGCACCGCCCAACCCTTTGGACAGCTCGGCGATCAGCTCGTAATCTTCATAGTGGGTGGTTGCTTCCACGATCGCTTTGGCGAATTTGGCCGGGTTTTCAGACTTGAAAATGCCGGAACCGACAAAGACGCCGTCCGCACCCAATTGCATCATCAGAGCGGCATCTGCCGGGGTAGCCACTCCGCCCGCCGCAAAGTTCACCACCGGGAGCTTACCGGTTTCATGCACTTGCAACAGCAGTTCATAGGGCGCACCGATTTTTTTTGCTTCCGCCATCAATTCGTCGCGGGACATGGATTGCACCTGACGGATTTGAGACTGCATCTTCCGCATATGACGCACCGCTTCCACGATGTTGCCGGTACCCGGTTCTCCTTTGGTGCGAATCATGGATGCTCCTTCACCGATCCGGCGAAGGGCTTCGCCTAGGTCACGAGCACCGCAAACAAAGGGAACGGTGAACTGGCTTTTGTCGATATGGAACAGATCATCCGCCGGGGTGAGCACTTCGCTCTCGTCAATATAGTCTACGCCCATCGCCTCCAGCAGACGGGCTTCCACAAAGTGTCCGATCCGCGCTTTGGCCATCACGGGAATCGATACGGCGTTCATCACTTCTTCCACAACCGTGGGATCTGCCATGCGGGCCACACCGCCGGCGGCACGAATATCGGCCGGTACCCGCTCCAGAGCCATCACAGCGACCGCTCCGGCTTCTTCTGCCACCTTCGCTTGCTCCGCATTGACTACGTCCATGATGACGCCGCCTTTTTGCATCTCGGCCATCCCGCGTTTGACGCGGTCTGTACCCGTTGTTACACCATTGAGAACCTCTTTGGACATGTGTCCTTCACCCTCCTAGTTTTCCCGGAATCCCAACCTTCATAAGATCCATTGTAACGGAAATCTTGTTTCATTGACAACTGAGGCGATTTGTTAAGCCCAGCTTCTATGAGACCGCCAACCAAACCCGGCGGAACAACAGCCGGAGCCACCCGGCTTCTTCCGCATCCTTTTTCAGGACCACAGGAATGGGTTTCATTCCGGACATCTCTTTTTCATCATACAAAATCTTCGCTTTTCCGACTACTGTTCCCGACGACAAGGGAGCTTCCAGATTTTTGTTGAAGGAAAGGTGATAAGACACTTTCTTGGACTCTGCGGAAGTCAATGGCAGCTGCAACGGTTGAGCGACTGTGACCGGAACTTCGGTATTCAACGCATTTTTGATGTGTACCGTCTTATGGCCGGGTACCGGTATTCCTGGGGAGAGCACCTGTTTCATCTGATAATGATCAAATCCGTAATTCATCAGTTTTACTGTCTCATCAAAGCGCTTATCTTTGGAAGATGTGCCCATTACCACAGTGATCAACCGCATGTTTCCCCGTTTGGCAGAACCGGCGAAACAGTATCCCGCTTTTCGGGTGTATCCGGTTTTGACCCCGTCCACCCCGTCGTAAGCATGGGAAAGGCCGGGGAGCATCCAATTGATGTTGGTCAGTTTCTTTTCCCTGGCTTCTCCCGGACGGAACACCAGCTCCGGCATCGCGGTAGTCTTTTTAACTTCGGGAAAATCCTGCAGCATCCGGCGGGTCAACTCCGCTACGTCCCGAGCGGACATATAATGGCCGCCCTTTACCTTGGGCGGATGCTGATAGCTTTTTACGGGCAATCCCGTCACATTATGAAAATGAGTATGTTTCAATCCCATTTCGTTTGCCTTCCGATTCATCCACGTGACAAAACGGGCTTCACTTCCCGCCAAGTGCTCCGCCAGCGCTACTGCGGCATCATTGGCGGAATACACGGCCATGGCGGAAAAAAGTTCGCGTACCGTCCGCTTCTCTCCCGGAACAAGATTCACCTGCGCTTCATCGACGCTGGCGGCATTGGCGCTCACGGTAACCTTGTCGTTCCAATGCGCTTTCCCTTTCTTCACCTGTTCCTGTACCAGATATTCCGTCATGATCTTGGTCATGCTGGCCGGAGGGTAGGAGCGGTCGGCTTGTTTTTCGGCCAAGATGCGGCCGCTCTCTTTTTCCATCAATATGTATGATTTGGCATCCACATGGAGCCTTTGTTCCGCATGGGCCGTTGGACCATTCAGCGGAAGGAAGAGCCCGGTCCAAACACAAATCGCTATCAGAAAAGACAGGCACACCCGCTGAAATCGCCTCTTTCCCTGCACCTTTCCACCCCCTGCACCTTTTTCTGGATCGGCACAAATATTTTAACAAAAGATTCCACTTGTGAATACGACCTCTCTAGTGTAACGAAAGGGCGCAAAAAAGAAAATACAACAAAAAACACAGGGCTCACACCCTGTGTAGGTAGATCAAAGGTTATAGTTTGGAGCTTCTTTTGTGATTTGGATATCATGGGGATGGCTTTCCCGCAGGGATGCGTTGGTAATGCGAATAAACCGGGTATCGTTTTTCAGTTCGGTCAAGTTTTTAGAACCGGTGTACCCCATACCGGCCCGCAGACCGCCCATCAGCTGGTAAACCGTATCCGCCAAAGGACCTTTAAAGGGAACGCGGCCTTCGATTCCTTCCGGCACCAACTTTTGTGCGCTGTCCGTGTTTTCCTGGAAGTAGCGGTCTTTGGAACCCGCCTTCATGGCACCGATGGATCCCATACCGCGATACACCTTAAACCGGCGTCCCTGATAAATCTCCGTCTCACCCGGAGATTCTTCCGTTCCGGCGAAGAGACTGCCCATCATGACAGCATCGGCTCCAGCGGCCAGGGCTTTGACGATATCCCCGGAGAAGCGGATGCCGCCGTCGGCGATAATCGGCACATTGTACTTCTTGGCGACGGTGGCGCAATCGTAAATGGCCGTAATCTGCGGCACGCCGATCCCTGCCACAACACGGGTGGTACAGATCGATCCGGGACCGATGCCCACTTTGATCACGCTGGCCCCGGCTTCGATCAGGTCCCGGGTGGCTTCACCGGTGGCCACGTTTCCGGCTACGATCACCAGTTCCGGATATTGCCGGCGCAGTTGAGCCACCGTTTCCAGCACGCCTTTAGAGTGGCCGTGGGCGGTATCCACTACAAGAACATCCACTTCCGCTTCCACCAAGGCGGCAGCCCGTTTCATGGTATCTCCGCTGACACCCACCGCGGCTCCCGCCAACAGGCGACCGAACTCATCTTTGGCCGCATCGGGGAACAAAGTGGCTTTCTCAATGTCCTTGATGGTGATCAATCCTTTGAGGACGCCTTCTTCGTCCACCAAGGGCAGCTTCTCGATTTTATGCCGCTGCAAGATGCCTTCCGCATCTTTCAGGGTGGTGCCCACCGGAGCGGTCACCAGGTTTTCCCGGGTCATCACTTCTTGGATTTTCGTGGAGTAGTCGTGGATAAACCGCATGTCCCGGTTGGTAATGATGCCGACCAACTTGCGGTCTTGATCCACGATCGGCACTCCCGAGATGCGGTACTTGGACATCAGGGCTTCTGCGTCATATACCTGGTGTTCCGGGTGAAGGTAGAACGGATTGGTGATCACTCCGCTCTCCGAGCGTTTCACCCGATCCACTTCTTCCGCCTGATCATTGATCTCCATGTTTTTGTGAATAATCCCGATACCGCCTTGCCGCGCCATGGCAATCGCCATCGGGGCTTCCGTCACCGTATCCATACCGGCGGAAATCAGCGGTATGTTCAGCTTTACTTTGTCCGTCAACCGGGTAGAGATATCCACATCCCGCGGAAGCACCTCAGATTTTGCCGGAACGAGCAGCACATCGTCAAACGTCAAGCCTTCTTTCGCAAACTTTTCCTCCCACATGGACTCTCCAAACCCCTTTATTTCAAACTTTGTTCATGAGTTCCGCCAACTAGTTTTTGCAATCTTATCAGACAGCCAAAAGCCTGTCAAGACGCGGAAAATAGCCATACCTTTTCAAAAAAATCGTCACGGATCCACAGGCAAATGTTTGCCCTAAACGGACAGCTACCATCTTCTTTAGCCTGCGACAGGAAACAGAGGATCATACACTCGACGATGTTTTCGTTTTGATTCCGCCATCTATCATCCCATCAGTCAAATACGATGTTTGATAAACCCGTGCCCTCCTTCACACAATAATGGAACGAATGCTGGTGAAGGAGACGAGAAAGCATGGAACAACCGGTACGACGCATTCGCTGCGAATCCCCTGAGCAAAAAATGTGGGATCTGTATGCTCTTTTGGAAAATGAACCCACAGTAAAGCCTTTCTTGGAGGAAAAATACCGCCGGCAAAGCATCGATTCTCCCTCACGGGCAGCGTTCCAAAATACCCAGGCCTTCATCTACCATATCAAGCAAGCCCGTGAAACCTACCGGGCTGCCCGACAGGCGGACTTGATGATCCGGCCGCTTTTGTCCTATTACGGCATGATGAATTTGTGCAAAGCGTGGATGCTGTCCCGGGACCCCGAATATCCGCGCAGCACGTCGGTGATGCGCCACGGAGTCTCCACCCGCAAACGGAAAAAACAAGGTTTTCGTTTTCGACAAGATGAGGTACGGATACAACAAGAAGGACTGTTTTCGGAGATGGCACGGGTGCAGGGCTGGTCCCGGCTGATCGGAGAAGTGTTTACCGTCGGGGAATTGTTCGCATTGTTGCCGGAAGTTCAAGACGGCTATCGGCAATTGACGCGGAATCCCTCTCTGTTTTTGGTGGCTGTACCGGAACCCTATCAGTTTCGGGACGAAGGAATGCCGTTTTATGTGGAGGAAGGGATTTTGGATGCCCTTCATGTTACCCCTCGAGGGCTGATCGACAAACTGAACCGGAACCGTCCCGCCAAAGCTGTTTATATGTTCCGTTCGGGCGAGGAATCCGCTCTCAGTCACGGACGGCTGCGTCTGTTGTGGAGTCATCCGAAAGTGCGTCACGTGGACCACTGGGAGTGGGGATTTCACCATCCCTTTTTTCGGGAGGATACACAGGGAGGATATTATCTGGTACCCGGCGGCAAACGTCCTCTTCTGTTGATGCCGGAGTTGTTCATCCATTACCTCTTGCTCTTCTCGGTGAGTATGTTATGCCGATACGAGACGCCGTTATGGGGAGAAATGTTGTATGGATTCTCGTCAGAAGACCTGTTGCTGATCCAAGAGTTCCTTCATGTCACGCAACGGAAGTTTCCCAATCTGATTTTAAACGAGTTGTTTGAGGAGAAGTTGATATTCGGGGTGATATAAAATAACGGGCAGCCCCAGTGGAGATATTAACCACGGCTGCCCGTTTTTATCGCGTTTACTCGTCCTCTTTTTCCTCTTCTTCGGTCATGGCGACCCGGGCCAGGGTGGCCACTTCCTCATCATCCTTGACGGAAATGAGCTTCACGCCTTGTGCATATCGGCCCATGGAGGAGATTTCCGATACGTTGACCCGGATAATGACGCCATTGGTGGTAACAATCATCAGGTCCTCCTCGGGGGAAACCACCTTCAATCCGACGACCGTGCCTTTCTTTTCCGTCACGGTAATCGTCTTGATCCCTTTGCCGCCCCGGGATTGAGTACGGTATTCCGACAGAGGCGTCCGTTTTCCAAAGCCTTTGGAAGTGACGAGGAGCGCATCTTTTTCCGGATCCACGACATCCATGTCGATCACTTCGTCCCCGTCGGAAAGCGCAATCCCTTTCACACCGGTGGCTGTGCGGCCCATCTGACGCACATCTTGTTCCGGAAAGCGGATGGACATGCCCATCCGGGTGCCCAGGATCACCTCCTGGCTGCCGTCGGTCAGGTGAACGCCGATCAGTTCATCCCCTTCCCGCAGATTAATGGCAAAGAGACCGTTTCTCCGGATACGGCCGAACTCTTCCAGCGGCGTCTTTTTCACCACACCGTGCTTGGTAGCGAAGAAGAGATAGTTGTCGGTCGTAAATTCCTTCACAGGAATGATGGCCTCAATATACTCCCCTTGCTCAATCTGGATCATGTTGATGATCGGGGTTCCCCGTGCAGCCCGTCCCAACTCCGGTACCTCGTAGGCCTTGATGGTGTAAACTTTCCCCTTGTTGGAGAAGAACAGGAGGTGATTATGGGAACTGGTTACAAACAGATGCTGAACGAAATCATCATCCCGGGTGCCCATGCCGGAAACGCCCCGTCCGCCCCGATGCTGCGCCCGGTAGCTGGAAAGCGGCATCCGCTTGATATAGCCCCGGTGGGTGAGCAAGATGGCCACCTCGTCTTCCGGAATCAGATCTTCTTCTTCGATCTCTTCCGTATTCAGCATAATGCGGGTGCGCCGCTCGTCAGCGTATTTTTTCCGGATTTCCAAGAGTTCATCTCGTACGACGCCGAGAATGCGCTCTTCGGAAGCGAGGATCGCTTTCAACTCCGCGATGGTTTTCAGGAGTTCCTGGTATTCCTCTTCGATCTTCTCCCGTTCCAACCCGGTCAGCCGTTGCAGACGCATATCCAGAATGGCTTGCGCCTGTTTTTCCGACAAACCGAATGTTTTCATCAGCCCGTCTTTGGCTTCCTGTGCCGTTTGTGATGCACGGATCAGGTTGATCACTTCATCGATGTGATCCAGTGCAATCCGCAATCCTTCCAGGATATGGGCCCGCTCTTCCGCTTTGCGCAGGTCGTATTGGGTGCGCCGGCGAATCACTTCTTTTTGGTGCTCCAAGTAGTGATACAGCACTTGCTGCAGATTGAGCACCAGGGGTTTTCCGTCGACCAACGCCAGCATGTTGACGCCGAAGCTGGTTTGCAGCGAAGTATGCTTGTACAAGTTGTTCAGCAGCACCCGCGGGTTCACATCCCGGCGCAGCTCAATCACAATCCGCATCCCGTTCCGGTCGGACTCGTCCCGAAGATCGGTGATGCCGTCGAGCTTTTTATCCCGTACCAATTCTGCGATTTTTTCCACCAGCTTGGCTTTGTTCACCTGGTAGGGGAGTTCTTCGACCACGATGCGCATCTTGCCGTTGCCGGCTTCTTCGATGCGGGTTTTGGCCCGCATTTTGATACTGCCGCGGCCGGTTTTATACGCTTTTTTGATGCCTTCCCGCCCCAGAATCAAACCGGCCGTCGGGAAGTCCGGCCCTTTGATGTACTTGATAAGCTCGTCCACCGTGATCTCCGGGTTTTTGATCATGGCCAGCAACCCGTCGATGACTTCCCCCAGGTTGTGCGGCGGGATGTTGGTCGCCATCCCCACGGCAATCCCTGCGGCTCCGTTGACAAGCAAGTTGGGGAAACGGGCAGGCAGCACCATTGGTTCCTCCAACCGACCGTCATAGTTGGGCCCGAAGTCGATCGTCTCTTTTTGGATATCGCGCAACATTTCCATCGTGATCGGTGCCATCCGAGCCTCAGTGTACCGCATCGCAGCAGGAGCATCTCCGTCGACGGAACCGAAGTTGCCGTGACCGTCCACGAGCATGTACCGGTAAGAAAAGTCCTGAGCCATCCGCACCATGGCATCGTACACGGCCATGTCCCCGTGGGGGTGGTAAGAAGCCAGTACGTTCCCGACCACGTTGGCCGATTTCCGATAGGGTTTGTCGGGCGTCATGCCCAGCTCATGCATCGTGTACAAAATGCGCCGGTGCACCGGCTTCAGCCCGTCGCGCACATCCGGCAGGGCCCGGCTGACAATAACGCTCATGGCATAATCCAGAAAGGAGTTGCGCATCTCCTGGCTGATATTGATCTCACTGATCCGCTGTGTTTCTTCCGACATACGTCGCTTCCCTCCGCTCTCTCTCGAATGGCAAGGTTACACGTCGAGGTTGCGTACCTGCTGGGCATATTCCTGGATAAATTCCCGGCGCGGTTCCACCTTGTCCCCCATCAGGGTTTCAAACACGGTGTCCGCATCCATCGCATCTTCCAGGGATACCTGCAGCAAGGTGCGGCTTTCCGGATCCATCGTCGTTTCCCAAAGCTGGGTAGCTGTCATCTCACCCAACCCTTTGTACCGCTGGATTTCCACTTTCCCCTTGCCTTCGAGTTCTTTCAACAGCTTCTCTTTCTCCCGATCGTTGAAGGCATAAAGCACCTTCTTGCCCTGGGAAATCTTATACAGGGGCGGTTGTGCGATATAGACATAACCCTGTTCGATCAGTGGACGCATATAGCGGTAGAAGAAAGTGAGAAGCAAGGTGCGAATATGGGCGCCGTCCACGTCGGCATCGGTCATGATGACGATTTTGTGGTAACGGGCCTTTTCAATATTGAAATCATCGCCGATCCCTGTTCCCAGAGCGGTGATAATCGTCCGTACTTCGTCATTGGAAAGCGCTTTGTCCAGACGAGCTTTCTCCACATTGATGATCTTACCCCGCAGCGGCAAAATCGCCTGGAACATCCGGTCACGCCCCTGTTTAGCCGTACCGCCGGCGGAATCCCCCTCCACCAGATACAATTCACTGATGCCGGCATTGCGGGAGGTACAGTCTGCCAGCTTTCCAGGCAGAGAGCTCACTTCCAGGGCGTTTTTCCGCCGGGTCAGCTCCCGGGCTTTCCGGGCAGCCTCCCGGGCCCGTGCCGCCATCACCGCTTTGTTGATCACCTTTTTAGCAACCGATGGATTCTCCTCCAGGAAGGTGAGAAAATGCTCGGCGAACAGGGATTCCGTCGCCGCCCGCGCTTCGCTGTTCCCCAGTTTGGTCTTGGTCTGCCCTTCAAATTGGGGATCCGGAATTTTGACGCTGATGATGGCCGTCATCCCTTCCCGCACATCGTCCCCCGACAAGTTGGCATCGTTGTCTTTTAGCAGGTTGTGACGTCGGGCGTAATCATTGATCACCCGGGTGAGAGCCGATTTGAATCCGGCTTCGTGGGTACCGCCTTCGTGCGTGTGAATATTGTTGGCGTAGGAATAGATGTTGCTGGTGTAGCCGTCGTTGTACTGGATGGCGATCTCTACGCCGATATTCTCTTTCTCTCCCTCGATAAAGATGGGAGGAGCGTGAAGGGTTTCCCGGTTGCGATTCAAATGCTCCACAAAGGAAACGATTCCGCCGTCATATTTGTATTCTTTCGCTTTGCCTTCCCCGCGCTCATCTTTCAGGGTGATCCGGACGCCGCGGTTGAGGAAAGCCAGTTCGCGTAAGCGGTTTTGCAGGATCTCAAAGTCATACTCGGTGGTCTCAGTAAAAATCTCGGGATCCGGTTTAAAGGTAACTTTGGTTCCGGTTTCCTCGGTTGTGCCCACTACTTCCAAATCGTGCTGCGGTACCCCGCGGTGGTACCGTTGGTGGTGGATCTTGCCGTCCCGCTTCACTTCCACTTCCAACCATTCCGAGAGGGCGTTCACAACCGAGACACCCACCCCGTGCAATCCGCCGGATACCTTGTAACCTTCTCCGCCGAACTTTCCGCCAGCGTGCAATACGGTCATGACAACCTCCACCGCCGGGCGTCCCATTTTGGGCTGGATCCCCACCGGAATCCCGCTGCCGTTGTCGGCGACGGTAACGCTGTTATCTTGGTGCACCACCACGTCGATGGTGTCGCATCGACCCGCCAACGCTTCGTCGATACTGTTGTCCACCACTTCCCACACCAGATGGTGAAGCCCGCGGCTACTGGTGGAACCGATATACATCCCCGGCCGTTTCCGAACCGCCTCCAGGCCTTCCAGCACCTGAATCTGCGACTCATCATAATTGGTATTCTGCATGGTCACTTCACGTCACCTACTCTTTTCGTTCCTTTTTGGATTCCCGTTCCGCAGACACTCCCTGCAACCGGTTTCCGAGGGGGTGTGCCCGTTTCATCAAAGTCAACGAAGAGATGGGAGAAGCGTAAACAGCCTTTTCCGTCACCACATAAGACTTGATCTCTTCATGAGAGGAAACTTTTTCGATCCGTGCCCGGTTGCGCTCATCCTCTAAAAAAGGGGCGAGGGGGGCGGAAGAACGACGGATGCCGGCATCCAGAATGGCCACCACCTCGCTGACTCGAATCATTTTATTGCCGCCCAAATGGATAAACACCGAATCACCTCAATTCCGTAACGGTTCCCTGACGCACACGGTACATCCGTGCTCTGTCCAGGGTTCCTTGATCAATCCCCTCCAAGCCGGTGATGGTCACAAAGGTTTGCACCTTCCCCCGAATCGCCTCCAACAAGTGGGTTTTCCGGGAATCGTCCAGTTCAGAGAGAACGTCATCGAGAAGAAGTATCGGATAAGTGCCGGTTTCTTGATGTATCAATTCGATTTCCGCTAATTTGAGGGATAAGGCGGCGGTACGCTGTTGGCCTTGGGAGCCGTAGGTGTGGATATCCACCCCGTTGGCAGCCAAACGCAAATCGTCCCGGTGAGGACCGACCAAGGTGCTTCCCCGTTGAATCTCCTGCTTGCGAAGGTTTTGGAGAGTCTGGCGAAATTGTTCCTGGAGCGCCTCTTCCTCCTGCCCCGCATCCATCTCTCCCGACGGCTGGTAGTGAATCGAAAGCGCCTCTTTTCCATCCGTAATTCCGCTGTGGATATCCTGTGCCCAGCGGGTCAACACATCCACAAAACCCCGCCGTTTGATCCACAGGTGAACCGCCGACTGAATCAGTTGTTCATCCAACACTTCCAACAGCATTTCCTGTTCTTTTCCATTTTTACTGATATCCTTCAGTATGGTGTTTCGCTGCAGGATCAGTTTGTTGTATCGCGTCAAATGGTAGACATAGGACGGGCTCACCTGGCCGATTTCCATATCGAGAAACCGGCGCCGGACCTGAGGACTTCCCTTGACAATCGCCAAATCCTCGGGAGCAAAGAGAACGGCGGTCAACGATCCGATATACTCACTGAGCCGCCGTTGTTCCACCCCGTTCCGTGACACTTTTTTGCCTTGGGGAGTCAGCCGGATGTCCAACCGATGCGACCGGCCTTCCCTGTTGACCCGGGCCCGGATACGGGCCGCAGGCTCCTCCCACCGGATCAATTCCTTGTGGGAGCGTGTCCGATGGGATTTCCCGATCGCCAGCACATAAAGGGATTCCAGGATATTGGTCTTCCCCTGGGCGTTGGGACCGACAAACAGGTGCAGCTCTTCCGGGCATGTCAATTCCAGCTGGGGGATGTTGCGGAACTGAGTCAGTTCCAGCTGTTCCACATGCAAGATGCATCCCCCCTTAAGCCTGGGTGAGCCGGATGGTACCGAAGCCTTCAATATCCACAATATCCTGTGGATAAAGTTTTTTCCCGCGACGGTACTCGATTGTACCGTTCACCTTCACCTGATGTCCAGCCAAGAACCCTTTGGCTTGACCGCCGGTGTCGATAATATCCAGTTTTTTCAGGAGTTGCCCCAGCGTGATGTATTCATCATCAATGGTGATCTGTCGCACACCCTATTCACTCCAACCTTTAAAATCTGCAATGAGGCATTACCGCGTCCGGATCGGGACGATCAGATGCAAGGCATCTTCCCGGTCGGCGGGTTGAATCACAAACGGAGTCATCGCCCCCGTAAAGAGGATTCGGATTTCCTCGCTGTCCACAGCCTTGAGCGCATCCATCATGTATTGCGCGTTAAAGGAGATACCCATTTCTTCCCCGCTGACTTTTGCCGCAACTTCTTCAACCACGCTTCCGACATCCTGGGCGGCAGAGTTCACCTCTACGACGCCTTCCTCTTTCAGAGTCCATTTTATCACATTATCCCGTCCATCCCGGCTAATCAGAGCAGCCCGGTCCACCGATTGCAACAAATCCTTGGTGGAAGTAACGATTTCCGTTTTTCCGCCTGTGGGGATCACCCGATTGGTATCGGGATATGTTCCTTCCAACAAGCGGGAGAAAAAGAGCAACCGTTCCGTACGGATCATGATCTGATTCTCGGATACGATCACATCCACAAAGCCTTCCTGATCACCGAGGGTTTTGGCCAGCTCCGACAAACTTTTGCCGGGAACGATCACATTTTCGATCGCGAGATCGGCCGGGGCTTCCACTTCCGCTTGTCGGCGGGACAGACGGATGCTGTCGGTGGCAACAAAGGTGAGTATCCCTTCTTTCAGCTGCCACAATACGCCGGTCAATACGCCCCGTGCTTCCGATGTGGAAACAGCAAATCCCGTTTGCCGGATCATCGACTTTAACAGTTCCGCCGGCAGTGTAAACTTCTGATCTTCTCGCAATTGCGGCAAGCGGGGGTATTCCTCGGGGTCCAGCCCTTTCAATTCAAACTGGGCTTGTCCGGAGCGAAGCGTGGTAATCCAACGGTCATCTACTACCCACTCTACTTCATCTCCCGGAAGTTTGCGTACAATATCACCAAAGATTCGGCCCGGCAGGACCACACTACCTATTATTTCCACATGAACCAGTTCTTTATCATCCGCCATGACGGGGACTTGTACTTGAATCGTCAGGTCCGAGTTGCTGCCGGTCAACCACAAACCCTTTTCATCCACTGTGGTTTTGATTCCGGTCAGAATGGGGATGGTTGTTTTTTGGGAAACAGCTTTGGATACTTGAGATACTGCTTCTACCAAAGCAGAGCGGGAAACACGAAATTTCATGTTGATCCTCCTTGTATAGATTCCGATCATGTATGTGGAAAAACGGCATGAAAAGGGAGCACACCCCGAAGGGTGTGGCCAGTTGTCCCGAAGGTGCGGTTTCTTGATGTGAAATAAAACAAATGCGGTTGTCATAATCGAGGATAAGATACATATATATTATATTTTAAAGATCGTCGTCATGGTAATAGGGCCTGTGAATAATGTGAATAAGTGATTTGGGCCCAAGAAAATCAGCCTATACACCCTGTGGATAAACTGTGCATAGGCTGGTAACGGTTGTCCACATGATTCACATTCAGACGATCGGGACCTCGTTTTATCCTCGTTCGTTTCCTCTGAGCGTCAGAAAAACAAGGAGAGGTTGTCCACACATATCCACATCTTCAACAGGAATGGGACAACTTCTCCCATCGGGCTCCTTATCCATTTCATAGAAACCCCCTCATCGTTGACAAAGGGTGGATAACCCCTCTATACCTGCTGCAGGAGTCGTTTTTTTATATCGTCCAGGGCTTGTTGCAAGTTACGATCCGTGGATAAAGTCCGGGAGATTTTCTCATGGGCGTGAATGACGGTCGTATGGTCCCGGCCGCCGAACTCCTCTCCGATTTTGGGCAGGGAGCCGTCTGTCAGTTCCCGTGATAAGTACATGGCGATTTGTCGGGGCAGTGCCACGTTGCGGGTTCGTTTCTTCCCTTTTAAATCTTCGACCCGGATATGGTAATAGGAACAAACGGTTTCCTGGATGTCCCGGATGCTGATCACTTTGGGCTGCTGATGGGGCATGATATCTTTCAACGCTTCCCCTGCCAACTCTACTGAAACCGGTTGATTCATTAGGGCGGAGTAGGCTACCACCCGGATCAGTGCTCCCTCCAGCTCCCGGATGTTGGTGTCGATCCGATCGGCGATGAAAGCCATCACTTCACTGTCAATATTCAGGTTGTCCGCAATCGCTTTTTTTCGCAAAATCGCAATCCGCGTCTCATAATCCGGAGGTTGAATATCGGTGATCAACCCCCATTCAAACCGGGAACGCAACCGGTCTTCCAGCGTGGGGATCGCTTTGGGCGGACGGTCGCTGGAAATGACGATCTGCTTGCTTTCCTCATGCAACGCATTGAATGTGTGGAAAAATTCTTCCTGGGTTTGCTCTTTTCCTGCAAGAAATTGAATATCGTCTATCAACAAGATATCCACATTGCGGTATTTATTGCGAAAATCATCGGTTTTATTGTCCCGGATCGAATTGATGAATTCATTCGTGAATTTCTCGGAGGAAAGATACACCACATGCGTGTTGGGTGTATGGGATTGGACATAATTGCCGATGGCATGCATTAAGTGGGTTTTGCCCAATCCGACACCTCCATAGATGAACAATGGGTTGTAGGCTTTGGCCGGTGCTTCTGCTACAGCGAGGGAGGCTGCATGGGCAAACCGGTTGCCCGAACCGATCACAAAGGTATCAAAGGTATACCGGGAGTTCAGCATTGTTTTCGGGGCTTCGGCGGTCTCGTCGGGCGGGGTTTTGGCCTCCGATTTTCCGCTGGTCTCTTCCGGTACGGCTGCAGCATGGGTGATAAATTGGACACCGATAACAGATCCGGCCACATCCTGCAGTGTATCGCGGACCAAGTTGGCATAACGGGATTCGAGCCAATCCCGGGCAAATTCGTTGGGCGCCGAGATGATCAGGGTATCGTCGCGGTAATCCACAGCTTCCGTAGCTTGCAGCCACGTTTCAAAGCTGGGTTTGCTCAGTTTCTCCTGAATCCGTTCCAATGTTTGCGCCCACAATTCTTGAATATGTTTATCCACAGGGGTCCCTCCTTTCTCCACAAGTTCCTTTTGACGAAAATTCTTCACAACCCGTATGGAATACTAGAATCACTAAGAGAAAATCCTACCTATCCACATTGTCCACACTGTTGTGGAAGCTATTGTTCACAATCCACCTGTGGATTTCCACAAAGTTATCCACAGGTTGGGGATAAAACGGTCGATGTACACAGTTATCCACTGTGGAAAACATCAACATGATATCAGATTCTCCTAGTCATCACAACGGATTCCTTTCCTTTATCCACAATTCACAGGTGTGTGGATGCATTTTTGTTCACAGGACTTATTATGTGGATAATCAGGGGATAACTCGGGGATAGATGTGGGGGACAAAATAGTTGTCCACATGTGGATAAGGCACCGTTTGTGGAATCCCCTTTTCTTGACAACCGTTTATCTGGACGCTTATAATAAATGGGAATGTCAACGGAGACAATTCGCATGAGAACTTTTATATAGAAGGGAGGCAACCTGGTGTGCTCCGGGGAAGTTTCCCCAGGCCCGCCCAGCCGGATGAAAAGCAGGAGCGGTACCAGGAAGAGTGATGAAACGCACTTATCAACCCAGCAAACGCAAACGGAAGAACGTGCACGGTTTCCGTCAACGCATGAGCACGAAAAATGGCCGGAAAGTATTGCGCAACCGTCGTCGAAAAGGCAGAAAAGTATTGTCTGCATAAGGCCACTTGTATGAGGTGGCCTTTTTTCCTATGAAGGGAAAATTCGGGTTTATTTCACACCCGATCCGCCGCATAATGGAGTCGACGCGGTTTTTCCGGGAAAGGGGGGACGTCGTTGCAGAAACAGTATCGGTTGAAGCGGCGCAACGACTTTCGCCGGGCATTTCGCACCGGAAGCTCCGCCGCGAACCGCCAGTTTGTCGTCTATCGCTCGCCGCGACGGGAAAAGGGGCCGGTTCGCGTGGGGATTTCCGTCAGCCGCAAGGTGGGTAACGCGGTGACGCGCAATCGCATTAAGCGTTTGGTAAAGGAAGTAGTTCGGCAATGGGTGGATGATTTGCCGGCCAACACCGATCTGATCATTATTGCGCGTAATCCTGCCGCAGAGATGGATTATCATCAGATACAATCCAGTTTGCGCCATGTGTTTCACAGGGCGCAGCTGCTTCCGAAGCAAAAGCGGCCATCGGCAAAGGAGGGGAGAAACGGATGAAGACGGCAGCGCTTTCACTGATTCGTTTTTACCGTCGGTTTATCTCTCCTATGAAACCTCCTACCTGCCGCTTTTACCCCACTTGCTCCCAGTATGGTTTGACGGCGATTTCCCGTTATGGTGTGCTCAAGGGCAGCTGGATGACGTTGAAACGCATCTTCAAATGCCACCCCTTTCACCCCGGCGGATATGATCCTGTGCCGTGAAAACGGCATTTCATTACATACAAGCGCAAACGACGGTGCAGTGATTTCGGTTGCGATGAAGGAGGGAAAGATTCTTGTTTGCACGACGCTGGACGTCATGGATCTATTTTGCGGCCCTGTTACTTTTGTTGTCAGGTTGTTCCCCGAATCAGGCCGATTATCAACCAGTGAATCCGCATGGCGGGATCTGGGATCGGTTTTTTGTCTATCCCCTGACGAAATTGCTAGATTATACGTATGATGTGCTGGGCAGCTATGGATTGGCCATCCTGGTGGCGACGATTTTGGTTCGTCTGTTGGTGCTGCCGCTGACCCTGAAGCAGATGAAAAGCTCCAAGGAGATGCAGGCACTGCAGCCGGAGCTGAACAAAATGCGGGAAAAATACCGCAACAACCAGCAGAAGCTGCAGGAAGAGACGATGAAACTCTTCCAAAAACACAATGTAAACCCCTTGGCCGGTTGTTTGCCGATCCTGATCCAGCTGCCGATCCTGCTGGCCTTTTATCAGGCGATCATGCGCGACCAGGAAATTAAGGCTTCCACATTTTTGTGGTTGCAGCTCGGTCAGCATGATCCTTACCTGATCCTGCCCATTTTGGCGGCTGTCACTACCTATTTGCAGTCGGTCGTCATGGGCATGTCGGACAACCCGCAGGCCCGGGTGTTCATGTTTATCATGCCGGTGATGATTTTCGTCCTGGCGCTCAGTTTCCCGGCGGCGTTGTCCTTGTACTGGGTTTACAGCAACCTGTTCACTATGGTTCAGTATTATTTCCTGGGGGATAAATACAAGACCAAGCGGGAGGGTGCTACCCGTTGAAAAAGGTGATCGTAACGGCGAAGAGTGTGGACGCGGCGGTTGAGGAAGCCCTCAGCCGCCTGTCAGCTACCTGGGATCAGGTCCGGATCTCCGTGTTGGAAGAGCCCAGCAAAGGTTTCCTAGGTTTGTTTGGCGCCAAGGATGCCAAAGTAGAGGTGGAGCTGGTTCGTACTCCTTTGGATGACGCCCGTCAATTTTTACGGGATGTTACTCACGCCATGGGAGTGAATGTGGAACTGGAAGCGGTGGAAAAACAGGATCATGTGAGGTTGCAGTTTTCCGGTCAACAATTGGGAATGTTGATCGGTCGACGGGGTCAGACATTGGATGCTCTTCAATATTTGACCAATATCGTCGCCAATAAACACCATCAAGAGTATACCCGTTTTGTTCTGGATGCGGAAGGATACCGGGATCGCCGGAAGAGCACCTTGCAGGATCTTGCAGACCGGATTGCCAAACAGGTGCTGCGGACGGGTAAACCGGTGACGTTGGATCCCATGAACCCGATGGAAAGAAAGGTGATTCATACCCAGATTCAACGATACGACCGGTTGGTTACGTATAGTCAGGGGGACGAACCTCAACGTCGGGTCGTGGTTTCTTTGAAAAAATGATATGCTTCTTCAGCCACTCTCCAGATCAGGAGAGTTTTTTTGCATGGATGCGAATCGGGAATGTTGACAACGGAGGGTGGTATACGGCACCAAGCAGCTTTGTCTTCAGTGGCTATTTGCGTTTCATTGTCATAACCCGTATGTTATGATAAAAAATTAGGATATTCTATTAATGAGTTGATCGGATTCGGTATCGGATGCCGGTTGTATGAGGTGAATCAGCCATGGAAACGGATACGATTGCGGCGATCTCCACTCCGGTCGGGGAAGGCGGCATAGCGGTAATCCGGGTAAGCGGGGATGAAGCGGTTCCGGTGGTGGACCGGGTGTTTCAAGGGAGCCGATCCCTGGCGGAGGTGGACTCCCATACCGTTCATTATGGACACATCGTTGACCCGAAAACGGGGAAACGATTGGATGAAGTGCTGGTGACCGTGATGCGGGCACCCCGTACTTTCACCCGGGAAGATGTGGTGGAGGTCAGCTGCCATGGGGGTGTTGTGCCCGTACAGGCGGTGCTGGAAGCCTTGTTGTCTGCCGGAGCCAGACTGGCTGAGCCGGGAGAGTTCACCAAGCGGGCCTTTTTGAATGGCCGAATCGACTTGTCCCAGGCGGAAGCAGTGATCGATTTGATCCGCTCCAAAACGGACCGGGCTGCGCGAGTGGCGATGCAGCAGGCAGAAGGCCGCTTGTCCCGTCTCATTCAAAAGCTGCGCCAAGATATCCTGGAGACATTGGCCCACTTGGCAGTCAATGTGGATTACCCCGAGTATGATGCAGAAGAGATGACCGGACGGCTGTTGCTGGAAAAAAGCCGGGAGATCGAGAAAGCGATCAGTCAATTGCTGGTGACGGCCCGGCAAGGGCGTATTTTGCGGGAAGGCATCGCGACGGTAATCATCGGCCGCCCCAATGTGGGGAAATCCTCTCTGCTGAATACCCTGGCCCACGAAAACAAGGCCATTGTGACCGATATTCCGGGAACGACCCGGGATGTGATCGAGGAGTATGTCAATGTGCGGGGGATTCCGCTTCGGTTGGTGGATACGGCAGGAATCCGGGAAACGGAAGACATCGTGGAACGGATCGGAGTGGAGCGTTCCCACAAAGCTTTGGAACAGGCGGATCTGGTTCTCTTGTTGCTGAATTATGGGGAACCGCTGACCGACGATGACCGGAAACTGATCGATTTGGCCAGAGATTACACCACGATTGTGGTTGTTAATAAAACGGATTTGGAGCCGAAGCTGGATCTGGATGAAGTGAAGCGATTGATCGGGGATCACCCGTTGATTACCACGTCCCTGAAAGAAGAACGGGGACTGGACAAATTGGAACAAGCGATTGCCGATCTGTTCTTAGGCGGCAAGGCGCAAAGTGCGGATGCCACGTATGTGAGCAATGTCCGCCACGTTCATCTGTTGGAACGTGCACAACAAAGCGTACGGGATGCTATCGAAGGGATCGAAACCGGTGTACCGCTGGATATGGTGGAGATCGATTTGAAAAATGCCTGGCAGTACCTCGGGGAGATTATCGGGGATGCGGTGGCGGAAGATTTGATCGATCAGATCTTCTCTCAATTCTGTTTGGGGAAATAAGAAGAAAAGGAGGTACAGGAAATGCCTGTAAGCGGAGAGAAATTTGACGTGATTGTGATCGGTGCCGGCCATGCCGGCTGTGAAGCGGCTTTGGCCGCTGCCCGGATGGGGTGTTCCACGCTCCTGTTGACGCTCAGCCTGGACACCATTGCCTACATGCCTTGCAATCCTTCCGTTGGCGGCCCCGCCAAGGGACATGTGGTGCGGGAAGTGGATGCCCTAGGCGGTGAAATGGGTCGCAACATCGATAAAACCCACATTCAGATGCGGATGCTGAATACGGGCAAAGGGCCGGCGGTATATGCCTTGCGGGCGCAAGCCGACAAGGTGTTGTACCAACAAGAGATGAAAAAAGCGTTGGAGCATGAGCCCAACCTGACCCTCCATCAGAATATGGTGGAGAAATTGTTGGTGGAAAACGGAGTATGCCACGGGGTATTGACCCGAACCGGTGCCAAGTACTATTCCAAAACCGTCGTCTTGACCACCGGCACCTATTTGCGGGGGAAAGTGATCATCGGGGATCTCGCCTACGAAAGCGGGCCCAACAACCAACAACCCTCCATTAATCTGGCCCATCACCTGATTGATTTGGGCTTTGAAACGGTGCGGTTCAAAACGGGCACGCCGCCTAGGGTCAACAAAAACACCATCGATACCGATCAGATGGAGATTCAGCCGGGGGATGAGGAACCCCGTGCCTTTTCCTATGAAACGACGGAATATATCACGGACCAGCTGCCCTGTTGGCTCACTTACACCAATGAGCGAACTCACGCCTACATCCGGGACAATTTGCACCGGGCCCCCATGTATTCCGGGGTGATTCAGGGGCAGGGCCCCCGGTATTGCCCTTCCATTGAAGACAAGATCGTCCGGTTTGCCGATAAGAACCGGCATCAGATTTTCCTGGAACCGGAAGGGCGGGACACCCTGGAGATGTATGTACAAGGATTATCTACCAGTCTGCCGGAAGATGTGCAGCAATCCATCCTCCGTACCATCAAGGGGATGGAAAAGGCGGAAATGATGCGAACCGGCTATGCCATTGAGTACGACGCCATCGTGCCGACACAACTGTGGCCCAGTCTGGAAACGAAGCTGGTCGAAAATCTTTTCACCGCCGGGCAAATCAATGGCACTTCCGGTTATGAAGAGGCAGCGGGTCAAGGGATTATGGCCGGTATCAACGCTGCTCGGAAAGTGCAAGGAAAAGAGCCGGTTATTTTGAGTCGCTCCCAAGCCTATATCGGCGTGTTGATCGACGATTTGGTCACCAAGGGAACCAACGAACCGTATCGGCTGCTCACTTCCCGGGCAGAGTACCGGCTGCTGTTGCGCCATGACAACGCAGACTTGCGCTTGACGGAATTGGGCTATGAGATTGGATTGATTCCAGAGGAACGGTACCGCCGGTTCGTGGCCAAGCGGGAAGCGATCGAGAAAGAAATCACCCGCCTGCGGGAAACCAAAGTGAAGCCGACGCCGGAAATACAGGCGTTGCTGGAAGAAGTCGGTTCCAGCCCCCTTGACAATGCGATCGAGTTGTCTCGTTTGATCAAACGGCCGGAAATCAAGTATGAGCATATCGCCCGGATTGCTCCTCCCGAAACAGAGGTCGCTCCGGATGTAGCTGAACAGGTGGAGATCCAGCTGAAATACGAGGGGTATATCAATAAATCTCTGCAACAAGTGGAGAAAATGCGCAAAATGGAGAACAAGCGGATTCCCGACTGGGTCGATTATGACAAAGTGGTGGGGATCGCTACGGAAGCAAAGGAAAAACTGAAGCAGGTAAGGCCCCTGTCCCTGGGGCAGGCTTCTCGGATTTCCGGGGTCAATCCGGCGGATATCTCCATTTTGCTGGTTCACATCGAACAAGGCGGCAAAGCACACGCCAAAGCGGAATAAGGGTTGGCATCTCATTGGTCCGGTCCCGGCGGCCGGACCGTTTTACATAGGCAGCAATCGGAAAGGAGTTCATCATGGAGCATCGACAATGGCTGGAATCGGCGGCGGCAGAGTTGGGCATTTCCTTGCAGCCGCACCAGTTGGATCAATTTGCCCGGTATTATGAACGGTTGGTGGAAGTGAACAAGACCATGAATCTCACGGCCATCACAGAAGAAAACGACGTATATATCAAGCACTTTTACGATTCCCTCACCTTGGCTCCCCTGCTTCCGGCAGAGAGTATCCAATCGCTAATCGACGTGGGTACCGGTGCCGGATTTCCGGGAATCCCGCTGAAAATCGCCTTTCCCCATATTCGGCTCACCCTGCTGGATTCGTTGAACAAACGGGTCACCTTTCTCAAGGAGTTGGCGGAGGATCTGGGTCTGGAAGGGGTGGAAGCGGTGCATCGCCGTGCAGAGGAGGCAGGACGTCAACCTCGATTCCGGGAATCCTTTGACGTGGCGACCGCTCGTGCGGTAGCCCGTCTGAACGTCCTGTCGGAGTACTGCATGCCTTTTGTGCGGGTGGGCGGTATATTTGCTGCTATGAAAGGGGCGGGTGTATTGGAGGAGATCAGCGAGGCGCAGTCGGCCATTTCCCGTCTGGGCGGGGGCAGCATCCGGGATGAACTGCTTTCTTTGCCCGAAGGGAAAGGGGATCGCCATATTCTCCTTGTCCAGAAAAACCAACCGACACCCAAAAAATACCCGCGGCGGCCGGGAATTCCGGCGAAACAGCCTTTATAGCCGTTAACAGGTTTCCTATGATGGAGAGTGGACTGAGGCTGCTGCAAAGTCATCTTCGGAAAAGAATAGAGCACATCTCACACGGAATACTTCTGAACGAGTATCTAGTTCTTGCTGTGTTAAAGACAAAAAGAAGAGCCCGTTCCCTTTGATTGGGAGCGGGCTATTACGGATCTTTCCCGAAAGAAGGGATCAATCGATTCGCTTGTAAAACCTTTCGATGCTTGTTCATGGAATACCGGCGATATCCCCCGTTTCTCATTTCCAACATGATGTTGTTGCCCCTTTTTCCATGCTGGAGGATTCCGTTCACCCCAGGTTATTGATCAGATTATGCAACCCTCTGAGTGCCAGCTTCCGCTTTTCCAGCTTTTCCACTTCGGCATTGGCGAAGGGGGTGAGGAAATCTTCATAGGAATCGTATCCATAAGGATCTTCCAACTCAATCGTATCCCGTTTCAATGTATCTCCGGAATCGCCGGAACTGCTTTGCTTCAAAATGCGGCGAGCTTCTTCCTCACCCATGAAGGAGGCAGACTTCCGAGCCGAGGGGCGCTGATCCGAATGTTTCCGGGCCGCGTTTACTTGCTCGAAAGGCCGGGATGATCGGGTCGGTTTCTTGGGTCGGCCGGCAGATGAGGCAGGAGGCTTGCTGAAAGGTCGGGCTGTCCGTTCCTTGGATGCCGGCGGTGTGTCTGGTGGTGTCGCACTTTTGCGATTCTCGCTGGTTGCGGAATCAGCCTCTCGATCGTCGCGAGGGCTGTTTTTCCTTTGAAAAGATTTCAGCCAGGCTTCCTCATCATACTCGAAGGAAAAATCTGTGTCTTCGCGAACTTCTTCCTGTTGTTCTCCCTTTTCAGGTGCTTCCCATACCCTGTGACCCGGAATGGAAGTGGACTCGCGAAACTCACGGGTTTCTTCCTCTTTATACGATTGGAAAGGACGTCTGTCTTTCTTTCGCGGGGAACGTCGGTTGCGTACACGTCCGTGATTCATCGGGATGACGGACTTGGGATACACAGGCTGTTCCTCGTCCTCTTGGGTTCGATCCGGTGTTTCTGGATCCGCCGGTGCTGTTGCTTCGCCTTCCGTTGGAAGGGATTCTTCTTTCGGTGTTTCTGGATCCATCCCCATTCCGGGGGCAGCCTCCGCTCCCAACCACTCAGTTTCATCCAATGAGAAGGACGTTGTTGCTTCTGGCGAGTCGAGAGAATCAACCGTTTCGTTCATGGACCATAATGCCGTTTCATCCTCTTGAATCGGAGGCAGCGGCGGCTCTGTTACCGGTGGATTGAAGGCCGAAGATGAAGCGGTGGAGGCGGCAGGGGTGACTTGGGTGCGGCGAAGCCCCCGTGTCAGCCGTTTGCGCAGTTTTAATTCCCGCTCCCGGAAGATGGGTTGATCCTGGGCTGCTTTTCCTTCTTCAACGCCAGGCTTTGTTTGGGTTTCTTCTGTTTTGACGGTCCGATCCAGTAAGTGCGGGCGGTGTATCAGCCGTTTGCGTTGCTGAATCTCTCGTTCCAAAAGAAACGGGGGCAGCTTTTTGCTGCGGACGGTCCCGCTGTCACTGGCGGTGAGATAGGGGCCGGTATTCACGGGAGCTTCCGTCATGGGTGCTTGTAATAGATAAACGGCATGATGCCCTTCCTGGCTTAAACATTGGGTGAGGACTCCGCGGGACGAAGGGGCTGTGTCTTCCTGCGACCATTCTTCCACTTGGTGTCCGGGACGGTTGCGGACAATGGGTGAACTGCATAGGACGGATGCCGTTGTTCCGGGTTCCAAATGAAGGACCCATGCGCTTTTGCCGGATTGCTGGATTTGACGGGCGATGTCCTTTCCATCGGGCCCGTTGCTGATAATGATGAAATCAAACTGCTTGCCGGCCTTTGTCATGGAATTCCCTCCTTTTCTATAGCGGTTCAGGTGGATCTGCTCTTTTTTGGAAGCAGCATCAACGGATTCCTCTTCAAAAAGAAGAGGGTTCCATCATTTTTCGTTGTTTAGGATGAGTGAATCCCCCAGGAAGCACTTCCTGGGGGTTTTTCTGTTGACTGGATATGGGTTACTTTTTGTTGCCGCGTTTTTCCCGGGTTACCGGTTTATCGACGGTGCTCGGTACGGAAAACTCTTCTTGGATGGTGGCTGCCACTTCCTGTTGATTTTTCAGGGGAACAGTCTTGGACTTGGATTGCGTGAATTTGCACAACCCGAAGGCATTGGCGAATTGGGCATCGATCCCATAATCCTCGGCGAAGATCAGTTTGTCACCGAAGCGTTCTCGATAGTATTGCTTAAAGGGGATGGAGGAACCGCCGGTCAGGATGATGTAAGTAATGTCATCCGCATAGTCGAGACGGTTCCACACTTCATCCACCAATGCTTCTCCGACTTCTTGGATGCAGCTTTGCACGATCTCCGATACATCATAGACTTTCCCTTTGAAGCTGATTTCTCCGGAGCGAATCACTCGGTTCAAGCTCCAAATGGGATATTCTTTGCCGGTTTTATCCGGATCCACTTCCCGGGAGAATTCGGCCAGGCGTTTGGAGAGAAGCTGATAAACGTTAATCATGGCATGGCGGGAAGTGAAGCTTTGCCGTTTGATAATCGTTTCACCATGCAGTGTTTCCACGTCGGAAGTGCCGAAGCCGAGGTCGTTGATGCTGACCTTTTGAATGAACAGATCTTCATTTAGCAATTGTCCGTCCCGATCGAGAGCGATATGGAACAGCGTGGCCATCGGCTGACTGATTACGTACAGGTTTTCCCGTTTGATTTCAAATTCGACTTTGCGGTAAGGCAGGTTTCCTTGTTTCACTTCAAAGCTGTGTTTCCCTACCAAGCGGCGCTTCAGTTCTTCTTTATAGTCGATGTAGCTGTCTGTGGGAAGGGCAACCGAGACGATCGGTTCGCTGTTGCTGTTGTTTCCCTGCAGCATCAAACCAGTGCTGACGCGGAACATAATCAAGTATTCCTGTTCACGGAACCAAGTGGGGCTGAACAAACGGCGTTCGTGAGAGTCGAACAACTCATCATCCCCTGATTGTTCAATGGCCAGCTTCCCGACAAACCATTCCCGGGCTCCTTCTTTTTCCCGATACATAATATTGTGCGGGTCGTTATTGTATGTAATCTCTCCCACACGGTTGGGGACCACCATATTGCGGATAAACATTTTTAAGAATTTATCCCCGTTACGGCTCACGACTTTCGTACCGTAATAGCCTTGGTCATTTCCTATGTAAATCGGTATGCTCATATTCCTTGCCCCCTATTTTTTGACGAACTTCTATCACGATTCTATCAAGCTCAACGAAGGGGGGTCAATAAACAAACTGGGAAGATTCGACAATTTCACACTGAAAACGACGATATTCACAATGGTTTCTATGACCTTTCGACGAAATTTAAGGGGCTGAGACACATTTCGATACAAAAAGGAAAGTGTGAAAAACCCTGTAATTCTAAGGTGATTGGGGGATCGTGCAGAATATACTTCGATGTGCTCCCGGTAAAAAACAGATAGATAGAACTATTCAACGTACTACTTATTCTCTATTTTTGGCGTAATCGTTTTTAGGCGGATTACAGGAGGAAAACATTGGATGTTCGAGAGGGGCAGAATTTTTTCGTAACACGAAATATAGGGGGATGTGGTTTAGGGCGTGTCTGGTCATTTGATTCTTGATCGTTGATGATAGGGAGGGTTATTTTGATAAGAGATTGCACCGATGTTTCACGTGAAACATGATCAACATTTGTTCCTGACGGCAGAGAAGGGGAAGAAGGGGGGACAGCGAATAAGTAAAAGGAGGAATAATGGAGTACATAGAGATGTAGGTGGTGTGCAATCCATGAAAGAGCCGTTCACCCGGTTGTTCGGCATAGGAGAAAAAGATTCGCATGATGAAGTAAAACAACTCCCGGTCGGAAATATTCAATCGAGTCCTTACCAACCACGCTCGATCTTTGACGATGAACGGATTGAAGAGCTTTGCCAGACCATTAAAACCCATGGGGTTATTCAGCCGATTGTAGTAAGAACGGTTCGCGGCGGTTATGAGCTGATCGCGGGTGAACGCCGTTTACGAGCGGTCAAAAAACTAGGGATGCCCCGTATTCCTGCGGTTATTCGTGAGATGAATGATGCCCAGGCTGCTTCTGCCGCTCTAATCGAGAACCTGCAACGGGAGGGTTTAACCGCGATTGAAGAGGCGGCTGCCTATCAACAGTTGATTCAACTGCATGGTTTGACACAAGAGAGTTTGGCTCAACGGTTGGGGAAGGGACAATCTACGATTGCCAACAAGCTGCGTTTGCTGCAACTATCCGAACCGATTCAGAAAGCTTTGATGAAAAGAGATATTACAGAGCGGCATGCACGTGCATTGTTGGCATTGAAAGATGTGGAAGAGCAGGTTCGTTTGTTGGAGGAGATCATTACCAAGGAATTGAATGTGAAGCAGACAGAGGAACGGATTCGCAAACTGTTGGAGGGCAAACAAGGGAAGCCGAAGCCCAAACGGAAGTCGTTTTCCAGGGATGTGCGGATTGCCATGAATACCATCCGCCAGTCTGTGGACATGGTGAAACAAACAGGGCTGGCTGTTTCGGCGGATGAACAAGAGCATGAGGATTTTTATGAAGTCGTGATCCGTATTCCCAAATAAATAGCAGAAGGTATGTATTTGAAGGGGGTGACACCTCCTTATTTTATATCTCGTTGAAAATGCAGAAGCCCTTTGTGACAAGGGCACTGAAATGGATGACAAAGTCTCGGCAGTTGTACAGGGGCAACAGGAAGCCTTTCTGTTTATTCGCGACTGAACCATGTACCCATCGAAAACATACGGGACGGAGGCAAATATAGAGCCATAGCACGCCTTGGACGCAATCAGCCAAGGCGTGTCGTGTGCTCTGTGGGTGTTGGTGCCCGTGGGTGCCACATATAGCATTTTCTTTGGCTCACGCTTTGCTTATCGCAACTATACCGGATGTAGTCGTGTGAAGTATTCTCTCTACAGTTACGCAATATTTTTGAGTGGACTGTTTAACATCTGTGATGTCGAAAAGGGAACGAAAGCAGGAGAGTTCCCTCTGCTTATCAAGCCAATGGCTATATAAGCATGGGTCCATTTCCGTTTCATTCCCGATGGACCGCTAAAATAGAGTTGAAGGCTGCTGACAAAGGGCAGAAGAACTCTTTTGCCTGAGAGCGAGGACGAACACATCGGACCAGAGGGAAAAGAGAAAAAAGCGGTACACCCTCACGGTGCCATGTCTCATATCTCTTGAGCGGACAATATGGACTCTGCGTCGCAGTAGGGGAGCAATGGGCAAAAGGAGTTGAAGCTATCATATACAAGCTGAGATTTTCTTTTCCGCAGAAAAATCAAAAAGGGGAGCCTTCTTGTGAACACACTTATAAAAACGTGTCCGATGATCCTTAAAAACGAGTATAATCAATGGTATAGAAGATAGAGAAGAGCGGAAGAACGTGTTTGTGCAGCTGAGAGTCGAGACGATGTGCTGGATGGATCGCAAACTGGCAGTAATATTTCGATCTCTTTTGAAACGGGGAGGAAGGCAGTATGGGAAAAGTGATTGCCATCGCCAATCAGAAAGGCGGAGTTGGAAAAACAACCACTTCTATTAATTTGGGAACCAGCTTGGCACATCAGGGGAAAAAGTGCTTGATCGTAGATATTGATCCTCAAGGTAATACCACATCCGGTCTGGGAATCAACAAGGGGGATGTAGAAGTTTGTATCTATGATGTGCTGATTGAAGAACTTTCGATCAGCAATGTTGTGTTATCTACGGATATTGACAATCTGGATCTGGTACCTGCGACGATTGAATTGGCAGGTGCGGAGATCGAGCTGGTCCAGACGTTGTCACGGGAGCAACGATTAAAGAGGGCTCTACAACCGATTCAGGATGACTATGATTACATACTGATTGATTGCCCACCTTCCCTGGGTGTATTAACGATCAATTCTTTGACGGCTGCTCATACCGTATTAATCCCTATTCAATGTGAGTTTTATGCCTTGGAAGGATTGGGACAACTGCTGAACACCATCCGGATCGTACAGAAACATTTGAACAAAAAGCTGGAGATCGAGGGAGTTCTGCTGACCATGTTTGACGGGCGCACCAATCTTTCCGTACAGGTGATGGATGAAGTGAAAAAATACTTCCAACAAAAAGTGTATCAGACGGTGATTCCGCGGAATGTACGTTTGAGTGAAGCTCCCAGTCACGGAGTGCCGATCTTAAATTATGATCCTCGATCCCGCGGTGCAGAATGTTATCTTCAGTTGGCAAAGGAAGTGATGGCGAATGGCAGGTAAGCGTTTGGGACGGGGGTTGGGAGCCCTTCTTCCCGAAGCGACGGAAAGTGATGCCGTTAATGAAGTGGCGGTTGAAGAGCTCAGACCCAACCCCTATCAACCGCGAAAGACTTTTGATACGGAGGCATTGGAAGAGTTGGTGTCCTCCATTCGAGAGCATGGGATTATCCAGCCTCTAGTGGTGCGAAAAAGCATTCGCGGGTATGAGATTGTTGCGGGGGAACGCCGTTTTCGCGCAGCGAAAGAAGTGGGTTTGGATACAGTCCCCATCGTCGTACGGGAATTTACAGATGAGCAGATGATGGAGATTGCCTTGATTGAGAACTTGCAAAGAGAGGATTTGAACTCCATCGAGATTGCACAGGCGTATCAAAAATTGATGGATCAATTCTCCATGACCCAGGAAGAGTTGGCGAAAAAAGTGGGTAAAAGCCGTCCCCATGTGACCAACTATCTTCGTTTGCTGCAGCTTCCCGATGTGATTCAAGAAAATGTTTCACGTGGAACATTGTCGATGGGACATGCCCGTGCACTGTTGGGGCTGAAAGATCGGGAGTTGATGGTACGGCTGGCACAGAAAGTGGTTAAAGAAGGAGCCAGTGTCCGGCAACTGGAAGAGTGGATTCAGAAAATCAATGAGCAGCAAAACCGAAAGAGGAAAGGGCGGGTACAAAAGGAAGAAAACCCCCAATTCAAACGCTACGAAGACTTGTTGCAGGAAGCTTTCAGTACGCCGGTTCGTATTCGGCATGGACGTCGCAAGGGACGGATTGAAATCGAATATTACTCTGAACGGGAACTGGAACGATTGGTGGAAATTCTCCACCGAGATCGGTTGATTGACTGATCGAACCAACAAAGCGGAGGTGAAGCCCATGATCTATTTGGACCAAGCTGCAACCAGTTGGCCCAAACCGCCGGGAGTGACCGACGCGATGAAAGAGTGTATAGAAGAGTTTGGGGCTAACCCGGGCAGGGGAGGTCACCGATTGTCTGTACGGGCCGGCCAGGTCATCGATGATACCCGGAGGTTGGCCGCCCAGCTGTTTCATGCCCCGGATCCCAAGCAAGTGTGGTTTTACGGTAACGCTACACAAGCCATCAACCAGGCATTGCTAGGCCTCTTACAACCGGGAGACCATGTGATCGCCAGCAGTTGGGAGCACAATGCAGTCGCTCGTCCTCTGGAACGCCTGCGAAAACGGGGAGTGATTGACGTAACATGGGTCCCTCCTTCGGACCGATCGCCGATAGACTTGACATTTTTAAAGCGGGCGATCCGTCCGGAGACACGTTTGATCGTTACGACCCATGCTTCCAATGTGAATGGTGCCGTTTTACCGATTGAGGAAATCGGGGAAATGGCGGAGCAGCATCAGGTACGGTTCATGGTGGATGCAGCCCAAACGGCGGGTGTGTTGCCGATTGATGTACAAGCGATGGGGATCCATCTGTTGGCTTTCCCGGGGCACAAAGGACTTCTCGGCCCTCAAGGCACCGGCGGACTGATCGTTCACCCGGATGTGAAGATAGAACCCCTGATTACCGGGGGGACAGGAAGCCGATCGGAGGCGCTGGAACAACCTGAGGACCGTCCGGAAGGATTTGAAAGCGGGACGCCCAACACACCCGGTATCGCAGGGCTGCATGCTGCCTTGCAGTTTGTGATGGAGACGGGTATAGAAGAGATCCATCGTCAAGAAAGCCGTTTAGGGGATCAACTGGTTGCCGGGCTGCGGGAAATCGAGGGGGTAACCTTGTATAGAGGGTCATCCACCGACCACTTGCCGGTGATTTCTTTTCGAGTGCGGGGAGTTGGTCCTGATGAGATGGCTGTGATCTTGGATCAACACTACGGTATCGCCGTACGTGCCGGCTTGCATTGTGCTGCTGTGGCGCATCAAACCCTGGGTACGTTGGACGGGGGGACCGTTCGTATAAGTCCGGGTTATTTCAATACGGAGGAAGATGTTCAGGCGCTGATCTCTGCTGTACAAGAAGTAAGTGCAGCATGTGCCGCGATGTAAATGTTTTGCGGATCAAACCAACAGGGAAGTGTCCGTATATCAGGATCCGCAGTTTGTTGCGGAATGCTTTGGATTTTGTGATGAAGTGAGGGAAACGATCTGTGGCTGTGAATATGGGATGGCTGAATACATATGCGGGTGAAATTACCCTGGGTTTATTGGTGTTGCAAGGTTTATGGTTCTTGATCTGGTTCGGTACCTGGTTAAAGTTGCGGGCACACAAAAAAATGATCGGCCGTTTTCGCGATCAATTGGAAGAAGGGGATCGACTGCGGGAGTTGCTCAAAGGGGAGTTGAGTGCGGAATCATTGAGCGATTTTCTGCGGCAGTTGAAGGAAAGTCATCGTCGCATGAAAGGGCGGATGGGGTTGGTTCGTTACAATGCGATCGGAGAGCGGGCAACAGATATGAGTTTTTCTCTCGCCCTATTGGATGATGAACAAAACGGCGTGGTTATCAGCAGTTTATTCAGTAATCAAGGACAATCTTATATTTATGCCAAACCGGTAGAAAAGGGAAGTTCCACTTATCGGTTATCCGCAGAGGAACAGCAGGCGATTGAACAGGCTCGCTGAACCATTACTCCGCGGGCCTTTGTTGTGGTCAAAGGGTTTGTCCCGTCTGATAACCAGAGGGGGGTTGCTATATGTTCATCGTGATCGTCAATCCCGTTTCCGGCAATGGAAAAGGAGTGAAAATCGTTTCGCCGCTGGAAAAAGAATTAAAGCGAAAGCAAGTCCCATATGAAATTCGGTGGACCCAATATCCGGGACATGCGAGTAAATTGGCGGAAGAAGCAAGTCGACGGCCTGAGGTGAAAGCCGTGGTCGCTGTAGGCGGAGACGGTACCGTACATGAGGTGGCAAATGGATTGGCGGGAACGGATATTCCTTTGGGGTATGTTCCTGCAGGCTCAGGCAACGACTTCGCCCGGGCACATGGAATCCCCCGTCATCCACTGAAAGCGCTAGAACGGATTCTTAAAGGGGAGCCGTTCACTGTGGATACAGCAGCGTGTGGGGAGCGCGTGTTGGTAAACACCGCTGGAATCGGCTTTGATGGTGAAGTAGCGAAATGGGTGAATCAATCCCGCTGGAAAAAATGGTTGGGCAAATTCGCTTACGTCCTCGGGGTGATACGCGTTTTGAGGCGATTTACTCCCCGAAAAGTCTGGCTGACGGTGGATGGGCAGGAGCATGTGATGGACGGCGTTTGGTTGATTGCGATTGCCAATATCCCATATTACGGCGGCGGAATGAAGATTTGCCCTGAAGCTTCCAATCAGGATGGCATACTGGACATTTGTCTGGTGCATAACATCAGCCGTCCTTTGCTGTTAGCCTTGTTCCCCCGTGTTTTTCAAGGAACTCATGTGCGTCACCCTGCCGCGAAAATGATGAAAGGAAAGGAAATTCGGATACAATCCGATCATCCGATGGTGATTCATGTAGATGGGGAGATTGTGGGCGAAACACCTTGTAAGGTGACCCTTCGCCCTCAATCCCTGCGCGTGCTGTAAAGGGTAGGATCCGTTCATCATACAGTTAACAAAGGGAATTATAATGAATGCTAAGTAAAAAAGACATCGGGAGAATCTCCTGACGTCTTTTTTATGTAAGACAGCAAGCTTACTTTGAGTTAACTGTCAGTCAAGAGAAAAAACAATGCTGTCCAGTTGGAACACCCATTACAAACTCTCTCGACTGAAATAAGAGCAAGATACCCGGTGAATGGCATTTGCGATGATATCCGCCATTTTCATGACAATGCTAAGGCGAGTGTTTTGTAAAACAAAATACTCCATAAAACCGGACACATTCACAATGCCGGTGATATGTACCTGTCCTACTTCGGGTAAACGTTTGTTCACCCCGGCACCTGGGCGCAAAGGACCGTTGCCCACTTGGATCCACCCCACGCTGGACAGTTGTCCAAGACAAGCATCGACAGCGATGACCCGCGGATGTTTTAGCTCTCTTTGCATCTGGTTGAGTGTAGCCTGCAGGTTGACAGCATGTACAGGCTCGTCCAATGTCCCATAAATACGTAACCGGGAACCGTCCATTTTCTCCAGTTGGGAACCAACCAAAGGACCGAGGGCGTCGCCGGTAGACCGATCCGTGCCGATGCAGATGCAGGCCAGCTCCGAAGTATGGGGATAAAGTTGAATGGCATGGGACAACCATTCGGCGCATTGATTGACTGCCATAGGGTGGGTGAATTCAACTCGGGACGGAGCTGCGGATCCCCCCGGACGCGGGATGGGCACCCGTTCACGCATGAGCTTCGACCTCCATCACGGAAAAATCAGATCCTTACCAGTATACGGAAACCTGCGGCGAAATATACATGTAGGGACAGCCCCGGAGAAGGAGGATCTCGATGCGTATTCAATGGTGGCAATCCGTAAAAATCGGCATGACCATCGTAGGAACAACGATTGGTGCCGGTTTTGCTTCCGGGAGAGAGATTTGGGAGTTTTTCGGTTCATACGGGAATCACAGCGGTTCCAGCATTCTATTGGCCATGCTCTTGTTTTGCTTGGCCAGTGTGGTAATCCTTACGATCAGCTGGCAGAAAGGAACACGCCATTACTCGGAAATATTGGCTCATATCTTAGGTCCGCGGGCGGGGCAGTGGTTTGATCAGTTGGTGCTTTTGTTTCTATTGACAAGTACATTGGTGATGGTGGCGGGCAGCGGGGCGACTTTTGAACAATGGAGCGGCTCGTTTATAGCGGGTGCCTTGGTGATGGCCATTGCGGTGATGATGATTTTATTTTTTGATATCCGCGGATTGATGGCCATGAATACCTTCATTATTCCTGTGATGACATCCGTGCTGATATGGGTGTGCATCGAGTTCCTCCTCAGCAACCCATCCGTCCCGTTAACAGTGTCAGAAACAACATCCGCATTACCGGTATGGCCTTCTGCCATCACTTACGCCGCCTTTAATATCATTTCATTGCTGGCTGTGTTATCAACGGTTGGTTCGCAAATACGGCATCCTGCTGAAATCTGGACGGCGGGAATTTTGAGTGCCGGATGTTTGGGATTAGTGGCGTATCTTTATAATTATTCCCTATTAAAAGTAACCCATCTCATTTCCCAATACGAGATTCCCTTGTTTGCTTTGGTAAAGAGCTATTCAAAGATTTGGGTGTTTACGATCTCCCTGGTCTTATGGCTAGCGATTTACACCACCGCCGCGAGCAACGTGCATGGTTTGGTTTTTCGCCTCTCAGATCACTGGAACATTCCCCGCTGGATCATCGGAGCCGTCATATTGGCTGTGTTGACCCCGCTAAGTCATCTGGGTTTTCAAACATTGGTCCAGTTTCTTTACCCCTTGTCCGGTGTGCTTAATCTTTTCCTGTTGACCATGATCCTGCTCTATCCTTTTTCCCGAGATAAGAAATGAATCCAGGTGCGGTGAGGCACAGTTGGGGTAAAATAAAGAAAAGCGAAAGGGGGGTCCCGGTGTTTTACTCCGTGGTTCGCAACATGATCCGTCCTTTTATCTTCTTATATCATCGGATGGATGTGACCGGGATGGAATCGATTCCGGAAGAAGGCCCCTTAATTGTGGCCGGGAATCATATTAGTTATTTGGACCCGTTTTATATCGCCTGTGCCGTTCCGCGACAACTTCATTTTATGGCAAAGGAAGAGGCCTTCTCTCATCCGGTGACCCGTTGGCTGCTCCATCGTTTTGGCGCATTTCCAGTCAATCGGGACAAGCCGGATATTCGTTCCATCAAAACCGCGATACACCACCTGCGGGAGGGAAAGGTTCTCGGTATTTTTCCTGAGGGGGGACGGCGGGAGTATCAACCGCTCACGGAATGGAAACACGGTGCCGCTTTTTTGGCGATAAAAACCGGTGCTCCTTTTGCCGGCATGGATTGACGGGACAGACGAAGCGCTGCCCCGTGGCGGGATATGGATTCGTCCGGCGAAAGTGAAGGTTCGTTTCGGAAGACTGATTCACCCGAACACGCAGGAGAAGAACCGGGACGAGCAAGAGCGGCTGAGTCTGGAAGTGCTCTCGGCATTCCGTCATTTGGCTTGTTTAGAGGTAGAACCATCTTTGAATGGAAATAAGGAAAACCATTCCTTATAATGGGGAAGAAGCGAGGTGGCGAAGAATGCAACGGAAAGAGTTCCAATTGGGTGATATCGTAGAAATGAAAAAACCGCATCCGTGTGGAACGAATGCCTGGAAGGTTATTCGAATGGGGATGGATATTCGAATCAAATGCACGGGCTGTGGTCACAGCGTATTGCTGCCCCGCACCCGTTTTGAAAGCCGTATGAAAAAAGTGTTGGTTGCCGCAGCGGAGAACGGCAGCGACTGAATGGGGATACGGTACAAAAAGGCCTGCTATCAGGCGGTTGAGGCTGCTTTAAAAGTCTAAGATCCGAGAAAATGAAAGAGCTCTGAGCCTGCTGACAAAGTATAACTGGGAAGAAAGGTGTTGTCCAGCTGGACCGCCACTCGGCGGCTCTTTCTATGTTAAAATCATTGAGAAGCCATCTTGAGAGAAACGTTGAAATGAACATCGATGGGAGATGAAGCTTATGCCGTTGACTACCGGCATTGTCGGCTTGCCCAACGTGGGCAAGTCCACTTTGTTTAACGCGATTACCCGGGCCGGTGCCGAATCGGCCAATTATCCCTTTTGTACCATCGATCCCAATGTGGGGGTTGTCGATGTACCGGATGAACGCTTACAGCGGATCGCGGAGATCGTAAATCCGCAGCGGATCATCCCCACTTCCTTTCAATTCACCGACATCGCCGGTTTGGTGAAGGGAGCCAGTAAAGGGGAAGGGCTCGGGAACCAATTCCTGTCCCATATCCGGGAAGTGGATGCCATTATTCACGTTGTCCGTTGTTTTGAGGACGACAACATTACCCATGTGGCCGGGAAGGTGGATCCGGTCAGCGATATCGAAACTATCAACCTGGAACTGGTGATGGCCGACCTGGAAAGCGTGGAACGGCGCATGGACCGCGTGGCACGGGCCAAGAAAAGCGGGGACAAAGAAGCCATTCAAGAACATGCGGTGCTGGAGAAGCTAAAAAAAGCCCTGGCTGAAGGTATTCCGGCCCGTCAAGCCGGTTTGGATGAAGAGGAACGGGAACGGGTCAAGTCGCTGAACCTGCTGACGCTGAAAAAGGTGCTGTATGCGGCCAACGTCGGTGAGGAGGATGTGGCGCAGCCCGATGAGAATCCTTCTGTTCAACAAGTGAAGGAGTTTGCTGCCAAAGAAGGAGCCGAAGTGGTGACCATCAGTGCTCAACTGGAAGCGGAGATTGTCGAGTTGGAAGGCGAAGAGCGGCAGCAATTCCTTGAAGACTTGGGCCTGGAGTCTTCCGGGCTGGACCGGCTGGTGGCGGCGGCTTACCGGCTGTTGGGTCTGATCACTTACTTTACCGCTGGAGAGAAGGAAGTGCGGGCATGGACGATTCGAAAAGGTACCAAAGCTCCGCAAGCGGCAGGTGTGATTCACAGTGATTTCGAACGCGGATTTATTCGTGCCGAAGTCGTGGCATATGAAGATTTGCTGCAGGCCGGTTCGATGGCCCAGGCCAGGGAAAAAGGGTTGCTCCGTTCGGAAGGAAAAGAGTATGTGGTAAATGACGGTGACATCGTTCATTTCCGATTCAATGTGTAACCCCCGAATTCTTGCCAAACGACAGCATCTCTGTTAGAATGATATATCGTGAATGAATCGATTCACTCCTTGCCTCGGGGTACGAGGCCGTTTCAGTCCAAAAGGAGGTGGAAGAAAGATGCATAAATACGAGCTCATGTACATCACGCGTCCGGAGCTGACCGAAGAACAACTGGAAGCTGTCCGGGAAAAAGTGCAAAACACCCTGAAACAAAACGGTGCGGAAAACGTGGAGCAAGAACACTTTGGCAAACGCCGTCTCGCCTATGAGATCGACAATCACCGCGAGGGTGTTTACACGGTGGTCACGTTCCAAGGCACTGCGGAAACCGTGAATGAACTGGATCGTGTGATCAAGCTGAACGACCAGGTTCTGCGTCACATGGTCATCAACATCGACGATAAAAAGTAAGGGCAAGCGTCGGAAATGATGAAAAAGGGAGAGGTTACCGATGCTGAATCGGGTCATTCTGATCGGCCGGCTGGCTCAGGATCCGGAGTTGCGCTATACCCCCAACGGGGTGGCGGTAGCCAACTTCGGGCTGGCGGTGGAGCGCCGTTTCACCAATCAACAAGGTGAGCGGGAGGTCGATTTTTTTACCATCGTCACTTGGAGGCAGCTCGCTGAAAACTGCGCCAACTACCTGAAAAAAGGACGGGCGGTAGCGGTAGAAGGCCGCCTGCAAACCCGGAGTTTTGAAAACAACGAAGGGCGAAGGATCAAAATCACCGAAATCGTGGCTGATGATGTCCGTTTCCTCGATTCCGGCGCCAACCGCAGCGGATCCGGCGAAGGATACCGCGAGCAGGGCTTCGGGGGCGGCAGCGGCAACAACAATCAGATGAACGACCCCTTCGCAGATGACGGGAAACCGATCGACATCTCCGACGATGATCTGCCCTTTTGATAGGAAAAACGGAAACGATCATTTGCTGACAGAGAGGAGGGTTCGGCATGGCGCGTCGACGCGGAAACAAGCGTCGTAAAGTGTGTTACTTTACGGTGAACAAAATCGACTATATCGATTACAAAGATGTGGATCTGTTGAAGAAGTTCATCAGCGAGCGCGGGAAAATTCTCCCTCGCCGCGTGACGGGAACTTCCTCCAAATATCAGCGTCAGCTGACCCGGGCCATCAAACGGGCTCGTCAAATGGCATTGCTGCCGTACACAACCGACTGATCGGATAAAAAGCAGATAGACGGATCGAAGGGGCGGGACACCGCCCCTTCTTTTTACATCGGGCCGGATCGGGTCGGGAAGGAGGATATTTCCTCTCTTGTGTTGAAATACCCTCCTATCATAGTCTGGACCTGAAGGAGTTGCAAAGCCATGAGCCGGCCAGAACGAAATGTTCAGATTGCAAAAAGCGTCAAAGTGATAGAATGGTTAAAGACAGAGCTGTTGGACCAGATCGCCAACTTGTTTAAAGGGCTACATCATGCCAATCAGACGTTGATTGCTGACAGTTTGGCCAGCCTCATCATTGTCACCTACGTGTTGGCGCGGCGTGTTGGCCTTACTTTTCGGGAAGTGGACCAATCGGTGACACGGAAGCTGAGGGAACATGCCCGCGGCAAACACCAGTTGGAAGATTGGTACGGTGATCTGTCCCGGCTGGAAGAATACATTAACAAGAGGTGACCACGGTTTGTCCCGATCCTCTTTGATACGCGACGGGCTGATCTATAGCAGTTTGTTTCTCGTTTTGCTCTTTTCGTTGGGTACACCGTTGTCTTTGGTGACGGTGTGGTTTTTGCCTTTGCCTTTTCTATTGTTCACGGCCAGACAGGGTTGGCAGTCCGCTTTGCTGTTTGTCGTGCTGCTGAGCGGTTTAATCGTGGTATTGACCGGCTCCGTTTATACACCGTTGATTCTGTTGGTGACCACCATTGCCGGATTGGTCATGGGTGAACTGTACCGCCGTCCGCAAACCACCGGAACGGATGTGGTGCTCGGCGGCCTGGTAACCACCTGGGTGGGATTTTTGACGATGTTGGCGGTGGGAGCGGTCTTTTTCCATTTGTTTGACCGTGTCCAATCCTTGTGGCAGGAACAATGGGCGGCTTCACAAGAGTTGTTCCGCGCTTACGGAATGCCTGAGGAATTGCCCGATATGCCCCCGCTCGGCATGGTTATCCCCGGGCTGCTGGTCTTTGCCAGTGTGCCGATTCCTCTGCTCAATATCCGTGTGGCTCGACGCATCCTCATGCGGGGAGGATTCCCCGGGAAATACTTGCCTCCATTCCGAACATGGCGGTTGCCGCGGCCGTTTTTCCACATTTATTTTCTGGCCTTGATTCTTCTGCTCTTGTTTGGAGAATCACCGGGTTCCTTCCCAGTAGTGCTCGGCAATGCCGTCTCTATTTTTTATCTCCTGTTGATGGTGCAGGGGTTTTCGTTTGCGGCATTTTTGCTGCATCGCTCCGGAAGAGGAAAAGGTTGGATGACCGTCGTGGTGCTCGGCACGTTGCTGTTTCCTCCTGCAGCCCTGATCATCCATGTGATGGGACTCATCGACACAGGGACTCCCTTGCGCGACCGCCTGGAGAAGAAACGGTAAGGAATGCGCTATTGTCGCTATGCATTCCCTCCCTGCTGGGGTAAAATAAAAAGAAGATCGATGGAAAGGGAACCGAAAACAGGGTTTGGGGTTGAGGGGATGTCATCATGCCGAAGTTTCTGACTCAACGCTGGCACGGATACCACATGGTCATCGCCATGTGCCTCATACTGATATTGACCGCGGTATTGTCCATCTACAACTGGGAGTTGGGCATGCTGGGGTTCGGTTTGTTTTTTCTTCTGAGCATTCTCCTCTATCGGGCGGAGCATGCTTTCCGAAAGGAGTTTGCCCAGTATGTGCTGACTCTCTCCCATAGGGTGAATGGGGCTCACCAGTCTGCGATTGACGAGATGCCCGTGGGAATCCTGCTCTACGACAAAGAAGAGCAGATCGAATGGCACAATCCCTTTGTGCAATCCATGGCCTCCGAAGATTCACTGGTCGGGCGGCCGATGGAAGAAGTTTTCCCAGTGTTGAAAGAGTTGGTTCACAAGGATGAAAGTCCGCTGCGGATCGATATCGGGGAAAAGACCTACGAAGTGATCCACCACGAGGAAGAACGGCTGTTTTTTTTCCGGGATGTCACCCGGTTGCAGCGGTTGGAAGAACAGTATGAACGGGAGCAGGTGGTGCTGGGCATCCTCCATATGGACAACTATGACGAGGCCGGGACGGGGATGGATGACCAGGAACAGACACTGCTTTTGACCAACGTCACCGCTGCCATTACCCGGTGGGCACAGGAGAACGATATCAGCTTGCGCCGCTTTGATACGGACAAATTTTTCCTCGTGTTTCACCGCCAAACCCTGGATCGGTTGACACGTGCGCGTTTTGACATTCTGGATGTGGTACGGGAGTTGACACGGCAAAACAAGATTCCGATTACACTGAGTATCGGGGTTGCGGCAACCGACGGCTCCATGGTGGAACGGACCCATCAGGCCCAGGCTGCCTTGGATATTGCGTTGGCCCGGGGAGGGGATCAAGCTGCCGTGCAAAACGGGGAACGGGTCGTCTTTTTTGGAGGAAAATCCAATGCGGTGGAGAAACGGACCCGGGTTCGGGCTCGCGTGATTTCTCATGCCCTGGGCAACTTGATCCGCGACAGCGAACAAGTGTTGATCATGGGGCATGCCCAGCCGGACATGGATGCCCTCGGAGCGGCGATCGGAGTGCTCAAAGCGGTACGTCTGGCCGAGCGGAAAGGATATATCGTATTGGCAGAGTCCAATCCCTCCATTGAGGGTTTGATAGAGGCGATCGAAGAACATCCCTTCTTAAAACAGACCGTCGTTTCCCCTGAAAAAGCGATGCAGATGATGGACTCCGGTACGTTGTTGATCTTGGTGGATACCCACAAACCTTCCTTTACGATCGAACCCAAATTGGTTGAACGGGCCGACCGGGTGGTGGTGATTGACCACCATCGCCGCGGTGAAGAGTTTGTGGAGGATCCGGTGCTGGTGTATCTGGAACCTTATGCATCTTCTACCAGTGAATTGGTAACGGAGCTCCTTCAGTATCAAGGAGAGCGCATCTCCATGGATACACTGGAGACGACGGCACTCTTGGCGGGAATTGTAGTGGATACGAAAAGTTTTGCTTTCCGTTCGGGATCCCGTACCTTTGAAGCGGCGTCATTCCTGCGGCGACACGGGGCCGACCTGGCGATGGTTCAGACGCTGCTTAAAGAAGACTTGAATCAGTTTGTCAAGCGGGCGGAGATTGTCAAAAATACGGAAGTGGTATACGATAAAATTGCGATTGCCGCCGCAGAAGAAGGGGAACGGTACAATCAGTTGGTGATTGCTCAGGCGGCAGATACGCTCCTCAATATGAAAGGCATCAGTGCTTCCTTCGTGATCGGGCGCAGAGACGATGAAAAAGTGTCCATCAGCGCTCGTTCCCTGGGTGACATCAATGTCCAGGTGATCATGGAAGAGTTGGGAGGCGGAGGACACTTGACCAATGCCGCTACCCAAATGGAAGATGCAGCGATCACGGAGGCGCGGGAACGTTTGTTACAAGTGTTGAAGGAGCGATTTGAGGAAGGGGGCGAAACCGAATGAAAGTGATCTTTCAACAAGATGTAAAAGGGCATGGTCGCAAAGGAGAAGTGAAAGAGGTGGCTGAGGGATTCGCCCGCAACTACTTGCTCCCTCGGAAACTGGCTGTGGAGGCTTCCCAGGGCAATATGAATGCCTTGAAAGATCAAAAGCGGCGGGAACAAGAACGGAAAAAGGAAGAGCTGGAAGAAGCTCAAAAATTGGCCCAACGGCTGGAGAAACTGGATGTGGTGCTGAAAGCGAAGGCAGGTGAGGGCGGACGTCTGTTTGGTGCCGTTACCTCCAAACAGATCAGCCAGCACCTGAAGCAGGAATACAATATCAAGGTGGACAAAAAGAAAATCCAGCTGGATGAACCGATCCGTACTCTGGGAGTGACCCGGGTACCCGTCAAACTGCACCCGAAAGTGACGGCCACGATTTCCGTGCAAGTGGTGGAAGAGTGAGGATAATCCTGCGAACTGCGCTCCACGCGCCGGGTGGGGCGCTTTTTTGTGGACGTTGTGGAGGATGATACCCATGAGTGAACTGTTTGCCGACCGGATGCCTCCTCATAGTCAGGAGGCGGAGCAGGCGGTGCTTGGTGCCATTTTGATCGATCCTTCGGTATTGGTCACTGTGACGGAACGGGTTCGACCGGAAGACTTTTACCGGCAGGCCCATCAGAAGCTGTTTCAGGTGATGATCGATCTGTCGGAACGGGGAGAACCGGTCGATTTGGTGACGCTTACCTCGGAACTGCAAAACCGAAAACTGCTGGAAGAAGCGGGCGGTGTCTCCTACTTAACCGAACTGGCGGCAGCCGTACCCACTGCGGCCAATGTGGATTATTACGCCCGCATTGTAGAGGAAAAAGCGATCCTTCGCCGCTTGATCCGGACAGCGACCGAAATTGCCACGTCCGGTTATAACGGCGGGGAAGAAGTGGCCCGGGTGATCGATCAGGCGGAGAAAAAGATTTTGGATATTTCTCAGCGCCGGATGAGCAAAGGGTTTACACCGATCAAAGAGCTGTTGATGGACACCTTTGAACGGATCGAATCTCTCCACTACAACCAGGGGAAACTGACGGGGGTTCCTTCCGGATATGCGGATCTGGATCGGATGACCTCCGGATTCCAAGCGTCGGATTTAATCATCCTGGCGGCTCGCCCGTCGATGGGGAAAACCGCTTTTTCCCTCAATGTGGCACAAAATGTAGCCATACGGGCAGGGAAGCCGGTGGCGATTTTTAACCTGGAAATGTCAGCCCCCCAGCTGGTTCAAAGGATGTTGGCGGCAGAAGGAAACATCGATGCCCAAGTATTCCGCTCCGGCCAATTGAGTGATGAAGACTGGGAGAAGCTGACCATGGCCATCAGCAGTCTGGCGGAAGCTCCGATTTTTATCGATGATACACCCGGAATCAGCGTATTCGAGATCCGGGCCAAACTGCGCCGTCTTCAGGCGGAGCACGGATTGGGACTGGTATTGATCGATTATCTGCAGCTGATTGAAGGGCGAGGCCGGGAAAGCCGTCAACAAGAAATCTCGGAAATCTCCCGTTCGTTGAAATTGCTGGCCCGGGAGCTTCACGTGCCGGTTATTGCTCTGTCCCAGTTGTCCCGTGCTGTGGAACAGCGGCAGGATAAACGGCCGATGCTGTCCGACTTGCGGGAATCCGGCTCCATCGAGCAGGATGCCGATATCGTTTCCTTTTTGTATCGGGATGATTATTATAATGAGGATTCGGAGAAAAAGAACATTATCGAAGTCATCTTGGCGAAGCACCGGAACGGGCCGGTGGGGAAAGTGGAACTGCTCTTTTTGAAGAACTACAACAAGTTTCTCAGTTTGGATATGCGCCATAGCGACGGAGACGCCCCGCCTTTCTGAGCGGGAGTCCGGACGGGAATCGGTCAGTAAGGAAAAAACGAATATTAATTATATAGAACATATTAATGTTCGGATTTTTCGTTGACACCTGCGCGTTTTCCCGGTAAACTGAAGAAGGATTTTCTAAGATGAAGAATTCACACACTCCGCATGAAGGAGGAACTGCCCATGTCGACGGTGGTCGTAGTCGGGACCCAGTGGGGAGACGAAGGAAAAGGGAAAATTACCGATTTTCTGGCGGAAAAAGCGGAAGTGGTTTCCCGTTACCAAGGAGGAAACAATGCGGGACACACCATTGTATTCGGCGGCAAGCGATACAAACTACATCTGATTCCGTCGGGAATCTTTTATTCCGAAAAGATTTGTGTATTGGGAAACGGGATGGTGCTCAATCCGGAAGCCTTGGTGGAAGAGCTGGATTATCTGAAAGAGCACGGTGTGTCCGCTGACAATCTCCGGATTTCGGACCGGGCTCATGTGATTATGCCGTATCATATCCGGCTGGATAAAGCGGAAGAGAAAAGCAAAGGAAAAAGCAAAATCGGCACGACGGGGAAAGGCATCGGGCCGGCGTACATGGATAAGGCCGCCCGTACCGGGATTCGGGTGTCTGACTTGATGGATCCAAAGCGTTTTGCCGAGAAGCTGAAAATCAACTTGGCGGATAAAAACCGTCTGCTGGAACGGGTTTATGAAGTGGAAGGGTTTACCTTTGAAGAGATCTATGATCGCTACATGGCTTGTGCCGAGCGTATCCGCCCCTATGTGACGGATACCTCCGTCGTGTTGAACGACGCCATCGATCAAGGCCGACGGGTGCTCTTTGAGGGGGCGCAAGGGGTCATGCTGGATATCGATCAAGGGACTTATCCCTTTGTCACCTCTTCCAACCCGGTGGCAGGAGGCGTCTGTATCGGTTCCGGCGTAGGCCCGACCAAGATCCATCACGTGATCGGTGTGGCCAAAGCTTATACGACTCGGGTGGGCGACGGTCCTTTTCCCACCGAACTGCATGATGAGACAGGGGATCGCATTCGGAAAATCGGGCGGGAATATGGAACCACGACCGGACGTCCGCGCCGCGTCGGCTGGTTTGACAGCGTGGTGGTCCGGCACGCCCGCCGGGTGAGCGGCATTACCGGCCTTTCTCTCAACTCCCTCGATGTGCTGACCGGACTGGATACGGTGAAAATCTGTACCGCTTATCGTTACCAAGGCAAGGTGATCGAGAATTACCCGGCCAGCCTGGATGTGTTGGCAGAGTGTAAACCGGTTTACGAGGAACTGCCCGGTTGGCACGAAGACATTACCGGAGTCCGCAGCCTGAACGATCTGCCCCTGGAAGCCCAACACTACGTGGAGCGGGTGACGCAATTGACGGGGATTCCCCTTTCCCTCTTTTCGGTTGGCCCGGGCCGCGAACAAACGATTCAGGTTCGCCCGGTGTACGCTTTATAATCCGATGACGAAAACCCCCTTCTTGTTAAAAGGGGGTTTTTGTTTCATCTCAGCAAAAAGGACTGTCCTGGTATTGCCACCAAGCGTAAGCGTATGTACCGGCTGCGATCAAGAGTTTGATCATCACCGATCCTGCCCAGGAAAAACAGCCTCCGAAGGGAATCAAACGCAGTAGAAACCGGAACAACCAGCCGGAGAGAAACATCAGGATAAACAGGATCGGAAAGTATTCGACAAAGGCTTCGATCGTTCGCAGGCCGACATTCAGCCCGACGCGGCACTGTTCCATGTGGTGAAGGATCGCGGCTGTACCCGCAACGGAAAATAAAAAGCTAAAGATCAGTTCGCTGAAAAAACGCCGCATGTTTTTCTTGTTTCCCCTTTCTTGTGAACAAGTGTATCCATAGTATAAGGGAAAACAGAAAATTGTACAGCCGTACCAACCGGTTGGATGGTGATGACCCCGTCCCGTCATTTGTGGTAGGATTCGCCCCGGATGATCTTGAATGCCCGATAGACTTGTTCCAACAGGATCAATCGCATCAGCTGATGGGGAAATGTCATGCGGGAAAAGGAGAGCAGCTGATCCGCTCTCTTCAATACGTCGGGGGATAATCCGTAGGAGCCGCCGATAATAAAAGTAAGATGACTGGTACCGAAAGTAGCGAGTTGCTCCATCTGTTGGGCCAACTCTTCCGAGGAGAGAGGAGACCCTTGAATCGCCAGCGCGATCACATGGGATTGTGGAGAGATCCGGTTTAAAATTCGCTCTCCCTCTTTTTGCTTGATATGTTCGAGTTCCGACTCGCTGAGGGGTTCCTGTCCCTTTTCTTCGGCGATTTCAATAATCTCTGTTTTGGCATAAGGTTGTAGCCGTTTCAAATACTCCCGAATCCCCTGCGCGAGATACTTCTCTTTAATCTTGCCCACAGCCAACAAGTGGATGCGCATAAGTCCCTCCCGTTCCGTCAGGATTCACTTTCTGTTTCTACCCGCAATACATAGGCAGGGCGTTTTCCGCACCAATTGCACCGATCACGGGCGGTATCCGATTTTTCATAGGGGTAGAGCGAAGGGGCCAGCTCCTCTCTATCCACCACTTCATCGATCAATATATCCACGTGTTCCTCACAAGCATACCATTGTTGCGATCCCAAGCCCAACACCTCCCTTGTGTCAGTGTGATCAACCCAACCTTCTTTTTTCCAGTATCCCCTTTGGTTTTTGTCTCATGCGAACAGTCAACAGGGTTATGGAAAACGCCCCGCTTTGGAGCGGGGCGGTGCCGACTTACGGTTCTTTTGTCAATGTAACGGTTTTGGTCATCTTTTTCCCGTTGCGATAGAAGGTAACTTCCATATCATCGCCGGCTTTTTTGTTTTTCCACAAATACGACCGGAGTTCCGAGCTGTTCCGCATCCGTTTGCCGTCGAGGGCGACGATGACATCCAGCTTTCTCAGACCTGCTTTGAATGCTCCGGTTCCCGGCTGTACATCCAGAACGACAATCCCGTCGGTTACATTGTCCGGGAGATTGAGTTCACTTTTCCAAGCTTCCTGGGGTACTGCTTCCAGATCGCGCAACCCGATGCCGAGGTAAGGGCGGCGTACTTCTCCATACTGGATCAGATCATTAATGATGGGTTTGGCATCATTGGCGGGAATGGCGAAGCCCAATCCTTCCACTCCCTGTTCGGCGATTTTCAGGCTGTTAATGCCGATTACTTGTCCGGCTACATTGACCAGCGCCCCCCCGCTGTTTCCGGGGTTGATCGCGGCATCGGTCTGGATTACATCCATGGACATGGTTTCAGAGACTTGGATGTTGCGGTGAGGAGAGCTGATTACACCGGCAGTCACCGATTGGGAAAACTCCAGTCCCAAGGGATTGCCGATGGCAACCGCCGGTTCACCTGCTTTAATGTTGTTGGAGTTGCCAAAAGGGGCCACCGCTTTGGCATATTTGGCCGGAATCTCCAACACCGCCAGGTCGGTCGGTTGATCGCTGCCCAGCACTTTGGCCCGGACCGGCTTGCCGTCGCTTCTGTTGGAGATCACGACGCCCACTTCGGCAGCGCCGGCAATGACGTGATGGTTGGTTACGACCAACGCTTTTCCGTCCTCTTTCCGGAAGATAATGCCGGAACCGGTTCCCTGGGGCACGATTTTCTGACTGAAGGGGTCATCGGTTTTTTTCAAGTTGACAACTCCGACTACGGCCGGTCTTACTTTTTCCACTGCTTCGGTGATATCGGTATTGACATTTACCTTGACCGATTTCTCAGGTCCGTTTTCATCAGTAAAGGCGGGCCCCCGACCGGCAAAATACTGCTCTGGAAGGATGCCGCTCTGGATAAGGGCGGGAGTCAGCAATAAAACCAGAAGGCCGCCGATCACGGCCGCAGCCAGGGCGGTGAAAAAAAGAGTCGATTTGGACGTTCCCTTCTTCCCTTCTTTTTCTTCGCTGTTGTGCCCGTTTTCGTTCGTTTGGTTGTCCTGCCCGTATGGATCCACCTGTCTACCTCCTCTGACGGGGTTGTAGGCAACGAACTCCTTTTTCATTATGCGAATCGATCATACATATTATACTAATTCCCTATTTTCCCTTGTAGCACTCGCCTCAATTGTTCGCAAAAGTGTGATATTCCTCCGGCATCCGTTTGAAGAGGGAATGAGAGGGCTAGACTGGAGGAAAAAACAACTGGAGGACTCACCATGAAACCACCCAAGCGGGTATCCGCCAACCGGATCGAACCCCTGACCCAAGTAAACTGGGGGGCTCAAATCGCAGATATGAAAGAAGCGGTGTATCAGAACGGAGTATTCACCGCTGCTCTTATGGAAGTGATGGAGCGTAAAGGCTTGCTTCAACAACAAGAAGTCATGGAAACCATGCGTCGATTGGATGCGGAATTGCTGACGGAACTGGAATGGGAAGTGGAAAAAAGAAAAGAAGGGTAGGATGACGGGGAGAGGGAGCGACGGGGAGAAGAGCTTTGTTTCCGTGATGAAGAGATTCATTGTCACACCACACAAAGGAACCCCGGGTAACCGGGGTTCCTTTGTGTTCTTTTCATCTAGGCGTGTCTGGTCATTCATAGATAAGGTGGGTCGGTGTGATCGGCGAAGATCCTTTGTACTCACAGAGTACAAGTCTCGCCAAGGTCGCTCCGCTCCCTGGTCTCGCTATGCGCTTTTTGCAAGAGGTCGGAGACGGCCACACCGGACAGGACCTTCTATAACAAATAATCAGTCCGACCCTAGCCGGTCACTTCTTGGTAGAGACGGGACGAAGCGGGGTGGCCCGGTCCGGATGGGTTTGCTGCAGACGGATATCTTTTCCTACCCGCAGGCCGTTTTCTTGCAGAATATCTTTTACCGTCAGGTGTGCCAGTTCTGTCAGGTTGTTATCTTGGCTCAGATGAGCGAGATAAACGTTCTCCCCGACCCCCTGAAGGATATCCAGCAGTGCTTCTGCCGCATCCTCATTGGACAGGTGACCGACATCGCTCAGAATCCTCCGCTTCACATTCCAGGGATAAGCGCCCATCCGAAGCATTTCGACGTCATGGTTGGCTTCGAAAATCAAGGCATCAGCTCCGGCTACCTTGTCCACGATGCGTCGGTTGACGTATCCGGTGTCGGTTACCAATCCCAGGGTTTCCCGGCCGTGGTGAAGACAAAACCCGACAGGTTCCGCAGCGTCGTGGGAGATGGGAAAGGACTCAATGGTCAAATCCCCCAGCTCCAATGCACTCCCGGTGTCGAACAGATGGCATTGGTCCTCCTCGAGCTTCCCCACACTGGAGGGGAGAGAACGCCACGTCGCTTCATTGAGATGAATGGGCAGCCGGTATCTCCGCGCAAAAACACCCAGCCCTTTGACATGATCAATGTGTTCGTGAGTGACCAGGATGGCATCCAGGGAAGCGGGATCAGCCCCGATGCTTCGCAGCAGCTTTTCCAGTCGTTTTCCGCTCAGTCCCGCATCGATGAGGACGCGGAAGCGGTCTGTTTCGACATAGATGGCGTTGCCGGTACTCCCGCTGGCCAAAACACTGAACTTCATAGGTTCTTCCTCTTCCTTCTCTCTGTATGAGTATCTACGGCGCAATTTCACTGCTGCCGGTCAACGCATTCACATAATACGTTTGATCTTGCGTCTCGATCCTCCAGACCGGCGGGAGGACGCGAGCCTTGGCGTCATAGGATTGCCCGTGATATCCCAGCTTGACATGGGTGACGGTGTCCCCTTTGTCGATTTGACCTTTCTCAATCAAACTGATTAAGGCGGATAGGGCATTCACTCCTTGCGAGCCGGCCCTGTCCCCTTTTTTGATCGTAAAGTGCAGGATATTGACGGATTGGATGCGCCCGTCTTTGATATCCACCTGCATTCGGGCATCAAACAGGGGCAAGTCCTCGTTCATTTGATAATAGACCCGTTTGGTTTTGGTGGAGTCCTCGTTGGACAAACGGTAGCTGTCGTAGTGCGCCACGAGGCTGCGCAGCGTTTGTTCCAATCCTTTTTCCCGAATCGGAACAGCCGGGTGGAATGTTTTGGTATAGCTGCCGTCGGGATTTAAGCGCCATCCTTTGCCCATTCGGGTGGTCCGGGCCTCCAAAAACGTGACCTGCGGTAATCCCTGCGGAATGTCCGCCTGGAGATGAATGTTCTTTTCCCGGGCCAGTTGCTCCAATTCTTCCTGTGTGTTTTCCGTGATGTTCCGTGTCTGGGATTGCTCGCCCCGGGCCTGAAACAATTGATAGGACAGAAAAAGATTGAGGGCCAGGAAGGCGAGAATCAATATGGTTTTGGCTCTGCTCCAATCCACAGTCATTCCCCCTGGCTCTCTGATGATCGAATAAACCATTGTTTTCCGTTGCTTCGGTTGATCACCCAAACCGGCTGCAATTCCACATGTTTCTGTCGGGGTACGGCGCTGTAACCCGGATGGATAGAACGAATTTCCTGCAATGAAATGCCCTGGGCTTTCACCGCTTTCAGAACATCATCCTTGCCGGGCAGGCGGCTGGTTCCCGTTTTTTCCGGCGCCGACAACAGGTAATACAAGGACCGTTCATAGTTGGAAACCCCTTGATCGGTGGCGGACAGGCGGATGGTGTCCAGATCTATATCGGGCCCTTTAGCGTTGCTGTTCCAATAGACAGGGAACTGTCGGACCAATAGCCGAAAAATGTAATGATGCAACTGGGCGTTCGGATCCTCGTCCATCCGTTCCAGATGGTAATCCCCGGTCCATCCTCCATGCCGAAGCATGAACAGATTGATCCTGTCCAACTCTTCCGCAGGAATTCCGGTATCCGTCGATTTCGGTGCAGGGTTGCTGTAGATCATGGAGTGATTTTGGGTGTTGTACTGCAGTGTCCGGCTGGTGTCGGTGTAGATGTAGGATTTATTCAACACCAAGGTACTCTGCACCAAACGCGGATTAGGGAAAAGGGCCGTTTTCATGTCATCGATCTTGATCGGGTCGCTGAGCTGGTAGACATAATGGTTGACACTCATGGTTTTCTTCGGCAGATAAAAAGGCTTTGGGATCCCTTGCTCCTCTTTGATGGACCCGTTCGCAAACACGGGTTCCATCGCGGCGCTGTTCGAGTTGACCGCTTCCGATATCCAGCGGTCAAATTGATTGATTCGGGCGGAGGTTTCCATCACTTTGCTTTCTTGGTCCGATATGAACCAGAAAGTGACCCGATTCCCTTTTTCCACAAAAACCCACATCCGGGTAACTTCCTTCAGATCCGACAGATCGATTTCGGAGGAGAACAGCGTCTGGATCACACCGGATGGCATGGGTTGGTAATAGCGAAGCTCCAACCCCGGCGTTTTTTTCAGCAGGTCATCCCAGTCCTTCTCCGATGGCTGAATCATGGATGCTTTTTCCACAGGCGCATAGTGAATTTTTTTCATCAGGGTTGGGTAAAGGGAGTTTCCCGGGTAAAGGGCCTGGTGCTTCCCGTCTTGATGAACCATGATCTGCTGCGGAGAGGCCAGCTCATATACCTGCTTTTCATATTTGTCACTGATTTTGAACGGGGTGACATAGTTGTCCCCGTTGCGGATCTCGTCATAGGAAGGGGAGCTGTACAGCAACATTCCCGTCTGGACAAAGCTGGACACGATGAGAACCAACAAAAAAACGGATTTGAATGCTTCTCTCATCCTACCACCTCCGGTTCACAAGGAGGCAAAGAAAAGGTGACCGTTGTTCCTTTCCCGTATTCGCTGTCGATGTGAATTTCACCGCCGTGCGCCTTCACGATTTCCCGGGCGATGGAAAGTCCCAGCCCGGTTCCGCCCATACTGCGGGAACGGGCTTTATCCACCCGGTAGAAACGTTCGAAAATGCGGTCCAGGTCTTTTTTGGGAATGCCGATTCCGGTATCCGCTACGGACACGGCGACGAAGCCGTCGCTCCTTCGTTGCGCGGATACCGTGATACTCCGTCCTTCCGGGGTATATTTCACGGCGTTGGATAACAGGTTGTCCAACACTTGATCGATTTGATCCCGGTCGGCGTAGATCCGGGGAAGGTGTTCCGGCACGTTCAGTCGGAAGGAGATCTCCTTTTGTTTACACTGGACGGAAAAACGATCCGCCACACCTTCCAGCACGTCTTTCAGGCTGATGGATTGTTTGTTGAACCGGGTGTTTTTGGCATCCATACGGGACAGTTGCAAGAGATCGTTGATGAGGCGGGTCATGCGGTCGGCTTCTCCGCGGGTCACCCGAAGGAAACGGGAAGCCAGCTCAGGGTCCTCCATCGCGCCACCCTCGTCCAAGGCTTCCAAGTAGCTTTTAATCGTGGTCAACGGCGTTCGTAGCTCATGGGATACATTGGCCACGAACTCTTTTCGTTGCCGTTCCAGCTTTTCTTCTTCAGTCACATCTTGCAGAACGGTAATCAATCCCACGGTTTCTTCGTCGGGACGTTTGATGGGGGTAAAGGAGAGCTTGACGATCGTCGGCTCTTCCTCATCCGTCGGAGTCAACTCTAGATACGTTTCCCGCTCTTCCTCCAGCGGCAGCGTGATGGGTTGGGACAGGGGAAGAACCTGATTGATCTGGCTTCCTTCCTTCACCGGCCGGTCGAGGATTTCCCCGGCCCGGTGGTTGGTGACGATGACGCGTCCGTTGCGGTCGGTGGCGATCACCCCGTCACTCATATTGAGGAGGACGGATTCCAGTTTTCGCTTCTCCTCTTCATTTTGGGAGAGGGCTTCCTGCAATCGCCGGGTCAGATAGTTGAATGCCGCTCCCAACTGGCCGATCTCATCCTGGCTTTTCACATTTACCTTGCGATTAAAATCACCCTCGGCCATAATGGTCGCCTGCTCGGTAATTTCTTTCACCGGGTTGGTGATGGTACGGGCCAGGAGAATATTTAACAAGGCGGTGCCAAAGAGGGCGGCCATCGTGATTCGAATCAAGATCCAATTGATTTCCCGGATGTTTAGGTACATATCTTCCATCGGAGCCTCGATGTAGACGGCGCCGATGGTCTGGCCGTTGGACTGCTTGAGGGCATAACTGACGGTCATGATCCGCTTTCCTGAGCTGTCTCGCTGGATTTGCTGTTCGGTGGACAAAGTTCCCTGCAACACTTTGTTCACCTTGATGTTCTTCTTGCCCACCTGTTTTTTTTCATTGGAGGTGGTACTGATCACGATCCCTTCCTGGTCAACGATCTGCAATGTGTTGTTTTTATTGAGGATAAACAAGCTTTCCAACACCTTATCGATTTCCTTTCGCTTGTCATCCTCATCCATACGGGGGTCGGAGAGCACTCTGGCCAGGTCGTTCTGCCGTTGGATTTGCGCCTGAATCAAGTTTGCCTGGTTGTTCAATGTGTCGCGAAAGCTACGCTCATAATACTGTTCCAGCTGACGAAAAAAATAGACGCCGATCAGCTGCATGGCGATCAGAATGAGCAAAATGTAAATAATTACCAACTTCCACTGGATGCTGTTCAACATGCGGAGCCATTTGTTCATCGCCGATCACCGCTCTTGGGAGGGATCCCGCATGGTGTAGCCGATGCCCCGGCGGGTGATGATGTATCGGGGTTGGCTCGGGTCATCCTCGATCTTTTCCCGCAGTCGGCGGATGGTCACGTCCACCGTTCGTACATCCCCGAAGTAGTCATACCCCCACACCGATTGAAGCAAATGTTCCCGGGTTAATACTTGATTGACATGTTTGGCCATATACAGCAGCAACTCGAATTCTCGATGCGTCAAATCGAGAGCGCTTTTGTTTTTCTTGACAGTATAGCTACTCTGATCGATGGCGAGTGCCCCCACCTGCAGCACATGGCTGGAGGAAGCGGCAGGGGGTTGATCCGGCTGATTCTTGGAACGGCGCAGGTTGGCCTTGATGCGGGCCAGCAGTTCCCGGTTGCTGAAGGGTTTGGTAACGTAGTCGTCCGCACCGATTTCCAGCCCTAGCACCTTGTCCACTTCCGAATCCTTGGCGGTCACCATGATGATGGGCATCTGGAAAGATTGGCGCACTTTTCGACAGACTTCGATGCCGTCGGTACCGGGCAGCATCAAATCCAGCAGAACCAAGTCCGGCGGATCCTGAAAAATACGATGCACCGCTTCATCTCCGTCATGAACACATTCCACTTCGTATCCTTCTTTGCTCAAGTTGAATTGCAAAATATCTGCAATGGGTTTTTCATCTTCCACCACGAGAATTTTCGCCATTGGTTACGACACCTCAATCACGAAGTTGATATCCGGCTTGACGGGCCCATTGCCGGAAGGAATCATCCGGTGTCTCTCCATACACCTCTTGCCAGGCTGCCGCAAAGTCCTGTCCGCGTTTCAGCTCTTTGTGAAGTTTCCCCAGGGAATCTTCTCCCTGTCGGCGAATGCTCCACTGAAGGAAGAGAAAGGATTCCCGGTAGGCCAATGCCTGATCCGGCAAGTCATCAAAATGGCGGAGCAGGTCGCTGTAGGCGTACAGGGCGTCCGGGCGCTGATTTGAGCCGGGGGTCCATTCATACCCGATTTCTTTGTATTCCACCCATTGGGCAAAAGCTTCCGTGTACCACCGGGGGTAGTTACCCTTGGTGATCTTGTCCAGGTACAAATGAGCAAACTCATGAACCAACGGCCCTTGACGGCGGAACCGTTTCGCCCAAGTTTGGGGGTCGGCCTTCGGATCGGGTAATTTTTGGTCCCATATGTGAGGGTTCAAAAGATAGATCGCGCCGGAATAATAGACACCGGATGCGCTTTGTCCTTTGTGCCAGAAAAAATGTTCCTGCAGTGAAGTACGGTCGGGAAACAGAAAGACGGGTACCGGATCGTTCAGCGGAAGCCCATAACGCTGTTCAAACCGGGCATACACTCTTTCTGCTTCCCGGGCGATTAATCGAGCTTGGGGTTTGAGGGATGGGGGATAGAACAGGGAGATATGCTCGGTTTGTATCCGCTCGGCATCCCGGAACCGCCAAGTTTCCACCAGTTTGTTTCCTTCATGAAGAACGGGCTGCGTCCATGCTACCGCATGAACCCCCGGGTGAATTTGTCCAAAGAACAATCCAAATAACAGAATATATATGAAAACCCAATGAAACCAACGAATAATACGGAGAGTTGTTTTCATTTTCCCACAATCCTTTAGTCGAAACAATGAGAGATTAGACACGTTCCATTTTAACACATCCATGTATTTATGAGGAAAATGAAGCGCGGTAATGCTGTGAAAAATGGGCACCAGGATTGTTTCCCTGTTCGTTCGTTCGGTGAATAAAATGAACCGAACGCACACCCGAAACAAGCGGGAGAGAGGAGCGGCAAGGAATGCGTCCCTACCGACAAATTGCCAGCAAATCGTTAAAAACCAGGGTGATGCAGAAACATCCGGTGCTACGTTTATTCCTGCCAAAAACCGTGTGGTATTCAGAGGATGCTTTGTTGCAGATGCTCCGGATGTTTTCGGTGGTATATATCAAGCCGGATAAAGGAGGCGGGGGAGCCGGTATTCTTCGGGTGGAGAAAAAGGGGGAACGATACCAGGCCAGTTATCGGCGGCAAACCCGATTTGCAAACGAAGCGGAATTAATCCCGTTACTGGAACAGGGAATGCTGCCCAACAAGAGGTATATTATTCAGCAAGGGATTGATGTGGCGCGGATCGACGGACGCCCGTTTGATTTGCGACTTTTGATGCAAAAGCCGGACCAGCATTGGATTTTCTCCGGCATGATAGCCAAAGTGGCTGCCAAGGGCTTTTTTGTGACCAATCGTTGCAAGGGAGGCAAGCCAATGGCAGTCCGACGTGCACTGGAAGAGGTCTGGGGAAAAAACTCCCCTGCGGTTCAGCGAATCATGGAGGATTGCCGGCGCATTTCCATGCTGACGGCGGAAGTGCTGGAACAGCGGTTTCCCGGAATACGGGAGTTGGGGCTGGATGTGGGGACGGACCGGAACGGACGTCTGTGGATTTTTGAAGTGAACACCGCGCCTCGGTTCATGCTGTTTCGTTCAATAGACGATCCCCATGTTTACCGGAATATCATGCGACGCCACCGTTCCGTGATTTAAATCTCTATCGGGGCGAAATTCGACAAAATCTTCTGTTGACGGGCGGACCAAGCCATTGATACTATATTTGGCAAAAGAAGGATTTGGGGGCGGCTCATGTAGAAAATCAAGCTGCCCCTTAACACAACTGGTTTTTCATAGGAAAGAGGGTCAAGATTTTATTCTTGAAGGGTGGTATTATCATGGCAATTACAGTAGGCGTATATCTTGGGAAGAAAGACCGTTTTTTGCGGAACTGGTATGACATTCTGCCGCGCGGGCAGTTTCCTGTACTGGTCAAGTACTGCATCCAGTCGTATCTGAAGGGAATGTACTTTCCCCTGGAAACCATTTGCGATATCGATCAGTTCCAACAGCGCCTGCAATCTTTTGAAGAGTTGGCCCCCACCCAGCGCAATGTGACGTTTACCTCGGAAGACGGCTCCGTATACGAGTGGGTCGAGAGTTTGGAAAACGGTTATCGGAGCGAGGAGATAAAGAATATCCTGAAGGAAACGATTATACATACCCTGATGGGAGAACAAGAACGGAAGCCGGTCTATCCCCAGTCACAGCCCCCTCGTTACCGGTGGTCGTCTTCCCGTCCCGGAGCCGGCGCTTTTTCGCAACCGGCGGCTTTTGCCCGCACTCCGGAGAATGACTTGGGAACAATCTCTCAAGAAGCGGGCGTGTACTCGGCAGCCGCGCCGGAGTATCGTGGATCCGGTCCTTATGTCAACGGGTTGAAGCGGGAGATGACCGAGATGAAGGATCCCTACGAGTATTGGGATGAAAGGCAGGGTCGTGCTGTCCGGGGGGAAGGGAAGGCAAAGGAAGGAGCCATGCGGGAGTTTTCCAATCTGGTCAACCGGATGGGGTAAGTGTAAAGTGGAGGAAACCGCCCTCCGCTTTACTTATTCAGCACATTTTCCAACGCCTTCTGAATCATTCCGTCCGCTTCATTCAATCGGTAACGGGCTTCCTCGGGATCCAGGCCGGCCATCAACATCAGGATGGCTGTTTTGGTTTCGCCGCCGCATTTGATCAATGCTTGTTCCACTTCGTCTTTGCAGGCCCCTGTAACGGATTGTACGATGCGCCGTGCCCGCTGTTTCAGTTTTTGATTGGACGGATGAAGATCGACCATCAGATTTTCATAGACTTTGCCCATGCGGACCATGGCAGCAGTGCTCAACATATTGAGAATCAGCTTTTGAGCTGTCCCGGCTTTTAACCGGGTGGATCCCACCAACACTTCGGGACCGACATTCACTTCTATGGGGATATCAGCCAAGCGTCCCAGAGGAGAACCGGGATTACAGGTGATCACTGCTGTCAAAGCTCCTATTTTCTTTGCATGGGAGATGGCTCCTTGTACATACGGAGTACGGCCGCTGGCAGCCAAACCGATGCAGAGATCCCGCGAACAGAAATCACGTGCCATCAGATCCCGGGCTCCCTGTTCGGGTGAATCTTCCGCCCCCTCCACGGCATGGCGCAGGGCCCAGTCGCCTCCAGCGATAATGCCCTGTACCCATTCCGGGTCCGTGGAAAATGTCGGCGGGCATTCGGATGCATCCAGCACTCCTAGACGGCCGCTGGTACCGGCACCGATATAAAAGATGCGACCGCCCTGTTTTAAGGTGTCCACCATGTGGTCGACCGTACGGGCCACGGCCGGGAGAACCGGTTGAATGGCGGCCGGCACTAGATGATCTTCTTGGTTCATCACTGTAACGATTTCCAGTGCGGTCATACGATCCAGGTTGCGGGTGTTTTCATTCACGCGCTCCGTAATCGGCTGCGGGTGAGATGGATTGTCCATGAACGAGCCGCCTCCTTTAAATAAGGGGGCAGCTTCTTCTGCTGGAAGCTGCCCGTATTGCTTTTATCGGATTCTATTTTACATGGCCGCGGGAATCCCTGCCGAAGCAGAGGTGTTGATTGTCGTTCCATAGCGTTGATCCATTTCTTTGGTATAACCGAACAGCCAGGTAAAGGCAAAGCCGGCGACGTAGGCGATCAGGACACCGGCCACGTACAAAAAGATCTGATCCGTTTTAATCAACAGTGCCAAGGGCAAACCGGATACACCGATGGCGATGGAAGCGATGTTCAGCACCGATTGAAAAGCGCCTCCTACTGCGGCGCCGAGACAGGCGGTGATAAAGGGGCGCCCCAAGGGCAGGGTAACTCCGAAGATCAGCGGTTCCCCGATGCCCAGAATTCCCACCGGCAGCCCGCCCTTGATTACGTTGCGCAGGGTTTGATTCCTGGTTTTCAGATAGACAGCAAAGGCTGCTCCCACCTGTCCTGCTCCCCCCATGGCCAGAATGGGCAGCAGGGGATCCAGTCCCGTTTTGGCCAAGAGATCCATGTGAATCGGAGTCAATCCATGATGCAGTCCGGTGATGACCAGAGGGAGGAAGGTTCCGGCCAGTACGGCACCGCTGACGGCGGATCCGGCGGCGCCCCCGGCATTTAGCAGGCTGGTAAGGCCGTTGGTGATGCCGTCGGAGATGTAACCCCCGACTGGTTGCAAGACCGCATACGTAGCAAGACCGGTAATCAACAGGGAAACCGCGGGAGTGACGATAATATCCAGAGCTGCAGGCGTCCGTTTACGCACTTGTTTCTCCACCACGGAGATAAACCAGGCAGCGAGCAGTACCCCGATCAAACCGCCGCGTCCTGGGATCAGTTTATCACCGAACAGGGTGATTTCAGCGATAGCTGGCAAATACAACAATCCCCCCGCAACACCTCCCAAAGCCGGTGTTCCTCCGAACTCCCGTGCGGTGTTGATCCCTACAAAGACGGAAAGATAAAAGAAGATGACACTGCTGATCGCATTCAACAACTGAATCCATTGGTTGGTTTCGCTGACATCCAAGGTATACACGATGATGCCGGTGATGCCCGAAATCAACCCCCCGGCAACAATGGCCGGGATTAATGGGATGAAAATATTGGCCAGCTTACGCAAAAACAATTTGAACGGAGTTCGGTTCGTATCTTGGACTGCAGCTTGCAAATCTTCCACCGATTCCGCTTCCATCCCGGTCTCATCGGTGAGATAGCGGGTGACTTTGTTGACGACTCCGGGGCCGAGAATGATTTGGAGTTGCCCTGATTGTTCCACAACGCCCATCACGCCGGAGATCCCTTTCAATTTTTCGAGGTCGACGGAATCGCGTTTTTTGGGAGTCAAGCGCAGACGGGTCATGCAGTGATGTAGGGAAAGCAGATTCTCTCTGCCCCCGACATGCTCCAAAATGGATAACGCCAACTCTCTCTCTTTTTCCATGAAGCTCCCTCCTTGTAGAGTGGATTTACTATAAAAGTACGAGCGGCAGCGAAAAATCATGACTGATTCGTAAGTCCTGAGTGAAAGGGTTTGAATGTTCCTAATATTTGAATCCTACCATAAAAAGCAGGATATTTTTTATCGAAGTTTGACTGATTTTGTCGAAGCAGGTGAAAATTGCAGGAATCCCGACAGGTAGAGTGGAATGACTACGTTATTCTGCGGCGACATCGATTGAGTGAGATGTGATAAGGCAACCGTTTGCATACCCGTGTTCGGGATGTTGCTTCGTATAGAGATGAACGACTCCACCATACAGCAATGGCTAAACATCCAGAGAGGGTTGGAAGATCAGGGGGGATCGGTTTTGTCCGATGGGTTGAGCACCTGGCTGGGAGAAGGAATGATTGCCGCTTCTGCCGCCCGTTGGGTGATATTTGTGTTGGCACTGACGCTGTTGAATGGGTTGTTGATGATGAAAAAGCGTTGGCTTCGGAAAATGCCGGGCTTATTGTATGGGCTGTTGGTATTGGCTTCATGTTCCGCATTGGATTATTCAGCGGATTCCATTGAGTTCATATGGGTTTATATCACTGCATTGGGCCTGGTGAATATTCGTTTGCCCAAGTACTATGTACCGGTCCATGGCTTTCTTTTCTACGGCGGTTATCTGTTGATGGAGATCTTGGACCATCGGCAGATGGAATCGGTCTGGACTTGGTTGGCCGAAGGGGCGGCTTTCGGTTTGATCACCTGGTTCAGTTGCCATTCCAAAATGGCTTTGGCTCGGGTAGATCAGCTCAAAGAAGAAAACCGTCGGCTGTTGAAAAAGGTTTCTGATGCACAGGAACGTTTATACGAATATATTGAAGAATTGGAGGAAACTTCTCGTCGGGATGTTTTAACCGGGTTGTACAACTTCAGCGGATTTCAGGAGCAGGTGAGCAAGAGCCTGTCCCGGTGCACGGGTGGGCAATGCTATCATGTGGTCTGTATCGACTTGGTGGATTTTCAGCAGGTAAACATGCGGGAAGGAACGGACGGTGGTGATCAGCTGTTAATCAAGATTGCCCAGCAGCTCAAGAAAAAGCTGCCCCACTATACACAGATAGCCCGCTATGACGGGGACCAGTTCGCTGTGGGATTAATAGGGGATGAGCGCGCATTGCGCGGTATGTTGGAAACGATCGAACATGTCATCAACGGTTTGCAACCCCAGCGGACCATTGTGAACTATTGTACGGGAACGGCCACCTACCCGAATGAGGCCAACCATGCACCGGAACTGATTCAATTGGCGGAACAGCGTCTTTCCATTGAACAGCGGCGCATTCGGGATCAGGAAGATGAACGCCGCAGACACTTGGAAAAATTGTCGGCAGTCGGCCAACTGGCGGCAGGTCTTGCTCACGAAATCCGCAACCCGTTAACATCAATTCGCGGATTTATTCAAATCTCTGCTTCCGAGTCGTTGGAAGTGAAAAAATGGGAGTCGATTATATTGCCGGAAATCGACCGGATCAATGACTTGCTCAAACAATTTCTGCACCTGAGCGAATCCCGTCCAGCACGGTTTATGCTTTTTAACTTGGACCGTCTCATCGACGATGTCCTTCAGCTTCTCCGTCCCAAATCCATCCTGATGGGACAAGAACTAACGGCCATTCCTCCGGAAGATGCGGTGATTATTGAAGCAGATGCGGAACAATTGAAGCAGGTACTAATCAACCTGGTACAAAACGGGTTGGAAGCGTTGCAGGGAAAAGGGGAAGTCCGGGTGAGCTGGAAACAGCTCCAGGACCGGATCAGCATCCGGGTGGAAGATAATGGTTCGGGCATTCAGCCTGAGCACATGTCCCGTATTTTCGACCCTTTTTTCACGACAAAAGGGGACGGAACAGGAATGGGACTGTCTATTTGCCATCGAATTATTTCGGATCACGGCGGTCAAGTACACGTGACCAGTCAACCGGGTAGGGGAACCGTGTTCAGCCTTCACCTGCCGGTGCGTCAATCCAACCCGTCTATATCCTCGTTGAAAAAAGATCATATGAGGGAAATTTCCCGGGAAATTTTCGTCGAAGATCGGTATATGATGAAAAGTCGTTGAAAAAACAGTCGAATCAGGAGATGCTGACAAACACTATCTCCGAAAAAAACGTACCCAGATTTAGCAGGACCAAGGAAAAAAGCGAATAAAGCACGACCTGGAGCGAAAGCGACAATACGTGACAGGGCATTTAGATTGTGCTAATGAGTATTGCTGTGCTTTACAGTCACTCTGTATATAGAACGGATAGTATTGCAACGGCGAGCTCGATAAGGGAGCTGATGTCAGCTCTTTTGCATCCACCCATCCTCCTGCTATAAAATAAAAAGAAGGGTACAAAGGGGGCTGTCGAGATGAAAAAGAAAAACAACGGCTTCAATATTATCAGCGGTGATTCCACCACACACGGCGGCTACTATACGGGGACACTCAACCTCAGTAATCTCTCTTCTGTGCTGATTGACGGTGATGAGGCTAAAATTGATCTGGGGTTGATTCACGCCAAAAGTGCAGTGGAACGGGGGATCAAGTTTACCAGCAATCCCGATGAAGTTCCGAACGGTAAGCCCTATTGGGTGGTGTGGGTTGCTGTTGACCGCAACGAGAGCGGCCCCTACTACGCGGGGATGGCTGCTTGTCCGATGACTGTGGACCGGGAAGCGCGGCGCGGATGGAAGAACCTGGCCGAACATGTGAACCGAATGGATGACGCACTGAAACGCAGATATAAACTGGATTCGCTGCCGCCGGAAAGTAAGCAAGCCCTGAAGAAACTTTTGCAAGAGAATAATCTGTCGATATGGGAGAATTCTCCTGAAGAATTACACGCGATATTGAATGTGACAGAAAAGTGAACGCTGTGTGAATAAGGGAAATGAGACTTGTTTCGGGCCAAAAACTGGGGTACACTGAACTCAGCTTATCGGAACCGATTACTAGGACACAAAAACAGCGGGAAAATCCCCGCTGTTTTTGTTTGTTCGATTAATCCCTCCCCCTGATGCGCATACTGCTGATGAAGGGGGGGTGTCAAGTGAATCATGGGCAGCAAGAAGAGCATTTCGCCCGTCATGGCGGGGTGCACTTTTCGACCAATGCCCCAGCGGAAGAAATCAACCAGTTCGTCAACTCGCTGCCTGCGGATAAGCGGGATAGTCTGTACGAAGTGTTGAACGAGTTGGGACGGGCAGGATTGATTACGTTTTACAATGATGGTTTGCTGGCAGACGGCGAAGGAAAAATCGGCGGCAGCAATGAGTGCTGAATAAAAATGGTGGCTCGGTTATGAACCGAACCACCATTTTTTTAGGCGCTCCAACAATGAAGGAGACGGGGGAGAAGGAGTTGTGAAGGGATGGTTGGGACAAGTCTGTCTAGGTTCTGTCCCTGCGATAAAAAACATTTCCCTGGCACGGGGGCATCGAGAGGTAGCTAAGTAGCCTGTTGCCGGGTCCACCTGTACTTTGACCACCCCGGACGGAGGTTGAAAGGGTGGATTCGGCTTGCCCCGCAAAGCATCGCGCATATAACTTCCCCAGATATTGTGCGTCAGACGGGAGGCGCCGTCGGGCAGCGGTTTGCCTTTGTCGTAACCGAGCCACACCGTGGTTGCCAGGTTGGGGGTAAACCCGGACAGCCAGGAATCCCAGTGGGTGCTGCCCGTTTTGCCGGCGATGGACCGGTAGGGAAGCATTTGTCCCACCCGGTTGGCTGTCCCTCCCGGTTGAAACACGGTTTCCATCATCTTAGTGAGTACGAAGGATGCGGGAGCTGATGTTTGTTGGACGGGAGCTGCTTGCGGCGGATCAATCGGCTCTCCCCGGGCATCTTCGATTCGCAAAATGGCCACAGGAGTACGGTGGCGGCCATTATCGGCGATAGCGGCGTAGGCTTGCACCATCTCATAGGGGCTGACGGCACTGCTTCCCAGTGCCAGCGACGGAACCGGTTGAAGCGGGCTGACAATCCCCAGCAGCCGAGCCATCTGAATCGCTTGGTTTCGTCCGATTAACAGATGGGTGCTGACAGCATATACATTGTCTGAAGTGGCGATCGCTTCCTGCATGGTGATCGGGCGGTAGGCATACCGGTCATGGTAGTTGGAGGGCTCATACGTACCTCCTTCATAGGGAAACACGGTTGGACGGCTTTCAAACCGGGTTAACGGGGTCAGCCCATCCTGTAGAGCGGCCAAGTAGAGAATCGGTTTGAAGGTGGAACCGGGCTGTCGCTTGCCGAACACGCGGTTGTAGGGAGATTGACGATAATCTTTGCCGCCTACCATCGCCTTGATATACCCGGTGGCTGGTTCCACACTTACCAATGCTGCCTGCAAGTCTCCCTGATTGGAAAGATAACGTTGAACCGCCTGCTCCGCTTTCTGTTGGATGGATAGATCCAGCGTGGTGGTGATTTTTAGTCCGCCGTTTCGCACTTCATGCTCGTCCAGCCCCCATTGTTGCACTGCGGCCTTCAGCACATAATCCCGGAAGTAAGGCGCTCTGGCCGGCGCAGGTTTGGGCGGCGGAGCATAGGTGAGCGTCTGGGACTTAGCTGCAGCGGCTTCCTGACGGCTGATTTTTCCTTGTCGGGCCATTGCGTCTAAGATCATTTTTTGCCTGGATTTAGCCCGATCCGGGTATTCCAGCGGTGAAAACCACCGGGGTCCCCGGGGAATCCCCGCCAACATCGCGCTTTCCGCCAGAGTGAGATCTTTTGCGTCTTTGCCGAAGTAGAGACGGGCGGCCCGCCCAATCCCGTAAGCGCCGTGTCCGTAGTATATTTTGTTGAGATACATCTCCAAGATTTCTTTTTTGGAATAGTGGAGCTCCAGCTGGGCGGTTAACATGGCTTCCCGCACCTTGCGGGACCATGTGCGGTCATGGGTCAGATACAGGTTGCGCGCCAACTGTTGGGTGATGGTGCTGGCTCCTTGAGCCAGGCGCCCCTCACGAAGATTAACCCATATCGCACGGGCAATGCCTTTTGCTGAAAACCCCCAGTGCTGGAAGAAACGCTGATCTTCAGCCGCCAGCGTTGCCTGGATCAGATGAGGCGGCAGCTTTCCCAAGCGGATGGGCTCCCGGTGTTCACCGGAATCCAGTTGGTCGATGGGGCGGCCATGAATATCCAGGATCTTCGTCGTCATCGGGATTTCCGGAGGCGGCAAGGGACGGGATTTCAGGTAGAGCACCGTGACAAGAGCCAAACATAGCAGCCCTGCAATTCCCATCCATGTCCATCGAAAAATCCGGGCTCCCCAAAACCACCAACGGTCAAAATCAACCGAGTGGGATCCTGTTTCCCGGGGCAGCATGCGGTCGATGTCATCGCCCATGGTGACAGCCTCCTTGGCTATTGGTCCCTCGTTGCAAAAGAAGAGATTGCGTTTCCCCGTTAGTATGCAGATTGGGAAACATTTCTATTCCTGGGGAACAAGGGATTTTCGCCTGCCAAAAAGATTCCGATTGTTTCCCGTCAACAGTTGGATTATCCTATAGGGAGGGTTTTTTCATATGGAAGGGACAAGCCGTTCCGGGCTTTTGGAAGGAGAATCAAGACCATGGATATGGAACTATGGTATACGGAAAAGCAAACACCGAATTTTGGGATTACCGCCAAAATCGGAAAGACGCTACATCATGAGCAGACCGAATTTCAAACACTGGATGTGATCGAAACCAAGCAGTTCGGCAATATGCTGGTGCTGGACGGCATGGTGATGACTACGGACAAAGATGAGTTTGTTTATCATGAGATGCTGACCCATGTGGGGATGTTTACCCATCCCGAGCCGAAGCGCGTACTGGTGATCGGGGGCGGGGACGGCGGAGCCATCCGGGAAGTGCTGAAACACCCGAGTGTGGAAACGGCCACTCTGTGCGAAATCGACCGCCGGGTGATTGAAGTATCCCAGAAATATTTTCCGGAAATCGCCGGAAAGTTGACGGATCTTCGGGTGGAGATCAAAGTGGAGGATGGAATCAAGCACATTGAGGCCAACCCCGGTAAATACGATGTGATTTTGGTCGATTCCACAGAGCCTGTTGGGCCGGCGGTCGGGCTTTTCCAAAAGCCTTTTTATCAAGGGATTTATGAAGCCCTGCGTCCGGGCGGTGTGATGGTGGCTCAGACGGAATCTCCGTGGTTCAACCGGGAGCTGATTTCTCAGGTATACCGGGACATCTCCGGCATCTTCCCGATTACCCGTCTCTATACGGCCAGCATTCCCACCTATCCCAGCGGATTGTGGAGCTTTACTCTCGGTTCCAAAGAAATGGATCCGCTCCAAGTGGAAGAAAGCCGTTTTACACCGTTGGAAACCAAATATTATCACCCCGGCATGCACCATGCCTTGTTCCAACTGCCTCGCTTTGTGTCGGAACTGCTTGAGCAGGAGGGATAACGATGCGGTTTAACGAAGCATATTCCGGTAAGGTGTTTATCGGGGCGACGCCCGAGCTGAACGAAGCCCAATCGGTCATTTACGGAATGCCGATGGATTGGACGGCCAGCTTTCGGCCGGGTTCCCGTTTCGGCCCGGGGCGAATCCGGGAGGTTTCCTTGGTATTGGAGGAGTTCAGCCCCTATCTGCGCCGGGATTTGTCCGAGATCCGCTACTATGATGCCGGAGATATTCCGCTACCATTTGGGAATCCGGAGAAGAGCCTCGATCAGATCGGCCGCTTTGTCGCCAAGGTAATGGCTAGTAAAAAGATGCCTTTTGGCCTGGGTGGGGAGCATTTGGTCACTTGGCCGGTGGTTCGGGAGATTAACCAATACCATCGCAAGCTGGCCGTGATCCATATCGATGCCCATGCGGACTTGCGTACGGATTATGAAGGGGAAATCCTCTCCCATGCCACTCCTCTCCGCAAAATTGCCCAGCTGTTGGGCCCGGAAAATGTGTACCAATTTGGCATTCGTTCCGGGACGAAGGAAGAGTTCTCCTATGCGGAACAGGAAAGGATTCACTTCTACCCCTTTGAAGTGCTGAAGCCGCTAAAAGAAGTTCTCCCGCAATTGAAGGACCGGCCTGTGTATGTGACGATCGACATCGATGTGCTGGATCCGGCTTTCGCACCGGGCACCGGAACCCCGGAACCCGGCGGGATCACTAGCAACGAGCTGTTTGAAGCCATCCATGCCATTGCCCGCTCCGGAGTCCATGTAGTGGGTGCGGACCTGGTGGAAGTCGCACCCGCTTACGATCCCACGGAGCAAACGCCTGTCGTTGCTGCCAAGGCGGTTCGGGAGATGCTGCTAGGCTTTACGAAGTGAACGGTCTGACGACTTCCCTCTTTTTTGTGAGAGGGAAGTTTGTCATTGATTGGAATTTCACTCCAACGAGTGATAAGATATCTACAATCGGAAAGGGGACGGGCATTGTTGAAACCGATTCGCCTGGACATCGTTTCAGAGATCCGTTCCGATGATCAAGAGGATGTCGAACGCATCGAGCAACAACTGAAGGGTCATTTTGACCAAAAAGAGGATCGATGGGTACTTCGCTATTGGGAGGAGCCGGGGACGCAGGAAGAAGTGCGGACTACGGTGAAAGCCAAAGAGGACGAAGTGACGGTCATCCGGCAGGGAGCTGTCTCTTATCGTGTCACCTACCGGCCGGGTCAAACATCCCTCAGCCTTGTGGAGACTCCAGGCGGTAAGGCGGAGATGGAAGTTCATACCCTGGATTATCGGCGACGGATGGAAGAATCACACGGACAGATCCAATTTTCCTTTCGCTTGCGAATGGCAGGAGAAGAGATGGGCCATTACCAATTGAAGATCCAATGGACGGGGGTGTCTGCCTGACATGAACGCGTTGGAACGGATGCAGGAACAGCTCAAGGAAGAGATCAAACAGGCCGTACTGAACGCCGGTTTGGCGGATGAATCGCAAATCCCGGAGGTTGTGCTGGAAGTGCCCCGGGAAAAAGCCCACGGAGACTTCGCCACCAACATGGCGATGCAGCTGACCCGTATCGCTCGGAAAAATCCGCGGGAAATCGCTACGCAGATCGTGGAGGGCATCGATCGGCAAAAAGCCCATATTAAAGAAATTGAAGTGGCTGGACCCGGCTTTATCAACTTTTTTATCGATCGGTCGTATCTGACGGATGTGCTCCGCGAGATCGAAGCCGCAGGGGAACAATACGGACGGACAGATACCGGCAAAGGGGAAAAGGTGCTGGTGGAGTTTGTCAGTGCCAACCCGACCGGCAGCCTTCACCTCGGTCATGCCCGGGGTGCGGCGATCGGGGATGTGCTGTGCAACGTGATGGATGCCGCCGGGTATGATGTAACCCGGGAATATTACATCAACGATGCGGGCAACCAGATCCGCATGATGGCCCTCTCCCTGGAAGCCCGCTATTTGGAAGCCTTGGGGCAGGAAGCGGAATTCCCCGAGGATGGCTATCGCGGCCAAGACATTATCGACATCGGGAAAAAGCTGGCGGAAGAAGAGGGTGACCGGCTGGTTTCCATGGAGCGGGAGGAGCGTCTGGCCTTTCTGCGGGAGTACGGGCTGAAACAGCTGCTGGACAAAATCAAACGGGATTTGGAAAAGTACCGCGTCACCTTTGACAATTGGTTCTCTGAGACATCTTTGTACGAATCCGGTGCCGTGGACGAGGTTGTGAAAATCCTGACCGAACGCGGGGAAACCTTTGAAAAAGACGGCGCACTCTGGCTCAAGTCCAGCCAATACGGCGACGACAAAGATCGGGTGTTGGTGAAACAGGACGGCACCAACACCTACCTGACTCCGGATATTGCCTACCATCGCAACAAGTATGAGCGGGGCTTCGACCGGATCATCAATATTTTCGGTGCCGACCACCATGGGTACATTCCCCGGATGCGTGCGGCGATGGAAGCCTTGGGTTACGATCCGGACAAGATGACCTTCCTGATCACCCAGATGGTGAAGCTATACCAGGGCGGAGAACTGGTGAAGATGTCCAAACGGACGGGGAAAGCCGTGACGCTGGTCGACCTGATGGAGGAAGTCGGCGTCGACGCCACCCGCTATATCTTTGCCATGCGGAGTCCTGACGCCCACTTGGATTTCGATATGGATCTGGCTGTCTCCCAATCCAACGAAAACCCGGTGTTTTATGTGCAATACGCCCATGCCCGGATCAACAGCGTGTTCCGCCAGGCAGAAGAAAAGGGCATCCAGTTGAAGAAGGATCCGACTCATCTGTCGGCGTTGCAGGAAGAGCAGGAGTTTGATCTTCTACAGAAGCTGGGCGAGTTTCCGGGTGAGGTGGCTACGGCAGCGGATCACATGCAGCCCCACCGGGTGGTGCGGTATTTGTACGATCTCGCTACCCAGCTGCACAGTTACTACAATGCCCACCGGGTGATCGGTGACGATCCGACATTGACTCAGGCTCGGCTGACGCTTCTTTCCGCGGTGGCGCAAGTATTGAAAAACGGCTTGTCCCTGATCGGCGTCCACGCTCCCAAACAGATGTAAAGAGAAGAATCGTCTCTTGGTAACGGAGAGCACATCTGTTCTAGGGGGACCGGTCTGGTGTGGCCGTCGCCGATCTCTTGCAAAAAGCGCATAGCGAGACCAGGGAGCGGAGCGACCTTGGCGAGACTTGTACTCTGTGAGTGCAAAGAATCTTCGCCGATCACACCGATCCTCCCCTATCGAAAAAGCTCCTGAATTGCCAGATACGCCGTAGGTTTACGGACAGTGTCACATCTGCGACATCGGAGTATCAATCAAACCGCCTCCCGAGAGGGAGGCGGTTCTTTATCACACGTAAATCATCGGATACGCAAATACCGCCAAAAACCAAAACAACAGCATACTGGGGATCATCCACAGGTTGCCGAGCAGGAGCGCCAGTGCGTGAGGGTGGTTTCTCCGTCGGGCAGCGATACCCATAACGGCTCCTGCGGGAGCGGCAGTCCATGTATATATCCACAGACACTCCTTTACTGCTGCATGACTGCTTGGGTGGATGATCATCGTCAGGAAAAATGCCAGCCAAAGTCCTAAGCCGGCCAGCAAAATCCCTTTGGAATACCGAGCCGTGAAATCCGAGGGAACTTTCGTATGTGGTTTCTCTCCTTTGTGCGCGATCTTTTTCCACCGCTGTATAGTTTCCTGGATGGAAGAAAGTGGATGTTTGGTCAATGCACTGAAATGAAACCGGATCAAATCGTGCTCACACTCCTATTTGTTTATCTTGATCGGGAAGTCCAACGACGCCACAGTTTTGTTTAGTGAGTGACGCTGTTTTGGGACACCGCCTCGCTTTCCATTTTATCCAACAATTGACAACTATCTATCCTATGATATGATGGGGTGGAGTATTAATTCTTTGGATATAGGAAAAATTGCGTATATATAAATTGAGGGTCAAGAAGGAGAGGGGAATGTGAGGGGAAAATCGATCAAGTCCGGATGGAGTTTGCTGTGGCTGTTGGGGTTAGGTCTGTTGACGGCGTGCGGGGGAACTTACTCGCCTGTAAGCGGAGCCCAGGGGCAGGAAGAGCAAACGCTGAGGCTCAGTATAGATGGGGATCCCGCTGTTTTGGACAGTGCTGGAACGGTCAACGATCAGGCGATGACCGTGCTGAACCAAGTGCAGGAAGGATTGATGCGGCTGAATCAGGACAACAAGCCCGAGCCTGCTTTGGCGGAAGCCAATCCCAAGGTGAGTGCGGATAAGAGAACCTATCTCTTTCAACTGCGGGAAGCCAAGTGGAGTGATGGGAAGCCGGTCACAGCCCAGGACTTCGTATACGCATGGCGCCGTGCTTTGCAAACCGATTCGAGGCAGGTACATGGTTTGGATCTGGTCAACAACGCGAAGGCAGTGCGCGAAGGAGAGGCGAGTCCCTCCGAACTGGGTGTACAAGCTTTGGGAAAGCGAACCTTGAAAGTCGTTCTGGACAAGCCGTCGTCCCAATTTTTAACGGCCGTCGCCATGCCGCCGTTTTTACCGCAGCGGGCCGATATCGTCAAGAAATACGGTAACCGCTATGCTACCTCTCCGGACACGATGGTGACCTGTGGCCCTTTTCAAGTGGAAAGGTGGAAATCGGAACGGGAACTGGTATTGAAAAAGAGTGATACCTACTGGGATCGCAGCCGGGTTCGCTTGGGTCGCGTAGAGATGAGCATCAACACGGAAGTGTCGGAGCAAGTACGCAGGTATCATGCCAATCGGCTGGATATCGCCCGACTGGACTACCATTTTGCGGAAGCTTACAAGGAGGCCCGCCAGTTCATTTCCTTTACCCGTGATCGGGTGGATCAGATACAATTTAATCTGGACAATGATTTCCTCGGTGATAAAAACATTCGTCAGGCGATGGCACAATCCGTCGATCGTGAAGAGCTGGTCAATCATGTACGGAAAGACGGGTCACTTCCTGCAGGAGGGGTGGTTCCTCCAAAAGTGTGGACCAGAGACCAGCCGTCCTTCAAGGAAAAATCGGGAGCTCCCCGTATGATGGATCCCGGTCAAGCCGGGAAGAGCTTGAAAGAAGGGATGAAAGAATTAGGTCTCAAAAAAGTACCGGCGATGGAGCTGTTGGTGACTGAGGATCGCAAGGAAGCGGCATTGTTTTTGCAGGAACAATGGCGGATGATATTGGGTTTTCCAGTGAATATTCGGCCGGTAGCTCCCCAACAGTTCCTGGAACGGATGGAAAAAGGGGATTTTGACATGGCACTGACTGAGCCGATCGTACAACTGAATGACCCTTACGCTTATCTGGAAGATTACCGCTTCGATGGAGATGCTGGAAACAGCGGGTGGAACCGTGAGGAATTCAACGAGAAATTGCAACGAGCTGCTGAAGATAAAGGATCGAAGCGGATCCAAGAGCTGAGAGAAGCGGAAAAGTTATTAGTCGAAAAGGAAGCCGCCGTGATTCCCCTTTTCTGTCCGACGGATGGGTATCTGCAAAAGGCCCGAGTGAAGAACTTTGATCGACATCCCTTCGGTCCGGAGTATACATTGAAAGAAACCTATCTGACCGGGAGTGAAAAATGAAAAATCCAAGCAGGAGAGTGCTTGGCTGACAGGAGTATCGTCCACATCTATCACAATTTTTTCAACGAATAGCCAGCCACGAATCAACCATACGGAGAACTCCCCTTATTCCTCCACCGAAAGCGACCTGGCACTTCCTTTGGGGATCAGGAAAAACGCAACAACCAGTGCCGCTAGGGAGATAGAGGCCGCAGTGACGAAGGTGGCATCCAGTGCCTGGGAAAGATAACGGCTGATCTCGTCGACGATACCGGGCGGCAGGGTGGAGAGACCTTCCGGCTGGGTCACACCTTGCGCCTGTTCCAACTGACGAATGGTTTTCCCGCTCAACTCCGCCTGATGCTGGGCAATGTAGGCCCCGATTCGGGACTTCAGCTGAGAACTCATTACCGCTCCCAGAATGGTGACGCCAAAGGCACCGCCCATCGCCCGGGCAAACATCTGGGAGGAAGTGGCCGCTCCTCGCTGTCTTTCACTGACGGCGTTCTGGACGGCGATGATGTAAGCGGTCATGGACAGTCCCAGACCGAGTCCGAGAACGAACATGCCGATCAACACCCAGAGGTAGGGGGTTTCGGCGTCCATCCAGGTGAACCCGCCGGCGGACAGGCTGATCAACACCATACCGGTCAGAATCGGTTGGCGGTAACCGTTCCTCAACAGCCATCGCCCCGCGATCACGGATGCCGTGCTCCAGCCAAGCACCTGTGGCGTGATGGCCAGTCCGGAGAGGGTCGGACTTTTGCCCAATACGCCTTGAACATACAGGGGAACAAAGGAGATGGCCCCGAACATCCCCATCCCCGTCAGAAAAGCAGTGATGTTACTGGAAGCAATCACCCGGTTGCGAAACAGATGCAAGGGAATAAAGGGGTCTTCCACCTTTTTTTCCCGACGGAAAAAACCGATTAGAAGGGCTGCCGCGCCTCCCAAGAGACCCCAAATGGCGGGATGAGTCCATCCCAGGCGGCTCACCAGTTGGGTGCAGAGGAGGAATCCAAAGACGGATAGCGTGAACAATACTGCGCCCGTATAGTCGACAGTCGGGTCCTCCCCTTCTTTTTTCCTGGGCAGGAAGACGTGGATGACTCCAACGATGATCAACCCGAGGGGAAGATTGAACCAGAAGATCCACCGCCAAGACAGGTGCTCCACCGTCCAGCCTCCGATGAAAGGACCGATGATAGCGGCCAATCCCCACACGGAGGAAAACCAGCCCTGCACTTTGGCACGGGTTTCAAAGGGGAAGATGTCCCCCACAATCGTCATGGCGACGGGTAACACCCCGCCGGCTCCGAGCCCCTGAATCACACGGAAGAAGACCAGCTGTTCCATGGATTGGGCCAAACCGCACAGGGCGGAGCCCCCCACGAACAGCAACACTGCCGAGATAAACACTTGCTTCCGTCCGTACAAGTCCGCCAGCTTCCCGTAAACGGGAACCGTGATGGTGTTGGAAAGCATGAAAGCGGAAAACACCCAGCTGTACAGGGAGATTCCCCCCAGGGCGCCCACTACGGTCGGCATTGCCGCATTGACGATCGTTACTTCTACAGCGGCCAGAAACATAGCCGCCATCAGGGCGGCTGTAATGATATGGCGTCTCGTTCGATTCATTTTTCGGTCTCCTCTTGTGTACATTCCATCCATATGATATCTCAAAAAATTCGGTTTGCGAAGTGTCGGCCATGCTTTCAAGATTCTCCTTATCCACTACCATACGATTGTCCTGCCTGGCGTATGATCAATGGGGAATCCCGTCAGTAGGATTGGGTATAGGGGTTATTTCCCTAGTTTGCGGAACCAGCTGGCTCATTCAGTACAAACGGGGAAAACTTACACCTTCTTCTCGCACGGGTGTAAACTATATTGCAAAATAGTTTTTCGAAATAGACCGAAAATACGGAGGATAGACAAAGCCCTGTCGCCTTTCGGCGCAGGGCTTTGTCCTTAACTCGGCCATGCAAAAGTGTGCTTGGCTTTTTGGTCTTTTGATCTTTATCTGATTCCTTAGGAGAAATTGTTCAGGAAAGAAGCTACTTTATCTTTCAGGCCTTCGAGGCTGAAGAACTGAGACAGGGTGTTTTCCCCTTGCCATTTGGCGTTGGAAACAGCGGTTTCGGCTTGGTATTTGGTTCCGTTCACTTTTTGTTCCGCTTTATGGGCAGTTTTGTGCACTTTGTTTACAGCTTTATGAGCGGTGCTGTGAACTTTTTCGTCAGCGTTTTGCACATCCAGTTTGCCCGCGGCTTTTTCTGCTTTGTTTTTTACATCATTGGCTTCCACAGTGGACGGCTCTCCAACAGTGCCCACTTTGTCCTTGACGGTTTCCACTTTGTCAGTAGCTTCTGCTTTGGCTACGGATACTTTGCCTTGCACAGTATCTTTTACGGTTTGCGGTGCGCTTTGTACGTCACCGGTGTTTACCGGCACGGATCCGGCAGTGTTTTCTACTTGATATTTGACATCATTTACGGTATCCGTTACGGCTGCGTGAGAGACGGTCGGAAGGGACACGCTCACACCTACAGTTAAAGCGGCTGCCATACCAACAGAAGCGAATTTTTTCCACATGAGCAATCATCCTCCCCTTATGTTGTGGGTATCATCGGTACCGGCCGGAAACGCGATGAAGAGTGTTCTTGCTGACCTGCGGTTGTGAATGACACTTTGTATTATAAAAACTTACAGAGGCCTTTTTAATAACCCATTCCTATTAACTTGGTGTGCATCCTCTTTGAACAGATGAAATCCGTTGGCGTGCCGGTATTGAATCGTTCTTGTAAACTGACATATCAAGGACTTCTTGTTAGTAAATCAAAAGGCGTAAATAGATTAGATCTTACGTTGGGGAGATACCCTTCGGTGAGGAAAGAATGCTTGACAAAACGGATACACCTGGTTCATGTATCCGAGTGTATGGGGCTGCAGTTTCGGCGACCGGATGGGAAAGGATGAAAGAGAAGATCCCTGCCATTAATGGAGTTTTGGAGAGAGTTTTGATAGAAACACCGACGGAATAGGGCGGTTTGGGTTATCTACTGCACCGGTAATAGAGTGGGTTCGGGTGTGAGAATCGGTGAAAAATCGCAGGAAGGCACTCTATTCCTCCTTATTTATGAGCAAGCAGTGGTACTTTTGACGCAGACAGCGCATAAGAAGGCTGTTCGGAGACAGGCAGATGGTGAGCTGCCGATCAGTCCATCTTCGGGAATCGCCGGAACCCCTTCCCCCCCGATGAGCAGGCAAGGAGTCCTTATCCATTTCCGCTTCTTTTTTTCTTTATTATTGAACCTTTATTTATGGAGGGGAAGGGGTTTTTACCGGGGAACCCTCTTCGAGTCCTAATATTAAGTGCGAATAGATGGCCAAGATAGGGGTTCCGTTTTTGTTGGACCTGGGATATGATGGTGTTGAAAAAATCGGATATGATGAAAAATTCTTGTAAGTACAGAGTGAACGGCAAGGTGACAAAAGCAAAACGCTGGGCTCATGAAGGAGGCTATTCGATGAAAATTTCCCGCTGGACCGCTTTGACGATGGTCGTGTTGGCAGCCCTTTTGGTCATGCCGCTGTCCGTATTTGGAAAACCCCCGGTGGAAGCAGACTTTTCCGCCCAACAGGAACAACGTGGATTGTATCAAGTAAATGGAGTGAACACCAAGGAAGAGCGGACCAAGATTCATCGTGCCGGCATCGCTATCGACGGGGTGGAAAAAGATCATATCTTCGTCTATGCCACCCCCGGGGAAATCCGCAAGATCGAAGCGATGGGCTTCCGGGCGGAGAGGCGGATGTCCTCGATGGATTTTCCGTCGGAGGATTCCGGTTATCACAACTATAATGAAATGGTGGCGGAGATTGACCGGGTGGTATCCCAGCATCCCGATATCGTGCAAAAGTTCAGTATTGGAAAGTCATATGAAGGCCGGGATCTGTGGGCGGTCAAAATCAGTGACAACGTGCAGTCGGACGAAGCGGAGCCGGAGGTGCTCTTTGTTGCACAGCACCATGCCCGGGAACATCTTACTGTGGAAATGGCTCTTCGCACCTTGCACCTCTTTGCAGATCATTACGGGTCGGACAGCCGGATTACCCGCGATGTCGATTCCCGCGAGATCTATATCGTTTTTAATCTGAACCCCGATGGCGGGGAATACGACCTGAAGAATGATCAATATCAAATGTGGCGGAAGAACCGGCAGCCCAATAAGAAGAGCCTCCTCGCTTCCGTAGGCACGGATCTCAACCGAAACTACGGATATAAATGGGGCTGCTGCGGCGGGTCCAGCGGCAATCCCAGCTCGGACGTGTACCGGGGCAGCGCTCCTTTCTCCGCACCGGAAACCACAGCGATGCGCGACTTTATCAACAGCCGGGTGGTGGACGGCAAGCAGCAAATCAAAACGGCCATTACCTTCCACACCTACAGCGAGTTGATTTTGTGGCCTTATGGATACACCTATCAAGATACTCCGTCGGATATGAGCCGGGATGACTATGAGGTATTTAAGGCGATGGGTGAAAAAATGGCCCAAACCAACGGGTACACTGCCCAGCAATCGAGTGATTTGTATATTACCGACGGGGACATGACCGATTGGGCGTACGGTCAACACAAGATCTTTGCTTATACGTTCGAGATGTATCCCACATCCTCCAACCCCGGGTTTTATCCTCCCGATGAAGTGATTGACAGGGAAACCGACCGAAACAAAGAAGCGGTGCTTTACATCACGGAGCAAGCCGACTCCCCTACCGCTCCATCGGTAAAGAAAGCCAGTATTGCAGCATGAAAAATGGAGCTGAACAATAAGCGGAGAATAACGGTAACAGTAAAGCTCGTCTGCCGTACCGGCAGATGGGCTTTGGTGATGATTCCCCGGTTTTTGCCCGCCATAATCAGGGGCAGATCGTTCAAACGGTGACGGCCTCTTCGACACGTCGAATCAACGGGTATTTTCCTTTCCATCCATGAAACATCCATCAGTAGGAATATCTTACTTTCGGATTGTATGGAAAAGGAAAAGTAGAACTTATGGTGGATACCCTTTACAAGAAAAAATAGTCATAATCATATGAGAAGGAGATGAATAAGTGCAAAGGAGGAACATGGTTGGTTAAGAAAAACACCAAATTGGCAGTTGTCGCGTCCTGCACTGTATTAGGCCTGGTCGTGGCCAAGCCGGCTTTCGCTGCCCCCGGTCTGGACCTGAACGTGGGCGGGGGTTCCGGCGGACCTTCTGTTGAAGTGGGGATTGAGGCACCGGATGTTCCTGTGTTGAGCCCGGATAACCCGGATGAACCGGGTACTCCGCAGCTGCCGCCGACGGATCCGGTGGAGCCACCGAGTGGGGACGATCCGGCAGACCCGCCGACGGATCCGATCGATCCGCCGGGAGATGACGATCCAATTATCGATTTACCGGGAGACGATGATCCGGTTCAACCCCCGAGTGACGAAGAGCCTCCGGCAGATCATAACCCGGATCACGGCGGTTCCACCGACCCTGTGGATTCTCCGACGGACACCATTCAACATCCGGATTCCGGTTATGAAGCGACTCCGGTCCATGAACCGGAAGTGTCCGAAGGAAAGCAGGATTTTGCCTACGGTAATAAAGGAGCAGCCAAAGAAACCGCGAAAGGCGGAGCGATGCCGGACACATCCGCGAACCAACCGGCTTATCTGTTGGGTGGTCTTGCCGCAATGGCCGCCGGCATCCTGATGTTGTTCCGTCGGCGCAAAGCTGCTGACCGCGCGTGATGGGGTTTGGGTTACGGTATAGACATGGCTGAACTTCGAGACGGTGAGAGTTGCCTGGAATGACGGGTAACCTTTGAAGAGGGAATCATTCATTTGAAAAAAGACAAGCCGGTTATGGTGCAGATGGGGGGCGAAAGGATTGATCACCCTTTTGCCATGCCAACTGTATCGGTTCGTGTTCCTGGCAGCCGGTGCACACTGACAGAGAGCGCGAGCGATTACCGCAGCTGCGGGGAGAGCAGATTCTCCGAATGGATATCCAGACAGATTCATGTGTTCAGGGACGGGCTTTCATGCCCGCCCCTGTTTTTTTTTTTGCAGACCCAGTGGGTGTCTGTTCATAGACTGTGGGGGAAGAGGTTGGCTATAACGGAAAGGAGGAAAAGGGAATGTATGGGGGATATGATCCGATCTAATTACTGCCGGAATGCAACAGGGAACAGGAGTGATCTGGTAAGAGTCTGTCCAGCATAGACTATACGTAATTGTATGTATATAATCAAGATGACGAATTTTCGGCATAGTGGGACGAAATTCCGGCGGCTTGACCGAAAGGAGTGATTCCATGATTCATCCTGCTTTTACGGAAGAGATGTTAAAGGAAGTGCTCCGCTCGATTGACGAGGGAATTCATGTCGTGGATGCCGAGGGGATTACGGTTTTTTACAATGATGTGGCTGCCGGGTTGGACGGGCTGACCGTGGAAGAAGTGCTGGGCTGTCATGTGTTGGAGGCGTTCCCTTCGCTGACTCATCGGACCAGCACCCTGCTCAAAGTGATTGAGCACGGCAATCCTATCTATAATCAGCGTCAAACTTATACCAATCGTCATGGCAAGCGGATCGTCACCATTAATACGACGGTGCCGTTGATCGTGGAGGGAAAACGGGTAGGGGCGATGGAGGTCGCCAAGGACATCACCCGCATTCAGGAACTCTCCGAGAAGTTGATTGAACTCCAAACCCAGAGGGGGGAATCCGGCCCTCCCCGCGGCCGCAAAGAAGAGAAAAGAGAGAGCAGAGGGTTGTACCGTTTTGAACAGATTTTGACAAAAGACACCCGGATGCTGCGGGAGATTGGGCGGGCAAAAAAGGCCGCCGCCACCCGCTCACCGGTGTTGGTGGTGGGTGAAACGGGGACGGGAAAGGAGTTGATGGTCCAATCGATTCATCATTATTCTCCACGGAAAAACCGGCCCTTTATCGCCCAGAACTGTGCAGCGATCCCTTCTTCCTTGCTGGAGGGGATTTTATTTGGAACAGTCAAAGGGGCGTTTACCGGAGCAGAGGATCGGCCGGGACTGTTTGAATTGGCTGCGGGAGGATCGCTGTTTCTGGATGAGGTCCACGCCATGCCGCTGGATTTGCAGGCCAAATTGCTGCGAGTATTGGAAGACGGTGTGGTTCGGCGGGTTGGGGATGTTCGGATACGTCCGGTGGATGTGCGCATCTTTGCCGCTACCAATGAAGATCCAGAGGTCAGCGTGCGGGAAGGCCGACTTCGCAAGGATCTCTATTACCGTATTCATGTGATTCGCATCTCCCTTCCCCCTCTTCGGGAAAGGAGGAAGGATATTCCGTTGTTGACCCGTCATTTTCTCCGCCAATACAATAAACAGTTCGAGCGGCAGGTGTTCCGGGTTTCCCCTGAAGTGGAGCAGCTGTTTAAGCAGTATGATTGGCCGGGAAACGTCCGCGAGCTGGAGCATGCCATCGAAGGGGCGATGCATTGGGTGGACGGCGAGGAAATTCGCCTGGAACACTTGCCTCCGCATTTGGAGCCGGTTGCAGCTCTTGCAGAAAGTAAGGAAATTCGTACCGGGGCGGCTGAAACCGACGATCTTCCAACCATTTTGTCCCGGGTGGAAGAGCAGCTGATCCGGGAAGCGATGGAGGCCTGTTCCGATAACATCCGTCAAGCGTCGATTCGGCTGGGCATTCCCCGGCAAACGCTGCAGTACAAGCTGAAAAAGCTGCAGATAAAATAATTCCTTTTAGATCGAAGAAAAGGGTTTTACAAAGTTTCTCAAAATAAGCGGAACTACTCTTTTCCCCGAGCAGCGACTTCGACGGACCTAGCAAAAAGCGGCACATCGCACGACCCGGGAGCTTGCGACCCAAGCGTGACTGGTACTTTTTGAGTACTTTCGCATTATGCCGCACCTCTTGGAGCCGACAGTATGAACATCTGCGTCGGAGGAAAGGGAACAAAGGGCAAAAGAGTCGAAGCGATGTTAAAAGTTGTCATCCATACCCTTCCAGTCGGAAGGGTTTTTTGTGCGCACAAAAATAGCTGCCGAAAATCCAGCATGAAGAGGAGCCAATCGGTAGGCGGCGATAGGAGAATCCTTTCGGCAACAACATTGGCATCATTTTTGCAACATTTTTAGATGGCGAGCAAAGGGGGGCATGATGGAACATATGCAGCAGATACCGCAAGGTCACGAATACGGCTTGCATCGGGTGTTGGAACCGAAGGGGTTGCTCCCGCAGCCGGCCCGACGGTTGGATGCGACACCGGAGTGTTTTCACAATGAGATGTTGATCGATGTGGCTTGCCTCAACATTGATTCTGCTTCTTTTAGTCAGTTGAAGGAGGAGCAGGGTCACGATCCTGTCAAAATAGGCGAGCGTATCCTTCAAATTGTGGAAGAAAGAGGGAAGATGCACAACCCGATAACCCATTCCGGCGGCATGTTGATCGGAACGGTCGAAAAGGTGGGACCGTCCTTTCCTGATCGAAAAGTGCAACCGAGGGATCGGGTCGCTACTTTGGTCTCCCTCACGTTGACGCCGCTGTTTCTGGAAAAAGTGGAGGACGTCAACCTGCAGACCGGTCAGGTTCGGGTGCAAGGAAAAGCCGTACTGTTTGCGAGCGGACCTTTTGCCCGACTGCCGGATGATTTACCGGAAACATTGGCCTTATCTGCCCTGGATGTCTGCGGAGCCCCTGCCCAAACCGCCCGGTTGGTCCGGGAAAGGGATCGGGTGGTCATCTTGGGGGCCGGGGGGAAATCGGGTCTCCTCTGCCTGCATCAGGCCCGCAAAAGAGCGGGTGCCTCCGGGCAGGTGCTGGCTTTGGAAGCGGGGGAGACGGCATGTGAGGAACTCCGACGGCTGCAATTGGCCGATGAGGTGATTCGGGTGGATGCCACCGATCCCGTCGCGGTGATGAACGCGGTGGAGAAGGCAACACAGGGTGCCATGGCGGATCTCACAATCAACTGCGTCAATGTGCGCCATACAGAGCTGGCTTCCATTTTGGCCACCCGGGACGGCGGCACGGTGTACTTTTTCAGCATGGCGGTCCAGTTTACCGCTGCTGCCCTGGGGGCCGAAGGGGTGGGCAAAGATGTCCGCATGATGATCGGCAACGGGTATGCCCCGGGACATGCCGATCTGACGCTGGATTCCCTGCGGGAGAACAAGGCGTTGCGACAGCTGTTTGAACGCCGGTACACGACCAATGCGGTCCATCCGTAAACACATTTTTGGGAAAGGGCGTGAAACCATGCGTGATTGGCGCGAGGTGGAACTGTGGAAGGACGTTACCGAGGAGCAGTGGAATGACTGGTTGTGGCAGCTGACGCATACGATTCGGAAACTGGATGATTTGAAAAAAGTGATCAACCTAAAAGAAAACGAGATTCAGGGAGTCGACATCTCCAACCAGACGATCCCCCTGAACATTACCCCCTATTATGCGTTGCTTATGGATAAGGATGATCCGACGGATCCCATCCGGATGCAATCGGTTCCGATCTCTACCGAACTGGAACAGACCCGCTATGATATGGCGGACCCGCTGCTGGAGGATACGGATTCCCCGGTGCCCGGACTGACCCACCGGTATCCCGACAGGGTGCTGTTCCTGATCACTAACCAGTGCTCCATGTACTGCCGTTACTGTACCCGCCGTCGTTTTTCCGGGCAGATCGGCATGGGGGTTCCCAAGAAACAGATGGATGCCTGCATCGATTACATCCGCAGCAACACGGAAGTGCGAGATGTGCTCCTTTCCGGCGGGGACGGCTTGCTCGTCAATGACCGGATTTTGGAGTATCTCTTGAAAAATCTGCGCGAGATTCCCCATGTGGAGATCATTCGCATCGGGACTCGGGCGCCGGTGGTGTTCCCCCAGCGGATTACCGAAAACTTGTGCAAGATCCTGAAGAAATACCATCCCGTCTGGCTCAATACCCACTTCAATCATCCCAAGGAAATCACTCCCGAGGCGAAGCGGGCTTGTGAAATGCTGGTTGACGCAGGCGTTCCCGTGGGAAACCAGGCGGTGATCCTGGCGGGGATCAACGATTGTCCCTATGTGATGAAAAAACTGATGCATGAACTGGTCAAAATCCGCGTGCGCCCCTATTACATCTATCAATGTGACTTGTCGGAAGGGATTGGCCACTTCCGGGCACCGATCTCCAAAGGATTGGAAATCATGGAATACCTGAGGGGCCATACCTCCGGTTATGCCGTTCCTACGTTTGTGGTGGATGCTCCCGGAGGCGGCGGGAAGATCCCGGTGGCACCCAACTACATCGTCTCCCAAAGTTCCAAAAAGACCATTTTGCGCAACTTTGAAGGGGTGATCACCTCCTATCCCGAGCCGCCGCATTACCGAGAGCATGATGCGGACAACTGCGAATTCTGCCAGGCAGCCAAAGGCAAAAATGTGGGCGTTGCCTCCTTGATGGCTGATGAGCGAATCAATCTGGAACCCAAAGTGTTGACTCGGGAAAACCGCCGTATCGTGAAGGCCGACACGGACAAGGCAGCACCGCCGGAGACTTCACGAGTGTGATATGCTGCTGGATCTCCTGATGGGTGAGGGATTGCAGTCGGCGGCGGTCATCGGCCTTTCCAAAAACGCGGGCAAAACCACCGTATTCAATGCCTTGATCATGGAGGCAAAAGAGCGCTCAATCCCTGTCGGGCTGGTCAGTATCGGCGTGGACGGCGAAGAGCGGGATGTATGGAGTTTGCAAAAAAAGCCCCCGGTGAAGGTTCCCCGGGGGTGTTTGGTCGCTACGGCAGGGCCGCTATTGGAGGATCGGGCAGGAGAGTGGGAGCTGGTGGACACCGCCTCCGTCCACTCTCCCCTGGGTCCCGTCGTGATTGCCCGGGCTTTGAAGTCGACTGAAGTAAAGCTGGCCGGAATCACACGGGTGGAGTCGCTGCGGGAGGCACAGGCGCGCTTGCAGCAAAACGGCGCGGAGCTGGTGTTGGCAGACGGGGCTTATGACCGCAAAGCAGCGGCCTGTCCGTTGGTTACAGATGGTGCGATCTGTGTGGCCGGAGCCGCATTGTCCCCTTCCATGGATACGGTGATCCGCCGGATGGAAGAGACGATCCGTCTGTTTCAACTCCCGCAAACGACGGAATCCTTATGGCGTTTAGCCGGAGAGCGAGCGTTGGCAGAAGGGCGGGTATACGGCGTAGCGGAAGGTGAGATCGTGCCTCTGCCGGTTTCTTCGTTGTTGGCTGCATCCTCCACCTGGCAAAAACGATTGCGGAAGCGAGAGTGGGAATGCTGGGCGATTCCGGGGATGGCGACGGATCGGTTGCTGCAGAAGGTGGAGGAAGCGGGTCGTCCCCTGCCCTTGGTGTTAACCGATCCCACCCGTTGTTTTGCGTCGATGTCCGCTTTGCGCGGTTACTTTCGCAAAGGGGGCAGCTTGCAGGTGCTGTACGGGGTGAAACTGGTAGCAGTGGCCGTGAATCCCGTTTCTCCGGAGGGGTATGGATTTGATCCGGTGGAAATGAAGCGGCGGGTATCCGAAGTATGTCATCCTGTGCCTGTGGTCGATGTGGTGCGGGATGTGGGGTGAAATCCTTCACGGATTTCGGTCAAAGGGATCAGCGAAGACCCGGGAAGGAATCTTGATCTCATCAACGGGGCTGAAGAAAGAAGAGGAAGGAGGCGGCGGCATGTTCATGGATCAAGAAACGGAAGCAGCCTTGCTGTTTACCGCGTGTTGGTCCCGGTTCCAGCCGGTGACCCCGATGGGGCAGGAAGCCAAGCGGACGTGCCGTCCCTTTTTGCCCGGTCAGGAACGGGAATGGCAGCAAACATTGGAGGAACAGGAACGATTGCTGGAAGCGGCAGATGACCAGCGTTGGGCGGATCGGATGGAGGACTGCCTGAAGCGGGTCCCGGACATCCGGATGATCCTTTCCCGGTTAGTACGGGGAGAAGTACCGGGGATTTCCGAGTGGTTCCAGGTGAAGCGGTTCTTGTGGCAATCCCGGAACTTATCGCGCCTGTTGGCGGAGAAGGCACTTCAATCTTTCTTCCCGATCCAACGGGAAAAAGAGTGGGAAACCAAGTTGCGGATCTTAAACCCGGCTCCTGTCCTTACCCCTTCTTTTTCGGTGGATGACTCCTTCGATCTCCGATTAAAAAGGTTACGGAAGCAACAGGCGGCATGGGAGGAAAGGCGGCGGCAGGCAGCGGCAACGGCGGCGGCGGAAGTGGAACGACAAACAGGAATCCGGCGCAATCGGGACGGAGAATGGGTGGTGGACCGCCGTCATCCGATGCTGCCCCATTTAAAGGAAAGGCATGGACTTCGTCTGATGCGGGAAACCCCCTTTGACGCGGTATTTGCTCTTTCCCTCCCGCTGTCGGAGCAAGAAGCGGAAGAACAGGAGCAATTGGCCCGGCAGATTGAAACAGTGGAAGCGGAGGTCCTGAAGCGGTTGGCGGAATCGTTTCATCCATCGCTTTCCGCTTTACAGGAAGCCATCCGTACCTGGTGCCGTCTGGATCTGCAATGGGCCCGCATGCGTGCAGGCCGTCGCTGGCACGGGCGGCGCCCGGTTTACTCTCCCGACAGTTATGAGCTGCGGGGCGGGCGGCATCCGGTGATTGAACAGCGGCTGAAGGAAAAGGATTGTCCGTTTACGCCGCTCGACCTGCATATTTTCCGGGGAGTGACTGTGATTATCGGGCCCAATATGGGCGGAAAAACGGTCGCCTTGCGCACCTTGGGTTTGGTGGCGGCTTTGGGACAGTACGGCTTCTTTGTCCCCTCCGATGAGGCGAGGATGCCGCTGGTCCCCTGGATTACCGCCATTATCGGGGATCATCAGGATGCAGAATCGGGACTGAGCACATTCGGCGCCGAAGTGAAGCGGTTGAGTCGCGTGTGGGATCGGGCTGAACCCGGTTTGCTGTTGATGGACGAAGTGGGCCGGGGGACCAACCCCAGGGAAGGGGCGGCTCTCTCCGCCGCTGTGACAGCACGATTGACCGCCTTCAATCATTGGGTCGTTCACGTCACCCACTACGGCGAGGTGTTATCGGTGCGAGGGATCTATGCATATCGGGTGGCGGGTCTGAAACAACCAGAAGGAACAGGAGAATGGGTGGCCAAAGAGGTGCATCGGTGGATGGATTATCGGCTACTGCCGCTGCAAGAGGGGGAGTCGGTTCCGCGGCAGGCGTTAACGATCGCTGCACAGATGGGGCTGCCGGTGGAAGTGGTGGATGACGCTCGGCGCCGGTTGGATGAGCAATGAGCAGAAAGGGGGAGCGCCATGGAAGGGAAATTGCGTCTCGATCAGAGGAAAATCGCCCGGGCGCGGGAAGCCGCCGCACAAATCGCCTGGGATGTGGATGCTTTTATATCGGAACGGACCACGGTAGCCGTGGAACGGACGGTATTGCGGCTGATGGGGATTGACGGAGTGGATGCGGATCAGGTGCCGCTGCCCAATGTGGTGGTGGACCATGTGGCGGAATCCGGTGAACTGGAGAGCGGTGTGGCGCGGTGGGTAATCAACGGGGTGATCCAACTGAGCAAAACACCTCAAGAAGTAGCGGAGATGGTGGCAGAGGGAGCCATCCGCCTGACCGAACTTCCCCAGGCCGATTTTCGAGAAATCGCCATAAAAGGAAGAGAACTGGCCAGTCGGGGATTGGATCGGATCCGGGACAACCGCAGCCAGCGGGATCAAATGATCCAACGGTTGGGGGAAGGTCCCCGCCCTTACTTGTACGTGATTGTTGCTACGGGTGATATTTATGAAGATGCGGTGCAGGGGAAATCCGCTGCCCGACAGGGGGCCGACATCGTAGCCGTCATTCGCAGCACCGGGCAGAGCTTGATCGATTACGTCCCGTACGGAGCGACGCGGGAAGGGTATGGCGGTACCTACGCCACCCAGGAAAACTTCCGTATCATGCGCAGAGCCCTCGACGAAGTCGGTGAGGAAGAAGGGCGGTATATCCGGCTGTGCAATTATTGTTCCGGGCTCTGCATGCCGGAGATTGCGGCGATGGGGGGGCTGGAGCGGCTGGATGTGATGCTCAACGATGCGCTGTACGGGATTTTGTTCCGGGATATCAACATGCAGCGCACCTTGATCGACCAGGCATTTTCCCGGATGATCAATGCCTATGCCGGGATCATGATCAATACCGGCGAGGACAATTACCTGACGACAGCGGATGCGGTGGCTTCCGCCCACACGGTGTTGGCGTCCCAGTTTATCAATGAACAGTTTGCTCTGCTGGCGGGCCTTCCCCCGGCACAGATGGGACTGGGGCATGCTTTTGAAATAAATCCCGACTTGGAAGACGGCTTGCTGCTGGAACTCGCCCAAGCCCAGATGGCACGCCAGATTTTCCCCGATGCGCCGCTGAAATACATGCCGCCGACCAAACACATGACAGGAAACATTTTCAAAGGGCATATCCAGGATGCCATGTTCAACCTGGTCAGCATTCTCACCAACCAAGGGGTGCAACTGCTCGGGATGATGACGGAGGCGATGCATACGCCCCACATCCATGACCGGAAACTAGCCATTGAAAATGCCCAGTATATCTTTAACAATGCCCGCCACCTGGGAGAAGAAATCATGTACCGTCCAGGCGGCCGCGTGGAGCGGAGGGCGCAGGAAGTGCTGGACCAGGCGGTGGATATGTTGGAAGAAGTGAAGCGGATCGGACTTTTTGCCGCCTTGGAACAAGGGATGCTGGCGGATGTGAAGCGCGGTTTGGAAAGCGGAAAAGGCCTCTCCGGCGTCGTGCACAAAGGGGAAACCTATTACAACCCCTTTGAGGAAGAGCTGCGGGAGCGTCTCCAACTTCCCCAGAGGGAGGGAGCGGTTCATGACAGTGGACTACTCGCGAATTAAGCCCTATGGAGATACCATGAACGACGGGGCGGTCCAGGTCAGCTTCTCCTTGCCGGTGCCCTGCGGGGAGGAAGCGCGGGAAGCTGCCCGTCAGCTGGCGGCCCTTATGGGGCTGGAGGAACCGCAAGTGTACCATATGGCCGACCTCGGCGAAAGCTTCACGTATTTCATCGTTTATGGCAAGTGCCGGCATACCGTCGATTTCTCCACCATCCGTGTCCCCAAGGTGGATTCCGCTAAAATGGATTTCTATCAAATCAACCAGTTTATCCGGGAACGGATCGGACGCAAGGTGGTCGTCATCGGAGCATGTACCGGAACGGATGCCCATACGGTCGGGATTGACGCCATCATGAACATGAAGGGATACAACGGGGAATACGGATTGGAACGGTATCCGGAGATCGATGCCTACAACTTGGGCAGCCAGGTTCTCAACGAAGAGATGCTGGCCAAAGCACTGGAGCTGAATGCCGATGCCCTCCTCGTTTCCCAGGTGGTAACCCAAAAAGGGGTCCATATCGCCAATTTGACGGAACTGGTGGAGATGGCGGAAGCCGAAGGGATTCGGGACCGTTTGATCCTGGTTTGCGGCGGTCCCCGCATCAATCACGAAATGGCTTTGGAACTGGGATATGACGCCGGTTTCGGACCGGGTTCCCTGGCGCCGGACGTGGCTTCTTTTGTGGTTCAGGAGTTGGAGCGCAGGCAGAAAACGAGGTGAACTCGGAAGACCCATGTGGTAATGATCGCATACGGGGCAAGGTGGGCATCATCCACCTGGATGCCCATTATGACAACCAGCCCAGCTTTAACGGCGAGGAATACGCCCGCTGTACTCCTTTTGCCCGCCTGTATGAGACGGAAGGGGTGGGGATCCACGGTCCGCGGAACGCCCCGAACAGCGCCGGCTGGCCGATGAGGCGGGGGCGGTCACGATCACGATCCGGGACATCCGCGAGTACGGCGACCTGAAAGGGGTGGCGCGCAAAGCCCACCGCATCGCCTTCAGTGGGACGGAAGCCGTTTACAGAAACTGCCGACTAAAAGCCCACGATTTTAATCGTGGGATGAAAGGGGCGTTGCTCGGTATCCCCCTTGTGGGGATGCTTAGAGAAACAATTTTTTAAATATTCGTTTCAGTTAATACATTATACTGATACAATGAAGATATGGGACAAGGGTACAGCATATACATTGCGTAAAGCTCATTCTCGTAAGAATACTTGCCCGTTCTTTCGGGACCGCCGGCTGCAAATCCAATGATTTGTTGAAGGGGGTCTTCCGCTATGAAAGTGATCATTTTCCTATTTTTAACAAATGCATTCCATTTCGCTTCTTGTTTATCGTAAGAAAGGCTGTCTAGAAAATCATTCGGGATCATCCCTTTATAGGTACTTCTCCAACTATTAACCTGAACTTTAGCGATACCGGGTGTATCACCGGAAGTTGCTTTTCGAATTATCATGGACTCTCCCCCATGGATACCACCATCACTCTGAGTTCAATAACCATTCGTGAAAGACCTGAAATATCCCTTTCTTAAAGAACGAGCTCTGGAAAGACGGTAGGCGCATCAAAATGGAAAAAGAAAATGGGATCCATGGCCTTTCCACAAATATCTGAATGAATGACCACTCATTTTATGCTACAATAGGGATCAAAGTGAGGGAACCTTCAGAAAAGATCAAACGAACAGGGTTCTGGACATCCGACGGAGAATAGGATACCAGATGAAAGCGCTGTCCTTTCTCCGACTGTGATTGCTGAAATGATGGAAAAGGAGTGGAAGGCCGTGTCCGTATGGCAAGTCGTGAATCTCATCCTGTTTTTGGCCGCCGCCGGATACGCGGTTTATCTGTTCGGGCGGGTGGTGTATTCCCGATACACCTATGTGAAACTGGGAAAACCCGCGGACTTGAGCAAGGATCTAAAAGCCCGGGTCAATGAAGTGATGGTCAATGTGTTTGGGCAGAAGAAGCTGTTAAAGGATAAAAAAAGCGGGATCATGCACGTGGTAATGTTTTACGGCTTTATCATCATTCAATTCGGAGCGATCGATCTCTTTATCAAAGGGTTGGCTCCGGGAAGCCATCTGCCGGTGCCCGCTTATCCGGTGTTTACCTTGTTGCAGGAAATTACCGTAACGGCAGTGCTGCTGGCGACCGCTTATGCGTATTACCGCCGGTTTGTAGAGAAGCTGCCCCGGTTGAAACGCGGTTTTAAGGCGGGATTGGTCGTCATTTTTCTGTCGGTGTTGATGACTTCCATCCTCTTCTCCACCGCCTTTGAGCACATCTGGGGCGCGCACGAAGCGGTTCCCGCCTGGGCGACGCCGGTTTCCAGCTTGTTGGCTTTGCCGTTCAGCTGGATGTCTCCGGATGCGGCGATGGTTATGTTTTACGTGTTTTGGTGGATTCACGCCATCGATCTGTTCATGTTTATGGTGTACGTGCCGCAGTCGAAGCACTTTCACCTCCTGGTGGCTCCGATCAATGTCTTTTTGAAAAGGCAAGGGCCGCCGGCCAAGCTCAAACCCATTGATTTTGAAGATGAGTCCTTGACGGAATACGGTGTCGGAAAAATCGAGAACTTCAATCAAAAGCAGCTGATCGATCTGTATGCCTGCGTGGAGTGCGGACGCTGTACCAGCGTGTGTCCCGCTGCCGGTACCGGAAAGATGTTATCGCCGATGGACCTGCTGGTGAAAATGCGGGACCACCTGACGGAAAAAGGGGCCGCCATCACCTCCCGCAGCCCGTGGATGCCGGCTTTTGCCTTCAGCGGGGCCAATGCGGCGTCAGAAGTGGCGGTGACGAAAGAAGAGGACGGGACCTACAACTACCCGGTTCAGCTGATCGGCGACGTGATTACCGAAGAGGAGCTGTGGGCTTGTACCACTTGTCGCAACTGTGAAGATGCCTGTCCGGTGTCCAACGAACATGTGGACAAAATCATCGACATGCGCCGCCACCTGGTGTTAACCCAAGGGAAGATGGAGGGGGAGGCCACCCGTACTTTCCAAAACATCGAGCGTCAGGGCAATCCCTGGGGGATCAGCCGCAAAGAGCGGGACAAATGGCGCGAAGGGCTGGATGACGAGGTGAAGGTGCCCACGGTGAAAGAGGAGAAAGATTTCGAGTATCTTCTTTTCGTCGGGTCGATGGGTTCCTACGACAACCGCAGTCAGAAAATCACCCGGGCATTGGCCCAGCTCCTGAACCATGCCGGCGTCAAATTCGCCATCTTGGGCAACAAGGAGAAAAACTCCGGGGATACCGCCCGCCGCATGGGGAATGAGTTCCTGTTCCAGCAGTTGGCGATGGATAATATCGCCCAGTTCCAAAAGTATAACGTGAAGAAGATCGTCACCATCGATCCTCACGCTTTCAACGTGTTTAAAAATGAGTACCCGGACATGGGGCTGGAAGATGTGGAAGTGTACCACCATACACAGCTGTTGGCCAAACTGGTGAAGGAAGGACGGATTACTCCGACCAAGGAAGTGAAGGAACGGGTCACTTATCATGACTCTTGTTATCTGGGCAGGTACAATGACGAGTACGATGCTCCCCGTTTCATCCTGCAGTCGATTCCCGGCATCGAACTGGTGGAGATGGACCGCAACCGGGAGAACGGGATGTGCTGCGGTGCTGGCGGCGGGATGATGTGGCTGGAAGAGCAGTCCGGGGTACGGGTGAACGTAGCCCGGACGGAGCAGGCCTTGGCTGTAAGTCCGAGCTTGATCGGAAGCGCTTGCCCGTACTGCTTGACCATGCTGAGTGATGGAACCAAAGCCAAAGAAGTGGAAGACGACGTAAAAACGATGGATGTGGCCGAAGTACTGGCGATGTCCGTGGATTTCAACAGCCAGTCGGAAACGGCGGCTGGCGTTCACTGAGCATTACCAAAACGTTGCTCCCCCCATGTGGAGAAGGTCTCTCCTGTGGGGGCTTCTTTTGTATTTAGGCCGATCGGTCTATTTTCCTTGGAATGCGGAAAACGCATTGAATCCCTTTCTCAGTGTGTGCTACTGTTGGATGGGGTGTACTCGTCACCCGGATTCCGCCCGGAGGTTTCCTTCCTTTTTTCCACGTTTTTAGTGATTTTCTTCTTTTCCCCATGCCTAGCTTGTCCGTATCAAGCGGGTATTTTTACCGGCCCACACGTTCATATATATCAATCAATCCAGCATAGGGGCGATACATCATGAGAGACTGCTATGAAGTGCTGGGTATTGGCCGGGATGCGTCACCGGATGAAGTGAAAAAAGCCTACCGAAAGTTGGTGCGCCAATATCATCCGGACGTAAACCAGTCTCCCGAAGCGGAGGAGAAACTGAAAGAAGTGCGTGCCGCGTACAAGGAGTACCTAAGCCAAACCCAGCCGGGAATGCTGATGGTGATGGATGAGGAAATGGCTGACAGCGATACTTCCTTTGATCCCGCCCAATTTTTTCACGGGAACAAGGGCAAGGGAAGCAGCGCTTACGAAGAAGAGATTCATGTCGATCCGTTTGAACAAGAGGAAACCGCTGAAACGATGGGAGACTCATCGGCCGGAGATCCTGCCGGGAGCTGGGATTGGGAAAAAGGAGAGAAACACCGGAAAGCGGAATTCCAGGCGGAATCGACGGAAACCTCCCCCTGGGGAGAACCGGTATGGATCAAAAGTGACGGTGCACGCGACAACGTCACACCTTTCGAAGACCGCGATATTCCGGTAGAGGAAGGATCACCCAAACGCCGCTCGGGATTTTGGACGGTTGCATTTTTTCTATTATTGGCAATATTTTCGGGGTGGGGAGCTTATCAATGGCTTTTTCCGTCGGATCAACTGATTTTGACGGATGGACAACGCGAGTGGATATTGAATCTCGATGACGTCGGATACGACGGGAACAATCCACAGACGATCGACCGGTTGCAATTAAACCAATGGTTGAATCAGGTGCGAGTACAAGTGGACAAGCCTGCACAAGATGCAAAAATGCCTCGCTTGGGTGACCCGATTCAGCCGGCCAAACCGGGAAAAGTAATGGATGTAACCCTCATTCAAGAAAAGTGGGTGCCCCAAGTCGCCCGCATTGCCAACAAGCCGCAGCGCATCCCGATGAAGGCCGATCGCCCGAATGTGACGGAGACCGATTTGAAACAGGTGGGGCAAAAGAAAATCAGCTCTTATACCACTTATTTTTCGTCTGATAATGCCCCCCGGGTCCACAATATCCGTTTGTCCGCCCAAGCATTGGACAAACGGGTCGTCAATCCGGGTGAAGTGTTCTCCTTTAATAAGACCGTAGGGAAGCGCTCCACCGCCAAAGGCTATCAAAAAGTGGATCGGTTGGTGGTCGGGGAATACAGTGACGGAGTGGGCGATGGCGTATCCCAAACCGCATCCACCCTTTTCAACAGTGTGGACGAGGCCGGACTCCAAGTGGTTTCCCGCTATGCGTACAGCAAACAAACCACCTATGTGCCCGAAAAACGGGATGCCGCTGTCGGCTGGAAGACGCCGGATTTTCAATTCCGCAATACATTGAAGGAGCCGATTCTCATCGAGGCCGAGGCGGGCGACCGATCGCTGACCGTCGCCATCTACTCCACGCCGGAAGCCCAACCGGTGACCAAACAGATTCCGGATGCACCCCAGGATGTGAAGGAAGAAGCGGGTGACTCGTCCGGGGCAACCGAAGAGCAATCCTCCGAGCCTGTGGATCATGGAGACACGGGGGCAGGAAGCCTATCCGGCAGCACAGGAGGGAGTAGCTCCAGCGGTACTGCCGGCGGGGAGGAAACCGGCGGCAGCAGTACAGGCGGCGAAACGACCGGTTCCAGCACCGGATCAGACAAACCGGATGAACAGACCTCAGGCGGAAGCACTTCGACCACCGGCGGGAGCACAGGATCTGCCAGCGACAGCGGTTCCACTACCGGTGGGAGTACGGGTAGCGACAGTACCACAGGTGACCCGAGCGGCACCGGGGACACAACCGGCAGCGATCAGACCAGTGGCGACGATTCCTCAACGAGCGATTCGACGACCGGGGGCAGTACCGCGGACAGTGCCAGCAGCGATACAGGTACAGCCGATGCCGCTGATGGAGATACCACCGGAACGGCCCATATATATTGGATATAAGAGCAATGCTGAAGCCCAGAGGTTAATGACAAAGTCCTGCGCCAAAAGGCGACAGGGCTTTGTTTCTTCCAGAAACAGAGAAAAATAAGTTTATAATATAACTGCGTGCTAAGAGGCTTCACAACAAGCGAAAGCGCTTTCCTCCCTGTTACATGCCCATCCAAGCACTGGATAGTTAACGCTGAAAACCCTTGTCATATCCGGGGTGAGCGGCGCTTTTACGATTGGTAGCCCTCTTAGATCAACAACGTTTCAAACTCGATCCGATGTACATAAAATGAGCGATCCTGACATGGTAGGAGAGGTATTTTCATAATTATACGATTTCCGGGCCATGCGGGTACAACTTCAAAGGATTTTCCGTTGTTATGGATTCCTGGGGGAATCCCTTGCTTGGAAACCGGATCAAAAATGTGAAAGCAGACGATGTATTGTTGACTTGATCGGACAGATGCATTTCTGATCGGTTCCGTCTTTACGACGGGACCAAAGAGGCCGTACAGGCTGTGGTATCCAGGATCGCGTGAGCCTTTATGCAATTAATGGATCATTCTAATCGGAAAGATTGGTATTTATCATACTTCCGAAGAAGTAGGAAATTCATAGTCGTTCCGTTCTATCGAGAAGGAGGACAATACGCAGGATGGTGGTCTTGATGGGGAGGATGTACTGCGAGAAGATGTTTTTGCAAAGGTTTTAAGGGGGACACATTGCATGATTGGATGACGGTAAGGGGAAAAGAGCGTGCCGGGAGTATGCCCGGGGCGCTTGGCAAACCGACGGCCTAACCTGAACACAGTAAGCTGTACCTATGGAGGCTATCAATGTGGAATGGATTGTTGGATGTTTAGGGGTGCTATCTACACTGGCCGGTGTTTTCGTCGGGGTGCGCGTTGCCGCGGTGGAACAGCGAAAAACGGAAGAGTACAAACGAAAAAAAGAAGCATTGGAAACGTTGTTTGAATTGTTGGTTCGCTGTATGAAACGTTCCTTTGCACCTGCGGAGGACTGGTACCGTGTACGGGCGGAATTGCAGCGGCTGGCTCGGGAAAAGAAAGCATTGGAACAGCGGGGCCTGGTGCCGGTGACAGAGGATGGGAAGGAAGGAGAGACCGACGCTTCCCCCGCTTTGGAAGAGCAGGAAGCGCGGATTCCTTTTTTACCTGACGGGAAAATGCTGGAGGAAGCCAAGCAACAGTTCGAGTATTGCGCCATGCGCGGGCATTTGAAACGAAAAAAAGAAATATACCAAGTGCTTCAACTGCTGGATCGGTATCGCCTGGGCGGACTGACGGATCCTCTGCAAGTGTTCGATGTGTACGGAGAGACGATGGAAAAGGTCCTATGGGAAAATCGGCCCGCTTATTCGCCGGAAGAGGTGAAGTGGGCCAAAGAACGGATGAAACAAGCGATCTATACCGTTAGACAGGAGATCGTGGAGTTGGAAGAGGAGTACCGTCCAGTATGGCCGCGAAAAAACCGACAACCCTTTTGAATCGAGGTACTCTGCCTGATCTTTCCTCTGTCAAGTAGACAAATAAAAAACAAGCTACTTTATGTTATAAACCACCTGAGCCCTTGGAGAACGAGACTCAGGTGGTTTATACGTGTTTGAAGTTCTGGGTCTTTCATCATCCGGTTCGCCCGCTTATCGCCGGGTGTTACTCCCTTAAACAATAGCCACTTTCTCCGGTAAGTAGGAAAAGCGGCGAATTTAAATACCATATATTTCAATGTAATGGTATACATCCAAATACATAAAATGTTCTTGCCATTCTGTTGATTGCAAGGTACGCTAATAGTTGAAGGCGCTTTCATTTTTTTTGCAAAAAAACTGAACGAGCGCTCGGTAGGAATCCGGGTAACGGCGGAGGTGCAACCACGTGAGCGAGACAGTGATTTTGGGAGGGGCGCGGACGCCCTTCGGCAAGTTTGGCGGCGGTTTGAAGGATTTGTCTGCGGCGGATTTGGGCGGGATTGCCATCCGCGCCGCGTTGGATCGTTCCGGTGTATCGGATGACCAGGTGCAGGAAGTGATCATGGGAATGGTGCTCCAGGGAGGAGCCGGCCAAATCCCTTCCCGGCAGGCAGCCCGGAAAGCGGGATTGCCCTGGGAAGTGCAGACGGAGACCATCAACAAGGTGTGTGCCTCCGGGATGCGGAGTGCGACGCTGGCGGATCAGGTGATCCAATCCGGGGGTGCCGATGTGGTAGTAGCTGGCGGAATGGAGAGCATGTCCAATGCTCCCTATATCCTAAAAAACGCTCGCTGGGGCCAGCGGATGGGCGATGGCCAGATGACGGACTTGATGATCCACGACGGTTTGTGGTGTGCTTTTGACGGTGTTCATATGGTGGTTCACGGAAGCAATACGGCAGCGGAGTACGGCGTTACCCGGGAAGAGCAGGACCGGTGGGCGCTGCGTAGTCATGAGCGGGCCATTGCTGCCATCGAATCCGGCAGGTTAGCGGAAGAAATCGTGCCTGTCACGGTCCGAGGGCGCAAAGGGGAGACGGTGGTGGATACGGATGAAGCCCCCAGGAAGGATACCAGCTATGACAAGCTGAGCACTTTGAAGCCGGTTTTCCTCAAAGACGGTACCATCACAGCCGGGAATGCACCGGGCGTGAACGACGGGGCTTGCGCGATGGTGCTCGCTTCGGCGGAGAAAGCCCGGGAGTTGGAAGTACTGCCCTTGGCACGGATCATCGGCCATGCGGCGATCGGTTTGGAAGCGAAGCATTTTCCGGTCACCCCGGCCTATGCGATTCAGAAATTGCTGAAAGAACAGGGATTGACCCTGGATCAGATCGATCTGTTTGAAGTAAATGAGGCGTTTGCTGCGGTCGCACTGTCCAATGGAAAAATCCTCGGATGGGATCCGGAGAAGGTGAATGTGAACGGTGGGGCTGTGGCCCTGGGACATCCCATCGGGGCCAGCGGTGCCCGTATCCTTCTCACCTTGGTGCATGAGCTGCGCCGCCGCGGCGGCGGTTTGGGGATTGCCGCCATTTGCAGCGGAGCTGCTCAGGGGGATGCCGTACTGGTACGCGTGGACTGATTTTGAAAGGAGGTGTGTCATGAGTATTCAACGATTTACTGTGATCGGTGCCGGCCAGATGGGAAGCGGGATTGCCCAGGTGGCGGCCCAGTCCGGTTTCGAGGTGCGGCTGCACGATGTGAAAGAAGAGCTGATCCGCAAAGGGCTGGCAGGGATCGAGAAGAATTTGAACCGCCAGGTCAGCAAGGAGCGGATCAGCGAAGCCGACAGGGACGGCGTTCTCAGCAGAATTCAACCGGCGGTAACGCTGGAGGAAGCGGCAAATGAGGCGGATATCGTCGTGGAGGCCGTGGTGGAAAACATGGAGGTGAAAACCTCGCTGTTCCGCCGATTGGATGGGATGTGCCCGACTCATGCGATTTTGGCCAGCAACACGTCCTCCCTGCCGATCACGGAGATTGCCGCGGCCACCCAACGGCCGGAGCAAGTAATCGGGATGCATTTTATGAATCCCGTACCCGTGATGAAGTTGGTGGAAGTGATCCGGGGTCTTGCAACCAGCGATGCCGTTTACAAGACGGTGGAAGAGTTGGCCCGCGCGATGGGCAAAACACCGGTGGAAGTGAACGATTTCCCCGGGTTTGTGTCCAACCGGGTGTTGATGCCGATGATTAACGAAGCCATCTACACCGTGTATGAGGGAGTGGCCACTCCGGAGGCGGTGGACGAAGTAATGAAGCTGGGAATGAACCACCCGATGGGTCCCCTGACGCTTGCTGATTTTATCGGGTTGGACACTTGCTTGTACATTATGGAGACCCTCTATGAAGGCTTCGGCGATTCCAAATACCGTCCGTGCCCACTGTTGCGTAAATACGTAAAAGCGGGATGGCTGGGCAAAAAGAGCGGCCGGGGCTTCTACGTCTACGAAAAATAAAAAAAAAAGCGGCGCTAATTTGTGCCGATTGGAGAGAAACCTGCATTTGTACGGAAGCCATAGAAAGAGAAAAAATTCCGATGATCCGAAAAGATACGAAGAGAGTGGGAATCCAAAAGAGTGACCCCCGGATCATCGGTAGCTATCCTCTTGCCCTGTGTTTTGAACGTGGCGGGTTTGTTTTTCCAGCGAGCCTATTTGCCATCGCCAAAGGGCGAGAGGGAAAAACACCGCCATAAACAAGAGAGAGAAGGACGGCAGCAGGAGGAGTGGAGAGATGAACTTTCGACTGACGGAAGAACAGGAGATGATGCGGAGGATGGTCCGGGATTTTTCCCGGACGGAAATTCCTCCCTTCTTGGAAGAAATGAACGAGCGGGATCGGTTCCCTCGGGAAATCATCCACAAAATGGGGGAACTGGGCTTGATGGGGATTCCGGTGCCTGAGGAATGGGGAGGAGCCGGCGGGGATTTCTTGTCCTATATCTTGGCGTTGGAGGAAATCTCCAAGGTGAGCGCCACCGTGGGAGTGATCCTGGCGGTGCATACTTCCGTAGGAACCTTCCCGATTCTGCGTTACGGAACAGAGGCACAAAAACAAAAATATGTGCCCAAACTGGCAAGCGGGACGTACTTGGCTGCTTTTGCCCTGACGGAACCCCATGCCGGTTCCGATGCGTCGCGGATTCGGACAATAGCCAAGCGGGACGGGGACAAATACCTCCTCAACGGCAGCAAAATGTTTATCACCAATGCGGGAGAGGCGGACATCTACGTCGCTTTTGCTGTGACGGATCCGGCGAAAGGGTCTAGGGGAATCTCCGCCTTTATCGTAGAGAAGGATACCCCCGGTCTGCATATCGGAAAAAAAGAGAAAAAAATGGGGTTGGGGGGATCCAGCACCTGTGAGCTGATCTTCGAGGGAGCGGAAGTACCGGCGGAAAATCTGCTGGGGGCAGAAGGACAGGGGTACGAAATCGCCTTGTCCAATCTGGCCGGCGGCCGTATCGGCATAGCCGCCCAGGCTTTGGGGATTGCTGCAGGTGCACTGGAACACGCTCGGAACTATGCCCGGGAACGGCATCAGTTCGGAAAGCCCATCGCTAAGCTGCAAGCGATCCAGTTCAAACTGGCGGATATGGCGACCCAGGTGGAAGCAGCCCGGCTGCTGGTCTACCGGGCGGCACACATGCGCCAGGAGGGCCACTCTTGCCGGAAAGAAGCGGCTATGGCCAAGATGGTCGCTTCGGATACGGCGATGAAGGTGGCGACGGAGGCCGTGCAGATCTTTGGAGGTTACGGCTATACTCGGGAGTATCCGGTGGAACGCCTGTTTCGGGATGCCAAGGTGACCCAGATTTACGAAGGGACCAACGAAATCCAGCGGATCGTGATTGCCCAGGAAATGCTGGATAGTTGAGACGGGTGGGTTGACCATTCAGCCATGGATCGACCTTGAGGGATTGGGCCTAAGGCGTGTCCGGTAATTCAAGCTTCTTCGATAAATGGGGAGGGTCGGTGTAATCGGCGAAGATCCTTTGCACTCACAGAGTACAAGTCTCGCCAAGGTCGCTCCGCTCCCTGGTCTTGCTATGCGCTTTTAGTAAGAGATCGGAGACACCGGACCGGACTCCCTGTAACAAATGATCAGATACGCCCTAGTGGAGGTCACGGGTAGCTGAGGTTTTGGGGTGTGACGACACTGAAGATGTCGCAACCGGCACCACGGGTGCGGCGCAACGTTTCCAAATGAGATCCTTTAACAGAAGGGCAAGAGAGAGGAAAATAGCGCCAAACCCTGGGACTGTGATAAAGAGAGGAGCGGTTACACCATGAACTTTCGCCTGAGCGAAGAACATGAGATGATGCGCAAGATGGTCCGGGACTTTGCGGAAAAAGAAGTGGCTCCGACTGCGGCGGAGCGGGATGAAAAGGAAGTCTTCGATCGGTCCATCTTCGATAAAATGGGAGAGCTGGGGATGACCGGGATTCCCTGGCCGGAGGAAGAAGGCGGCGTCGGTTCGGACTATCTGAGCTACGTCATCGCAGTGGAAGAGTTGTCCCGGGTGTGTGCCTCCACGGGGGTGACGTTGTCTGCCCATGTCTCCTTGGCGGGATGGCCGATCCATAAATTTGGCTCACCCGAACAAAAAGAAAGGTTTTTGAAGCCGATGGCGGAAGGGAAGAAGATGGGCGCTTACGGGCTGACGGAACCGGGTTCCGGTTCAGATGCTGCCGGAATGAAGACGACAGCTGTGCGGGATGGGGATTCCTATGTGCTGAACGGTAACAAAATTTTCATTACCAACGGCGGGGAAGCGGAGATTTACGTCGTCTTTGCCGTTACCGATCCGGGGAAAAAGCATCACGGGGTGACCGCTTTCATCGTGGAAAAAGACACACCGGGCTTTTCGATCGGCAAGAAGGAGAAAAAACTGGGCATCCGTTCTTCTCCGACCACGGAGATCATTTTTGAAGATTGCCGGGTGCCGGTTGAAAACCGTCTCGGTGAAGAAGGACAGGGATTCAAGATTGCGATGATGACCCTGGACGGCGGGCGCAACGGAATTGCTGCCCAAGCAGTAGGGATCGCCCAGGGAGCTTTGGATGCGGCTCGTCAGTATGCCAAGGACCGTCACCAGTTCGGAAAGCCCATCGCCAAGCTGCAAGCGATCCAGTTTAAACTGGCGGATATGGCGACCCAGGTGGAAGCAGCCCGTTTGCTGACCTATCAAGCGGCCTGGCTGGAGTCCAACGGCCTGCCCTATGGAAAAGCGTCAGCGATGGCCAAACTGTACGCCGGGGATGCGGCGATGAATGTCACCACCGAGGCGGTGCAAATCTTCGGCGGTTACGGCTATACCAGGGAATACCCCGTGGAACGCATGATGCGGGATGCCAAAATTACGCAGATCTATGAGGGGACCAACGAGATCCAACGCCTCGTCATCGCCAACCACCTCCTGAAAGAGAAAGAAACGGTCAAGAGCTGAAACATCACCCTGTTTCTTTTGCACGCGAATCAGAAGGGGATGCGATTACCTTAAACAGATGGAGCCGCATACAGCACCCGATACATGCTCAACGAGAGGGGGGGGACCATGGAATCATGGGTGGAAGCCATTCGCCGGGGTGAGCGCCGACGGATCGCTCGCGCCATTTCGTTGATCGAGAGCGCCAGGGAGGAAGACCGTTCCGATAAAGAAGCCTTGTTGGAAGCCCTTTATCCACATACGGGGAACGCTTGGCTGGTGGGAATCACCGGCTCGCCCGGCGCGGGGAAAAGCTCCCTGGTGGATCAGTTGGTCCAGCATGTCCGCCAGGCGGGCTGGACTGTGGGTATTCTTGCAGTGGATCCCACCAGCCCCTTTACCGGCGGTGCGTTACTGGGGGATCGGGTGCGGATGACCCGCCATGCACTGGATGACGGAGTCTTCATCCGCAGCATGGGTTCCCGGGGCAGCCTGGGCGGGCTTGCCCGTGCCGCCAAAGAAGCCGCCCGGGTGCTGGATGCCGCCGGATTTGATCTGGTGCTGGTGGAAACGGTGGGAGTTGGCCAGTCGGAAATCGATGTGATGCATACCGTAGATACCGTCGCTTTGGTATTGACGCCCGGCAGCGGAGATGCCGTACAGGTATTCAAAGCGGGCATCATGGAGATCGCCGATGTGTTTGTAGTCAACAAAGCGGACCTCCAAGGGGCGCAGAAATTGTTGCGGGAAGTGGAAGATCTGCTTCACGTGATCGAGGGACAATCCAGCTGGCTCCCCCCTGTGTTGACCACCGTGAGCAAGAACGGACAGGGGATCGGGTGTCTGTGGCAAGAGCTTTGTCGCCACCGGGATTTTTTGAAGCAGAGCGGGGAGTGGGAGGCGCAGCGCCAATACCGTTTGCTCCAGGAGGTTCGCGAGATGTTGGAGTCCCGGTTGCGGATGCGGCTGCTGGAGCGGATGGCCGCTCCCGATTTGCAGACAGATCTGGAACAGGTACGGGAGCGGAAGATGGCCCCCCATCAGGCGGTTAATAAGTGGTTGGATACGGTTTTTAAAGGGGGAGGATCCGTTTGAGCCGGCGTGTAAAGTCGATCCCGTCCATGGTGAAAAATCCCCGGCTCGTGGAACGGCGGAGACGGCAGATTGTGTTGGGAGCCTGCCGCCTGTTTATCGAGAAGGGGTTTCATAAAACTACCACCCGGGAGATTGCCAAAGCCTGCGGACTCAGTATCGGCACCATGTACGAGTATATTCAGAGCAAAGAAGATGTTTTGTATCTGGTGTGCGAGTACATCCACGATGAGCTGGAATCCCGGTTGAAAGAGGCCGTGGTGGATACGGATTCCGGAAGAGAAAGTTTGGCCAAAGCGGTCGCCCAGCATTTCCGCGTCATGGGTGAAATGAGTGATTACGTCCTTTTCATCTACCAGGAGACCAAATCCCTGCCGCAGGAAGCGATGCGGTACGTTCTCTCCAAAGAGGAAGAGATCACCGGCATCTTTGAGAAGATTCTGTGCAAAGGAATCCGGGACGGTACGCTGCGGTTGGATCCCTCGGCTGCCAAACTGATGGCCCACAACATCATGGTGATGGGCCAGATGTGGACCTTCCGCCGGTGGGCGCTCGCCAAACAATACAGCCTGGAGGAGTATACTCGGTATCAAACCGCTTGGTTGTTGCATGATTTGACAACGGAGGATACGGGAGGGAGAGAGAATGGATAAGGAAGTGTACCATCCCAAGCACCCGGTGCGCTTCGTGACGGCCGCCAGTCTGTTTGATGGGCATGATGCCTCGATCAACTTGTTCCGCCGCCTGTTGCAGGCGAGCGGGGTGGAAGTGATCCATCTGGGACACGACCGTTCGGTTGATTTGATCGTGGAGGCGGCCATTCAGGAGGATGTGCAGGGGATTGCCGTTTCATCCTATCAAGGCGGTCATATGGAGTTTTTCAAATATATGATCGACCGGCTGAAAGAAAAGGGAGCCGGCCATATCCGGGTGTTCGCCGGGGGCGGCGGGGTGATCGTTCCCCGGGAAATAAGGGAGCTGGAAGCTTACGGGGTGGCCAAAGTCTTTTCTCCGGAAGACGGCCGGCGTCTGGGGCTGCAAGGGATCATTAATCATATGGTCCAAGCCTGTGATTTCCCGACGGTGGAAAAGGTGACCTGGGAGCTGGACAAATTGGCCGAAGGGGATAGCCGTGCGATCGCCCGGCTGATTACCGTCGCGGAAAAAGGAGCGGCCGGGGAAGGGGCGCAGGAAGCTTCTGCCTCCCTGTTCACGGCGTTAGCGGAATCGGATCAGACGGAGCGTACCGTGCCTGTCGTCGGTTTAACTGGAACCGGGGGAGCGGGGAAGAGCTCCCTGACCGATGAGTTGGTCCGCCGTTTTCTGGAGGATTTTCCGGAGAAAAAAGTGGCGGTCCTCTCCATCGATCCTTCCAAGCAAAAAACCGGCGGGGCCTTACTGGGGGATCGGATCCGGATGAACGCCGTCCACCATCCCCGGGTATACATGCGCAGCCTGGCTACCCGCCGCACGCGGTCGGAGCTTTCCGGCGCGACAAAGGATGCCATCGCCGTGATGAAAAAAGCCGGGTATGACCTGGTGATCGTCGAAACCAGCGGGATTGGGCAGGGAGACGCCGATGTGGTGGAGGTCTGCGATTTCTCGATTTATGTGATGACCTCCGAGTTTGGGGCGCCTTCTCAGCTGGAAAAGATTGAGATGCTGGACTACGCCGACATGGTGGCTATCAACAAGTTTGACCGCAAGGGTTCTCAGGATGCCCTGCGGGACGTGAAAAAACAATACCGGCGAAACCACCAGCTCTTTGATGCAGCGGAAGAGGAGATTCCCGTTTTCGGCACCATGGCTAGCCGTTTCAATGATCCGGGAACCAACCGGTTTTACCGAGCCCTGATCGACCGACTCTCCGACAAGCTGAATCTAGGGTGGGAGTCGAGTATGGATGTGGAAGGGGAGCAGGTGGAAGTCCGTTCTATCATTCCGCCGGAGCGAACCCATTATCTCTGGGAGATCGCCAATACCGTGCGCCAATACCGCAAATATGTGCAAGAGCAGTCGGAAGCCGCACGGAAGCTGTTCCAGCTGGACGGAACACGGCAGCTCCTGGAGCAGGAATCCGATACCCCCGACGAGCTGGAAGTATTGGAGCAGACACGGAGGAAAATCGAGGCGAAGCTGGATTCGGAAAGCAAACAGCTGCTGGAAGAATGGCCAAAATTGAAAGAAGCTTACCGTCAGGATGAGCTGGTGGTCAAAGTGCGGGACAAGGAGATCCGTACGCCCCTCTTTACAGAAACACTCTCCGGCAACAAGATTCCCAAGGTGGCTCTACCCCGTTATCAAGACTGGGGTGAAATCCTGCGCTGGTGTTTGATGGAGAACGTCCCTGGGCGTTTCCCCTATACCGCCGGGGTATTTCCGCTGAAACGGGGAGACGAAGATCCCAAGCGCATGTTTGCCGGGGAAGGGACACCGGAGCGGACGAACCGCCGTTTCCATTATCTGTCCAAAGAAGAGCCAGCCAAGCGGCTGTCCACGGCTTTTGACAGTGTCACTCTCTATGGCCGGGACCCGGATACGCGGCCCGACATCTACGGGAAGGTGGGCGAGAGCGGGGTCAGCATCTGCACGTTGGAAGACATGAAAAAGCTGTACGCCGGATTTGATCTGTGTGCTCCCAATACCAGCGTTTCCATGACCATCAACGGGCCGGCCCCGATCATTTTGGCCATGTTCCTCAATACCGCCATCGATCAGCAAATGGATCGGTTCAGGGAAAGAGAGGGTCGGGAGCCGTCGCGGGAGGAAGAGGAAACCATTCGGGCCGACGCCTTGCGCCGGGTGCGGGGCACGGTGCAGGCGGATATTCTGAAAGAGGATCAGGGGCAGAATACCTGCATTTTCTCTACGGAATTTGCGCTGAAGATGATGGGCGATATCCAGGAGTACTTCATCCAAAACCAGGTGCGCAACTATTACTCTGTCAGCATCAGCGGCTACCACATCGCCGAAGCGGGAGCCAATCCCATCTCCCAGCTGGCCTTTACCTTGGCCAACGCCTTCACCTATGTGGAGTATTATCTAAGCCGCGGCATGGATGTGGACGACTTCGCGCCCAACCTATCCTTTTTCTTCAGCAACGGACTGGACGCGGAATACAGTGTGATCGGGCGGGTGGCCCGCCGCATCTGGGCAGTGGTGATGAAAAAGCTGTACGGCGCCAATGAACGGAGCCAAAAGCTGAAATATCACATCCAAACGTCGGGCCGGAGCCTCCACGCCCAGGAAGTGGACTTCAACGATATCCGTACCACGTTGCAGGCATTGATGGCGATTTACGACCAGTGCAACTCCCTTCATACCAATGCCTATGATGAAGCGATCACCACTCCGACGGAGGAATCCGTGCGCAGGGCGATGGCGATCCAGCTGATTATCACCAAGGAGCTGGGCCTGGCCAAGAATGAAAACCCCCTGCAGGGCGCCTTTATCATTGAGGAGCTGACTGATCTGGTGGAGGAAGCGGTGCTGGCGGAATTTGAGCGGATCAGCGAACGGGGCGGCGTGCTGGGGGCGATGGAAACCCAGTACCAGCGTGGTAAAATCCAGGAGGAATCCCTGTACTACGAAACCAAAAAGCACTCCGGAGAACTGCCCATCATCGGGGTAAACACTTTCCTGAATTCCCGGGCCGAGGAAAAGGAATACGAGCTGGAACTGACTCGGGCCACACCGGGAGAGAAGCGGGCCCAGATCCAAAACCTTCGCGATTTCCAGGAGCGAAACCGCGAGCAAGCGCAGAAAGCCTTGGCTCGTTTAAAGCAGGTCGCTCGGGAGAACGGCAACATCTTTGCTGAGTTGATGGAAACGGTGCGATACTGCAGTCTTGGTCAAATCACCGATGCGCTGTTTGAAGTGGGCGGGCAGTACCGGCGGAATATGTAAAGGAAGGGGGAGCAGACAATAGCCGCGGCAGCTTTCACTGGGAATTCCCCGCTGCCCATCGGGTCTATTGTTGACTTCCCCTTTTTTTTGGATAAAATAGACGTACGAAATCAATATGGACGAATAGGCCCACGAGGCTATTCCATATGGAAGGATGTGCCCGCAATGCCTCAAAATCTGGCTGAACAGTTTTCCCCTGAGGAAATCCGGGAGACCGCCATGGTGGATTTGGCTTTTCATATATTGAAGGAAAAAGGCGAACCGATGCAATACCGGAACATAATGGAAGAGGTAGCCCGTCTGAAAGGATTTACCGACGCAGAGATCCAGCATTATATTGCCCAACTGTACACCGAGATCAATATTGACGGCCGTTTTGTCTGTGTAGGCAAAGGCACCTGGGGCTTGAAGAGCTGGTACCCCACCGAACAGGCATCGGATTCCGCCGTGGCGCAAAATGTGAGAGACGACTATTTGGATGAGGATTTGGAAGAAGAAGAGCTGTTTGAAGATGACGCTAATTTCTCCGAAGAGAGCGAAGACGGCGAAGAAAGCTATGAAGAAGACTTCAACGGCTTTGAAAATGACGAGGATGTGGACGAACCGGAAGATGAGGAAGACTGATCTTGACAAACGGAGAGCCCGAGGATAAACTATTCCTTGGGCTAATTGTAGTTGATTCGGACAAGATTGTTCTCAGACAAGATTGTCTTCAGTTGAATAGTCTTTTCTAACCATAAAAGAAAAGTGCCCCCTTATTAGGGAGGCGCTTTTTCTAATTGGATTGAAAATGGGAAACATACATCTAGGAGGGGCGAGCCATGACCAAATTTATCTTTGTTACCGGCGGTGTCGTATCGTCCTTGGGGAAAGGAATCACGGCGGCTTCCCTGGGACGGCTGTTGAAAAATCGCGGCTTGTCGGTTACCATCCAAAAATTTGATCCATATATCAATGTGGACCCCGGCACGATGAGTCCATATCAGCATGGGGAAGTATTTGTCACGGATGATGGTGCGGAGACCGACCTGGACTTAGGCCATTACGAGCGGTTCATCGATATTAACTTGTCCAAGAACAGCAACGTAACCACAGGGAAAGTGTATTCCGCCGTCATCAACAAGGAGCGGCGCGGGGATTATCTCGGCGGTACCGTTCAAGTGATCCCCCACATCACCAATGAAATCAAGGACCGGGTCTTCCGGGCTGCCCGAGAAACCCATGCCGACGTGGTGATTACGGAAATCGGGGGTACCGTCGGCGACATTGAAAGCCTGCCGTTCCTGGAAGCGATCCGGCAGATCAAGAGCGATGTGGGCAGGGAGCATGTGATGTACATCCACTGCACACTGATCCCTGAGCTTTCCGCCACGGGTGAACTGAAGACCAAACCGACCCAGCACAGTGTCAAAGAGCTCCGTAGCATCGGGATTCAACCCAACGTGATCGTCTGTCGGACCGAACGGCCTTTGTCCGAAGAGATGAAGCAAAAGCTGGCTCTTTTCTGCGACATTGACCGGGAGGCTGTGATCGAAGCCCGGGATGCGGAAACCTTGTATGAAGTTCCGCTGATGATGCGGGATGAAGGGTTGGATGAAATCGTCGTCAAACATCTGGGCTTGGAGTGCGGCGAGGCCCGGATGGATGAATGGATTGCTCTGGTGGACAAAGTGAAAAACCTCAGCCACACCGTTAAAATTGCGATTGTCGGCAAATACGTGGCCTTGCGGGATGCCTACATGAGTGTGATGGAAGCACTCAACCATGCCGGCTTCGCCAATGATACGGAAGTGGACTTTCTCTGGGTCAATTCGGAGGATGTTCGGGAAGACAATGTGGATGAGCTTTTGAAGGATGCCGACGGCATTTTGGTGCCGGGAGGATTTGGCGATCGGGGTATCGAAGGCAAGATTACGGCCATTCGCTATGCCCGGGAAAAACAAATCCCTCTCCTGGGAATCTGCCTGGGTATGCAGCTTGCCTGTGTCGAAGGGGCCCGCAATGTTTTGGGGTTGGAAGGGGCCAACAGCTCCGAGATCGATCCGGAGACTCCCTATCCGCTGATCGACCTCCTGCCGGAACAGAAGGATATCGAGGACTTGGGCGGTACCATGCGTTTGGGTCTGTATCCTTGCAAACTGGAGCCGGGCACCAAAGCCCATGAAGCGTACCAGGACGATCTGGTCTACGAACGGCATCGCCACCGTTACGAATTTAACAATGAATATCGAGAACAAATGGCGGAAGCGGGATACGTCTTTTCCGGCACTTCCCCCGATGGACGTTTGGTGGAAATCGTGGAGCTGAAAAACCACCCCTGGTTTGTCTGCAGTCAGTTCCACCCGGAATTCACTTCCCGTCCCAACCGTCCGCAACCGCTGTTCCTTCACTTTGTGGCCGCCTCATTGAAAGCGAAGGTGGATGCCAGCCGGGTGTAACAGCCGACGGAGAATTCTCCGTCGGCTTTTTTATGGGGGCAGTGCAGGGAAAAAAATATCGAAATACGAATACATATAGGTAGATCCACTTTAGCGGATTGGCAGGTTTCACCGTCCTTCTGTCCGGCAAGGGAAAAGCGCTGAGGAGGAAAGGGGGAGCGAGGATGACGCAGTCGGAGAAAAAAGTGTTGGTGGTGGATGATCAATACGGTATCCGCGTATTGTTGAAAGAGGTTTTTTCGCGGGAAGGATTCTACGTTTATCAAGCCGCGAACGGTCGTGTAGCACTGGATATTATTCAGCGGGAAGAGCCGGACTTGATTTTGTTAGATATGAAGATGCCGGGTATGGATGGTTTGGAGTTGCTTCGACACATTCGTCAGCGGGAAGAGGCCACCGATACCAAAGTGATCATGATGACGGCTTACGGGGAATTGGATATCGTGGAAGAAGCGATAAAACTGGGGGCTTTGGCGCATTTTACGAAACCCTTCGACATTGAGGAGCTTCGATCAGAAGTGGTCAAGCAGCTGGTTTCTTAAAAAGTGATTTCAACATACATACTGGGTGCCATATAGGGATGAAAGGAGAATTCGCAGTGTCTGAACAAGCCGTTATGGAAGCAAAAATCCGGGTACGCATGAGCCAAGCGGATGCGCATTACGGCGGCAATCTGGTCGACGGAGCTCGGGTGTTGGCGCTGTTTGGCGATGTAGCCACGGAGTTGCTGATCCGGCATGACGGGGATGAAGGATTGTTTGTCGCTTATGATCAGGTGGAGTTCAAAGCCCCGGTTTATGCGGGGGACTATATCGAAGCAGTCGGCCGGTTGGAAAGGGTGGGCAAGACCTCCCGCGGGATGAGTTTTGCTGCCTATAAGGTGATCGAAGCAGCAGCGGATCCGGAGCATCCGTCCGCTGCCCGTGTGTTGGAGGAACCGCTGTTGGTTACACGCGCTTCGGGCACCTGCGTCGTGCCCAAAGAACGGCAGCGCGTCAAGCATGAAAGCTGAGTGCATCAAACGGATAAGCACATGGGGGTGCTGTATGGACAAGCTGATCATCACCGCTGCATTGGTTGGAGCGGAAGTAACAAAGGAGGAGACTCCCCACCTCCCTGTGACACCGGAAGAGATCGGCGAGGCAGCGGCGGAGGCATGCCGGGCCGGGGCATCCATTGCCCATATACACGTGCGGGACAAGGAGGGCCGTCCCAGTCAGGACCGGGATTTGTACGAAGTGGCCATCAACGAAATCCGCCGCCGGTGCGATATCATTATCCAGGTTTCTACCGGTGGTGCGGTAGGCATGACGGCGGATGAGCGGTTGCAACCCCTGAGCCTGCGTCCGGAGATGGCTACGCTGACGACGGGAACGGTTAATTTTGGTGCCGGTGTTTTCTATAACCCGCCATCGGATATCGAAACTTTTGCCCAACGGATGAAAGAGTATGGAGTGCGGCCTGAATTCGAAATTTTCGATGTAGGTATGGTAAATAACGCTTTGCATCTGGTAAAAAAAGGGCTGGTAAGCGGTCATCTTCACTTTGACTTTGTGATGGGTGTCCCGGGTGGGATTCCTGCTTCCGCTCAGAACTTGCTGCACCTGATCGCACTGCTGCCGCCGGAGGCGACTTGGACCGTAGCCGGCGTCGGACGATATCAGTTAACCATGTCTGCGTTGGGTGTGGCTCTCGGCGGCCATGTCCGGGTGGGTTTAGAGGACAATATCTATTACCGCAAAGGGGAGCTGGCGACCAATACGCAGCTGGTGGAGCGGGTGGTGCGCATCGCTCGGGAGTTGGACCGAGGGATCGCTTCGCCGGAAGAAGCCCGGCAGATACTGGGGATTTGCCACCCATCATAAACCAATTGATGGAATAGCCTACTTTTGGCAGAGAAAGTGGTATAATCAAAAATTGAATAAAATATTATTCCCCGGGAAAAGACATACCGAAGGTGCTTTTCCCATTTTCCTGTACCACCCTTCGACAGATTTGTCGACAGGTGGTATGATTTCAACTGAACACCCGAAAAAGATCCGCGCGTCTACATAAAGGGTCTTTTTTTGCGTGTAACTACCAACTCATCATGCATGGGAGGAAGGATTTATGCCTTTGGTACCGATGACCGATTTTCTGCCGCGAGCTAAAAAGGAAGGGTTTGCGGTAGGACAGTTCAACATGAACAACCTGGAATTTACTCAAGCGATCGCTGAAGCGGCGAAAGAGGAACAATCCCCTTTTATTTTTGGTGTGAGTGAAGGGGCCATGCGTTACATGGGGATCGAGTATGTGGTCGCCATGGCTGAAATCGCTGCGAAACAATCCGGTGTCCCGGTGGCCCTCCACTTGGATCATGGCAGCAGCTTCGAAGTGGTAATGAAATGTATCCAAGCCGGATTCTCTTCCGTGATGTTTGACGGTTCGCACTATCCTTTTGAAGAGAACATCCGCCTGACCAAAGAAGTGGTGAAAGCAGCTCATGCTGTGGGTGTTTCCGTGGAAGGCGAACTGGGCACGATCGGTGGTGTGGAAGACGATCTGGTAGTGGATGAAGCTTCCGCTGCGTTGGCAAAACCGGAGGAAGCGATCCGCTTTTGGGAAGAAACCAAAGTGGACGCCTTGGCCATTGCAGTGGGTACCGCTCACGGTATGTACAAAGGTGAACCGAAGATCCACTATGGTATCATCGAAGAGGTCAGCAAACAGGTAGAGGCCCCGATTGTGCTCCACGGTGGTTCCGGCGTGCCGGATGAAGCCATTCAAAAATCGATCTCCCTCGGTGTGGGTAAAATTAATGTGAACACGGAAAACCAAGTGGCTATGACCAATACGATCCGGGAAAAACTGAACGGCAATCCGGAAATGATTGACCCCCGCAAATATTTGGGACCGGGCCGGGAAGCTATCAAAGAAGTAGTCAAAGGAAAAATGCGTCTCTTCGGCAGCTCCAATAAGGCCTAAGGATTAGACACAAGGGTTGACGGATGCTTCGCATGCGAAGACCAGACACTGGAGGTGGACCGTTGTGAAGATTTTTATCGATACAGCGGATGTAAACGAAATACGCAAGGCCAATGAATTGGGCGTTGTGTCCGGTGTTACCACCAATCCCAGCCTGGTGGCCAAATCGGGACGCTCTTTTACAGAGGTGTTGAAGGAGATCGTCGACATTGTAGACGGCCCGGTCAGTGCTGAAGTGATGAGCGATGACGCTGAGGGGATGTTGAAAGAAGCGGAACCTCTGCTGGCCATCTCGGAACAGATCACCATCAAGGTACCGATGACCCTGGAAGGATTAAAGGCGGTCCATCGCTTTTCCCAACAGGGTGTCCCCACCAATGTGACCCTGGTTTTCTCTGCCAACCAGGCGCTCGTGGCTGCCCGGGCGGGTGCCGCTTATGTGAGCCCCTTCCTGGGAAGGCTAGATGATATTAATCACGACGGGATCCAGTTAATCGAGGATATTGCCCATATCTTCTCATTGCACGATATTGATACCCAAATCATCGCAGCTAGCGTACGTCATCCCTTGCATGTGACGCAGGCTGCATCCGCAGGAGCCCATATTGCCACCATGCCGTTTAAAGTGTTGGAGCAATTGGTGAAACATCCTTTGACCGACCAAGGGATTGAACGGTTTAAACGGGATTGGGAAGAAGCCCAAGGGCGGTAACCATTTTCACTCCATGATGAGGGATGCCCTTTTGTACCAGTGAGCAAAAGGGCTTCTCCTGTCTATTTTTAGCGGTTTCGTCCGGCATTTTTGCTCCTGTCATGACAGCGTTTCCTCGGGAAAACGGAAGGAATCTCCAAACCGCCAGCGAAGTTTGAATTTGGAAGAGTTGGGTGATGCTTCTCCAAAGACAGGTGACATGCCCGTTTTATGACATCCGGGCGAGGCGGAAAGGGAGAGAGGATACATGGAAAAGTTGATGGTAAAGGGCGGTCGCCCGCTAATGGGGCAAGTGGAGATCAGTGGGGCAAAAAACAGTGCTGTGGCGTTGATTCCTGCTACGCTGTTAGCCGACGACGGTCTGACGGTCATCGAGAACTTGCCTGCCATCCAGGATGTCCGGATTTATAAAGAGATCCTGGAGGATCTGGGGGCGAAGGTGGAGCATGCAGGAGATGAAATGACGGTCGATGCTTCTCAGCTGGAAAATGTGATGATGCCGAACGGTAAGGTGAAAAAATTGCGTGCCTCCTATTATTTGATGGGGGCTTTGCTTGGACGCTTCGGTGAAGCGGTCATCGGCTTGCCGGGAGGCTGTGACCTGGGTCCCCGCCCGATCGATCAGCATATCAAAGGCTTCGAGGCATTGGGGGCGCATGTAGCCCAGGAGGAAGGAGCGATCTGTCTTCGCGCCGCCCGGCTCCGCGGGGCGCGGATCTATCTGGATGTCGTCAGCGTCGGAGCTACCATCAATATCATGTTGGCCGCTGTTCGTGCCGAGGGGCAAACCGTGATTGAAAATGCCGCGAAGGAACCGGAGATCATCGATGTTGCCACGCTGTTAAGCTCGATGGGTGCCCGGATCACAGGTGCCGGAACGGATGTGATCCGGATTCAGGGAATGCCGCGCCTCTCCGGATGTCGGCATTCCATCATCCCGGACCGGATTGAAGCGGGTACCTATATGATTGCTGCCGCGGGAACCCGCGGCAGTATCACGCTGAACCAAGTGATCCCCAAGCACTTGGAACCGGTTAGCGCCAAGTTGCGGGAAATGGGTGCGATCATTCGGGAATCCGGTGAGTCAGTTTTGGTGCAGGGGACCGATTATTATCGAGGGGTGGACGTTAAAACGCTCCCTTATCCCGGTTTCCCGACCGATCTGCAACAACCTTTTACCGCCTTACTCACTGGAGCAGAGGGAACGAGCATGGTTACCGACAATATTTACTCCTCCCGTTTTCGCCATGTGGGCGAGCTGTGCCGAATGGGGGCAGACATCCGGGTGGATGGGCGCACGGCAGTGATTCGAGGGGCCACCCCCTTGTACGGTGCGGAAGTCAAAGCGACGGACTTGCGGGCAGCTGCGTCAATGGTGGTGGCAGGCCTGATGGCACGCGGCGTGACCGAAATGGCCGGTGTGGAACATATCGACCGCGGCTATGAACACTTGGAAGAAAAGCTGAAGCAGTTGGGTGCAGAAGTATGGCGGGAACACTCTTATCAACGGGTGTAACTCCTCCGTCTCCTCAAAACAGTGTAACATATCCTATAAATATGTTACTCTATTAGGGGGTTCATTCCTGTCGAATCATCATAATCTAGACAGTAACGAAAAGGATATAGCAGAATGATGAGGGGATGGAGGAGCTTTCATGGAAAGAAGTTTGACGATGGAACTGGTTCGCGTGACGGAAGCTGCGGCAGTAGCTTCCGGACGCTGGATGGGTTTCGGTAAAAAGGATGAAGCGGATGATGCCGCTACTACCGCGATGCGGAAAGTATTTGACACCATTCCCATGCGGGGTACCGTTGTCATCGGTGAAGGAGAGATGGATGAAGCTCCCATGTTGTATATCGGGGAGCGTCTGGGATTGGGCTATCTCCCGGAAGTGGATGTGGCCGTTGATCCGTTGGAAGGGACCAATATCGTGGCCAAAGGGTTGTGGAACGCCCTGTCCGTGGTGGCTGTTGCCGAACGGGGCAATCTGCTCCACGCTCCAGACATGTATATGGATAAGCTGGCGGTGGGCCCCGGTGCGGTCGGTCATGTGGACATCGATGCTCCGGTAAAAGACAATATTCATGCGGTTGCCAAAGCCTTGGGCAAAGATATCAATGACGTGGTGGTCACTGTTTTGGACCGTTCGCGCCATGCCAGACTGATCGAAGAGGTGCGGAGCATCGGTGCCCGCATCAAACTGATTCCCGACGGCGATGTAGCCGCCGCGATCAATACCGGCTTTCCGGATACCGGCGTCGATATCCTGATGGGCTCGGGGGGAGCGCCGGAGGGTGTACTGGCCGCTGTGGCGCTCAAGTGTCTGGGCGGGGAGATCCAGGGCCGGTTGATGCCGGAGGATGAGGTGCAGTTTGAACGCTGTCGCAAGATGGGGATATCCGATCCGAAAAAAGTGCTGCGCATGGATGATCTGGTCAAAGGAGACGATGCCATCTTTGCCGCTACCGGTGTGACGGATGGAGAGCTGTTGAAGGGTGTCCGCTATAAAGGCACGGAAGCCACCACTCATTCATTGGTCATGCGCGCCAAAACAGGCACCGTCCGCTTTATTGACGGAAAACACCGCTTGGAAAAGAAGCCCAACCTCGTCCTGGAATAACGGGGCGGGGTTTGGGATAGGATGGATGGGACAGTTGACATAGAAAAAGAGTGGTGAGATAGACGTATGGAGATGTCATTAAGCGGTTTAGAACATCTTCGGTTAACCGATTTATACAAATTGGCGAAAGAATACAATATTTCGTATTACAGTCAGATGAAGAAAAAGGAACTCATTTTTGCGATCTTGAAGGCCAAAGCGGAGAAGGACGGCCTAATGTTCATGGAGGGAGTACTGGATATTTTACCGGAAGGATACGGCTTTCTCCGGCCCATCAATTATCTCCCTTCCTCTGAAGATATCTATATCTCCGCTTCCCAGATTCGCCGCTTCGACCTTCGATCCGGCGATCTGGTTTCCGGAAAAGTTCGCCCGCCCAAAGAGAATGAGCGTTACTTCGGCCTCCTTCATGTGGAAGCAGTCAACGGTGAAGACCCCAACCTGGCGGCTGAACGATTGCATTTCCCCGCGCTGACCCCCCTGCACCCCCAGAAGCGTCTTACCTTGGAAACCGCTCCCGAGAAGCTTTCCACCCGTATTATGGATCTGGTGGCACCGGTCGGTTTAGGACAACGGGGACTGATCGTGGCCCAGCCCAAAGCGGGAAAGACCATGCTCTTGAAGGAAATTGCCAACAGCATCACCACCAATCACCCGGATATTGAGCTGTTTGTGCTGCTGATCGATGAGCGGCCGGAAGAAGTGACGGACATGCAGCGCTCCGTTAACGGGGAAGTGGTCAGCTCCACTTTTGATGAGATGCCGGAAAACCATATCAAAGTGGCCGAGTTGGTATTAGAGCGGGCACAGCGCCTGGTGGAACACAAAAAGGATGTCGTCATTCTTTTGGACAGCATTACCCGTCTGGCACGGGCGTATAACCTGGTCATTCCTCCGAGCGGACGCACGTTGTCGGGCGGGATAGACCCGGCGGCTTTTTACCGCCCCAAGCGCTTTTTCGGTTCTGCCCGCAACATTGAAGAAGGCGGCAGTCTTACCATTCTGGCCACTGCTTTGGTGGATACGGGTTCGCGGATGGATGATGTGATCTATGAAGAATTCAAGGGAACCGGCAACCTGGAGCTTCACTTGGATCGCCGCTTGTCTGAACGCCGGATCTTTCCGGCGATCGACATCCGCCGCTCCGGCACCCGGCGGGAGGAACTCCTCTTGTCCAAGTCGGAGTTGGAAAAGCTGTGGATGGTTCGCAAATCCCTCAATGACGGAGTCGAACACACAGAAGCTTTTCTGCGCAAATTGGCAGATACCAAAACCAATGCCGAGTTTTTGGATTCATTGGAAACGCCACAGAACCGCCGTTCGACCAATGCTTCCTGATTTTCGGCATAAGCTCTTGTCCCCTCGCATAACCATGGAGCAGAGGCGTTGGCTGGGTTGTGAGCCGGTTACGCTTTGCGATTCTTTATGTGAGGTGGTGTGATGCCGGGTAAAACCGCATTGGTCGCTTCTTCTTTGTCATTGTCTGCAACTTGGATGACAACGGGTTCCTATGATGCGGTGGCTGCAGAGCCGTTGACGGAACCCAAGGCCCCGGACTGGCCAAAAGAACAAGTGGCGCAAGAGGCATTGTATCAATATCTCAACCCCATTCATGCGGTAGCTGAAGGTAATCTGGCGGTCAAGACCGATGCCAAACCGCTGGAGTACCAAGTGAAGCCGGGAGACAGCTTGTTCAGCATCGCCGCCACTTACGGAGTGAAAGTAGAGAAACTAATCTCCGTCAATAAACTGAAAAATCCTTCTCTGATCCAGCCGGGGCAGAAGTTGAAAGTCCCGGTGAAGCTGAAACGAATCCGTGTCAAAGAGGGACAAACCTTGTCCGATATCGCCGAGGCGTTCCAAACGACGGTGGAAGCGTTGAAAAAGCTAAATCCGGATGTGGACTTTTCCGATGCGACCTATGTCGGTCAGCTGATTACGATTCCCCATCCCCTGACCGAGAAGCCCCGCATCCAACCGGCTCCCGCCAAATCCGGAGTGAAGTTGGCTTCGGCAGCGGAAGGAGCCGCTGACCGCGTGTATGCTTTCCATTGGCCGGTGACAGGAAGGATCACCAGTGGTTTTGGATGGCGTCATGGAAAAATGCATACCGGCATCGATATTTCCAACACACTGAGAGAACGCAACGTGATCCGGGCCGCATTGGACGGTGTCGTGGTACGGGCAGGATATGCAGGAGCTTACGGCAACTTGGTAATCGTGGACCATGGCAACGGCTGGACCACCTACTATGCGCATTTGAGCCGGGTCATCGTATCGAAAGGACAATCCCTGGGTACTGGTTCAGCGCTGGGCTTTATGGGAACTACGGGAAACTCGACCGGGGTTCATCTGCACTTTGAAGTAAGGCGAAACGACCAGCCGCTGAATCCTCTCACCATGCTCCCCTGAGGCAGGAACCGGACTTTTCTCATTTTCTTGTAAATGGAATGTCAGGACCTCGATTCCTCTTGCGGCAGAGAACAGAACATGCTATAATATCAAAGTGTTTGCATGGAACGTGCTCATGTACCCGGATGGAAAAGAGGTGAAGTATCGATGAAAGCGGCGATTCATCCCCAATACAAATTGACCACCGTCACCTGTGCGTGCGGCAATACCTTTGAAACGGGTTCGACCAAAGAAAACCTGCGTGTGGATATTTGCTCCGCATGCCATCCCTTTTTCACCGGCAAACAAAAATTGGTCAGCGCCGGTGGTCGTGTGGATCGATTCAAAAAGAAATACAACCTCTAATGTTCACATAGAGATTCAAAGACGTGACAGGCAAGCGGACTTTCGCTTGCCTGTTTCGCTTTTTTGGAGTACCTGCATCGGCTGGTTACTTGATCGTCAGGGTGGGCGTTTTTCCCGCTTCCATGGATGCACAGCTCTAATCAAAAAGATAAATAACCTTTCCATCGATGGGAAGGATGGCAGCCTTTGTGAGGAAGATGAATGTCTGGATAAAACTTACCGTTCGAATCCCCCGTGACCCTTCGATAAACCTGTTACAATCTTAAAATAGAAGGGTGTGGACGGGAGGAGAGACAACATTGCAACAACCCATGACTGTCGCACAGATATTAAAACGTCCTCATTTTCAACACGCCAAAGTAGTGGCAGGTGCCCAAGGGTTGGATCGACCGGTTCGCTGGGTGCATGTACTCGAAATTATGGACGGGTCCTCTTATGTTCATGGCCATGAATTGATCTTGATGACCGGTGTGGGATTGGGAAATGAAAAAGAGCTGAAACTGCAATTTGTCCGGGAGCTGGTGGAAAGCCAGGTCTCCGCTTTGTGTATCGAATTGATCCATCAATATGTCGAGCTGCCGGAAAAAATCAAGCAGTTTGCGGATGAACATCATTTTCCCATCATCGTTTTTGAAAAAGCCGTCTCCTTTATTGGGATTACCCAGGATATCCATGCTCTCTTAATCAACCGCCATCATCATCAACTGTTGGTTCTGGAACGGATATCCAACAAGTTTTTACAGTTGACTCTCCGCCCGAAAGGGGTTACCCAGATTTTGCAGTTGCTTCACAAAGAGACCGGGTGCCGCGTTTGGTTGAAAGATCATCTAGGGGAGGATATCGCTTACCCGGAAAAAAGCTCCCTGCCGGATCGATCTTCCCTGATTCGGCAGCCCATTGTGGCTTTGGATGTGAAAGTGGGCGATCTGTATGTGGAGTATGAGGGAGAACCGCCGGAAATGGTACGTTTAGTGTTGGATCGTGCTGCAACGGCGATGGCCCAGGAATTGCTGCGTCGGATTTCTTTGGAAGAAAGAAGGTTGCGAGACGGTCGGCAATGGGTGGATGATTTGTTGAACCGAGGCACCGCAGATGTTCCTGCCGTAATTACCGCAGGTGTATCTTCGGGCAACCGGATGGCGGTATGCGCCGTAGTATGCACCATTGCCGAGGACGATGCGGGTGCTGACGGCGATGTTTTGGAACAGGATGAGAATATTGCTGTTTTGCAGTGGGCCCGTACGGTTCCGCAGGTGTTTGAACCGTTGGGAATACGCTCTTGGCCCGCCAACCGGGAGAAAAAGCAAGTGATACTGTTGATGGATCAGTGTCCTTTGTCTTCTTCCCCTTTTATGGAACGTATCCGAAAAGGATTGGGCAGGTTATTTGAACGGTTGGGGGAAACACCGCCAGCAGTTCGTTTTCGGTGGCAAGCTGGCGTCAGCTATGAATTTGGAAATTTGAACCAAGCCCCCGAAGCCTGGCGCCAAGCTTCCTTAGCTCTTTCCATCCCGCATAATGCTTGTCATCCCGGTCACGGGGTGATCTGCTATGACGATCTTCAGTCCTGGCAGCTTTTTTTGCAAGTCCCGCCCGCCGCTTTGGCCGGATATGTCCAATCTCAATTGGGCTCCTTGCTGGCATATGATCGGAAACATGGAACGGAATTGGTCCGAACACTGGAAGCGTTCCTGGAAGCAGGACAGTCCAAGCAAAAAGCAGCGAAAGATTTGTTTATCCACCGTCAAACCCTTTATTACCGTCTGGAACAAATCACGTCCCTGCTCGGCGAAGGGTGGGAGTCTTCTCCCCGGCGTGTCGCTTTGGACATGGCATTGGCCGCCCATCGGTTCCTCGAGATCCGCGCTGCCTCTTTTTCGCCTCAAGATAAAGCAAACCCGACACCGGATCGGTAATATCCGGGTCGGGTTTTTATCGATGGGTTATGCGATCACATGGCCGAACATGGCTTTTTCAACAGGGACGTATTCCAACCCGAACGCATCGGCCACGCCCCTGCAGGTCACGTTTCCATTGGCCGTATTGACCCCTCGAAGCAGAGCCGAGTCCGTTTCCGGAGTCAATCCTCCGGAAGCCAGTTTTAATACATACGGCATGGTAACGTTGGTTAGGGCCAAAGTGGAAGTGCGGGGGACGGCTCCCGGCATATTGGCCACGGAGTAATGCACCACACCATTTACGGTATAAGTGGGATCGTCATGAGTCGTGGCCCGGTCGGCAGTTTCCACGCATCCTCCTTGGTCGACTGCTACATCCACCACGACGGAGCCCGGTTTCATTTGCGCAACCATATCCCGGGTGACAAGCTTGGGAGCACGGTTCCCCGGGATGAGGACTGCACCGATGACCAAGTTTGCATCGCGTACAGCCTGGCTGATATTGAAAGCATTGGACATCAGCGTTTTGACGCGACCGCCAAACTGGTCATCCAATTGACGCAGGCGTTGGATATTTACATCGATCATGGTTACATCAGCACCCAGACCCAGTGCCATCTTTGCAGCTTGCGTTCCGACCATGCCGCCGCCGATGATGGCGACACGGGCTGGCGGAACCCCCGGTACGCCGCCGAGAAGCACGCCGCTGCCGCCCTGGGGTTTTTCTAAGCAATGAACCCCTACCTGCACAGACATGCGTCCTGCTACTTCGCTCATCGGCGCAAGAAGCGGCAATGCGCCGTTTTCCAGCTGAACCGTTTCATATGCTACCGCTGTCATGCCGGATTGCACCAGGGCATCGGTCAACGGACGGTCCGCTGCCAGGTGCAGGTAAGTAAACAGGAGCAGATCCTTCCGGAAATACCGGTACTCTTCTTTCACAGGCTCTTTTACTTTTAATACCATGTCTGCTGCCCAAACATCTTCTACGGTTCCCACCCGGGCGCCGGCGCTGATATACTCTGCATCGGAAAAACCGCTCCCGATACCGGCATCTTTTTCAATGATCACCTCATGTCCGGCGGTTACCAGGGATTGTACTCCTGCCGGCGTAATCGCAACGCGAAATTCCCAGTTTTTTATCTCTTTCGGTACTCCGATTTTCATCATGGTTCCCCCTTGCCGTGATAAGCTATTTTTTTCAACTTATCAAATAAACCCATTTCTTTGCGTCGGACAAAGTGTATGAGAATTCCGGAGTGTTTTTGACACTGTTGGTGGGCTAATGAAACCTATTCCTCCCACAGGCTCTTAGTGTTACAATAATCGGCGTAAGTTTTAATACATAGGTAAGGGAAGAGAGGAATCATGAAAAAAGGGAGTCATTTTGATACACACGGGGACGGGTGGATTGAGGTGATTTGCGGCGGCATGTTTTCGGGGAAAAGTGAAGAGCTGATCCGGCGGATCCGCCGGGCCCGGATTGCCAAACAAAACGTGGCGGTGTTCAAGCCGAAGATTGATGACCGCTACCGGGCCGAGGCAGTCACCTCCCACAATGGGGTGTACACGGAATGCCAGACGATCACCCGTGCCCGGGAGATTCTTGATGAGGTGGCACCTGAGGTCCATGTGGTGGCTATTGACGAGGTGCAATTTTTGGATGAGGATATTATTGAGGTGGCGCAGCAGTTGGCAGACAGAGGTCTGCGCGTGATTTGCGCAGGATTGGATCAAGATTTCCGGGGACGTCCTTTCGGTCCGACCCCGATCTTAATGGCGGTAGCCGAATATGTGACCAAACTGCAAGCGATCTGTATCCAGTGCGGCAAGACTGCCAGCCGGACACAGCGCTTGATCGACGGCCGTCCGGCCAGCGAAGACGATCCGATCATTCAGGTGGGCGCATCGGAACATTATGAAGCCCGGTGCCGCCATTGTCACGAAGTTTCTAAACGGGAATCATTGACAAAAAACTTTTTGCCTTCTTGACGCACACTAGTGTCAGGGAGGTGTTTTTTTATGAGACGATTGTTGATCTGGTTCCTGCTTTTTACCATCTTCGGTTTGGGTTTGACCGCTTGCACGTCTCCTTTGGGAACGGATGAAGGACCCGAGTCAACCCATCCACAAGCTCAACAAAAGGGCAAATTCCGATTTCAAACGGATAATTACCGCTATATGACCGATGACGGACGACACGGCATCACCAACCGCAACCCCAACCTCCGGGTGGGTGAGTGGTCCCGCCCCTCCACCGGCGGAGATGAGCGCCGCATTCGCGAGAAGGTGAAGCAAATTAAGGGAGTGCGAGATGCCAAAGTCAGTATCACCGGCGGACATGCCGCGATACGGGTGATCCCGGATGCCGGTTTTCCTAAAGATAAGTATGAAGAGCTCCAAGAACACGTGCTTCGAGAAGCCACCTTCTTGATGCCGCGGTATGAAATTCGGGTTCGCGTGGGCATGAGCAAGTGGAATCCGATGCGTTTTTTCAATAAAGGAGCTTGAGTCTTGGATTTAAGCTAAAATAGAACACGAAAAAGCTCTTTCACCTGTTGCTCTCTCCCCGACGTTACAGATGCGATTCTATCCGCTCCAACATAGCGTGATTTTGGAGTGGAGCGATAAAAAGACGACTTGTGAGTGTGGACCGAGGCGCGAGCAAAAGAAAAGCCTGTTTGCGCCCATGCAAGTACTCACTGGGCATACGTGACGCCTTGATCGTGCTATGCTCGCTTATTGCCTCGGTCCCACTTCAAAGGGGGAGTCGTTCCTGTGTCCACCTTGTGAGATGCGCTCTCATCTCCGGAATACAGATGTTGTCAGCAGCCTCGGATGAATCTGGATTCCAACTTTTTTGTGTGCCTAGAAGTTTATCGACAAGCCGGCCAAGATGCCCAGCGTAATGTTATACGTGGCATGAACAACCATTGAGGTGGAGGTGTTATGCCGTTTTCGGATGACACCCAGAATCAAGCCCACCACAAACACAATCAGCGTCGACAAGCTGAGTCCGTAATTGCTGTGGACCAGAGCGAACAATAATGTAGTAAAGAACAGCCCGAAACGCGGTAACAAGGCTCCCCGGAAAATGGATTCTTCCCCCAATGCCGCTGCTAGGCCCAGAGTCAAAATACCCCAGACAGAACCGTACATGGGACCAATCAGCTGACGGGTCAGCTTTTCCACATGGGGATCGGTGGGAAAACCGAGCATTCGGGCGGCATTTTCCAACACCAGGGCAACCACGACCAGTATAAGTCCGGTACCGATGCCGACCAAGATCTGGCGGATATTGGGGCGGACGATTCCCAGCCGGTGCAACGCGCTTAAAAAATCGCGACGTGACAGCCAGCCGACACCAATCACAGCCAATAGGAAGAACGTTATTTGCTGGGCCCACATCGACGGCAACGGGTTGGATTCCTTCATGCCGGAGGTGAGATCCACCATTTTGTCCAGCCCGATCGCCACCATGGAAAAGAAATAGACTCCGATCAGCGTGGAAGAGGCCAGGGCGACAGTATGGACCCGGTTCTCCGGATCGATCGGAAGCAGGCGGGAAAGCGTCCGCCGAAAATAGGGGATCAACAAAAGCATCCCTAGTAGTGCAGGTATAGCCCAGCTCAGGCCCAACCGGGTCAGCAGGCCGTGATCCAGCTGGCCACCCGGTGGCAGAGGTGCCTGGGTTTCCGGCGGCAGAGGGATATGTTGCAAAAGGTTACCCAACAGGGTAAGCAGCACGCCGAACAGCATGAATCCTCCCAACACAAAGAGAAGAAGGGTATAAGTGGTAATAATGAACCCGCGGCCCCCTGTGGCTAATTTTGCTGTTCGTCGGCCTTCCGCGAGATTGCCGAGCCACAGAAGAAAAAGCAGGGGGACAAACTGCAATACGGTCAACAGCGCTTCGATGATGATCAACCCCCAATATTGGAAAAGTCATGGTAAGATGCCAAGAAAAAATGAATGCTATGGCTAATGATACCACATTTTACAGCAGTCCCGGAGAGGAAAAGGTCAACATTTCCAGTATTAAATGAGGGAGGTTTTTGACGAAGGGTCAGCCATAGCCTATAATAGATACGTTATGCAGGCTCGATAGAGGGGATCGCCATGATAATGCGGGATGGGAGTGATATGATGTGTTGGAGCGGTTGGAATCGATTCGTGAGCGTTACGAAGAATTGAATCGGTTGCTCAGTGACCCCGATGTAATCGGCGATTCAAATAAATTGCGGAAATACTCCAAAGAACAATCGGATCTGGAACCCAAATACCAGGCCTATATCGAATACAAAGAAGTGACGGAACAGCTGAAAGACGCGAAGGCGATGCTGGAAGAAGAGACCGATGCAGAGATGCTGTCCATGGTAAAGGCGGAAGTGGATGAACTCTCTCGGCGAAAAGAGGAGCTGGAAGAGAGAATCCGTATTTTGCTGTTGCCCAAGGATCCCAACGATGAGAAAAACGTCATCGTCGAAATTCGCGGAGCCGCCGGCGGCGAAGAAGCGGCACTGTTTGCCGCGGATCTGTATCGCATGTATACCCGGTATGCGGAACGGCAAGGGTGGAAAGCGGAGATTTTGGAAGCGAATACCACCGGGTTGGGCGGATTCAAAGAAGTGGTTTTTTCCGTCCAGGGACAGGGTGCTTACAGCAAATTGAAGTATGAAAGCGGCGCCCATCGGGTGCAGCGGGTTCCTACGACGGAGTCGGGAGGCCGGATTCACACATCTACGGCGACGGTGGCGGTCTTGCCGGAAGCAGAAGAGGTGGAAATCGAAGTCCAGGACAAGGATTTGCGGATCGATACCTTCTGTTCCAGCGGACCCGGCGGACAAAGTGTCAATACCACCAAATCGGCCGTGCGGATTACGCATTTGCCTACCGGGATCGTGGTATCCTGTCAGGATGAAAAATCCCAGATCAAGAACAAGGAGAAGGCGATGCGGGTACTCCGCGCACGTCTTTTGGATCAGAAGCAGCGGGAGGAGCAAGCCAAAATGGCTGATGCTCGCAAAACCCAGGTCGGAACGGGCGATCGCAGCGAACGCATCCGGACGTACAACTTTCCCCAAAGCCGGGTGACAGACCACCGGATCGGGTTGACACTGCACAAACTGGACATGGTTCTCGACGGAGAATTGGATGAAATCATCCATGCTCTCACTCTGGAGGAGCAGGCGGAACTTCTCAAGAAAGCCGAGTGAGTGCGGGGAGGCGACAAGGGTTGAATCCACAGGTGACAATCGGGGAAGCCTATCGGTGGGCTTCTTCTTTTTTGCAAAGGTTTCGAGGGGAAGACGCGGCCTTTGAAGCGGAGCTGTTGCTACGTTCCGTTTTGGGATGGGATCGTACCCGCCTGTTTACGCGGATGGATGAACCGATCCCCGCTCCGGCGCTGCAGCAGTTGAACGAGTGGTTGGAACTGCGCAAGAAGGACGTCCCGCTGCAATATATCCTCGGTGAACAGGAGTTTTACGGCCGTCCTTTTCATGTGAACCAGGGGGTATTGATTCCCCGCCCGGAGACGGAGATCCTGGTGGAAACTTTTTTGGAACTGGGAGATTCTTTGAAAAAAGAAGGGCTGGATGCGGTGGATGCAGGGACTGGTAGCGGTGCCATCGCGGTGACGGTGGCTCTGGAACGCCCGCACTGGCATGTTCACGCAGTCGACCGTTCTCCCGATGCGCTGAAAACCGCCCGAAAGAATGCCGAGCGTCTGGGTGCCGTCCGTTTGACCTGGCATCAGGGGGAGTGGTTGGCCCCCCTGATGCAACAAGGGATACAGGTGGATGGTTTGATCTCCAACCCGCCATATATTCCGAGCGGGGTGATTTCCACGCTGGATAAGCAGGTAAGGGAGTATGAGCCTCGTCTCGCCTTGGACGGCGGTGAAGACGGCCTGCACCCGTACCGCATCCTGCTGACTCAGTTGCCGCAAGTGCTGCGAACACCCGGTTTGGTCGCTTTTGAAGTGGGAGAAGGCCAGAGCCGGGATGTGGAAAACATGATGCGAAGTTTGCCGGCAAAAGTGGAAACCTTCATACGCCGGGATCTGGCGGGAATCGAGCGGGTCGTCGGGTGTATGGTGAAGAAATGGGTCTAATGTTTGTCAGAGGAATTTTTCCAGCAGAAAGTGCGTCAACCATGATTAATCCTACTGCAGCCTGTCCATACTGGTTGATATAGAAGGACAAGGAGGGCAATAATCATGGGTTTGCGCACTTATATTTTTTTTATTGCTGCTGCAATAGGACTGTCCGGTTTTATGACAATGGTGAACGGCACTTCTTCCTTCGGGGGAGATACGATGGTTACTGCGGCGTCCTCTCCGGCTGCCGCCGACGAAAAAATCCCGGATCAGGCAATTCGTCTGCGGATCTTGGCCAACAGTGACCATGTGAAAGACCAGTGGCTGAAACGGAAAGTACGGGATGCCGTTCTCGATGAAATGGGCAGTTGGGCGCATCGTCCTGCCAACATCCACGAGGCTCGTCGGCACGTCCGCTCTCATTTGCCGGAGTTTGAGAAAATCGCTAAAAAAACGATCCGAAGCCATGGATATGACTATCGTGTACAAGTGAAATTCGGCAAAGTGCCCTTTCCGACCAAATTGTACGGAAACCGTGTATATCCCGCGGGCGAGTACGAAGCTCTTTTGATCACCATCGGAGAAGGAAAGGGGGACAACTGGTGGTGCGTGCTTTTCCCTCCCCTCTGCTTTGTCGATATGAGCAACAGCGATGCAGTATCGGCAAAAGGTAGGGAGCAATCCGCCCCGACCCAGACGGCTGCTTTGAATCAAGCGATGGCCGCACCGGCGGGAGAGAAGCCAGAAACGTCTTTGAAACCGACACAACCGCAACAACAGAACCAAATGAAAGTCCGGTTTTTCTTCCTGGATTCATTGGAGGACTTTTTCTCCGAATTATTCGGATGAACAAAAAGACACCGCTCAGGTGTTTGAGGTTAATGACAAAGCCTATCTTCGGAAAAAGAGAGCACATCTCACAAGGAGCGATTTGAACGACGTACCTAGCGTTGATAAGTGGGACCAAGGCAAAAAAAGCGAGCATAGCACGATCTGGAACGAAAGCGACAAGGCGTGACTTGTGCCCTGTGGGTGCTTGTGCCCGTGGGTGCCATACAGGCTTTTCCTTTTGCTCGTGCCTTGGTCATCGCACTCACGGAGCGCAAGTCGTGCCTTTTGTTGTTCCGCTCCAAAGTCACGCTATGTTTCGGAGCGGAAAGTATCACATCTGTGACGTCGGAGAGGAAGCGACGGGCAGAAGAGCTTTTTGCTGAAACCAAGAGGTTTGTCATCAATCTGGACACCGCCCGGGCGTTCTTTTGTCGTAGCCGGATCTGTCGATGAACACCTGATCGGGCATCGATCCTTTGGGTGGAAAGGGTAGTCTCCTTGCTGTAATTTGCTTCTATAGGCTGTACGAACCTCTTTTCACTGTCTAAAATGGAATCATCCCTCTCGCAAGGAGTTGGACACCCCATGGCAGAGTGTAAAAAAGAATGGGAAGTCGAGATTGAAGATGGAGAACTGGAGATTGAGATCGGCGGAGTGGAAATCGAAATCGATGGGGATGGCATTGATTTTGAAGTAGGAGATGACTGAATCCGGCTTGTTACCCCTTGCCAACATCCGTGGATGGATAGATATCATGTAACAGCCTTCTGAAACAGAGGGCTTTTTTTATATCCACGGTACTATAACCGGATGGTTTCGCATATCTTTTCAAGGAGGACAAACCTTGGGGAGGTATGCCTATGTTTGCCATACGAAAAGCCTGTACGTCGGATGTGCCGGCCATCATGCATTTGTTGAAAGAAGCGGGGATGAATGAGCAAGGAGTGGACAAGCATCCGGAACACTTTCTGGTGGTGGAAGACCCCGGAAAGAGTCCGGTTCGGACAGTGGGAACCGTCGGGTTGGAAGTGCATGGCGATGTGGGCTTGCTCCGCTCCTTTGTATTGGATCAAACGTGTTGGAACGGAAAAACCAGCATGGAACTTTTACATGTGGTGTTCCAATTTGTTCGACAGATGGAGTTAACGGCTGTCTATCTGTTTGCCGGGATTGATCCGCGGGTCTTTGAGGCGTTTGGTTTCCAGGGCATCAGTCCGGATGAGCTGCCGGAGGCGATTCGGAACTCGGACCATGCCGTTCGCCTTGCCGGGTCCGGGAGTCCCATGGTGCTCCGGTTACGGGAGGAATCCATGTCCGGCTCGGGAAATGAGCATGAACCTCGGTCATCGCACCCATAGGGCATTTAGTCGTGCTTCGTGTCGCTACTTTCCACAGTCACGCTATAAATCTGTGCGGACAGGATCAGATCTGTGACTTTCGGAGAGGGAGCGACGGGTAAAAGCAACTTTATATCGGGTCAAAAGGTTTTGTCAACAAGCCTCCGATTCAAAGTTCCCCCGATGCGACAGACTAAAGGATCATCCGAGAATATGCTATGATGTTGGAGAAACGATGGGGAAGCGGGGGTAAGCAAGTTGGATCAGTTGGGTCAACCGTATCAAACGATCCGGTGGCATGTGGATCCCGAACAATCGGTGGATACACTGTCGCGGAATAAGGATATACATGAAGCTGCCCGGATGCTGCGGGAAGGGAAGCTGGTGGCGTTTCCTACGGAAACCGTGTACGGCTTGGGAGCCGATGCGGCCTCTCAAGAAGCAGTATCGGCTATTTATACAGCCAAGGGACGCCCCTCGGACAATCCGTTGATCATACATATCGGGGAGAAGGAGCAGCTATATACGTTAGCTGCCGAGGTTCCTCCCGCAGGGGAGGTGTTGATGCGCCGGTTTTGGCCGGGGCCGCTCACCTTGATCTTGCCTCATCGTGGGACGCTAGCTCCCAAGGTAACGGCGGGATTGGATACGGTCGGAGTCCGTATGCCGTCCCATCCCGTTTCCTTGGCATTGCTCCGAGTCTCGGGAGCTCCTGTGGCAGCGCCCAGTGCCAACCGCTCAGGCAAGCCCAGTCCCACGGATGCCGATCATGTGTGGCACGATTTGCAAGGACGGATTCACGGATTGGTGGACGGCGGGCCGACGGGTGTCGGCGTGGAATCCACCGTCGTGGATGTGACCGGTGAAGTTCCTCTGCTGTTGCGTCCGGGAGGAATCACCTGGGAGGAATTGCAGGAAGCGGTCGGGGAGGTGCAGGTGGACCCCGCGATCGTCCAAGAGGGGACGGCTCCCCGTTCTCCCGGCATGAAATACCGCCATTATGCACCCCAGGGAGAGATGTGGGTAGTGGTAGGGGAAGGAGCAGCCCAGATTCGCCGGGTACAGGCCTTGGCTGATGAGGCGCGAAGGCAGGGAAAAAAGGTCGGTATCTTCTCTACGGAGGAACACCGGGCTTACTACCAGGCAGATTGGGTGCTTCCCTGCGGCAGCAGGCAGGATCCTGCCAGTATCGCCCGGGAACTGTACAGGGGATTGCGCCGTTTTGATCAACTGGGGGCGGATACGATCGTGGCGGAAGGGTTTCCGCCGGAAGGACTTTTTCACTCGGTGATGAACCGATTGTCCAAAGCGGCGGAGGGCCGGGTCGTCCAGGCATGAGGCCAAGGAGACGAGACAAAAAGCGGCGCACCCCGCATTGTGCCGCGTCTCGTTGAATCTCTTGGAGCGGACAGTATAACTTCTGCGTCGGAGGAAAGGGAGCAATGGGCAAAAGAGTCGAAGCGATCATACAGGTTTGTCATTAATCTGAGGCTTCTGCGCAATGCAGAAGCCTTTTCATATGGCTGAACAACATCTACGACATCGAAGAGGGAGCGGCGGGCAGCAAAGTGTTTACTGTCTTGAAGAAGTTTGTCGTCAAGTCGAGCCTCCCCGTGGCGGGTTCTTTTTTGGGCCAGGCCCGCATACCTTGTCTAACGACGAGCAGATGCGGGGAGGAGTGGGAATGGAGCTTTCTCTGCCCCAGTGGGGCCAGCTGTTCACACTCGGGATGATCGCCATTGCACTGGGGATGGATGCCTTTTCCCTGGGGATCGGGATGGGCATGCGCGGTCTGCTCAAGCGTCAGATTGTGATTGTCAGCAGTGCGATCGGACTGTTCCATATGTTGATGCCTTTGCTGGGGATCGGAGTAGGCCGGTTTCTCAGTGTACATGTGGAGAATATCGCGGTGATGGTGGGGGGTGGTTTGCTCTGTTTTCTAGGAATCAACATGCTGGTCCATAGTATTCGGGGCGGTGAGGACCCAGTGGTGTTGGACGTCACCACGCTGTGGGGCGTATTGTTTTTTTCTCTGAGCGTCAGCTTAGACTCCCTTTCCGCGGGGCTTTCTTTGGGTTTGTTTGATGCCGATGTGATTCTCGCTGTACTGCTTTTTGGCATGATGGGTGGACTGATGGGGGGAATCGGAATGTGGCTGGGACGAAACATGGGAACTTGGATCGGCGTTTACGGGGAAGCAGTAGGAGGGCTTATTCTGCTGTTCCTCGGACTCCGGTTCATACTGTGAGGGTCCGTCGATGACTGAGGCGATCTGGTATAGCGCATTGTCCGGTTTCTCCACGTTTTTGGGTACCATGGTCGTGGTGTTTTGGGGCACTTTGTCTGCCCGCACGATCGCTCTTTCTCTCGGCCTATCATCTTCTGTTATGATGATGGTGGCTTATGTGGAATTGCTCCCTACCGCTGTGCAAGCCAGCCGGGGCTCCTTTTTCCATGTTGCTCTGGGTATGTCGTTGGCGCTCCTGTTGATGTACATCCTACATCAGGGATTTAGTCGGTTGCAGAACCGGACGGGCGTTGAAGTGGAGCAGGACCTGGGACGGCTGGGTTTGGTCTTGTCCGCAGCCGTCATCGCCCACAACGCTCCGGAAGGGGCGGCGATCGGAATCGGGTTTGGGGCGACGGAAGAGCTGGGAATCACATTGGCTGCAGCGATGGCCGTACACAATATTCCCGAAGGCGTCGGCATGGCGGCACCGATGATGGCAGCCGGGCGCTCTCGTTGGTTTGTGGTCGCTCTCAGTCTCTTGTCCGGAAGTGCTTTGCCTTTCGGAACTTGGGTGGGGATGAGGTACCTCCTATTTTCACCGGATGTGGTGGCGGTCGGATTGGTATTTGCCATGACGGCGATGATGTGGGTGGTGGCGATGGAAGTCGGACCTCGTGCATGGAAAATGGACCGCCGATTTGCTTGGATCGGGGCATTGTTGGGTATCTTGATGATGTACCTGTTACACGAGTTGCACTCTGGACACGGATGAACAAAAATAAAAGGAAGCCCTGGTTAAAAGTGGAGGGGGTGAACACACTGAAAAAGATCCTGTTTGTTTGTACCGGAAACACCTGTCGGAGCCCGATGGCGGAAGCACTGTTGCGCAAGCTGGCAGAAGAGGAGGGACTGGCTCTGGATGTTCGGTCGGCGGGTGTGGCGGCGGCTCCGGGCTCAGGTCCGGCTCAGCAAGCGGTGGATGTAATGAAGGAATGGGAGATTGACCATTCCGCACATCGATCCCAACCCATCTCTCCGGAATTGATTCAGTGGGCGGATGTGATTTTTACGATGACTTCAGGCCATCGCCAACTGTTGGCCCAGGCTTATCCGGAAGCGCTGGAAAAAGTGGTACCGTTAAAAGAATACGTCCATCGCGACCAGGAGTCGGAGGCGCTTCTGCAACAGCTGAACGAAGTGTTGACCGAGATCGAGATGCGCCGATCCATGATGAACGACCAGGCAGATAGGGAACAGGAGAAGAAACTGCGCCGAGAATTGGAGCAACTGAAGGAGCAGCGCGAAGCATTGAGCCGACAGCTGTTGGAACGGATACCGGAAGTGGATATACGGGATCCCTTCGGGGGTTCTGTGGAGGAGTACCGTGCCTGTGCGCAAGAGCTGGATCAGCTGTTGCGCCGGTTGGTGAAGATGTGGAAGAAGCAGGAAGAAAGGGGATAGGGGGAATCACACGGGAGGTATCTTCCTTCCACCTTTATTCCCACGGTACTTTCTTTTTTCTTTTACCTATTGGAGTATACTGATAGTGAGTACGGATACAGGGGGAACATCATGAAAGTTGTACTGGGATCGGATCACGGCGGGATCCATTTAAAAGAAGCGATCAAGTCGGTGCTGGAAGATATGCATATTCCTTTTGAAGATGTGGGCTGCGATTGTCCGGATTCGGTTGATTATCCCGATTATGCTCTGCCGGTAGCCAAACGTGTTGCCGATGGGGAATTTGACCGGGGAATCCTTATTTGCGGGACAGGACTCGGGATGTCCATCACTGCCAATAAAGTGCCGGGAATCCGCTGCGCTGTCGTGAGCGACGAATTTTCCGCCCAGATGAGCCGGGAGCACAACAATGCCAATGTATTGGCCTTGGGTGAACGGGTGATTGGTCCCGGGCTGGCGGAAAAAATCGTGCGCACATGGCTGACGACGGAGTTTGCCGGAGGCCGGCACGCGCGGCGTGTGGAGAAAATCCATGCAGTGGAAAAGGAGCACGGCAACCGATGACCGACGGTAACGCAAACATCCGGGAACAAACCTCCCGAGTGGTTCGAGAGCTCATGCAGGCCATGCCCCTTTCGGAAAGCCATGTGCTGGTAGTAGGGGTCAGTACCAGTGAAGTGGCGGGAGAGCGGATCGGTACGGCAGGCAGTGATTCAGTAGCGGCAGCCTTGTTTGCCGGTGTGATGGACGAGCAGCGAAAGTACGGATTCCACCTTGCGTTCCAGTGTTGTGAACATTTGAACCGTGCCCTGGTGGTCCGGCGCAGCACCGCAGAGCGCTTTGGATTGACGGAAGTCACCGTGGTGCCGGTACCCAAAGCCGGTGGAGCGATGGCTTCCTATGCTTTCCGCCACCTGGACGATGCGGTGATGGTGGAGTCCATTGCGGCAGATGCGGGTATCGATATCGGGGATACATTCATCGGGATGCATCTCAAGCCGGTCGCGGTTCCGGTGCGGCCGTCGATCCGGCAGATCGGACAAGCCCATGTTACCATGGCCAAAACACGTCCCAAGCTGATTGGCGGTGCCCGTGCCGTCTATGTGCTGGAAACAGAATGATACAGAACGATTTTCTCTTGGCTTTTTAATCGAAACGAAAAGAAAGAGAGGCTGCCGGTTTGTAAACGAACGAAAATAAAAATATATACGCAATCGTTCGGATATCAGGCGTTTGGAGCAGCTTTTCAATGAAAATAAAACGATATATCCAGAAAAAAGCGGTCGGGTTTCCCTTCCGCTTTTGTTACAATGGGGAATGAAGGCAGCGGAAAAGGAGGAAATCGATGTGCAACATGTAAGACAAACAGATCCCGAAGTGGCAGCAGCGATTAGTCAAGAATTAGGCCGGCAACAAGGAAAAATCGAACTCATTGCGTCAGAAAACTTCGTCAGCCGCGCTGTGATCGAAGCACTGGGTACAGTGCTGACGAACAAATACGCAGAAGGCTATCCTCACAAGCGCTATTATGGCGGCTGCGAATATGTGGACCAAGTGGAAGACCTGGCACGGGATCGGGCCAAACAGCTTTTCGGCGCAGAACACGCCAACGTACAGCCCCATTCCGGCGCTCAAGCCAATATGGCGGTCTATTTTGCCGTGTTGGAGCCGGGCGATACGGTTCTCGGCATGGATCTGGCCCATGGAGGTCACTTGACCCACGGTAGCCCGGTCAACTTCTCCGGCAAGCTGTACAATTTTGTTTCCTATGGGGTGGATGAGAAAAACCACCGCATCGATTATGACGTTGTACGGGAATTGGCTCTGAAGCACAAGCCGAAGCTGTTGGTAGCTGGAGCCAGCGCTTACCCCCGGACCATCGACTTCGCCCGCTTAAAAGAGATCGCCGATGAAGCCGGCTCTCTCTTCATGGTGGATATGGCCCACATCGCCGGTCTGGTGGCTACGGGGCATCACCCGAACCCGGTTCCTCACGCCGATTTTGTTACCACCACCACTCACAAGACCTTGCGCGGCCCCCGGGGCGGTATGATCCTCTGCAAAGAGAAGTACGCCAAACAGATCGACAAGTCCATCTTCCCCGGCATCCAGGGCGGTCCGCTGATGCATGTCATCGCCGCCAAGGCTGTGGCGTTCAAAGAAGCTTTGAGCGAAGATTTCAAGGCCTACTCCCAACAAGTGGTGGACAATGCCGCTCATCTGGCCGAATCCCTGACCGCGCGCGGATTCCAACTGATTTCCGGGGGTACGGACAACCACTTGATCCTGATCGACGTGCGCAACTTCAACCTGACCGGGAAGCAGGCGGAGCACTTGTTGGATGAGATCGGCATCACCGTGAACAAAAACGCCATCCCCTTCGATCCGGAAAGCCCCTTTGTCACCAGTGGAATCCGGATCGGCACCCCGGCGGTCACCTCGCGTAATATGGACCAAAAGGCGATGGAGGAAATCGCCGACATCATGGCATTGACGCTGAAAAATCCGGAAGACGAACAAGCCCAGCAACAAGCGCGGGAGCGCGTCGCTTCTCTTACCCGCACCTACCCGTTGTACGCGGACTTGGATGTGTAAAAGAATCGTACATGTGAAAACAGGCAGACTTGTCTCAGGCTGTTGACCCCAGGGGCCAACAGCCTGAGGCTGCTGATACCATCCGTTCAGAAGAAAAGAGCACGCTTTACAAGAAATGGCCTTTTGAACGACGTACCCAGCTTGGATAGGCAAGTAGAGAGCCATAGCACGACTTGGAAGCGAAGCAACTAAAGCGTGACGTGTCTTTGGGTGCTTTTGCCCGTGAGTACATATACCTTTTCCTTTGGGCTTGGGCTTCGGCGAGAATCATAGCTTGATGTCGGAGTGACGGGTAGGAAGAGCTTTTTGCTGGGTTAAGAGGTTTGTGATCTAGCATATTAGAGCTTCTTGATGGGAAAATAGGGAAAGGGGCATGGGGTCGAAGGAAGGTCATACATACTGCAAAACTCCCTCCAACTTCCTGATCGGCCGCATGGACAAACCAGTTAATGACCAGTACAATGTACAGGGAATTTGAAGGGAGTGACGGGAAATGGGAAACGTGTACGTGTTTGATCATCCGCTGATTCAGCACAAGATGACCTACATACGGGATAAAAACACCGGTACGAAAGAGTTTCGGGAGTTGGTCAATGAAGTAGCTGCACTGATGGCTTATGAAATTACCCGGGATATGCCTTTGGAGGAGATCACGGTGGAAACGCCGGTGGCCAAGGCCAAGTGCAAAGTGCTTTCCGGGAAGAAGCTCGGCCTGGTACCGATTCTTAGGGCGGGACTCGGTATGGTGGACGGGATTCTGGAGCTGATTCCCGCAGCCAAAGTGGGTCACATCGGACTGTATCGTGATCCGGAAACGCTGGAACCGGTGCAATACTACGCCAAAATGCCGTCGGACATCGGTGAACGGGATCTCATTGTGATCGACCCGATGTTGGCGACAGGCGGTTCCGCCTCCGAAGCGATTCGCATGATCAAGGAGATGGGCGCCCGCAATATCAAACTGATGTGCCTTATCGCCGCTCCAGAAGGCATCGAGCGGGTGCAAAAGGACCATGACGATGTGGATATCTTCGTCGCCGCGGTGGATGAAAAACTGGACGAGAAGAGCTATATCATTCCCGGCCTCGGCGATGCCGGCGACCGGCTCTTTGGTACACGGTAGGCCGTTCGAACACCCGGAAAAGATCAGCGCCGACGGCTTTTCCAACGGGAGATACAGCTGACTGTTATGCGTCTGCCGTACCGGCGATGCCTGATACGAACCGGGCGGGATTGCGACGCAAGGAAATGATGACGTTGCTAAAAAGGTTCAACAGGTGCATATGAATAGCTAGATGCCCCTCTGCCCAATCAGCGGCTTTTGAACGGTGTCGCAGTACTTCACAGTCACGCTATATTTTGGAGCGGACAGTTTGACTTCTGTGACGTCGGAAAGGGAGCGATGGGTAGAAGGGCTTTCTGCTTTATTTGCGAATGGTGCGCCAGGGAATACAAATCTCCTTCTATTACCAAACTATGAGTAAAAGGAATGATGGGTACCTTTTATCGGCAGTCTCCTCGTTTTACCCCGTCTAAAGAGAAGGGTTTAGTTGAGAAGCCGAACATCACGCGGGGGGTATGCTGAAAGTTCTAGGAACAGACAAGAAGTTTGTTCAGCAGGAGAAGTCTCTCGCGCTGCAGGATTTCCATTTGAACAAAAAAATACCAAGGAATTTCCATTCCGTGGCAACGCTCGGAATCCGGAAGAATCAAAGGAATCACGCTGTATTTCTTCGGGTTGCGAAAGGATTTGACGCTTCCTTTTGAATGAGATGAAAATTGTGACAGAGTGTTCAAATTCCATCCCGGGGTATGCGTTGACAACGATTTGGGGCTTCGGTAGTATGAAACGGGGAAGACTGATGGGTCACCGGCTCAGGTGTTGAGGGACGGTAGTTCCTCCGGATGGAAAGTTGGAAATCGCCGGTTGACGGGGGTGCCTTTTTGTGAACAAGCACACGGACAACCCTTGGAAAATGGCCGCTCTCATCAGTATGATGGGCTTGGAAGTCGTGCTGCTTACTGTGGCGGGCGCTTGGACCGGACGTTTCCTTGACGCCAAATGGCAGATGCACCCCGTTTTCCTTGCCTCGGGTGTGCTGTTGGGGTTGGTTGCCGGATTTGGCAGCGCCATATACACGCTGCGGTCGTTTGTCAAGTAATCGTTTTTTGGAAAGCGGTTCATGGATGTCCCCGAACACGGCATTTGTTAATAAAACATGTCGGCGTTGATAAGTCAACCCCTCGCCATCCCCCCAACCAACCGAAGGTCCATCAAGGAACCTAAAAGGGTGACAGTACATGATCGCTTTGGAGCGCAGGCGTTGGCGTGTCACAGTCCTCTCTCTGGTTTTTGTTGCCATTTTCTCCTTATTGTGGCTGTCAACTCCCTTTAAACCCTTCTTCGGCGGTTTGATTCTTGGTGCATTGGTAAGCCTTTACAATGTGATAAACATCGCCAAAAAGGTGCGTACCAACGGGGAAGCAGTGTTGTCGGGGAAAGGGAGAGGCGGGGGCACGGGGCTGATCTACCGCATAATGATGGTTGTCTTCTCCGTTATATTGGTGGCCCGATACCCAGCGTGGTTCGATTTTCGTTCCCTGCTGTTGGGATTACCGATCAGCTATGTGCTTCTTATCGCAGTTGAGTTTTGGAGTACCAGACGCAATGAGTAGAAAGGGGTGAACACGAAGAATGGAAGCGACGCCGAAGGTGGAATTTCTGGGGCTGACCTTTGACGTGACGGTGATGATCGGCACGCTTTTTACGGCAGTCGCGGTTTTCCTCCTCACTGTACTCGCGAGCCGCGGTTTGCAAATGCGTCCGGGGAAACTGCAGAATCTCGTGGAAATGATCATCGAGTTTGCTCGCGGAATTACCCGGATGACTCTGGATGCCAAAAATGCTGAGAGATATCTGGGTTTTGCCCTCACGCTCTTCTTATTCATCCTGATTGCCAACCAATTGGGGATTATCATGATGGTGTCGGCGGAAGTCCATCACCCGATTCCGGCGTTGGGCTTGACAGAGGATGTCTTGGAAAAGGTACACGGGCATGTCGGCTTGTTCAAATCGCCGACGGCGGATATCAACGTCACGGTGGCCATGGCGTTGGCGATTGCCCTGTATGCCCACTTCCTGGGTATCAAGAAAAGCCCGAAAGATTACCTGGCCCACTACTTCAAGCCGTTTAAATGGATGGTTTTTCTGCATCTGATCGATGAGGTTGCCAAGCCGACCACTCATGCTATGCGGCTTTGGGCCAACATTTTCGCAGGCGAGGTCATGATCTTGATCCTGCTGAAATTCGGAACCCCGTTGGTTTCCGGGGCACCTCTCCTGATCTGGATGGCATTCTCGCTGTTTGTGGGCGCCATTCAAGCATACATCTTCACAGTTCTGGCAACCGTTTATATATCCCAGAAAATATCAGATGAACATTGATTTTACACATTTAAAGGAGGATTCACTCAATGAGTATTCTTGCTGGTGGCATTATGATTGGTTTGGCAGCATTGGCTGCGGGTGTCGGTAACGGTCTTCTGTTCAGTCGTTATCTGGAAGGGATTACTCGTCAACCGGAAGCACGGGGCACCTTGTTTGGTCAGGCGATGATTACTCTCGGTCTGGTAGAAGCCCTGCCGATCATCTCCATTGCCTTCGGGATCTTGGTGCTGTTCAAGATCATTGGATGAGCTGTCGCATCCTGGCGGCGGGGGTCTGTTGAAACCCCGCCTTCGTTGCTGTTGATACCGCAGTGACAAGGAATCGAAGGGAGTGAAGCGCGCATGTTGGAGTTCACATGGGGGACAATGTTATTTCAACTGGGAGTCTTTATCGTCCTGATGTTCTTGGTGACCCGCTACGCCATGAAGCCCTTGCTGGGCGTAATGAAGCAGCGGCAGGACTATATCGACGAACAGATTTCCACAGCGGAGAAAAACCGTTCCCAAGCAGAGAAATTGGTTGCCGAGCAGCGCGAAGCGCTGGATCAAGCCCGCCAAGAAGCAAAAGAGATCGTGGATCGGGCCAAGGCTCAAAAAGAACGGGAAGCGGAAGAGATTATCAAACAAGCCCAAGAGCGGGCTGAACGCATGATTCAGGAAGCGACCGCCGAGATTGCTTCCGAGAAAGAAAAAGCGTTGAAGCAGCTGCGGGACGAAGTGGGCCACCTCTCGGTGCTCCTGGCTTCCAAGATGATGGAAAAAGAATTGGATGCCAAGGATCAATCCAAGCTGGTGGATCGCTATCTTGAGCAGGTAGGCGAATTGCAATGAGCCAAACGGTGGTAGCTAAACGGTATGCCAAAGCGTTATTCGAAGCTGCCCAGGAACGCCAACTCCTGGAGCAGGTGGAACGGGAATGGCGGGGGATCGCTGAGACATGGGCCGGATCGGAAGAATTGCGGGGTTGGTTGTCTCACCCCACCGTCAATCTGGACCAGAAAAAGCAAACCGTGAACCAATTATTCGGTGAACTGTCGGATATCAGCCGCAACCTCCTGTATCTGCTTTTGGACCGGGGTCGTGAAGCCATCATCGGCGAAATCTATGCCGAATATAAAGCGCTGGTTTTCGAAGCAAAGGGAATCGCTGAAGCGGAAGTGATTTCCGCCGCACCGCTTTCTCAAGAGGAGAAGCAAGCACTTTCCCAAGCCTTCGAACAACGGATCGGCAAAAAGCTGAACATCACCAATCGCGTGGATTCTGACCTGTTGGGCGGGGTGATCGTTCGGATCGGCGACCGGCTGTATGACGGCTGCCTGAGAGGCAAGCTGGCTCGTTTTCAAAAACAGTTGGCCAAAACCCATGTGGGATAGATTCGGACTGGAAGGATAGGGGTGAAAAGATGAGCATCAAGCCGGAAGAGATCAGTTCTCTTATTAAACAGCAAATTGAGCAATATCAAGATGACATCGAAGTAGTCGACGTCGGCACCGTGATCCAGGTCGGTGACGGGATTGCCCGCGTTCACGGCTTGAAAAATGTCATGGCCGGCGAGCTTCTCGAGTTTCACAACGGTGTGATGGGCCTGGCCCTCAACCTGGAAGAAGACCACGTCGGTGTGGTTATTCTCGGTCCTTATACCGAGATTCGGGAAGGCGACCAAGTCAAACGGACCGGCCGCATCATGGAGGTACCGGCAGGAGAGTCCCTCTTGGGCCGTGTGGTAAACCCGCTGGGTCAGCCGCTGGACGGTAAAGGACCCATCGAAACCGACACGTACCGTCCCATCGAATCGGAGGCTCCCGGCGTGATCGACCGGAAATCCGTGCATGAACCGATGCAAACGGGGATCAAAGCCATCGATTCCATGATTCCGATCGGTCGGGGTCAGCGGGAGCTGATCATCGGTGACCGGCAAACGGGGAAAACGACCATTGCCGTAGACACCATCATCAACCAAAAAGATCAGGACATGATCTGTATTTACGTCGCCATCGGTCAGAAGCAGTCCACCGTGGTCGGCGTGGTGGAGAAACTGCGGAAAGCAGGTGCGCTGGACTACACCATCGTCGTGGCCGCCAACGCATCCGACCCAGCTCCGCTCCTGTTCCTGGCGCCCTATGCCGGCTGCGCCATGGGCGAGCACTTCATGTACCAAGGCAAACACGTGCTGGTGGTGTATGACGATTTGTCCAAGCAGGCAGCCGCATACCGGGAGCTGTCCTTGCTGCTCCGTCGTCCGCCGGGCCGTGAAGCTTATCCCGGTGACGTTTTCTATCTGCACTCCCGCTTGCTGGAACGTGCAGCAAAACTCTCCGATGAAAAAGGCGGCGGCTCTCTGACCGCACTGCCCTTTATTGAAACCCAAGCCGGCGACGTGTCCGCCTACATTCCGACCAACGTGATCTCCATCACCGACGGCCAGATCTTCCTGGAGTCCGATCTGTTTTACTCCGGTGTGCGTCCGGCGGTAAACGTCGGGATCTCCGTTTCCCGTGTGGGTGGAGACGCGCAGATCAAGGCGATGAAAAAAGTGTCCGGAACCCTGAAGCTGGACTTGGCCCAGTATCGTGACCTGCAAGCTTTTGCCCAGTTCGGTTCCGACTTGGATAAAGCCACCCAGGCCAAATTGGCCCGCGGGGAGCGCCTTGTGGAAATCCTGAAACAGGATGAAGGCAAGCCGATGCCGGTGGAAAAACAAATAGTCTCGATCTATACCGCTACTCGCGGTTATCTGGATGACATCGCGGTGGAGGATATTCTCCGCTTTGAAAAAGAATTGCACGCTTTCATGGAAGCGGAGCATGCCGATGTGTACAAACAGATCCGCGAGAAGAAAGTGCTGGACGACGAAATCGAAGCCGGCATGAAAAAAGCCATCGAAGCGTTTAAGAAAACCTTTGCCCCTTCCAAATAACAACGTTTAGGATGAAACCAACGCCGCGGGACCTCTGTACCGGTCTGGGACACCGATGGACCGAATCACAGGGGACCGCGCCGCTGGACGAAAGGCGGTGAAGAATGCGTGCAAAACATGCGGGACATCAAGCGGCGGATTTCCTCTTTTCAAAATACGAAACAGATCACCAAAGCGATGGAAATGGTCGCCGCTGCCAATCTTCGCAAAGCCCAGCAGAAGGCGGAATCCGCCCGTCCTTATGCCGACAAGATGCGTGAGGTGATCGCCAGTGTGGCGGCAGGCACCCAAGGCATCCAGAACCCGATGCTGGTTTCCCGTCCGGTGAAAAAGACCGGTTATCTGGTAATCACTTCGGATCGGGGCTTGGCCGGCGGTTTCAACGCCAACCTGCTCCGCTCCCTGATCAAAACGATCCGGGAGAAACACAACAGCAGCGATGATTATGCCATTTTCGTGATCGGCCGCAAGGGACGGGATTTCCTGAAACGCCGCGGATATCCGATTATCGGGGAAGTGACCGGGCTGTCGGATTCCCCGGAATTCGCTGATATCAAAACCATCGCCAAGCAAGCGGTGGAACAGTACGCGAAGGAATACTACGATGAACTGTACTTGGTGTTCAACGAGTTTATCAATCCGGTAACACAGCGGCCCGTCGTAAAACAGCTGCTTCCCTTGAGCGATGTAACGGAACAAAAGGAGACCGGTACTCAAGCGCTGTATGAGTTTGAACCCTCTGCGGAGGAAGTGCTGGAAGCACTCCTGCCCCAGTATGCGGAAACCTTGATCTACAGTGCGGTGCTGGAATCCAAGGCGAGCGAGTTTGGCGCACGGATGTCGGCGATGGGCAGTGCCACCGACAACGCTACCGAAATGATCGCCAACCTGAGATTGCAATATAACCGGGCGCGCCAGGCCGCCATCACCCAGGAGATCGCTGAGATCGTCGGGGGAGCCAACGCCCTCTCCTAATCCGAGGGACCGGTTGAAACGATAAGCGAAAGACTTGAAGACTGAGGAGGGAAACGGATGAGCACCGGACGCGTCATTCAGGTGATGGGCCCTGTCGTGGATATTCAATTTGAACGGGGTCATTTGCCTGAGCTCAACAACGCGATCAAGATTGAATACAAAGCCCAATCCAGCAGTGAACAGGACATCAATCTCACCGTTGAAGCAGCGCTTCATCTGGGGGACAACATGGTGCGCTGTGTGGCCATGTCTTCCACCGACGGACTGGTTCGGGGAATGGAAGCTGTGGACACCGGCAAACCGATTTCCGTTCCCGTGGGCCGTGCTACCCTGGGACGGGTGTTCAACGTGCTGGGCGAACCGATCGATGAAGCCGGGGATGTGAAAGCGGAAGAGAAGTATTCCATTCACCGTCCGGCTCCGAAATTTGAAGACCAATCCACTCAGGAAGAAATCCTGGAAACCGGGATTAAGGTTGTAGATCTGCTCGCCCCTTACGCCAAGGGTGGTAAGATCGGCCTCTTCGGCGGTGCCGGTGTGGGGAAAACCGTGTTGATTCAGGAGCTGATTCACAACATCGCGCAAGAGCACGGCGGTCTCTCTGTATTCGCCGGTGTGGGTGAGCGGACCCGTGAAGGGAACGACCTCTACCACGAAATGAAAGACTCCGGCGTAATTGACAAAACCACGATGGTGTTCGGTCAGATGAACGAACCGCCGGGTGCCCGGATGCGGGTGGCCTTGACCGGTTTGACTATGGCGGAATATTTCCGTGATCAAGAAGGTCAAGACGTGCTCTTCTTCGTGGACAACATCTTCCGGTTCACCCAGGCCGGTTCCGAAGTGTCCGCGCTGTTGGGCCGTATGCCTTCTGCCGTGGGATACCAGCCGACCCTGGCTACCGAAATGGGTCAGCTACAGGAACGGATCACCTCTACCAAAAAAGGATCCGTTACCTCGATTCAAGCCATTTACGTGCCGGCGGACGACTATACCGACCCGGCTCCGGCAACCACTTTTGCTCACTTGGATGCTACCACCAACCTGGATCGTGCCTTGGCCGCGAAAGCTATTTTCCCGGCGGTGGATCCGCTGGCATCCACATCCCGGATCCTCTCCCCGGCTGTTGTGGGCGAAGAGCACTACAAAGTAGCCCGTGGTGTGCAGGAAGTGCTGCAACGCTACAAAGAGCTGCAGGACATCATCGCCATCCTGGGGATGGACGAATTGTCCGAGGAAGACAAGCAGACAGTGGCCCGTGCCCGCCGGATCGAAAAGTTCCTGGCACAACCTTTCCACGTGGCGGAGCAGTTCACCGGCATGAAAGGGAAATACGTACCGGTCAAAGAAACCGTGCGCAGCTTCAAAGAAATTCTGGAAGGCAAGCACGACGACCTGCCGGAAGATGCCTTCTACATGGTGGGCAACATCGACGAAGCCGTGGAAAAAGCGAAAACGCTCGTTTAATCCCGGCGTAGAAGGAGAGAGTGCCCGTGAGTACCATGCAATTGGATATCGTGACACCGGAGCGGACTGTGTACTCTGAACAAGTGGAGATGGTGATCGCTCGGGCCGCAGAAGGGGATATCGGGATCTTGCCCCATCACTCCCCCTTTGTCAGCCCGCTGAAGATTACAGCAGTTCGCGTCAAAAAGGACGGAAAAGAGTTTCTCGTCGCCATCAGCGGCGGCTTTATCGAAGTCCGCGGGGACAAAGTGACGATCTTGGCCGAAACAGCCGAACTTCCCCAGGACATTGATGTGGAACGGGCCGAGGCGGCCAAAGAGCGCGCCGAGAAGCGCCTGGCCGACAAGAAAAAAGAAGACATCGACTTCAAACGGGCGCAGCTGGCTTTGGACAAAGCCATCAACCGCATCAAAGTGGCCCGCTCCCGATAATATGCAGGATACAAACAGGCAGCTCTTCTCAGGCTGCCTGTTTCATTTTGATAGGATGTCATCCAGACGGGTGATTTTTTTGTACTTATAAACGATATATATTATAATTTAAATAATTCAATATGTAAGCGCTGTCATTTTCTTGGTTCTCTCTGATCATTTGTTATAGGGGGTCCGGTGTGGCCGTCTCCGATCTCACAAAAAGCGCAAAGGGTCTTCGCCGATCACCCCCGCCCCTTTTCATTAATCGAATCTTGAATTACCAGCCATGCTTAAAAGGGTGGGTAAATCAGGTATCTTTTGGTATAATCAAAAAGTAAGAGAAGCGGAACAATTTTTATAACTGCGGATGAGTTCCGGGTTATATCATGAGGTGTACAGATATTTACATTCACCCTTCCCTTTTGGGGCAAGGGCTCATGGTGCGCATTTCATTCGATGGGGTGACCGGGATGGAATACTGGGCAAATTACTCAATGACGGCGATCTTTTTTCTGTTGGGTTTGGCACTGCCCGCAGCTGCTTTTACCGTAGGGCGTTGGCTTCGGCCTCATCACCCGTCAGCGGCCAAAATAATCACATATGAAAGCGGTGTGGATCCTTTCGGCGATAGTCGGGTGCAGTTCCATGTCCGCTATTATTTGTTTGCGCTTCTGTTTGTCATTTTTGATGTGGAGACGGTCTTCCTGTACCCATGGGCTGTGGCTTATGACACCCTGCGGCAGGATGTCGGTCTGTTTGTCCTAGTTGAGATGTTGATTTTCGTGTTGTTCTTGTTCATTGGACTGATCTATGCCTGGAAAAAGAAGGTGTTGGAATGGAAGTGAACCTGGAATCCCTCGCAGTGGGAGAATATAAAGAGCTGGAACGCAATGTCTTCACCACGACGCTGGAGAATGTAAAAGCCTGGGCTCGTAGCAACTCCCTGTGGCCGATGACTTTCGGGCTGGCCTGCTGTGCCATCGAGATGATGGGAACCGGTGCGGCCCATTATGATTTGGATCGGTTTGGCACCATTTTCCGCGCTTCTCCCCGGCAATCCGATGTGATGATTGTGGCTGGGACCGTGACCAAAAAAATGGCCCCCTTGCTTCGGCGTCTCTATGATCAGATGCCCGAGCCCAAGTGGGTGATTGCCATGGGCTCCTGTGCCACGGCCGGCGGACCGTATGTGAAGTCCTACTCCGTCGTCAAAGGGGTGGATCAGATCGTGCCGGTGGACGTCTACATCCCCGGATGTCCACCCAATCCAGCGGCACTGATCTACGGGATCCACAAGCTGCAAGAAAAAATCCGCTATGAAGCCAAAACCGGGAAGAGGGTGACCGACACGTGACGGAGAAAGACCGGGAGAAGGAGAAACAGCATGAGACCCATCCGGGTGGGGAACCGGCCGGGAAAACGGAATCCCACAAGGGAGGGAATGACCGTTTTTTACGAGACAATCAGCCGGATGAGCAGAAAGGCGCGGTTCAGTCGCAAGGAAAGGGAGAAACCGATTCGGATACGGTTGATTCTTCCGATGTGAAACAGCCGGCGGATTCCGCTGCCAAAAAAGCCGCCGCTGCGGCCAAAGCAAAAGCGGCAGCTGCCGCCAAAGCCAAAGCCGCCGGAGCAGCCAAAGGGGGCAGTATCCCGGGGAGGGCATCCGCCAAAAAGAAGAAGGAGCCGCCGGAGCCGTCTCCTAAACAGCCTGTATTGGACCGGTGGGTTCGCATCATTCGGGGAGCCCTTGGTGAAGAGGCGGTGGAGGACGCGATGATCAACCGCCCCAATGGTCATCTCCCCACCCTTTTCATTTCCAAAGACCGCTGGTTGGAAGCGGCCCGTTTGCTCAAAGAGCACGAGGAATTGGCTTTTGATTATCTGCAAAATCTGGCCGGTGTCGACTATGAAGAGCATATGGAAGTTGTGTTTCATCTCTTTTCCATGCGCCATCGCCATGCGGTAGGCGTTCGCGTGAAAACGGAACGGGAAAATCCCGAAATTCCCTCGGTTACTTGCGTGTGGGCCGGTGCCGATTGGAACGAGCGGGAAGTCTACGATTTGTTGGGAATTCGCTTTACCGGACACCCCGACCTGCGACGCATCCTAATGCCGGATGATTGGGTGGGGCACCCGCTTCGTAAAGATTACGAACCTTTCGACGAGGGGGTTTGAACCGGATGCTCAGAACAGAAGAGATGCTACTCAATGTGGGTCCGCAGCACCCCAGTACCCACGGGGTGTTTCGCCTCGTCATTACCATTGATGGAGAAACGATCACAGAGGCAAAGCCGGTGGTCGGATATCTACATAGGGGTACGGAAAAACTGGCGGAAGATCTGACCTATACGCAGATCGTTCCCTATACCGATCGGATGGACTATTTGTCGGCGATGACCAACAATTATATCGTCGTCCATGCTGCGGAGACCTTGATGGAGGTGGAACTGCCGGAACGGGCAGAATTTTTGCGCGTCATCGTGATGGAGTTGAATCGGATTGCCAGCCACCTTGTCTGGTTTGGGACCTATCTGTTGGATATCGGGGCAATGAGTCCCTTTTTGTTGGCGTTTCGGGAGCGGGAGCAAATCCTGGATCTCTTCAACGACCTGTGCGGTGCCCGCTTGACCTACAATTACATGCGGATCGGCGGGGTGAAGTGGGATGTACCCGAGGGATGGCTGGATCAAGTCCGAGCGTTTATCTCTAACATGCGCGAAAAGCTGAAGGAGTACGAGGATTTGGTTGCCGGAAATGAGATTTTCCTGAACCGGACCCGGGGGATCGGGGTATACAGCGCGGATGAGGCGATCGATTACGGTTTGTCCGGTGTCAATCTGCGGGCTGCCGGAGTGGATTGGGATCTTCGTCGGGACCGCCCTTATTCGGTCTATGACCGGTTTGAATTTGATGTGCCGGTGGGCAAAAACGGGGATCTCTACGATAAGTTTACCTGCCGGATGGAGGAGATCCGCCAGTCCCTTCGGATTGTGGAACAAGCGGTGGATCAGTTCCCGGAAGGTCCGGTTATGGCCAAAGTGCCCCGTGTGATTCGAGTGCCTGAGGGGGAGGCATATGTACAGATGGAATCGCCTCGGGGGGAACTGGGCTGCTACCTGGTGAGCAGGGGCAAAGACAAACCGTATCGGCTGAAGTTCCGCCGGCCCTCCTTTTACAATCTGCAAATCTTGCCCCGTCTGCTGAAAGGGGAAAACGTGGCTAACCTGGTGGCTATCCTGGGAGGTATCGACATCGTGCTGGGGGAGGTAGATGCCTGATGCAGGCCTGGATGTGGCTCGGACCCGTCATCATGCTGTTTGTTGTGTTGGGATTTGTCACCCTGGCCATTTTGTTCGAGCGGAAAGTGATCGGCTGGATGCAGAGCCGGATCGGTCCCAATCGGGTGGGGCCCTGGGGCCTGTTTCAAACAGTGGCGGATGTGTTGAAGCTGCTGTTAAAGGAAGATATCGTTCCGCAAAAAGCGGATGAAACGCTGTTCAAGTTGGCGCCTGTGATCGCTTTTGTACCGGCTTTTGCTGTAGTGGCAGTCCTGCCTTTTACGGATTCGCTGGTATTTGCCGATATCGGCGTGGGGCTGCTCTACTTCATCGCTATTTCCAGCATCACCACCATCGGCATCTTGGCGGGGGGATGGGCTTCCAATAACAAATACGCCTTGATCGGGGCGATGCGTTCCGCCGCGCAAATGATCAGCTATGAAATTCCGCTGGTCATGGCATTAGTCGGGGTGATCATGGCTGCGGGAACCCTGAATCTGTCGGGGATCGTAGAGGCTCAAAAGGAGATGTGGTTCATCGTTCCCCAGTTTATCGGGTTCGTGGTTTTTTTCATCGCTTCGCTGGCGGAGTTGAACCGGACGCCCTTTGACCTGCCGGAAGCGGAGTCGGAGCTGGTGGCAGGGTATCACGTCGAGTATTCCGGCTTTCGGTTTGCTTTCTTCATGTTGGCGGAATATGTCTACGTTTTTGCCATGTCCGCATTGACCACGGTCTTGTTCCTGGGCGGATGGAACCCGCTTTTCGGGTTTACTTTTCTCCCCCCGTTGATCTGGTTTCTGCTGAAATTTTCCCTGATTGTATTCACCCTGATTTGGATTCGGGCCACCTTGCCCCGGATCCGGGTGGACCAACTGATGCAGCTGGGGTGGAAAGTGCTCTTGCCCCTGGCGCTGTTCAACATCTTTTTATCGGCGCTGTTAAAAGAGATTCCGGGGATCGGGTCCTACTACTAAACCGTCGTACAGAAGTTATTTCCCGGAAATGGAGGGAAAGCCATGCTGGGTCTTTTGAAAGGAATGGGTGTCACCCTGAAAAACATGACCAAGAAAAAAGTAACGTACAAATATCCCGATGAACCGGTCAAGATGCCGGAGCGATTTCGGGGTATTCAGCATTTTGATCCGGAGAAGTGCATCGTTTGTAACCAGTGTGCCCGGGTATGTCCCACGGACTGCATCACATTGACCGGCCGTAAGCATCCGGATCCCAACAAACGGGGAAAAATCATCGACACCTACGACATCAACTTCGAGATCTGCATTTTGTGTGATTTGTGCACGGAAGTGTGTCCGACGGAAGCGATCGTTATGACGCGCAATTTTGAGTTGGCCGCCTACAGCCGGGATGAATTGTTCAAAGATATGGAATGGCTGCATGACAATAACACCAAAATCCGGGGTGGGTCGCAGTGATGCAATGGAACGGAGAATTCCTCGCCTTTTTCCTGCTGTCGGTGATGGCCATCGGCGGAGCCGTGTTTATGATCCACTTCACCCGTGTCGTGCATATGGTGTTGGCGCTGGCTTTTACATTTTTAAGCATTGCCGGTATCTATGTGCTGCTCCATGCCGAGTTTGTGGCAGCCGTGCAGGTGCTGATCTATACGGGGGCCGTCTCCATCTTGATGCTGTTTGGGATCATGTTGACCAAACACCGCACCTCCGATCACTCCGACAGCCGCTCCCGCCATCAACTGCTCAGCTTTGTGGGAGTGGCGGCCTTTTTCGGCGTGATCATGTGGGTGATCTATCATACACCCTTTTCCGGCGGCAAGGCGGAGACAGCGAAATATACGGTCGCCAATCTGGGGGAGTGGGTGTTCAAGCAGTACGTGATTCCCTTTGAGTTGACTTCGGTCCTGTTGTTGGCCGCGCTGGTGGGGGCCGTTATTCTGGCGAAAAAGGAGCGGGATGCTTAATGCCGGTCACTTCTTATCTCGCTTTGGGCGCGATCTTGTTCAGTATCGGTTTGTACGGGGTACTGACTAAACGAAATGCGGTGATCGTTCTCTTTTCCATCGAGTTGATGCTGAATGCTGCCAACCTCAACCTGGTGGCTTTTTCCAAGTTTGGATTGCATCCTTCCCAGGTGGGGCAAGTGTTTTCGCTGTTTTCCATCACAGTGGCGGCAGCGGAAGCTGCAATCGGGATTGCCATCCTGTTTGCCTTATACCGCAATCGTGGCACGGTGGAAGCAGACCGGATGAATTCCCTGAAGGGATAAAGATTCCCCCGAGACGGTACGGGGCATGAAGCACAAGGATGCAAATGAGCTTGGACACATTCTACTGAAGGATGGGTGATTCCATGTTGGCAAATGCGTGGGTGATCCCCCTGCTTCCTTTGGCCGCCTTTGTTCTGCTGCTGGCGGGAGGACGAAGGTGGAAAGAAGGGGTTGCCGCTTGGGTAGGAAGTATCGCCGTGTTGGCTGCTTGTGTGTGGTCGTTGGGGGTACTGGCTGTCGTGCCGGGGGGAACGGGAAGAAAAATGGAGATTCCTTGGCTTTCCCTCGGAGACACGGTGATTACCATGGGAATGGAAGTCAACCGGTTGAATGCCTTGATGCTGTTGATTGTGAGCCTGGTCAGCTTTTTGGTGCACGTGTACTCCCGGGGATATATGCGGGGGGATGAACGATTTTCGGTGTTTTACGCCTATCTGGCCTTGTTCACCTTCTCCATGTTGGGTTTGGTGATCTCTCCCAACTTGCTGCAGTTTTATATTTTTTGGGAGTTGGTCGGCGTCTGCTCCTTCTTGTTGATCGGGTATTGGTATTACAAGCCGGAGGCAAAAGCGGCGGCCAAAAAAGCTTTTATCCTTACGCGGATTGGGGATGTCGGATTGTTTATCGCTGTCATCCTGGCGTTTTGGCATACCGGGACGTTGGAGATCAGCGGGGTGATCCAGGCGGTGCAGGACGGTAAAGTGGAAGCCGGGATCGTTACCCTGATCGCACTCCTTATCTTTGCCGGTGCGGTGGGAAAATCGGGTCAATTCCCCTTACATACTTGGCTGCCGGACGCGATGGAAGGTCCGACGCCGGTGAGTGCATTAATTCATGCCGCCACGATGGTGGCGGCCGGGGTTTATCTGGTAGCCCGCACCTTTCCGTTGTTTGAAGCTTCCCCGGTTGCCATGGATACCGTGGCCTATGTAGGGGCGTTCACGGCCCTGTTTGCGGCCAGCATCGGTCTGGTTCAAAACGATATCAAACGGGTGTTGGCCTATTCCACCGTCAGCCAGCTGGGGTACATGATGCTGGCGTTGGGATCGGCGGGTTATACGGCGGGCGTATTTCATCTGATGACCCATGCCTTTTTCAAAGCCCTCCTGTTCCTGGGAGCAGGCGCGGTGATCGTCGCCCTTCACCATGAGCAGGATATTCGCCGGATGGGAGGACTGTGGAATAGGCACAAAGGAGCAGGCGTTCTCTTTTTGATCGGATGCCTGGCCATCAGCGGGATTCCTCCCTTTTCCGGATTTTTTTCCAAGGAGGAAGTTCTCCTCTCCGCCTGGCAGGACGGGCGGTGGGGCGTCTTTGCGGTAGGGGTTTTGGCTTCCTTTTTCACCGCCTTCTACATGTTCCGTCTCTTTTTCCTGGTCTTTGCCGGGGAATACCGGGGCAAGGGGCAGCCGGGGCCCGTATCCTCCGGCATGATGTGGCCGATGGGGGTGTTGGCGGCACTTGCTCTGCTGGCAGGGTTTGCTGAGTTTCCGGGGGGATGGTTGAGTCATTGGCTGACAGAGGAAACGGGGATTCCCGCCGGCCATGGATCGGCCCCAGTTTGGCTGCCGCTGTTGACCGTGAGTATTGCCGCCGCAGGCATCGCATTGGCCTGGGGCATGTACGTCAAGCAGTCTGTCTCCCCTGAGCAATGGCGTGCACGAGCCCCTTGGGGGTATCGGGTGTTGCTCCATAAATACTATGTGGATGAAGGATATGCTGCGGTCATCGCTCTCCCTTACAAGGGGCTTTCGATCTTTTTGCGTGGATTTGACCGTTATGTGGTGGAAGGGCTGGTCCGGCTGGCAACGGCGGCGGTGCAGACGGCAGCCCGTGTCAGCACACGGTTGCAAAACGGCCAGGTGCAGACCTACGCTTTGATCAGCGTGATCGGGTTGGTTCTGTTGATGATCGGACTGGCTGCGGGGAGGTTGTTTTGATGGAGATGCTGCCGAGTTGGATCACATGGGCTCCATTGTTGGGTGTACTGGTGCTGTTGTGGATTCCCCGGGAGCGAACAGCGGCCATCCGATGGGTCGGCGTGCTGGCCACCCTTCCTTCGTTGGTATTGTCCTTGCTCCTTTACGTGTCTTTTGACACAGGGAAAGATGGCGTTCAGTTCGCCCATTCCTTACATTGGTTCTATTTGCCCGTGCTTGGAGAGAAATGGGACTTTCAGTACAGCATGGGCGTCGATGGTCTGTCCATGCCGCTAGTGGCCATTACCGGCGTGATCGTCACGTTGGCAGCGCTGGCTTCCCTCTACATTCGCCAGCGACAAAAGGGATACTTCCTCCTCTTTTTGCTGTTGGAAGTGGGGATGATGGGCGTTTTTTTGGCCCGCAACTTGTTTCTGTTCTTTCTCTTTTTTGAAATCACCTTGGTAGCCGCCTTCTTCCTTATTGGAATCTGGGGATATGTCAACCGGGAAAAAACGGCCATCCAGTTTCTGTTGTACAACGGGTTGGGATCGGCATGTATGCTGCTGGCTTTTATGGGCCTCTTGATCTTGTTCCGGTCCTTGGAACTTTCCCGACTCCATGAAGTAATGCATCATTCCGGCGCTCTGGCCCAGTTGTCCCAGTCCGGAGGCGATACGCTGCTGTGGGGGATTTTTATCGCCCTGGTGATCGCTTTTGGCATCAAGTTGCCCATATTCCCTTTCCATACCTGGATGCTGCGGGTTCACGCAGAGGCACCGCCTGCCGTAGTGATGATCCACTCCGGCGTTTTGCTGAAAATGGGCGCTTACGGGCTGATCCGCTTCGGGGTGGAGCTTTTTCCTGTGCAGACGCAGGCAGCGGCCGGGGTGTTGGCTTGGCTCGGTCTGGTCAATATCCTGTACGGGGCGGTGCTGGCCTTCTCCCAGCGGGACCTCAAACGGGTACTGGCCTATTCCAGCGTCAGTCACATGGGAATCATCCTACTCGGAATCGCTTCCCTCAATGTGTACGGATTGCAAGGGGCAGTCTTCCAGTCGGTTTCCCACGGGTTCATCTCAGCATTGCTCTTCTATTTCATCGCGGCACTCTATGAACGAACAGGAACAACGCAGATCGATCAGCTGGGCGGTTTGGCCAAACAAATGCCGGTGCTGTCGGGAATATTCCTGGCAGGCGGGATGGCGTTGTTGGGGCTGCCGGGCATGTCCGGCTTTGTCAGTGAATTCCTTGCCTTTCTCGGCTTGTTTGAAACCCGCCCGTGGGTGGCGGCTACAGGTACGCTGGGCCTGATCTTGGCGGCGGTTTATACCCTGCGTGCCGTGATGCAGACCACCTTCGGCCCCTTGCATGCGGGTCGGGAACGAGTGAAGGACAGCCGGTGGACAGAGGCCGTTCCCATGCTGGTGTTGCTCTTTTTCATCGTGTTGATCGGGGTGTATCCGGATGTGATTGGAAAGCCGATGCAACTCACCTTGCAAACCATAATATCCCGGATGGGAGGGTAGGCGATGGAGAAAGTACTCTTGGACTATGATTGGACCGTGATGGCACCGGAGATCATCATCGCTGCCGCGGCGGCCCTGCTTTCCCTGGCGGATCTCTTTCTCAGAGAGAATACGGACCGGCGTTTCTTCAGTTGGTTCAGTTTGGCGGCAGTGATTGCCGCAATCTTCTTTACAGTTTCCCGTTTCGGACAACAACCCTACGAGATTTTGGGAGATACGTACCGAGTAGATGATTTCGCCCTGGCATTCAAGACGGCGGTGCTGTCGGGAGTCGGGCTGGTATTCTTGCTGTCGGCGTGGGGGGTTCGGCAAGAGGAAATCCGGTTCAGGGGAGAATACGATTATCTCCTGTTGGCCGCTGCGCTGGGAGCCATGATCATGACCTCCTCGGCGGATCTGATTACGCTGTTTGTGGGGCTGGAGCTGTTGAGTATCTCCTCCTATATCCTGGCCGGCATTCACCGGGAACGGTATGCTTCCAACGAAGCGGCCTGGAAATACGTGGTGCAGGGAGGGGTTGCCTCCGCCTTTATTCTCTACGGGATGTCTTTCGTATACGGTCTGACGGGTTCCACCAACCTATATACGATCCAGCAGCGTTTGGTGGAAGCCTACCAAACCGGTTATGACGCTTTCGTTTTGTTATCTCTGTTCCTGATGCTGCTGGGCTTTGGTTTTAAAATCGCTTCCGCTCCGTTTCATATGTGGGTTCCGGACGTGTATCAAGGGGCACCAACCCCTGTCACTTCCTTTCTTGCTGTCGTTTCCAAAACAGCCGCCTTCGCCTTGGTCCTGCGGATTGTTTTGGTCGGCTATATCTTCTTGTACCAAATGCAGATCTGGCAGCAAGTGGTGGAACCAGTTCTGCTGGTGTTAGCCGGGTTATCGATGGTGATCGGCAACACGGCTGCGTTGCACCAGACCGACACCAAGCGTCTCCTGGCCTACTCCAGTGTAGCGCATGCGGGATATCTCCTGGTTCCGTTGTCCACGTTAGGGGCGGTTCTCTTTGAAAGTACCTTCTATTATCTGATCGCCTATCTCGTGATGACGATGGGTGCCTTTACGGTAGCCGCACTTCTCGAAAGGGAAGCCGGACACGGCAATATCAGCGGATTTGCTGGTCTGTCTCGCCGCTCGCCGGGGACGGCTGCTGCCATGACCGTATTCCTTCTTTCCTTGGCGGGGATTCCCGTAACCGCTGGCTTTTTCGGCAAGTTTTATATTTTGATGAACGCTCTGTCTACCCAGCACTTCTGGATTGCGGGAATTATGGTGGGAACCACGGTGATTTCCTATTATTACTACTTCGGAATTATCCGGCAGATGTACTTTCGGCCGCCCGCATCGAAGGATAGGATGCGTGTACCCATGGTACCGGCGTTACTCTTGGTGATCGGGATTCTGGGGACTGTGGGATTAGGTGTGGTTCCCGAGTGGGCGGTTCACTGGATCGGTGATTTGCAGTGGATGTCGGCGTTGACACCGCTTAACGCAGGTCCTCCCGGACCGTAACCCTTAAAGGCATCGCCGTTCTTCATCGAAAACCGTTGGTTTGATGAACAATCATAAAATAGGAAAGGCGACGTCGGAAATGAAGCGACGGGTAAAAGAACTTTCTCTGACAGGTTTGTCATGAAGCTGGAAGAAGAGTCTCTTTTGTTCCGTCGCTTTCAGCAGCATCATCCGTCTGGAGAGGTTTGAAACGATTCGGTCTCCTCACCTTCGCCGGCGCCAATACAAAAGCGAGCGGTGGTGCAGCCATTCCAGACAAGCAATCAAGAGGCCGGCAGTCAGTGCTCCGGAAGAATCCATATAATACAGCGGTAACAAAAATTGCAGTCCATACAGCACCAAAGCTGCGACAAAAAGGTCGATCAGTGCGGAGGTGGTCTGGCTGAAAGATTCCAGCAGCCGCTGATCCAGCCAGGTAACAATCGCTGCTAAAATCACGGAAGCGGCTAAAAGCTGTTCCCAGTTTTCAATGTTAATTTCCACCAGCAATGGATTCAGCACGATCAGCACGATGGCAATGGCTGTGAATTTCAAAGCAAAATGCACCCACATCTCCCATCAGCTCGCTTGTTTTGAAGTTTCCGTTTTAGTATGCCCGCGGGGAGGTGTTTCTATCTGACAAAAACTTGTGAAACCTTTTGCTTTCTGCCTGGTTTTACGTTAACATGGGAATATCGCGAACTACGCGAACTAATGGTTTAGGGAGTGCATAGCATGATGGATGGAGCGACAAGCTTCGGCGTCACTGCACTCGTCAACACATTTCTGTCATTATTGTGTATCGGGTTGAGTTGGTGGGTGTTGATGAACGTTCGGCTGGATGCTTTTTTGCGAGATCCGGACGGTATACAGGCGAAAGCATTGTACATCATTTTGTCCATCGTACTGGGACATGGGCTGGCTACGTTTCTGATCGATTATACGGGCTGGTCCCGTATGGTTGGAAACCTGTTCTAAAAACACGGACTCATCGTCATCAAACGGTATATCCTCTCTCTGAGCAGTTAACAATGGAGGAAAAGAGCGCAGGGAGAGGAAAATCATGTTTTTCAAATCCACGATTCATATGTGTCTGATGCTGTGCGTATCTTCTTTTTTAGTGGCATCTGCTCCATCTTCCCAGACAGAATCCTCGCTGATCCATGCCTTTGATGCGACCGGAGCCCGGGCGGAGCTCTATATGTTGCATTACGGGAGCCGGATGAACCAGCCGCAATCTTCTGATGCCATCCCTCAATGGGTGAACCGAATGGCTCACGAATGGGGGTTAAACCAACCGGTTCAAGTACCGGTGGTTGAAGGGAAGCGATGGAGTGCATCGGGCACATGGGAACGAAACCTCCAGGTGGAATTGACCGTTATCAACGATGAGCCTGACCAGCAACGGGTGTACCCTTATGTGTCCGTCAAAATCACCGGCAAAGGACATCCTGACGTCTCGTTGTTGAATGCCAAAAACCGTTTGAACCGTGAGCTGCAACGATTTCAGTTGAATAAAAGCACTCATTTTTCCATCCAAGGCAGTCTTTCGGTTCAGAAGGGGCAGTATTCCAAAAAAACCGCCTTGCTTCAAAAGGTATTAGGCGGTCTGCAAGCCCGTGAAGTGGAAGCGATGAAGACCGACCGGGTCATCAGCGTTTCTGCGTACACCCCCCGTTTGTCCGGGGGACTTCAAACGCGAGGCGGGACGATGAATGTCCAGGCAGCGGCCAAGGACGGCTATGACAATCAAAAGATCATCATCACCCTGGGTACCCCGATTATCACCATAGAATACTAGTGTACGCGGAGGGAAGAGTCTTGGAAAAGATCATCGTACGGGGTGGCAAGCGATTGAAAGGACGGGTGAAAGTCCACGGTGCCAAGAACGCCGTTCTGCCCATTATCGCTGCCTCCATCCTCGCGTCCCGTGGAGAGATCCTCATTCGTGAGGTACCTTTGCTGGAAGACGTAAAAACGATTTCGAAACTGCTCAACAGCCTGGGGGTGCCGGCTGAACTGGGTGAGGAGACAGTTCGGATCAACGCGGAACAAGTAGACAGCACAGAGGCACCTTACGACTTGGTCCGTAAAATGCGAGCATCCTTTTTGGTAATGGGTCCGCTTTTGGCCCGTAAAAAGCACGCGCGCATTCCGTTGCCCGGAGGCTGCGCGATCGGCAGCCGTCCCATCGACCAGCATTTGAAAGGGTTCGAAGCGATGGGAGCCGAATTTGAAATCGGACAGGGCTTTATTGAAGGGCGCGTTCCCGATCGGCTGCGCGGTGCCCGGATTTATCTGGACGTTGCCAGCGTTGGTGCTACGGAAAATATCATGATGGCCGCTGCATTGGCGGAAGGCCGCACGATCATCGAAAATGCGGCTTGCGAACCGGAGATCGTGGATCTGGCCAACTTCATCAACGCCATGGGCGGCAATGTGCGGGGGGCAGGCACCGACACCATCCGGATCGAAGGGGTCGATATTCTGCGCGGTACAGAATACAGCGTGATCCCCGACCGCATTGAAGCGGGAACTTACATGGTGGCGGCAGCGATCACCCGGGGCGAGGTGTTTGTGGAAGGAGCGATCACCGATCATCTGAACCCGCTGATCGCCAAGTTGCGGGAAATGGGCGTGCACGTCCTTGAAGGAGAGAACGGAGTTCATGTCCGGGCTGAAGGTTCGTTGAAACCGGTGGACGTCAAAACGCTCCCGTATCCTGGATTCCCGACAGATATGCAGTCCCAGATGATGGCCCTCTTGTTGACTGCCGATGGAAACAGTATGTTGACGGAGACCGTGTTTGAGAACCGCTTCATGCATGTGGAAGAGATGAAGCGCATGGGGGCCAAGATGAAAATCGACGGCCGCAGCGTACTTATCGAAGGAGGTCATCCCCTTTCCGGCGCCCAAGTAAAATCCACCGACTTGCGTGCAGGCGCTGCCCTGGTGCTGGCCGGACTGGTGGCCGAAGGCACCACGGAAGTGACCGAGTTGCGCCACATCGACCGGGGATATGTGGGCTTGGTGGAAAAAATGAAAGCGCTGGGTGCCGATATCGAGCGCGTAACCGTAGAAGAAGATGCTGAGAAGCCCAGTGTACAGCACTCATATGCTTAATAGATCCTATTTACAGGCACCGTCCTGAAGGACTGTTGAGGCTATACTTGATCAGAAAAAAAGAGAGCTCTTCTGCTGTGCTGGAAGAACTTTGTCATGAAGCTGATCGCCTGAAAGGGCGATCTTTTTTATTTTCTGTCGGTTCTAATCCTGTCTATTCCGATCATAGTTTGATAGGGAGGTTGTCCACCGATTGAGCTTTCACGGAGAGGCGGGGTTGCATGCATAAAGGATTGGTAATGGCGGCAACGGTCTTGATTTCCATCATGATGGCAGTGCCTGCGCTGTTGGTCAGTTTTCAAGCCGACGCCCCTGATAAGAAGCCGGCACGAAAGGAGGTATCCGGCATTCAGGATTATCCTGACCATCCGAAAGTCAAAGTGTATCTTACCAAAGAAAAACGGACGGAAGAAATACCCCTGGAATTGTACATTCGGGGGGTAGTGGCGGCAGAAATGCCCCATGATTTTCAACTGGAGGCACTCAAGGCACAAGCGATGGCTGCACGGACCTATATCGTGGATCGGTTGGCCAAGGGCAGTTTCTCAGACATGGCGAAAATGGGACCGGAAGCAAAAGGCGCTCAGGTAAGCGATACGGTGGTCCATCAGGTGTACGCCACTCCGAAACAGTTGAAAAAGGAGTGGGGCAAGGATTACAAAAAAAATCTGGCTCGGGTGGATCGGGCGGTTCGGGAAACACAGGGAAAAGTGATCCTTTATCAAGGCAAACCCATCTATGCTGCCTTCTTTTCGACCAGTAACGGATACACCGAAAACTCCGAAGACTATTTTCGACAGAAATACCCCTATTTAAGGAGTGTCCCTTCTCCGTGGGATCAAGCATCCCCTAAATTTAACGCTACGAAGACTTTGACGGTAAGTCGGTTTATTCAGGTGTTGGAGAGGTATACAGGCAAGCAGGTGGCAGTGGCGACAACAGCGGGAAGCAAATGGCTGCAAATCACTCGTCGGACGAGTGGAAGTCGTGTTGCACAGGTAAAAGTGGGGGATGAGCAATTTACCGGACGTCAAATCCGGGAGGCATTACAGTTGGCCTCCACGGATTTTACCTTGTCCCAAAACAAGGGGCGGCTCACTATCCATACCAAAGGATCCGGGCACGGGGTCGGCATGAGCCAGTGGGGAGCCAATTTGATGGCCAAACAAGGGAAAAGCTGGCAAGAGATCCTGCATCATTATTATAAGGGGGTAGAGTTTGGCGATATGGATCAGGTGTTGAAATAGTCCCTTAGCCATTACACAAAGCGCGAGGGGTTACAAACGCCAGGAAGGTTAGAACAGTGGATCTAAATTGCCCACAGGTTTTCCACAGTGATTGTGGATAACTTGTGGGCAATTTCTTGGTTCAGGTAAAATACTGAATCTCCGCTTGTGGAAAATAACGGCCGATTTCGGATTCCATATGATTTTGCAGTTGCTTCATTTGTTCTTCAGGGTAGACATACTTGGTTCTTCCATATCGGCCCCATTTTTTCTTTCATTTTTCTTCGTCCATCTCGAGCTTCGTTTTGGGATAACGTTCTTGATCACTCTTTTAGCAGCCTTTGTAAACCGATGGGTGATCAATTCAAAGGATAAGTCGGACCGAGCCCTCTGTAACAAATCATCATACAAACCTAGTTTGGCCTGTATGAAATCCAAAATATGCCCCCCGTTTTCTTAATCTATCAACAGAAATAAATGAAAGAGATTCAATTGGACAGACCACCGAAAAACATACGGCTTTCATGGATTGAAAAAATATGAAAAATGCCGAAAGGCGAGGTATAAAAGGGGTTGCCTCTGTCCACAATGGATGCTGAGGTGATAACCAAATGAAACCTGAAGAACCTAAAAATGTGAAAAATGTCGAGAAAATGCCGCGACTCAAGTGGAAGCGTCTCTTTGCGAAAAAGTGGTTTTTCCCGGCGGTATACATGGCGGCTGCAGCACTCATTCTAACCCTGGTGTGGTGGTATCAAAACGCCCAGGATCAAGGCGTTACCCAGCCGAAAACCGGGTTGGAAGAACTGAAGCAGGAGATTCTGCCCGCTGACGAAAAGCGAGAATCTATGATTTTGCCGACAGATGCCGGGGCTGAAGCCAAACAGACCATGGGCTATTATGAAGAAGCCGGTTCGGAGAAATCCAAAGAAGCCTCGCTGGTGAAATACGCCAACACCTATTGGCCCCATACCGGGATCGATTATGCCCGCAAAGACGGCAAAAGCTTTGAAGTCGTTGCTGCGATGAGCGGAAAAGTAATTCGCGTAGAAGAGAATCCGCTGAATGGCCAACAAGTGGAGATCCGTCATGACAATGGTTTGGTCACGGTGTACCAAAGCTTGGCTGATGTTCGTGTAAAAGAGGGGCAGAAAGTGGCCCAGGGCGATGTGATCGCCAAAGCCGGGAGCAATCAGTTTGAAAAAGAAGCTGGCGTTCACTTGCACTTTGAAGTCCGAAAGGGCGGAGAACCCGTCAACCCGGAAACATACCTGAAGCAAGCCCGCTGAAAAAGGCATATACTGAAAAAGCCCTTCCCCCTGAAAACGGGGGAAGGGTTTTTTCAATTGCTCTGTGAACGCCCAATCGGTGGACAACCTTCCTATTAAGAAAATAACGTTGCGAAAGGGTTTGGTAAATAAAGGATAAAACCTGTAAGGGCTCATTTTTTGGATTTGATGGGTTGGTTGGGGGCGAAGAAGCGCTTTTTTGGCTTGTCACGGCTTGTTAGATGAGAATAACCGTCAAAACGCCTCATATAATGTACCAGACATTAGGGAGAAGGAGGCGAAGGCCGTGCACGACTACATCAAAGAGCGAACGATCAAGATCGGACGCTACTTCGTGGAAACCCGAAATACCGTTCGCACCATCGCGAAAGAATTCGGGGTTTCCAAGAGCACGGTGCACAAAGATTTGACGGAACGATTACCGGAAATTAACTCCGAATTGGCCAATCAGGTCAAAGAGATTTTGGAATATCACAAATCGATTCGTCATCTTCGTGGGGGGGAAGCAACGAAAATCAAGTATAAGCGGCAAAAGCCGCATAAGGAAAAACGGCCGGTGGAGACAACCTGATTCGTCGCATGAAACGATGTACCTGTAAACCATCGGCCAACCGTTCAGCATTGTACTGAGAATATACATAAACCAGGGGTATCATATCCGGGGGACAACAGCGCTCATGTCTCAGGGCTGTGGTGTACGGCTGGCCTTTTGGGTGGAAGTTCCTTTCCACCTAGTTTCTTTTTAGGGAGTAGGCTTGGATTTTTTTTCAGACAACGTTTTCCTTTTTCAATTCCCGTTATCTAGTAGACTTCATTCAGGAGTTGCGATATATTCTATCTATAGAAAGAGTGCGTTTCCATAGGCAATCGTTCGATTATCAGCGTGCTCCTTTTTGAGGTGGACGAGCTGCCCCCGTTGAAAATTCCTGCATGGAGTGGATGCCTATGCAGCGGGAACAGAATGAACAACCGCGCGATGATTCCGAAATGACCTTGAACGACAGCGGCGGGTCTGATGAGGAGAAGCAGGAGGCGGTCACAATAGCCAAGCCAGCAGTGAAGGACGGCGTTGAGGACCTGCGCGGCGAGGAGAGGAAACAGACAGAAACCCTATCCGCAGATCAGGTGATACCAGACAAGTCCGGTGATGAGTCAGAAGCGCCGCACACAGAAGAGACACAGGTTGCCCAGAAGGAAAGCCCTTCTTCCCCTGATACAGCCAAAGAGCTTTCGGATAAAAGGAAACCTGCGGGTGAACTGAAATGGCATAAAAAGCAGTCTTTGCAGTCTTTGCCGGAAAACCAGAAGCCCCTGCCGGCTTCGGATCAGGATACGTCTGCTGCTGCGTTGGAAGCGGAAGTTCTTCTTGAGGAGAAGATGGAGGAAAGAGAGGAAGCGGAACCCGGTTCTTCCCGCCCTCTGTGGAAAAAAGGGCTGATCTACAGCTTGACCTGGTTGCCGCTCATTTGTTTGATTGCTTTGATTGCCGGACTGATTCTCGGTTACAGTATTATAGGAGACCAACCTATAGGGGATTTATTTACCCGGAACCTATGGGAGCATTTATACAATTTGATCTACGGGTAAGAAGACCCGTCTCCGCCGTAAACCTTCTCGGCAGGGCGGGGTCTTTCATGTTATCCGTCGTATCCAGCTTCGTACCGGGTATACTACCATCAGGACCGTAAGGAGGGACCCCGATGAATTTGCCCAATCTACTCACGCTGCTTCGTTTTGCACTCATACCTTTATATTTAGCATTATTCTTTTCGGAGTTGCCGGGGCGGATACAATGGGCTTTCGGGGTTCTCCTCTTGGCTGGGTTGACCGATGTCATCGACGGATATCTGGCAAGGAAACACCGTCAAGTGACGCAGCTGGGGATCATGTTGGATCCGCTGGCGGATAAGTTGATGATGTTGGCGGTCTTTTTATCCCTGTTTTTGACGAACCGCATCGGGATTGCGGCGGCTATCGCCATTATCCTCCGGGATGTAAGCATGATCGTGGCATCGGCGTTTTTCCACTTCCGGGGCAAAAAGACCGTGCCGGCCAATGCCATGGGGAAGCTGACGACGGTGTTGTATTATGTGGCATTGTTTTTGCTGATGTTTGACCATCCGGTGGCAGGCGAGTTTTTGTGGGGCGTCATCATTTTTTCCTTTTTGACGTCGCTGATTTATCTATTTCAATTTAAACTATTGAACGAGAAAACGATGTAAGCGGGATCCGTTTCGGAGGTGTCTTGGTTGGCAGAACGCAATATTATCCGTACTATGTTGGTGGAAACTCCGTCGATTCCCGGAAACTTGGGCCGGCTGGCGACCGCAATCGGCTTGGTCGGTGTAGATATCGGGGAAATCGAAACGGTTCAAGTTGGACCTACTTCCACCATGCGCAACATCACGATTCACTGTGAAAGCGAAGAACAACTCGAAGAAGCGGTACAAGCCATTCACGACTTGGACGGCGGCATTCGGCTTCATGCCGTTTCCGATGAAGTGCTGAAAGCCCATGAAGGCGGGAAAATCCAAATGAAAAGCCGGATGGATATCCGCTCTCTGGCTGATCTCCGCAGGGTGTATACTCCGGGTGTGGCCAACGTGTGCAAAGTGCTGGAAGAAGAGCCGGATAAAGCTTGGGTATATACCAGCATTGGCAACACCGTGGCGATTGTGACTGACGGGACGGCTATTCTCGGATTGGGGGATATCGGCCCGATCGCCGGCATGCCGGTCATGGAAGGCAAAGCGGCGCTTTTTGACCGGTTTGTTGGCATCAGCGGGGTTCCGATTCTGTTGGATACCAAAGACCCCGATGAAATTGTGGAAACCGTAAAGCATATCTCGCAAACCTTCGGCGGTGTCTTGCTGGAAGATATTGGATCTCCTCATTGTTTTGAAGTGGAAGAACGGTTGAAAAAAGAGCTAAAGATCCCCGTCATGCATGATGATCAGCACGGAACCGCCGTAGTGACGCTTGCAGCGGTCATTTCCGCATGCCGCAGTGCGGGAGTTGACCTGAAAGAAGCGGAAGTGGGACAGATTGGACTGGGGGCTGCCGGCCTGGCGATTTGCCGGATGTTTAAAGCTTACGGGGTAAAAGGTGTCTATGGTGCCGATCTGTCAGATGACGCCAAGGCGCGCTTGGCGGAATACGGCGGCACACCGGTGGATTCCCTCTCGGAATTGATGGAACAATGTGATATTGTGATCGCAACTACCGGTTGTCCTGGGTTGATCAAGCCGGAAATGGTCCGCAAAGGGCAAGTGATTTTGGCTTTGTCCAATCCGAAGCCGGAGATCCGGCCGGAAGAAGCGCTGAAAGCGGGGGCCGCCTATGCCGCTGACGGAAGATCTGTCAACAACGTCCTGGGCTTCCCGGGCATTTTCCGCGGAGTTTTGAATGCCCGGGCACGGGAAATTACCCACCCGATGCTGGTAGCAGCAGCTGAAGCGATCGCTAACAGTACGCGCCCGGGGGATCTGGTTCCCCATCCGCTGGATCCCCGTGTCCATGAAGCGGTAACCCAAGCGGTAGAACGGGTGGCTAGAGAAGAATCGGTCTAAAGTTCTTTTAGCCGGATTTTCCGTGGACATCAATCAGACACCGGAGGATTTCCTCCGGTGTCTTTTATTTGAACCCTCCGGTTCCTAGGTAACCGGGGGACGTTTTTTATTGTAATGCGCCCCCGTTGCTTTCATACGGGTTTTTGGGTGGAGTATACGGGATACTATGGTACAATCACGGAAACGGCACAATTGGATCTGCCCCACAACTCGACATTCTCGGATGATTATTGGAGAAGTGGGGTTTTTCTTCGGTTTTCGGTATAATGAAAACGGTGATTTGGAAAAGGAGATGACATCATGGAAATGGATATACGGGCGATCCAGGAAGTGATCCCCCACCGTACCCCTTTTTTGCTGGTGGATAAGATTGTGGAATGTGAGATGGGTAAACGGGCAGTGGGTATTAAAAATGTCACAATGAATGAACCTTTTTTTCAAGGCCACTTTCCAGACTATCCGGTCATGCCCGGGGTATTGATCGTAGAAGCGCTGGCACAGGTCGGAGCGGTAGCCGTATTGGGGCTGGAGGAGAACCGCGGGAAAATCGGCTTTTTTGCCGGGATCGACAAATTCCGTTTTCGGGGACAGGTTAAACCGGGAGATACGTTGACGCTGGAAGTAGAGATGCTTCGTTTGCGTGCATCCATGGGCAAAGGAAAAGCAGTGGCCCGCGTCGGTGACAAGGTGGTGGCAGAGGGCGAAATAATGTTTGCCATTGCTGATCCTGCAGAGTAGACATAAGTAGGGAAAGTGCCGTGAGGGGCGGAGATTTACATGAACAGGCGGACACACAGGTACAATATGACCCACAAGGGTAAACTGAAGAGGACACCGTTAAACAGCCCGATGGTCCAGGCTCCCGGATGTTGTTCTCTGCTATCTTCCGCTTCCATGTAACTTCCCGCCTTTCGCGCAGCTGATACATATAGTATCGGATGGGTGCCGGTCATTCATCCGCTCATCACGGGAATGTAAAGTTCCTGTAAACCTTTTGTAATCAACGGAACCATCCGCTTCATCGCACCGTTGTCATGTATCAGGACTTTTCATTGAATCGTATGCTTTAAAACCGGCAAAGGTGCCAGTTCAATTTTGAGATCGCAGGAGGGTTTGCGATGAAAGTGGTGACAGTGGTCGGTGCACGACCTCAATTTATCAAAGCGGCTCCTGTTTCCCGTGCACTGCGGAAACACGGAGAGGAAGTATTGGTTCATACCGGTCAACATTACGACCAAGCGATGTCGGATGTGTTTTTCGACGAATTAAAAATCCCGGCTCCGGATTACCATCTTGGAGTCGGTTCCAAATCCCACGGTGCCCAAACAGGAGAAATGTTGGCGAAAGTGGAAGAAGTGCTGATGAAAGAACAGCCGGATGCCTTGATGGTGTATGGGGATACCAACTCCACGCTCGCGGGGGCTTTGGCGGCGTCCAAGCTGCATATCCCGGTGGCTCATGTCGAAGCCGGTTTGCGCAGCTTTAATCGGCGGATGCCGGAAGAGATCAACCGGGTACTGACCGATCATGTTTCTTCCTGGCTCTTCTGTCCCACTGAAACCGCCGTGCGCCATTTGGCCAAAGAAGGTGTGACCCGGGGAGTTTACGTGACCGGCGATGTCATGGCGGATGCCGTCCAATTTAATCGGCAGCTGGCCGATCAACAATCAACGATCTTGGATGAATTGGGTTTGGAGAAAAAAGGGTATCTGTTAATTACTCTTCACCGGGCAGAAAATACAGATGATCCCCGAAGGTTGTCTCAAATCGTGTCTGCATTAAACGAGCTGGAAGTGCCGGCAGTGCTGCCGCTTCATCCTCGAACCAAAAACAAAATGAACCAACAGGGGTTGTCTTTTGATAATCCGCATCTCAAAGTGATCCAACCAGTGGGCTATTTGGATATGCTTCAATTGGAAGCCCATGCCCAAAAGATTTTGACCGACTCCGGCGGTGTGCAAAAAGAAGCCTTTTTGGTTCAAGTTCCTTGTATCACCATGCGGGACGAAACGGAATGGGTGGAGACGGTTGAGAAAGGGACCAATGTGTTGGTCGGTGCGGACAAAGATCAAATTCTCCACGCTGTTGCATCCTTCAACGTGGATTTCACCCAGGTGGAAGACGTGTTTGGTGATGGTCGGGCTGCCGACCGGATCGTAGACCACCTGTTGAACGAAGCTTGAGCGGAAGAAGGGAAGGATCACTTCCGCTGAAGTGTCTGGTCGAGCAGAGAGTTGCCGGCTTTGCGGCAAGCCGTTTTGCCATCGATCCCCACCGTTTGACAAAAGAGCAAGTGGGAAAACGGAGCCGCAAAAGCGCAGGGTCGATCGAAGAAGCGTTTGGATTTACATGCCATGCAGTGTGAGAAAAGAGCGTTTATTCTTGTGCGGCTTCCTTGATGACATTGAGATCAAAATAGAGGGAGACGGTTGGTTGCCATGAGCCTTCAAGTATTGGTGATTTCCCACATGTATCCCAACCCGGCGAATCCCATGTCAGGGATTTTTGTCCACAACCAGGTGAAAGCTTTGAAGGGGGAAGGGATTCAGTGCCGGGTCGTGTCACCCATTCCCCGCTTTCCCTTTTATCCAAAGTGGAAAGGATACCGCAACTTTCCCGCCAGCACCAAAATGGACAACATCTCGATCCGATATGTTCCCACCTGGATGTTTCCTGGGGGTATGTTTTTTTCCGCTTACGGCCGTCTTTATTACAACAGTCTGGTAAAGGAAATCACGGAAATTCGCAAAAGCTTCCCCTTCGACCTGATTCATTGTCATACGATTTTCCCCGATGGTTATGCAGGAACCAAACTGAAAGAGGTCTTCGATGTTCCTGTTGTCAGCACGATTCACGGTTCCGATATCCGTCTTTATCCCCAACGGAGCAAGGGGGTTTACATCCGAACGGAGACAGCGTTGCGCCTGAACGATCATGTTGTGACGGTAAGTGAACGGTTAAAGAGGGATGCCCAAGAGATTGTTGCCGGTGTGGAAGCTACCACCATTTACAACGGGTATGACCCCGACAAGTTTTATCCTACCTCCCGGGAGGAAGCGCGTACCAAGCTGGATCTGCCGTTGAAGGAAAAGGTGGTCTTGTTTGTCGGCAATCTGTATCCGGTCAAAGGTGTTCCCTATTTATTGGAGGCTTTTGCCCGTGTCGCCAAAGAAGATCCCGATTTCCACCTGTATCTAGTGGGAGACGGCCCGCTTCGGTCGGAGCTGAAGCGAAAGGCGAGGGAAACAGGGGTGGGTGACCGGATTCGTTTTATAGGCCGGCGTCCCCATGATGAGATTCCGGTATGGATCAATGCGAGTAACGTTGTGACACTGTCCAGTCTGAGTGAAGGATTGCCTTCTATTCTGCTGGAATCAATGGGTTGCGGCAAGCCGGTGGTTGCCACGGATGTGGGGGGCATTTCGGAGCTGTTGCAACACCAGAAAACGGGTTTTTTGGTCAAGCCGAAGGATTCCGAGGAGATGGCCCATTACTTGGGGATCATTCTTCGCAATGAGAACGGGATCGCTCGGGATATGGGGGAGCGGGCATATATCGAATCCGGCAGCCTGACATGGCAGCAGAATGCCAAGAGAATGCGCAAGCTATATGAAGAAGTGGTGGGTAAGGTAAAGTCAAAGCTAAAGAAAATATGAGATTTTGTTAAGACTCTCCTCAGGGGATACCCAAAACATTGCAGCTATGTTACATTGGAATCGAGTTTTGTAATCTTTGTGTAACATTTCCCTGCCGGCCGGTCGGCTGGCTGTTCATACAAAAGTTCGGAGCTGGAAGAAAAGAGGGACGATCGTTGATACGATACGGTATTGTCGGTTGTGGACATATTGCAAAAAAACACGTGGATGCCATTGCTGCCGTTAAAGGTGCAGAGTTGACGGCAGTGTGTGATAAGGATCCAGATCGCCTGGAGCCTTTTCTTCAAGAGGGAGTAGAAGGCTATACCGACCTGGCAGACATGTTGCAATCGGATCGGTTGGATGTCGTCAACATTTGCACACCCAGCGGGTTGCACCCGGCACTTACCATCCAAGCCGCAGAAGCGGGCAAACATGTCGTGGTGGAAAAGCCGATGGCATTAACACTGGAAGATGCGGATCGGATGATTGAAGCGTGCGAAAAGAATGGAGTGTTGCTGACGGTGGTTCACCCCAACCGCTTCCGTCCGGCGATGAAGGAGTTGCGCCGTAAGATGGAAGAAGGGGCGTTCGGCAAATTGAGCCATGCCAACGCCACCGTGCGTTGGAATCGAAATCAAGAATACTATGACCAGGCTCCCTGGCGGGGAACCCGAGCTCTCGACGGCGGGGTGCTGATGAACCAGGCGATTCACAACCTGGATTTGCTCCTGTGGATGATGGGAGAAGTGGAAGAGGTTTCTTCCTATCATGCCACCCGTCTGCGCAACATTGAATCTGAAGATACTTCGGTGTCCGTGTTGCGTTTTAAAAACGGAGCGCTGGGCGTGATCGAAGCGGCGGTCACCATCTATCCCCGCAACTTGGAAGAATCCCTGTCCGTGTTCGGTGAGAGTGGAACGGCAGTGATCGGCGGGCGTACCGCCAACTGGATCAAAACCTGGAACTTCGAAGGGGTCTCCGAAGAAGAAACGGAAAAAACCGTTCAACGTATCGAAGAGGACCCCTTTGGTGTGCCTGGACATCAATGCATCATTCAGGACATGACGGAAGCAGTGAAAGAAGGGCGCCAACCCGTGGTCAGCGGAGAGGACGGGCGGCGGGCACTGGCCTTGGTGATCGCTTGCCAGACGGCGGCGGAAACCGGGAAAGCCGTGAAGATGTCGGATCTGGAACGAAAAAGCAAGAAAGCGGGGGACCCTCAATGAAGCAGACACCTTTGTTGGATCTGAAAGCCCAATATGCCGGGATTAAAGAGGATGTGGAAAAAGCTGTATTGAACGTATTGGAAAGCGGCCGTTACATCCTGGGTCCGGAAGTGAAAGCGTTGGAGGAAGAAGTGGCTACCTTCAGCGATGCCCGGTATGGCATCGGTGTCGGAAACGGTACCGATGCACTGGTGCTGACCTTGGATGCTGCCGGGGTCGGACCGGGAGACGAAGTGATTACTTCCCCCTTCACTTTCTTTGCTACTGCCGAATCCGTATCCCGTTTGGGAGCCAAGCCGGTATTCGTCGATATCGACCCGAAAACGTTCAACCTGGATGTATCCCAAATCAAAGATAAAATCAACGAGCGGACCAAAGCGATTATCCCGGTGCATATCTTCGGCCAGCCGGCGGATATGGACGAAGTTATGGCTTTGGCTCAAGAACACAGCCTGTTCGTTCTGGAAGATGCGGCTCAGGCGATCGGTGCCGAGTACAAAGGGCGCAAAGTGGGCTCCCTGGGTCATGCGGCCACCTTTTCCTTTTTCCCGACCAAAAACCTGGGCGGATATGGAGACGGCGGGATGATCGTCACCGACGATCCCGAGCTGGACAGTAAGCTTCGCAGCCTGCGGGTCCACGGACGGAGTCCCAAGTCCAAGTATTATAACAGCCTGATCGGCTATAACAGCCGTCTGGATGAAATGCAGGCCGCCATCCTGCGGGTTAAGTTGAAACACCTGCAAAGCTGGAACGAAGCCCGGCGGAAACATGCCCGGCTCTATGATGAGCTGCTGAAAGATACGCCGGTGGTGACCCCCTTTGCCGCAGAGGACCGGAAGCACATTTACCACCTGTATATCATTCAGGCGGAAAACAAAGAAGGGCTGATGGAGCACCTCAAAAACAACGGGGTGGCTACCAACGCCTACTATCCGGTGCCGTTGCATCTGCAGGAAGTCTACCGGGATCTCGGATATCAAGAAGGCGATTTGCCGGTAGCGGAGGCCGCTTCCAAACGGACCATGGCCCTGCCGCTTTATCCGGAGCTTTCCGAAGAGATGATCCGACACATTGCCAACCTGGTAAAAGTCTTTTACCAATAAGTGAGGATGATGGATAGTGAGCATGGAAAATACTCTCGCAAAAATCAACGATAAATCGGCTGTGATCGGTGTTGTCGGTCTGGGTTATGTGGGTCTTCCCCTGGCCGTGGAAAAGGCGAAAGCCGGATATCGAGTCATTGGTTTCGATGTGCAACAAAAACGCGTCGACATGGTAAACGACGGGATCAACTACATCGGGGATGTGGTGGATGAGGAGCTGGCCGCGATCGTGAAAGCCGGCAAACTTAAAGCCACCACCGATTATTCTCACATCGAAGAAGTGGATGCCGTCGCCATTTGCGTACCGACGCCGCTGGATCTGTACCAACAGCCGGACACTTCCTATGTGGAGGCGTCCACCCGGGAAATCGCCAAACGGCTGCATCCCGGCATGCTGGTGGTTTTGGAAAGCACCACCTATCCCGGAACCACCGAAGAAGTGGTGAAACCGATCCTGGAAGAAACCGGACTGAAAACCGGCGAGGATTTCTATTTGGCTTTCTCCCCGGAGCGGGTGGACCCCGGCAACAAGGTGTATAACACGAAGAACACCCCCAAAGTGGTCGGCGGGATTACGCCTGCCTGTACCCGGGTGGCGGCAGCACTGTACCGCAACGTACTGGAAGGGGAAGTGTTTGAGGTATCTAGCCCGGCAGTGGCGGAAATGGAAAAAATTCTGGAGAACACCTTCCGCAATATCAACATCGCCCTTGCCAACGAGATGGCTATTCTTTGCAACAAGATGGGCATTGACGTGTGGGAAGTGATTGAAGCGGCCAAAACGAAACCCTATGGCTTTATGGCTTTCTACCCGGGGCCGGGTCTGGGTGGACACTGTATCCCGATCGACCCCTATTACCTCACCTGGAAAGCCCGGGAATACAAGTACCACACCCGCTTGATTGAACTGGCCGGGGAAATCAACAACTACATGCCGGAATTCGTGGTGGAGCGCACCATGAAGATTCTCAACCGTTACGGCAAAGCGATGAACGGGGCAAACGTGCTGATCTTGGGTGTCGCCTACAAGCGGGATATCGATGATATGCGCGAGTCGCCGGTGCTGGACATTATCCGGCAGCTGGAGAAGTACGGGGCCAACTTGACGGTGAACGATCCGCACATTCCTTCTTTCAAAGTGGACGGACGCACCTATGAGAGCGAAGAGTTAACGGCCGAACTTCTGGAAAAAGCAGATATCGTGCTCGTCACCACCGATCACACTGCCTACGACTATCAGCTGATTGCCAATAAGTCCAAAGTGATCTTTGATACGCGGAATGCACTGAAAGATGTGAAGGAAATCCGCGCCGATTACGAAAAGATTTGAGGGGTTTTCCATGAATCACGTGATTCATCCGACTGCGACCAAAGGCGTAAATGTATCGGTGGGCCATTTCTCCGTTATTGAAGAAGACGTCATTTTAGGCGATAATGTGACCATCGGAAACCATGTGACGATTCATGCCGGAACCCGTATCGGTTCCAACGTCACCATTTCCGACAACAGTGTGATCGGACGCTGGCCCAAGCCGGCCAAAACCAGCACGGTCAAAGTGGATGCCGAACTACCTCCCCTGGAGATCGGGGAAGGTTCCACCATCGGTTCTCAGGTGGTGCTCTACCGGGGCAGTCGACTGGGCCGTGACGTGCTGGTGGCGGACCAGGCGTTTATTCGGGAAAAGTGTTCGATCGGAGATGCTGTAGTCATCGGCCGGGGAGTTGCCGTAGAGAACCAAGTCCGAATCGGTTCCTACACCAAGATCCAAACCAATGCTTATATCACCGCATATACCACATTGGAGGATCATGTTTTTATCGCACCTGCGGTTACGACAACCAACGACAACTTCATGGGGCGCACAGAGGAACGCTTCCGCTATGTCAAAGGACCTCATGTAAAGACGGGGGCTCGGGTCGGCGGCGGAGCTGTTCTGCTTCCCGGTGTGACTGTTGCAGAAGAGAGCTTCATCGCCGCAGGTGCCGTAGTCAACCGGGATACGGAGCCGGCCCAAGTGTACGTCGGTGTTCCGGCACGGCTTTTACGACCGGTTCCCGAAAAGGAGCTGCGCCCCAAGTGAAAAGGTAAAGGGGCATTGTATGCTACAGAAAATCAAACAACTTTTCTCTGATTCCGCGGCCTTTGCGATCGCGATGATGGGAAACAAACTGGTCGCCCTTTTTCTGTTTCCCATCTACACCCGAAGCCTGGAACCTTCCCAGTTCGGGGATTGGGATATGACCAACACGATTGCAATGGTCGTCACCTATTTGTGTATACTGGGCACGGATACAGCATTGGCATTTTACTTTTTTGACGCCAAGGACGAAACCGACCGGCGCGCATATTTCACATCCTCCGTGTTGTTTCCCACGGCCATCAGCCTCATCTTTTTATTACTTGCTTTGCTTGCCGGCGCGCCTTTGGCGAATGTGCTCTATGAAAATCCGACCGGGTATGAAGCGCTGATCTTTTACGCGATGTTGACCATTGTCGCCAATGTGATCATTCAGCAAGTGTTGGCCTATGCGCGATTCAGCCGCCGCGTGTGGACCTTCAATATCGGGAGCATGGGCTACGTGATCGGCTCTTCCGTTCTAAGCATTTACTTTGTAGTTTATGAAGGGGCCGGTGTTGTCGGCATTTTTGTCGGCCAGGTCATTGGCCAATGGATCGTCGCTTTGATCCTGATGTGGATGTTCCGTAAAGAATTTACACGTCATATCACCCGTAAGCATATTACGGATCTTCTCCATTACGGAGCTCCCTTACTGCCGACTTTGTTGGCTTTTTGGGTGATGAACGCCCTGAGCCGTCCGATGATATACCATATGATTTCGCCAGAACAGGCAGGGATTTTTGGCGCAGCGGTCCGGTTGGCCAGTATGATCGCCCTGCTGACAGCCGCATTTCAGTTGGCGTGGCGCCCCTTCTCCATGTCGATCAAGGAGAGGGAAGATGCCCCTCGGATATACAGCTTGTTGGGACGTGCCTTTTTGGTGATCGGCACCTTCTTCATCATGGGACTGACCTTCATTATCGAGCCGCTGGTCAGGCTGATTACCGGTTCGCCCGAATATTTCGCGGCGTATCCCTACGTATGGATGCTGTCACTGGGCACAGTGCTGAACACGATGCACTTGATCGTCGGTGTGGGTCTTTTGATCCACAAACAAACCAAAACCATCTCCAAAACGTTCATGGTTGCATCGGTCCTTTACTTTATCGGGAACTTCATCCTTATCCCCGTGGTTGGAGTATGGGGCACAGCGGCCATGTCCGTCATCACGTATCTCTTCGTTTTCCTTTCGATTTATCGAAAAGCTCAAGCCGTATACACCGTTGATTTTCGGATGCGGTCGATGCTGAGCTATTTCGCACTGTATCTGGGATTGATGGTCGGCATTACATGGCTTCAGGTGAATGACTGGCAGGGATTGTGGTTCTACTATGTGATAGCAGTCATTGTATTGGTTACGGCTGTGTTTGTCACGGGACTGTTTGATTTCCGGTCTCTCGCCGTCATTCGCCAGCGGTTGCTCAAACCTGCACGAAAAAGGTGAGTGTCAATGAGTACTCTTCCTCTGCCGAGACAACAAAAACTGAATATGTTGTTCAATTTGATGGTGATTTTCGCCGTTTTGGGGCCAACGTTGGGAATCCCGATGCCGGGTTTTAAAATGACATTTTTCCGTCTGGCGTTTATCCTCCTGGCAGCAGGGTTGATTCTTCGCTGGGTGAATCAGCAGCGGCTGGAGTCCTTTCATATGTACCCCATACGGTGGTACACGGGCTTTTTCGCTTTCTGGGTTACCTATGCCGTACTGTCGTTGACCTGGGTGGTCAACATGGGAATGGGAATCAAGTATGTCGTTTTCCTGTTCACGATGCTCCTATTATGTCTTTCTTTTCCTTTCTTTGTAAAGTCGGAAAAGAACCTGGAGCAGACCAGCCAGGTCCTGTTCGGCGTGTTTTCCCTGATCGTTGTCTACGGTTTGATTGAAGCCGTTACTTTTTGGCACTTGCCCTCTTCCCGGTATTTCGGAAAAGACAGCGGAGATCCCACTTCCTTCTTCAGCAACCAGAACGACTTTGCTACGGCGATTACCTTGGGTCTCCCCTTTCTGGCAACGGCGATGTATATGATCCCGATGCGCAGGAAGCTGCGGACGACGGTATATATCATCGGCGTGATTGCCCTGTGTTGCTTGTTTGTGACCGGCTCCCGCAGCAACTCCGGTTTCGCCCTGCCGCTGGCGTTTTTCACCTGGTTGGCGATTCTCCCCTTCTCGGTGAAACGGGAAGACCTCAACCGAAAAAACGTGACAAAAGGTATTGTGTTGGTGCTGGTGGCGGCAGTCATCACCGTCGGTCTGACCTCGACACTGTTATCGGATAAAACCCGAAGCAAACTGGGAACGACCTTAGGGGTTATTCATGATTTGCGGCAGCCTTGGAATTTCCAAGAAGGTGGGCAACAACCCCAGGGTGAAGAAGAGCCGGCCTCCGGGGATAAAAGCATCGCGATCCGGAAGTACCTGATTATGAACGGCCTTCATTTCCTGCGGAACAGCCATTACATGGGAGTGGGCGCCGGAAACATCGAAGCCCTCATGAAAGGGGCCCCCGGTGTGGAAGGTAAGACCAACATGCACAATTGGTGGGCGGAAGTGCTCGTCAACTTCGGCGTTCCGATTTTTGTGATGTACATGGGGCTTTATTTCTGGCTGCTGTACCGCTTGTGGCGGTTGGCCAGTTTGAAGCGGTCACCCCAGATTTCGCCATGGATCCGGTGGGGAGCAGCTGCTTCCTTCATCTCCTTGATCGGATACTTCTTTGGCGGGATGTCACCCAGCACAGCGATTCATTTTACACCGATGTGGGTTGTTTACGGCTTTGCCCTGGCGGTGGTGGCTACGGGAGAGCGAGAAATCGGACGGAACCGAGAGGAATCATCGACAGCATGACGGAAACGGAAAGGGGACCGACGATGGCGGAGAAAGTAATGATAATGAGCTCCGTTCACATCTACAACGATTCGCGGATTTTGCACAAACAGGCGGTATCCCTCGCCCGTGCCGGTTATGATGTGGAGCTGCATGCGTTGGCGGATTTTGGAGAAAAGTGGATCCAGGGAGTGAAAGTGGTGGGGCTTCGGCCCCATCGTTCCAAGTGGGAGCGTCTGGTGAACGGGTGGCGGCTGTATCGCCGTGCCCTGTCAAGCGGAGCAGACCGCTTCCATTTTCATGATCCGGAGTTGCTCCCCTGGGGCTGGCTTCTCAAGCGGAAGACCCGTTCTTCGGTCATCTACGATGCCCATGAGGATCTGCCCAAGCAAATCCATACCAAACCCTGGATTCCGAAGCCCATGCGTTCCCCTTTGTCTAGGCTGGTACACCGGGTGGAGAAGGGGTTGGCCAAATCATTGTCGGCGGTGGTGACCGCCACCGAATCCATTGCCCGGCAATTTACGGATGCCGGTGTACGCAGGGTGGAAGTGATCAAAAATTACCCCTTACCGATGGAAGTGGAACCGGCCGGCGAGCGGGACGAGGTCAACCGGATCTTGTATGTGGGCGGTATCTCCTATTTGCGGGGATATAAAGAAATGATCGAGATGATGGATCATCTTCCAAAAGAGTTGGAGGCAGAGCTTCATCTCATCGGCCCCCTGCAGCACATCCGGGAAGAAGATCGTGATGAGGAGCGGTTGCGGGAGAAGAAGGTTTTCCTGCACGGCCGGATTCCGTTCGAGGAAGTTAAGGGGTGGCTGTCGAAAGGAAAGGTGGGGCTGGTTTGTCTCCATCCCATTGAAAACTACCGTGAGTCATTGCCGATTAAATTGTTTGAATATATGGCTGCCGGGCTGCCTGTCGTGGCCACCGATTTTCCGCTGTGGCGGGAAATCGTCACCGGGAGCGATTGCGGACTGATGACGGACCCGCTTAACCCCGAAGAGATGGCAGAGAAGGTGGCTCGGATCCTGCAAGATCCCGAACGACGTGAGGAAATGGCCGAGCATGGCCGCCGCGCTCATCGGGAAATCTACAACTGGCAAGTTGAGGAGAAAAAGCTGCTCCAGCTTTACCAGGAGTTATCAGGGGAATAAGGAAGTGAATCTGTTGCGTATCTGGATTGCTAACCACTATGCCGTTCCGCCGAATCTCGGAGGGATTACCCGACATTATGAACTGGCCCGGGAGTGGGTGGAGGAAGAGGGAGCGGAGGTTACGTTGTGGCTCTCTTCCTTTAACCATTCCCGACGCACCTTTGTGACGGACAAGGACAAACAGGAAATCGAGAAGGTTCCAGGTCTCCGGCTGCGGTGGCTGTGGTCGTTTCCGCATGCCCGGAACGATGCCCGACGGGTCATCAATATGGTTAGCTTTGCCGCTCTGTTTTTTCTCAAAGGCTTGTTTCAGGGGCGGCCGGATGTGCTGATCGCTTCCTCGCCGCATTTGTTGACCGGATTTTCCGGTTGGCTCCTGTCCAAATTGAAGCGTTGTCCGTTTGTATTCGAGGTGCGGGACTTGTGGCCCGATACGTTGATTAAGATGGACGGTTTGAAGAATCCGTGGGTGATTAAAGCGCTTACTTGGATGGAATCCTTCCTGTATCGTAAAGCGGATAAAATCGTCGTATTGACGGAATATCAACGGAAGTTCGTTCAACAGAAAGGGATTGATCCCGAAAAAATCAGTCTGATTCCCAACGGGATCGTTGTGGGATCATGGGAGCCGGACCCCTCTTTGAAATCGGAGTACCGGCGGTTGATGGGCGTGCCGGAGGATCATTACGTGGCTCTCTATGCCGGGGCTCACGGTCCGGCCAACGCATTGGAGTATGTGGTGAAGGCGGGGGAGCACCTGCCTGACGACATGTCCATCGTCCTGATCGGGGACGGTCCGGAAAAAGCCAAGTTGAGACGGATTGTGGAGGAAAAGGGTTTGACCAATGTCCGTCTCTTGGATCCGGTTCCGAAAGGGGAAGTCTACAACTACATTCAAGCAGCGGACGCTGGTATCATCTCTTTGGCCGACAATGAGATTTTCCGCGGTGCCCGACCCAACAAGCTGTTTGATTACATGTTTGTGGGCAAGCCCATTATTACCACGGTAGACGGAGAAGTTCGCGAGATTGTGGAAGAGAACCAAGTCGGCATCTTCAGCGGGGCCGAAAATCCGGAAGGTTTTGCCCGCGCGATGATACAGCTGAGGGATACTTCCCGGGAAGAGCTGGATGCTATTGCCCAACGGGGGCGCAATTATATCGACCGTGCCGGCGACCGGAAGAAGCTGGCCCATCAGTTGTATGACGAACTGACCTGGGTGGAAAAGAAAGCGGAAGTGGAAGCACAATAAAAACACCCCCTGTACTTCTGAGTACAGGGGGTGTTTTTTAGCGCCGGGTATTCATGCTGTCCAGTCGCAGATGGTGTTTCAGTTTATGTTGAATCCGTTGTTTCTCCTGTGGATCCACAACGAAATAGTAGATGCCGCCGATGGTGCGGTCAGTGCCATTGATGTGGAGGCTTTTCATCTGTTTGCGATCCATTTCCGAATAGATGCGTTGCAGTTGGATCATCTCGATGGGCGAAATGTCCGTCACCACGTTTTCTCCCACGTGCTTCAGGATATTGTCCAGTTTGGGAATGGCGTACACGGATGTGCCTTTTTCCAGGATGCCTTTGATCACTTGTTGTTGTCGGTCGTTGCGGCCGAAGTCCCCTCGAGGATCCACTTTCCGCATTTGGGCAAAGCCGAGGGCCTCGTCGCCGTTCAGGGTCATTTTGCCTTTTTGATATAGTTTCCCTCTGAATTCGAAAGTGAAGGGGACATGGACGGTGACGCCGCCCAGTTCATCCACGATCCGGCGGAATCCTTCCATGTTGACCTTGGCATAGTGATCGATCGGAATGTCCAGGAAGTTCTCTACCGTGCGGATGGTCAGATCGGTTCCGCCGTATGCGTAGGCGTGGTTGATCTTATCATATCCGTGACCCGGAATCTCCATATAGGTATCCCGGGGGATATTCATCATCTGCACGGTTTTTTCCTTGGGGTTGATGGTCATCACCATCAATGTATCGGAGCGGCCGGAGTCATGTTGCCGTTTGTCCACTCCCATCAACAGGATGGATACCGGCTCTTCGGATATATCCACCGCACTCGGCCGCTTGTCCGATTTTAGCCGTTCCGAAGGTTGATACGCTTTATTAATCGCATCATAGAGATGATATCCATAATATCCGATGATCCCCGCGCCGATGACGATCAGCGTGAGAAAGATCTTCAGCCACTTTGCCATAGAATATGAACCTCTCTTTCTTTCTTAAGCGTCTGTAATACCACAAAGATGGTTTATACCCGCATTCCGTCGAATTTAAAACAAAAAACAAAAATGGTTCAATATGACATCTCTATTGTAAAATGCCTTTGAGAAAAAAGATCAACCGTCAATTACTGTAAATGGATGGACTGCCATTTGAAATCCAGCATCATGTTTAATCAGATATCGAGAGGGAATGGGTTATTATAACAATAATAGTCCCGCTATCATCGTCTAAGGACTGGACAAAGGAGCATCCTATGGATATGAAGGTTGCAGAGTTATTCGTCCGTTCATTGGAGAACGAAGGGGTTCGCTGGATTTTCGGTGTTCCCGGTGAAGAAAATCTGGATTTGATCGATGCATTGCGCAACTCGTCTATTCAGTTTGTGGTGACCCGCCATGAGCAGGGGGCGGCGATGATGGCTTCCGCTGTGGGAAAGATAACGGGAATCCCCGGGGTTTGTCTGTCCACCTTGGGGCCTGGTGCCACCAACTTGGTGACGGGAGTGGCCAATGCGAACATGGATCACGCTCCTTTGGTAGCCATCTCCGGTCAGTCGGGGCTGGGCACGTTTCATAAGGAATCCCATCAATATCTGGACTTGGAGGCGTTGTTCCAACCGGTGGTAAAGTGGCGGACGACCATTCATCAACCGGAGAGCGTGCCGGAAATCATCCGTAAATCCTTCCGTACGGCAGCCAGTGAGAAGCCAGGAGCCGTACATATCAGCCTGCCGGAAGATGTGGCGGCGATGGAGGCCGATGGCCGGCCGCTTCCATGGAATGTGGTGTCCCAAGGTTTGGCCTCCCCTTCGGAAATGGAACAGGCCGTCCAGCAGGTAAACCGTGCTAAGACCCCGGTGATTTTGGCGGGCAACGGCGTATCCCGGGCCGGCGGGGAAGAGGGAATCCGGAAGCTGGCCGAGAAACTGCAGGCACCTGTGTTAGAGACATTCATGGGTAAAGGGTCTCTTCCCTGCTCCCATCCCTTGAGCCTGCCCATGGGTTTATATCCGGATGATCTCCCGCTGAATGCAGCACTCCGGGCGGACCTGATCATCGCTGTCGGGTATGACATGGTGGAAACTCCGCCCGAAATGTGGAATTCCAAGGGAGTACCTGTGGTTCATATCGACAGCCAGCAACCGGAAGTAGATGCCCATTATCCGGTGTCCGCCACTGTGGTGGGCGGCATCCCGTCCAATCTCCACCGATTGGCGGAAGCCGTGGAACCGAAAGAAAAAGATCCCTATTGGGAATCCCTGCATGAACGAATATGGAAGGAACTTCGTTCTGGAGAAAAGGACGACTCCTATCCGGTGAAACCGCAGCGGTTTTTGCTTGATTTAAGGGAAGTTATGAATCCGGAAGACCGTTTGTTGGTGGATGTAGGAGCCCATAAGGTATGGGCGGGGCGACTGTTTCCCTGCTATCATCCCCAGACCTGCTTCATCTCCAATGGACTGGCTTCCATGGGGATTGCGTTACCCGGTGCGATCGGAGTCAAACTGGCCGATCCCGGGAGAAAAGTGGCGGCATTGTGCGGCGATGGTGCCTTTCAGATGAATGTACAGGAGTTGGAGACGGCGGTTCGGTTGGAGTTGCCGATCGTGATTGTTGTATGGCGGGATGGAGGGTACGGTTTAATCGAATGGGAGCAAGAGGTACACTTTGGCCGCTCTGCTCATGTTCGATTTGGCAACCCGGATCTCGTCAAATTGGCAGAAGCTTACGGGGCTCGCGGATACAGGGTGGAACGCACAGAAGAGCTGCAGCCGCTACTGGAACGGGCGTTTAAACAGGACGGCCCCGTGGTCATCGATTGTCCGATAGACTACGGCGAAAACATGAAGCTGACGCAACGGTTGAGAGGACACGATAAACGCAGTTGATCAATTGTTGCGAGGGCCAATGGCCAACTTGATTTTTCTTTCGCGAAGATAGATTTTTGCCGCTTTCCCTATTCTAAGGGAGCTTTTTTTGCTGCCGAAGTTCACGGAACTGTCACATAAAAATGCGGAACATCCGAATGAACTGGTGTAGGGTGGAAAATGAGCAGCGGGAGAGGATTGGTAACCATACCCTCAACACAGGAAAAAGAGACTATTGTCGGTTGTCCTCTCATATAAATGGGAAGGTGAACGGCCATCGATACATTCATCTTCCGGACATCGGGCAAAAAGAAGGTTTTTTCCAATTGGACGGTCAGGGGAACCTAACAGGAGAGAATCGCGTTGAATGGATTGAACCCCGTAAAACGCCTTTCGTCGGATAAGGGGAATGCACAGGTAGGTTCCAACCGTTCTAGATGTTGAGAGAAGGATATATTGACGGGTGAAAGGGAGTTGTATGTACGATGAAAGTGCTGGTCACAGGTGGAGCAGGTTTTATCGGTTCACACATCGTCGACAAATTGATCGCTCGTGGAGACGACGTAGTCATTGTAGATAATCTCAGCACGGGAGATGAAAGCTACATTCACCCCGAAGCTTCATTTTACCGGATGAATATCGAAGACGAGCGGATTTTGGAAGTGTTTGAACGGGAGCGGCCCCAAGCAGTCATCCATCAGGCGGCTCAATCTGCGGTACCGGTTTCGGTGGAGGATCCGATCCGGGATGCACAGATCAATATCCAGGGCACCATCCGAGTGCTAGAAGGCTGCCGCCGTTACGGAGTGGAAAAGGTGGTCTACGCTTCTTCCGCGGCCGTCTACGGCAACCCGGAGTATTTACCCATCGATGAAAAGCACCCCGTCCGACCGCTTTCTCCCTACGGCATTTCCAAATATACGCCGGAACACTACTTGCATGCCTATCATGAATTGTACGGCTTGCGGTACACGATTTTTCGGTATGCCAATGTATACGGCATCCGTCAAGTAGCCAAAGGGGAAGGCGCCGTCATTTCCATATTCATCGACCGGTTGCTGAAGGGTGAGGATCTCATTATTTTCGGTGATGGAGAGCAAACGCGGGACTACATTTATGTAGATGACGTGGCAAACGCCAATGTGGCTGCTCTCAGTCAGGCGGACGGAGAAGTGCTCAACCTGGGTACCGGGAAAAGCACCAGTCTGAACGATTTGGTAAAAACCTTACAAGCCGTGAGCGGAAAAGAAATCCAGCCGGTATATGGAGAAGAGCGTCCGGGGGATATTAAGTACAGCTATTTTGACAATCGCCGGGCTTTGGAACGATTGGACTGGACACCTGCAGTCGGCCTGGAAACCGGACTGAAGCAAACATACGAATACTACAAAGAGTGTATGGGCAGATAGGTCTAACCGCTGACGGCCCGTTGATTGCTCTCCGTACTGCCTTCTCTTGTTTGTAACATGATTGTAAAGTGATTGTAAAATACGTTACAGGACCTATTGTAAAACGGCGGGTTCTGCAGTATACTTGGTACCAGTTGACGAGGAAGTCACGTGCTGGTACCGTAACATTCCCGTAAAAGACAGATCCGTCGGGAACGGAATTTTCCCGGCGACATACAACACACGACTTCAAAAACGGCAGGAGTGGTTTGCGGATGCAATCCAAAGCGGCTTACGAGAGAGATTCGCAAGCGCGCACGGAGGGGCTGTCACATCCTCGTACCACCGGTGCTTATCCGGTGTTTAAGCGGGTATTTGAAATCATTTTTTCCATCGCTCTTTTGCTCTTTACGCTTCCCGTGCTGATATTGACGGCGATTGCAATCAAGCTGGAGTCCAAAGGACCCGTTTTCTACAAACAGGAACGCGTCGGGTTGCAAGGAAAGAAATTTTACGTGATCAAGCTGCGGTCTATGCGGACGGATGCTGAGAAAAACGGTCCGCAATGGGCCTCCAAAGATGATCCGCGGGTGACTCGCGTCGGCAAGTTTATCCGTAAAACCCGGATTGACGAAGTGCCCCAACTGATCAATGTCCTCAAAGGGGATATGAGCCTCATCGGTCCGCGTCCGGAACGTGAGGTGTTCACGGAACAGTTTGCCAAAGAGATTCCCGGATTTAAGCAGCGTCTTTTGGTAAAACCGGGATTGACGGGATGGGCTCAGGTGAATGGCGGTTATGAAGCCACACCGGCTGAAAAGTTCTCCATGGACATGTATTACATCCGAAAACAATCCTTTGCCTTGGATATGAAAATCCTGTTCCGTACCGTGTGGGTTGTTCTAACGGGCAGCGGTGCGCGATGATGATCAATAAAATGGAAACAGAAAGGCTGCCAGCAAAAATGCCATCGGCAGCCTTTTTTGACGTATCCGGAAGCTGTTTATACCGATCTATCTAAACGGTCCACATAAGGATCAGAAGAACATGCGAAGGGTCAAATAAAAGAGCAGCCACAACGGTACGCTCATGAAGCTTGCGTTGAAAATGCCCAGCCAAAACGATTTTCCTACTGCTACGTAGTTCATAACGGGCACCTCCGAGTACCTCTTGGTGATACTTATTATACGGCAAAACCTTCGCTCATAGTGGTGAATCGGGCATTTGTAAAGGAAATGTAATGTCGGAGTAAAGTCGTCAAAATTTCGTAATATAGTGCAGATAGGGGATCATCCATCAACTACCATTGACGGATGTCCGCGGATCGTGTACGATGTGATATGAACATTTGAATACGGATAAGGAATTTCTCTTATCAAGAGTGGCGGAGGGACTGGCCCTATGAAGCCCGGCAACCGACCGCAGCAAGATTTGCGGTAAAGGTGCCAATTCCTGCAGGACTTTTGTTCTGGCAGATGAGAGAAGGATTGAAAACATCCATCCTTTCTGCATCTGCGGAAAGGATTTTTTATTTATTTTGAGGCGGTGAAAGCAATGATTCAGTTAAAGAGAGTTAGCAAAGTATACGATGCAGGAAAAAACGAGCAAGTCACCGCGTTGCAGGATATCAACTTCGAGGTGGAACGCGGGGAAATATACGGGATCATCGGCCGCAGCGGTGCCGGGAAGAGCACCCTGTTGCGATTGATCAACGGATTGGAGGCGCCTACCCAAGGCAGTGTGCGGGTAGACGGACAGGAGATCTCCCGCTTGGGTGAAAGAGAACTGCGGGAGGCCCGAAAAAAAATCGGAATGATCTTCCAGCATTTTAATCTGCTGTGGTCCCGTACGGTAGAAGATAACGTGGCCTTTCCCCTGGAAGTAGCGGGAAAATCGAAAGCGGAAATCAAGCAGAAGGTGGGAGAACTGCTGGAGCGAGTAGGGCTGGCCAATAAAGCCAAGGCTTATCCGGCACAGCTTTCCGGCGGTCAGAAGCAACGGGTCGGTATTGCCCGGGCGCTGGCCAATGACCCCCACGTTTTGCTGTGCGATGAAGCGACCTCCGCCCTGGATCCGGAAACCACACAGTCCATTTTGCGTCTGTTAAAGGAGATTAATCGCGATACCGGGATCACGACACTTCTTATTACCCACGAAATGAGTGTGGTGGAGGCGGTTTGTCGCCGGGTGGCGGTCATTGATAATGGACAAATTGTGGAAAGCGGGAAAGTGGATGAGATTTTCCGCAATCCGAAGCAAACCATCACACGCCAATTGATCCGTCAAACGCTGAAACGAGAGGAAGAGGCGACGGAAACCGGTACGGTGCTCCGGCTGACATTCCCCCGTTTGTCCGAGGGATTGGCCCGCATCGAAGAGGAAGCCGCGAAGCACGGGGTGTCGTTCCGGATTGTGCAAGCCGAAGGGACTGCCGATCATCAACATCCTCTGACTCTCCAGTTGACAGGAGATAATGAAAAAGTGCAGCAATCCGTTGAAGCGTTGAAACAAGCTGCGGAAGCAGAAGTGAAGGTGGTAGCCGATGTTTAATGAGGTGGATTGGAATCTGGTGACGCAAGCCACTTGGGAAACCGTCTATATGGTGGGGATCTCCACCTTTTTCACCGCGTTGTTCGGTATTCCCTTGGGCATCCTGTTAGTGATAACGGATCGGGGACACATTCTGGAGCTACCGTGGCTGCAAAAAGCGGTCGCCGCCGTGGTTAACTTTTTCCGGGCCGTACCCTTTATCGTGCTGGTATTATTCCTCTTTCCTCTTGCACAGTTGTTGGTTGGGACTTCATTGGGGCCGACCGCAGCTACGATTCCGCTGATCGCCGGTGCAGCACCCTTTTATGCACGGATGGTGGAAACGGCGCTGCGGGAAGTGGACAAAGGAGTGATCGAAGCAGCACGGGCCATGGGTACCACCCGGTTTGGGATAGTGACCAAGGTACTATTGCCTGAGTCAACTCCCGCCTTGATCTCCGGTTTGACCGTGACGTGTGTCACGCTGATCAGTTTTTCTGCTATGGCCGGTGTGGTCGGCGGCGGTGGATTGGGAGATGCCGCATTCCGGTTCGGTTTCCAATCCTTTAATGACGGCATGTTGTATGTTTGCGGCCTCTTGCTTATCATCTTGGTGCAAATCGTGCAATTGATCGGGGACTTTGTTTCCCGCCGATTGGATAAACGTTAATCAAAAGCTCCTTTCCTTTGGATTAAAAACTTATTAAACCGGGAGGAAAAAGAGACATGTGGAAAAAGATGATGACTCTCGTACTGGCGCTTGCGCTGGTATCGGTCACCGCGGCTTGCGGATCTGTCGGCAAAGATGAAAACACCATCACGGTGGGAGCCAGCCAAGTGCCTCATGCAGAAATACTGGAACATGTAAAACCTCAGCTGCAGAAAAAAGGTATTAACCTGCAGGTGAAAGTCTTTCAGGATTATGTTCTTCCGAACAAAGCGGTGGAAGAAGGTCAGCTGGATGCAAACTTCTTCCAGCATGTACCGTGGATGGAAGCGACCAATAAAGAGCGCGGTTGGCATCTTACCAAAGTGACCGGAGTACACATTGAGCCGATGGGGGCTTACTCCAAGAAAATCAAAAACATTTCGCAGTTGAAAAATGGCGCTACCGTGGCGCTCCCCAACGCGACCAGCGAAATTACCCGTGTCTTGCTGTTGCTGGATAAAGAAGGGTTGATCAAGCTGGACAACCGCAAAGGGGATAAATCCCTGAAGAACATCAAGTCCAACCCGAAAAAGCTGAAGTTCAAGCTGTTGGAAGCAGCGGCTTTGCCCCGGGTGCTGGATCAAGTGGACGTGGCCGTGATTAACACCAACTATGCCCTGCAGGCAAAGCTCAACCCCCAAAAGGACGCACTGATCCTGGAAGGGACGGACTCTCCTTATGTGAACGTGCTGGCGGTGAAAAAGGGCAATGAGAACAAAAAAGCGGTCAAAGAGCTGGCCAAAGCCCTCACTTCCAAAGAGACCCAAGAATTCATCAAGAAAAAATACAAAGGAGCCGTTGTTCCGGTCTCCGAATAACGACAAAAAAAGCCCGCACAATCAACGGTGCGGCCTTTTTTCTTTTTCTACATATTTGGTTTCCCCGAGTTTGACCCTGCCTTGGCCGCTGGTCCACTCCGCCACTTTCTCGACAAGGAGTTCCTCCTGGCCGACAGGCACCCAGATTTTCCAGGAAACTTTGTCCGTGAACTCCGGTGATTCCAGTACAAAGTTGAAGGAGCGCAGTTCATGTTCCACTTTGCCCACGGCGGGATAGTCAATAATCAGGGTTACTGCCCGGTGCAGCAGGCATTCCACTTCTTTGGCCGCTTGGATTCCGGCAGAAGCGGACTGGCTGTATGCACGGACGAGTCCGCCTGCTCCCAGCTTGATGCCGCCGAAATACCGGGTGACGACCACTACCGTATTGATCAGTTCCCGGGATTTGATCACTTCCAGGATCGGCCGTCCAGCTGTGCCTGCAGGTTCTCCGTCATCGGAGGAGCGCTGAATCTCTACCTCTTCTTTGACCACAAAAGCATAACAATTATGGGTGGCATTCCAGTGTTTTTTTTGAATCGATTCGACGAATTGCATGGCTGCCTGTTCCGTTTCTGCCCGATCCACATAAGCGATAAAACGGGAACGTTGAATGTGAATTTCCGTTTCGCCGTATCCTTTGACTGTGAAGTAGCGTGTTTCAGGGGGCATTGTACCACCTCCTTGTGGATGTTGTCGGATGCTGTATGAACAGCAAAGCATTACGCGTTTTGAGAACCTTTGTCGAATGCCTAGCCGCAAAACCCGCCATGCATTATCCTGAAATCACCAACGGACAAGCTGTCCGAAGGAGGACTGATTCGAAATGTTTATGATGTGGATTTCTCCATTATATCAAAACTGTTTTCAAGGCGGGGATCCAGGCGGGGCAACACTTCGAGAGGATCAAAAAGAGAAAAAGGTTCGCCGACGATCGGGGTTTCCAGTGATGATTCCTCCCCCCGAAAATCCCCAACATGTCGGGGAAGAGGGTGAGAAGGGGGAGGGAGCGGGAATCCTCTGTGCCGTCCGACGCGGACCGCCGATCTGACAGCATATAAAAAAACAGGAGCCTTGCTGAGGCCCCTGTTGAAATCAATAGGCTTGTCCTTGATCGGAAGTTTCCTGGGTACCGGTATCCGCAGTACTCATTCCGGATCCTTGATTATTTTCAGCGTCTTGAAGCTCTGTGTGCATCGGCTCGATCGGCTCTTTTTTCAGCTCGAGTTGTTTCCGTAAGATGTCGCTGAGGCGTTGACGTTCGGAATCGGGGATAAAGTAATACCAGAGGTCCAACCGTTTGTTTTCACCGTTGATTTGTACGTTCTGGATGTTCTTCTTGGGAATTTTTTTGTAGATGGATTGCAGTCTCGGGATATCTTTAGGATCGATTCCCAGTTGCAGGTTGTCGCCCACGGCCTTAATCAGTTCGTCCACCTTGCCGAGAGTGCTAAGACTCATCGCACGGTCCATGAGATTTGTCATCACTTCCCGTTGTCGTTCGTTACGTCCAGCGTCGCCCCGGGGATCCTGCTTCCGCATCCGCACGTAGGCCAGAGCTTCGTTCCCGTTTAAATGTTTCGGGCCCGGTTTGAACGGAATGACCTCTCCGCCGAAGTGTTGCTGCGAGAACGGGAATTTGACGTTGACGTCCACGCCGCCCAAGGCATCCACGACGTCGATAAAGCCTTGGAAGTTGACACGTACATAATAGTCCACCGGCACGTTCAGCAGGTGTTCTACGGTCAAAGCGGTGTTGGTAACGGGGCCAGGCCCTTTCGGGTTGACTTCCGGTTTCCCCCAGTATGCAGAGGCGTTGATCTTGGTTTTTTGATCCGTGTTGGCGATTTTTGTGTAGGTGTCCCGCGGGATACTGACCATTTTCACCGAGTTGGTGTGCGGGTTCACCGCCGCCAGAATCAACACATCCGGCCGCCAGTCACTGGAAGCTTTTCGGTTGTCGCTCCCGATCAGGAGAATGGTGAAGGGATCGTCCATGGTAACCGCCGTATCCCGCTTGCTCGATTTCCCCCGGTTCAGCGGGTCGTACGTGCCGGCTAAAGCCCCCCACACTTGATAAAAGAGATAACCGCCAATAATAAATACCGCCAGAATACTAAGGGTGATCACACGATACACCCATTTTCTTTTTTTCTTTTTTTTCTGCAAGCGTTTTGAACGACTCCACTCGATTTTTTCCATCCTGAAAACCCCACTTTTCCGTCCGTTCATCCGCATTTTTTTCAATCATACTATCATATGAGCACCCTCACAAGTGGAGGGTGCCAAATCGTTAAGGATTTTGTCACAAGGATGTGCAACGGTTAGTGCAAAGGATCTTTCTATAGTTCCAATTGTCGACGCAGGACACGGGAGACACGGAGTCTCTCCTTTTCTGTAACGAGAAAATAGTAATGTGGGTTCCATTGATCTGTTCCGTTAAGGTGAAGAGTTTCCACGCGCTCAGGGGGGACTTGGCGTATGGTTGCTACCAATTTCCACAACTCCGTAACTTTCATCGAGGTCTGCACGTGATCCATCACGATATGTAAAAGATCTCCCATCTTGAAAAGGGTGGACCAGTCCTTTGCCTGGTGCCACAAGCTTTGCATCACTTGCTGCTGACGGCGGTGGCGCTCAAAATCGGTGGTGCCGGTCCGATCCCGCACATAGGCCAATGCTTGCGCTCCATTCATGTGCATTTGTCCTTTGTGAAAATGTTGTCCTTTGTAGGAGAATGCGTGGTCTACATCGACATTCACACCGTCAAACAAGTCAATAATGGACCGGAATCCCTTCATATCGACCTTGACGTAATAGTGAACCGGGATCTGCAAAAAATCTTCTACAGTGCGCACAGTAGCGTTTACTCCGTCGCCGAGAGCGTAAGCGTGGTTGATCTTGTCCAAACGTACACGCCCGTCACCCAGATGGAGACGGGTTTTGGTGTCCCGGGGGATGTTCAGAATCGTGACGTGATGATCATCCGGACGAATGACAAGCAACATGAGGGCATCGGAGCGACCGGTGTCTTCTTTTCGTTTGTCGACTCCGATCAATAGGAGGGAAAATGGGGTTTGATAGGGGGAAGGAAGAGATGACTTGCGAAATATCGGGGTAGGGTTCGATGCTTTGTTGTTCCCGTGGGATGGCTGGTTATTCGTCGAATGAGGGGCAGCAATAACCCACCACCCGGTTGTAGCTGCCAACAGCCCGATCAGAAAAATGCCCGCCACTCGTTTCCACCGATTCATCATCTTTCCTCCTCTGGATCATACGTTCTGTTTTATAATGACCCGGTTTTCCGTCCCCTATTTAAATGTTTCGTGGTAATCTAAGGGTATCAATGCGAGAGGGTTGCGGATGGATGAAAAAATGGGTCTGCGGACTGTTGATTGTCATGGTGGTATGGAGTTTGTCGGGGTGCTCGTCGGATCCCCCTTTTCAACGGATCCCCGGATCGGAACAGAAGGCCGGAGACAAGACCAATTCGGCAACTGAGCGGGAGTGGGTGATTAAATGGAAGAGTCGGCCGGATCCGGATTTTTTGCGAAGTGTTCAAGTACTGCATGAAGCTCCTGATGTGTGAGTCCGGGGGAAGTATTCGCTTGTCTCCAGTCGTCAGGAATAAAAAAGGAGGCTCGGCAGAAATATACTTTCAACGCAACTTTCCAGCCTCAAGCGGATGATTATGAGAACAATGACTACCGTTGGAACGCTTATAAAACGGAGTTATTTCCCGGCTTCCATCTGGATAAGGAACGGAAAATCCGGATCGATGCACAGAAAGAAGCATCGTTGCGTTCGGTATTTTTTCTGTTGTACGATCGTCACTTGCGGGTATTGGATCAAGCCCGGTTATCCGGGAATCAAACCGCCGGTACATTGTCTATCCGGTTAAAGCCGGGAACGTATGTCTTACGGGTGCAAGGCCTGCCTGCCGCTGCGGCAGGTACATACCGGCTTTTGCTCCAATGAGAAGAGGGGATTGTTGGGAATCGGTCCACACCAGCAGATCGAAACTTGTCAACCCTCCCCTTTTCATGTATTCTTGAAAGGGATTTTTCCAATGTGACATCGATTTCGGCGCAGGGCCGAATGGGATACACGGAGGTCATCCATCTTCCTCGTGAGAGGCCTTTTTTGTATGGATATGATTGAAGCAAAGGGGGAACCACGATGTCGAACGCACGACGCAGTTTGTTTACTTCCGAATCAGTGACGGCGGGCCATCCCGACAAGATTTGCGACCAGATCTCCGATGCAGTGCTGGACGAGATCCTGTCCAAAGACCCCAACGCCCGGGTGGCTTGCGAAACCTCTGTCAATACCGGTTTGGTTTTGGTGGCCGGTGAGATTTCGACCAATTGTTATGTAGACATTCCCAAAATCGTACGGGATACGATCCGCGAGATCGGTTATACGCGCGCCAAGTACGGGTTTGACGCTGAAACATGTGCTGTGTTGACCTCGATTGACGAACAATCGCCGGATATTGCCCAAGGGGTGAACGAAGCCCTGGAAAAACGGGAAGGCAGTATGACTGAGGAGGAGATTGAGGCGATCGGCGCCGGGGACCAAGGTTTGATGTTCGGATTCGCCACCAACGAAACCCCCGAACTGATGCCGCTTCCGATTTACCTGGCCCACCGTTTGGCCCGCCGGCTGCACGAAGTCCGTGTGGATGGCACCTTGGAATACCTGCGCCCGGATGGCAAAACGCAGGTGACGGTGGAGTATGAAGAGGATCGTCCGGTTCGAATCGATACGATCGTTGTTTCCACTCAGCATGCGGAAGATATAACCCTGGACCAGATCAAAAAGGATATCCAAACCCATGTGATCGCTCCGGTGGTTCCCGAAGAGATGCTGGACGAGCATACCAAATACTTTATCAACCCGACCGGCCGCTTTGTCATCGGGGGTCCGATGGGGGATGCCGGATTGACCGGCCGCAAGATCATCGTGGACACTTATGGCGGATATGCCCGTCATGGCGGCGGTGCCTTCTCCGGAAAAGATCCGACCAAGGTGGACCGCTCTGCTGCCTATGCCGCCCGTTATGTGGCGAAAAACATCGTTGCGGCGGGATTGGCGGACAAGTGTGAAGTGCAGTTGGCTTATGCCATCGGTGTAGCTCAGCCGGTCTCCATCCGCATCGACACCTTCGGTACCGGCAAAGTGGAGGAAGAGCGGTTGGTGGAGCTGGTACGCAAACACTTCGATCTGCGCCCGGCAGGCATCATCCGCGAACTGGACCTGCGCCGTCCGATCTATCGCCAGACGGCGGCTTACGGGCACTTTGGCCGGAACGACCTGGATTTACCTTGGGAAAAAACGGATAAAGCAGATCTGTTGAGACAAGAAGCTGGTATTTGATCCATTCGTTAAACACTTCGTTTAGCACGGAGGCAGCTGACAAATCAATCTTTAAGAAAACAGAGAGCTCTTCTGCCCAGCCTTTGACGGACGTACAGCGAAAAAACGTGGGAGCGAGGCAACATGCGAGCCATACAATCTATTTCTTTGGCTCACACTCAAAGAGCACAAGTCGTGCTTTTTGTCACTCCGCTCCAAAAGTCACGCTATTTTTTTAAGCGGACAAAATCGTATCTGTACGTCGGAGAGGAAGCGATGGGTAGAAGAGCTTTTTGCTGTACATCAAGCTGTCGCACTGGACAAGCGAGGGAGGAGATTCTTCTATCGGGGCGTTACGACAAAAAATGCGGAAAAAGTTTTCCAATTTATACTATTCCGTGATAAAATAAGAAAAATCGATGGATAAAGGAAATGGTCGGAGGGAATCGTGTTGGGTGAGATGAACCCGTTTGTGCCATTTCAATCAAATGAGACCGTGCCGGCGCAACTCAAGCCGCGTCTCTTAATATCCCAATTGAGTTCTCGGCTGGACTCTCTTATCACTTCCGCCTTGCGTGCCTGCGGGTGCTTTCAGGTGGTGGGCAAAGACATCCATTGGGTTCAGTGGCGATCGTATTGCCGTATTTTGAAACCGGATGTCGCGATCGTGGGTGCGGCCTTTCCGGAAACCGGATGGGCGGAGCTGGAAGAGGAGATCCGAGAGGTGTCACAATCCACCCCCGTGATTCACTTGGGGGAGGCGTTGACCTGGATACAAGCTGAGAAGCTGTTGCGATGGGGAGTTTCCGGCGTGCTGTCAGAAGCGATGAGGCCGTATCATTTGTACGAGGCTGTTCGCTTGGTTCTTCAAAGTGGGCTTTATGTGCAGCCGGAATTGGTCAGCTCCTGGCTGTCAACGGTTTTTCGAGGGCAAGGAGAACCGGCTCTTGCAACGGGATCTGTCCTGCTGAATTTGACGGAGCGGGAAGCGGAAGTGCTGAAAATGATGAGCAGGGGCCATAACAATCGCGATATCGGCAAAGCCTTGTGCATCAGTGAGAAAACAGTGAAAAATCATGTAAGCAATATATTGACCAAACTGGGAGTTGGGGGCAGGGTACAGGCAGTGCTGCTTGCTTTAAAGGGGGGCTTGGTTTCTCTGGACAAGCCGGAAGAACCCCTTGACCCATAGATGCATATATTGTGGCAAAGGGGGATTGATGGCGATGGAACAGTGGTTGTTGATCCCGTGGGGGGTTGCGCTGTTTGTTGGCATTTTATTCCTTCTCCGGTTGCTGGGCTATACGGGGCTGTTCTTGTCTCAAAAAGAAGGGGAAACATTGATCGTATTGACCCAGAACAGTCAAGGATCGGTGGAATGGGTTGTGCGCTCGTTTTTCTTTTGGAATTGGCTGCGGGGCAAACGAAGTCGAATCATTTGTGTGGATGCCGGTTCTTCCGACGATACCTGTAAAATTTTGAGGCGATTGCAAGGGAAGTACCCGTTCCTGTTCCTTCAGGTTTCCGAGGAAAGGGAACTGGATGCTTTTGTGCATCGAGAGCAAAAAGAGAATGCGATGGTAGTGGATTTGCGATCCCTGCATAGTGGGGTGACCGGGTTGCAGGGATTATAAAATCAGAACATTCATATAAATGGTGGGACCGAGCAAGGATTATCCCTTTGCACCGGTCTCCTATTTTCGTACGCAGGAGGGGAAAGATGTGCGGGTTTTTACATACGAGGCGGCCGGGAGCCGGCGGATCTCCTTGCATTTGCCGACCGATCTGTATTTCTGGGAACAGTCGGGGCAGGAGATTAAACAGGTTCAAGTTTACTCTTCCATCGGACAAGCATGGCGCAAGCAGTCGGGTGGCAGAAGCCGGGGCGGAGGCGGGATGGGTGCCGCTATCCGGTTGGAGGAGGACATTCAGATACCGGCGGAACGGGAAGAACTTTCCCGAGGTTTGTGGCAAGTGCTGGAGGGGAGGGCATTGTTGTGGGAGGAGGTGTGCTTCTGGACGAAACAGTGGTGGGGGAGTTCAGTAGAGGAGGAAACATTGCGCTCGTTGCTGCAGATGATGTTGTTGCGGGAACAGGTCCGTATGCTGCCCGGAGTGCGAACACCAAGGGTGGCGTGGCATTGGCAATGCAACCGTTGCGGTGCAGCGGGGAACCGGTTGATGTCTACCCCCTGTGCCCGCTGCAATCAATTTTGTCTATTCTGTACCCACTGTACGATGTTGGGCAAGAGTCGTTCCTGCGTCCCGTTGTTTCTGTTCCGGCCGCGTCCGAAGGAAAATGTGCGTCGTTCCGTCACGATGCGCCTGCCGGTGCTGACGGGGGCACAGCAGGAAGCCGCTTGCCAGAGCGTTGATTTTGTCCGTAACGGGGTGTCGCGGTTTTTGTTGTGGGCGGTGACGGGTTCCGGTAAAACCGAAGTGTTGATGCCGGTGGTCCGCAGGGTGTTAGAGAGGGGCGGTCGCGTACTTTGGGCAGCTCCCCGCCGGGATGTAGTGGATGAGATCGCTGCCAGAATGGAGCGCGTGTTTCCGGAAGAAAAGCCCCTAGCGATCCATGGCGAGCGTTCTTGGGAAGAAAGAAAAAACCGGTTGGGTTCTCCGTTAGTGACGGCAACGGTGCAGCAAGCTTGGCGTTTTTACCGCCGTTTTGATTTAGTGGTAGTCGATGAAGCGGACGCTTATCCGTTGGCGGGAGACCGGACCCTGCAAATGGGGCTGGAACGGGCAACCGTGCGTGGCGGAACCCAGTGTTGGGTGACGGCGACTCCGTCTCCCCGGTGGAAAAAAGAAGCGGTTAAAGGGAAGCTTTCACTGGTCACATTGCCCTCCCGCTATCATGGATACCCTTTGCCAGTCCCCCGCTTGCTCCGGGTGGGGGGATTATGGCGGCGATTGGAGCGCGGCAAGCCGGTAGAACCCTTATCCTCCTTTTTTCACCGGGTATTGGATACGGACGGGCAGGCGCTGATTTTCATTCCCGGTACTTCGGATCCCCCTCGCCTGCTGAAATGGATACATCACACGGCTCCCGATATCGCTGCTCGGACTTGGGCGACAGCGACGGGAAAGGAGAAAGAGCGCAGAGATCGGGTGGAGGCATTTCGCAAGGGAGAAGTGCAATTTCTTATTGCGACGACGGTGTTGGAAAGAGGAGTAACTGTGCCGCGTTGCCATGTTGTGGTGGTTGGGGCGGATCATCCCGTGTTCGATTCGGCTTCGCTGATTCAGATGGCTGGCCGGGTGGGCCGGTCTCCGGTGTATCAAAAGGGACGGGTCCTCTTTTTGGCGGATGTTCACACGGAAGCTCAGAAAACGGCGGTAAGGGAAATAAAGGAACTCAATCACCGAGCTCGTCAGCGGGGTTTTCTCGTTGTTGATGAGGAGGAAAATGAGCATGTTCCTAGTGAGTGAGTTGTGGGACAAATGGTTCCGATCGCCGGAAGAGTGTCGGGTATGCGGTTCCCCCTTGGGTGGAGGTGTGTTTGCGGGTGAACCCCATCGGGTATGCAACGGTTGCTTGGAACGGCTGGAACCGATCTGCGGCGGGATTTGTCGACGGTGCGGAAGGCCGATGCGGACAGCAGGTGTATGCCGCGATTGCCTGCGCCGATCCCGGCGGGAGCTGGATGTCAACCGGGCTTGCTTCCGATATACGTCCTTTACCCGGGATTGCATTCATTTTTTGAAGTATCGCGGTCAGGAAACCTTGGCCCGCCCTTTTGGCAGCTTCCTGGCGGCTGCGGTAGAAGAGTGGAAGTGGCGGGGGGATCTTGTGACTTATGTGCCACTTCACCCGGAAAAGTACCGGGAACGGGGTTTCAATCAGGCGGAACTGTTGGCCCGGGAGATGGGACGGCGATTATGGATTCCCGTGAGGTCGTTGCTTATCCGTGTTCGGTCCACATCCCCGCAAAGCCGCCGCAACCGGAGCGAACGGATTCGGGAGCTGCAAGGGTCCTTCGCGTTATCGGATCTGGGGAAGCGCCTGCTTCGCACAAACCGGCGCATTTTAGTGGTGGATGACGTGTATACCACAGGGACGACGCTGAATGAATGTGCCAAGGTGCTGAAAGACGGGGGAGCGTCCCGAGTGGATTCGGTTACCGTGGCCCGGTAAACGGGTTTTGTTTACTGTGAAGCTTATCCCCGTCTTGAAGTCGAATGTATAAAACCCCGCCAAACGGGAAACAAAGGAGGATAGATATAGTAACCTCACTTACGAGTTTTTTGAGAAAAGGAGAGTTGCAAAATGAACAAGTCCCAATTGATCGACCGCGTGGCGGAAATGACGGGAAAAACAAAAAAAGAATCCACCCAAGTAGTGGAAGCAGTACTCGAAAGCATTGCTGAAGCGTTGCAAAAGGGAGAAAAAGTTTCCCTGATCGGCTTCGGCAACTTTGAAGTACGGGAACGTGCGGCCCGGACCGGACGCAATCCCCAAACCGGTGAATCCATTCAGATCCAGGCCAGCAAAGTTCCGGCCTTCAAACCGGGAAAACAGTTGAAAGAAGCTGTGAATTAAAAGGAAGCCGCCGCAGAGCGGCTTTTATTTTTAGAGGGATAAGAAAAAACCTTGCAAACGAACAGGTCCCGGTTGGATGTCACTGAAAACCGGGAAACTGTTCATTCACTACCGTACATGGACTCCCGATGGAATCCAAATCCCCCCATGGAGTCCTTTTTGTATATAGAGAAAATAATGTTTTATGTGGTTACAAAAATAGAATCCATCGAATGGTAGTTGGATTTAATTGACGACGGGCAGATTTCTCTTTAAGGCAGGAGTTCCTGGCGGGTTTATCGAATTATGTTATTGCATATAGCCGGGTAGGCAATTGCCTATTTTTTCAAAAGATTATAAATACATGAGAAGAAAAAGGAGCTGGTAAAAAGTTAGGATTGAATAAATATACATAAATAGTTATAATCATTGTTGGGTCAAATGGCGGTAAGTCCTGGATAATAGCCATATTTCAGCATGTCTTAAGGGGGAAAACAAAATGGCGAAGCAATCGCTGCGTATATTCATACTGCTTCTGGCGGCTGTCACTGTGTTGGCCGTGGGCTGTTCCCAGCAACAGGCGCAGGGGGGTGACCTTGTACAAGTGGGGACGGATGCGGCGTATCCGCCCTTTGAAAAGCAGGAAGGCAGCGGGAAGATCACCGGCTTTGACATTGAGGTGATGCAAGCCATCGCCAAGGCCGAAGGTTTTAAAGTGAACGTGCAGCATACCGGATGGGACCCGTTGTTTGAAGGGATCGACCGCGGTAAGATCGATGCAGGAATTTCCGCTGTGACGATTACCGATGCCCGGAAGAAAAAATACGATTTCTCGGATCCGTACTTTGAAGCGAAACAGTTGATCCTGGTGCCTGCGAATTCCAAGGCGAAAAGCCTGAAAGACCTGAAAGGGAAGCGGATCGGCGTACAGTCCGCTACCACCGGAGAGGTCGTAGTGCAAGAGGCTTTTGGAAAAACCTATCATGGCTTAAAAGGGTATGACGACACACCGGCGGCCATTGATGATTTGTCCAACGGCCGGGTGGATGCGGTTGTTGCCGATAACGGCGTAGTGTTGGAATATATGAAGAAATTGCCGAAAGGCAAATTTAAAACCATTGAAGATCCTTCCTTTAAACCCGAGTACTACGGCATATTCGTGAAGAAAGGGAACAAAGAAGTGCTGGACAAAATTAATTCCGGGTTGAAGAAAATCAAAAAAGACGGCACGTACGATAAGATTTACAAAAAGTACTTCGGTACAAAGAAATAAAGAGGGGGCGGGGGTGCACGGAGGGTGCACTCCCGACTTGTTCCAGGGGTTTTTCCATTTACCAGCAAAGTAACGGGTATTGGGAACGGACCTGCCTGTGGATAGTGTGGATAACCCTGTGAATAACTTGTCTGATTGTTGAAACTTGGAGCAAAAGGGGGCGCTGGAATGGACTGGTCCGTGATCGTAGAATACAAAAGCTATTTTATTACCGGCTTTATCAACACGATCATGCTGACTACCGTCGGGGTGTTGGTAGGAATGGTGATTGGCTTGGTGCTGGGTTTGATGAACCTGTCGGGGAAATGGTGGCTCCGGACTCCTGCCAAGGTGTACGTAGATATTTTTCGGGGTACACCGCTGTTATTGCAAATCTTGTTTATCCACTTTGCGGTGATCCCCACCATTTGGGAGTCGATGGGGATGATTCCGCCTAGCGCTCTCTTTTCGGGGTTTGTTGCTCTCTCTCTTAATGCGGGTGCATATATCGCAGAGATCTTTCGGGGCGGAATCCAGTCGGTGGACAAAGGGCAGATGGAAGCGGCCCGTTCTTTGGGGATGAGCCATGGCCAAGCGATGCGCTATGTCATTCTGCCTCAGGCCTTTAAACGGATGCTTCCGCCTCTGGGAAATGAGTTTATCGCCCTTTTGAAAGACTCGTCGCTGGTAGCGATTATCGCCGTATACGATATCACCTATGCTGCTTTTACCACAGCCAAAAACACGTGGGAACGGTGGGCCCCTTATCTGGTGGCGGCCGCGATGTACTATATCCTCACCTTCGTGTTGTCCCGGGTAGTGTTCTGGATGGAAGGGCGGCTCCGGACGGATGCTGAAAGGAGTGAGCAGCCATGATTCGCATTGAAAATCTGACCAAAAACTTTGGCAGTGTGGAAGTGTTGAAAGGGATCAATGCCCATATCCGGGAACGGGAGGTCGTCTCCATCATCGGTCCGAGTGGTTCCGGAAAAAGCACCTTCCTTCGCTGTATGAACTTGCTGGAGCCGGTTTCCGGCGGGAAAGTGATCGTAGACGGTCACGATTTGACCGACCCTAAGACCAACATCAACGAGGTCCGTACAGAAGTAGGGATGGTGTTTCAGCAGTTCAACCTGTTTCCCCATAAAAAAGTGATCGAAAACATCACCCTGGCCCCGATGAAAGTGCGCAAGCAGACAAAGGAAGCAGCAGAAGCGAAGGCGATGGAGCTGTTGAAAAAAGTCGGCTTGGCTGACAAGGCCCATGTATATCCCGAGCAGCTCTCCGGCGGGCAGATGCAACGGGTGGCCATCGCTCGGGCGCTGGCGATGAATCCTAAGGTGATCCTGTTCGATGAACCGACTTCTGCTTTGGATCCGGAAATGATCGGGGAAGTGTTGTCGGTCATGAAGTCCCTGGCCCAGGAAGGCATGACCATGGTGGTGGTGACCCACGAAATGGGGTTTGCCCGGGAAGTGTGCGACCGGGTGCTGTTTATGGACGGCGGCGTGATTGTCGAAGAGGGAGCGCCTGAGCAATTGTTTAAAAATCCCAAGCATGAGCGAACAAGAGCATTTTTGAGCAAAGTGTTGTAATAAAAAAATGCTTGGATGAATCCCCATATTTTCCTTGACTTTGCATTGTGATCAATGATATAGTTAGCTTGCATGAAAGAGGTCCGTTTGGCGTTTTCATGTGCATCAACTTATGAAGGGATTGTTATTATGCAAGGCAAAGTCAAGTGGTTCAACGCGGAAAAAGGTTACGGGTTCATTGAGCGCGACGGCGGCGAAGACGTATTCGTCCATTACTCCGCCATCCAAGAAGACGGCTTTAAAACGCTGGACGAAGGTCAATCGGTGGAGTTTGAGATCGTGGACGGGCCGCGTGGACCGCAGGCTGCTAATGTCACCAAAGCATAACTTTCCGAGAGCGGAATGTAAACCCTTCGGCTGTGAAGCCGGAGGGTTTTTAATATGTAACGGGAAACTTACCAACGGATTTTCCAGGGTCTAAGCAATTGATAGGGTGTCGATTTTTCTCGAGATGTCATTCGTTAGATAAAGAAATCATCAAATTTATGTAGAATGGATGATTTTTCTGTAAAGATTTCGAGAAAAAGATGCAGGAATTAATGTGGAATCAGGGAATACATAACAGTAGAAAGCGAAAAGGGGGATTCGCTTGTGGAATATTTTGTTCGCGGGAATAACATCGAAGTAACAGATGCGCTTCGAGATTATGTGGTCAAAAAGTTGAGCCGTCTGGAAAGATACTTTGACTCGCCGAAAGCAGAGGCTCACGTGGCCCTCAGCGTTTTTCGCGATGTTCACAAGGTAGAGGTGACCATTCCATTCCCCGCGTTGCTGGTTCGAGCGGAAGAGTCCAGTGAGAATATGTACGCCTCCGTCGACAATGTACTGGAGAAACTGGAGCGTCAAATCCGCAAGTACAAGACCAAAGTGAATCGCAAGTTCCGTCAGGACGGGAGCCTGCGCTCTCTGATGGAGAACGGAACCGCCCCAGATACCGATGTATCGGTGATGGATGATGAAGAGGAAGAAGAATTCCAAGTGGTCCGTACCAAGCGCTTCAACTTGAAGCCGATGGATCTGGAAGAGGCCATTTTGCAAATGGATCTGTTGGGACACAACTTTTATGTGTTCTCCAACGCCGAAACGGACCAAGTGAATGTGGTATACAAGCGGAAGGACGGCCGCTACGGTCTGATTGAGCCGGAGTGACGTTCAGAAAAATAAAATAAGGATACACCGAGCCGGAGGGAAACCTCCGGCTTTTCGACTTGGTGAAACTTCGCAGCTTTCGTGCCGAAAAAATGTCTGGTTTATTTTAGGTGAGGAAGAAGGAGTTCTGCTTCGAGTCTCGAACCTTTTGTGAAAAAAGTGAAAATCCCCGACGCTTTTTGTTAAACTAATAGATAGTACCTTTTATTGGACATTTCAAGCATGATGGTAGCTTGTTTGTATCATATAATCAGCAGGTTAGACACAATGACCTTCAGGAAAGGGTGAACGGCTCATGTTAAACATGTTGCGCAAGATCCTGCCGGATGCCAACGAACGCGAGCTGAAGCGATGCTATAAAATCGCGGATCAGATCGAATCGCTGGAACCGGAAATTTCCGCTCTCTCCGATGATGCACTGCGGGGGAAAACGGAAGAATTTCGCAACCGGTTGAAAAACGGCGAAGAGTTGGATGATCTGCTTCCGGAAGCTTATGCCGTTGTGCGGGAAGCGGCCAAACGTGTCCTGGGCATGCGGCACTTTTATGTGCAATTGGTCGGCGGGATCGTGCTTCATAACGGCGATATCGCCGAGATGAAGACCGGGGAAGGGAAAACCCTGGTTTCCACACTGCCTGCTTACCTCAACGCCTTGCCTGGCGAAGGGGTTCACATCGTGACGGTAAACGACTATCTGGCTCGGCGGGACCGGGAATGGATGGGGCAGGTCTTCGAGTTTCTGGGCCTGAAAGTGGGGCTCAACCTGCCCGGCATGGATCCGGACGAAAAACGGGAAGCCTATCAGGCGGATATCACTTTCGGAACCAACAATGAGTTTGGCTTCGATTATCTCCGGGATAACATGGTGCTTTATCCCGAACAGATCACCCAGCGCGAGCTCAATTTCGCCCTGGTGGACGAAGTGGACAGCATCCTGATCGATGAAGCCCGGACCCCGCTAATCATCAGCGGGCAAGCCAACAAGGCGACGGACCTCTACTACGCCGCGGACAAATTTGTGCGCCGTTTGCGCGAGGAAGAGGATTACACCGTCGACATCAAGACCAAAGCAGTGGCCCTGACGGAAAAAGGGGTCGACAAGGCCGAGTCTTTCTTTGGCATTGACAACTTATACGATGCGAAAAATATTACCTTGAACCATCATATCCAACAAGCATTGAAAGCCCATGTGGTGATGAAGCGGGATTCGGATTATGTGGTAAATGAAGACGGCGTCGTCATTGTAGACGAGTTTACCGGCCGCTTGATGCATGGACGCCGTTACAGCGACGGACTGCACCAGGCGATCGAGGCCAAAGAAGGGCTGCAGGTACAGCGGGAAAGCATGACGTTGGCCACGATCACCCTGCAAAATTATTTCCGTATGTACAAAAAGCTGGCGGGGATGACGGGGACGGCCAAGACTGAAGAAGAAGAATTCCGCAAGATTTACGGAATGAACGTAGTCCAGATTCCGACGCATAAGCCCATGCAGCGGGTGGATCACTCCGATGTCCTGTACAAAACAGAAGAGGCCAAGTTCCGCGCGGTGGTGGAGGAGATTGTGCAGCGCCATGCGACGGGACAGCCGATCCTGGTCGGTACGGTTTCCATCGAGAAATCGGAACTGCTGTCTAAAATGCTGAAACGGCGGGGTATTCCGCATCAAGTGTTGAACGCGAAAAATCACGCCAAAGAGGCGGAGATCATCGCCCAGGCCGGGCAGCGAGGAGCGGTCACCATCGCCACCAACATGGCCGGACGGGGAACCGACATCGTGTTGGGTGAAGGAGTGGACGAACTGGGCGGTCTGCATGTCATCGGTACGGAGCGCCATGAGAGCCGCCGTATCGATAACCAGCTCCGGGGTCGTTCGGGTCGTCAGGGAGATCCGGGTTCTTCCCAGTTCTACCTCTCCTTTGAGGATGATCTGATGCGCCGTTTCGGTTCGGAACGGATTCAAGGCATGATGGACAGCCTGGGTCTGGATGAAGATACTCCCATCGAAGGGCGCATGTTTACCAAAGCAGTCGCCAACGCCCAAAAACGGGTGGAAGGCAACAACTTCGATGCCCGCCGCTGGGTGTTGCAGTATGACGATGTGCTGAACCAACAACGGGAGATTATCTATAAACAGCGTCGGGAAGTGTTGAAAGGCGACAACATGAAAGAGATCGTCCTCAACATGGGCAAAGAACTGATTCAGTCCATGGTGGAGGCACATACGCCGGAAGACGAGCTTCCGGAAGAGTGGAACCTCGAAGCCATAGAGGATTACATTCATTCCACGATTTTGCCGGAAGACGCTGTGGATGAAGACGATCTGAAAAACAAAGAGCGTGAGGAAATCATCGAAACCCTGCAGGAGAGGCTGGTGGATTACTACAATCGGCGGGAAGCAGAGCTTGGTTCGGAGCGTCTGGAGGAATTCGCCAAAGTCGTGATCCTGCGCACGGTGGACCGGAAGTGGATGGACCACATCGACGCCATGGATCAGCTGCGCCAAGGCATTCATCTGCGTGCCTATGGTCAGACGGATCCCCTGCGGGAGTACCAGTTTGAAGGGCATGAGATGTTCCAGGAGATGATTCGGGAGATCCAGGAAGAGGTCGTCAAATATGTGATGAAATCGACGATTAGCGAGGATGAAGAGATCGAGCGGGAAGAGGTGGCTACCAATCAGACCGCTTCCTCCGGCGGTTCGCCCCATTCGGAAGAAAAGCAGCCCAAACGGCAACCGGTGCGTAAAGCGGAAAAAGTGGGACGGAACGATCCTTGCCCCTGCGGCAGCGGCAAGAAGTATAAGCAATGCTGCGGAAGTGCGGCTAAGACCGGGTAAGACCGAGAAGCAAGCGTTCCCCATTGTATGACCAAAAACAGAGGGGCACCGTTTTTCCGATCGAGATTCTTTGACATGAGTGAGACAGAGAAAGAGAAAGGCTGATGCCTGTTATCCTTTTGGAGGTGAGCGGGCAAACGATCTTTTGTGTAGGACGTCCCTTCCGCCTGCTTTTCCGGGTGTGAAGGGACTTCTCATGCTGGAAATGGACTCTCCACCTTTGTTAGAATGGAATTGTTCTGCTCGTGATTCGTGTGCTTGATTTGCCCGTGGCATAGTGCTGCGGGCCCCAAGCTGACACCGACAAACTTGCTGGAAAAGGGGAAATGAACATGACACTCGGCGAAATTCGTCAAGAGTTGAACAATACAGCCAAGCGATTGGTGGACATCAGGGGGTCTCTTTGACCTCGATCAGAAGAAATCCCGCATTGCTCAACTGGAAGAGCAGATGAGCGCACCCACCTTTTGGGATGATCAACAGGCTGCCCAAAAGGTGATCGATGAAAACAACCGCCTAAAAGAGACGGTCCAGTCCATGGAGGAATTGGAAGGGATCGTGGAGGAGCTTCAGGTGATGCTGGAGCTGGCCGCGGAAGAGGATGATGAATCCCTGCTGGCTGAGGCGGAAGAAACGCTGGCGGATCTTCGGAAAAAACTGGATGCCTTTGAGCTCAGCTTGCTTTTGAGTGAGCCCTACGATAAAAACAACGCGATCCTCGAGCTTCACCCCGGTGCCGGTGGGACCGAATCCCAAGATTGGGCATCCATTCTGCTGCGCATGTATACCCGGTGGGCGGAGAAAAAAGGGTACAAGGTGGAAACCTTGGATTACCTGCCTGGGGAGGAAGCCGGGGTCAAAAGTGTCACCCTGTTGATCAAGGGGCACAACGCCTACGGTTATCTGAAAGCGGAAAAAGGTGTGCACCGTCTGGTGCGGATCTCGCCCTTCGATGCTTCCGGCCGCCGCCACACTTCTTTTGTTTCCGCCAATGTGATGCCGGAGATTGAGGATGATGTGGATATTGAGATTCGGCCGGAAGATCTCAAGATTGACACTTACCGCTCCAGCGGTGCCGGCGGGCAGCACGTCAACACGACCGACTCTGCCGTAAGGATCACCCACTTACCCACCAATATCGTGGTGACCTGTCAATCGGAGCGTTCCCAGATCAAAAACCGGGAACGGGCGATGAAAATCCTGAAAGCCCGTCTATTGGAGCGCCGGTTGGAAGAAAAACAAAAAGAGCTGAACGAAATCAAAGGGGAGCAGACGGAAATCGGTTGGGGAAACCAAATCCGGTCCTACGTTTTCCACCCATACAGCCTGGTGAAAGATCACCGGACCCAAGTGGAAGTAGGGAACACCCAGGCCGTGGTGGACGGCGATCTGGATGTCTTTATCGAGGCCTACCTCCGCCAACAAGTGAACAAGAAGAATCAGAGCGAATGAGCAAAACCGCTTCCGCCAAACAAGGCGGAAGCAGTTTTATGTGGATCTTGTTAACGTAGTGATTCGCGACGGATACCGATACAATAATTGTAGCAAATTTCGCAAATATGGACGTTAATCAAGCGGACCAAAATGATGGGGAAAGAGAAAGGGGAGAGAGAGGGTGTGTCGAATATGCCATAATTTATACTATAATTGATTGAAAGGGAAATACGGAAGTTTATTTTTACAGGAGGATGGACCGATGAAGATCCTTTCCATCGAACCGACACCCAGCCCCAACTCGATGAAAGTAACCGTGGATGAGACGGCTAGCAAAGGGCGCACGTATACCCGTGAGAACCAGGAGGAAGCCCCCGGTATTATCCGGCGGTTGTTGTCGATCCAGGGGGTAAAAAGCGTCTTCCGTGTTGCCGATTTTCTGGCTGTAGAACGGAATCCGCGGGTGGATTGGCAACCGATACTGGCCCAAGTCCGGGAAGTTTTCGGAGAAGAGACACCATCTGCTGATCAAGAAAAGTCTTCCCCGGAAACGAAAGAAGCCTTTGGGGAAGTGAAAGTGTTTTTACAAACATTTCGTGGCTTGCCCATCCAGATCAAACTGGTTGTCGGCGATGAGGAAAAACGGATCGCTTTGCCGGACCGTTTTGCCGAAGCGGTCATGAAGGCGCAAACGGCTTCCCCCAACATGGTGATGGAAAGAAAGTGGGAAGACCGGGGATTGCGCTACGGGGATGTGGAACAGGTAGGGAAAGAGTCGGTGGAAGAGATCACTGCCGCTTACGATGATGAACGGCTGAAGGAATTGGTTCAGCAGGCGTTGGAGCAGGGAGCGGAACCGGTGTCTGCAACACGGCGTGTCCGTGTGACGCCGGAAATGATGGCCGATCCGGATTGGCGCAACCGCTATGCAGCTTTGGAACAAATGAATCCTACGCTGGAGGATCTGCCGGTGTTGCGGCAGGCGTTGGAGGATGAGAAAGCAGCGATTCGCCGCTTGGCAGTTGCCTATCTGGGTGGACTGGAAGATCCGGTGGTACTGCCCGACTTGTACAAAGCCTTGAAAGATCCTTCTGTCACCGTGCGGCGCACAGCAGGAGACTGCTTGTCGGATTTGGGCGATCCAAGGGCCATTCCCGCCATGGTCGAGGCATTGAAAGACTCCAGCAAGCTGGTGCGCTGGCGGGCGGCGATGTTTTTATATGAGGCGGGAGATGAGTCGGCTTTGCCTGCGCTGCGGGAAGCCGTGAATGATCCGGAATTCGAGGTGCGGATGCAGGTGATGATGGCCCTGAAACGAATCGAGAAGGGAGAAGAAGCAGGCGGCTCTGTCTGGCAGCAGATGACCCGGCGTAATGAGGAGCGGCCATGAAGCGGAGATTTCCCTCAAGTCACTTATAGCTTCATTCTATGTGCATATTTTTCTTTTAAAAGGGCAAGTGAAAGGGGAACCCTCTCTTTTTGTCGAATGAATAGGGTATGAGCTGTTGCTTATTTGCGATTGTGGATAGGAGAAACCCTGATCAAAGATATGGAGAGGTGACCCTGATGGAATGGAAGAACATCTCCTTGGAAAACGGGGACGGCTGGGCGCTGCTCACGATTCAGCGTCCCCAGGTGATGAATGCCCTCAATCGGGAAACGCTCGATGAACTGGAACAAGCTCTGGATCGGGTGGAGCAAAATGAAGAGGTTCGCGTTCTGGTTTTGACGGGAGCAGGAGAAAAAGCTTTTGTTGCAGGAGCCGACATTAAGGAATTGCGTCGGCTGGAATCGGCAACGGAGGCGGAAACCCTGGCCTGCAGGGGGCAGGCGCTTTTTTCCCGACTGGAGGAATTGGACAAACCCGTGATCATGGCTATTAACGGGTATGCCTTGGGAGGAGGCTGCGAATTGGCCATGAGCGGGGACATCCTGTTGGCATCGGAAAATGCCCGCTTTGGTCAGCCGGAAGTCAACCTGGGTATATTGCCTGGGTATGGCGGTACCCAACGGATGGCTCGCCTGTTGGGAAAAACGACGGCCAAGCACCTGTGTCTGACCGGGGAAATGATCGATGCAAAAGAGGCGCTGCGTTTGGGATTAGTGCAAAAAGTGGTGCCTGCAGAGGAGCTGCTGCCAGAAGCGAAGCGGTTGGCCTCGCTCTTGGCCGGCAAAGCACCGATTGCGATGAAGTATATCAAAAAAGCAGTCAATGAAGGAGCCGAAACGGATTTGCAACGGGGGTTGCGTTTGGAAGCTTCGTATTTTGGGGTTTCTTTTCACACCCAGGATCGCTTGGAAGGAATGGACGCGTTTTTGGAAAAGCGCAAACCGAATTTCCAAGGGAAATAATCGCTGCAGCCGGCTTCACAGTCGGCTGTTTTCTTGTTTTTGGTCTCATGATCCGACATGGAACGGGTTGGGAAAAGAAGTTGTCGTTTCCCGGGAAATAATGACCCCTGCATTCGACGAATGAGCGATCGTGTTTCATTATGACACCCATCACAGGACGACAGATGACAAAGTGTGCGTTTTGTCGTTTTGGCGGAGCTCGATGACGAACCAATAGAACAAAGCAACGTTACTTTTTTGCGGGAGGGATGACAATTGTCAGCAATGGTGTGGGCAGTTTTAGCGCTGGTGATCGTGGGTGTGGCTGTTTTTATGGTATTTCTGTCAAAGAGACGGGGCCGTGAAGTGGAAGAGTTGGAGAGGGTGTTTCAGGAACGGCATCATGCCCGGGGTAAAAGTGAAGAAGAACAGTATATTTCCCGGGAGCATATTCAAAAGCGCAAAGGGAACAAGGGGCGCATGGCGTTTACCAAAGAGGGGGACGAGGCAAAGAAAAGCCCGAGTGCAAGCGCGCCAAAAGAGGAGAACGATAGCGGCGAAAAGCCCAACGGTTATACACCTTCGTGGAAACGGGAAGAGAAAAAAGAGGATGAGTCCGGCGAAAAGATGACAGGTTCCTTCCGACATCCTTCATCGAAACCAACGGAAGCGGACCAAGGGCAGGAATATGACAAAGGTTCGTCGCCATTGTCTGAGGAACCTGAGGGGGAAACAAAAGCCTCTTCAGAATCGAAAGAACGACTCTCCCGCACCAATCGCATGAAATCGATGGGAAGCAAATCAGACGAAAAGAAAAGCGGCGGCCTGTTGGCTTCCCTGAAACCCGACAAAGGGGACGGCACTCAAGAGTCGGAGCCGACCCCCTCGGAAAAGCCCCGCCGCGTGCCGGTTGCTGAAGCGACAGAGTCCTGGAGCCTGCCGCCGCGGGGACAGAAAAAGAAAAGTTCCGGAGATAAGTAGGTTGGAGTGGTTGCAACGTATCGATTTCCGGAGTGTCGCGTCTCAGATGTCCAAAGATGCGCCTTCGAATAGTCAACCTTTTTTCATGGCAACCTAACCATGATTTTCTGTATGATAGGGTGGACAGCTTGTGGAGCAGGAAGGGAGGAGAAGAATTGGGCCGCAATCATTGGAAATGGTTGGTGACAGGTGTTGTTTCAATTGCTCTGTTGGCGGGATGTTCCCAGGGAGGTCAACAGTCTCAGGGGCCTTCTGCAGGTGAAGGAGATCCTCAAACGCTTTATAACAACAATTGTGCCAGTTGTCACGGACAAAATATGGAGGGGAGTATGGGGCCCAGCTTGAAACAGATCGGTGCCAAATATTCCGCCAAGGATATTGAGGCCATCATCCAAAATGGTCAAGGGCAGATGCCCGCACAAAACCAGGTATCGGACAAGGATCGAGCCAAACTGGCCAAGTGGTTGGCCAAGCATAAATAAGGAGCTGCAAAAATCGCAGCTTCTTTTTTTGTCTTTTTTTATGCGATGGATTGAATAAATATAAAATAATATGTATAATAATACGCAATCGGATTTCCGAAACGGGAGAGGAGAGAGATGAAAGCCATCATTATTGGAGCTACAGGGTATGGCAGCGCAGAATTGATTCGCTTGCTCTATCAACATCCCCATGCGGAGATCGGTGGATTGATTTCATCTTCCCAGGCGGGTGGAGAGCTGAAGGAAGTCTTTCCGCACTTGTCTCATTTGACTTTTACGTTGGAAGAGATGGATCCGGATCGGATTGCTGATATGGGGGAAGTTGTCTTTTTTGCCGCTCCTGCGGGGGTGAGCAGTGAATGGCTGCCCCGTTTGGCGGAGAAAGGGTTGACCTGCATCGATTTGGCGGGCGACTTCCGGTTGGAGCCGCAAGCCTATGCAGAGTGGTACGGAAAAACACCGCCACCATCTCCTTGGTTGGAACAAGCGGTGTATGGATTGAGTGAATGGCGGCGGCAGGAGATTGCCCGAGCCGATGTGATCGCCAACCCCGGGTGCTATCCGACTGCCGCATTGCTGGTCTTGATCCCCTTGCTGCGCTCGGGGGCAGTGGATACGGAAACGATCGTGATCGATGCCAAATCGGGTGTATCGGGTGCCGGGCGAGGGATGAAGCTGACAACACTGTTCTGTGAAGTGAACGAAAACCTCTCCCTTTATAAGGTGGGAACGCATCAACATACACCGGAGATTGAGCAACATGCGGCAGCCCTCTCCGGGCGGTCTCCCCGTGTGATGTTTACACCGCAATTGGTTCCGATGAACCGGGGGATCCTGGTAACCGTGTATGCCAGAGGGGTGGAAGGATGGAATCAAGAGCGGCTGACGGAAACCTTCCAGGAAGCTTATGAAGATGCCCCCTTTGTACGAATAAAAGAGCCGGGCAGTTGGCCCCGAACCAAAGACGTGCAAGGGAGCAATTTTTGTGATGTCGGTGTGTATTGGGACGATCGGACAGATACGGTAGTGGGAATGGCGGTAATCGATAATTTGATGAAAGGGGCCGCAGGGCAAGCGGTGCAAAACTTGAACTTGCGCATGGCCTGGCCGGAAACCGCCGGGCTGACAGGAACGCCGCTGTATCCATAAGAGTCGATGGGTCAAGAGGGATGACGATAGAGGACCTGAGTCGTACGGATCGATCCTTGCCGATAGCCGGGTAAATACAGAGAGAGGGAAGGGAGACAACCGATGCAACCGATGGGAACGGCTCAACCGTTAGGGGCGGAAAACGACTTGTATCAAACGGCAGCGACTCCGGATATTACTTCTCCCAAGGGGTTTACCGCAGGAGGTGTCCACTGCGGGATCAAACGCAAACGGAAGGACTTGGGGATTATCTTATGTGATGTTCCCGCTTCGGCGGCTGCCGTTTATACCACGAATGTTTTCCAAGCCCCGCCGTTGAAAGTGACACAGCAAAGTTTGGCGGTGGAAGGCAAACTGCAGGCTTTCCTATGCAACAGCGGAAACGCCAACGCATGTACAGGGGAGCAGGGACTGCTGGATGCTTTTCGGATGCGGGCGGAAACAGCGGCCTGTTTTGGGTTGGAAGAGCACCGGGTGGGAGTGGTATCCACGGGAGTCATCGGTGAATTGTTGCCGATGGACCGGATTTCCCAAGGGATATCCCATCTGGCGATCCAGACCGGAAAAGAGGGCCATGAAGATTTTTGCCGCTCCATCCTGACCACGGATACATGCATCAAAGCGGCAGAGGTATCCGTGGTGATCGACGGAAAGACCGTCCGGATTGCCGGGGCAGCCAAGGGATCCGGCATGATTCACCCCCATATGGCTACCATGTTGGCTTTTGTGACGACGGATGCCGTGATCGAGCCGCCGGTATTGCAGCAACTGTTGCGGGAGGTGACGGATGAAACCTACAACATGATCACCGTGGACGGGGATTGCAGCACCAACGACATGGTCGTCTCCATGGCCAGCGGACTGGCGGGTCACGCTCCGTTGACGCCAGAACACCCGGATTGGGCGGCATTTCGGGCCGGGTTTGCCCATGTGTCTCGCGAGCTGGCCAAAATGATCGCCCGGGATGGGGAAGGGGCGACCAAATTGGTGGAAGTGAAGGTGACCGGAGCTCCCGATGTGGTTACAGCCAAGCAGGCAGCCAAAGCCGTGGTCGGTTCCAGCCTGGTCAAAACGGCTGTGTTCGGTGCAGATACCAACTGGGGCCGGATCTTTTGCGCGTTGGGTTACAGTTCACCGCTGATCGATCCCGAGCACGTCGACCTTGCCGTCGGCCCGGTCCAGCTGGTCAAAGACAGCCAGAGTACCGGCGTAGATGAAGCTTTGGCCCGCCGTTATCTCGAGGAGGAGCATGTGCGGTTCCATGTTCACTTGAATCAGGGAGAGGCGGAAGCGACCGCATGGGGGTGTGATTTGACCTATGATTACGTCCAAATCAATGCATCCTACCGGACATAAAGCCCCGTCGCCATCGTCCGTCGTCGTTATCAAAGTAGGCGGCAGTGTGCTGGAGAAGCTCTCCGATACCTTTTTTCAGGAGTGTGTCCAGTTGTTGAACGTGGGCTGGTCCCCTGTCATCGTTCACGGCGGCGGCCCGGAAATCAATCGATTGCAGCAATGGGCGGGGGTGGAGCCGAAGTTTGTCGACGGTTTGCGCGTCACCGACGATGAGACGTTGGAATGGGTCGAAATGGTGCTGGCGGGTCGGATCAACAAGAAATTGGTCACTCTCCTGGAACAGGCAGGTGCGTCTGCAGTCGGTTTAAGCGGGGTGGATCGGGGGATGATTCGCGTGCGTCCTGCCGATGCCCGCCTCGGATGGGTCGGGGAAGTGACCCGGGTAGACCCGGAGCCGCTCCGCTTTCTCTTATCAATGGGCTGGATTCCCGTGGTGGGCTCCCTGGGAGTGGACGAAAAAGGGCAGCATTACAACGTTAACGCCGATACAGCGGCGGGAGCGGTGGCGGAAGCTCTCGGGGCGGAAAAAATGGTGATGGTGACGGATGTTTCGGGCATTCGACGGAATCGGAACGGTGCCGAGGAGTGGCTTTCCTGCCTCACGACAAAGGAGATCGACGACCTGATCCGCAGCGGGGATATCCACGGCGGCATGATTCCCAAGGTAAAAGCGGCGATGTCCGGACTGGGTGGATCGGTACGGGAAGTCATCATCACGTCGGGAACGGTGCCGGATTGCCTGAATGCCGTCTGGCAGCCGGATGGCGTCGGCACAGTGATCGTGAAGGAGGATGAGAGACATGGCACTCTTTCCCACCTATCTTCGTAACGGTATTCGTCCCCTACGCGGCAAGGGGGCTTGGCTGGAGGATGAACAAGGCCATGCGTATCTCGATTTTACCTCGGGCTTGGGCGTGACCAATCTGGGCCACGGCCATCCCCGGGTGCAGCAAGCGGTAGAGGAACAAGTGAGCCGATTATGGCACGTGTCCAATCTGTTTGAGGCACCCTGGCAGGAACAAGCGGCCCAGCTGTTGCAACATGCCGGCGGGCTGGAGCGGGTCTTTTTCTGCAACAGCGGAGCAGAAGCCAATGAAGCTGCCATCAAGCTCGCCCGGCGTCGTGCCCATCAACAAGGAATTGGCCAACCGGAAATCATCACCTTTACTTCTTCCTTTCACGGCAGGACGTTGGCGACTTTGACGGCCACGGGGCAGGAAAAAGTGAAAACGGATTGCGGCCCATATCCAGCGGGTTTTATATCGGTTCCCTTCAACGATCTCGCTGCTTTGGAGGCGGCGGTGAATGACCAGACCGCCGGCGTGATGCTGGAACTGGTGCAAGGAGAAGGGGGGCTGATCCCGGCGGAACCGGCTTTTGTGCAAGGGGTGGAGAAGCTGTGTCGGGAGAAAAACCTGCTGTTCATGGTCGATGAGGTGCAGACGGGGATCGGCCGCACCGGGCATCTGTTTGCCTATCAGGGATACGGCGTGAAACCGGATGTGGTCACGTTGGCCAAAGGACTGGGCAACGGTCTGCCGATCGGGGCCATGATGGGCAAAGAGGAGCTAGCGGAGTATTTCGGCCCCGGAAGCCATGCCAGTACCTTCGGAGGAAATCCGGTGTCCCTGGCGGCAGCGGCTGCCGTGCTGACGGAGATGAAAGAAGCCGATTGGCCCCGGTGGGCGGGATCCCTGGGGAAATGGATCAAAGAGCGTCTGCAGGAAGAACTGAGGGATCACCCCTGGGTGAAGGAGATTCGGGGGATGGGCTTGATGATCGGCGTTCAATTGGACCGTCCGGTGGCGGACTGGATAGTGAAGTCCCGGGAAAAAGGGTTGTTGGTACTGCAAGCGGGACCGGAAGTGCTTCGTTTGCTGCCGCCATTGATCATCAGGGAAAAGGAAGCAGAACAGGCAGTGGACATTTTGGTCAACGGTCTATGGGAGTTGCAGGAGGTGTCGTTGGATGAAAGCGTATCTGGTGTTTGAAGACGGAGAGGTGTTTCCGGGAGAGTGGATCGGTTCCCCCCGGGAAGTACCGGGAGAAGTCGTCTTTACCACCGGAATGACCGGTTATCAGGAGGTGGTGAGTGATCCTTCCTATGCAGGGCAAATCGTCACTTTTACCTATCCGTTGATCGGCAATTACAGTACAGTGCCCGGCGAGGAAGAGAGCGATGCTCCCCAATGTGCCGGGGTGGTGATGAGCGAGCTGTTTGAAGGGGATCCCCATCTGAAAACGTGGCTGGACCGGCACGGGGTTCCCGGCATTACCGGGGTGGACACTCGGTCCGTGGTGAAAAAAGTACGCACACAAGGAGCGGTACGAGGGGTGATTCGCTCGGTCCCCGAGCCGTGGTCAGCCGAGTGGCCGGATCCCCTGTCGCTGGAATGGGTACACCGCGTATCGGTGAAGGAGCCGGTCACTTATCAGGGGAAGAGCCCGGAGGCCCTTCACGTTGTGCTGGTGGATTTCGGGTATAAGAAGTCGATTCGGGAAGCATTGCTGGAAGCAGGCTGCCGGGTGACCGTTGTTCCGTACACGACGGATCCGGCAACATTGGCCGAGATGAAACCCGACGGCCTCCTGCTTTCCAACGGACCGGGGGACCCGAAGGCCTTGCTTCCCTTTTTGTCCGGTTGGCAGTCGCTGATCGGACAGATCCCCACCATGGGCATTTGTCTCGGCCACCAACTGTTGGCGTTGGCGCTCGGAGGCGATACCGAACGCTTACCCTTCGGTCATCGGGGCAGCAATCACCCGGTGAAGGAATTGACCACGGGCCGGGTGATGATCACTTCTCAAAACCACGGATATGCGGTCAAAGCCGATTCTCTCAACCCGAAAGAGTGGCAGATTACGCATAAAAATATAAACGACGGCTCCGTAGAGGGGATTATGCACCGGAATCTCCCGGTGACTGCCGTTCAGTTTCATCCCGAGGCCCATCCGGGTCCCTCTGATGCAGCGTTTTTGTTCGAACGGTTTGTGAAGCAAATGACGGAAGCAAAGGAGGTGGTGATGCATGGCTAAACAGTTGAAAAGTGTGCTGGTGATCGGATCGGGGCCGATCGTGATCGGTCAGGCGGCAGAATTTGACTACGCAGGGACGCAAGCTTGTCTGGCGTTGCGGGAGGAAGGTATCCGGGTCATCCTCGTCAACAACAACCCGGCGACGATCATGACGGATGAAGAAGTGGCCGACGTCGTCTATATGGAACCGCTGATCGCCGAAGTGCTGGAACGGGTGATCGAGAAAGAGCGCCCCGACGGGCTTTTGGCGACGATGGGCGGCCAAACGGGACTCAACTTGGCGGTGGAATTGTCCGAGCGAGGCGTACTGGAGCGTTTTGGTGTCACCTTGTTGGGCACTCCCATCGATACCATTCAGCGGGGGGAAGACCGGGAAGCCTTTAAGCAAATGATGGAGGAAATCGGCGAGCCGGTACCCTGGGGAAAAACGGTCTCCACTGTAGAAGAAGCCCTGGCTTTTGCCGAGGAAATCGGCTATCCCGTGGTTGTGCGTCCGGCCTACACCCTGGGCGGTTTTGGCGGCGGCACAGCGGAAACAGAGGCGGAACTGCGCCGGATCGCCCGGCAAGGGCTGACAGCCAGCCCCATCCGTCAGGTGCTGGTGGAACAAAGTATTCTCGGATGGAAAGAGCTGGAGTATGAAATGATGCGGGATGCGGCGGATACCTGTATCGCTGTCTGCAACATGGAAAACATCGATCCTGTCGGTACCCATACCGGCGACAGCATCGTCACCGCTCCTTCCCAGACACTCACCGATCGAATTCATCAAAAGCTGCGTACGACGGCTTGCAAAGTGATTCGCGCACTGCAGGTGGTTGGCGGATGCAACATCCAGTTTGCCGTGCATCCCGAAACCGGGGAGTACGTCATTATTGAAGTCAACCCCCGGGTGAGCCGCTCCAGTGCACTGGCCTCCAAGGCTACGGGCTATCCCATCGCCCGGATCGCGGCCAAACTGTCCATCGGATACACCTTGGACGAATGCCTCAACCCGGTGACGGGCCATACCTATGCCAGCTTTGAACCGGCGCTGGACTACGTGGTGGTGAAAATTCCGCGCTGGCCCTTTGACAAGTTTCCCTACGGAGATCGAAAGCTGGGCACCCGGATGAAAGCGACGGGTGAGGTGATGGCTCTCGGGCGCAACTTGGAGACGGCTTTGTACAAAGCGATCCGCTCCCTGGATACGGGAGTGTTCACCTTGGTTCAACCCAAAGACAGCCACCTCTCCGATTCGGAGTTGGAGGAACGGTTGTCCCGGCCCGATGATCGCCGCCTGTTTGCATTGGGGGAAGCTTTCCGGCGGGGGTGGAGCCTGGAGAAAGTGCAGTTGTTGACGGGAATTTCCCTCTATTATCTGCAAAAGATTAAAGGCATGGCCGCTTTGGAATCGGAACTGGCGAAGTGGACATGGGACACCGTGCCGGAAACCCTGCTCCATCAGGCCAAACAAAAAGGAGTGGCCGATGCCGCACTGGCCCGGATCTACGGGATCCTGGAAGCGGATGTGCGGAAGCGTTGGGAAGAGAAAGGATGGGCTCCTTCCTATAAATGGGTGGATACCTGCGCCGGAGAGTTTGAGGCGGATACGCCGTACTATTACTCCTCTTGGCAGGGGCGGGATGAAGTCCATGCAACGACAGAAGAACGCAAGGTGTTGGTGGTAGGTTCCGGTCCGATCCGGATCGGACAGGGGATCGAATTTGACTATTGCTCGGTTCATGCCGCCAAAGCATTGAAAAAGCAAGGGGTACACTCTGTGGTGGTCAATAACAACCCCGAAACTGTCAGCACCGACTATGCCACCGCCGACCGTCTCTACTTCGAGCCTTTAACGGTGGAAGACGTATCGGCTGTTGCCCGGAAGGAACAGGTGGACGGCATCATTGTCCAGTACGGCGGGCAAACGGGGGTGCGCTTGCTCAAAGGATTGGAGGAAGCGGGGCTGCCCATTTTGGGAACTTCCGCCGATACCGTGGATCAAGTGGAGGATCGGGAGCGTTTTTATGCGTTGCTGCAAGAACTGGACATCCCGCACATTCCGGGCAAAACGGCCATGAACGAACAGGAAGCGCTGCAGGCAGCGGAAGCATTGGGCTATCCCGTGCTGATCCGCCCTTCTTATGTGATCGGGGGACAAGGGATGCAAGTGGTGTATCATGCGGAGCAGCTGCGGGAAGTAATGGCCGCGTTCAATGATCATCCTCTGGGAGACGAAGTGTTTCCGCTTTTGCTGGACCGCTTTGTGGAAGGAACGGAAGTGGAAGTGGATGTCGTGACAGATGGGGTCGATATGGTAATCCCGTTGCTGATGCAACATATTGAGCGGGCGGGTGTCCATTCGGGAGACAGCTTGTCGATCCTGGGTGTTCCGGATCTGTCGCCATCCGAAAAGGAAACGCTGGCGGAGTACACGAAGCGAATTACCGGGGCCTTGGGGCACAGGGGAATCTTGAACATCCAGTTTGTGCTGGCCGAGGGTAAGGTGTATGTACTGGAGGTGAACCCTCGGGCATCCCGGACCGTGCCCATTATCAGCAAAGTGGCCGGGGTTCCGATGATTGAATGGGCGACCCGGGTCCAATTGGGTGAATCCCTCGCCTCCTTTGCTCCTGTGGGCCTGCTGGCTGAGACTGCCCGGTTCGCCGTCAAAGCCCCTGTCTTCTCCTCTCCCAAATTGCCGGGTGTCGACCCTGCCGTGGGACCGGAGATGAAATCGACCGGCGAAGTACTGGGATTGGGAGAATTGCTGGAAGAAGCCGTGGCCAAGGTGCTTCCATGGGCGGCTGGGGGTCCGCTTCCTCCTTTGGAACAGGGGACATCCGTGCTGTTTTCGGTTTCCGATGCGAAGAAAGAGGAATTGGCGGATTGGATTCCGGCATTGGCGAAGAATAAAGTCCGGCTATATGCAACACCGGGCACTGCTCGGGTGATTCGGGAAGCAACCGGAGCGCCCGTCGAGGTATTGACACCTGAAAACTGGACGACCTGGTTTCAGCAGGATATACCCAAGCTGGTGGTCAACATTCCCACCAAGGGCGGGGATATCCGGCGGGATGGGTACGCATTGCGGCAAGCCTGTCTGGATTGGCAGGTTCCCTGTTTCACCTCTCTGGATACGTTTCAGTGGATGATCCGTACGGAAGCATGGCGGGGGAAGAAAACTTTCTCGATTGCACCCTTAACGACACAACCAGAAAAGGAGGCGGTGACGCTGTGAGCGCCGAAACATTGGAAATCAAAGCGAACAGCAATGGGCTGAAAGCCGGCCACTGTCTGACTCTGGCGGACTTTTCCCCGCAGGAGATCGAATCGATACTGACGCTGGCCAAGCGGTTGAAGAAAAGTCAGGAAGAAGGGACACCCGAGCGCTTGCTGGAAGGGAAGACCCTGGCGATGATCTTTGATAAACCCTCCACGCGTACCCGGGTCTCCTTTGAAGCGGGCATGGTGCAGCTGGGCGGTGCCGCACTGGTTCTCCATCGCAATGAACTTCAGTTGGGCCGGGGAGAGAGTCTTGCCGATACCGCCCGCATCTTGTCAGGGTACGTGGATGGGGTGCTGATTCGTACCGGCGCCCATGCCATCGTGGAGGAATTGGCAGCACACGCCTCGATTCCGGTGATTAATGGTCTGACTGATGGTCACCACCCCTCCCAGGCATTGTCGGACCTTTTCACCTTGCAGGAGAAGAAAGGGAAGCTGAAAGGCTTGAAGCTGGCTTATGTGGGTGACGGCAATAACATGCTGCACTCCCTGCTCCAAGGAGCGGCAGCAACCGGCATGCATATCGTTGCCTCTGTTCCCGAAGGGTATGAACCGGCAGCGGATGTAGTGGCAGAAGCCCGCCAGCTGGCTCAGGAAACCGGAGCAAAAGTGGAGCTGACTCACAGCCCCAAAGAAGCCGTGACAGAGGCAGATGCCGTCTATACGGATGTTTGGGCCAGTATGGGCCAAGAAGAAGAAAAAGCGAAGCGGGAAAAAGACTTTACCGCATTTCAAGTGGATCAGGCATTGATGGCCCTAGCGAAGCCCGACGCCATTTTCATGCATTGCTTGCCGGCATACCGCGGGTTGGAGGTATCTGCCGAAGTGCTGGACGGCCCGCAATCCATTGTTTTCGAACAGGCGGCCAACCGGCTCCATGCTCAAAAGGCGCTCATGGTCACCTTGATGGGATAAGAGGCGGCAACAAAACCACTCCCTGTATGGGGGAGTGGTTTTGTATTTGGATCGCGTATTACGCCTCCGCTGAATCACGGGGCGTGAGCTTGGGCCCGCCGAGTTATTTAAGACCTGGCGTGTATGATTTTTCAAGAATACTGTCTGTCATACCCCCTCTTCGCCCTTCTGGTTCCCTTCCGCTTTTCTTCCATATAATGTGGCGTTTAATAATCCGCCCAAAAGCAGAATCATCGCCGAGAGATAAAACCAGATCATCAGTACGATGATGCTCCCCAGATTACCGTAGATCAGTGTGTAGTTGGCGAAGCTGACGTACCAGGAGAATCCGAGAGAGATCGCTTGCCAACCCACGGTGGCGAAGACAGCTCCCGGCAAAGCGTGCTTTCCTTTTACGCGGGTGTTGGGGGCGATAATGTACAGGCTGATAAAAACGGCGAACAGAAGCAGGCTGCTGAAGAGCCAGCGGGCGATGTTCCACTGGAGCAAAAAGACTGGAGGCAGTCCCAGCACGATGGCCACCGACCGTCCGATCACACTTCCGAAAACGGGGAAAAGAAGGGAAGTGACCACCCCGAAGATGATTCCGACGGTCAGCAACAACCCGATCCCCAGCTCTCGCAGCCATGGGCGGGGCTTGACCACTTCATAGGCATAATTCAGGGAGCGGACGACGGATTGGACACCCATAAAGGTGAGCCAGATGGTACCCGCCAAACTGATGGACAGGACATGGCCTCTGCGGTTGTTTAAAATGCTGTCCAGATTGGCCCGGATCAGTTCATAAGCGTTGGGAGGCGCATAGGGCTTGATGAGATTGAGTACCGTTTCCGAGGAAACGGGGAAGTATCCAAGCAAGGTAAAGACAACGACGAGAAACGGAAACATCGACATTAGAAAATAGTACGCTTGTTGGGCAGAAACATCATACAGCCGGTTCTCCCAAAATCGGATAAATAACGCTCGGATCACTTTCATCCTATCAAGGCTCCTGTTTAGGGGTTGATCATGGGGGGACATCATCCCCCGCCGGGGACTTCCGGATTTTGTTTTGCGTGTCCTCTTTTCATTGTGGGTTTTTTTATTAAATATAACCCGAGCTGGACGAGGGGACACTTTTATTTTTTGAGGAGGCCGGTATGTGCTTTCTTTGAGAGGGATACCGGCCTAATGTAAGGTTTTATTACATATCGGTTGCGATTTCGGGAGGTTGAACAGCGTTTTTGTTAAGTAAAATAACATAAAATACCGAATGAGACCGGAATAAGAACCGAGAGGGCGATGTAACCGCTTTATTTGTGTTAATTAACTTTACATATTATTTGTGCGGAGACAGAATTGTCTGTATAGTAATACTTAACAAAAGCGAATACGGAAGGGGATGCGGGTGAACGGCAAAAAACTTCCCGGATGGTTTGTGGCCGTAGAAATCCTCATCCTGTTCCTGTTGTTTCTCATGGGAGACGCGATCGTACGTTTGTTGCACTTGCCGGTCCCGCCCGCGCTGTTGGGGATGGGAATCCTCTTCTTCCTGCTGGCGACGGGTATTGTGCAGCCGCATCGATTGGAGGTTTCCAGCCGTTTCTTTGTCCGTCATCTCGTGTTGCTGTTGCTGCCGGCAATCGTTGGAGTCGTCCGGTTGGGATCTGTTTTGGAGAAAGAGGGATGGAAGCTGGGATTTATCCTGGTGATCAGTACGTTAGCGGTTTTGTTATCAACGGCGGGGATCGCCCGCCTGACAAAAAAAGAGGGGGATGAATGATGTCGGTCGGCCAAACCCTGTCACTTTTGGTGTTGACGCTGTTGTCTTATTGGGCGGGCTGTCGACTTCACCGGTGTGTCCCCCATGTGTTGATGAGTCCCGTGTTTACCAGCACCCTGCTGGTAATCGGAGCTCTGTACTTGACCCATACCGATTACCAAACCTATCAGGTGGCCAATCAGCCGCTGTCTTGGCTTCTCGGACCGGCGCAGGTGGCCATGGCACTGCCCCTGTTTAAGGGTTGGACCCTATTGAAGAAACATGTCTCTTCCGTACTGACCGTCGTTTTTGCCGGTACGAGCTCAGGGGTGCTGACGGCTGCCCTGGCGGGAAAGCTCCTTCATCTCAGTTCGGAAACAACCCTTTCCTTAATCCCGAAGTCTGCAACCACACCTATCGCCATGGTAACCTCCCAGTCTCTGGGGGGGACTCCGGAACTGACAGCGATTTTCGCCGTATTGACGGGGATTATCGGGGTGGCGGCAGGTCCTGTCTTTCTCCGATGGATGGGTGTACAAAGCCGCCTGTTGAAGGGGTTGGCCCTCGGTACAGCCGGCCAGATGTTGGGGGCGGCCCGCGCTTCCAAGTGGGGGGATGCCGCTGCTGCGATGGGCATTGTAGGGATGAGTCTGACGGCGATGTTGATCGGCTTGGTTACTCCTTATCTGTTGCCGATTCTTTTATGAACGAAAAAGAGGAGGAATATAACGATGAGAATCAAAAAGACGGTTACCGTTCCCGTCAAGCTGGATATCCGGGAGATTATCCGTTTCGTAGAGATTGCCCGTTCGTTTTCCTGTCACATCATGATCTGCCACGGTAAAAGTACAGTGAACGGAAAAGGGTTGCTGGGGTTGATCTCCTTCTTTTTCGGATTGGAGGAAGGAGAGCGGCTGGTATTGACGGCTGCCGGTCCGGACTCTGAGCAGGCCTTGGAGAAATTAGGAGGTTTCTTTTACACTGTTCCAAAACAGGAAGGGCTGTCTTACGTGGAGGCCTCAAGGTAGAAAAAAGCTTCCAACTTACTGACAATCCCGTTCCGTCCGTAGTAGAATAGGCTCTATATTGCTATTTCGGATGGAGGAACCAGCGATGAACGAAGCAACAGATTTTCAATCCACTTGGGCGGATCGGGGTCGTCTGTTGATCTCTTGTCCGGACCGTCCGGGCATTGTGGCCGCAGTCTCTCGCTTTTTGTACGAGCAAGGGGCTAACATTGTCCAGTCGGACCAGCACACCACCGATCCGGAAGGCGGCCGCTTTTTTATGCGGGTCGAATTTCAGGTGGACCATCTGCCTGACCGGGAACAAGAGCTGAAGCGAGCGTTTCAGCACACGGCGGATACCTTCCAGATGGAATGGCGGATGACGCTGGCTGCGCGGAAGAAGCGGCTGGCTCTCTTTGTATCCAAAGAGGATCATTGTTTGCAGGAACTGTTGTGGCGGTGGCGGATCGGGGAGCTTCACGCGGACATCGCCATGGTGATCAGCAATCATCGGGATTTGGAGCCGGCAGTGGCGCCCTTTGGCATTCCTTATCACCATGTACCGGTGAACAAAGAGACCCGGTTGGAAGCGGAAGTGAAGCATTTGGAGCTGATGAAAGACAAAGTGGATGCCGTGGTGCTGGCCCGATATATGCAGATTATCCCCTCTCGCACCATCCAGGCATATCAAAACCGGATTATCAACATCCACCATTCCTTCCTGCCGGCTTTCGTGGGTGCAAAACCGTATCATCAGGCCCATGAGCGCGGGGTAAAAATTATCGGAGCGACGGCCCACTATGTGACGGAAGAGCTGGACCAAGGCCCCATCATCGAGCAGGATGTGCAGCGCGTCGACCATCGCTGCCGAGTGGAAGACCTGAAACGGATCGGTCGGGATGTGGAACGGTTGGTGTTGGCCAAAGCTGTCAACTGGCATCTGAATGATCAGGTTCTGGTTCATGGAAACAAGACCGTTGTGTTTCGATAACGGAAATGTTTTCCCGGGAATTCGCTGAGAGATGAGCTTTTCGCACAGGGGGTCGGAAGGAAGACACCCTGCGGTGGTTATTGGCCATATCCGAACTAACACAAAGGGCGTGGCTCGGGGGCGGTTTAGGGAGGGTCTTCCTGCCTAGGCCCAAAGACAGCCTGAGTCCTTGCGAAAATGCTACTCTCAGTCGATTGTGGCGAGGGATTGGAAGGCGGTACAATAAGATCAACGAGCCGACAGGCCTTATCCATATATTCATCCCTCGTTTCACCCGAGAGAAAAACCCAAGATAAAAAAACCGTCCGTGACGGTCTCAACTTTCATCCAGACACCGACAAGGTGTCTTTTTTTTATTCAAAGTCATCATCAGCTTCCGTTTCCATCGCTTCCGCCATTCAACCGATTGTAATCAGGAGCGAAACCCGAACAATCCGATGATTTCCATATACGCAAAAAACCATGCATCAAATAAACGTCCAAGCAAGGGATCGTTTTTTTTCTAAATAGGGGGTGGACTTTTTATGCATGGTGACTGTATAATAATTCACAAGGATGAATTTTTATAAAGAGGTGCGTTCAACATGAGCAAAGGGAAAATCGTGCTGGCCTATTCCGGCGGCTTGGATACATCGGTAGCGATTCAATGGTTGAAGGAAAACTACGGATATGATGTAGTGGCGGTCGCTCTGGATGTGGGCGAAGGGAAAGACCTGGATTTCGTGAAGGAAAAGGCGCTCAAAGTAGGAGCCGTGAAATCCCTGGTTGTCGATGCCCGTGAGTGGTTTGCTCAGCATTACCTGATGCCGGCGTTGAAGGCCAACGCCATGTATGAGGGCAAATATCCGCTGGTGTCGGCGCTGTCCCGTCCGTTGATTTCCCAAGTGCTGGTCAAGGTGGCAGAGGAAGAAGGCGCCGTGGCGGTGGCTCACGGGTGCACCGGTAAAGGAAACGACCAGGTGCGCTTTGAGCTGGCAGTCAAAGCACTGAACCCGAACCTGCAAGTAGTGGCTCCGGTTCGGGAGTGGGCCATGTCGCGGGATGAAGAGATCGCCTATGCCAAGCAGCACGGTATTCCTGTGCCGGTGGACCTCGACAATCCCTACAGTATCGATCAAAACCTGTGGGGCAGAAGCTGTGAGTGCGGCGTACTGGAAGATCCGTGGGCAACACCGCCGGCAGGCGCCTACGAGTGGACGGCACCTTTGGCGGATACCCCGGACACGCCCGAGGAAATGGAAATCACCTTTGAAAAAGGCGTGCCGGTAGCAGTGAACGGAGAGAAGATGGAACTGAAGGACCTTATCTCCCACCTGAACCAAGTGGCCGGCAAGCATGGTGTGGGCCGGATTGACCATGTGGAAAACCGTCTGGTCGGGATTAAGTCCCGGGAAGTATATGAGTGTCCGGCGGCCATCACCCTGATCACTGCTCACAAAGAGCTGGAGTTTTTGACCCACATACGGGAAATCTCCCAGTTTAAGCCGGTCATAGAACAGAAGTGGGCGCAGCTGGTGTATGACGGGTTGTGGTTCTCCCCGCTGAAAAAAGCGCTGGATGCTTTTGTGGATCAGACTCAGGAAAAAGTGACGGGAACGGTGCGTGTCACCCTGTTCAAAGGACATTGCACGGTAACGGGAAGAAAGTCCGATTACTCCCTGTACAACGAGAGCTTGGCCACTTACACGCCGGATGACACCTTCAACCATGAATCGGCGGTTGGATTTATCAAGCTGTGGGGATTGCCCACGGAAGTGTACGCTACGGTGAACGGAAGTGAGGAGGACGAACATGAAACTCTGGGGCGGACGTTTTACAAAGCCAACCAACCAACTGGTTGAAGAATATACGGCCTCCATCGGTTTTGACAAAAAGCTGGCGGAAGAAGACATCCGGGGGAGCCTCGCCCATGTACGAATGCTGGGAAAGTGCGGTATTTTACCCATGGAGGATGTTCAGGCGATCGAGAAAGGTTTGCTCATCGTCCGGGAAAGAATCCGTTCCGGGCAAGCGGAGTTCTCCGTAGCCTTGGAAGATATCCATATGAATATCGAGAAGATGCTGACCGACGAGATCGGTCCGGTCGGCGGCAAGCTGCATACCGGACGGAGCCGGAATGATCAGGTATCTATTGATATGCACCTATACGTACGGGCGCATACAGTGGAAATGGTGCAAGGTTTGACCGAGCTGCGACAAGCCCTGGTGGAGAAGGCGGAGGAGCATATTGATACGATTTTGCCGGGGTATACACATCTGCAACGGGCTCAGCCCGTCCGCTTTGCTCATCATCTGCTGGCCTATGTGGATATGTTCGGCCGGGATGTGGAACGGCTCATCGACAGCTACAAGCGGGTGAACACCATGCCCCTCGGTTCCGGGGCCATCGCGGGGACCACGTTCCCCATCGATCGGGAGATGGTGGCGGAGGAACTCGGTTTCGATCGCATGTATGACAACAGTATGGATGCGGTAAGCGATCGGGACTTCCTGGTCGAGTTCCTCAACCATGCTTCTCTCATCATGATGCACTTGTCCCGGTTGTCTGAGGAACTGATTCTGTGGTCCAGTGAAGAGTTCGGCTATATTGAGCTGGATGATGCCTTTTGTACCGGAAGCAGCATGATGCCCCAGAAGAAAAACCCGGATGTTCCCGAGTTGATCCGGGGTAAAACGGGCCGGGTGATGGGCCATTGGGTGGCGCTCATGACTACGCTGAAGGCGCTCCCCCTGACCTATAACAAAGACATGCAGGAGGACAAAGAGGGGGTTTTCGATACGGTGGAAACCCTGACCGGTGCGTTGGCTTTGACGGTTCCGATGATCCGGGAGATGAAGGTGAAGGCGGATGTGATGAAGCGAAATGCCGAGAAGGGATTTACCAATGCGACCGACCTGGCGGACTACTTGGTAACCAAAGGTGTTCCTTTCCGCCAAGCCCATGAAATCGTGGGGCGTCTGGTACTTCATTGTATCGGGGAAGGAAAAGGATTGCTCGACCTCACCCTAGAAGAGCTCCAATCCTTTTCACCCGAGATCGACGTGGACATCTTTGACAAACTTCAGGTGGAAAGTGTTGCCGATGCGCGAAATACCCGCGGCGGCACTTCAAAAAAACAAATTTGTCATGTATTGGACAAGAAAAAAGGAGAAATTAATGAAACCTTCGCCTGGATTAGGTCCGTTAAAGTGTAATGGACCAGACCGGCACTGCCCTGCTCGGCATGGTCTGAGCAGGGTTTCTCTTGTTGTCATTTGTCGACATTCTATGAATCTCTCTGGGAAAATTCCGGGGAGATGATATAATAGAAAAGAACGCTGGCTTAAAAAAGGAAAAATTTGACCAAAGCACTTATTTTTTCGTTCGTTTGCTTTCATTCATCGACTTCTTGTGGAAATCCACACTGGCATACGAAGGTGATATTGTGATCGAAATGCACGATGTCTACAAAGTGTACAAAAACGGTGTAAAAGCCCTGAACGGCATCAATGTCAAGATCGATCAGGGTGAATTTGTTTATGTCGTCGGTCCCAGCGGTGCAGGGAAAAGTACGTTCATCAAGCTGATGTACCGGGAAGAAAAACCGACCCACGGCGTGATCCTTATCAACGGAGTGAACGTCAAACGGGTACGGGACTGGAAAATTCCCTACCTGCGCCGGAATATCGGTGTCGTTTTCCAAGACTATAAACTGTTGCCCAATATGACGGCATATGAAAATGTCGCCTTTGCCATGGAAGCCGTCGAAGCGCCCAAACGGAAGATCAAGCGCCGGGTGCACGAGATGCTGGAGCTGGTCGGCTTGTACGACCGGATGAATGCGTATCCGTCCCAGCTCTCCGGCGGTGAGCAGCAGCGGGTGTCCATCGCACGGGCGATGGTGAACAACCCCAGCTTTCTGATTGCCGACGAGCCTACGGGAAACCTCGACCCCGAAAACTCCTGGGACATCATGTATTTGCTCGAGGAGATCAACTCTCGCGGAACCACCGTCGTAATGGCCACGCACAACAAAGAGATTGTAAACACCATGCGCAAGCGGGTGATCGCCGTCGAACAAGGTGTCATTGTCCGTGACGAGGAGCAGGGGGAGTATGGTTATGAAGATTGATACAATGATTCGTCACACGCGAGAAGCGATCAACAGTTTGAGGCGAAACACGTGGATGGTATTCGCTGCTTGCAGTGCCGTAGCGGTGACGCTTCTGATTTTTGGGATCTTTCTGGTGTTTGCGTTCAATATCAACTACCTCGCATCGGAGTTGGACAAGCAGGTAGCCATCCGGGCATCTGTCAGCGTGTCGGCTACCGATGATGATATTGACCAGCTGAAGGGGCAGCTTGAAAAAGAGCCGGAAGTAAAAAAAGTGACCTTCGTTCCGAAAGAAGAAGGCTTGAAACAGATGAAGGCCCAATGGGGTGATGATGCCCACTTCCTGTCCGGGCTGGAGGAAGACAATCCCCTGCCGGATACCTTCGTCATTGAAGCAAAAAATCCGCAGCAAACGGAACGATTGGCCAAGAAGATCGACCAAAATTACAGGCTTATCGACCATACGGAATATGGTGAAGGGGTGACGGACAAGCTGTTGGGCCTGTCCAGCTGGGTACGTAATATGGTGTTAGTGTTCGGGCTGGGTCTGGCAGCTTTGGCCGCCTTCCTCATCTCCAATACCATCAAGCTGACCATTTTTGCCCGTCGCCGGGAGATCGAGATCATGCGGTTGGTGGGTGCCAGCAACTGGTTTATCCGGTGGCCGTTCTTCATCGAAGGCGGGGTCATCGGGATTTTGGGAGCTATCGTTCCCGTGACGGTCGTGTTGGTCGGATACAACGCCGTTGTGAACATCTTGGAAGCCAACAATGCGTACAGCTTTTTCAAACTGATGGGTATGTGGCCGCTCTCCTTCTACGTGGCGGGTTTGACAACATTGTTAGGCGTGATGATCGGTGTCTGGGGCAGTCTCATATCCATCCGTCGATTCCTGCGTGTATGATGAAACGCCCGATCAGCGGGTGATGACAGGAGGAGGATGGAGTGAAAAGAAAGATCTGGGCGGGGGTAACGGTTCTGTCGCTGTGGATGGCCGGTTTTTCCCCCGCCATCTCTTTTGCCGATGCGTTGGATGATCAGCGGGAGCGGGTGAAGAAAAGGGACAAGGAGATCCAGCGGCTCGAAAAGGAAAAGCAAGCGACGCTGGAAGAGAAGGAAGCCGCTTTTGCCGAATTGAGCCGGATGAAGGGTGAGCTGGAGAAGCTCAACCAAAGTGTGTACGATACTGGGGAAAAATTGAAGCGCAAAAAGGAACAGCTGCTCAACAAGGAGCGGCAGATCCGGCAGCAGCGGATTTTGTTTAACGACCGGATCCGCACATTGTATCAACAGGGTGAAATGTTTTATCTCGATACGTTGTTGCAAGCGGACTCCTTCAGTGATTTCCTGAGTCGGCTGGAGTTTATCCGGCTGATCACGAAGCGGGACAAGATCCTGATACAGAACTATAAAACGGATCAAAAGTTCCTTGCCGAGGAGAAGAAGGAGATCGAAGTCCTTTTGCAAGAAGAGAAGGAAAAGGCGGAAAAGGCAGAAAAGATCCACGCTCGTTTAACCAAAGAGTATGCCGAATATGAAAAGGATTTGTCTGCCTTGAAAGCGAAGCAAAAGGACCTGGAGGCAGCTAACAACGAGGAGAAGCGTCGGATTCGGGATTTTCTGCGTAAACAGGCAGCAGCGGAAGCCCGAAAAGAGAAGGCTTCTGAGGATGTGGATCACGCCGGCGGCAAATTTTATTGGCCGGTCACCGGAGCCAGAATGACCGACGGTTACGGCATGCGCTATCATCCTGTTCGCAAGCAGTACCGGATGCACACAGGGATCGATCTTGCCGGATCGATGGGTACCCCCATCCATGCTGCGGAAGACGGGACCGTGATCGAATCCCGGCCAGCCAAGGGATATGGTTATATCGTGATCATCTCTCACGGGGGCGGACTGGCTACCCTTTATGCACACATGTATCCCCAGGACGTATCGGTGAAAGTGGGGCAAAAGGTATCCCGCGGTCAAACGATTGCGCGGATCGGCAACAACGGCTGGTCTACGGGACCCCATCTTCACGTGGAAGTATTGAAAAACGGCAATCACACCGACCCCATACCGTACTTCAAGTGATCTTGAATAAAAGTTCTGACCATGAAAGGCAGGAGGCCAATGTCCGTTCCCCTCGGGGAGCACATTGGCCTCTGTCCCATTTCCCTTTCTTGTGAAACGGGGAGATCTTTGCTAGAGTGAAAGCGTATAATAACGTTGTCCCTTTTCACATATAAATAAGATCAATGGCTAAATATGATCAATTGCACAAAACGAGACAAATTACCCGTCGGGATTAGACACAAGCGGATCGGTCATCGCGATGGGGCAGACGGACCAAAGGTGGTGTATATATGTATCTGCGCGGAAGAACCGCTGCATTATTAGTCGTGTTGTCCGTCGTGCTGAGCAGTGTGACCACGGCGATGGTGGTAGGAAACGGCGGTCTTTTATCGATCGTGACGGGGTCGTCCCCCTTGTTGACGGGAGCCCTGCCTCCGGCTGAAGACGCACAAGGCCTGGAGGACAACATGGACAAACTGAAACAGGCGTATGCCTTGATCAAAGGACGCTATATCCATGGCGTATCGGATCAGAAGCTGGTGGACGGGGCCATCCATGGAATGGTGGAAGCCTTGGATGACCCTTACTCCGCTTATATGGATAAAAAGACGGCGGAACAGTTCCATTCCACCCTGGAGTCCTCCTTCCAGGGGATCGGTGCAGAAGTCACGCTGAAAAACGGCCGGGTGACCATTGTATCGCCGTTTAAGGACTCTCCGGCGGAAAAAGCCGGGCTTCGCCCCGACGACCAGATCATAAAAGTGAACGGAAAAAGTCTGGAAGGGATGAGCCTGAACGAAGCGGTATCCAAAATCAAAGGACCGAAGGGTTCCAAAGCCCACCTGCAAGTGGTTCGGCCCGGACATGATTCGATTATGAAAATCACGGTGATCCGGGACGAGATCCCGATTGAGACGGTGCGAAGCAAGATGTTGGAGGGGAAAGTTGGCAAGATCGAAATCACCCAGTTCTCCACCGATACCGCCAAAGATTTTGAAAAAGCCCTGAATAAGCTGGAAGACCAAGGGATGAAAGGTCTCGTCATCGACGTTCGGGGGAACCCGGGCGGACTGCTGCCATCGGTCCTAAAAATCTCGGAACAACTGGTGCCCCACAAGAAAACGATCATGATGACGGAAGATAAAGCCGGTAACCGGTTAAAATACCAATCCAAACTGGAAGGCAAAAAGCCGTACCCGATTGTAGTGGTGACAGATAAGGGCAGTGCCAGCGCTTCGGAAATTCTGGCTGCCGCTCTGAAGGAGTCCGGAGGGTATCCGGTCGTGGGGCAGCAAAGCTTCGGAAAAGGAACGGTTCAGACGGCGGAAGACTTCGCCGACGGCAGCAACATCAAGCTGACCATGGCCAAATGGCTGACACCCAAAGGAAACTGGATCCACAAAAAGGGTGTGACGCCGGATGTGAAAGTGAAGCTTCCGGATTATTACAAAGCCACTCCGCCGCAAGCGGAAAAACCCCTGAAAAGGGATATGGCTTCCGATGACGTGCGGAATTTGCAGCTGGTCCTGGATGCTATCGGCTTCCGAACCGACCGGAAAGACGGGTACTTCAGCGCCCAGACGGAAACGGCAGTCAAGGCATTCCAGAAAACGAACAACTTGCCCGTCACCGGCGTAGTGGACAAAAAGACCGCTATGAAGCTGCAGGAGAAATTCCTCTCCACGCTTCGCAAACCGGAAAGCGATCTGCAACTGCGGGTGGCTATCGAGACGCTGAAAAAGAACATGAAGTAATGCAGGAAGTTGGTTTCCCTTGTCGAAGATGAAACCCACGACATACCGTGCCGTGGGTTTCACTTTTGTGTTTTCCTGATCAGGAGGGATCAGATTGGAGTTTGCTCTGGCATTATGGAAAATGCCTTTGGAGTCCTGGAAGCTGCTTTTGGTACACCCGTTTTGGCTGGCAGCGGTGATTCTCGTCGCCTGGCAGGTTGGATGGAAAAGCCTGCGGGAACATATGCGGTTCGGTAAGCATCTCCATCCGCCGACTCCCTTGTTGTTGCGCATATTGGCAGAAGGGGCCGTCGCCGGGTTGCTGTTATCCTGGGGATTTTCTTTCATCAGTCTGCCGTTTCGTTTGGTGGATGTGGCCTGGTTATGGGTGGTTACATTGTGCCTGGCGTGTTTCCGATTGCGCTTTGCCTGTCTTTCGTATGCCGTCGGTTTGATCAGTCTGCTCAGTCTGGTCATACGGGAGCTGCCCGCTGGAACGCTTTCCGGCACAGGAGAGTTGCTGGCCGGCCTGCTTCGGGAATATCCGGTGCTGAATTGGCTGTGGCTGGTAGCGCTCCTGCATATGGTAGAGTGGCTGTTGGTTCGGATCGATGGCGAAGCGGGAAGCACCCCGGTGGTCGCAAAAGATGTGAACGGCCAGCGGGTGGGGGGTTACCTGTGGTGCAAAATCTGGCCCATCCCCATGGTCGTGCAGACAGCGGCCGGTTGGCTGCCGCTTCCCGTCTTGACGGGATACTCCCGTCTCAACTTGTCTCGGCAGCCCTTGCAGCAAAAGCGGCGCTCGTCTTCCTTCGTATTTTTCTACGCCCTGACCTTGGCCGTGCTTACCGGGGTGTCGATGGTTTGGAAGCCCGGCGTATGGTTGGCCGCCGGTTACTGCCTCGCCGGGCACGAAGCGATTCATGTGATAGGCCGGTTTCGTGAACGGCACCGCACCCCTCTCTATGCAAAAGTGGAGCAAGGGCTGAAAGTATGGGCCGTACTTCCTCATACCCCTGCAGAGGAAATGGGATGGAAGCCGGGGGAAACAGTTTTGCGGGTCAATGGAGCGGAGGTGTCGACACTGGAAGAGTTGCGGGAAAGCCTGGACAAGTCTCCCGCCTTTTGCAAAATGGAGGGACTGGATGTCCACGGGGAAGCCAAATTGGCCCAGCGCTCCATGTATGAAGGGGACCCGCCTCATCTCGGCATTGTGGCAGCCCCCGAACCCGGTCCGGTGAAGCGATGGTGCCGCACTTCCAAGGAGGAAAAAGCGGAGGAAGCGGTATAGGCAAGATGGACGGTCTTGCACCGGAACAAAAAACGATCGGTGGCACTCCAATGTGACACCGATCGTTCTTGTTTCAGGGCTTTTCTGTCTTGGCAATTTCCTTCACCAGCATTTCCTTGATCTTGTTTCCTTCTCCCATGACGGCCACCCGGGGGGCTGAAAGCTTTTGCCTCAACTTCCTCCAGCATGACATAGGAAATAATAATCACGATATCGCCAGGTGAACCAGGCGTGCAGCTGCTCCGTTTAAACAGATGACCCCGCTGCCTCGGGGTCCGGAGATGACATATGTTTCCAAACGGGCCCATTATTGTTGTTCACGATCTGAACCTTTTCGTTGGGAGAATATTTACTTTTTCCATGATCTCCTCGTCAATGGTGACACTCCCCACATAGTTCAGGTTCGATTCCGTCACTGTCGCCCGGTGGATCTTTGATTTCATCACCGTCAAAAGCATTATTTCACCTTCTTCTTAGGATGGGTGCGTTTATATTTCTTTAAAATGTAATTGCGTGTACTGATGATGTTGGCATACATTTCCTTGTTTTTTAACTCTTTGAACATTTTTCGGAACATAGGGGATGAATTCATTTCAATAAACCACAAATTCCCATCATTATCGACAGCCATATCCAGAGCCAAAATTCGTAAGTCAAAATAAGATCCAAGCGCGAGAGAAATTCGTTGAGCCAGATCACCCAGCTTCATCGTCAGATCGACAATATTCACATGCCCATTATCTTTCAGTGCTTGGTCTAACGGCAGGACTTTGGCTCCTCTGATATGGTTGGTTACAATCTGGTCCTTTTTTGCCACTCGAGCCAACCATCCAGAGATTTGCCATCTTTCCCCCGGTTTATGCATTAAGATCCGTAGATCAAAGGGTGACCCATCGAAAGTGGCCAAATCAATTCCTTGTTGGACAATATATTTTTTGTTCGGGTTGATCTCATTTACGACTTCTTTCATCACTTCTTTCAAAGAGCAGGTTTTTACATCTTCTTTGTAGCTGTAGCGAAGTTCATAGAATGACTTCTCCCGGAACTGAGCCCATTGCTGTGGAGTGCTTTTAACCCGGATGATTTGGTTCCCTTTGTGGTTAGAATTCGGTTTAATAAAAACTACTGGATAAGCTTTTAGCATATCCTCCAATGCTGTGACAGAAAACCAAAGGGTTTTCGGAACATAAGAGGAGAGCCAGGGATCCTTCAGGAGCACTTTGTTGTATTTCATTTTATTGGAGACATACTTTTGAACAGCCAACCAAAACCCTCCTTCTCTATGAAATTTACATCCCGACTGGTGCTGACCCACACTACTGATACATCGCTTCAATATACTTCTGAGTGTGAAGGACTTTCTGGTACATTTGCTTGTTCCCGAAATCCTTAAACAACCGTCGCACAACCGGATTTGTGTTCGCTTCGATGAACCATACTTTACCTTTTTTATCGACCGCCATATCCACCCCTAAGACCCGCATCCCATAATAGGATCCAAGTGTGTGAGAGATTTGATGCGCCAAGTTGGCCAATTCCCTGGATATTTCCGTTTCATTCAGCTTGTTTGCTGCCAGCACCTTTCCCAACGGAACCAATTTTCCTCCTTTCGACCAATTTGTAACGGCTTTGTTGTTTGTGGATACTCTGGCCAACCAGCCGGAAAGCTTCCATTTATAACTACCAAATCTATTCACTCCTTCTATTATGTTTGTTTACAATATATATATATGAAGCTTTCTACTATTGTGTGCTCACAGTTGAGTGAGAGATTAAAAAAGGCGGATTTGCCGTCGGATCCTTTCCGATTCCATATCGCCATGGACACCTTTGCTTAAGCTAACAGCTCTACCTGCCTTTGCCATTCGGGAATTCTGGGCACAAAAAAAACGGCTACAAGAGCCGTTAGAGAAATGAATCAAAGGGATTCCAAATAAACCGAGAAGACCCCTTTGTTAAATGAGACGCCATCATGAAGTGGTTTACCCACATCGATGGGGATGGGCTTCGACTGGGGGGATAGACGACGAAGGTGTTGACCCCGATGGCCTGACCGAATAGATTGATCAGGGGATCTCCTGCTTCCGGGGGTGATGGAGTGTCCGGATAACGTGAACCGTCGCTCCCGTAACCAAGTTACCTTTTAATCGTTGGTATCCAATGATTGAGCTTCAAGAACCTTCTCGGATCCTGGTAGGTCGTCAAACCAACTCGCGTTTTCCGGAAGGTCGAAAACCATGAATTTACCGTAGAAGTCCGGGTTCCTAGCCTGATGGTACTTGAGGTAAATCTTGTCGCCCTCCACCGCGAGAATTTCGATCTTACCAGACGAATGGCTCATCGAGTAACGGACCCGCTTGCCGAGACCGGAGGTGCGGGCTTTGGCCTGTTCGATCACTTCGTAGGCTTTCCGGAAAGTGAGAACGAAGCCGGCGTTACCGGCCACAGGGCGGTTTTGGAAAAAGTAATAGGGAGTCACTCCGGCCCAAGATAGCTTGTTAAGGAGTTCGGCTAATACTTCTGGATCGTCGTTAATCCCCTTCAACACCGGGGTCTGGTTGACCAGGACGACTCCGGCTCGCTGCAGTGCGTCGATCGCCCGATAAGCCTGATCTGTCAGCTCCCGTGGGTGGTTAAAGTGAGCCATGACATGAATCCTTGAATCGGGCAGGGAATATTCCGACAGTGTCTCTATCAGTTCTTTATCCTCGTAAATCCGCATCGGATTGAAAGCAGGCAGTTTGGTCCCGAAGCGGATGATTTTTACATGGGGAATTTCCCTTAATCTTTCTAAAATCCCCCGAATTTTCCGTGTAGCCAGGATCAGGGAGTCGCCCCCGGTGAGGAGAACGTTGTTGATTTGTGGGTTTTTCCGGATATATTCAACACCTGGAGCCACATCTAGGGATGCTTCATGGATGTCGTTTCGAAAGAGACGTTTTCTGAAGCAGAAGCGACAGTAAGCTCCACACACTTCTGAGACTACGAGCAAGGCGGTCGTGTCATATTTGTGCTGACATCCGGGCGCGACATAGTTGATGTGTTCGTCTGAAGCATCCCACTTTCCATACTCATCTAGTTCAGCTTCGTTGGGGATAATCAGTTTATAAATGGGGTCGTTTGGATCATTCCAGTTGATCAGAGAGAGATAGTAGTTATTTAACCGAAAAACAAATTTGTCCGTAATTTGGGTTAGTTTTTCTCGCTTTTCTTCCGGGATCTCCTGTATCTTTCTGATATCAGTGATGTAACTAGGCAACACCATGGAATCACCCTCCAGTTATTTTTTCATCAACACCATAGATGGTACTAGGATAATGATTGGAAGGTTAAAAATATACTGCCTATTACAGGGTGTTCAAGTGAAAATCACAGTCCAAAGCGGTGACTTCTCTAAATGCCTATCTCAATTGGCTGGTTCAGACAGGATGGCTACCCTCCTCCCTATTTGTGTCACTACAATCGGTTCGAGGTGTTTGCGTATGTCCGCATTCTTGGAATTGCAACGTTCTTCCGCTTCCACGATGATAAAGCACTTCCGGAAGTGGGTAAGATGTGCATTGAAATGGGTTCCTTGAATACTTTTTCGGTCCCGTGAGATGTTTTTAACACTACATCATATATATTTTCACCTTGCCATCTTCCTCATCTTCTTAATTTTTCGATACAGGGTTCTGTCGGGTAGCTTTCCAAAATTCCCCTTTGTCAGCGGTTCAATATTTACTTCGTAAATCCAAACCCTGCTCTTGGTGTCGATTCCCATGTCCACAGCGAACTCTTTCAGATTTGGATACATTCGACTCACATTGTTGACGGCTTCAACAGCACATTTTTCCAATATCTTAATCATTTTTTCTTTTTTTCTTCTGGAATAATTCAAATGTCGGAAAAAAAGTTTCTCAACAGACGTCGGAGTACCGCCCAAATGAGATGTAGTCACAACACTACCCCGTTCCCCCAACCTTCCACAAATCCCACAAACTTTCCATTTACCATGGATTCTTACTAAATGGCAACGTAGATCAAAGTGTCGTCCATCCTTTGTCACACTGTCAATAGCTTGTTGGATGATATATCTTTTGTCTTTTATCATATGGTTCACTTTTGTCCAAATATACTTGTGATTCACATATTTGCTGCGGGATCCGGACCTTATTTTAAAACGGTTACCTTTTAATCTCTCAACCCGCAGCACTCCCCTGGATTTCCTTCCCCGATCCGGTTTAAGGTAGACCTTGCTATGTTTCTTTATCATCTGTTTAAACGACTTTTTATAAAACAGCTCCGTTTCCGGAATATGGACGGAGACCTCGGGAGTGTGAAGAAGCTGGTAAGCTACTGCCAGCTTGCTTTTTACGTGGTGTTTTTTAATAGACATGATATCACCTTTCAAACGATCAAATATTTAGCTTCAATATATCTTTGATACCAGGAATGTCGATTAACCGACCGAAACAGGAAAAAGCCCCCACAATGTTGACCGATTCACGTAAGGCAGGAATACTGTCACCGTTGGATTGTTGAGCGTTGCTGGGTGGATGGATCACTACCGTCGGTTTTCGATTGAGTATAAACGCTGAAGTAAAAAGAAAGATTTAGGATAAACTTCATTGAGACTCACGAGATCTGTAGTAGGGTATCTTGTTTCATAGGATGCTCCTTTGTGTTACGTGTTTTGAAGTTGGCCCTTCAAAATGATTGTTCACGAAGGAGCTTCTTTTTTTCAATCATTGGCTAATCGACAGGCCCGATTTGATAGAGCTTATCATTTATTTTATTTCTCAAAGCCACACGCGGAAGGGCTGAAGTGAAAGGCTACCGTACCGGAAAATACGAATGGTACGATCACACATCCGATAGCTGTATCCGGTATTTCCGTCAGAACTAGAACAATCCCATATACTCCCGGACTCTAAGGTCCGGGAGTTTTCTCCAAAGCTGTGAGTCCTGCAGAAAACACCCTACCTCAGTCATGATTGGAACCCGGAAAGGTGCTTGGCATATTCCATTGGATTGCGGAAAGCTTGGTCGATGGTTTTCCTGTCAAAGGATTTATATAGCGAATCCTTCGCCGGTTTGGCATTGGATTCAATGAAATAGATATTCTCCGATGCGTCCAGACCAAAGTCGATTCCCATTTCTCCGAAAGGCCCGTATATATCTTCAATCCTGCGGTAGATCAGGGTCAGAAATCGATGGATTTTCCCTTCCAGTTTATCCGAATAATGTTTACCGTGAGCTTTTATAAACTCATCCAAACGTACAATATTGGACCCCGTCCGTGAACTGGTGATGGGAGATCCTTCTTTTCCCAAGCGAACCGCTATGGAGTTGATCTCCAACTCCCCTTTTCCGTTCCTTTGTACAGTGGCGCGCATATCTACGTTTCCATTATCCACCTTAACCAGTTGGATGCCCTGTTGCATAATAATTTTATCATCCCCAAAAAAATTAACGGCTTTTTTATTCACTCTTTGCAGAGAGAATGAATGACCGGTCTTCAGTTTATTCCTGTATACACTGTATTTGTACTTCGGTCCTTCTGACTCCAATCGCATAATTCGGGTCCCCATACTGCCGACGGTGGCTTTCAAGTAGATGACGGGGTGTTTCTTCAGCATTTTCTTCAAATAAAAAGGTTTGTATTTGTGGGTTTCCGGCAGATAATCTTTGACGTCTTTATAACGATTCAACTGGCGGAATAAATCCCATTTGTCAAAATAATGAACCGCATTTACTTTGGCAATCTTCATCTCCGCCATCTTCTTTCTGGCCCGGACATGTCGTTCATATTTCCGGTAAGCTCTTCCGCTAGCCCGGTCATAAAGAACATCGGGAAAAGGAAACATCCGTTTCTCCCATTTTTGGGATGCAGGATTGAAAACGGTCCCCTTGACCATTTTTTTATTCCACAGCAGGTCCCGGACACTGAAATGGTACAGAATTGTTCCCGCTTTAACGCTCGCCTTCAAGATCTCCGAGGTACGGAAGGAAGCGTCCTGCTGATTTAACTGGCGGATATGTTCCCGGCTGGTGAACACTCCGATCAAGGGCCCCAATTGCAGGATTTTACCGACCTTTACGTAACATTCCGTCCCGTTGAACAAACCGCTTTCTGATAGGAGATCTTCGGACAACAGAATCTTTTTGTCGGATGAGTGCTGGATTACTCCTATCGGTGTTTCCCACTTCCCCACTTTCAGCCTGATCTCCGAAGATGGATTCAATTGGCTAAAACATGGGTCGGGTAGGGAAACAGTTTTCTGGGAACCCTTCAATAATCCAACTTGTATTGGGTAAACTGACTTTTTCCCCATAGACTAAAATCCCATCCTTCCTGTGACGTTGATTTACCCTATGCTCCTTTCTTATCAATTGCTTGGACTTTGGTTGCTAACCAGTGCAGTGGAATCGATTAAAAAAAAAATCCGCAGATGACATCGTCTTTTGCGGATCGGTGTTCCTCCTAAAACCGCCGGATCGGTTTTTAAAAAATCAGGCTTTCCAAGTAAAGATACGAGCCGGGACCTCTTCCGTTCCCTTTCAATAAATTAATAATAATTACGATAGTAAGGGGTTCTTTAATGAAGAAAACAACGAAATTAAAAGAGATTATTCAATCGAATGATCCAGAATTTATCATGGAAGCTCATAACGGGATATCTGCAAAAATCGTGGAAGAGACTGGGTTTAAAGGGATTTGGGCCAGCGGTCTCACCATCTCCGCAAGCTTGGGTGTCAGAGATAATAATGAAGCTTCCTGGACACAAGTACTGGATGTATTAGAGTTTATGAGTGACGCCACCTCCATTCCCATCTTGCTGGATGGAGATACGGGATACGGAAACTTCAATAACGCCCGGCGTCTGGTTAAAAAATTAGAGCAACGAAATATAGCAGGTGTTTGTATTGAAGATAAACTCTTTCCCAAAACCAACTCCTTTATTAACGGAGAAGCCCAACCTCTTGCCGATATAGAGGAGTTTTGCGGCAAGATCAAAGCGATGAAAGACACCCAACAGGATGATGACTTCATTGTAGTCACGAGAGTGGAAGCTTTCATTGCGGGCTGGGGTCTAAAGGAAACGTTACGAAGGGCGGAGGCATACCGACGAGCAGGTGCAGATGCTATCCTGATCCACAGCAAACGGTCGGACATCACGGAAATTGAGGCATTTATGAAAGAATGGAATGGCAGGCATCCCGTGGTCATCGTACCGACCAAATATTATTCCATTCCGACGGACCGGTTTAAGGAGTTGGGGATCCAGCTCGTCATCTGGGCCAACCACAATATGAGGGCATCCATCGTTGCAATGAAAAACATATCAAGACAAGTCTATCGGGAGAAAAACCTGATGAATGTGGAAGGCAAGGTGGCAACCATCGAGGAAATCTTCCGTCTCCAACAAGCGGAAGAGCTAGAGGCGGCGGAAAAGAAATACCTTCCTGGCAAAAAGAAGATGGAGTGATGACGATGCTGGATACCAAAGCATTTGGAGAAGAGCTGAAACATTTGGGTTTTTCGTTTTACAGTGGAGTTCCGTGCTCTTTTCTGAATAACCTGATCAACTATGCCATTAACAAATGCAAATATGTCGCGGCGGCAAATGAAGGCGATGCCGTGGCCATCGCATCCGGGGTCTGGCTGACGGGGAGAAAATCTGTGGTTCTGATGCAAAATTCAGGACTAACCAACGCAGTTTCTCCCTTGGTTTCCCTCAACTACCCCTTTCAGATTCCGGTCCTCGGTTTTGTCAGCCTCCGCGGGGAACCAGGTGCCCCCGATGAACCACAGCATGAACTGATGGGGCAAATCACCACGCAAATGCTGGATCTCATGCAAGTGAAATGGCAGTATTTGCAGGCCGATCTAAAAAAGGCAAAACAACAGCTATTGCAGGCCGATCAATGGATTGCAAAGAACCGCCCTTTCTTTTTTGTCGTAAAAAAAGGAACGTTTACTGATGAACCCCTGCAAAAACAAACACATCCCCAACATGTAAACCGTATCAAAAGCATAAAAAAGGAAGCGATCACGGAACAGATTCCCCAACGGTATGAAGCCCTTCGCAGGATCAGCACATGGAAAAAGAGCAACACTGTCCTGATTGCCACAACCGGAAAGACAGGTCGGGAATTGTATGAAATCGAAGATGCCCCAAATCACCTATACATGGTGGGTTCCATGGGATGTGCCGGTTCCCTCGGGCTCGGCATGGCGCTGACCGGGAAGGATCTGGAGATCGTTGTGATCGACGGGGACGGTTCTTTGCTCATGCGCATGGGGAGTCTAGCCACCAACGGTTCTTACAACCCGCACAACATGCTCCACATCCTGCTCGATAACCAGGCACACGACTCGACAGGAGGGCAAAGCACGGTATCACATAATACCGATTTCGTGGAGATCGCCGCTTCCTGCGGTTACACGAAATCTATTTACATTCACAACCTAGAAGAGTTGCATACTGCCATGCGTGAATGGAGACAAAGCGGCGGGCTGACCTTTCTGTACATGAGGATTTCCAAAGGTTCCCGGAAGCAACTGGGCCGCCCCAAGATCAAACCCTATGAAGTGAAAGAGCGGTTGCAGACATTTATTAAAAACAACTCCCGTGATTAACGGAAGGGGAAATCCCATGGGAAAAATCAAGAGGAACATCCTATTGACTCCCGGCCCCGCCACCACGACAGACACCGTCAAATACGCTCAAGTGGTACCTGATATCTGCCCACGGGAACTGGAGTTTGGCCGCCTGATGGAATACGTGTCCACGGAGCTGACACGTCTGGTGGCCGATCCGCGGGAATATACCACCGTATTGTTCGGTGGATCGGGAACGGCAGCGGTCGAATCCATCATAAGCTCCGTAGTGAATGAAGATTACTTGCTTATCCTTAACAATGGTGCATACGGTAAACGGATGTGCGAAATTGCTGAAGCCTATGGAATCAACTACATCGCATTTGAAAGTCCTCCTGATAAGTCCGTCAACTTAACCGCCCTCGAAAAACAGATTCAAACCTCTTCTCACAATATCTCCCATCTCGCCGTCGTCCATCATGAGACGACCACCGGTCTGCTAAACGATATTGGATCGATTGGACAACTGTGCAAGAAACACCGGATCGATCTGATCGTGGATGCCATGAGTTCTTTTGCGGCTATTCCGATCCAAAAGAAGGCGATGAATATCAGCTTTATGGCTGCAAGTGCCAACAAAATCCTTCAAGGGATGGCGGGGGTCTCATTCGTGATCGCGGAACGGAGCAAATTGGATGACTTGCGGCACAAGAAACCACGAAATTACTACTTAAATCTTTATGCACAATATCAGTATTTCTCAAAAACCCGTCAAATGCGTTTTACCCCGCCCGTCCAAACCCTGTACGCTCTTAAACAAGCTATTGTGGAGCTGAAGCTGGAGGGAGTGCAAGGAAGATATCAACGGTACGCAAAGTCTTGGGAAACGTTGATCAAGGGACTTTCCCGGCTTGGACTGGAATATCTTGTCCCGAAGCAGTATCATTCCAAACTCATCACGGCCATCCTCGAACCGGATTGTGCTGGATACGATTTCAATGACATGCATGACTACTTTTACAGCCGAAATATCACGATTTACCCTGGTAAACTCGTGGGCTCAAAAACCTTCAGAATCGCCAATATCGGCGATATCACCCATGAAGATATCGAAAGGTTTCTGAAATTGTTGGAAAGTTACCTAAATACCATCCATTATGTTCCGAAAGGTGGATAGCACATGAGTCGGGATATGAGAAAAAACAAATGGTTGAGATATTCATTTATGGCTGAGGATGACCGGTTAACGCCGTATCTCCCGAAAACAAAACTTTTTTCCCGTCGATCGTTACGGAAAATGATCGATAAATACAAACAGGTGATTCTGAAACCTGTGATCGGGCACCGTGGATTTGGCGTGATTTTGGTGTCGTCATCCGGAAACAAACGCTATAAAGTCCACACCGAGGATAAAAAGAAAAAGATTCGGGGATTCCGAAAGACGTATCGGTATCTCAAAAAGTTGATCAACTCCCGACCATATATGGTTCAGCAACGGATTCATCTTGCCAAAGTCGGTAATCGCCCCTTTGATATACGGGTGATGGTCCAACGCAAAAAGAAATCCGATTCATGGAGAGTGACGGGGAAAGTGGCCAAAGTAGCGGGAGAAGGGTACATCGTCACTAACAATAAAAGGAGCAAAGGGACCCTGCTAGAGGTTAAAACTGCGATCCAAAAATCTTCGCTGAAAGATCTTTCCGAAAGTGCCATCCTTTCTGAAATCGACAGGGTCGCTTTGCTGTCCGCCAAGATTTTAACCCTACGATACCCCAACCATCGCAATTACGGGTTGGACGTGGGAGTGGATCAGAACGGGCATATTTGGATCATCGAAGCAAATCGGCTCCCCATGACATCCCATTTCCGCAAATTGAAAGACCAAACGATGTATCGTCGTATCATGAAATATAAAAAAGGTTAAGGCCGGAGTGCTAGCCTGTTTCGATGATTCATATTTAGGAAGAAGTCAAGATGTTGTTTAAGAGCAGGGAGGCCCGCCATAGTCCTTTTCTTGTGTGGCGACAGCGAGCGGGAAAACCCAGCCCTTTCGGTCCGCCCGAAGGTACGTAGTCCGTAGTCGGAATGAGTCGCAGACAAACTCTATCCTCGGAAAAAGCAAGCTCTTCTATTTCGCAACAGGTAGAAGAGCTTTTTTGTGCAAAAAATAACACGCGGCTCAAAGAACGGATGTTCTCTTTATATTGCCAGGTTATGTTATAATGGATAAAGTGACGAAACAGAGGTGATTACCATGGGCGAAGCGTTGTTTCGTTTGGAATCGGATTATGAGCCCAAGGGGGATCAACCCAAGGCGATTGAAGCTTTGACCCGGGGAGTGCTGGAAGGGAAAAAGCATCAAACGCTTTTGGGTGCGACGGGAACGGGGAAAACCTTTTCCATCGCCCACACGATCGCCCGGGTGGGCAAGCCCACGCTGGTGATGGCCCCCAACAAGACGCTGGCCGCGCAGTTGTGCGGGGAGTTAAAAGAGTTCTTTCCCCACAACGCGGTGGAGTATTTTGTAAGCTACTACGATTACTATCAACCGGAGGCCTATGTGCCACAAACGGATACGTATATCGAAAAAGATGCATCAATCAACGACGAGATTGACAAGCTGCGCCACTCGGCGACCAGTGCGCTGTTTGAGCGGAAGGACGTGATCATCGTCGCCAGTGTGTCCTGTATTTACGGCTTGGGTTCCCCTGACGAATACCGGGAGCAGGTGGTTTCCCTGCGCGTTGGGATGGAAAAGGATCGCAATGCCGTGCTGCGGGATCTGGTGGATATCCAATATGAACGAAACGACATCAACTTCGTCCGGGGTACCTTTCGGGTGCGGGGAGATGTATTGGAGATTTTCCCTGCTTCCCGCAGTGAACAGGCGATCCGGGTGGAGTTTTTCGGGGATGAAATCGACCGGATTCGAGAAATTGATGTGGTAACCGGGGAAGTTCTGGGAGATCGTGAGCATGTCGCCATTTTCCCCGCCTCTCACTATGTCACCCGGGAAGCGGTCATGCGCCGGGCGCTGAAGGATATCGAGGAGGAGCTGGATGCCCGGTTGAAAGAGCTACATGATCAGGGCAAGCTTTTGGAAGCCCAGCGTCTGGAGCAGCGTACCCGTTACGATATGGAAATGATGCGGGAAGTGGGCTTCTGCTCCGGGATTGAGAACTACTCCCGCCACCTGGTAGGGAAGAAGCCGGGTGAGGCACCGTATACCTTGTTGGATTATTTCCCGAAGGACTACCTTCTCATCGTGGATGAGTCCCACGTCACCATTCCGCAGATCGGCGGCATGTACAAGGGAGATCGCTCCCGCAAGGAAATGCTGGTGGAACACGGTTTTCGCCTGCCGTCGGCGATGGACAACCGGCCGCTCAAGTTTGAGGAATTTGAGGAGCGGGTACATCAAGCGATCTATGTGTCGGCGACGCCGGGTCCATATGAGCTGGAAAAATGTCCGGAAGTGGTGGAGCAGATCATCCGCCCGACGGGATTGGTGGATCCCCGGATTCATGTCCGGCCCATTCAGGGGCAGATCGACGATTTGATCAGCGAAGTGCAGAAGCGGATCGAGCGGGATGAACGGACCCTGGTGACGACGCTGACCAAGAAAATGGCCGAGGACTTGACGGATTATCTGAAAGAGATGGGCATCAAGGTGCAGTATCTCCACTCGGATATCAAAACCATCGAGCGGATGCAGATTCTCCGGAGCCTGCGCCTGGGTGAGTTTGATGTGCTAGTGGGAATCAACCTCTTGCGGGAGGGACTGGACTTGCCGGAAGTCTCTCTGGTTGCCATCTTGGATGCGGATAAGGAAGGTTTCCTGCGGGCGGAACGCTCTTTGATTCAGACCATCGGACGGGCGGCTCGAAACGCCAACGGAGAAGTGATCATGTACGCCGACAACATGACGGACTCGATGAAGAAAGCTATCGAGGAGACGGAACGGCGTCGGGCCATCCAGATGGCTTACAACGAACAGCACGGCATCACTCCGCAAACGATCCGGAAAAAGGTGCGGGACGTCATCGAAGCCACCAAGGCAGCAGAAGAGCCTGCCGAGTATCAAGCAGCGCCGGATTTGGCCAAAATGGGAAAGAAAGAGCGTCGCAAGCTGATCGAAAAACTGGAGAAAGAAATGAAGCAAGCGGCTCGCGACCTGCATTTCGAACGCGCCGCCGAGTTGCGTGACATGATTATGGAACTGAAAGCGGAGGGAGCTTGATACCCGTGTCGCAGGAAAACATTGTGATTCGAGGAGCTCGGGTCCACAACTTAAAAAATATTGATGTCACCATTCCCCGGGATCAGTTTGTCGTCTTGACGGGATTGTCCGGATCGGGTAAGTCCTCCCTTGCCTTTGACACAATTTACGCCGAGGGACAGCGCCGCTATGTGGAATCCCTCTCCGCCTATGCCCGCCAATTTCTCGGACAGATGGACAAACCGGACGTAGACTCCATCGACGGCTTATCTCCCGCGATTTCCATCGATCAGAAAACGACCAGCCGCAACCCCCGCTCCACCGTGGGGACGGTAACGGAGATCTATGACTACCTTCGGCTGTTGTTTGCCCGGGTGGGTAGGCCTCACTGCCCCAAACACGGGACCGAAATCTCCTCCCAGACAGTCACCCAGATGGCGGATCGGGTGCTGGAGCTGCCGGAGCGAACCCGGATCCAGATCCTGGCGCCCATGGTAAGCGGACGAAAAGGGGAGCATGTGAAACTGCTGGAGGACATCACCAAACAGGGCTTTGTCCGTGTTCGGGTGGACGGAGAGATCCGGGATCTCTCTGAAGAAATCCGACTTGAGAAAAACAAAAAGCACACCATTGAAGTGGTCGTAGACCGGATCGTTGTGAAGCCGGGGATTGAAACCCGGCTTACCGATTCCTTGGAAACGGCCCTCAATCTGGCCGATGGCAAAGTGGTGGTCGACGTGATTGACGGGGAGGAGATGCTGTTCAGCCAAAATCTGGCTTGTCCCGAATGCGGCTTTTCCATCGAGGAGCTCTCCCCGCGGATGTTTTCCTTCAACAGTCCTTACGGAGCTTGCCCGGACTGTGACGGGCTGGGGGCGCGGATGGAAGTGGATCCCGAGCTGGTCATTCCCGACAAAACCAAAACGCTGCGGGAAGGCGCCATCGAGCCTTGGGTGGGCAAATCCAGCAACTATTATCCCTCCCTGTTGGAGTCCGCCTGTACCCACTACGACATTGACATGGACACGCCGGTGAAAGAGCTTTCCAAAAAAGAGCTGGATATCCTGTTGAAAGGAACGGGAGAGCGGATTCCCTTCCGCTATGAAAACGACCTGGGACAGTTAAAAGAGATCACCATCCGTTTTGAAGGGGTGATCAAAAATCTGGAGCGCCGCTATCGGGAAACCGGATCCGACACCATTCGAGAGCAAATTGAAAACTACATGAGCAACAAGGCCTGCCCCACCTGCGGTGGAGCCCGGCTGCGACCGGAAACCTTGAGTGTCCTGGTCGGCGGCAAAAATATCGCCTATGTGACGGGTTTGTCCATCCAGGAAGCGAAAGACTTCTTCGCAGATCTGGAATTGACGGAGAAAGAGATGACCATCGCCCGGGGAATTTTGAAGGAAATCCAAAGCCGCCTCGGTTTCTTGGTCAATGTGGGGCTTAACTATCTTACCTTGAACCGGTCCGCCGGAACCCTGTCCGGGGGAGAGGCCCAGCGGATTCGACTTGCTACCCAGATCGGCTCCAAGCTGATGGGTGTGCTCTATATTCTGGACGAGCCCAGCATCGGGCTGCACCAGCGGGACAACACCCGGCTGATCCGTACGCTGGAGCAGATGCGGGATCTCGGCAATACCTTGATCGTGGTGGAGCACGACGAGGATACGATGCTGGCCGCCGATTACATCATCGACATCGGCCCCGGAGCGGGCACCCACGGGGGAGAAGTGGTGGCCCAGGGCACACCGGAGGAAGTGATGAAGATGGAACACTCCCTCACCGGACAGTACCTCTCCGGCCGCAAATTCATCCCCTTGCCGGCCGAGCGGCGGGAGCCCAACGGCAAATGGGTGGAGATCCGAGGCGCTCGGGAACACAACCTGAAAAACGTCGATGTAAAGGTTCCCCTGGGCGTTTTCACCTGTGTGACCGGGGTTTCCGGCTCCGGCAAAAGTACGTTGATCAACGAGATTCTCCACAAGGCTTTGGCCCGGCAGCTGAACAAGTCCAAGTGGATCCCCGGCGCCCACGATAAAATCGAGGGGCTGGAACACCTGGACAAAGTGATCGACATCGACCAGTCCCCCATCGGTCGGACGCCCCGGTCCAACCCGGCTACGTACACCGGAGTGTTCGACGATATCCGGGATGTCTTCGCCTCCACTCCGGAAGCCAAGGTACGGGGCTACAAAAAAGGGCGTTTCTCTTTTAACGTCAAGGGCGGCCGCTGTGAAGCCTGCCGCGGGGACGGGATCATCAAGATCGAAATGCACTTTCTGCCCGATGTGTACGTGCCCTGTGAAGAGTGCAAGGGGAAACGGTACAACCGGGAAACGCTGGAGATCAAGTACAAAGGGAAGACTATTTCCGACGTACTGGACATGCGGGTGGAAGAGGCACTGGAGTTTTTCAAAAACATCCCCCGTATCAAGCGGAAGCTGCAGACCATCTATGACGTGGGTCTGGGTTACATCCGCCTCGGGCAGCCGGCTACCACGCTTTCCGGCGGGGAAGCCCAGCGGGTGAAGCTGGCTTCCGAGCTGTACAAGCGAAGCAATGGACGCACCTTGTACATCCTCGATGAGCCCACTACCGGGCTGCACATCGACGATATCGCCCGACTGCTCCAGGTGTTGCAGCGCCTGGTGGAGAACGGCGATTCCGTCCTGGTGATCGAGCACAACCTGGACGTGATCAAAACCGCCGATTACATCATCGACTTGGGTCCCGAAGGCGGCGACGGGGGCGGTACCATCGTCGCTGCCGGCACGCCGGAAGAAGTGGCGGAAGTAAAAGCTTCCCACACCGGCCGCTACCTGAAGCCGATCCTGGAACGCGACCGGGAGCGGATGGAAACCTACTACGACAACCTGGCCAAACAAGTCTCCAATCAGTGAAGGGAAAAGGAAGCCCCCGTCAGCAGGAAAGCCGACGGGGGTTGTTTTAGTCGGATAACAAACGGTGCATTTATTGTCCTCCTTTAAAAATGGAATGAAGAAGAAGAGCCACATTTTGTTTTGTATCATGTAAAATAGGCAATGTACAGATAGTTCGCTCAAAAGGGGGCAACCACATGTTTGAGCATACGGTGGAAACCGATAAAAGCGTGGATGAAGCGGTGCGAGCTTTGGAGCAATCTTTGGCCAACCATAAGTTTGGCGTGCTGTGGAAACTGGACATTCCTACCAAGTTGATGGAAAAAGGAATTCAGCTGGATCAGGAATATGTGGTGTTGGAAGTTTGCAACCCCGACGTGGCCAAGAAGGTGCTGAGCCGCAACCAAAAAGCCGGCTACTTTCTTCCCTGCAAAGTGGTGGTCTACAAGGAGAAGGAAACGGGTAAAACCCATATCGGTCTCACCCTCCCCACTGCCCTCCTGGCATTGACGGGGGATGAGGGATTGAAGCCGGTGGCGGAAGACGTGGAAGCCACGATGATCCGGGCGATCGAAGAAGCGAAATAACGGTGGGGGAGGAAAAGCGGAGTGCCGAAAGGGCTCCGCTTTTTGTAATGAAAGAGGAAAGGAAGAGTTCTTCATCACCGCCCCCATCTACGAGAAGTGGGAAAGTGAGCCGGTATGAACAGAGCGGATAGCTTTCCAGCCGTTACAACGGTTGAAAAAAGTATACCAAGGTGGAGCCGGATATTTGGTCAACCCGGCATGGAATGGACGCGCATGAAACGGTAGTCAGCCCCGTCATCGAATGATTAAAACGGCCCCAATGATCACTCCATGGGGCCTTGTTTATTACAACGGCTCGTTGGGCGTATCCATCGGCAGGTCGCTGGTGACCCCGTAGCGGGAGAAATAGACCTCCAACCGTTCCTGCCAGTCACTGCGGGTTCCCTCTTCCAGCAGTTCCAGTGTTTTGTCCGCGTTGATGCTGTCTTTTAAAAACTCATTTTCAATGATGCTCCGCACGACATCCCTTGGACCTACTTCTTTCTTTTCCGGAACGGGGTAGTCATAGAGGTCCAGCAGGGTATTCATCACATCCTCATAGATGCTGTCCAAGCCGTCCTCTTTTTCCAGAAAATCATCCATATCGAAGCTTTCCAGGTCGTTGATGTTTTCTTCTACTTTATATAAAACACCCAGCAGACGGCGGGCGATCTCTTTTTTTACCACGCTTATGCACCTCCGGTTGATGGGTCTGGCGATTCGATCATCTTTCGATTGTATTCCCCGAGACATGGAAAAGCAAGCGGTTAGGAATTTCTACGGCAATAAAAGATCTGCCAGGGTACAAAGAATGAACAAATTGTTCATAGAGTGGTCAAGTTGTTCATCTGTTTAAACAGTTTCCATAAAAAAAGCAAACACGGTCCGATGGGCAAAAGAGTCGAAGCTATCATAAAGGTTAGTCATCAATCTGAATATATATACTGGTATGATTTTTGCTCTTCATTGAAAACGACTGGCCAACATGGCTTTGACTAAGGAGGGAAATGGTTTATGACGACGGTTGTAGATGTCAAACCTACGGTTAGCGAATTTTTGACGGGGAAGAAAAAGATGTTCATCGGTGGCCAATGGGTTGAATCGGAATCAGGTAAGACGTTTGACACGCCAAATCCGGCTACCGGTGAAACGTTGGCTACGGTTTACGAGGCAGATGCCCGGGATGTGGACAAAGCCGTAAAGGCAGCCCGAAAGGCGTTCGACGAAGGCCCGTGGTCGAAGATGGCCGCCTCACAGCGGAGCCGGTTAATCTACAAACTGGCCGATCTATGGAAGAGCATCAGGAAGAACTGGCCCAGCTTGATACCCTCGACAACGGCAAGCCGATTCGTGAAACAACGAAAGCCGACGTACCGCTTGCCATCGAACATTTCCGTTATTATGCTGGCTGGGCGACTAAAATCGTCGGGCAAACCATCCCGGTCGGTGGACCGTTCTTCAACTACACGCGACATGAGCCGGTAGGTGTCGTCGGTCAGATCATTCCGTGGAATTTTCCGCTGTTGATGGCGGCATGGAAATTAGGTGCCGCGTTGGCTACGGGCTGTACGGTGGTATTAAAACCGGCCGAGCAAACCCCGTTGTCGGCTTTGTATTTGGCCCAGTTGGCCCAGGAAGCGGGATTCCCAGAAGGCGTCATTAATGTGATCCCCGGTTTCGGTGAAACAGCTGGCCAACCGCTGGTCGAGCATCCCGACGTTGACAAGATAGCGTTTACCGGCTCCACCGAAGTCGGCCGACTGATCATGCGCAAAGCAGCCGATAAGGTAAAAAACGTCACCCTGGAACTAGGCGGTAAATCGCCAAACATCATACTGCCGGATGCAGACATGTCTCGCTCTATACCAGGCGCATTGACCGGTGTCATGTTTAATCAAGGCCAGGTATGTTGTGCCGGTTCTCGTGTATTCATCCACAAAAAGGTATATGACAATGTAGTGGCCGACCTGGCATCCCATGCTCAAAAAATTCGCCTAGGTACGGGACTGGATCCCGAAACGGAAATGGGTCCGCTTGTTTCTGAAGAGCAACTAAAACGCGTAACCGGCTACATTGAAAGAGGTACAAAAGAAGGGGCTGAAATCGTCACCGGAGGCTTGCGTTCTCGTGACGAAGGGTATTTTGTGTCGCCAACTGTCTTCTCTGCGGTCGATGATGAAATGACGATCGCTAAGGAAGAAATTTTCGGTCCTGTGGTTGCAGCTATGCCTTATGAAGATTTGGACGATCTTATCGAACGCGCCAACAAAACCATTTACGGTCTAGCTGCAGGTGTCTGGACAGAAAACGTTAAGAGAGCCCATTATATCGCCAACAAACTCAAAGCCGGCACCGTCTGGGTCAACTGCTACAACGCCTTTGATGCAGCTTCTCCCTTCGGGGGATACAAGCAGTCCGGCATCGGACGCGAGTGCGGTTCCTACGCACTGAACAACTACACGGAAGTCAAAAGTGTCTGGGTGAACTTAAACTAGGACCGAACTTCACGCTGGTACAGCGAGATGGTGAAGTGTGTGTTCGTATTTTTCGACTAATGAAATTGTCAATCATTCCTTTTGAAAGGGGATATGTTTGATGAGAGCGGCACGTATCATTGAACACAAAAAACCTCTGAACATTCAAGATTTGCCCGATCCCCAACCGGGTCCCGAGGACGCAGTTATTCGGATCGAAGCTTGCGGGGTTTGTCGGAGTGACTGGCATGCCTGGCAAGGGGATTGGTCTTGGATCGGTTTGTCTCCCGAGCTTCCGATTACACCGGGTCACGAGTTTGGCGGGATCGTTGAGGAAGTTGGAAAAGGGGTAAAATCATATCGACCGGGCGATCGCGTAACTGTTCCGTTTCATTCAGGTTGCGGCCAATGTGAGTATTGTTTAAAAGGGGTACCGAACTTATGTAAAAATCTTGAGATTTTTGGTTTGGTATCGGGTCTGGACGGCGGGTATGCAGAATATGTTCTGGTTCGAAATGCGGATTTCAATTTAGTACGTCTTCCTGAAAATGTGGACAGTTTGACGGCTGCCGCAGTGGGTTGCCGTTTTATGACGGGTTATCACGGTGTTGCACGGGGTCAGGTTCAACCGGGTGATTGGGTGGCCGTTCAAGGAGCGGGTGGCGTCGGCCTTTCTGCCATTCAAGTCGCAAATACCCTTGGGGCTCAAGTGATCGCTGTCGATATTGACGAACAAAAACTCGAAACGGCCAAACGGGAAGGTGCTGTTGCAACCGTTAACGCCAAGAATGAAAACGTCCCCGAAGCAATTCAAGAAATTACAAAAGGCGGTGCACACGTCGGACTGGATGCGCTGGGCATTAAGGATACAGTTCTCAACTCGGTCCTGTCTCTGCGAAAAGGTGGCCGTCATGTACAGGTCGGACTTACCACGGCGGAAGAAGGCGGTTTTGTGTCTCTGCCCGTTGATCTCATTACAGCGTTTGAAATTGAGTTTGTCGGCAGTATCGGCAACCCGCATCCGAACTACCGCGGCCTGTTAGATTTGGTTGCGTCCGGCCGACTTAATCCCAAAAGATTGGTTGAGCGCGAAGTCGGCTTGGTTGATGTCAACGAAGTGTTCGACAATATGACACAATATAAAACGAAAGGCTTTAATGTTATAACGAAATTTAGCTGATTGCTAGAAAGACCTCTGCGGGATGTGTTTCCCTGCAGAGGTCTTTCTTTTAGCGAAGATCGTATTGTTTCAGCCGCTTATACAGCGTGCCGCGGGAGATACCCATGATTCGAGCCGTTTTTGAGATATTGTACTTCGTTGATTGCAAAAGCCTGAGGATATATTCACGTTCCTCGTTCGATATTTCTTTTCCCATAGACGCGTTGAAAGAGGGATCGGTCGAGCAGAGCTCGTCTTCCAAAAGGAATGGCGGCAAATGTTTTAACTCGATTACGGAACTTTCGGTAAATACCAAAGCATACTCAACCGTATTTTTCAGTTCACGTACATTGCCGGGCCAATCGTAACGTTCCAATCTTTCGATTGTTTCTGGTGCAAGGATGTGGGTTGTCTCCACATTTTTCTTTTTTTCAAATTTCCGCATAAAGTACTCGGCCAGAACCGGAATGTCCTCTTTTCGTTCTCTGAGCGGCGGGACAGTAAATGAAATGGTGTTTAATCGATAATAGAGGTCGGAACGGAACGTTCCTTCATGAACCGCTTCCCGTACATTTTTGTTTGTAGCAGCAATTAAGCGAACGTCCACTGAGCGCAATTTTTGTTCCCCGATACGTGTCACCTGTTTTTCTTGCAAGACACGAAGGAGCATCGATTGGGTCGAAAGGGGGAGTTCACCAATCTCATCCAAGAAGAGGGTACCGCCGTCCGCGCATTCGAACAGCCCTGCTTTTCCTTCTTTCAATCCGCCAGTGAACGTCCCTTTGCCGTATCCGAACAACTCACTAGCGGTAAGATCGTGATTTAGTGAAGCACAATTCACTGGAATAAACGGTTTGTCTTTACGGAAACTGTTTTCATGAATAAACTGGGCAAGCACTTCTTTTCCAGTACCGCTTTCACCTGTCAACAAAATCGTTATATCCTGGCTAGCCGCTTTCTTCACTTTTTGAAGCATGGCCAGCCATCCGCGGGACCTCCCGACAACACCTTGGGCAGACAGGATGTCTGCCCAAGGTGTTGTCAAATCGTTTGAGCTTTTATCTGTATTCATCGCATGGGTTTTCATAGTGTGAGAGAGGTGAATCGCAGGTGTTTGAAACACGGCGCCGATCAAAAGATGATCAAAATATACGGGTAGGATTTTTCCAATAGGTTGTCCAGGCAAAAAAGGAAGGGATTCTTCGCTAGGCGTTGTTTTTGTCGAATATTTTGTTTCTAAATGACTAAAATAATTGTCCCAGTCAAAGTCCTTTCTAATCCCGGCTTTTGCACGGTTTAGGTTATCCATATGATTACGTCGAACAACATTGCCCTCGCGATCGATCACAAAAACTCTGTCGTATTGTATATGCTTGTCCCATTCCAAGAATGCATTTTCCAATCGGGCAATTTTGAGTCGGTACTGATAATACAACTCTGTCTCAATGTTTTTAGCCAACATGTTTGTCAGGATCAATCCGTTGTCAGGGAAATCTTCCGTGAAAGTGGTGAAATCTAGAGCTCCCAGCACTTGACCGGTAACGGGATGCCAAATGGGAACGCCTACACAGGAAAATGGTTGCCAAGGTTCACAATAGTGTTCCGCATCGTAAATGGTTACGGGTGTCTTTGACGCAAGCGAAGTACCGATGGCGTTCGTTCCACAGATCGTCTCACTCCAATTTCCCCCAGGTATAAAATTTACCGATTCCAAACCCTCATACAATCGACCGTTCGCTTGGAGGTAAATAATTTGCCCGGAATGATCGGATAGGGCAACAGCATATTTGTCATCCAGGTTAGTCTGTATATTCGGTGAAATCGATTGAAATGCCTGACCAATAGCTTTTGATTTTTGCAACTGAATGAGCTTTTGTTTTGAAAGCGTTTTTGGTGCCCGGGGCAACAAAGGGTTAACTTGATGCTTTGAACTTCGCATCCATGATTCGGCAATCGGATTACGGATCTCTGACGAGATTTCTTTTGTTGCCATAAAGCGATCCCTTGCATTGATCCGTTCCCAGTACATGCCAACCCTCCCTAGAATAATGTCGCGTAGACCCCAAAGTTTGAGATGAGATTCTGGTAGCGGTCGGGAGACCCTCCCTGAGACCTTGTTCTCGGTCTTGAGAGTGTAGCCCCGACTTGCTTTACGAATCAGCTGGATGTTGGAGGGGTTTACACCCTGTCTTCCAATCTCACTAGGTGGTGATTGCAAGGCTCTGTGGGTCCTGTATGCGCTTACACTATACTATAATATGAAAATTGTCATTTTGTTAACCAATTTTGACCATTTAGTATTGACAGTGTACACTAAGCAAATCAAACCGCACAGGAAGCAAAAGGAGGAGTTGTTTCCCGATCCATGCATCCTGTTCCAAAGGAACATCCCCCCGTAACGGGGGATTATTTTCGCGGAAAAGTGCCTTGCCTACCTGTATTGCGTAGGAATGGATACAGGCTCCTTTTTCTTTTGCGGCTGTCTTTTGACCAGCCACAAGCCGACAAAGATAATGAGTCCCCCGAAGATCTGTTGCAGATGTACTTGTTCGCCGATGACGAGGGCGGCTGTCCAGACTGCAACCAACGGGATCAGGTACATGTAGACCATTACTTTGGTCGCACCGGTGCGGCTGATGCCGACATACCAGGCTACCAGCCCGTAGACCGTGACCAGTAGAATGGAGTACCCGAGGGAGAACCATGCTTCTGCAGTTACTCGTTCCCAAACGATTCCCGGAAAGGTCCAAGCACTTGCTCCCAACAGGGAGACGGCACCGACGACAGAGGACCAGGCAGTGACCCGCAAAGCGGAATACTTTGTAAGCAGGGGTTGAGCCAGAATCGGGTACCAGCCGAATGCCACGGATGCGATCAACCCGATCAGGTTCCCCAGCCACTCATGGGGATAAAGTTGAGCCTGATGATTTCCGCCAAACAACAGCACCACGGCCGCGCCGGCAAATGCGATGAGGGAACCTGCCTGTACGCGCACAGAAAAGCGTTCTTGCCCGGCCAATACGGCAAAAATGCCGGTAAAAATGGGAGATATGGAGATCAACAGGGAAGCGTTGGTGGCGGAGGTGTAGTGAACGGATATCATGAACAAGGTTTGGTACAAACTGATGCCGACAGTTCCCACCACCAGCAAGCGTTTGAGATCGGTGCGTTCCATCTTGATACTCCCTTCCCACAACAGCGTGAGGCCGAGCAGGATGGGAGCGGAGACGAGGAAGCGCAGAGCATTGAACTGCAGGGAGGTCAAATAGGTCAACCCGTATTTGCCCACGGTATAATTGGCACCCCACACCAAAACCACGCCCAGCAGCATCAGTTCCGTAGACCATTTTTTCAATGGGAACGCCTCCGTTTGATACAAAATAGGCTGTTGACGTCCCGTTGTCAGCAGCCTCATGATTTGAAGAGTACCACGCATGTTTTTTTGTTTGCAGGGAGAAATACCTCCCTTTTACTCTTTCGACCGTTCCACCGCGTGACCGCCAAATTCATTTCGCAGCGCGGCTACCACTTTGCCGTGGAAGGTATCCTCTTCCAAAGAGCGGTAGCGCATCATCAGAGACAAGGCGATGACCGGTGCGTTGGCTTTCAGGTCGAGAGCCGTTTCCACGGTCCATTTGCCTTCGCCGGAGGAGTGCATCACGCCGCGAATGCTTTCCAGTTTGGGATCTTTTGAAAAAGCGGACTGAGTCAGTTCCATAAGCCAGCTGCGAATGACCGAGCCATTGGACCAGACTTTGGCGGTTTTCTCGTAATCGAAGTCAAACTCGCTTTTTTCCAGAACTTCAAATCCTTCGGCGATGGCCTGCATCATCCCGTATTCAATCCCGTTGTGGACCATTTTGAGGAAGTGGCCGCTGCCGCTTTTCCCGGCGTAATAGTATCCATCCGGAACTGCGAGGTCGCGGAACAGGGGTTCCAGAAGCTTAAAGCATTCGGCATCGCCGCCGATCATGAAGCAAGCGCCGTGACGGGCACCGGAGGTGCCGCCGGAAGTGCCGACATCCATGAAATGAAGTCCCCGTTCTCTCAAGCGTGCGGCCCGTTTCATCGAATCTTTATAATGGGAATTCCCTCCATCGATCACGATATCGTCAGGAGACAGGAGAGGGAGGAGAGATTCCAGCACCTGTTCCGTCGCGTCGCCGGCGGGCACCATCAACCAGAGGATGCGCGGCGTTTCCAGGGAGCGGACCAGCTCTTCCAGCTGAAATGCCGGTGCAGCTCCCCTTTCTGCTAACTGTTTCGCCGCTTCCGGGTTTGCGTCATATACGGCGACCTCATGGCCATGGTTCAACAGGTTGAGAACCAGGTTGGCCCCCATCTTTCCAAGTCCGATCATTCCCAGTTTCACATGGTTCATCTCCTTTAGCATCAGGGCCGTCGCTGCTTATCCGTTATGGATCTGCAAACCGGCCAAAGCTTCCATTTCTGATTCGGTTTTTTCATACAAGCGTTGAAAGGATGAGTACAGTTTCCGGTAGACTCTTACATGTTCCGCTGCGGGCTGGATCTGCTGACGGATGGCGATCCAGCGTTTCACTTCCTGAATATCCTCCCAGTAACCTAAAGCAACCAAGGCCAGCGCTGCTGCTCCCATAGCGGAGGCCTCCTCTACTTCCGGAAGCAACACGTTTTGTTCGAAGACGTCGGCCATCATCTGCAGGGCCAGAGGATAGCGTGCCATCCCGCCGGAAACCAGCACTCGTCCGGAAGGTCCTGTAAGCTCCTCCAATACAGTATAAATCGCATAGAGATTCATGACCATGCCTTCCAGCATGGCTCGAATCATATGGGACTTGCCGTGGTGCAGGCTTAGCCCGAACCAAGCACCGCGGGCTTTATCATTCCAATGAGGGGCCCGCTCTCCGGTCAAATAGGGAAGGCAGACCACCCCTTCTGCTCCGGCAGGAACGCGTGCGGCCATTTCAATCAGTGGCGCGTAGGGATCTGTGCCGTTTTCCGACTCCTGACTGCCCAGTTCCCGGCGCAGCCAGCGGAGCAGGATGCCTCCATTGTTGGCGGGACCTCCGATCACCCAGTGTCGTTCCGTCAGAGCGTAGCAAAAGGTGCGACCATGCATATCGGTAACCGGTTGATTCACCACTTGACGGAGGGCACCGCTTGTCCCCACGGTGACGGCGGTCTCACCAGGGGAGATCGCCCCTGTTCCCAGGTTGGCCAAGACGCCGTCTCCCGCGCCTATCACCCAGGGTGTATCCGCAGACAAACCCATGGAATGGGCGAGGTCCGGGTCCATCCCTCGCAGCACATGGGTCGTCGGGACCGGCTGTCCCAATTGCTCCCGCCGAATACCGGCCTGTGCCAGGGCTTCCTCATCCCATTCCAAAGAAGATAACGAAAACAATCCGGTTCCGGAAGCAATGGAAAAATCGACGACTTCTTCCTGAAAAAGACGGTAAAGAATGTATTCTTTGATCGAGACAAAGGTAGCCGCTTGGGCAAAGGTTTCCGGTTCTTGCTCCCTGAGCCACATCAACTTGGGCAGGACGGACATCGGGTGAAGGGGTGTACCCGTTCGTCGGTACAGAGCATGTCCATCTTTCCCATGCTTTAAGCGGTTCACTTGGTTCGCGCTCCGGTTGTCCGCCCAGGTGATTAGGCGGGTTAAGGGACGTTTGTGCTGATCCAGTGCCAGAACCGAGTGCATCGCGGAGCTGAAACCCACTCCGATGATGCGTTTCCCCTGTTCAATCGCATCATGAACGGTGCTACGCATACCGGTGATGACGGCTTGCAGGATGGCTTCCGGATCTTGTTCCGCCCGGTTCGGACGGGGTTGAACCAAGGGGTATCCCTCGCTGTGAGCGGCAACCACCTGTCCTTGGCTATCGAAGGCGACGGCTTTTGTAGAAGTGGTTCCGATATCGAGCCCGATGATGACGTCTTGTTCCTGCATGTGCCGCCCTCCTCTAAAATACATTACTAATATTATAGTGGAAACCACACCAACGCCCAAGGAGAGAATGGTTTATTCATCCTCTAAAACGGATATGGTTTCAAGGGAGTCGGTTACAATAGTAAAGATCTTATCCGAGGAGGAAGAGTCATGGGTTGGATTGTCAAACTCCTGCTAAACGGATTGGCCGTTTTTCTCGTCGCCCAGTTGATTCCGCAAATTGAAGTGGAGAGCTTTGGTACGGCGTTGTTGGTGGCGGTCGTGTTGGCGCTGATCAATACGTTTATCCGGCCGGTGTTGGTCTTTTTCACGTTGCCGATCAATTTCCTAACGCTGGGGTTGTTTACGTTTGTGATCAACGCTTTGCTGTTTTGGGGCACCAGCGCCTTGGTTGAAGGGTTTGAGGTTCACGGTTTTATGGGGGCGCTGCTGGGCTCCATCGTCGTCAGCTTGATTTCCTGGGTCTTGAACGGCATCTGGAAAGGGATCCGGGATTAACAATCCTTAGGAAGCGGGAAACGGCGGGATGCACCCCGCCGTTTTTGTTTTACAGTGTCCTTTTTGAATAGCCTATAATGAAACCAAAGACACCTAAAACAAACGAAAGGCGGATAGGATGATCCCGCAACGGTTACAACAATGGATCCGTTCGTTGGAAGAGGCATTGAACTTGACAGTGGAAGTGGAAAAGCCATCTGCCCCGAAGGATACAACGGAAGGGTTACCCGTGGAGGTGGACGGGACGGTTTATACCCTTCGTCTGCCAGAAGAATTGTCTCCCAGAGAAGAGCGGCTGATTCGGTTGCTGTTAACAGAATGGGAAGAAAAACGGCACCATACGCTGTCGCCCGCCACCTCGGCCCAGCGGCAACTGGTCGACTGGCTGCTCAACGGCGAGACGGCTTCTCCGCCGGCTGTAGTTTCCCAGTGGGATTGGTCGGCAAAGGTGCCCTTGTACATCGCTCTCCCCACGGGCTCCGATGATGAAAACCAGGGGCTGGCAGAGGCGATTAACGGATATTTTGACGGACAAGCAGGGTTGTTTTCATTGGGCCCCACAGAAATGCTGGTCACCGTGCCGATGGAGCTGATCGGCGGGGAAGAAGTGGGCCGGGAAGCGCTGTGCGAAGGAGCACAAGGGCTGGCGGATATGTTGATCAGTGAGGCGGGGCAGGATGTAACTCTCTGTATCCATACGCCGTTAGCCTCGGCAGAGGAACTTCCCGGTGCGCTGCATGTCTTGCGTGACACATACCGTGTGGGAAACCTGTTTTATCCCCGCAGAAGGGTCCATGCCAGCTGGCAGTATTCATTGGAACGGTTGTTGGTAGCATTGCCGGAAACGGATGCTCAAGCTTATCTCGCTTGTCTGGCGCCCGTTCCCTTTTGGGAGGATAGGGACTTGCGGGAGACGGTGGAGGCGTTTCTCGAGCAAAACCTGAATATCAGTGAGACGGCCCGGCAGTTGTATATCCATCGCAATACGTTGATTTATCGTTTGGACCGGCTGAAAAAAGAAACCGGACTGGACGTGCGCCGGTTGGACGATGCGCTAAAGGTGCGGCTCGCTCTGTTGTTGAGAAGGCGATTAGCCGGAAAGGAAGGATAATCCCCTCGGTTTTGTTCAATCTGCTAAAAAAAGTGCCGCATATTTTGTGCCCGCTGTACATGGCGTGTTTTCGGACCATTGCGCTACAATGAAGACAACCACAGCATGAAAGGGGTTTCATTCATGGCACAGGTACGTCTCAACCATATCTACAAAAAATACGGCGATGTGACAGCTGTGAAGGACTTTGATCTGGATATTCAGGATCAGGAGTTTTTGGTGCTGGTCGGTCCTTCCGGCTGCGGGAAATCTACCACACTGCGAATGATCGCGGGATTGGAAGAAATCTCCGATGGAGAGCTGTATATCGGAGACCGGCTGGTGAACGACGTGCCGCCGAAAGATCGGGACATCGCAATGGTGTTTCAGTCCTACGCTTTATATCCCCATATGAACGTATATCAGAATATGGCCTTTGGTCTGAAATTGCGGAAATTTAAAAAGGACGAGATCGATAAACGCGTGCGGGAAGCGGCCAAAATTCTGGACATCGAGCATTTGTTGGACCGGAAGCCGAAAGCGTTGTCCGGCGGTCAGCGGCAGCGCGTGGCCCTGGGACGGGCCATTGTGCGGGAGCCGCAAGTGTTCCTGATGGACGAACCGCTTTCCAACTTGGATGCCAAATTGCGGGTGCAGATGCGCACGGAGATCAGCAAGCTGCACCAGCGTCTGAAAACCACAGTCGTGTATGTGACCCACGATCAGACGGAAGCGATGACGATGGGCGACCGGATTGTTGTGATGAAAGACGGGGTGATCCAGCAGGCCGCCACCCCGACGGAGATCTATCAGCATCCCGCCAACGTGTTTGTCGCTGGATTCATCGGCTCTCCGTCGATGAACTTCATTCAGGGGCAACTTTCGGAAGAAGGCGGAGACGTGCTCTTCCAGGGTACGGGGCTCAAAGTCAAGCTGCCGCAAGGGCGGGCCAAATCACTGCGTGAAAAAGGGTATGTCGGGAAAGAAGTGATCTTCGGTATTCGTCCAGAGGACATTCACGATGAACAGCTTTTCATCGAATCATCTCCCGACAGCGTCATCCATGCCAAAGTGGAAGTGGCGGAAAACATGGGTTCCGAGATGTACCTCTATCTGAGCGGAATCGCCGACAAATGGGTGACCGCCCGGGTCAACGCCCGTTCCCAATTTGGTGCCGGAGCCGAAGTGAAGCTGGCATTGGATATGAACAAAGTGCACATCTTTGACAAAGAGACCGAAAAAGCGGTATTCTAATCGGAAATAGGGGGTGGCTGTGCTCACGGCCGCCCCTTTCCTGCACGATCTGAAAAAGGAGAATCGGATTTGGGTAATCACGTGACGGTGCAAGATCTCATCAAACAATTTGATCTGGAATTACTGACCGGGGAAGAAGGCCTCAACCGCCGGTTGACAGTGAGTGATTTGTATCGACCGGGGTTGGAATTGGCCGGCTTTTTCACCTATTATCCGGCGGAGCGGCTGCAGATGTTGGGCCGGACCGAGCTGGATTTCATCTCCCACCTTCCCCAGAAACAACGGCAACAGCGATTGGAGCGGCTCTGTCATGAAAAAACCCCGTGTTTCTGCATCACCCGGGAGCAGGAGGTTCCCACGGAGCTCCAAGCCAAAGCGAAAGACAAAGGGATCCCCATCCTGCGCACCGCCATGTCCACCACCCGCTTTGGCAGCAAAGTGACAAATTTTTTGGAGCGGCGTTTGGCCCCTACCACGACGATGCATGGGGTCTTGGTGGATGTATACGGTGTGGGTGTACTAATTACCGGATCCAGCGGAATCGGAAAAAGCGAAACGGCATTGGAGCTGGTGAAGCGGGGGCACCGCCTCGTGGCCGATGACGCGGTGGAAATCCGGCAGGAGGAAGAGGAGCGCCTGGTAGGCCATGCGCCCGAGCTTATCCGATATCTGCTGGAAATTAGGGGCCTTGGTATCATCAATGTGATGACTTTGTTTGGAGCAGGGGCCGTCCGGGAGTTTAAGCGCATTTCTCTGGTGATTCACCTGGAAGCCTGGAAGGAAGATCGGCAATATGACCGCTTGGGCCTGGATGAAGAACGGATCAAGATTATCGATACGGAAGTGCCCAAGCTGACAGTGCCGGTCCGCCCCGGACGAAACCTTGCGGTGATCATCGAAGTGGCGGCGATGAATCTTCGCCTGAAACGAATGGGCTACAATGCGGCCCACAGCTTTGCGGAAAAGTTAAGCCAGAGCATTGAAGAATTCGACGATTGGGATTGAGGAGCCGGCGCGTATAGGCGCAGGCTTTTTTGTTGAGAAACCAATCCTTTTCGAGAATCGTTTAGTGTACAAACGGGGAGATTGGTGAAGAAGATGGCGTATACCAGTCGCTATTTTCATTTATCCGTCAGCTAGGGTAAAATGGAAGCAGTCTGATGGACCGATACATAGTACACAAGGAGGAGCCAATGGCATGGTTTTTGCACAGGTGATCGATCCTGTTGCGCTTTCCTTGGGCCCTGTCCAAATCCACTGGTACGGGGTAATCATGGGAACAGCGGCCTTATTGGGTTTGTGGGTCGCTATTCTGGAAGGCAAAAAGCACGGTTTGGACAGTGAACTGTTTTTGGACATGATGATCTGGGTGATCCCCGCGGCCATCGTGGGAGCGCGGTTATACTACGTCGGCTTTGAGTGGGATTATTACGCTCGCCACCCCGAGGATATCATCGCGGTGTGGAAAGGCGGGCTGGCTATTCACGGCGGTTTGATCGGGGCCCTGATCGCCGGCGCGGTGTTTGTGAGAAAACGCGGAGTCCCCTTTTTGCAGATAGCGGATATTGTGGCTCCCAGCATCATTTTGGGACAAGCGATCGGGCGCTGGGGCAACTTTATCAACCAAGAAGCCCATGGCGGGGAAGTGACGCGGGAATTTCTCGAAGGGTTGCACCTGCCGGGGTGGCTGATCGACCAGATGAACATCCAGGGCGTTTATTATCATCCCACTTTTTTGTATGAGTCGCTGTGGAACTTGGCAGGGGTGGCGATCTTGCTTCTGCTTCGCAAATGGAACCCCCGTCGCGGTGAAATTTTCTTCAGCTATCTGATCTGGTATTCCATGGGCCGGTTCTTTATCGAAGGGTTGCGTACCGACAGTCTCACCTTTGACGGCCCGGGCTGGCTCGCAAGCCTGCTCAATACGCTGTGGTCTCCGATGCGGATCTTGTTTGAGCCGGGGATGATGATGGACGGCAATATCCGGATCGCCCAGTTGATGAGTTTTCTGCTGGTTATCTTCGGGATTGCGATGATCGTTATTCGCCGGGTGCGCGGACAAGCGAAGGAACCCTATTTGGAAACCAAGGACAGCGTTGCAGGTTGATAGCAATCGGGCTCCCCTCTGTTCCCGAGCGGGAGCTTCTTTTTTATCCATGCTTTTAGAGGGATAGAAAAGTCTTTTGTCGAAAAAGAGCTAGGCGGGTGATCGCATTTGAAGTACCGCACCGTACTGTTTGATTTGGATGGGACGCTTTTGGATACCAATGATTTGATACTGGCTTCATTTATGTATACATTGGAACATCATTGTCCTGGACGTTACACGGAAAAAGACGTTCTGGCCTGCATGGGGGAACCTTTGTATGAGCAGATGAAACGCTTCGGCGGGGAAGAGCAGGCGGAGGCCATGGTGAAAACCTACCGGGAGCACAATATCGCCCACCATGATGATTACGTTCAAGCCTTTCCCGGTGTAATCAAAACGGTTCGCCGGTTGAAAGAGGAAGGAGTCACCATGGGAATCGTCTCCAATAAACAGCGTGTAACGGTGGAAATGGGGTTGGACTTGACCGGATTGACGCCTTTTATGTCGACGGTCGTCTGCTTTGGGGATACACCGGCTCCCAAGCCGGACCCGGCGCCGGTCAAACTGGCACTGGATCAATTGCAGGCGGAGCCCGATTCTGCGCTGATGGTGGGAGACAGCAAATTCGACATCCTGGCAGCCCAAGCCGCCGGGGTTGACTCGGCAGCAGTGGCTTGGAGTCTTCATGCCGACGATTCTCTGCGAGCGCTTTCACCTGATTACGTACTGGATACGATGGGAGATCTCTTGACTGTTTTGGATGTGGGCCGCCAACGAGAGGGGGACAGCGATGAGAAGAACCGAACGGTATCCCGTTAAGGGAAGCAACTCTTTGTGGCAAGTATACAGCACGGTTCCTTTTTGGCGTACGATTAAAAATGCCGTCGTAATCCAATTGGCACGGTACAATCCCTCCTTCCGCTTGAAAAATTGGATGTATCGCCGCTTGTTGGGGATCACCATCGGAGAGAAGTCGGCCATCGCCATGATGGTGATGATGGACGTGCTGCACCCGCAACGGATTTATATCGGAGATAACTCCATCCTCGGCTATAATACCACTGTGTTGACGCATGAATATCTGGTAGAGGAATACCGTCTGGGTGATGTACGGATTGGGAACAATGTGATGGTCGGTGCCAACAGCACCATCCTGCCGGGAGTGACCATCGGAGATCATGCGGTAGTAGGAGCCGGATCGCTGGTCAATGCCGATGTACCGCCGTATGCTTTTGTCGCCGGCTGCCCCGCACGGATCATCCGGTATTTAAACGAAGAAAAAGAAGCTACACCGCCGGAACAAGAAGGGTGATCAGGATGTCGACGGTGTTTGATGGGAGCTGCTGACAGAGTCCATGAGAGAGCACATCGCACAAGGAGCGGCCTTTGAGCGGCTTTCTCAGCTTGGATAAGTAGGACCGAGGCAAAAAGCGAGAGGAGCAAAGCGATAAGGCGTGTCTGTTCATTCAAGCTTCTTCGATAAATGGGGAGGGTCGGTGTGATCGCGAAGATCCTTTGCGCTTATTGCAAGAGATCGGAGACGGTCACACCGGACCGGCCACCTATAACAAAGGATCAGACAAACCCTAAGGCGTGACGTGTGCCCTGTGGGTGTACAAGCAATTTTCTTTGTTTCGCGCTCGGTCATCGAACCCACTGGGTATTTCATCGTGCTTTGTGTCGCTTTCCTCCACAGTTACGCTCTATTTCGGAGCGGACAGTATCCCAGGTAGAGGGGGACGGGTAGAAGAGCTTTTTGCGGTGTTCAAGAGAGATTTGTCATCCAATGAATCTCAGCAATTAGGCTGGGCTTTTTCTTTTTTTCATGGAACTTCAAGTTTCAACTTATTGCCATCAAAGCCGATTGACGGCGGGAGAGAGGGATTTATACAATAAATATGATCCATTGGAAATGCGTGAACAGTGTGTAAGGAGGAAAGAGATGCCGCGATCACCTCAACAAAATCAGGCGATACGGGAGAAACGGATTCAACAGATCCTGGAGGCGACATTAAAAGTCTACCGGGAGCGTGGCTATCATCGGGCGGAAATCGGTGAAATTGCCCGCGTCGCTGGTTTGGGGCGTGGACTTATCTACTATTATTTTAAAGATAAGCAAGATGTTTTTTTAACTTTGATCCGTCGCTCCCTGGAAGAATGGAAACGGTATGCCGAAGCAATCCTGCAGTTGGACCTCCCGGCAGGGGAACGCTTGAAGATGTATCTCAAAGAGTTTTGTCATTTGTGTTTGGAATATCCGGACATGACCTATTTTCATCAATCGGTCACTCGGGATTTGAACATTATTTTTCCGGATCAAGTAGAAGAAGTGATGGGATATTATGAAGAGGGGATGTGGAAGCCTGTTCGCCGGGTGATTCGGGAAGGCGTTGAATCGGGAGAACTCAGGGAGATTTCACCCGATATGGCCGAACGGGTATTTTTTAGTGTCGTGATGGGCGCTTTTGCACCGGATTACACGATTGCCGAAAATCAGGTGGATGACCTGGTGGAAGCAGCACTGTACGGATTGATTCCCGAAAGGAAATGAAAGCCCAATAGGTTTCGTATCACATGAACCAGTCGCAGATGGGAGCAGTCCCAATTCTGCGGCTGGTTTTTTGGTGTGAAACGGAGCGGACAGACTCACCATCTGTGCCGTCGGTACTTTTGTTGGTTTCAAGAAGCTGAGAGTTAGGGGTTTACAGTGGATAGGTATGAACTCCTTATTTTTGGTGACATTAACCATATGACAAAAAAAAGAAGGACGAACCAGACGTGTTTCAAAAATTTTTTCAGCGTAAAAGAAGAGGAGGCGACAGAGACGGCGTTCCATGCCGATCCGCCTCTCATCATCTTGAGAAAAATGTTTCTTATATTGAACAGGCACTGTTTCCTTCGGATGATGTGAAAAAGCGGGCCCTATCTTTTCAGGGGAGGAAAGGGATACTCCTCTATATCGAGTCACTGACGGATCAAAAAGTGATCCAGAAAAATATCATCGAACCGCTCACCCGGAATCACAGTGACGAACTGGACCATTTATTCACTTCCGTGGAGTTAAAGAGAGAAAACGACTTGGAAAAGGGCATTGCCGCTTTGCTCAAAGGCATGTGCCTTTATTTTCTGGATGGGCATAAGGATTTCCTCGTCATAGGAGCAAAGGCTTCTTACGTTCGGGATATATCCGAACCTGAGAACGAGTACGTGGTCCGCGGACCCCACAACGGGTTTGTAGAGGACTTGACTCACAACCTGTATGCTGTCCGAAAGTTGATGGAAAGTCCTAACTTGCGAGTCCGGTATATGCATATCGGAAGAGTCACCCAGACAAAGGTGGCCATTCTTTATCTGCAGGATGTGGCCAATCCCCGACTGATCAAGGAAGTGGAACGGCGGCTAAAGGACATCTCTGCCGATATGTTGATGTCCCCTGGATTTATCCAAGAGTTTATGGAGGACAAAACTTTTTCCCCGTTTCCGCAGATATTAATTACAGAGCGTCCGGACCGGACTGTATCCAACCTCATGGATGGCCGGGTGGCTATCATGGCTGACGGGGATCCGACTGCCTTGATTGTACCGGTGACCTTGTTCGCCTTTTACCAATCAGTCGATGACTATCACAGCCGCTGGATGGTGGGATCGTTCGTCAGGATGATCCGGTTGTTGAGTTTTTTAGTCGCCTTTCAGCTGCCGGCTTTCTATATCGCCACGGTCTCTTTCCACCCGGAAATTCTGCCGGTAGACCTGGTTTTCAGACTCCAAGGCAGCATATCACATGTTCCCTTTCCCCCGTTGCTTGAAGTGATATTCTTGGAATTGATTTTTGAGTTGCTGCGAGAATCAGGGATTCGCCTGCCGAGCCGGGTTGGCCAGACCATCGGCATTGTCGGCGGTTTGGTGATCGGCGATGCGATCGTCCGGACGGGATTGGTCTCTTATCCGACGACGATCGTGGTTGCCCTGACGGCGATTGCTTCCTTTGTCGTTCCGTCGAACGAAATGAGCGGGGCGGTTCGCTTCCTCCGGTTTCCGTTGATGTTTTTTGCGGCCATGTATGGATATTACGGAATTTCCTTCGGATTGATGATGATTTCTATGCACTTGTGCAAACTGGAATCTTTTGGAACCCCCTACCTGGCTCCCTTAGCTCCCCTGCGGTTGAAGGATATGAAGGACACGTTTCTCCGTTTCCCGATTTGGACGTTGAGCCAACGTCCTCATGATCCGCATCCGAAGCGGATGACGCAGGAAACCGTTTCAAGGAGTTGGAAGCGCCGTGACCAGCGAAAAAAGTAGCATTTCCCCAGTGCAAATGGCCTTGTTTATCATCCAGACTCAAATAGGGGTGGGGATTCTGTCCCTTCCCTCCAAGGTGCATATGATTGCCAAAGGCGGGGGTTGGATTTCCGTATTGATCTCCGGTATTGTGGTACAAGTCCTCATTTTTATCATGTGGGCCTTGATGAAACGCTTCCCTAATTCTACGGTCTATGAGATCAGCTCCCAGATCTTCGGTAATTTCCTCGGGAAAGTAGTCAACTTCGCCTATACGGGTTACTTTATTACCGTCGGCGTATTCGTTATGGTGTCCTTCAGCGATGTTCTCAACCGGTGGATGTTGCCGAAAACCCCCAGGTGGGCGGTTCTGGTCCTAATGGTAGTGGCCGGTATATACTTGGCTAGGGGAAATATAAGGATGATGGCGCGGTATTATGTGTTGACTTCTTTCCTCATCCTTCTCTTGATACTTCTGGTAACTTATGGTTTTGTCGATGTCGACTTCACACTGATGTTTCCGATTCAGGAAGCCGGCTGGGGGAATATCGTGAAAGCTTCCAAAGATACGTTTACGGCCATGTATGGCTTTGAAATGCTGCTTTTGATTTATCCCTTCGTTGAAGGAAAAAGCAGGGGAAAATTAAAGGCTGCGTTTTTTGCCAACCTATTTGTTACTCTTTCTTATACCTTTACTGTATTCATTTGCTTGATCGCATTTAATCCGGAACAGCTTCGATTGATTTCTGAACCGGTCTTGTATTTGATCCGACGTTATCAGTTGTATATGGTCCACCGTCCCGATTTAATCTTCATAAACATTTGGGCGACGACGATCATCGTCACGGCAGCAAGTTACTATTATGCCGCTGCCACTGGGCTGGCCTCTCTCTTCGGCAGCCGTAACCACAGCAAATGGGTCCCTTATGCTGTGCTCTGTTGCTTTGTAGTCTCCCTCATCCCCCAAACTTCGAGTGGAATGGTCAAATTAAGCAAATTTGTCGATATAGCGGCGTATGTTTTTTTGCACGGGTTGCCTTTGATGTTGTTGGTGCTTTCTTACTTGTTAAAAAAGAAGGAGCGTGGAACAGCATGAAAAAAGGAATCGCTTGGATCTCTCTCTTTTCTATGCTCCTCTTTCTGCCGGGATGTTGGGATCAGGATGATTTAAAAGAGGCTCGGTTGGTTATTCTATATTCGATGGATCGGACTTCAGAGGGGAAGATCGAACAAACGGCAGCCATCCGGGAAGTGGAACCGGGGGAGCAGCAAAGAATCGTAGACGAAATACATTCTGCGGTCGGACTTACTGAAAGGGATTCGGTAAATCAGTTAAGAAAGAAAACCGCGGGCCGTGTTCGCCATTATGATGATCTGGTGTACCTGATCGGAAAATCCTTGGCCACGTCCGATATTTATCCTTTGCTGGATGTTTTGTACCGGGATCCAAAAACAGCGGTCTACGCCAAGATGGCGATTGTGGACGGAAAGGCACAAGATATCTTTCGAATCAAAAAGACGGGGACATTTTTCATTGGTCAATACCTGTTCGAAGTACTTAAAAATGCGGAGAATTTCAGTATCATTTCTTCGCCGAACACCGTTGAATCGACTTTTTCGAAGATGTTGGATCCGGGGAAAGATTTCATGATCCCCCTTGTCAAAAAAACGGGAGAAAGAGAGGTTCAAGTTACAGGAGTTGCGATGTTCCACGGTCACCGCATGACTGGAAGACTTCATCACGATCAAGCGGTTTTATTTAACTTGCTCTCGGGTCGATACGGTAAGGAGACCCGGTTTGCACGAAAGGTTCACCCCGGCAACCCCGACAATCCAGCCAATTATATCGTTATCCAGATCAATCGGGTGAAGCGCAAGTTCAAGGTGGCAACCCGGCCCGATGGGAAGGTGGATGTCCAACTCCACGCGAAACTACGGGCGATAGCGATGGAATATCCCCGAAATGAGCTGGAAAATGAAAAAAAAATAAAAAAGCTGAATAAAACCCTCTCGAACATGTTGACGCGGGAGTCCAAGGAAGTGATCCAAAAAATGCAGCGAGCCCGCTGCGATGCCTTCGGGGTAGGTCGACAGCTGATTGCCTTTCATCCGGAAGTGTGGAAGCGAAAGAAATGGTCAAAAGATTATCCCAAGGTTCGATTCCATACCAAAGTGGAAGTGGAGATTATGGGAGACGACCTTCTGAAATAAAGAGGGAGAGGTTTGTGATCAAGCTGGCCGCTCAAAAAAGAGCGGCTTTTTTATCTGTTTGGCCCTGGAAGCAAGGATTTATGTTCCAGCGTGGCGAAAAATAAAAAAATGTTCGATACAGGTAGGTTAAATGAGCAGGGCATGTTCTCCTATACAGGTTAACGTCATCATCATGAGGAGGGTTCGGATTGTTTTGCAAACGCCTGTCCCAGCTCCGCAAACGGTCCAATCTGACGCAGGAACAGTTAGCGAAGGAGCTGGGCATCTCCCGGGGGTCCTTGTCGATGTATGAGATCGGCAAGCGGGAACCTGATTTTTTGACACTGCAGAAGGTGGCCCACTTTTTTTCAGTCACCTCAGATTTTTTGATCGGTCTGTCTGATGATCCCCACGGATATGGCTCGCTGCCGCCGTTGTACCGTGAATTGACGGAAATAACGGAAGAGGAGATCGATTATCTGCGGGAAAGTTTAGAGGCTTACAGGAAAGTCAAGCAAAAATGGGAATAGAGAATGGGTCATATAAAAACGCCCACCAATCAGGTGGGCGTGAGGCTTCCTATGGATTATGTGTCGAGGCCGACGGCTTCCTGGATGGAATGGAGACCATCCCGCTCCATCAGCCGGATTAGCTCACGGTTGATCGATTTGACAATGCTCGGACCGCGGTAGATCATTCCCGTATACACCTGTACGAGAGTGGCACCGGCCCGGATCGTGGCATAGGCGTCTTCGCCCGTGAAAATGCCTCCGACACCGATGATGGGAACCCGGCCTTCTGTGGAACGGTACAGGTGCCGAATCACTTCGACAGCCCGTTCGCGCAGAGGACGGCCGCTCAGGCCGCCCGTTTCCTGTTGATGGGCGCTTTTCAGGCCATCCCGGGCAAGGGTGGTATTGACGGCGATCAATCCATCAATCCCCAGTCCCAAACCGATTTGAACAATTTCATTCAGTTGCTCATCTGTCAGATCCGGAGCCACTTTGAGAAAGACGGGTCGAACTTCCCCCGTTTCTTCCCGCATCACTTCCCGTTCCCCCAAAACGTCTGACAACAGCCGGTACAGTGCCTCTGTGTGCTGCAGGTCCCGCAGTCCCGCCGTATTGGGTGAGCTGACATTGACGACGAAATAATCTCCATGCCGATAAAGAGCCCGAAGCCCCATACGGTAATCGGCTGCTGCCTGTTCCTGAGGCGTATGCTTGTTTTTTCCCAGGTTGACGCCGATGGGGATATTGGGGCGGGGCAGGTCGCTAAAATGGGCGCCCGCCTGGATCACCCCGCTGTTGTTAAAGCCCATACGGTTAATCAAGGCTTCATCTTCCGGCAGACGGTAAAGCCGCGGCTGGGGATTGCCGGGTTGGGGACGCGGAGTCAAAGTGCCTACTTCCACAAAACCGAATCCCAGCGCGGCTAAGGCGGGATACACCCGGGCATGCTTGTCGAACCCGGCCGCCAATCCCACCGGGTTGTCAAAGTTCATCTGGCAACAGGAGACGGCCAATCGCGGGTCTTTCCAATCATATGCTCGATGCATCAACCAGAGCAGAGCGGATGAGTGTTGGACGGCTTCCAACCCTTTCACGGTCCACTCATGGGCTTTTTCCGGATCCAAACGAAATAACCATTTCTTTATCCATGCATACACGTCGGGTAATTCCTTTCACAAACTATCAATCTTGTTTCTTTCACGTAGCATATCATATTTTTTCGGGGGTGTCTCTTATCCGATTTATGAAATGCGTATGGCTTGAAAACCCTGTTATGTGATAGGATTTAAAGCAATAATATTAAAAAAGGAATGGAATTGATCGAATACATAGAGTAATCCCAAGGAGTTGAAAAATATGGCGGCAGACGCGAATTTCATCGTAACTACGTATCGGGTGGAAGGCGCTACCGATCTGGAAAAAAAGGCCAAAAGCATCGCGGTGGGCTTGACCGTGGGGACTTGGACGGAATTGCCCGCGGACAAACAGAAAACGATGGCGCCACATTTGGGTCAAGTCGTGGATGTGAAAGAGCTTCCCCCGGCGGCGGACGGTACTCCCCGCGGGGAGATTACGGTGGGATATCCCGTAATCAACGTCCTCCCGGATATCCCTGCTTTGCTGACCACCGTTTTCGGCAAATTGTCGATGGACGGTTCCATTAAGTTGGTGGATGTGGACTTGCCGGAAGCATTTGAGGCGCAGTTGCCCGGACCCCGATTCGGTGTGGAAGGGGTGCGGGAGCGGCTGGGTGTGGAAGGCCGTCCGCTTCTGATGAGCATATTTAAGCAGTGTATCGGGATGTCCCTTGAAGAGTTGAAAGAGGCCTATCAAGCCCAGATCGACGGCGGAGTGGATCTGGTGAAGGATGATGAGATCTTCTTTGCCGATGAGCAGGCACCGGCTGTGGAACGGGTGAAAACTTTTGCAGCGCTGAATCGGGAACGGGAAGAACAGACTGGAGTCAAAACGCTCTATGCCGTCAACTTGACGGGGCCTGTGGATCAGTTGGTGGATCGGGCTCGAAGGCTGGTGGAAGCGGGAGCTTCCTGCCTGCTTCTCAATGTCCTCCCCTATGGTTTTGACATCTTGCACCGGCTGGCGGCGCATCCGGAAATATCGGTTCCGATCATGGCCCATCCGGCTTTTGCGGGAGCGGTCTACAGCTCGCCGAATCACGGATTGTCTGCACCCTTGCTCCTGGGCAAGTTGATGCGGTGGGCAGGGGCGGATATGGTGCTTTATCCTTCCCCCTATGGATCGGTAGCGATGCCTCGGGAGGAGGCTTTGGGTGTGGCGGAACACCTGCGGTCGGAGCAGCCGCATCACCGCCGGGCATTGCCGGGACCGGCCGCGGGGATTCATCCCGGATTGGTGCCGGTGTTGTACCGGGACTTTGGAACCGATGTACTGGTAAACGCCGGCGGAGGCATTCACGGACATCCTCAGGGCTCCACTGCCGGTGGAAAAGCATTTATTGCTGCCATCGATGCCGTGACGGAAGGCCGCTCGTTAGAGGAAGCGGCGGCGGACCATCCGGAGCTTCGGACAGCCATAGAAAAGTGGGGAGTGCTCGTCCATTGAACCAAGCGACTGCGCTCCAACGTCCGGTGATTTTTTGCGACTTTGATGGCACGATCACGGTGAACGACAACATCATCCGGATACTTAAACACTTTGACCCGCCGGGGTGGAAGGCGATCAAGGACGATATCCTGACTCAGCGGGTGAGCATTCGGGAAGGAGTGGGGCGTCTCTTTTCCCTGTTGCCTGCCTCCCGTTGCGAGGAAATCGTTCGTTATGCCGTGGACAGCGTCGAGATCCGCCCCGGGTTTGGGGAGTTTCTCCGGTTTTGCCGGGAGGAGGGGATCCGCTTTTTGGTGACCAGCGGGGGAATCGACTTTTTTGTCTATCCCATTTTGAAACCTTTCGGTATTTCCGAGGCGGATATCTATTGCAACGGGAGTGATTTCAGCGGGGAGCAGATTCGGATTACTTGGCCCCATCCGTGTGACGCAGATTGCCCGCAAGGAAATTGCGGGATGTGTAAGACGAGGGTGTTGCGCTCCTATCCGAACAGCCGGACGAAAATCGTGATCGGTGACAGTATTACCGACTTGGCGGCCGCCAAGATGGCCGATTTGGTCATCGCGCGGGATCTGCTGTTGAAGAAATGTCAGGACTTGCATCTTCCACATCGTCCCTTTACGACGTTTACCGATGTGATCGAGATATTGAAATCGGAGTTTTTGCTGACAGGGGGGAATTCCCGGTGACGTCAATGCTGAACTATTCCAAAGTGGATGTTTCCCTGGAGAAAATGCAGGCCGTCTTTGATCAGTTGCGGGAGGTCAAAGAGGTATTTGCCGGTCGAGGGTGGTTTCCCGCCACTTCCGGCAACCTCTCCCTTCGGGTGGAGGGAGAAAACGGAGATACCCTGGTGGCGGTGACCGCCAGCGGAAAAGACAAGGCGATTCATACCCCGGAAGATTTTCTGGTGGTGGATCTGGAAGGGAAGCCGACTTTGCCGACCCATCTGAAGCCTTCGGCGGAAACGTTGGTTCACACAGCTCTTTACCGCAAATGGAGCGATTGCCGGGCGGTGTTTCACGTACATACGGTGGCTAATAACCTGGTGTCGGATCGGTGCTTTGAAGCAGGAGGGGTCACCTTTGCCCGCCATGAGCTGATAAAAGCGTTGGGGGTTTGGGATGAAGGAGCCTCGATTACCGTTCCCATCGTAGAAAATGATGCCGATATTCGCCGGTTGGCCCATGCGGTAGAAAAAGCAGCCGGCGCCCGTGTTCCGGGTGTTCTCATCCGCAACCACGGTATTTACGTATGGGGAGACAGCGCCTTTTCTGCCAAGCGGCATTTGGAAGCTTTCGAGTTTTTGTTTGCATATCAGGTTCAGCAATGGATGCTGGAACACAGGCGATGAGGGACCTGCAAGGGGAAGACAGGAAAAAGCCGACCTTGCAGTCGAGAGGCTGCTGACAAAGTTTCTCGGAATGTGCACGAACTCAGCGACAAGAGAGGAGACGAGACAAAAAGCGGCGCATAGCACGACCTGGGAGCTTGCGACCAAGGCGTGACGTGTGCCCTGTGGGTGCTTGTACTTTTTGAGTGCACTTTCGCATTGTGCCGCGTCTCGTTGAATCACTTGGAGCGGACAGTATAACTTCTGCGTCGGAGGAAAGGGAGCAATGGGCAAAAGAGTCGAAGCGATTATAAAGGTTTGTCATCAAGCTGCCGGCCCTGCGGTCGAAATATATTCATTATGGCGGCCCGTGATGTAACCAGGGGATCACGGCAGGCAATAATTGCAAAGAAAAAGGTGAAGGAAAGGGGATCAGCATGGCACAGATTCATATTCGCAATACAGGGGAACGTTTGGCAGGCGAGGCGGAGGTGCGCGATTTTCTGGAACGCCAAGAGGTGCTGTATGAGCACTGGGATCCGGAAAAGCTGCCGGAATCCTTACAGGAGAAATTCAATCTGACGGACGAGGAGAAAGAAGAAATCCTGCGGACGTATGAAGAGGAGATCCGTTCATTGGCCCAGCGGCGCGGATATGTGCAATGGGATATCGTTTCCCTGTCCGAGGAGACCCCCAACTTGGATGAGCTGCTCAAGAAGTTTGAAAATGTCCACACCCATACCGAAGATGAGGTGCGGGCGATTACGGCAGGCAACGGTATTTTCACCATCAAGGGGGATGAGGAAACGGGTTATTTTGACGTAGAACTGTCCGCCGGAGACGTGATCTCCGTCCCGGAAAACACACCCCATTTCTTTACGTTGATGGAGAATCGCCGGGTAGTTGCCGTGCGGCTGTTTATCGATCCTTCCGGCTGGGTGGCCCATCCATATCAGGATCCGGCTTTTGTCAAGGAATCATCTCGCATGAAGTGATTAAAGGGGGTACCGATGATGGGGGAGGCTTATCAGGCACTGAACGAACAGACCGCGGTGAATTACGCACGCCGATTGGAAGGAGTGTTTCCGGAAGAAGCGGTGCTGGAAAATCGGGAAATCGGCGATGGGAATTTGAATCTGGTTTTTCATATCGTCGATCCTGCGTCGGGCCGGAGTGTCATCATCAAGCAGGCGTTGCCTTACGCCCGGGTGGTGGGCGAGTCCTGGCCGCTGACGCTGGACCGGGCGCGAATTGAAGGAGAAGCGCTCCAACTTTACAACCAGTGGGCACCGGGATTGGTTCCCAAGGTGTTTGCCAGTGACAGGGAGCAGGCGTTGACCGTGATGGAGGATTTATCCGATCATATCATTCTGCGAAAAGGGATGATCGGGCGCACCCGCTACCCCCGGCTGGCGGAGGATATGGCTGCTTTTTTGGCCCGAACTCTCTTTTTCAGTTCGGAGTATGCACTGACTCCGGCGGAGAAAAAAGCGCGTGTCCGCCAATTTATCAATCCGGAAATGTGTGATATTACCGAAAAATTGGTGTTTACCGATCCTTATTATGATGCGGAAACCAACTCTTTCAACCCTTTGATCCGGGAAGAAGTGGAGTCCATTTGGAAGAACGAGGGTTTGAAGCGGGAAGTGGCTCAGCTGAAGGAAGCGTTTATGGCTCGGGCACAGGCGCTCCTGCACGGGGATTTGCATACGGGGTCGATCATGGTTACCGCTGAAAGCACCAAGGTGATTGATCCGGAATTCGCTTTTTACGGGCCGATGGGCTTTGACGTGGGGGCATTGTGGGCCAACTTCTTCCTTTCCTATGTCTCCCAGGAGGGACATCCGGGGGATGCGGAAGAAATACGATCCTACCGGGAATGGATCAGGGACACGGCTGAAGCGATGTGGACTGGATTTGAGTCCCGCTTCCGGGCATTGTGGCAAGAGCACGTGACGGATCCGATGTGGACCGCTCCCGGCTTTTTGGATGATGTGATACACCAGGTGCTGCAGGATGCGGCGGGTTTCGCCGGATGCAAGATGATGCGCCGGGTGATCGGTTTGGCGCCGGTGGCGGATCTGGAGTCGCTCGAGGATGCGTCGGAACGGGCCAAAGCGGAAAAGCTGGCATTGGAAGTAGGGAAGGCCTTGGTATTGCGACGGCGAAATCTGCACAGCGCAGAGGATGTACTCCGTCTGGTTTGTTCCATCGCCTCCAAACAGGAGGTGCAAGCATGACCCAGCCGGTATGGACCCCGCCGCATCCTCTTTCCCTCGAGTGGAAGGGGGATTATTTGGCGCTGTTGGATCAGCGCCGTCTGCCCGCGGAAAAAGTGGTTCTCCAGATCACCACAGCGGAAGAAGTGCGAGAGGCCATCGTTCACTTGGCTGTGCGGGGAGCTCCCGCCATCGGGATTGCGGCGGTGTACGGTTTGTATCTGGGAATGCGCAACTTTCAAGATGGGGAAGAGGACGCTTTTTGGCAGGAGCTTCCCCGGTTGGTCGACGATCTCAATGCCGCTCGTCCGACAGCGGTCAACCTCTCTTGGGCGTTGAAACGGACAGCGGCGAAAGTGGAAACCCTGCGCAGCCGATCAGTAGAAGAACTAAAAGCGGCGATTCTGGCTGAGGCACGGGCCATTCACCGGGAAGATGCCGAGGTCTGCCGCCGGATCGGTGAATATGCATTAACGTTGTTGAAAGACGGCATGGGCATCCTGACCCATTGCAATGCCGGCGGTCTGGCTACGGCAGCTTACGGCACGGCCTTGGCTCCGATGTATCTGGCCCATGAACGGGGCTGGAAGCTGAAAGTGTATGCGGATGAGACGCGGCCCGTGTTGCAAGGGTCTCGGCTGACGGCGTTTGAGTTGCAACAGGCGGGCTTGGATGTGACACTGATCTGTGACAACATGGCTGGAGCAGTAATGAAAGAAGGCAAAGTGCAAGTTGTGATCGTGGGGACGGACCGGGTGGCTGCCAACGGGGACGTTGCCAACAAAATCGGCACGTACAGTGTGGCAGTATTGGCCAAAGCTCACGGTATTCCCTTTTACGTGGCTGCTCCCACATCCTCCATCGATCTCGGCACCCCGACGGGAGCGGAGATTCCCATTGAAGAAAGGGCGGCAGAAGAGATCACCTGCGGGTTTGGCAAAGCGACCGCCCCGGAGGGAGTCCAGGTATACAATCCTGCCTTTGATGTCACCCCGGCGGAATACGTCACGGCCATCATCACCGAGAATGGCATCGTTGACCCGCGGGATAAAGAAGGGCTGCGCCGGGTCGTTCTTCATAAACAGACTATAGCGGAAAAATGATCGTGAAATCTCAGTAAATATGAACGCCCGCCGTTGCAGCGGGCTTATTCCTCATGGGTATAATCATGCCAACCAGCCGATCAACAGACACAACGCTCCCAGTGCGGCCAGTTCCAACCCGGCACTGCGGTCGCGAATGCGAAGAAAAATACCGCCGATCCCCATGGCGATCCCGATATACGTGAAAAAATTCCCCCATTGCTCCATCGTGTTCTCCTCCTCAACCTTTCTCCTTTTCTAAAGGGAAAGTGTATCACGTCTTTATAACCTATTCCCCCGGATGTTTCATCCTTTTCATTGTACTTGAGAAAAGAACCGGTGCCATAGCCCTCTCGGGCTAAGGCGTGTCTGGTAAATTAAGCTTTTTCGATAGATGGTAGGGTCGGTGTGGTCGGTGAAGATCCTTTGCACTCACAGAGTACAAGTCTCGCCAAGGTCGCTCCGCTCCCTGATCTCGCTATGCGCTTTTTGTAAGAGATCGGAGACGCTCACACCGGACCGGCTCCCCTGTAACAAAGGATCAGACAAACCTTAGGCTCCCATTTATATATTCGAGGCGGTGCGTTTTTTTTTGAGTATAATGAAGGGGCGGAAACGGAGTGAGACGAGTGAAATTGCCTTTTGCAACACAAAATGAAGGAAAAATCAAGGAATCGAAACGGGTATTGTCCCAGTACGGAATTGAAGTCGTTCCCATTGCCTTGGACATCTCCGAACCGGATGCGGGCTCCATCGAACATGTGACACGGGAGAAGCTGCGTCAAGTGCGGGGAATGGGAGTGGACCGGGCGATGGTGGATGATGCAGGCATCTTTTTTGCTGCTTATCATCAGTTTCCGGGTGTGCTGTCCAAGCGTGTGTTTCAGGGGATCGGCTATCGGGGAGTGATGAAGCTGCTCGCCGGCGAGACACGACAAGCTTGGTTTGAAGGCGGCATCGGATTATTGTGGGACGGGGAGGAAGTCTTTTTCTCCGCCCGGACGAGGGGGCGGCTACTGGAATCTTTGCCCGCCGGCGTGACACCGGACCCGGGTTTTCCTTTCGACGCGCTCTTTGTGCCGGAAGGAGAGCATCGCACGTTGGCAGAGATGCTCCCTGCAGAACGGGAACGCTTCTCTTACCGGGTGGTAGCATTGAAAGAACTGGCGGAATGGCTTCGCCGGCGTGAGGGCTCCGGAAATTCTTAAGAAGAAGAGCCGACCGCTGTCACATCACTGCAAGGTTGCGAGTCTTTGCACAGTATCTGTTGAGAACCATAGGATCGCCGCGTTGACGATTTCTGGGGGCAATGTTACACTACTAGGAAAAACCGGTTCCTTTAGTTCATTAGCAGACTAAAGTATTTTTAAGGTTCAGGGAGTGGACAAAATCATGGCGAAGCCGCGAGAGTTTGAAAAACCGACGGGTGTTCGCGATTTCCCCCCGCGTGTGGCCGAAAAGAAGCGGGCCGTGGAAGAGCGTGTGCGGGTATGCTTCGAGCGCTGGGGGTATCGGGAAGTGATCACCCCAACTTTGGAATATTTTGAGACAGTGGGCGGTGCGAGCGCCATTGAGGAACATAAATTGTTCAAGCTGTTGGATCGGGACGGACAAACCTTGGTGCTGCGGCCGGACCAAACCGCTCCGATTGCTCGGGTGGTTGCCTCCATGCTTAGGGAGGAGCCGTTGCCGTTGCGCCTCTATTACCATGCCAATGTGTTCCGTGCCCAGGAAAACGAAGCGGGACGCAATGCAGAGTTTTACCAATCCGGTGTGGAGCTGGTGGGAGATGCTTCACCTGAAGCGGATGCGGAAGTGGTCGCTTTGGCGATGGAGGCGCTGCAAGCTTGCGAGATTGAGCCCCTGCAAATCGTTGTGGGACATATCGGGCTGCTGGATGGTCTGCTGAGTGAACGCCTGACGGATCGTTCCCAGGCCGCTCTGTTGAAAGAGAGCCTGGGACAGCGCAATTTTGTGGCTTATCGAAACCAAGTGCGCCGTTTCCAGCTGCCGAAAGAAGATGAAGAAAATCTGCTCTCCCTGCTCCGAATTCGGGGAAACCGGGAGCAGCTGACGGTATTGCGGGATCTGGCCCATACCGGCCGGACACGGGAAGCCGTCAGCCACTTGGAAGCGATGTGGGACGCTTTGGAGGATATGGGCGCAGCCGGACATGTGGTACTGGACCTGAGTCTGGTTGGCAGCCTGGATTACTATACGGGCATCTACTTTGAAGGGTACGGTTCCGCCAAAGGGGCCTACCTGGTGAGCGGCGGCCGCTATGACCGGTTGCTGGAGCAGTTTGACCGGCCCACCCCGGCGACGGGATTCGGTCTGAAAACAGATCGGCTGATGGAAGCGAGCCCCTCTTTTGATCGGGAAGGGGAACGGATCGCGCTGGCCTACTCTCCGAAGGCCCGGGAAGAAGCCTTCCGGGAAGCGCGGCGTCTGCGGGAGGCGGGACAGGCTGTCTTTTTGTACCGGTTCAAGGAAGGAGAAACCGCCGTACCCGCAGCGATGCGAAAGTCCTTTGACCGCGTGTTGGAGGTAAAGGAGGATGGACATGTCCGCATTTGACACCTTGACCATAGCCATGCCCAAGGGACGGATCTTTGGTGAAGCGACGGAGTTGTTGCGTCAGGCGGGAGTGCCTTTGCCCGCGGATGTGTCGGAAGACTCCCGCAAACTCACGGTTTCCGCCCCGGAAGCCGGGCTCTCTTTTTTGTTGGTGAAGCCCGTCGATGTTCCCACTTACGTGGAGCACGGGGTGGCCGATCTGGGCGTGGTCGGAAAAGATGTATTGCTGGAAGAAGCGCGGGATGTGTATGAGCTGTTGGACCTCGGAATCAGCCCTTGTCATATGGCGGTGGCGGGTCTGCCGGATTGGTCGCCGGTATTGCATCCCAAGGTGGCTACCAAGTACCCGCGTATTGCGGACCGGTACTTCCGGGAGCAGGGGCAGCAAGTGGAAGTGATTAAGCTGAACGGTTCGGTGGAGCTGGCCCCCTTGATCGGACTGGCCGACCGGATCGTGGATATCGTATCCACCGGACGAACACTGAAGGAAAACGGATTGACAGAATTGGAGCATATCACAGATATCACCTCCCGTCTGATTGCCAACCGGGCCAGCTACCGGCTGAAGAGCGGACGCATCCAGGATCTGTATGAAAAATTGGCCTCTGTCGTGGAGAAAGGGGAACCCGTATGATCAGCATCGTGAACCCTGGAGAGTTGGCTACCCGTCGGGAAGTGGAATCCGGCAGCAACGAGCAAGAACAAGCGGTCAAAGAAATCCTGGCTGCCGTTCGAGCGGAAGGGGATGCGGCCGTCCGGCGGTTAACCGAGCGCTTTGACGGGGCACGGTTGGCGTCTTGGGATGTGACGGAGGCGGAATTTGAAGCGGCTTACCAAGCCGTGTCGCCGGAATTTGTGGAAGCCCTCCGTCAGGCGGCAGCCCGCATTCGCCGTTATCATGAAAAGCAAAAGCGGCAGTCCTGGATGGAACCGGAACCAGACGGTACGGTGCTGGGGCAGTTGATTCGTCCGTTGGAGCGGGTGGGAGTTTATGTACCCGGCGGTCGGGCGGCCTATCCTTCCTCCGTGTTGATGAATGCGTTGCCTGCAAGCGTAGCGGGAGTGAAGGAAGTGGTGATGGTGACCCCGCCCCGACCGGATGGCTCCATTTACCCGCCGACCTTGGTGGCGGCGAAGGAAGCAGGTGTGGATCGGGTGTTGAAAATGGGCGGCGCCCAGGCGGTAGCTGCCTTGGCTTACGGTACCGAAACGGTCCCGGCGGTGGATAAGATTGTCGGCCCCGGTAACGTGTATGTGGCCATAGCCAAGCGGCTCGTCTATGGCCGGGTGGACATCGATATGGTAGCAGGACCCAGCGAGATCGTCGTGGTGGCGGATGAGACGGCCAAACCCGCCCATGTGGCAGCCGATCTGCTGTCCCAAGCGGAACATGATCCGATGGCCTCTGCTGTGCTGATCACGCCTTCTTCGGTGTTGGCGGAGATAGTGGCCCTGGAGCTGGAACAGCAGTGCAGCCGGTTGGAACGGAAAGAGATTGCAGCTGCCTCTTTAAGGGATCATGGAGCGATCTGCATCACGCAGGATATGCCGGAAGCATTGGCTGTCGCCAATCGCTTGGCTCCCGAACACTTGGAGCTGATCGTGGCCGATCCCTGGCACTGGCTGGGACGGGTAAAAAACGCCGGTGCTGTATTTCTCGGCCCGTACAGCCCGGAGCCGGTGGGCGACTATTTCGCAGGGCCCAACCATGTCTTGCCGACGAACGGCACGGCCCGCTTTTTCTCACCCCTGTCGGTGGACGATTTTATCAAAAAGACGAGCCTGATCTCCTACAGTCGGGAAGCCCTCCTGCGGGACGGCCCCCAGGTGATGCGGCTGGCGGAAGCGGAAGGGCTGGGCGCCCATGCTGCTTCGATTGGCGTTCGTCTGGAAGAAGAGGAGGAAAACGATGGCTGAACGGACGGCAACCATTCAACGTCAAACGAAAGAAACCAGCATCTCTTTGACCCTGAACCTGGACGGATCCGGGGAAACCCGTCTTTCCACCGAAGTTCCTTTTTTGGAACATATGTTGGATTTGTTTGCGAAACACGGTTTGTTTGATCTGACAGTGGAGGCGGACGGAGATATTGAGATTGACGACCACCACACGGTGGAAGATATCGCGATTTGCCTGGGGACCGCAATCCGCCAAGCCCTGGGCGATAAAAAAGGTATCCGCCGCTACGGTCAAGCCTGGGTACCGATGGATGAATCGCTGGGCCAAGTGGTGTTGGATTTGTCCAACCGGCCCCACCTGGAGTTTCGAGCGGATTTTCCCCATGCGACTGTAGGCCGTTTTGACACGGAACTCGTCCATGAATTTTTTTGGAAACTGGCCTTGGAAGCGCGGATGAACCTGCACGTGATTCTTCATTACGGGCGAAATACTCATCACATGATCGAGTCTTTGTATAAAGCTCTGGGTCGGGCGCTGGACGAAGCGGTCCAGATTGACCCCCGGGTAAAAAGTGTTCCGTCTTCCAAAGGGGTGTTGTAGCGTGATCGCGATCATCGATTACGGCATGGGCAATTTGTATAGTGTCAGCCAAACGCTGAAGCGGATGGGCCATCCGGTTCGCGTCACCTCCGATCCGGAAGTGATTCGGGCTGCGGACGGTGTGATTTTGCCGGGGGTGGGTGCTTTCGGCGACGCGATGATGGAGCTGAAACAGCGCGGACTGGAAAACGTCATCAAAGAGGAAGCCCGCAGCGGCAAACCGCTGCTGGGTATTTGCCTCGGCATGCAGCTTCTTTTTACCAGCAGTGAGGAGTACGGCTACCACCAGGGGCTCAATCTGCTCCCCGGCCATGTCGTCCGTTTTGAAGGGGATTACAACATTCCCCACATGGGTTGGAATGAGTTGCGCTTTACCGGGCCGCACCCGTTGTTCAAAGGAGTGGAAGAAGGCTTTGTCTATTTCGTCCATTCCTATCATGTACAGGCGGACAACCGGGAGGATGTACTGGCGGTGACCGATTATCATCAGCCGGTAACGGCCATTGTCGGCCACAACAACTTGTACGGCATGCAGTTCCACCCCGAGAAGAGCGGGGAAGTGGGCGTACAGTTGTTGGAGCGGTTTGCGCAACTTTGTAAAGGAAAGGTGGGCTGCAAATGAGTTTCACCCTTTATCCGGCGATTGATCTCCGGGGAGGACAGTGTGTCCGATTGTTCCAGGGAGATTACGACGCGGAAACGGTATACGGTGACCCGGTCGAAGCGGCCCGGCGCTGGGTGACGGCGGGAGCCGAGTGGCTGCACGTGGTGGACCTGGATGCGGCCAAAACTGGAGAGCCGGTCAACTTGCCTGTGATCAAAGAGATTGCGGTTGCGCTGGACGTGCCCGTGCAGGTAGGGGGCGGCGTCCGTAATATGGAACGGCTGAAAGCTTTGCTGGAACTGGGTGTGAGCCGTGTGGTAATCGGCTCTGCCGCCATCGATGATCCGGACTTTGTCAAGCAGGCGCTGGCTCAATACGGCGACCGCATCGCCCTGGGACTGGATGCCCGGGACGGCCGGGTGGCGACCCATGGTTGGCTGGATGTGTCCGAAGTGTTGGCGGAGAACCTAGCCAAAGAAATGGTTCGCTATGGCGCGGAAACCTTTATTTTTACGGATATTTCCCGCGATGGCACACTGACTGGCCCCAATATACCGGCTGTCCGTTCCTTGGCCCGGGCGTGCGGAAAAGAAGTGATCGCTTCCGGGGGCGTCCGCAATATCCACAACTTGGTGGAGCTGGCCAAGCATCGGGAAGAAGGGGTTAGCGGGGCGATCGTCGGAAAGGCCCTGTACACCGGTGATGTGGATCTGGCGGAGGCCCTCCGTACGCTGAAGGAGGGAAGCGCATCATGATTACCAAGCGGATTATTCCCTGTCTCGATGTGAAAGACGGCCGAGTCGTCAAAGGGGTTTCCTTTGTCAATCTGCGGGATGCGGGCGACCCGGTGGAGCTGGCTTCCGTTTATGACCAAGCCGGTGCGGACGAGCTGGTTTTTCTGGACATCTCCGCTTCTGTCGAGGGACGGAAAACCATGGTAGAAGTGGTGCGGGAAGCTGCCGGCACCCTGACCATTCCCTTTACAGTAGGCGGGGGTATCGGTTCGGTGGAGGATATGTTTGCTCTCCTGCGGGCCGGAGCGGACAAAGTTTCTATTAACACTTCGGCTATCCGTCAACCGGAGCTGGTGGAAGCAGGTGCCCGCCGCTTCGGCAGTCAGTGTATCGTGGTGGCGATCGATGCCCGCTTTGATGAAGAGGAAAAAGAGTGGTTCGTCTATACCCATGGCGGCCGCAAACGGACCGATTGGAAGGCCGTCGATTGGGCGAAGCGGGCGGTGGAGCTGGGAGCCGGAGAGATCCTACTGACCAGTATGGATCAGGACGGACAAAAGAACGGCTTTGATCTGGAGCTGACCCGCCGCGTCGCTTCCCAAGTGCGTGTGCCGGTGATTGCTTCCGGGGGAGCCGGTGCTGCGGAGCATTTCCTGGACGTGTTCACCCAGACGCCGGCGGAAGCGGCATTGGCCGCCTCCATTTTTCACTATCGGGAGGTTCCCGTGGAAGAAGTGAAGCAATTTTTGTATGATCAGGGGGTGCATGTCCGATGGAAATCCGCATCGACCCGGCAGAAGTAACCTTTGACGATAAGGGATTGGTTCCGGCGATCGTGCAGGATGCGGTGAGCAAAGAGGTGCTCACCCTGGCCTATATGAATGAAGAATCCCTCCAGAAAACCCTCGAAACAGGGGAAACCTGGTTTTGGAGCCGCTCCCGCCAGGAGCTGTGGCATAAGGGAGCCACTTCCGGCAACACGCAAAAAGTGGTCTCCATCGCTCTCGACTGTGACCGGGATGCGGTGTTGGTACAGGTGCAGCCCAAAGGTCCGGCCTGCCACACGGGAGAATACACCTGTTTTCATTACCATGCGGGTGAAGAAGGAGAAAGGGCCGGTGAAGATCCCTTTACCATCATCCGACAGTTGGAATCCCTGATCGCGGAACGGGAGGCGAAGCGGCCGGAAGGCTCCTACACGACGTATCTCTTTGACCAGGGGCTGGATAAAATTTTGAAAAAGGTGGGAGAGGAAGCGGCAGAAGTGATCATTGCCGCCAAAAACCGTTCCCATGAAGAGTTGACCTATGAGACGGCAGACCTTCTGTTTCACCTGTTGGTCCTGCTTCGTGAATCCCGGTTGCCGCTGGACCGGGTATTGGCCGAACTGGATGGCCGTCATGGAAAATAATCGATCCATTGCGAGTTCAAACCCCTGCTGATGAAGAGCAGGGGTTTAAAGTGTAAAGGGGAAAAGAAATCTTCTGTAGAGAGGTTTTTTATCGATAGGCTGTTAAACCCTCGGCTTTAGCTATTAGGATATAAGGCGCTGGGAGGGTGTGATGCCTCTCGCAAGTCCGTCAATGTGACGGTAGAGTTGAAATCAAAGCCCGCGACCAACAGTCTAGCTTTCTCCTTTTCTTGCTATAGAGAGGCGGCAATCGTACAATAAAAGAAATTGTGGAATGAATATCCGATCATCGAGAGTGATACGCGGTACGAATTCATCCGTTGGAGGGATCTCATGAATTCCAAAGGCTTTATGCTGTTTTCCGGCATGTCCAATCCGGACCTGACCGATCGTATCGCATCTTATTTGGGAGTGACTGCGGGGAAGGTTCGGATCAGCCGGTTCAAAAGCGGCGAGATTTATATTCATTATGAAGAAAGCATCCGTAACGCCGATGTGTATATCGTTCAATCCCTGTCCCATCCAGTCAATGAACATTTGATGGAGCTCCTCTTCATGGTGGATGCGGCTCGCCGCGCTTCTGCCCGCAGCATCAACGCCGTCATCCCTTACTTCGGATATGCACGACAGGAAAAAAAGGATGCCCCTCGGGAGCCGATTTCCGCCAAGGTAGTCGCTGACCTGCTTCAAACCGTCGGAGTGAACCGGGTGATTACCCTCGATCTTCATGCACCGGCCATTCAGGGATTTTTCAATATCCCGGTGGATCATTTAACCGCGCTGGACTACTTTACCGAATACTTGAAGGCGAAAAACCTTCCGAACCCCGTCGTGGTATCTCCGGATGCCGGACGGGCCAAGACCGCGGAGAAGCTGGCTACCTATCTGGATACTCCTTTTGCGATCATGATGAAGAAGCGGCCCGCCCACAACGAGGCGAGCATTACCCATATCGTTGGGGAAGTGGAAGGGCATACCCCGATCGTCATCGAAGATATTATCGATACCGGAGGAACGATCATCAGTGTGATTGAAGGGCTGTTGGAAAAGGGAGCCGATGATGCCTTCGTGTGTACCACCCATCCCGTTTTTTCGGGGAATGCGGTGGACAAGCTGAACCATCCAGGCATCCGGGAAGTGGTGATCACGGATTCGATCCAGGTGGACCTTGACCGATTGCCGCAAAAATTTCACGTTTTGTCTGTAGCCACTCTGTTGGGAAAAGCGATCCGTCTGATAGAAAAAGGAGGCTCCATCAGTACCTTGTTCCGTGCAGGAATGTAACGTTTCGATAATATATGGTATAATTTTTGCAAACTATGCCTTCGGCCTCGAACCCCTGAACAGGGTGGGGAAGTATATGAAAAAACAACAAGCGAGTATAAACAACCGTTCCAAAGAACGAAAAGTGGTTCGGCTTCGCATGGATGCCGGCTTCTTTTTTGAGCGCGCCATTCGTTCTTTGGACCGTCATCATTATGAAAAAGCTTTGAAATATTTTCGCCTGGCAGTGGAGAAGGAGCCGGGTAATCCGGTGAATCAGTGCAACTTGGCCGGAATCCTGTCGGAAATGGGGCACTACGAGGAGTCCAATGAAGTCTTGCAGACCGTGCTCCAAGACGTGGATCCGGATTTGTACGAGTGCTATTTCTATATGGCAAATAACGCCGCTAACATGGAAGAGTTTGAGCAGGCGGAAGAGTATTTGATCCGATACTTGGAGGAAGAACCCGACGGGGAATTTGCCCGCGAGGCGGAAGAGATGTTGCAAATGTTGGGTTGGGAATTGGGTCGAAAACCCCGTCGCCCCGGTTTTTCTCCTCGTCACGGATGGCTGAAAAAACATGAAGAAGCCCGTGTATTGATGGAACAAGGGCAGTTTTTGCAAGCTATTCAGCTGCTGAAAGAGCTGACGGAGGAACATCCGGATTTTATGGCCGCTATGAACAATTTGGCCTTGGCCTATTATTATACCGGTGACATTTCCAGTGCTCACGATATGATTCAAAAGGTGTTGGACAAGGAGCCGGATAACATCCATGCATGGTGCAATCTGGCGGTGCTGTACCAGCATCAGGGAGAACTGGCTGCACGGGATCGACTGGTCAAACGGTTGAAGCAGTGGATTCCTTTGCATGTGGAGCATCTGTACAAACTGGGCACTACGATGGGGGTACTCGGGGAGCACGAAACAGCTTATCAGTGCTTCTGCCGGTTGTTGCGCCTGGAGCCGAACCCGGAGCCGAGTCTCTACCATTATGTTGCCGTGGCGGCGAGCAACACCGGCCGATTGAACCAGGCGAAAAAATACTGGCGGTTGGCGCAAGAGGCGGACCCGCAATCGGAAGTTCCCGTTTTTTATCTGAATCAGTTGGAACAGTGGGCGCACCGCTTTGGCAAGGCCCGTCCAACGATCAGTTATCACTATCAGCTTCCGTTTGAGGAACAGCTATTACAGCTTACCTCCAATAACAAGCTGCTGCCCCAGCAAATTAAAGAAAACCCATTGATGCGCTCTTCATTTTTCTGGGCCCTCCATCACGGAGATCGTGAGACGAAGCTTCAAGTGCTTCAGGTCTTCCAGTGGATTTTTGACGACGAAGTAGAAAAGACATTGCGGGAGTTTATCTGCAAAGAGGAGGAAGAAGACGAACTGAAGCGGACGGCTTTATTCGTCTTGGAGCGCATGGGTGCTCCCAAGCCGTATAAAGCCCGTCTGGGCGGTCAGGAGGTCACCTTCCGTGCCGAGACAACGAAAGTAGTCCCGGCTTGGCTGAAAACCTGGCAGCGGGTGTTGGAGTGTTGCCTTCAAAGCATGCAAGGCCGGTATGAGGATACACACCTGAATGATGCCAAGGTGGTCTGGGCTGAATTTCTCAACAGTAAACACCCTGATTTGCCTCAAGTGCGCAAAGTGGAGGGTTGGGCTGCCGCGTTGGAGTATGTGGTAGCCAAAATGCATGGTCTATCCATCACGCAAGCGATAGTGGCGCGTAAACATGATGTTGCGGTTTCTACAGTAGGCCGCCATGTCCGAGAGCTGGAGAGCGTGATTAAAAAGTGACGGGGTGCTATGAAGCTGACTCAGCGATCTGAGGCGATTGGATGCAAGCGGTTTTGACGAGGTAGTTGCCGAAGGAAACCATGTAGTGGAGTTCGTGGCCAGCTGATGTGTGGATTATAAAAAAAAGTAGATGCCTTCTCAACCGATTTGGACGGTAAATACGGCCAAACCTTTCCATTTGCGTGTGCTGGATGTCGACGACGATCAATGTGGCGGAGCAATACGATGTAAAAGGCGTTCCCACCTTTCTCGTGTTTCAAAATGGGCAAGAAACCGGGCGTCTGAAGAGCAAGGAGACTAAAACCCAAGAGCAGATTGACTCTTTCCGACAGCTGACGGAGTAACCATGAGGTTCTTTTGCACAGTTCCCGAGACTGCGGAAAAGTCTATCTTCAAGAAAGAAGAGAGCCCATCTTACAAGAGCGACTTTGGAAGGACGTATTAGCAAAAAAAATGTGGGACCGAGGCAAACAAGGGCCATAGCGCGACCTGGAACAGAGTGGCCCAGGCGTGATGTGGTGCCCGTGGGTGCTTGAGCCCGTGGGAGCATGCAATGATTTCCTTTCGCTCATGCCTCGGTCATCGTTTTTTAAGCGGACGGTTTGACATCTGTGACGTCGAAAAGGGGGCTTTTTTTGTGTCCAAAAAATTTGCCGTCAAGCTGGATTTTTTTATGTTTACTCCGGGGATATTACCGGGTAACCAAATAAGGGTAGTTCGAAGTAACTAATCATAATCCGAACTCGTTATACATAATAGTGAATCTTGGGGTGGGATGGATCCGCATTCGCCCCTTGACGAGAGCAACGACAAAAATTACAATAACACCTGGAAGGCATTCCATTATTTAACAAAATCTTAACAAATGGAGAAGATAGCACCATGCCGAAGCAAGATCATCATTCCCGACTGTTTTCCGATGACATTTCGGCGCTGATCATTCCAAAAGAAAAGGTTGTCACGGTGGAACTGGACTGGACGTTGGAAAGAGCATTGCTGGTGTTGACGCGAAAAGGATATGCATCCGTCCCCGTCATCGATCCGAAAGGACGGGTAGAAGGGGTGATCAGTAAAACCAACATTTTGGATTTCATGCTGACCCGCGATGATTTTCAGTTTGCGAAGTTGTCCCAGTTCCGGGTGCGGGATGCCATGAACCAAAATCACTCGGGGATTTTGCCCAACTCCATCTTCTCGTTTGCTTTTGAAGTATTGATCGATCGGCCCTATATTCCGGTGATCGATACCGAAAGTCGTTTTATCGGGATATTGACACGCAAAATCCTGATGGAGAAAGTAACGGAATACTTTCAACAGGAGTTTATTGAGACGCTGACGATCGAGCAAAACGGATAACCTATGCAGGATATTGACGTTATATTCCGGGTGCGCAGGATAAAAAGTTGCAGAAAGAATTGGTTGTCATTCACCCATTCGGTATAATAAAAAGCCTCCTTTCGAGAATATTCGGAATCGGCGGGTTGACCGGCCCGCCTTTTTTGTGCCTTTTCACATAGAAAGGCAGCTGAGAGAGGTGAAATACATGCAGCGAGTAGCCAACTGTATCTTGTACAACAAAGGCAATGTGTTGCTTTTGCAAAAACCTCGGCGCGGGTGGTGGGTGGCTCCCGGAGGAAAAATGGAGCCGTTGGAGACGGTACTGGAAGCGGTGATTCGGGAGTTTCGCGAGGAAACGGGGCTGACCTTGGTCCAGCCGCAGCTTAGGGGCATCTTTACCATGTGCGTAAAGAACGGGGAACAACTGGTCAAAGAATGGATGATGTTTACCTTTGAAGCCCGGAAGTATGAGGGGAGTTTGCTGAGTTCTTCAGCGGAAGGGAAATTGGGGTGGCATCCGTTGGAAGCGGTTTCTTCCCTTCCGTCATCACCGATGGACCATGCGATTTTCGATCATTTGCTTTATCTTCCCGGTTTATTTGTCGGCCGGTTGGAATACAACGAAAAGGAGGAGTTGTTAAATATATCTATGCATCCTCCGGCGGTTTCCAGTTCGCTTCCCAGTTGACGTTGACAATGACATACAGTATAGTCATAGCGGAGTGGAAGAGAATCGGGTAGAGCGTAATGTAATAAGGAATCGTTTTCAACAGAGGGGAGCCGGAGATGAATAAGCGATACATCGGGATTGATTTAGGTGGAACCAGCATGAAACTCGGGATCGTCGATGCCGACGGCCAGCTTCTTTATCAAATGGAAAAGCCCACTCAGCCGGAAGAGGGGGCGGATCAGGGGCTGCGCCGTATAGCCGCCTATTCCCGGGAACTGGCAGAAGTAACCCGTACTCCGTGGGAACAAGTAGGCGGTCTCGGTATCGGTCTTCCGGGTTTTTTGGATATCCCTAACGGTGTTGTCGTGAAACTGACCAATGTTCCTTGGTCCAATGTACCCGTTAAAGAGCGGCTGGAATCAGCGTTGAAGATTCCCGTGGCGATCGACAATGATGCCAACGTCGCTGCTCTCGGCGAAGCTTGGAGCGGAGCGGGTGCCGGCTTGGATGATCTCATCTGTGTTACACTGGGAACCGGCGTGGGCGGCGGCGTGATAACCCATGGCCGTTTGGTGCACGGGGTTTCCGGATTAGCCGGCGAAATCGGGCACATCCGGGTAGAGGAAAACGGTGCACTTTGTGGATGCGGACAACGGGGATGTGTGGAAACCATTTCTTCGGCAACAGGCATTGTCCGCCTGGCCCGGGAAGCGGAGGCAGCCGGAAGGGAGACAAGCCTGGCCCCGCTGATTCATGACAGCCGGCTGACAGCCAAAGATGTATTCGCAGCTGCCGAGCGAGGAGACGCTGTTGCTTTGGAAGTGGTACGCAAAGCGGCGGATGCGCTGGCGCGTGTGTTGGCGATTTTGTCTGTTGTGAATAACCCTGCCCGGTTTATTATCGGCGGTGGTGTTTCCAAAGCAGGGGAGACCCTGTTTAATCCCCTTCGCGCGGCTTATGCCGAGCACGCTCTCGCCCATTCGGCCAAAGGGGTGGAGATTGTGGCAGCCCAACTGGGTAATGATGCTGGAATCATCGGTGCAGCTGGATTAACGGCGGATAGAGAAAAATGAGGCAGAATATCATATAATAAGTTGGAATAGGAAGCGGGTGATGATATGGATTCCAAAAAAGTCAACCTTGTTGTCATCACCGGTATGTCCGGCGCGGGGAAAACTGTGGCCATGCAAAGTTTGGAGGATCTGGGCTTCTTCTGCATCGACAACCTTCCGCCTGTATTGCTTCCCAAGCTGGCGGAGTTGTTGGAGCAGTCCAGCAACCAATTGCAGAAAGCGGCCCTTGTGATCGATCTCCGGGGACGGGAGTTTTTCTCGGCGTTGTTTGAGTCCTTGGGTATGCTGGAAAAGAACCATGGCTTTCATTACCAAATATTATATTTGGATGCCAATGATCAGACGCTAGTTCGCCGGTACAAGGAAACTCGCCGCCGTCATCCTCTTTCGCCGGATGGGACACCTTTGGACGGGATTCGTCTCGAACGGGGTTTGCTGGAGGAGATTAAAGGGCGGGCTCATTACATCATTGATACCAGCCAGCTGAAACCGGCGCAGCTTAAAGAAAAAATTGCTTCCCGGTTCAGTCAGGAAGACCAGTCCCGGCTCTCTATCACCTTTCAATCCTTCGGGTTTAAATACGGGGTGCCGATCGATGCCGATTTGGTCTTCGATGTACGTTTTCTGCCCAACCCCCATTATGTGGAGTCACTGAAGCCGCACACCGGCAAGGATGCGGACGTATATGAATACGTGATGAAATGGGCAGAGACCAAGCAATTCTTGAAGAAATTGGTGGATCTGTTTTCCTTCCTGATCCCGCATTATCATCGGGAGGGGAAAACCAATTTGGTTGTCGGTATCGGCTGCACAGGCGGCAAACACCGCTCCGTTGCCATCGCCGAATTTTTGAACCAAAAATTTCAGGAAACAGAACAAACCCGCGTGGCCCATCGAGACATCGAGAAGAACAGATAGAGCGACGAGGTGTCACCTATGAAAAAAAGTGATGTAGCAGGTTATAGCCGCCCGCGCCTGGTAGTTATCGGGGGGGGGACCGGTTTGGCGGTGATGTTGCGGGGATTGAAGGAGTTGCCTGTGGATATTACGGCGATCGTGACAGTAGCCGATGACGGAGGCAGTTCTGGACGACTCCGAAGCGACCTGCAAATGCCGCCTCCGGGAGATGTTCGTAACGTGCTCATCGCCTTGGCGGATACAGAACCTCTGCTGGAAAAGGTATTTCAGTACCGGTTTGAAAACGGAGATGGATTAGCCGGCCACAACCTCGGGAACTTGATGATTGCAGCTTTAAAGGATATTACCGGTGATTTTAACCATGCTATTCAAGAGATGAGCCGGGTGCTGGCCGTTCGCGGAAGGGTTCTCCCCGCCAGTGAAAACGAAGTGGTACTCAGCGCGGAAATGTGCGACGGCACCATTGTGCAGGGGGAATCCAGCATTCCCAAATCAGGAAAGCGCATTCGCCGGGTGTTTTTACAAACCCCGGAGCCGAAAGCGCTGGATGAGGCGCTGGCGGCCATTGCCGAAGCCGACGGGATCGTTTTGGGTCCAGGGAGTTTGTATACCAGCATCTTGCCCAATCTGTTGGTGAAAGGGATGGCGGACGCGGTTCGTGCATCTGCCGCCTTAAAGATTTATGTGTGCAATGTGATGACCCAACCGGGAGAAACGGACGGGTATACGGCAGCGGATCATGTGGAAGCTGTCCACCGGCATATCGGCCCCCGTTTCTTCGATGCAGTTATCGTTAATAATGAACTGCCCACTCCTACCGTACAACAGAAGTATGCGGAAGAAGGAGCGGAACCGGTATTGCCGGACATTGAACGCTTGCGGAGGTACGGTTGTGAAGTCGTTGCTGCCAATTTGCTGCAGTTCCGAACCGTACTGCGCCACGATGCCGCCAAGCTGAGCCGGCTGATCGTTCAGTTGGTTCAGGGGCGGAAGCGTCGCCGTCAAAGCGGATGAGGGAAGTGATGTCATATGTCCTTTGCCTCCGCCACCAAGCATGAACTGACGCGGATCGAAGGGCCTGCCTGTTGTCAGCGGGCGGAGTTGTCTGCATTGGTCCGTATGAACGGATCGATCCAGATTAACAGCGGCCCGTTGAGCCTGGACGTAACCACGGAGAACAATGCGATTGCACGCCGAACCTTTTCTTTGATCAAGCAGTTGTACGATCTGCAACCGGAAGTGATGGTACGGAAAAAGGTGCGGCTGAAAAAAAACAACGCGTATGTGGTACGCCTCAGGACCCAGGCGGAAGCGATTTTACGGGATTTGCATATTTTGGGGGACGGGCTGGAACGGATCCCCGGAATTGCCCGGCCTTTCCGAGAAAATGAGTGTTGCCGTCGAGCATACCTAAGGGGAGCTTTTTTAGCGGGAGGATCTGTCAACAATCCGGACAGTGCTTCCTACCACTTGGAAATCGTCTCTACTTACGAGGATCACAGCGAAGCACTTCGGCAACTTTTGAACCACTATCATTTGAACGCCAAATGGATTGAGCGGAAAAAAGGCTTTGTCGTCTATCTCAAGGAAGGGGATAAAATCGGCGAGTTCCTCAATATCATCGGGGCTCACCAGACCCTTTTCAAATTTGAGGACGTACGCATCATGAAAGATATGCGTAACTCCGTCAACCGTTTGGTTAACTGTGAAACAGCCAACTTGAACAAGACGATTCAAGCAGCCATGCGCCAAGTGGAGAATATCCGGCTGATCGACCGGGAGCTGGGACTGGATCAATTGCCCGAACGCTTGCGGGAAGTGGCGGAAACTCGTCTTCGTTATCCGGATGTCTCATTGACGGAACTAGGGCAGCTGCTCCCGGGCGGCGAGGTGAGCAAATCTGCCGTCAACCACCGTTTGCGTAAACTGGATGAAATCGCGAACAAGTTGAAAAGTACGTCTGCCCCCTAAAACATGCGGACGTTTGATATCAGTAAAACCCTGGGAGGGATTTGAGATGGCTGAAAAACGAGTAACTGTCCAATTGAAAGCCGGGCTTCACGCCCGTCCCGCCGCGATGTTTGTACAGGAAGCCAATAAGTTTGCTGCGGAAGTGTTCGTCTCCAAAGAAAACAAAAAAGTGAACGCCAAGAGCATCATGGGCATTATGAGCCTGGCCGTCTCTTCCGGAACGGAAATCGTCATTTCCGCGGAAGGCCCTGATGCGGAAGAAGCGGTGGAAGCGTTGGCTGCCATCGTCAGCAAAGAAGAAATATCCTGAAACGAATACACCGCTTCAGCCGTTGCCTTATGGCAGCGGCTGTTACTTTTTTCGGATGACGATAAATAGTTAAATCCGTTATACTGGGGCAATACTCATAGCGTGCGATGAATGAATCGCATGACTGAATACAGCCTTTTATGGAGAATACAGATCCAACATCAATCAGTCGTGGGGGATTTAACATGGAACATCATTCTGTTTTATCACTGATGATCGTCGTGATCGTCGCTTTTGTTATTCCCATCGCGCTGCACCGCTTGCGGTGGAACGCCATTCCCGTTGTGGTGGCGGAGATTGCCGCCGGCTTGGTGCTGGGAAAGAGCGGTTTGCAAATCATCCAACAGGATCAACTGTTGGAACTGTTATCGATGCTCGGGATTATCTATCTGATGTTTTTAACCGGTTTGGAAGTGGACTTTGAACTGATACAAAAAAGCCGCAATCAAAAAGGGTCGGCCAACCCGCTGACAATCAGCCTGTTGGGGTTCGGCGGTATCTTTGTTTTGTCTTTTTTGCTGGCCTGGGTATTCAGTCTGTTTGGGATCGTGGAAGATGCGTTCTTTATGACATTGATCATCTCAACGATTTCGGTAAGTGTCACGCTGCCGGTCTTAAAAGATAAAGGCCTTTTGGAGGTACCGCTGGGGCAATCCATTCTATTGACCGCAGTGATTGCCGACTTTATTACCATGATCCTGCTTGCGGTGTATGTCGCTTTTAAGAAGTCTTCCGAAGGTGTCATGAGCACGCTTTTGTTGTTGCTGTTCTTTGTCGTGTTTTTCGTTGTTTATCGCCTGATCCAGATAATGAAGCCCCGTAAGTTGGCTGAGAAAATCCAAAAGGAGACGATCTCTATCTCCACCCGTGGTGTCTTCGCCTTGATCCTTTTTTTTGTCGCCCTTTCGGAAGGGGTGGGAGCGGAAAATATCCTGGGTGCATTCCTGGCCGGCGTGATCGTCTCATTGTTGTCGCCGAAAAGAGAGTTTGTACGGCAATTGAATGCTTTTGGTTTCGGTTTTCTGATCCCGATTTTCTTTGTAATGGTAGGTGCGAAGCTGGATCTGATCGGCTTGTTGAAAGATCCTCTGGCTTTGGTACTCTTTCCCGTCATGCTGTTCGCCTTTTTTTTGTCGAAGGTGCCGGTGTGGCCGGTATTCCGCCGGTATTTCGACAGGAATGAGTCCATCGGTTCCGTCACCATCCTCGGGTCCACGTTGAGCTTGGTGATTGCCGCATCAGCGGTGGGGATGGATATGGGGATTATCAGCAATACCACCAATACCGCTTTGGTGTTGGCTGCTGTCGTAACCGTGCTGATATCGCCGGTGATCTTTCAGCGCTTGGTACCGGATCGCGAGAAAGATACTGTATCCAGTGTGGCCTTGGTCGGCTTCAATGCGATCACGTTGAAGCTGGCTCACGATTTGCATCACGACGGGTATGATGTTTACCTGTTCGGATCCGACAAAAGCAACCTGGAACCGGTAAACCAGCGTCCTTACGATGTGGTGGAATTGGAATCCAACGAGTTGGCTGTATTGGAACGTCATGAGGTATTTACCAAGGATATCGTAGTTGCTTTCACCAATGACGACGAACGCAACTTTGACATCGCCAAAAAAGCGGAAGAGCAAGGGGTCAACCAAATTATCGCACGGGTCGAAGAGAAACCGGCGCTGCCGGAAGACAGTCGGATTCAAGTGGTATCCACCTTTTTCTCCAACATGACTTTGGTAAAGGCGATGATTGAGTATCCTTCCGTGATTAACCTGGTAACCACTGAAGGACATTTACAAGAGATTCCCATGCTCAATGATCGCTATCACGACCGTCGTCTGCGGGATCTCAACATCCTGGGAGATTCTTTGGTGCTTCGGGTTTTGCGGGAGAATGAGGTGATCGTTCCTCATGGAGATACTGTAGTACAACTGGGCGATCGGCTGATCGTAAGCGATACGCCGGAGCATGCCCGCCGCCTCCGCCGAATTTTGAGCGGTTAAAACCGAGCCGCCCTGCAAGTCAGGGCGGCTGTTTTTTCCGCAAAAAAAAAAGCGACACCCAGCAAAGGTGCCTAAACAAATCCGTTAGAAAAAAATGAAATTGGCGGATTTATTGTAACATGGCCTCGATGGTTTTGGCAATACTTAGGTGAAATTAATAGTAAAATGAGGAAAAAAGGATGAGGGGTTCGTAGAGAGAACGGGATGGTCACTTTTCATCCGTATGGGCAATAAGATGGAATGTGCCGGGCATATGGTGATCCGTAGCGGGAGAAAAGGAAAAAGGGGATGAGGCGATTATGAGTCGGGGGTTGGATTCGTACAATCGAAAGCGACTTGCTACCTCGAATATACTAGATGAATGGTTTATGTGGCGGACAATCCGTAAAATAGGCTGGCCTTTGGTTCCTTTTAACGGGGGGTGGAATACACCGCTTCTCTGGCGAGGAGTGCAACAATTTTTCGAAGCCCCATACTGGATTCCCGGATGGGGACTCTATGGCGGAGCAGGGAACATTCAGCCTCCCGTCGGGCTGCCGGGAACGCCTTTTTTTGCTCCGCAATATTCGACGGGGGAAAGGGGGATGGATTTCTTCAGCGAAACTGGCGAACCGTTTGGCGGTGTGGGAGGGCTCATTGACGAGTGGTGATCTTTGGGGGGACGGGGGAACCCGGAAGTCCGATCGGACCGTTCGGGCCGTTGGAGCCATCCCAGCCGGTAGGGCTGATTCCCCCGCCGATGTCATAAACAACGGGAGCCCGCCGATAGGCGGGCTTGTTGGATGATGGGTGGAATAGGGGACTTCCTTTTAGCGATGACGCAATGCACTGACGGCATTCACATAGCCAAAACCGGATTCTGCATCATAACCGGTTTTGTAGATGTCCTCGGAAGACTGCTGAATGATGGACTTTACTTGGGACGGGCTGAGCTGGTTTTTACCGTGCTTGGCGATGATCACTCCAGCGACGCCGGCCACTTTGGGTGCCGCCATTGATGTGCCGGCATAGCGGGCGTAACCATGTCCGATCACGTTTCCTTGCTGATCCACCACTGGTACAGTACTCAGGCACAAATAGCTGGGATCCCGTCCGGTTTTGGTGATCGGATCGTAATGGGGGCCGAGGTCACCGCCCGGAGCCATCACATCGATCTTCCCATTGCCGTAGTTGGAGTAGAAGGTGCGCTGCTTGCTTTTATTGCCGGCCGCCACCCGAATCAGCAGGTTGCTGGCGGGGTCCCGTTTGGTTGCGCCGTTTTCATCGAAAAGATACCGGCTTAGCTGTCCGGGTTTGGAGATGTCGGCATTGGCGTTTCCAGCAGAGCCCACAATAGTCACCCCTTTATTGTGGGCATAGGCGATGGCCTTTTTGAACAGATTGATATCGGCGGTGATGTCAGAAGTATCCCGGTTGGGGTCTTGTAGGAACAGATAGTCACCGAGACTCATATTGATGACATCGTAATCTTGGTCTGCAGCGTATCGAATGGCATCCACGATCCACGAAGTGGGGGCGCCGCCATCCTTAGGGAACACCTTGAGGCTGGCGATTCCCAATTCGGGACCGATGCCTAGCACGTTCCCGTTGGCTGCGATGGAGCCTGCCACATGGCTGCCGTGGCCTTCCACATCCTGTGGGGATTCACCCGGCACAAAGGATTTGGCTTCCACGATGTTCGCCTTTAAATCCGGGTGTTCCATGTCGATTCCTGTATCGATGACGGCTACGACCACATTTTTGCTGCCTTTGCCGCCGGGGAGCTGATAACTTTGTCCGTCTTGGGTCACTTGCTTGATATCCCACTGATATTGCTCATACAACGGGTGTTCCGTATTCCCTTCAAGGGGTTCTTTGGCGATCGTCCCTTTCTGATAAAGCACCAGCTCTTCATTGGCGTTGGCCACTTCCGTCTCTTGGCGGATATTCTCCAAGAAACGGGTGTCACCGGAAGCAGCTTCGATGTAGCCCAGGGCTTCATCGGCCTTGAGAACTTTGCCGTTCGCTTTTTCCACGAGTGATCGGGCATTGCTCGGCAGATAGTCTCCTTTGAAGTTGATGAGGTACGTTTTTTGAGGTGCTGCCTTAACGACGGGCACCGCTCCGCCCATGAAGACGGATACGGCCAAAACGGCCGCTGCAACCCAACCCGCGACTTTGTTCATCCGTCCACCCCCTTGTTATCGTTGACTCGGTTGAGAACCGGATCGTATAAAGATTTGGACATCTGGATATAAAATCCTGCTGTGTCCGATCTTTTTAAAGCCCGTTAACGCCCGTCAAACCAACCCTTATGCTTAAACCATGCAAACATGGCCGTACCAATGAAGGCCATGATTCCTAGCACGGCAAAATAACCATACCGCCAATGAAGCTCCGGCATGTATTGAAAGTTCATGCCGTAGATACCGGCGATCAAACTCAGCGGCATAAAGATCGTGGTAATCATCGTCAGGGTCATCATGATGGCGTTCATTCGGTAAGAGTTGACCGAAAGGTAGCTGTCGCGGATGTCGGCGGTGATTTCCCGATTCATCTGCAATATGTGGGCCAATTTCTCCAAGTGATCGTAAATATCCTTGTAGTACGCCTTGTTTTCTTTGTTTTGGTTGAAACGTTCCGACTGAAGAATCCGGTAGGACAGATCCCGCATCGATATGACCGTGTGGTGCAATTTCAGCAACTGTCCCCGCAACTGAAACAGGTGGTTCATTAGGTTGGGGCTGGAGGTTCCCGGCGGCAGGTCATCGATCTGGCTGAGCTGATCTTCCAGGTCAGAGACAAGGGGAAAGTAGCCGTCCACCAATTGGTCTATGATATGATGAGCGACGCGATTCGCATCGCCGTCTGCTGCACGGGGATCCTGGGCTAAACGCTCAAACGCTTGGTCTAACTCCCGAACTTCTGACTTGTGAAAGGAAACCACGAAACGATCCCCGACAAACAAGTTTACTTCCTTTGGTTGCAATCGATGATCGAGAGCATGTAGCACCAAAAAGGCGTAATCCGTATAATGATCCAATTTGGGACGCTGCAAAAAATTGAGGCAGTCTTCGATCGCCAGTGGGTGAAAATGAAAATATGTCTCCAACAAGGGGGCTTCTTCTTTGGTCGGTTGGTTAAAATCCACCCAATACCAACGGTAATCGGACAGGTCCAACTGTTCCAGAGGACCGCCCTCTCGAATCTGTCCTTGTTGATCTACAGCCAACATTCGAATCATGATTTCATCCTCCTTCACCATTAAGCTACCCAAAAAACCGGAAAAGACAGGCATAAAGCCTGTCTTTCGGGAGTGATGGGTGGGCTTGGGTTTATCATCGTTCCGGTAACGGTGTCGATTGTTGCGTAGAAGTTGCAATAATAAACGAATCCAACATGAAATCGGTGCGAAAACAGCCGGAACACGGTGTCCGCCGCTGCATGCCGGGATTGCTTCCTTCGATGTTGGTAAAACAGAATCACTCATCCTCGGTGCGTGATTGAGGCCGGAAGCCCAACAATGCTGCTCCCACCAGAAGCATTTGTGCTCCCAGTGACATCCAAACCGGGGAGGGAGCAGCCGTATCCGGCATCGGTCCGCCTTCCTGTTTGCCGCTGTTGAAATGGAAGAAAGAGCCGGACTCTTCGGTGCCGGAGGGAGCGGTTCCCTTTTCACCGCCGTTCAGGATTTTTCCGCCGTCGCTTTTGTCACCGTTTACAGTATCCAGAGCCTGTTTTTTCAGTTCCTTGGCTTTGGAGGCAATTCCACAATCCTGAAGCGGAACACGGTTGTCCATTCCTTGCGTCGGCTTTTTGGCGGTGAAATTGTAACAGGTGTTCACATCCACCGCACGTTCTCCGTCTTTTCCGTAGAATACGGCGATCAGTTGATAATTGCGCCCGGGAACCAAATCGTCATATTTGGCTGTGAATTGATTCAATTGGGCATTTTCAGGAGAGGCTTGCTCATCGCTTCCGTTGAGGGTGATGATCCAGGTTCCCCGGGGACTTTTGGACGGATTCATCTTCACTTGGACGTAGTGCTTGCCGCCTTTGGTAAAGTATTCACCTTGCAGTTGGGGTTCCTGGAGTTTTTCCGTGGGTAATGCTTTGTCCGTTGTTTCAGATACTTTGTCTGTCGTTTGAGTGATGGTGTCAGTGGTTTCGGCATGGGCGATCGGTGCCACCGTGAATACAAACAGGCACATCAACACTGCGAGTGCGGCAGATCTCAACTTCCTCGATCCTCCTTGTGGTCGCCCATCCCTCACTCGAGCTCAGATTACCACAATGACGGTCATGGTGGCAATGTAGTTTGTGTAAATGTGCCAAGCCATTGGCAATACCTGGGCTTCCTTGGAAGTTTAACGGAAAAACCGGCCTAGTACCGCCAAAAATAAAATGGCAGCAACGACCATTATTACCCAAAAAAGGATGCGTTCTTGCCGATCCGATCGCTTCATTCAGCATACTCCTCGGACAAATGTTGGGGAGAGAAAAGGAATTTGAACATAAAGTGTAGAATACATTAGTACTATTTCCGAACAAGGATTACGACTTTCTTCTTATTTTTGGGTGGGCAAGAGATTCAAAGGATGCAAAGCTTTGGGGCATTTATTTTCCGTCTATTTTGAAAGCGAATACATGAATAAGACATCGGAATTTGAATGTCGGGCTGTTTATTTATTAGGAGACGGAAGTTAGATTTACCCACACTAATTATAAACGGTAAACCAGTTTCGTGATCCGTTGCTTTGTGAACAAAGAGAGAACATTTCGCTTCTTGTCGTCGGTTGGAAGGTCATTTTGATGAAAGGGGAGAGTGTGGAATGGAAAAGCAAAAGCTAATGAACACACCAAAAACCCGTGAGCTGGCCGTCTCTTTGTCTTCAGCCGAGCCCCCGGAAGATTATGCCGTGCCCTTGGCGATTGGAGTTGTGACGGTGGCCCTATTGGTAACTGCTTCGGTGATCTGGATCCCGACGTTTTTTTGATGCTTCCATAAAATAAACCACCGCCTTCGTTGGAAAGCGGTGGTTTTGCATTGCGTTCATTATGCCTTTTTCGGCGGAACGGTGATAATCTTGTCGATCAGCCCGTAGTCCTTGGCTTCCTCTGCAGTCATGAAGAAATCGCGGTCGGTGTCCTGCTGGATTTTTTCCAGCGGTTGACCTGTTTGCTCGGAGAGGATTTTGTTCAACTTATCCCGCATCCGCAGAATCCGTTTGGCGCTGATTTCGATGTCGGTTGCTTGGCCTTGTGCACCGCCCAGCGGTTGGTGAATCATCACTTCGCTGTTGGGCAGAGCCAGACGCTTCCCGGGAGTACCGGAAGAGAGCAGAAAAGCTCCCATGGATGCGGCCATACCGATACAGATCGTCTGGATGTCGCATTTGGCATGCTGCATCGTGTCATAGATGGCGAAGCCGGCAGAGATGGATCCGCCGGGGGAGTTGATGTACAGTTGAATGTCTTTGTCCGGGTCTTCAGCGGACAAAAACAAAATCTGAGCCACGACCGTGTTGGCTACTGCATCGTTGATCTCACTGCCCAAGAAAATAATACGGTCTTTTAACAAGCGGGAGTAGATATCGTAGGAGCGTTCACCGCGATTCGTCTGTTCGACGACGTAAGGGATCAGATTCATCCTTGTTCCTCCTCATCGGATGGATCGTGCTTCGATTCCATCATAACCCAAAAGGTCAAGTTTGATCAAACGAAATGTGCAGAAAAACAAAAAATAGCAGCCGAAGCGGCTGCTGTTGTGGTGCGCCTACCAGGATTCGAACCTGGGCACCTGGTTCCGGAGACCAGTGCTCTATCCCCTGAGCTATAGGCGCATAATCCATATCGTTGATCGCGACAAAAATTATTATAGCGAAGACGAATCAAAAAGGCAAGGGTTTTGTCGAATTCGATCTTGTCGGATTATTGTGCACCCGCCCGTTTACAGCAACCGGGATCGTATGGAATTTTACTGGAATTCCGGTACAGTACGGAACAGAATTCCTGTCTTTATGATACAATGGTGTCGGTATGTATATCACTTGTTTTCCCACATTCATGCCGATTTAACCCTCTTGCATAGGCGATAAATGCACATCAATCGATGCAGGAGGAACATATACTGTGAACATCGCGGAGGTGATAAATCATGGCTCTATCGATGGGCTACGGCCTGATGCAGGAACAGCGAATGAAACTAGTGATGACTCCCGAATTGCGTCAGGCGATTGAGATTCTGCAATACTCCGCAACAGACCTGTTACAGTATATTCAGGAACAGGTGATGGAAAATCCGGTGTTGGAAATGGAAGAGTCCGGGGCTGACACCAAAACAGATTCTCCTGTATCCTCTGTGGAGGAAAATATGTTGGATTGGACCCGCTATCTCAGGGATTATCAGTGGAACGGTACGTCCGTAGGGAAGGGAGAAGAGAAAGACAACCCAGTGGAGCGGCTGGCGACCTCGACGGAATCCTTGGGGGAGGTGCTGGAAGCCCAACTGCGTCTGCTTGATTTGGATAGCCGAACACGGGAAGTCTGTTCATATATCATTGGGAACTTGGATGAACACGGGTATGTAACAGTGAAGTCCGACCAAATATGTAAGCGGTTCCAATTGGGTCGAGAGGAACTGGAACAGTGCTTTCACCTGGTTCATTCGTTGGATCCCGCCGGTGTCGGGGCCCGCTCCTTGTCCGAATGCCTTCGGATCCAATTGTCCAGGGAGGACGAACCGGACGAATTGGCCTTGCGGCTGGTGGAAAGTTGTTTGACCGATGTAGCGGAAGGGCGGTTGAAAAAAGTCGCTCGAAAACTGGATGTCAGCGTGGCAGAGGTGCAGCAGTCGCTGGATCGTATCAAAAGGCTCAATCCTCGCCCGGGTCTTTTGTACAGCGGTGAAAATCCTCGCTATGTCGTGCCGGATGTAACAGTGGAGTGGGTCAACGAGGACTTCGTCATTTTGGTCAATGACGGATATATCCCGCGCCTGGGCATCAGCCGGCATTATGAATCCATCTTGCGTCGCCAGGATGAAAACGCACGACAGGCAGCCGGTTATATCAAGGATCGGATGCAGTCTGCCCTGTGGCTGATGAAAAGCATCGAACAGCGCAAGCAGACGCTGTACCGGGTAACCGAGGCAATTCTACAGGAACAGCGGCCCTTCTTTGAGCACGGCACTTCTCATCTCAAACCGCTTACGCTGAAACAGGTGGCGGAATCCCTGGATCTGCACGAATCCACGGTGAGTCGGGCGACCCAGCATAAATATTTGCAAACACCGCGGGGACTGTTCCCTTACCGTTTCTTCTTCCCCTCCGGGGTGTCCACACAAGCCGGAGGCAATACGTCTGCACGGAGCGTCAAGGAACGTATTGCCAAAATGGTTGCAGAGGAAGATAAATGTCGTCCTCTTTCCGATCAGATGATCGCGAACCGTTTGAAGGAGGAAGGGGTGAAGATCTCCCGCCGAACCGTGGCCAAGTACCGGGAGGAATTGGGGATCGCCGCTTCCAAGGTGCGTAAACGGTATGAGGAGTAAAGCAGGTATGCTATCAGTTACAGTTACCGGTGACGGGTTGTTCCCTTTAACGCTGGCAGAAGAGCGTGCAGGAAGGCGATTGAAATAAGCTGAAGCCTTTTGCTTAAGCAGCGGCTTTTAACGGAACTCAGTGGTAAGCGAGAAATCGAAACCATATGACCTGTAAGCAAAGCGACTAGGGAGCGACGCGTGCCTTATGGGTGCGCTTTATACCCACAGGGCATCGATCGGTCCTCAGTCGCGCTGTATTTGTGAGCGAACCGGATGAACTCAGCTCCGGAGGAGGGGCGACGGGCAAAAGAGTCGAATCATCCTAGTTGTGGCAGAGTTTCTTGCTCTGTCTCGGATTTTTCCGTTTAACCGAAACGGTTGTGTGGAAACCTATCCTGTGTAAAGAGATCGTAAAAATTTCGCACGGCAAAATCTGGAGCGGGCGGTTGAATACAAGTGAAAAGCGTATAGTCTCGGGTTGAATGAGGGCAGTCTGCATGGATAGTTGCCCCTTGCCAAAATCAAGGTTATCCGCTATGATCATGGTGATTCAACCTTCTTCTTTTTTTTTCACCGTTGCGGGACGGATTTTGCTACATGGGACATAATTTGTCCCGGAGGAAACCATGAAACCGATATTGGACTTACAGAAACAGTTGTTGCCGGATTTATTGGATGTGATGCGCAAGCGGTATGAAATTTTGCGTCACCTCCAACTGATGCAGCCGGTAGGGCGGCGGAGCTTAGCCTCGGCTTTGGGGACCACGGAACGCATTTTGCGGGGGGAAGTGGATTTCCTCAAGGAACAGGGGTTGGTTCGGACCGACCCGGTAGGGATGAGCTTAACCATGCAAGGGGATACCCTGGTGGCGGATATGGAACCCTTGATCAAGGAGTTGTTCGGGTTTACCGATCTGGAAAAACAGCTGGCCCGGATGTTGAATTTGCAAAAAGTGATTGTGGTTCCAGGGGATTCAGACCGCTCCGATTGGGTAAAAAAAGAAATGGGAAAAGCAGGAGCCCGTTTATTGAAGCAATTAGCCCATCCCCGCCAGGTGGTGGCTGTCGCCGGAGGTACTACAGTGGCATCTGTAGCTCAGATGATGACCGCCACTGCGGGCCTGCGGGAAACGACGTTTGTCCCTGCCCGCGGGGGGTTGGGGGAGACGGTGGAGTTGGAAGCCAACTATATCGCTTCTCTTATGGCGCAAAAATCAGGAGGAAAGTACCGGCTGATGCACGTCCCGGATCAGTTGAGTGACGAAGCCTATCACACGCTGATCAGGGAGCCCCACATCCAAGAGATGTTGGAAATCCTGCGGTCCGCCCGCATCGTGGTGCATGGTGTGGGTGATGCCCAAACCATGGCCAAACGGCGCAAATCCTCTCCCGACTTGTTGGAAAAGTTGAAGGAGAAGGGAGCGGTGGGGGAAGCTTTTGGATACTATTTTAATGCTGAAGGGGAAATCGTCCACCGCGGACACAGTATCGGGCTGAGTCTAGAGGATCTTCAGTCGGTTGAGACCATCATTGCTGTGGCGGGAGGCTCCAGTAAAGCCAAAGCAGTGGCGGCGGTCGGACCCGTCGCCCGCCCGGATATCCTGATTACGGATGAAGCAGCAGCCCGTACCATCCTGCTCGATCTGGCAACAGCCAACACACCATGAACTTCATGATCTGGAGGTTATACTTATGGCAACCAAAGTAGCGATTAACGGTTTTGGACGGATTGGACGCGCAGTTTTCCGCATTGCGATGAACAACCCGGAAGTGGATGTCGTCGCCATTAACGACCTGACCGATGCCAACACGCTGGCACACCTGCTGAAATACGACTCCGTGCACGGCAAACTGGATGCAGAAGTGAAAGCAACCGCCAATGGTTTGTCCGTCAACGGCAAAGAAATCCGAGTGCTGGCTGAGCGCGATCCGGCTCAACTGCCCTGGGGCGACCTCGGCATTGACGTGGTAGTAGAATCCACCGGTCGTTTCACCAAAAAAGAAGACGCTGAAAAACATCGCCAAGCCGGCGCCAAAAAAGTAATCATCTCCGCACCGGCTACAAACGAAGACCTGACTGTTGTGATGGGTGTGAACCATGAAAGCTATGACCCGGCTTCCCATCACGTGATCTCCAACGCTTCCTGCACCACCAACTGCTTGGCTCCGGTGGCTAAAGTGCTGCATGAGCAATTCGGCGTGCGCCGCGGCCTGATGACCACTGTGCACTCCTACACCAACGACCAGCAGCTGCTCGACCTGCCGCACAAAGATATGCGCCGGGCCCGTGCTGCCGCTGAATCCATCATCCCGACCACCACGGGTGCGGCCAAAGCTGTGTCCAAAGTGCTGCCTGAGCTGGAAGGCAAGCTGAACGGCTTTGCTATGCGCGTGCCGACCCCGAACGTGTCCGTAGTGGACTTTGTAGCTGAGCTGGATAAAGAAGTAACGGTGGATGAAATCAACACCGCCCTGCGTCAAGCTGCCGAAGGCAAGCTGAAAGGCGTGCTGGGTTACACCGAAGAACCGCTGGTATCTAAAGACTTCAACGGTGACCCGCACTCCTCTTATGTGGATGCCCTGTCCACCATGATCCAAGACGGCAACATGGTGAAAGTGGTCTCCTGGTACGACAATGAATGGGGCTTCTCCAACCGTGTGGTTGACTTGATCCAATTCATTGCCAAGAAAGGCCTCTAAGTCTAGAATAAAGGGGAAAGTAAAGAGGAGAGTTTCTCTCCTCTTTCTCATGCCGAGGAGGACCGATCCATGAACAAAATGTCGATCAAAGATGTGGATGTTCGCGGTAAACGGGTCTTTTGCCGAGTCGATTTCAATGTCCCGTTGGAAAACGGCAACATCACTAATGACAAACGGATTCGCGCGGCTCTGCCGACGATCCAATACCTGTCCGAACAAGGTGCCAAGGTGATTCTCGCCAGCCACCTGGGCCGTCCCAAAGGTGAAGTAGTGGAAGAGCTTCGGCTGACTCCCGTGGCGGAGCGTCTGAGCGAACTATTGGGCAAACCGGTAGCCAAAGCCGATGAAGCCGTCGGCGAAGCGGTGGAACAAAAAGTGGCCGCTCTGAAAGACGGCGACGTACTGCTTTTGGAAAACGTGCGCTTTTACCCGGGTGAGGAGAAAAATGATCCGGGACTGGCCAAGTCCTTTGCTAAACTGGCCGACCTGTATGTGAATGATGCCTTCGGTGCGGCTCACCGTGCCCATGCTTCTACTGCAGGGATTGCGGAGTATTTGCCGGCAGTGGCCGGTTTCCTGATGCAGAAAGAGCTGGACACACTGGGCAAAGCGTTGGAAGCGCCGGAGCGTCCGTTTACAGCCATTATCGGCGGTGCCAAGGTAAAAGATAAAATCGGCGTGATTGAAAACCTGTTGGACAAAGTGGACAACCTGCTGATCGGCGGTGGTTTGTCCTACACGTTCCTGAAAGCCAAAGGCTTTGAGATCGGAAAATCGCTTCTGGAGCCAGAGAAAATCGATCTGGCCAAGGAGTTCATGAAAAAAGCGGAAGAAAAAGGTGTCAAACTGTTGCTGCCGGTTGATGTGGTGGCAGCCGCAGACTTTGCGCCGGATGCACGCAGCGAAGTGGTGGATGCCGAAGCGATCCCGGAAGACTTGGAAGGGATGGATGCCGGACCGAAGACGCGCGAACTGTTTGCGGATGTCATCAAGAACTCCAAGCTGGTGATCTGGAACGGACCGATGGGCGTTTTTGAATTTGACCGTTTTGCAGAGGGGACCTTTGCTGTAGCCAAGGCCATGGCGGAAGCGGATGCCATCACCATCGTGGGCGGCGGAGATTCCGCTGCGGCGATCAGCAAAGCGGGTCTTGCCGATAAGGTAGACCACGTATCCACCGGCGGCGGTGCTTCCCTGGAGCTGATGGAAGGGAAAATCCTTCCCGGCGTTGCTGCGTTGAACGATAAATAAGCAGTCCGGTATGGAGCACGGGCAAAAGAAGGGAAAGCTAAGACCCCCATTTGAGGACTGCGGGATGAAAGCTTTACTTTGCAACAAAAGATGGAACGTGGCGGGGGATGTTCATTCTGATGAAGAAGAGAAGAATGCCACCGCCACACTCCATGATGTGTTTTTTCGAGAGTGATTGAGCTCAACGACAGGCGGTGATTGACTTGCGCACACCTATCATTGCAGGCAACTGGAAAATGCATAAAACCGTGAATGAAGCACTGGATTATTTCGCCTCCTTTAAAGGGGCAGCCAAGGAAGGCGTGGAAATCGTCCTTTGTGTGCCTTTCCCGGCTTTGTACCCCTTGGCAAAAGAAGCGAAGGGCACCGGCATCGGCATCGGTGCGCAAAACATGCATTTTGAAGAAGCAGGTGCTTTTACCGGTGAAGTAAGCCCGGGAATGCTAACTTCCCTGGGAGTTGAATATGTCATCCTGGGGCACTCTGAGCGGCGGACTTTATTTGGCGAAACGGACGAAGCCGTAAACCAAAAAGTGCAGGCTGCGGTAAAACACGGCCTCACCCCGATCATCTGTGTCGGTGAAACCCTGGAAGAGCGGGAGGAAGACCGCACCCGGGAAATCGTGCGGGATCAAGTGGTAAAAGCCATCTCCGGATTCCGTTCCGAAGAAGTGAAAAAGATGGTGCTGGCTTATGAACCGGTTTGGGCCATCGGCAGCGGCAAGGCTTCCACTGCGGAAGATGCCCAGGAAGTCATCCAGTTCATCCGCAACGTTGTAGCTGACCAGTATGACCAACAAGTGGCCAATGAAATCCGCATCCAATACGGCGGCAGCGTGAAACCGAACAACATCGACTCGTTTCTGGCACAGCCGGACATCGATGGTGCTCTGGTCGGCGGTGCCAGCCTAGATCCGGAATCCTTCGGTCAATTGGTTGCGGCTGCCGCACAACGGGGGGATTCCAAGTGAGCCGCAAAAAACCGGTAGCACTCATCATTCTGGACGGCTTTGCTCTGCGGGAAGAAACCCACGGCAATGCCGTCGCCCAAGCGAACAAGCCCAATTTTGACAGTCTGTGGGAAAAGTATCCGCATACCACTCTGCAAGCTTCCGGAGAGGCGGTGGGTCTGCCCGACGGCCAAATGGGCAACTCCGAAGTGGGACACCTTAACATCGGTGCCGGCCGGGTGGTATACCAGGACTTGACCCGCGTCACCAAGTCCATCGAAGAGGGTTCCTTCTTCGAGAATGAAACTTTCCAGGGCGCCATCCGCCATGTAAAGGAAAAGGGGAGCAAACTCCATTTGTACGGATTGCTCTCGGACGGCGGCGTACACAGCCATATTAAGCACCTCTTTGCCCTGCTGGATCTGGCAGCCAAAGAAAACGTCAAAGATGTATTCATTCACGCCTTCCTGGATGGCCGGGATGTGGCCCCGGATTCCGGCGTGAAATATATCCGGCAACTGCAGGACAAAATCGCGGAAGTGGGCGTCGGACGGATCGCCACGGTACAAGGGCGCTACTATGCAATGGACCGGGATCAGCGCTGGGAGCGTACGGAAAAGGCCTACCGGGCCATGGTTTACGGAGATGGTCCCAAGTATACTGATCCGGTACAAGCCGTTAAGGAATCCTATGAAAAGAGTGTTTACGACGAATTTGTATTGCCCACGGTCATCATCGATAAGAATGAACAGCCTGTGGGTCTGATCGAAGATGACGATGCCGTCATTTTCTACAATTTCCGTCCGGATCGGGCCATCCAGATCTCCCTGGCCTTTACCAACGATGATTTCCGCGGATTTGACCGGGGACCCAAAAAACCGAACAACTTGTACTATGTCTGTCTGACCAAGTTCAGTGAATCGGTGGACGGGTATGTGGCGTACAAGCCGACGGATTTGGATAATACTTTCGGTGAAGTGGTATCTCAAAACAACCTGAAACAGCTTCGCATCGCCGAGACGGAGAAGTATCCGCATGTGACTTTCTTCTTCAGCGGCGGTCGGGAAGAGCCGTTCCCCGGAGAGGAGCGGATCCTCATCCATTCGCCCAAAGTGGCCACTTACGACCTGAAGCCGGAGATGAGCGCCTATGAAGTGACCGACGCTCTGGTAAAAGAGATTGAGGCGGAGAAGCACGATGTGATCATCCTCAACTTTGCCAACCCGGACATGGTGGGCCACTCCGGTAAACTGGAACCGACCATCCAAGCGGTGGAAGCGGTGGATGAATGCCTGGGCAAAGTGGTGAACGCCATTCTGTCCAAAGGCGGTGTCGCCGTCATTACCGCAGACCACGGCAACGCCGATATGGTTCTCGATAAAAACAACAACCCGGTTACGTCTCACACCACCTTCCCTGTGCCGTTTATCGTCACTGACGAAAACGTAAAGTTGCGGGAAGGCGGCATTTTGGCAGATATCGCTCCCACCCTCATCAAACTGCTGGGTGTGGAACAGCCCAAAGAAATGACTGGAAAATCCATCGTAGTTTAATGATCAATCACAAGATCCGAGGAGGAAAACAGAGATGACCATCATTCAAGAGGTTTACGGCCGCGAAGTATTGGACTCCCGGGGCAACCCGACCGTGGAAGTGGAAGTCGTATTGGAATCCGGCGCTGTTGGCCGCGCGATCGTTCCCTCCGGTGCGTCCACAGGTGCTCACGAAGCTGTCGAACTGCGTGACGGTGACAAAGAGCGCTACATGGGCAAAGGTGTACTGAAAGCCGTGCAAAACGTGAATGAAGCCATCGCTCCGGAAATCGAGGGGATGGATGCCCTGGACCAAGCAGCCATCGACAAAGCGATGATTGCCCTCGATGGCACTCCCAACAAAGGGAAACTGGGTGCCAACGCAATCCTGGGCGTATCCATGGCTGTGGCTCGCGCTGCTGCTGAAGCATTGGGCGTGCCGCTCTATACCTACCTTGGCGGATTCAACTCTAAAGTGCTGCCCGTGCCGATGATGAACATTCTGAACGGCGGGGAACACGCCGATAACAACGTGGATATCCAGGAATTCATGGTGATGCCCGTTGGCGCCGACTCCTTCCGTGAAGGTCTGCGCATGGGTGCGGAAGTATTTCACAACCTGAAAAAAGTGTTGAGCGAAAAAGGACTCTCCACTTCAGTGGGTGATGAAGGAGGCTTTGCTCCAAACCTCTCCTCCAACGAAGAAGCCCTGCAAACGATCGTTGAAGCCATTCAGCGTGCCGGATATGAGCCGGGCAAAGATGTTGTGCTGGCTCTGGACGTGGCTTCCACTGAGCTGTTTAAAGACGGCAAATATCATTTCGCCGGCGAAGGCGTCACCCGCACCGCTGATGAAATGATCGACTTTTACGCTGAACTGACGGAAAAGTATCCGATTATCTCCATCGAAGACGGCCTGGCCGAAGACGATTGGGATGGTTGGAAGAAACTGACCGAGCGTTTGGGGAACAAGGTGCAATTGGTGGGTGACGACCTGTTTGTAACCAACACCGAGCGCCTGTCCCAAGGGATCGAGCAAGGCGTGGGCAACTCCATCCTGGTGAAAGTGAACCAAATCGGAACCCTGACCGAGACCTTCGACGCCATTGAAATGGCTAAAAAAGCCGGCTACACCGCCGTGATCTCTCACCGTTCCGGCGAAACCGAAGATACCACCATCGCCGATATCGCCGTCGCTACCGGTGCCGGCCAAATCAAAACCGGTGCCCCGTCCCGTACCGACCGTGTGGCCAAGTACAACCAACTGCTTCGCATCGAAGAAGCTCTGCTGGACAGTGCCCAATTCCCGGGTAAAGCAGCTTTCTATAATCTGCGTGGATAAACGCACGGAAAAACCCGTCTCCCGTTGGAGGGAGGCGGTTTTTTTTAGGCGCCACCGGGAATCCTCCCCATTTCAATAAGGTCGAGCGTCGTTCGAGGGGGGTTGTCCCCTCGCAAGACCGATAATCCTTGTAGACGATCAGACTATATGTTAAAGAGAATCGCATGAAATATAGCCGAATACCACCACTATTGCTATCCTATATGTATGGGAAAAGAAAACATCAAGCATGCGAGAACCTGTGTCTATAACGTCCATTATCATATCGTTTGGTCCCAAATATCGTAGAAGGATCATGTCCATGTATTTGCTTCCGCTTATCCAAAATTGGCTCCCTCGTACATAGTCAAGATGCTAAAAGGAATTTCCGCACGAAAATGTTTCATAAAATTTCCCCATCTAAAACAGAAACTTTGGGGAGAACATCTTTGGAACAGTAGTTTCTATATCGAGACCATCGGCTCCATTTCGGAAGATACCATCCGAAGGTTTATCGAAAACCAACAGAAAGGGGGGGAACTGATGCTTCGTACCTACAAATTCCGGTTATATCCAAAGCCAGAACAACAGGAAAGGATCGACTTCACCCTGGAACGGTGCCGATTGTTGTATAACCGTTTGCTCGATGAACGGATTCACGCATACCGAACGGAAGCAAAAACCTTGTCGTATTATGAGCAGAAGAAGACACTCCCCGCTCGGAAAAAGGCCATTCCGCCATTAAAGGAAATTTACTCCCAAGTGCTGCAACATGTAGTTGAGCGAGTGGACAAAGCATACAAAGCTTTTTACCGGCGCGTACAGAATGGAGAGAAATCCGGCTTTCCCCGGTTTAAAGAAAAGAACCGCTACCGTAGCTTCACTTATCCGCAAAGCGGATTTGCCGTGGAGGGAAATATTTGAAGCTGTCCAAAATCGGAGAGGTTCGAATCCGCCTGCACCGACAGATCAACGGGACCATCAAGACCTGTACCATCGTCAGGAAAAACGGGAGGTACTACGCTTGCCTCGCCGCAGAGCTTGACCTGCAACCTTTACCGAAAACAGGGAAGGAAGTCGGTGTGGATCTGGGAATCAAGCACTTGGCTGTCACATCTGATGAGCAGTTTTTTGCCTCCCCACACTACTTGCGTAGATCGGAGCGGAGGCTTAAACAGTTGCAACGGCTTGTATCCAGAAAGAAAAAAGGTTCCCATCGCAGGCAAAAGGCGGTTCGCCTCCTTGCCAACAGGCATGAAAAAATCGCCAATCAGAGGAAGGATTACGCGCATCGGATCAGTCATGTGCTGGTTAAGCGATATGATTTGATCGCCTTTGAAGATCTGAACGTGCAGGGAATGACAAAGAATCATCACGTACCGAAAAGCATTGTGGATGCGGGATGGAGGCAACACGACTTACAAGGCTGAGAGGAAGGTCAAGCGTGTGGTCCAGGTCAACCCCCATCAAACCAGCCAACGATGCGCTAGCTGTGGTGAGATCGTCAAAAAAACATTGGCCGAACGGGTCCATCGTTGCCCTTTTTGTGGCTATGAACAGGATCGGGATGTCAATGCGGCCATAAACATTCTGCAACTCGCAAGACAAAAAGTTTCTAAAAACTCAATTAGGCCAGGAACTGGCCTTCGTGGAGAGTACGGCAGTAGTCGGCTCGATGAAACGAGAAGCTCACCATTTCAATGGCGAGAGGTTCACGTGCTTTTATGAGTTCCTTTGACTGGGTATATTATTGAAAAGCCCTTGCCGTTGTGGTACATTAACACCAGTGAAATTTGCCTGCATACTCCGTATCAGGAGGTGGAAGGAATGGAACTGGCAGCAAAAATTCTGCTGGGAATCGTCAGTGTGGCCTTAATCCTTGTGGTACTGCTTCAATCCGGGAAAAGCCCGGGGTTGTCCGGCGCGATTGGCGGCGGAGCGGAGCATTTGATGGGTAAAACCAAAGCGCGGGGCATCGATGCACTGCTGAATAAAGTGACGGTCGTATTAGCGATATTGTTTATGGGATTGACGTTGTTGGTGGGATACTTCCTCAAGTAACGTTCCCGTAAAGAATGGTTGCCTATAAACAGCAGGGGATGCCCGGCTGTTTTTTTTATCGGATAGAAAGGGGGAGGGAGATGCGGGGCTATTTGCTGATTCACGGTTTTGCCGGAACCCCTGCCGATTTGGAGGCGGTGGCAGGGCTGATCAAGGAATACGGGGGTGCTGTGGCATGTCCGCTGTTGCCGGGTCACGGGGGTGACCGGGATTTGATGCGGAAAGCCGGGTGGAAAGATTGGGTGGCTGCTTCGGAACAAAGTTTGCTGGAGTTGAGCAGCCGCTGTTCCAAGGTTACCGTCATCGGATTCTCCATGGGAGCCATCATCGGTGCGCTGTTGGGTGTGAAGTATTCGCTGGATCGGCTGGTATTGATGAGTCCGCCGGTGTTGTATACTAATCCGCCGGAACTGGTAAAAGGAGCCAGTGAAGCGTTTCGCGGGCGAATGGGTGATAATCCGGAAGCAACGGAATATTTGAAGGAATATTTTCGGCGGTTGTTTCGTGCACCTGTGCGCTCCCTCAACGAGCTTCACCGTTTGATTAAAACAGCCCAGCCGGCCTTTGACCGATTGCAGGTTCCTACCTTGATTATGCAAGGGGAGCGAGATGACCTGGCCCATCCCAAAGGAGCCAAAATGTTGTACAAACGGATCCCTGCCAAAGAGAAAAAGCTGGTCATGCTTCCCAATTCCCGTCATCTGATCTGTAACGACTGCGAACGAGACGTGTTGCTTCAGGAAGTGCATCAGTTTTTGAACTTATCTTAATGGGTTTTAGTCTTGACAAAAGGTCGGTTCTATGCTAAATTACTTTGTGTCTGGTGATGACAGCGGAGGGGAACCACCCGTTCCCATACCGAACACGGAAGTTAAGCCCTCCAGCGCCGATGGTACTGAGGGGGAGACCCCTTGGGAGAGTAGGACGTTGCCAGGCAAAAAAGCAGCTCATCATGAGCTGCTTTTTTTGTTGCTTTTTGCATGCCAAGGGAAGTTTCTTCCTATGTACGATGGATCTGTGATAAGGTAAGCATGAGCAGATGTTCCTGTGGAGATCGGTTGAAACGGGTTGAAAAAGGGCGTATGGGTAAAAAATAAGAAAGAACAAGCGCCCCCGGGTCAATCGATGGATGGAAAAGCAATTCAGCAGGACGGGAGGCGAAGATCCCATGAAAATACAGCGTCGTTCGCCGGATCCTTTTTTTTATGAGGGCGGGGATACCGCCGTTCTATTGGTGCATGGATTTACCGGAACGCCATCGGAATTGCTCCCTTTGGGACAATACCTGAGAGACGAGGGATATACCGTATACGCACCGCTTTTGGCCGGACACGGAACATCTCCGGAAGAGATGGAGTGCACCACCTGGAAAGATTGGTGGAAGAGTACACTGGACGCCTATGAGCGGCTGAAACAGGAAGGGGTTCAACAGATTGTGGCAGCGGGGCTGTCCATGGGCGGTGCCTTGGTGTTGAATTTGGCCCGAACGGTACCACTGAATGGAGTGATTCCGATGTGTGCTCCCATTTGGCTTAAGGATAAACGGAGTCACCTGGTGGATGTGATCCGTCACGTCAAACCGTATGTGCCGCGCCGGGGAACAAAACCTGCGCACATCGAGGAGCATTTGGTGCCTTATGATAAAACACCCCTCAAATGCGTCTCCAGCCTGCGCCGGTTGATCCGTCACGTCCGTTCCCATTTGGGCGAAGTGGAAGTCCCGGCTCTGATCATTCAGGCCGAGCAGGACGAGACTGTGGTACCCAAAAGCGCGGTTCATATTTATAACGCCATCGCTTCAAAAGAGAAGCGGATCAGTTGGTACCCCAAATCGTCTCATATTATCACCTTGGATAAAGAACGGAAAAAACTGTTCCAAGAAGTGGCTCATTTTGTGCGGCGGATCAGCGGTGCGGCAGAAGAGAAAAAGGCCGATGCACCCGCCGGCGGCGTTTGAGCAGCTTGTTGGATCCATCGGTGACGTAACAGAGAAAGGAGCGTACACATGCTCGAGGAAAAAGAGATATTAGAGTTTATGCTCAAGCGGGCATATAAACCGATGACGGCAGAAGAATTGCAGCATACTTTTCAGCTGGATCTGACGGAGGAGCAGGATCACTTCCGTCGACTGCTGAACCGGTTGGAGGAAGAGGGGAAGATCGTTCGGACCCGGGCAAACCGTTATGGAGTGCCTCAGCGGATGAACCTGGTGCGGGGCCGCTTGCAAGGGCATCCCAAGGGGTTCGGCTTTGTTATTCCCGACCCGGACATGCCCTTGGAATCGGATATCTATGTGCAAGTCAATGACATGAACGGAGCCATGGATGGAGATACCGTGCTGGCACGGGTTCATAAAGGGCAGGAGGAAGGGAAGCGTCCGGAAGGAGAAGTGGTCCGGATTGTGAAGCGGGGGCGGAAACAAATCGTCGGTACATATGCGGCTTCCAAACATTTTGGCTTTGTTGTTCCCGACGATAAACGTCTCCCTGGCGACATTTTTATCCCCAAAGGAGACACGGGCGGTGCCAAGGAAGGACAAAAAGTGGTGGTGGAAATCGTTCACTATCCGGATGGGCGAAAGAGCGCTGAAGGGCGAGTCATCGAAGTGCTGGGGCACAAAGATGATCCCGGTGTGGATATCTTGTCCATCATCCGCAAATACCAGCTGCCGGAGTCTTTTCCGGAAGAAGTGATCCGGGAAGCGGAAGCAATACCCGACACCATCAGTGAGGAAGATCTCAAAGGCCGCCGCGACCTTCGTGATCGGCGGATGGTCACGATCGATGGAGAAGACGCCAAAGACCTGGATGATGCCGTTTCCGTGGAACGTCTACCGAACGGAAATGTCCGCCTCGGGGTGCATATCGCCGACGTGAGCTATTACGTCAAAGAAGGAAGCGCGCTGGACCGGGAAGCCTACAACCGGGGAACCAGCGTTTACCTTGTAGACCGGGTGATCCCGATGTTGCCGCCGCGGCTTTCCAACGGCATTTGCAGTTTGAACCCGCAGGTGAACCGGTTGACTATGACCTGTGACATGGAGCTGAATGAAAAGGGACAGGTCGTAAAGCACGAGATTTACCCCAGTGTTATTTGTACCAATGAACGAATGACGTACAACGCGGTCAAACGGATCCTTGTGGATAAAGATCCGGAACTCATCGAGCGCTATCAGCCCTTGGTGGAGGACTTCCGCCTGATGGAGGAGATTGCCGGGAAGCTCCGAACCGGACGTTTCCATCGGGGAGCGATTGACTTCAACTTTCCCGAAGCCAAGATCAAAGTAGACGAAACAGGGAAACCCGTCGATATCATCAAACGTCCCCGGACTATCGCGGAGATGATTATCGAGGAGTTTATGTTGAAGGCGAACGAAACGGTTTCCGAACATTTTACCCGGGCCAAGGTGCCGTTTGTTTACCGCATTCACGAACACCCCGACCCGGATAAACTGCAGTCCTTTTTTGAGTTTATCACCCTCTTCGGCTATACCGCCAAAGGAAAAGCGGACAACATTAAGCCGCGGGTTTTGCAGCGCCTGTTGAAGAAAATCGCCGGAAAGCCGGAAGAAACGGTGATCAGTACGGTGATGCTTCGCTCCATGCAGCAAGCGAAGTATTCGCCGGAGTGTCTGGGTCACTTCGGACTGGCAGCCGCCTTTTACTCCCATTTTACTTCTCCGATCCGGCGGTACCCCGATTTGATGATTCACCGGATTATCCGGGAAGTGATCGATAATCGCGGGAAGCTTTCTCCCGAACGAAAAGCGGAGATCGCCGACTATCTCCCTGAAGCGACAAAACATGCTTCCGAGCGGGAACGGATCGCTGTCGATGCGGAGCGGGAGACGGATGATCTGAAAAAAGCGGAGTATATGCAGGACAAAGTGGGCGAGGTCTTTGAAGGGATTATCAGCAGCGTTACCTCCTTCGGTGTGTTTGTGGAGCTGGAGAATACGATCGAAGGCATGGTTCACGTCAGCTATATGACCGACGACTACTACCAGTACGATGAAGGCAGCTACAGCCTGATCGGGGAGCGGACCGGCAACAGCTACAACATCGGTGACCAGGTCAAGGTACGTGTCATCGGGGTCAATATCGACGAGCACAAAGTGGATTTCGAGTTGGTGGAAGGCCCTGCAAAAAAGAAAAAGCGCAGTCGGAAAAAAGGAAATACCAACAGCCGCAAAGGAAAAGCCGTCGCTTCGTTTAAAAAGGGCAAAAAGCAACAAAAGCAGCACAAGCCCAAGAAAAAGAAGCGAAAGAAGCGTTGAGAAAGGGAGGTGTGGCCGTTTTCCCTGAAAAACGATGCCACACCCGACCTGAATCAGTGGCTTTGTCACGGGAATCCACACCTCCTTGACGCTTGACCGCCTCCCTTGATATACTATAAAATACGATTTTTTACCTGCGGGAGATGGGTCAAGATGCCGAAAAACGGGGTTAAAGTGATCGCACGCAACAAAAAAGCCCTCCATGAGTACCATGTCGAAGACACCTATGAAGCCGGCATCGTGCTTACCGGAACGGAGATCAAGTCGATCCGGCAGGGACGGGTTAATCTGAAGGACAGTTACGCCCGCATCGACAACGGGGAAGTTTTCCTCTTGAACATGCACATCAGTCCCTTTGAGCAGGGCAACCGGTTTAACCATGATCCGACTCGGACCCGGAAACTGTTGTTGCACAAAGAAGAGATTAATAAGCTGATCGGTCTGACCCAGCAAAAAGGGTTTACCCTGGTACCCCTGGATGTGCACCTCAAAAACGGCTTTGCCAAAGTGCAGCTGGCCCTGGCCAAGGGGAAGAAGCTTCACGATAAACGGCAAACGATCGCCAAGCGGGATGCCGATCGGGAGATCCGCCGTCAGATGAAGGAACGGATGCGGCAATAGGATTCGACATTTTACTAGCAAAATTTGCGATTCTCCTCTTTACAGCAGGAAAAGCTGATGATATAATAAGTAATCGATGGCGCTTGAGACCTCATCGAAACCCGGGGGCGTTCTGGGATTCGACGGGGACAGATCGAGCGTCGGTAGCGAGCCGAGGGGCTGCGTCCTTCGTAAAAAACGCGGATGGCCAAATGTAACTGGCAAACAAGAAAACTACGCTCTGGCTGCTTAATTTAACCAGCCAGGATCCGTTTGCGTCATCGCCCGTGTGGCGTAAACGGGTCTCATAACCTTAGCGGGCTAGTCTGACCGAGTCGCTGTCGACGGTCAGGCGAAATCAAGACAGCTAGTTCGACGGAGCGCCTGTCACTGGGCAGTCCGCCGAGCGAAACTCTAATACAGTGACTGCGCTCGGAGAAGCCGGCGTGGCGATGTCTTCGGACAGCGGTTCGACTCCGCTCGCCTCCACCAAAACCACAACCTAATATCGTGCTGATGTAGCTCAGTTGGCAGAGCACTTCACTCGTAATGAAGGGGTCGGGGGTTCGAATCCCTCCATCAGCACCATTTGATAAAGAAGAACAGGATTGAACCTGTTCTTCTTTTATTTGTATTCGATGTTGACCTCAATAACCGGTCGTTAGGACTGTTCGTGAGCGTCTAGCGTGATACTCCTAATAGCTTCTTAACACTTAGTGAACTGTATATACTTGAAAACTCTCCAAGCATTCTGTTAAGTTCCTGTTCATATCGGAGGTCTTCATCACTTGGCTTGTTTCTTTCATGCGTCTTTCCATAGTCATTTCTTGCGTTCACTATATCGTTTACTATGAGATCACATGCATACATTTTTGGATTTTGCGTTCCTTGTTGTAAACATTTTACTTATTAAGGAGTAAGAACCAGATGGTATGGCGCACCTTTTTATAAATTGCTGCCTTAACGTTATTTGATGCCGGTTTTTTCTTTTGAATTGAACAGAAGCCCCTTGTTCATACTAATACCCAAGATTGCGTTAAAAAAAAGAACCTGTCCACGGCTCGACAAGGAGGAGCAAACTACCATTGGCTGAAAAGGGAGATAACAAAAAAAGGAGATTTTCGATAAAAAGAAGGTCAAAACAAAGATTGCATAAAGATGATGTTACCGTTATTGATACTGAAGTCGCAAAAAAGGCTGTTGTCGCAACAGCGCTTGGTAATGCCATGGAATGGTTTGACTTCGGCATTTATTCTTATTTGGCTGTAACGATTGGCAAAGTATTTTTCCCTGAAATGTCCGGGCCCGTGCAATTAATTTATACGTTTGCCACATTTGCTGCCGCCTTTATTGTCCGTCCAATCGGCGGTTTGTTTTTTGGGATGTTAGGCGATCGATTGGGACGCAAAAGAGTCTTGGCGATGACTTTAATATTGATGGCGATTGCTACCTTAAGCATCGGATTGATTCCGAGTTATGCAGCGATCGGTTCGACGGCTACCATATTATTGCTTATCGCTAGATTGGTTCAGGGTTTTTCAACAGGCGGAGAGTATGCAGGCGCAATGACTTTTATAGCCGAATCGACGCCGGACAAGAAGCGGGGTGTTATGGCAAGCGGGTTAGAAGTGGGCACCCTGGTAGGATTTATTGCGGGATCCGGTATCGTCACCTTGATCACGTATATTTTAGGATCGGAAAAAATGGTGGATTGGGGCTGGCGAATTCCATTTTTGATCTCCGCGCCTCTTGGTATCATCGGCTTTTACTTGCGCAGTCGTTTAGAAGAAACACCCGCTTTTGAAGCCATGGAAAAAGCGAAAACGAATGAAAATAAACAGGTGTCTATGAAGGACATTCTCGTCAATCATTGGAAACCTTTGCTTATTGGTATGATTTTGGTTTTCTTTTATAACGTTGTTGATTACATGATTTTGTCTTATATGCCTTCGCATTTAAGCGCCGTACTTGGTTATGGGGAAACGAAAGGGCTGCTATTAATCATCATCGTTATGTTTATTATGCTGCCGATTGTCTTGGCGATGGGTTATTTTAGTGACCGTATTGGCAATAAACGAATTGTTCAAGGCGGTTTAATCGGATTAATATTTTTATCGATTCCATCGTTTTTAATGATCGGAACCGGGAATACTTGGCTGGTATTTTTAGGGTTGATGATATTGGCCGTCTTTTTGGCTTCCTTTCAAGGAACAATGCCGTCGTTATTGCCTTCTTTGTTCTTTACTGAAGTGAGATATGGGGCTCTGGCCATTACGTATAATATATCGGCTTCATTGTTTGGCGGGACGACACCGTTGGTTGTGGCTTGGTTGATCAAGTTAACGAATTCCCGGTTGGTACCAGCTTATTATCTTATTTTTGCTTCCCTTATCGGCATTTTTGTAGTGACGTATTTTGTCAAAGAAACCTCGGGCAAACCACTTCGTGGATCACCGCCAGCGGTTGAAGAGAAACATGAAATACAGGACGTTCTAGAAGAGCCTGAAGAAGCCTTATGGTGGAAAGAAGAAAAAAATAAAATCGATGAGCAAATAGACGAACCAGACGATAAAAATTGACAGGGCGGCTGGTGTTTTTGTACAAGCATTGGCTGTCTATGTTGCGTATCGGGCACTAAAAAAGAAGTAACCCGCCCCTAGGGTGAAGGTACGCGGGTTACTTCGCCGTACTGTGGCCGCCTGTCTGCGGCAGCTACCCGGCGGTAGGGTGCCCTCCCTACCGCCGTTACTATTTCTATCCACAGGATAGCACAGATATGCGTTTGCAGTCTAGTTTGAGGTTATATAGGGGGAATACCAGCGAAGTTGTCATAGGGGCGAAGGAGATTCCATAAAAATCCTACATACTGGGCTGCTTGCTTCCCTTGAAGACTTTCATAATAACCGTTTGAAACCTTTATGTAGCGGAAGTAACTGATTATGATTTTGTCTTCCCTTCAGGATTACGATATGGAAATAATGTGTGCAAATCTGGGATATAACGTCCAGTGGTTACATCGTGAAAAATCTCACTCAGCGCCCATTTTGGTAAGCCTTCCCCTTCGTTTTCCAGGTCATAGTCATCGCCCGCAGGATCGGAAAATCGTGAGAGAGCAGAGTTATAAGCCATCCTCGCTATCCAATACGCAAAGACTCCAATTTCTTTTGGGGAAATACCCGCATCAAGCATCGATTGAAGGATATGGCGGTATTCGCAATGTCGGTATTTAAGTTGAGCCTCAATCCAGTTTTCAGGTCTGTGAAGATAAGCATCCAATTCATCCTGAAGAGGTCTGAGAAAGCGAAAAGCCGCCAAAAAAGCCCAATTCTTATCATTCAACTCTTGATCAGCCCAATACTCAGGGTCAGGTACACCAAAATCATGAAGAATATTGATCAACGTTTTTTTATCGAATGTTGATGCCATATTTAACTCCTTCCTTGCGATAAATTTTCACACACTATACCATATCCATTTCTTTCATTCTAGGAGTTTCAAAGCAGATGGCGTCGCGATTTTGATTTCCCTCTGATATTAGGCTGGGACTTCTCCGGAGTGATCACTGAGGTGGGGAAGGGTGTAACCCAATATAGAATTGGAGACACCGTTTTTGGAATGCACGACCTGACCAAAAACGAAAAGCTATTTTGTATTAAAACCTGGTGGAAGGCTGATGACTATTGCCGGCTCCCCGGATGCTGTCTTAGCAAAACGATACTCTGTCCATGTTCATCCTGTGGAGGTTGAGCCCAACGGTAAACACATGAAAGGGATTTCAACTTTACTCGAAAACAGAAAAGTTTGTCCTGGCGTAGAACAACAATATCGTTTAGATGATATTCAGAAAGCCCATAAAGCGAGTGAGTCTAGGCACCTTCGCGGAAAGATTGGTATCATAGTTAAGTAATAGTAAAGGTACAGCATCGATCGTTCATTTGGCGTCACAAACAAGTGGCGCTTTTTTCATTCAACGGTTTCCAGGCTCAGCGTAGGATTTTTTAAATGGTTCCCAAGGTGAAGGGAGTGTCACGGCTTTGTTACGGATACAAAAAAACACCTCCCATGCTAAGGAGGTGCTCAAAAGAAAAATGAACGTGTGCAAGGAAGATTGCGGAGAGGAGTAGGCCATTTATTTATGTTTTGGGCACACGCGTTAGGAGGCATTGCACATTGGCAAGCCCCCTCATGCGTGCGTATCGGAGACCCTGGAGCCTCTCGGTCTACTTTGCGTGGAGAGGGGCTGCTCGGTTTTTTATTAAATAAAGAGGTCCAGTACCATGATCAAGGGCAGCGCCACGACAGCCAGGATCGTTTCCATGGCGGTCCAGGTGTACAGCGTCTGTTTGACCGACATCCCGAAATACTCTTTGATCATCCAGAAGCCGGAGTCGTTGACATGGGACAGGATCAAAGCACCCGCTCCAGAGGCCAGGACCAACAATTCCCGACTGACTCCGGGCACCGCCTCGGCGATGGGAGCGACGATCCCTGCTGCGGTCAGCATCGACACCGTGGCCGAACCCGTGGCGACTCGGATCAGGGCGGCCACCAACCATGCCAGCAGGATGGGGGAGACGTTGGTGTGGGAGGCCAGGCCGGAGATGTAGTCCCCGATGCCAGAATCCTTAATCACTTGGCTGAAAGCGCCGCCGCCGCCGATAACCAACAGGATGCTGGCCACCGGTCCGAGGCACTCGTTGGTGAATTTCAGGATCGTATCCCGATCCATACCCCGAAAATAGCCGAAACTGAAGAAAGAGTAGACGGTAGCGATGAGCAGGGCGACTACGGGGTCCCCGACAAATTTCAACACCTGTGCCGATGTGCTGTTCTCAGACAGAAACAGACCGGCAAAGGTGGACAGGAGCATCAGCAGCACCGGAAGCAGGATCGTAAACATGGAGGTGAAAAACCCGGGCAGCTCTTTCTTTTCCTCCGATGCGGAGAACTGTTTGGCGATGTCCTTCGGTGGATCGGCCGGGATTCGCTTGCTGATCCATTTCCCGTAAAGCGGACCGGCGATGATCGCCGCCGGCAGCCCGACGATGATGGACAGAAGGATCGTCAGGCCGACATCGGCCTTGTAAATACCAACGGCGGCCATGGCTGCTGGGTGGGGCGGGACCAGACCGTGAACGATGGACAGTCCCGCCACCAGCGGGATCCCTATCATGATCAGGGACATGCCGGTACGCTGAGCGATAGTAAACACCAAGGGAATCAACAGGACGAAGCCAACTTGGAAAAAGACCGGAATCCCCACGATAAAGGCGACGAACATCATGGCCCAGTGCACATTTTTTTCACCGAACCTCTCGATCAGGGTCCGGGCGATTCTCTCTGCTCCGCCTGATTCGGCCATCAGTTTGCCCAGCATTGTTCCCAAGCCCAACACGATACCGATAAAGCCGAGGGTGTTACCTAACCCGGTCTGAATGGACTTGGATATGTCACCAAGGGGCATTCCTGTTGCCAATCCCAGACCTACGGCTGTAATAATCAGGCTGACGAAGGGGTTTACCCTTAACCAAGTGATCAATAACAACAATACGACGATTGCAGCCAACGTAAGGACGATAGGCATCTTTGTTTCACTCCTTGTATTTTTTTAGAACCGCCCGTCTCTCTGAAATTGGGCGATGATATCAAATTCGCTGGAGAGTTTTTGGTAGAGTCGTTCATACATGTAATACAAGTTCAAGTAGATCTCCGAGTTGGATGGAATCGGTTGATGCCGGTGTTTGATCCGGATCCAATCCTTTACCTCAGACAGGGTGTCGATTTCCCCCAATGCCAGCATGGCAAGTGCTGCTGCCCCAAAAGAGGAGGCCTCTTCACTTTCCGGGACAAGGACTTCCTTGCCCAAGACGTCACACAAAATCTGCCGCCATACCGGGGACCGGGCAAAGCCGCCGGAGGCACGGAAATCCTTGGCTGGCCCGGCGAGGTCTCTGAGAGCGACTCCGATGGAGAAGACATTCATGACCACGCCTTCCAGTACGGCGCGGATAAAGTGTTCCCGCTTGTGGTGCAAGCCGATACCGAAGAAGGAACCGCGGGCGTTGGCGTTCCAATAGGGCGCCCGTTCACCGGACAGAAAAGGGAGGAACAAGAGGCCTTCCGATCCGGGGGGTACCTTTTCCGCGTACTCGATCATAAGGTCGTAGGGGTCTTTGCCCAACCGTTTGGCTACTTCCATCTCCGGCGCGGCAAATTCGTCACGCAGCCAACGCAGCAGGATACCACCGTTGTTGCTCGGTCCGCCGACCACCCATTGACGGTCCGTCAGAGCGTAACAGAACGTCCGGCTCTTCTCGTCGGTCCGGGGACGATCGGTCACCGTGCGGACTGCGGCAGAAGTACCGATGGTGACAGCCACTTCCCCAGGATCGACGGCACCGACTCCCAAGTTGGCCAAAACGCCGTCGCTAGCTCCGATTACCCACGGAGTTTCCGGAGACAGGCCCATTTTTTTCGCCCACTGGGGATCCATCCCCTCCAGGGTGTAGGTGGTGGGGACCGGGACGGACAGCTGTTCCTGATGGACGCCGGCAATGGAGAGGGCTTCGGAGTCCCAGTCTAGTGCCTCCAGGTTGAACAACCCCGTCGCCGAGGCGATGGAGTAATCAATGACATACCGGTTGAAAAGGCGGTGGAAAAGGTACTCCTTGATGGAGATGAACTTGGCGGATTTGGAGAATACTTCCGGGTCCTCTTCCCGCATCCAGAGGAGTTTGGGCAGAGGAGACATCGGGTGGATAGGCGTCCCTGTTCGCCGGTAGACATCATCCCCGGACAATTTGTTTTTAATCCGTTTCGATTGCTCGATGCTTCGGTTGTCCGCCCAGATTATGCTTCGGGTCAGTGGCTGCCCTTGACGGTCGACGGCCAAAAGGGAATGCATGGCTGAACTGACCCCCACCGCTGCCACATCCTGAGCGTCCGCGTTTGACTTGTCCAAAGCATGGCGAATAGCGCTACAGACCGCTTCCAGGATCTCGTCAGGGTCTTGTTCCGCCCAGGAAGGTTGCGGGTGAATCAAGTCATATCCCACAGCATGCTTACCGCGGATCCGCCCCCGCGGCCCGAATACGACGGCTTTGGTGCTGGTCGTTCCGATATCCAAACCGATGATGACTTGCCAGTCTTGCATGCGGTTTCCCCCGTTTCTCTTATCTCTATGTATCCGCTTTCAATAAACCATTATATAAAATTATTTTTTATTAAACAAAGGCAAAAGAGAAATAATTTTTTTCCAATTGGTTACTCCCGTTTCATCGAGATGACATCCCGGATCTTGCTCAGGTTGGATAGGGTGACATCCTGGCGTAGCAGGGAGAGGCCGACGTAGATCGTGTCGAGCAGGCAGAGTTGGGCAATGCGGGCCGAGATGGCCTCCGTCCGGAAGTTGGTTTCCCGGGTGGATGTGTACAGCGTAACTTCGGCCAGCCGACTGAGCAGGGATCTTTTGTAGCTGGTGATGGCCAATATCCGTGCGCCGGCGGATTTGGCCACCCGGCATGCTTCTAGAATATCCTTGTTGCTGCCGGAATGGGAGATGGCGACGATCACGCTGTTTTTCGGCAGTAGAGCGGCAGACATCACCTGCATGTGGGCATCCGTATGGGCTATGCAGTTCAACCCGGTGCGCATCAGCTTGTGGTAGGCATCCACCGCGATAGGACCCGATCCTCCGGTACCGTAAAACTCCACATGATCAGCCTCGTGGATCATACGTATCGCTTTTTCCAAGGCCTCGGGTTCGAGCAGGTTCAGGGTATCGTTCAACCCGGACAGGTTGGCGTGGAACACTTTGTGAGCCACGGCCATCATATCGTCGTCCTGGTTAACTTCTTCATGAATGTTTTGCAAAGGTTCTTCCGCCAAGTCCTGGGCCAGGGTGATTTTCAAATCTTGGTATCCTCGAAATCCCAGCTGCTTGCAAAGGCGGAAAATGGTCGCCTCGGATGAACCGGTCACCTCCGCCAACTCGTTGATAGACAGGTGAACCACGTCCTGGGGATTGGCCAGAATATGGTCGGCGATCCATTGCAGTTTGGTGGTCAGTCCGGGATAGGCAGCCCGGATCCGTTTTAAACTGCTGGAAGGTTGAGTTTTACCCATGGCATCCTCCACACTTTCGATTTCACATTTTTGTGCAAGATTATATCATACCTTGCAGTTATCGCCCCACACCGACTCCGCTGCCGATTCATTTTGCCGCGTAAGATGATATGAAACGGAAACACAGAGGGTCTTGAATGCGCGGTTTTCGGCGGCCTGGCCCTGTTTCTTACTGTACTGGTCGATTTTTTCGCCACCCCATTAGGACTGAAAGAAAGTTCTTGGTAAGTCATTGACTTCATATGCAACATGTATTCCGGACTCGATGGCACCTTGGATCCAACCGTGGGTAGATGAAGCGTGTTCGCCAGCAAAATGAACCCTTCCTTCGGGAGTAGAAATATAGGGACCTAGTTCTGTTGCCTGTTCTGGTTTAAACATCGTAAAAGCTCCACCAGAATACGGATATCGAATCCAGCTGTGGCTCGCTCCTGTTAGAAACTCACGAATTATTTGTTTACCATGGATAATGGCCAAGTTTTTTAATGCATATTCCAAGCGGTTTTCACTGCTCAAACTGTCCCAAGGTATAGCATCATCCTCCCATGTATAACTAGCCACAACAACACCCGGTTCTGATGTACCGAGACCATGGCTCGGGTATAGAGTATACGTAATAGGGAGATCAGAAACTGTTTTCCCACCATACATACCTTCCCTTTCCCAGAACCTGCTTTTAAACTGGATGCCGGTCTTCGTAGATCCCACATAGTGTAATTCCCGAATCGCCTTCCATTTGTTATGAGAAATAGAGTTACGCGGTTCAAAATCTACAAATTGCAAGATGGAAAAAGGAATGGTCACAATCGCAAGGTCACCGGTGATTTGAAATGGCTGCATGAGTTTTGTATGGACAGAATGAATGGTTACTTGGTTGTTGTGCTGCACAATTTTCGTCACCTTTTGTCCGTACATGAGATCATCTTTCAATTGTGAGACAAATGCTTTAGGAAGTTTGTCGTTCCCACCCGTGATCTCATAGAAGCGAATATTGGGGGCAAACAAGACCATGATTTCTTTTAACAGTTCCAGGAAAGAAAGCTCCGGAAATCCTTCCTGTGAAAGAATTAATTTGATCATGTCGATGGCTCCCGGAGATAGCGTGGTTCCAAACGGGTTATATCGCAAATAAGCGATCATCGAGTATTTATCAAATTCTTTTACGACCAAAGGCCAATTTCTCCGCGGGTTTTGGTTAATAAAATCCGTCACGGGTTTTGTTGCGTATTTGAGCAACTCCGTAGCGGTTTTCCCCCTTTCATGTGGGGCTACTGGAAAGCCCAAAATATCAGGGTTCTGCTCATACATCTTTAAACGGGTTTTGGTTCCTCTGGCATAGATAATGTCGTTGGGAGTTTCATTGATAAACCGATTAACCGGAAGGCGAAATTTTCTTATATATTCCAAAGTCAAAAAATGAATATTAGGAATACGCAACGCACCAGCTTCAAGATACTGCTCATCCATAAAATCGGATCGCAACGTATAAACCCGTCCTCCCACCCTATCAGAAGCTTCAAGGATGGTAACATTGTGTCCAGCTTGCTTGAGTAAAGAGGCCGAGACGAGTCCTGCCATCCCTGCACCAACAATGATGATCTTCTTGGGTATTTTGGTTTTTTTAAGTCCCTTTCTAATGATTGAAATCATTTTATCGGATGATAACTGAGGAAATATGTAATTTGACATACTTTTCATCCTCCACAATGCTCATTAGACCATGAGCTGACCAAAAGGTGGCTTAACTGTCACCTTATTCAGCTAGAAAGCAGTTATGCAAAAAAAGAGCAGCATACAATACATGCTGCTCAAGGCTGCTGACAGAGGGGATTACAGATGGGGTAAAAGCGTGGATGGATTTACTCGATAAAGTGGTTATTCCCAAGAGGCGCCTCCTTACACCAAAGAAGACCCACTAGTTACCGCTATGTATATCTCTGTATGTCTTTGTAGGGGCAATCGTGGCAAGCGGAGCGTGGAATAATTCCCGAGCATGCTGTGGACAATATTGCAGTAAACGGTGGAGCCCCAACACGCCCGAAGATTATACCATTGGGTACGAACCGATGGAATCGTGGAAGAAGTCGGTCACCCGGCATTCAGCTAGCCCATGCCGGACGGAAGGCGTCCACGTACAGGCCCTGGAAACAGAAGGAGTTCGGGCTTTCGGTGTCCGACGAAGCAGGGGGTTGGGATGTGGTTGGCCCCAGCGCGTTGCCCTTCTCAAAGCAAAGCCGGACCCCTGTCGAACTTACCATCGACGAGATCCGAGAGATCCAGGAATCCTTCCGTGTAGCGACCATCCGGGCGAGAGAAGCGGGTTTTCAGTGGGTGGAATTTCATGCAGCTCATGGTTATCTCGCCCACAGCTTTTATTCACCGCTTTCCAACAAACGCGGGGATAAATACGGGGGAAGCTTTGAAAACCGAATCCGGTTCACTCTGGAAACCGTCCGCAGTATGCGCAGGGAATGGCCGGAAGAGCTGCCGTTTTCGGTGCATTTGTCCTGTTCGGATTGGGTCGAAGGGGGATGGACGATCGAAGATTCCATCGAGCTCTCTAAGCGGTTGAAAACGGAGGGTGTCGACCTGATCGATTGCAGTTTCGGAGGAAATGCCATTGATGCTAAGATCCCGGTGGGTGCAGGCTATCAAGTCCCTTTTGCGGAGGCGATCCGCCAATCCGCGGAAATGTTGACGGCCGCCGTCGGAATGATAACCAAAGGTATGCAGGCAGATGAGCTGATCAGAAATGGCAGGGCCGATCTGGTATTACTGGGCCGGGAAATGTTGCGAGACCCGTATTGGCCATTACGTGCTGCGCAAGAGGTGCATCAAAAAGATGCCTTGCCCGTTCCCCCGCAGTACGAACGGGCCTGGTAAAAAAACACCGATACGTTTCGCTTTTATAAAGTGGTCATCATTCGGCGGAGAGGAACGCCGAATTTCTTTTATCTACTCCGGGCACTTTGGACATGATCCTTTTGCTAATCTAGAAGATCCCCCCGGATTTTAACGGTTGCGATAATAACGATGAACGTTATATCGTGGCCAATCCCAAAACTTAGTACCTTGGGCGATGATAAAATGGTCGAATAACAAATAACCACCATCTTGATACCCAATAGGATACCACGAGGATGGATGGAGACCAGCAACTTGATTCTTTATGATCTCTGATACTCGATACAGTTCAAACTGCCCCCCAAACCAGGGCTGAAAGAGAATCACCCCATTATGGAGTCGTAAGAAGGTTTGGTAATCTTCTGGCAATTGCACTCCTGTTGAGTGAATAAATCCTTGGATCTCCTCATCCGTTGCGGGTTCCCGAAATTGAAACTCCATCTCTTCCACAAACCCTTCATTATTCTGAACCGTTAATTTACCGTCAACCAAACGTTTCTGAAGTCCGGTTAGGGTTTTTTCGAAAAGAGGAGATTGCATGGTTATATCCCCCTAAAGATCTATCTGCACCCAGTATAAACCAGGTATAGATATTTTTTCAGCTCAATCCCTTTATTCAGATTCAGATGCAAATCGGATCATACAAAAGCATTAGAACGATAATACGAGAAATTAACGGATTATTGTCTATTTTTCAAAATTGAAAAAAGAAAGAGGGTTTGGTAGTTTTGATTTGAAACGTTTTAAAATTCGATCAAATAAATTACAAAAACTCTTATTCTAGTAATTAAAAACGTTTGTATATGCAGTCCGTATGGGGGTGGCCTAAATGGCGACGATCAAAGATGTGGCGGAGCGGGCTGGGGTGTCGATTTCCACAGTGTCGCTGGCTCTGAACAATCAGCCCCATGTTCGGCCGGAGACGAGAAGAAGGGTGTTGAAAGCGGCCAAACAACTCAATTACCGGCCTAACGGCATCGCCCGGGACTTGAAGTCGAGCAAGACTGAAACGATTGGACTGATTTTGTCCGATCTGGCGGGTCCCTTTTATTCGGAGTTGATCCGGGGGATTCAGGATGTGACGGCAGCCTATGGCTATGATCTGGTGGTCGTGAGCGCCATCGGAGACAGTCCCAAGTCCGCACGCTACATCCAGGAAAAGCGGACCGACGGGATGGTGGTTCTGGCGCACAGCATCCCATCCGATCTGATTCTGGAGGCGGCCCGTCCCGAATTTCCCATTGTTGTCTTGGACCGAGAACTGAAGTCGGACCATGTCTACAGCGTCGTGGTGGACAACCGGAAAGCCGCCTTCGATGCGACGATGTACCTCTTGGATAAGGGATATCGACAAGTGGCCTATCTTGGTGGTCCGTCCGATTCGGCAGACAACGCCAAACGGTTCGACGGCTTCCGGGAGGCGATCATGTCCCGCCAACTTACCGTCGAGCCCAAGTGGCTCCTGCAAGGGAACTTTACCAAGGAGGGGGGGCACCGGGCTGTCCGGCTGCTCGCCGCTCAGGGTCTCCTGCCGGAAGCCATCTTTTCCGCCAACGATGAGATGGCGATCGGGGCGATGGAAGCACTGGCGGAGCTTGGGGTGAAAGTTCCGGAGGAAGTGGCTGTCGTCGGCTTTGACGATATCCAGCTGGCCCGGTATGTGCGGCCGGGGTTGACCACGGTGCATCAGCCGATGTACGACATGGGCACCATTGCCGCCAATCTGTTGTTCAGGCGATTGCAGGGGGACGACAGTGTCCGGTCCGTGGTGATGGAGACGAAACTGGTTGTTCGGGAATCCTGCGGGGCAAAAAGTCGTCCGGGTACCGGCTCTGCATGATCCGGGCACCGATGCCTTTACTACGGTCCTTTGATGGTGTAAGGGACGGACGGATACTAATACGATAATCCCTTGTTTCGATAAACCATCATTTTTTCGAGGAGGTCGGGCAGATGAAAAAAATGAAAACGCTTGCGGCACTGGGAATGGCGCTGGTGTTGGCCGCGGGAGTTTTGGCGGGATGCAGCACCGTTTCCCCCGGGCAGGTGTCCAAGGCGGACCGGGAGGAGGCCGAAGTCGATCCGAAAAAGCTGGAGGCAGATATTTCGGTGGTGGTGCCTCGGGGGGATTACCTGGACTTCATGAAAAAAGAAGTGGTGCCCCAGTTTGAGAAAGCGTATCCCAAAGTGACGGTCAAGGTGGAGCCTGAGCCGGACGGCGGCCAGCTGGATGCCCGGATCGCGGCGGGGGACGCCCCCAATCTCTGGGTAGGGGTCTTCGGATACCTTCCAGCCAAATATGCCAAAGTGGGCAAGCTGGTCGACATGGACGACCTACCGGGTTCGAAGGAGCTCTTTAACCGTATCGATGAGAACTTCATCCACAGGGATTACGGCGGCCTGTATTACGTGCCCTGGAACGCGACCACCCAGATGCTGATTTACAACAAGGATCTTTTCAAAAAAGCGGGGCTGGATCCCAACAAGCCGCCGAAAACCTTTGACGAATACCTGGAATACGCCAAGAAGATCGATGCGCTTCCCGCCCAGGACGGCAAGGAAGTATACGGCAACACTTTCTGGAACAACCAGCTTTCCAGCGGCGGCTGGTACTGGACGATGCTGGCACAGATTTACTACAACATGAACGACGGCAAATATCAGCTGTTTAACAAATACGGGACCGACATCGTGTTTGACAAAGAACAGGCCAACATGGACGAGTTTTTCCGGTTTGCCAGAGAAGCGCAAAAATACGCTCCTAAGACTATGGATCCCGAGAAACAGCAGGACTTTTTCAGCCGAAACACCGGGATGTGGATCCAGTACGGATACGGATGGAAAACCAACCTGGAACAGGCCAAGGGCAAGCCGATGAAGATCGGAAAAGATGTCGGCGTCGCTCCGCTTCCCACCATGAAAAAAGGGCAGACCTCCTGGTCTACTTTGGACGGCCGGGCCCTGATGATCTTCAAAGGAGACAAAGCGGAAGAACAGGCTTCCTGGGAATTCACGAAATTTCTGATGAAAGACGACATCAACTTAAAAGCCTGCAAGGAACTGGGTCAACTACCAACCCTGAAGTCGATCAAGGATGATCCCTACTTCAAGCGGCCGGAGACAAAACCTTTTGTGGACCAACTGGAACATACACTGCCCAATGAAGCATTTGCGGTGCTGGACCCGGTTTCCAACGAATTGCTGCAAACCTACCAGCAAGTGGTCGTGGACCGTTCCCTTACTCCTGAAGAAGGGGTCAAGCAGGCAGCCGAAAAAGCAAGGAAGATCCTGCGAAAGGAGAAGTAGAAAGAGGATTTCTTTTGTCAGAGACAGCCTGTATGAAGGAAGCTTTGTACAGGCTGTTCTTTAAGACTCCACACGGCTGAAGCACCACGGGCACTTCCTTCGGTCGCCGTGGGCTTTCAGCCGGCACTTTCTGTAAAGAAAAGGAGTGATCCCGCGTGATATCCGGACGGAAAATCTCCTCCGACACATGGTGGGGGTATTTCTTCTCATTGCCCTTTATCCTCACCTTTGCCATCTTTATCAGTTATCCATTGATTTTGTCCGTGAAACTGAGTTTCCTGGACATCAATATCCTGCAACCGGAAAAAGCGCGGTTCGTCGGAATCGGAAACTACGTCGAGGCGTTGAAGGATCCCTTGTTCTGGCGCTCCATTTTCAATGTCCTTTACAACCAGGCGATTTTTATCGCCCTCTCCTTCGTTATTGCCCTCTTTCTAGCGGTGTTGTTGAAGGAGATCCGCTGGGGCGGCTCATTTTTCCGGACGGTGTATTTCCTGCCGGTCATCACTTCGATCACGGTGGCGATGATTATGCTGGAGTATCTCGCCAACCCTGCGGGACCGATCCAGACTCTGTTGGTACAGTTCGGGTGGATCCGCGAGGGAGTTTTCTGGACCTTTTCCGAATGGCTGCCGATGCCGGTGTTGGCGGTGTTCAACTCCTGGAAATGGTTCGGTATCCAGATGATCATTTTCCTCGGCGGGTTGTACGCGATCAACCCGGAGCTGTACGAAGCAGCCGCGATCGATGGGGCCGGTTGGTGGAGGCGGCTGTTTTCCATTTCCCTTCCCCAGCTGAAGCCGCAAATTCTGTTTGTGCTGACGGTCAACCTGATCAACGGAATGCAGATGTTTACCGAGGTCTTTATGAATTTCGACCTGTACGGAGGTCCATACCACGCGGCGCTGACACCGGTGATGTATTTGTACGCCCTGGGCTTCGACAAGAACGAGATGGGCTATGCGGCAACCATCGGATTGCTGTTGGCAGTCGTCATCTCCATTCTCACCTTTGTACAGTGGAAGCTGTTGAACCGAAAAGGGGAGTCCTAGGGGGTGAAGCGGATGAAGACAAGCATGGGCATGAAGAATCAGCGGAGGATGGCGCTGGTCCTGATCTACGCATTACTCACTGTCGGGGCGGCCATCGTTCTCTATCCCTTTCTGTTCATGGTGATCAACTCCTTCAAGCCGGGGCCGGAGATCCTGCACAACCCGACGTCCCTGCCGTCGCGGTGGACGGTGGACGGGTATGTGAAGGTGTTCGATACGTTGAACATCGCGAACCTGTTTAAAAACTCGCTGATCATCTCCGGCAGCGTCACGGTGTTAAACGTCTTCTTCAGCGCCATGGTCGCCTTTGCCCTGGCCAAGATCCGTTTTCCGGGCCGGAATCTCTTGTTCAGCATGGTGCTGGGGACCATGATGATACCATCGATTCTGTTGTTAATCCCCAAATACTCCCTGTTGTTCAACTGGGGCTGGGTCAACACCTACAAGGCCCTAATCCTGCCGGTTGCCGTGCAGCCGTACAACATCTTTTTAATCCGGCAGTTTTACCAGCGGATTCCCGACGATTTTCTGGACGCAGCCAAAGTGGACGGATGCAACCTGTGGGGGGTCTTCTGGCGGGTGATCCTGCCGATGTCCAGTCCGGTGCTGGCTACAGTGGCCGTCTTAAGTTTCATGGGTGCCTGGAACGATCTATTGGAAGCGCTCCTCTACCTGCGGGACGAATCCATGTATACCGTCCAGCTCGGTCTGTTAAGTTTCCAATCGGAAATTCCCGGCAAAAACGCAGAGCAATTGTGGGCGGGGACTACCTTGGTGACGGTGCCAGTCGTCCTGGTCTATTTCCTGCTGCAGCGGCATTTTATCAAAGCCTTCTCCGGCGTGGGGCTGAAGTGACGGCTTGAGAGGGGGATCGTCCATGAAAAAATGGTGGCGCAACCTGGGGATCGGACTGATGGCGGTGGCTCTCATCTATGGATGGGTATGGCTGGAGATGTACCGCACTTCCCAGGTCTATTTTGATATGGCAATGGCCAGCTATGAGAAAGGCGAATACGGCTCGGCCCTGAAAGGGATGGAGATGGTAGGGGAGGATGGTCAGACGGAACTGAACGGCGGTTTCCAGCAGGTGGTGGACGCCTGGAGGGAGCCCTATGCATGGCCCCGCCCTGCCATATACAGTGAGGCGCAGAAAAAAGCCGACACCATCATTGAAGAGAAGCTGACCATCGAAGAAGGAGAGGCCTTATTTAAGAGTTATTTCAACCGGGACAACACCTATCTCAGCCGCATTATGCTGCGCGTCGGGGAGATGTATGAGGAGAGGCGGGATTTCCGGGGAGCGAAAGAAACCTACAAACTGGTGACGGAAGCCTTCGCCATGGACAAAGATGTCTCCGGAACCGCCAAAGCGCGGCTGAGCAAGCTGCCGTAACCGAAGAGACATGAATTTTTGAAAAATGGAGAGATGGTAATGGGAATCCAGATGAAGAACGGACAATTCGTCATTGACGGCAAGCCTCGATTTCTCTACGGGGGGGAGTTTCACTATTACCGTTGCCCTAAGGGGGAGTGGGCGGATCGCCTGGACAGGTTGAAGGAGGCTGGCTGCAACCTGGTTAGCACTTACATTCCCTGGGTGTGGCATGAGCCCACGGAAGGAGAAGTGGATCTGACCGGCGAAACGCGACCGGAAAAGGATCTGCAGTCTTTCTTGGAGCTGATTGCTGAAAAAGAACTGTATTGCATTGTGCGCCCGGGTCCCTATGTGATGGCAGAGGTGCGATTGGAGGGGATTCCGCCTTGGATTCACGACGACTATCCTGAAGTGGTCGCTCTGCAAAAAGATGGCCGGCAACATCCCAACCGGATCGTTTCTTACCTGCATCCCGTCTTTTTGGAGAAAGTGGCCGCCTGGTACGGACGGGTATGCGATGTGATTGTTCCTTTTCAGAAGGACCGGGGCGGGCCGGTGATCCTGTTCCAGCTGTGCAACGAGATCGGGATGCTACATTGGGTCAGCAACACATCGGATTATAATCCCGTGGTGCTGAAGCGCTTTCAGGAGTACCTGGCGGAGAAGTACGGATCGATGGAAGGACTCAACAATGCCTATGGTACGTCCTTTGCCGATATGGAGGCATTTGTTCAGTCTGCAGTTCTGAAAGGTCAACAAAGTTTGGCGGAAAAACTGCACTGGGAATGGGGCAGGTTCTGGCGGCAGCAGATCCGGGATTATGTCGATGAATTGAAGGGAATTGCCCAAGCCTACGGGATTCATGTCCCGTATCTCATCAACGTCCACGGGTTCAAGGACTTTTCCGTCTACAGCAGGGGTGTCGACTACCCGATCGGCCTTTCTCAGCTGTATCGGACACCGGAAGTTGAAAACACGGTGTTGGCCGGTGATTTCTATCCCGGACATATCGGGTATGACACTTACCACGATCTCGTGCTAGCTTCTGCGTTGACGAAAGCCGTCTCCCAACCGGGACAGCCGCTTTTCTCCGCGGAGTTCCAGTCGGGCCGGTTGGCGGATCGGCCGCGGGTGTATCCCCAGGACCTCGACCTGAACGCCCGCACCTGCATCGCCCACGGTATGAACGCGATCAATTGGTACATGTTCGTTGCGGGGGAAAATTTTGAAGATATCGGACTGTTCGGACGGCGCCACGAATGGCAGGCTCCCGTCGATTCCGACGGCAATCCACGCCGTTCTTTTACAGCGGCGCGCCACATCGGCCGACTACTCCAGGCGAACGGGGACAAGCTGCTCTGCTGTACTAAGCGGATCGACACCCACCTCGCATTTTACCCCGACTACTATATGACGGAAACGGTGGAAAGGGGGACAACCGCTGGATCAATGGTCAGCGAGCTCGCCGGCGAGCGGGAACGTTTCTTCTTCGATGGGATCGGGCGCCTTTTGACGGCAGCCAATCTTCACTTCGAAGCCGTCGACGTGCTGGCGGAGGACCGGATTGACCCCGAAGCCGTAAACACCCTGTGGATGTTCAGCGGAGAACGGATGGACGAAGGGGTGCAGCGTAAGCTGGTTCGCTATGTGGAAGAAGGCGGGAAGTTGATCCTCTACCCCCGGCCCCCTGTCAAAAACCTGGACGGTAATCCTTGTACCATTCTTGTTGACTCCCTTGACATCCCGCAGTGGAAAGCGGTCCATGGCATAGAGACAGCCCGCGTGCTGGAGATCGACTCCGTTAAGGTGGATGTACGGTTGGAGTTTGGTAAAGTGCCCGGTACGCCCATTGCCTGGGATCGTTTCGGGGAAAAAGCGGCGGGCTTTGTCCGGGCGCACGGGAAAGGGGCTTTCATGATGCTGGGATTGGGGTTGGCTCACGACTACAACTACCAGCTGGACGTGATCCGGGCCATTGCCGGGTCCTTTGGCATCCGCCCGTCCCTCACGTCCTCCAACCCGGACCTCTCCCTTACCGAGCGCTCCGACGGTAAGACTTCCTTCCTTTTCATCCACAACTACGACGAAATCACACAACAAGGGGTGATTTACCGGGAGGGTGAACCGCTGTTCGGAGGCAAAGTCCTGACCGTCGCCCCCCGCTCCGGTGTGATGCTGCCCGTCTGTCTACCGCTGTGGGAGGGGCTCACGGTGGACTACAGCACGATGGAGATCCTCTCTTTCCGGCGGGAAGAGGAGAAAGCGGTGTTGGAACTCGCCTTCTCCGGGGAGACGGGAGAGATCGCTTTTTCCGGCGAGCGGGGGGTCAGGGTGAACAACGGCTCCCAAGTGACATCCCGTGACGGGAAAGGGAGCACAGTCGTCCGATTCACCGGCGAACCGGGCAGCTCCGTCACCCTGGAGCTGTACCTGGAAACAGGGAAAGAGAAGGTGTAACAGATGGGAGAATCGTTGAACGGGACGTGGCGGTATTCACTGGATGAGGCGTACACGCTCGGCGCGGGGCATGGAACGCTCTCCCTTACCGTATTCGGAATCTGTATAAAAATGGGGAAGGGGGGGTGATGGGGAAAGCAGGATCACTTCGTTCTAAACTCCAAGTGCTGCACAATGGGTTGACCAAACCATACGACACGAGGTGAAACCGATGCGAAAAGGGGCCTTATCCCTGCTGGCGATGCTCCTGGTCTTCAGTATGAACCAAGCGTCGGCACAAGCATTGGGCGGGGCGGAATCCGCAACGGATTTCGATGCTGAACTGAAAAACACCGCCCGGAAAACCTGGACATATTTCGAGGACCATACCGACCCGACCACCCAACTGCCCCTAGACGAAGTCCGTATCCTGGACAGCGGGGTGAAAAAGGCGGAACACACCTCTCCCACCAATATCGGGATGTACATGATGAGCACCGTATCGGCCGAGGAGATGGGTTTCATCGAGCGGGCGGAAGCGGTAAAACGGGTGCAAGGGACACTTGACACTCTGAAAAAGATGGAAAAGTGGCGCGGGTTTTTCTATAACTGGTACTATACCGATGACGCCACATTGAAAAAGGATTGGGGCCAATTCATCTCCTCCGTGGACAACGGCTGGCTGGCTGCCGGTCTCGTCGTCGTGCGGCAAGCCTACCCGGAAGTTTCCGACGACGCCACTGCTTTGCTGGACGGAATGAACTTTGCCGACCTGTATAACGAGGACGCAGGGCAGCTTTACGGGGGGTATGATGTAGCCAAGGGGGCATATACCAGCCATACGTACGGCATGTTCAACACGGAACCCCGCGCTGCCAGCTATATCGGCATCGGCAAAGGGGATCTGCCCTCGGAGCACTGGTGGAAGATGTTCCGCACGTTCCCGCCGGAGTGGGAACAGGAGCAGACCCCGACCGGCACCACCAAAACATACGACGGGATCGACGTGTACGAGGGGCATTACGAATATCAAGGAATCAAGTTCGTCCCCAGCTGGGGCGGCAGCATGTTTGAATCCCTGATGCCCACCATCGTCATGAAAGAGAAGGAGTTGGCAACCAAAGGCCTCGGTTTGAACGACAAGCGGCAGGCACAGGTGCAGATCGCCTTCGCCAAGGAAAAAGGATACCCGGCCTGGGGCTTTTCTCCCTGCGCCATCCCGAACGGATACTCGGAGTTCGGCGTGGATCAAGCCGGCACCTGGGCTGACGGGTACAAAGACGACGGCACGGTGACTCCCCACGCCAGCCTTCTCGCCCTGGACTTCCTGCCGAAGGAAGTGTACAAGAACATGAAGGTGCTGAAGGAGCTGGGGGCTTACGGCAAGTACGGCTTCTATGACTCCGTCAACGTGAAGACGGGAGAAGTGACTCCTGCTTATCTGGCGCTGGACCAGGGGATGATCCTCGTCTCCATCGCCAACCACCTGAAGGGAGGCGTCATCCGGGATTACTTCCATCAAGACCCGGTTGGCCGTACCCCGGAGCGGCTGTTGGAGATAGAAGAATTTTCCATTAGCGACTGAGGCGGATGCTTCCAGAAAACAGTGGGAGGTTGCAAGATCTCCATGAGCATTCACCCAGCATCCATCAGTAAGGGGATCTATTCAAGCTAGACAGGCAATCCACAATGTGTACGCATCAATGGTCTGCACCCCTTCAAAGCAGAAACAGGAAATCTGGGGGATGAAACTGCTTCTTGGGGGGTGCTTTCTCAGCAAAAAAGAACGACCTTGACCAAAGGATGAACTGGCGGCCAGACCTTTGGCCACTCACTCAGGACAAAAAGCGGTTACGGCGTTAGGAGATGTGCTGTATAAGGGCAAAGTGACTGTGGGGCGATAATCGAAACGTTTCTCGTTCCAACGACCCTTTGGCGGCCGCAGCCAGTATATATAAGATATAGGAGACAACGATTTGACAAACATCAGAATACTTTTATATTGGTACTATAATGGAAATAAAAACGTTTTGAGGAATGGAGGGAGCACCGGTACCCTATTGCGGATGTTGCGATGAAAAACTCGATTCTCCACTTTGGACAGAAGCGGTCTTTCATTCATTGAGCGAGGAGAAAAATCGAAACGTTTATAATTTTCCATATGGATACTTTTCGGTTGTTATGAAAACCGCGGTTCGCAAAATGAAAGCGATATCCAATCGATTCCCTGTTCTTTGTCGGTTGAATAAGCCGAAGATCCGGAAGTGGTGGCAGAAACGCTTCCAATCCACATCACTCAAACGAAAAGGGGTGCCCACATGAAACGCTTGCTAGCTTTGATGACGACGGTCTGCCTGGTCGCCGTCGCGGGCCTTTCGGGCTGCAGTCCGTCGGAAGGCACGGGCGGGGGAAAACGGACGGAGATCGACTTTTGGTACACATGGATGGGTGACGGATCCACTTCCATGAAGAAGCTGATCGACGAATTCAACCGGAGCCAGGATGAAGTTTACGTCAACGGACTGGCCCAGGGGGACCTCCGGAAGCAGATGACGGCGATCGTCGGGGGGAACCCGCCGGACCTCGCCTCGCTGCCCGATGAGATCAACCTGGCGTCCTGGGCCGACAAAGGCGCCATGATGCCCCTGGATGCGTACATCAAAAAAGACGGATACGACATGGAAGACTATTTGCCCGCCGCGAGAGATGCCGTCACCTATGAAGGGAAGACTTACGGACTTCCCCTCGGCATGAATACGTGGATGCTTTATTACAATAAGGATCTTTTGAAAAAGGCTGGATTTGACCGCCCGCCGGAAACGATCCAGGAACTGAAGAAATACGAAGCCAAGCTGAGCGAGGAGAAAAACGGACGGATCACCCGCCTTGGACTGTGGCCAGGACAGATCCCCCACGTGTGGATGCAATCCTTCGAGGGCCGCCTGTGGGATCCCGAAGCGAAAAAAGTGACCCCCCTCGATCCCGGATTCAAGTCCGCCGTCGAGCTGACCTCGAGCGTCTGGCAAAAACACGGACCGGAAAAGATAGACCGCCTCCTTGCCGGGAACGGGAACTACGGTTCTCCCCAGAATCCTTTCGCCACCGGCAAATACGCGATGACCCTGGACGGGGAGTGGTTAGCTCCCATTCTGGGCAAGAACGCACCCAAGCTGAATTACGATGTGGCCCCGCTTCCCTACGATGAGAACCATCCGGAGGCCAAAAACGCGGGCTACATCAACGTCAACCTGTTGTACATCCCGAAAAAGGCGGACGAGCCGGAAGCCGCCTGGAAGTTCATGAGCTGGCTGGCCAAGAAAGAGCAAATGGTTAAATTCGATAAGGCTCTCGGCAACCTCCCGCCGCGGAAAAGCGCCATGGATGATCCGGCGTTCAAGGATGTTCCGAAGTTCGATCGTTTCCTCAAATACGCCAACAGCGAAAAGATGGAGCCCCTGCCGTCCCTGCCCTTCATGGAGAAATACATGCAGGAAATCCACAAGCAGAACGACCAGATCAACCGCGGCAAAGTCCCCGTTGAAAAAGGGCTGAAAGACGTGGAAACAAAGATTCAACCCCTGGTGGAAAAGACGATGAAATAACTTAAAATCCCGTAGATATCTACGGGATTTCCCATTCACCAGGGAAAGGATGGAGGATGGTGCAATGGCGCAAAAAAGTCTGGCGATGCGGAGAAAACGGCGGGATTTCTGGATGGGACTGGCCTTCGCCTTCCCGTTCATCGCTGGTTTCCTATTTCTGACCGTGATTCCCTTTTTTCAATCCCTTTACTTCAGCTTTACCGAATACGACATTTTCACGGAAGCGAAGTGGGTGGGTCTGGACAACTACACCCGAATCTTCCAGGACGAAAACTTTTACAAGGCCCTGAGCAACACCTTTTTCATGGCTTTCATCGCCGTCCCGGTCTCCATCACCGTCAGTCTCTTGATCGCCCTCCTCTTGAACATGAAGGTGAAGGGGATCGCCTTTTACCGGACGGTCTACTATCTGCCGACGGTGATTCCCGGCGTTGCCAGCTCCCTGTTGTGGCTGTGGATTCTCAACCCCGAGATGGGGATCCTTAACACGGCTTTGCGGGCCGTGGGCCTGCCGGATCCCGCCTGGCTGTCGGACCCGGCTTTCACCAAGCCCTCCCTCATCATCATGGGACTATTCGGGACCGGAGGCGGGGCCCTGATCTATCTCGCGGCGCTGCAGGGGATCCCCCGGGAATTTTACGAAGCCGCCTCCATCGACGGGGCCAACGCGTGGCATAAGTTTAAATGCATTGTGTTGCCCGCCCTGTCTCCGGTCACCCTGTTTCAGCTGATCATGGGGCTGATCGGGGCGTTCCAGATCTTCACCGAAGCGTTCATCCTATCCCAGGACAATCTGGGCGGGCCGGATCAGAGCATGCTCTTTTACGCGGTGTATCTGTACAATGAGGCCTTCGTCAACCTCAACATGGGATACGCCAGCGCCCTGGCATGGGTATTGTTTGTCATCGTGATGCTGATCACCCTGGTCATTTTCAAATCGTCCCTTCGCTGGGTCTATTACGGAGGTGAATGAGGATGGGCTTTTCCACCGCGTCGGCGAAGAGCGTCGCCTTGCCTGCTGGGAAAGAGCGGTCCCGGCGATGGTTCCGGCTGAAAAAAGTGCTTCTGCCCCATCTTGTCTTGTCGTCTCTGGGGCTGGTCTTTCTCTTTCCCTTTATCTGGTTGCTGCTTTCATCCCTGAAGACACCCGCGGAGATTTTCCAGTTCCCGCCGACCATCTGGCCGAAAGATCCCCAATGGGGCAACTTCGTCCGCGCCTTTGAAGCGATGCCGTTTTCCCGGTATACGATGAACACGTTGTTCCTGTGCGCCGTCAACATCATCGGCCAGTTGATCTCCGCTCCCCTGGTCGCTTATTCTCTGGCCAAGATTGAGTGGAAAGGGCGTAAGTACATCTTCGCCATCATCATCGCCACCATGATCCTTCCGCCCCAGGTGACGATGATCCCCGTCTACATCATATATGCGCAGCTCGGATGGGTGAACACGTACCTGCCGCTGACCATTGGCGCCTTTTTCGGTTCGTCCTTCAACATCTTCCTGTTGCGCCAGTTTATGATGGGGATCCCGAGGGAATTGTCCGAAGCCGCGCGCATCGACGGGGCTTCGGAGCTCAGGATTTTCTTCCAGATCATTTACCCACTGCTGAAGGCTCCCCTGACAGCGATTGCCATTTTCACCTTCGTCGGGGTATGGAACGACTTCATGGGCCCACTCATCTACCTCAACGACGACAGCCTGTGGACGATTAGCCTGGGCCTGCAAGGGTTCCAGTCTGAGCACGGTGCCCAGTGGGAACTCTTGATGGCGGCTGCGGCCGTGTTCACCCTTCCTACGGTGCTCATCTATTTCATCGGCCAGAAAAAATTCATGGAAGCCGGGGCTGCCATGACGTCCTTCAAGTAATGCCAGATTGAAAAGGAAGGGGTGGATGGATCGTGAAGAAAAAGACCGGACCAGGCCATGCGGCCTTTCATGTGAACCAAGAGACGGAGCGCAGGATCGACAAACTCCTTGCCAAAATGACACTGAAGGAAAAGGTTGGACAGTTGACCCAGCGGGGCAAAATCACCTCCAAAGAACGGGAGATGGTCCGGGAAGGGAAAATCGGATCCTTTCTCAACCTCCGCGGGCCAGAAAAAGTGAGGGAAATCCAGCGGATCGCCGTGGAGGAGTCCCGTCTCGGCATCCCGCTGCTCATCGGTGACGACGTGATCCACGGCTATCGGACGATCTTTCCGATCCCCCTCGGAGAAGCCAGCAGCTGGGACCCGGAATTAATGGAAGAAACCGCCGCGATCGCCGCCGGAGAAGCGGCGGTGGACGGCATTCGCTGGATCTTCGCCCCGATGGTGGATATCGCCCGGGATCCCCGTTGGGGAAGGATTGCGGAAGGAGCGGGGGAAGACCCGTACCTGTGCGCGACGATCGCCCGGGCAAAAGTGAGGGGTTTCCAGCGAATCAGGGAAGGGGGAGGGCCGACGGCGGCCTGCCCCAAGCACTTCGCCGCCTACGGACTGGCGGAAGCGGGCAGGGATTACAACACCGTCGACGTATCCGAGCTGCGCCTCCGGCAGACCTACTTCCCGCCCTTTCAGGCTGCGCTGGAAGAAGGGGCGGCGACGATCATGGCCGCTTTCAACGACTTGAACGGCATCCCCTGCACCGGCAACCGCTGGTTGTTGAAGGAGGTGTTGCAGGAAGAATGGGGCTTTCCCGGTTTCGTCGTCAGCGACTGGTGCTCCGTCTACGAGCTCGTCTCCCACGGAAACGCCGCCGATCGGGAAGAGGCCGCCCGTTTGGCAATCGGGGCGGGCACCCATATGGACATGCACGCCAGGGTTTATCCGGAGCATCTCCCGCGGCTTGCGGCGGAAGGGAAGGTGCCGGAGACAGCCATTAACGACGCGGTTCGCCGGGTCTTGCGCGTCAAATTCTGGCTCGGGCTCTTCGATGATCCTTATCCACAGGCGGGAGGGGGAGAGACGGTCTTCCTGCGAAAAGAACATCGGGAAAAAGCCCGGGAGGCAGCGGGGAAATCCATGGTCCTCCTGAAAAATGAAGCCGGATTGCTCCCCTTGGACCCGTCTCTCGCTTCGATCGCCGTCATCGGCCCGCTGGCGGATGCCAAGAGTGATCTGTTGGGTTGCTGGGCCGGCCAGGGAGAGAGTTCAGATGTGATTTCGGTGCTGGAGGGAATCCGGCAACGGGTGGGCCCGGACACAGATCTGCACTACGTCCGGGGCTGCGACGTGGACGGCGATGACGAAAGCGGAATCGCCGAAGCGGTAAAAGCCGCCCGGAAGGCGGATGTGGTGGTGCTGGTGGTTGGAGAAGGGGCGGATATGAGCGGTGAGAACCATAACCGGACCTCTCTGGATCTGCCCGGCGTCCAGCCGGAGCTGGTCCGGGCCGTCCACGGGACGGGGACGCCGGTGGTATTGGTGCTGATCAACGGCCGGCCGCTGGCTCTCCCTTGGGAAGACCGACACATCTCGGCCATCCTGGAAGCCTGGCATCCAGGGACAGAAGGCGGTCGCGCCGTCGCCGACGTCCTCTTCGGGGACGTCAATCCCGGCGGGAAACTGCCCGTTACCTTTCCGCGCTCGGTGGGGCAGGTGCCAATCTACTACAGCCACAAGAAGACCGGTCGGCCGGAGATGAAATCCTATGCAGACAGTCCGGTCACCCCCCTCTATCCCTTCGGCCACGGGCTCAGCTATACCCGGTTCGAATACCGGAACCTGCGCCTGAGCGTTACGACCGGCTCCTTGGACGAACCGCTGACCGTTACCGTGGAGATCGTCAACGCGGGGGAACGTGCGGGAGAAGAGACCGTCCAGCTGTACATCGGGGATGTGGCGGCCCGAATCACCCGGCCGGTGAAGGAGTTAAAAGGGTTCCGGAAAGTCTTTCTCCAACCCGGGGAACGCCGGGAGGTCAGTTTTATCGTCACTCCCGAAGACCTGGGTTACGTGGACGAAAAGGGCAGGTTCATCCTGGAACCGGGAATGTTCCGCGTATGGGTCGGTCCCGATTCCGCACGCGGGTTGGAGGCGGCATTCGAGCGGGTGAAAAGGGAGGAGATGGCATGATCGAGATTCAAAACAAGCAAATCCTCATCGACGGGAAGCCGCGGATCATCTTATGCGGGGAGATCCATTACTACCGGCTCGACAGAGAAGATTGGCAGGACCGCATCGACAAATTGAAGGCGGCGGGGTGCAACGCTGTCGCTTCTTACGTGCCGTGGCTCTGTCATGAACCCGTGGAAGGGGAGGTCGATCTGGAAGGTCGAACCCGTCCCGAATTGGACCTGGCAGGCTTCATCGACTTGTGCAGGGAGAATGGCCTCTGGTTTTTCGTACGGCCGGGGCCCTTTATCATGGCGGAAATGAAAAACGAGGGCTTGCCCCATTGGATATACGAAAAACATCCGGAGATCGTCCCCGTCAGTTGGGACGGCAAACCCGCGCCGACGAAGACCGTCGATTACCTGGCGCCCGCCTTTCTGGAAGAGACCCGCAAGTGGTACGCTTCCGTTATGGAGGTGATCGCTCCACGCCTCATCACCCGCGGCGGAAACGTCCTCGCCGTTCAACTGGACAACGAGATCGGAATGCTTTCCTGGGTGAGCAATTCCCCGGACCTGACGGAAAACGTCCTCGCTGACTTCGCTGTGTGGCTGAAGGAACGGCATGCTCCGGCCGTGTTGGCTCAGCGTTACCCTTTTGACCTGGATGATGCGGAAGTCCGTCGGCGGGCGGTCCGCTCCCCTGGGGAGGAGTATGCCGCCGAACTGATGCGGGACCTGGGATATTACATGCGACACCGCTTTGCCCGCTATGTGGCGGCGTTGCGCGGTTTTGCCGAAGAATGCGGAGTTACCGGCGTCCCCTTTGTGGTCAACATCCACGGCACCTCCGAGGGACGCGGTTTCACCTATCCCATCGGGATCAGCCAACTTTATGAATCCTACATCCAGGCGCCGGGCTATCTCTCCGGCTCCGACATCTACTTCGGTAATCTGGACATGAACAGTTTTCAGGATCTCTACCTGATCAACGGGTTTATGGACGCCGTCCATCTTCCGGACCAACCGCTGACCTCGGTGGAATTCAACTGCGGTGACGGCAATTTCGGCTGTACATACGGGGGCCGGTACGATCCTTCCGCCGCCGATTTCAAACTTCGAATGTGCATCGCCCAGGGGAACCGGATGATCAACTACTATCTGTTCGCCGGCGGCCGCAATTACCGGCTGGATGATGCGCCCGATGACGGCAACGGCCGGATTGCCTTCACCGGCGAGCGGCACGGCTTTGCCGCCCCGGTCAGCCCGGAAGGGGAGCTCAACTACACCTATCCGCGGATGGCCCGAGCCAACAGGGCGGTAATGGCTGTTTCCGAGAAACTGGCGCTCATGGAGGAGGAGCGGGACGGGGTGGCCTTCGCTTTCATCCCCGATTATTTTATGACGGAATCCCGCTACCCGGACAGCGGTCGGATGGGGGACATCGTGGAAAACCTCCAGGCGAACCGGGCGGGCGGATCCTGGGAGATCGTGGCGCGGGCGATGCTCCTCGCCGGGTATCGCTTCGGTGCCGCAGATATCCAGAACCGTCCTCTCGATCCGAAGGAGACTCCTATGCTGGTGCTGGCGTCGGCGCGGTACATGGATGCGGACCTGCAACAAAAGCTGGCCGACTATTTGCGGGTGGGAGGCGGGGTTTTTCTCTACGGGGAGGTGCCCCTTTTCGACATGGAGGGAAATCCCTGCACCATCCTGGCCGGCGCACTGGGTGTGCGGCCGACCGGGAACCGAAGTGCCGGCGAGCACTATTACCTCTCTCTGTGCGCCGAGGGTTGGGCTGTTCCGCGTCCGGAAGTGCGAACCCATTTCGCCCAGGTGTTTGAAGCCGGGGAGGGAGTGGAGCCGATCCTCCGCGTTTACGGCACCGGTGAAGTGTGCGGGTTCGATGTTCCGGTGGGAAAGGGGAGAGCGATTGTGATCGCCGCTGCCTATGACTGTGACATCCCCCTGTTCCGGAGCGCTTTGGAAAAGCTGGGAGTTCGGGCGGCACTCGGCCACGACTGTCCCTATCACGGGATCTTCATGACCTCCACGGCGTCGGCGGAGGGCGAGCGGTTCCTGCACCTCCTCAACCTGGACGGTTTCGACAAGGAATTCACCGTCACGGAGAACGGTTCTCCCCTCCTGGAGGGGAGGAAGATACTCCTGCAGGCGAAGGACGGTGTTATGTTGCCGATCGGAGTCACTTTCGGCGAGGTGAGGATTGACTGGTCCACCGCTGAGATCATGGGATTGGAAGGCGACGGGATCCATTTCCGCCTCACCCAGCCGGAAGATGTGATCGCTCTCCGGACGGCAAGGGAAATCGTCCCCTGTGAAGATTACGATATCCGGCAACAAGGGCAGACCATCCTTATACACTCCCGCAAGCACGCAAAGGTGGACGACCGTCTGACCGTCCGTTTCCGCTGATCCTCCCCTTTCTAAGCATGGATTGGAAGAGTAGGGGTAATAGCATAACAAGCGGGAAAAACAGGTGCGCGAGAGATCCCGCTCGTGTGCCAAGCCTGATCAAAGCCCCTGCTTTGATCAGGCTTTTTTCATGGGGATAACCGGAAGCCTGAAGGGATATTCTCGCCTCCTTTTCGCGTGGTCGCAAATGCTGCAAATTACATCGAAGCGAAGGGGTATGCTACACTAAGAGATAAGGGGGTGCCATCTCAGTTGGAAAAAATATCGGAAAATTTGGACCTCGAGAACTTGTTAAGAGCCTATCAGCAGTGTAGGAAGACGAAAGAACTGATTCAAGCGGCTTTTGAGAGCGCTTATGAAGGGATTGTCATCACCGATCCGGAAGGCGTCATCACCATGATCAACAGGACATATGTGGACTTTCTCGGTGTTGATGTGGACGAAGTGATCGGTCGGCATTGCACGGAAGTGATCGAAAATACAAGAATGCATATCGTGGGGAAAACGGGGGAAGCGGAGCTGGCCCAAGTACAGCGAATCAAAGGGGGCGACATGATTGCTCACCGCATTCCTATCCTGCGTGACGGAAAAGTGGTCGCAGTGGTAGGGAAGGTGCTTTTTCAGGATGTACGGGAGCTGCATGCCCTTTCTTCCCGTGTCCTACAGCTTCAGAAAGAGCTCAGTTACTATAAGGACGAGTTTTTGAAGAGTCAAGGGACCCGTTTCAGTTTGAATGATATCGTCGGTACCAGTTCCAGGATGAATCAAGCAAAAGAGGTGGCCCGCCGTGTGGCGGCCAGCGACACCACAGTGTTTATCGGCGGGGAAAGCGGAACGGGAAAAGAACTGTTTGCTCACGCCATTCATACCCACAGTCATCGAAAACGGGGCCCTTTTGTCAAAGTGAACTGCGCCGCTATCCCGGAACAGCTGATGGAATCAGTTCTGTTCGGGTATGAGGAAGGGACCTTTACCGGTGCGGTGAAGGGGGGGAGAAAGGGAAAGTTTGAAATGGCTCACCGGGGGACGATCTTCCTTGATGAAATCGGGGAGCTTCCCTTAACAATGCAAGCCAAATTGCTTCGGGTCTTGTCGGAAAAAGAGGTGGAGACCGTCGGGGGCATCCACCCGGTGAAAGTGGACGTACGTGTGATCGCAGCCAGTAACCGGGATCTCGAACAGATGGTGAAACGGGGACAGTTCCGTCAAGATCTGTTTCACCGCCTGTACGTTGTTGCTCTTCATATTCCTCCCCTAAGGGAGCGGCGGGAAGATATTTCCCTCCTGGCGGAACATCTTTTGGATGAGTTGATCCGCGAAACCGGGGTCTACGCGGAAGGCATCGATCCGGATGCGATGGATGCCCTGCTGCGTTACGATTGGCCGGGCAATGTTCGGGAAATGAAAAACGTGCTTGAACGCGCCCTCCACTTAAAAGAAGGAAGTACCATCCGTGCGGATCACCTTCCCTTGCATGTGGTTGGAGGGAGGGGCGGCGAAATGCAACACTACTCTCTGCGTGCAGCGGTGGAACAGGCGGAAAAAAACACCATCCAGAGGGTATGGAGATTGACCAACGGAGACAGGGAACGGACCATTCAACTGTTAGGCATCAGCAAGTCGGGATTCTACCAAAAAATGAACAAATACAATCTTCTTAAAAAAGATGGATGATCCGGATTATTTTTAATGCCTTTCAGTCCGATTTTCTGTACTTCAGTCTAAAAAAATAGACTGCGATAAAAGCGGCTAGACCATAGGATGTAGCTGTCGGATCGATGCAATGGTTCCAAAAAAGTGGAACCAACCGGTCCATTTTCAAAAGATTTTCACTTGGCATAAGAATTGCACTTATAAACAGGGTGAAAGGGGGTGTACACCAGACGGGGGGTCTTTTGTGTCGCTCAAGGATGAAAGCGCTTTAAACCACTGTTGAAGGGAAAGGGGAGAATACTATGGCAGTATTGGGGATTTTTTTGGCTCTCGGTCTGTTGATGTTTATGGCGTACCGGGGGTATCCGGTTATCCTTTTTGCCCCTGTGTTTGCCTTGTTGGCTGCAGCTTTATCGGGGCTGCCGCTATTGCCCACCTATACAGAGCTGTTCATGGTGAAAGCCGTTGATTATATCAAGCTATTTTTTCCCATTTTCCTGTTGGGAGCGATCTTTGGCAAGGTAATGGATGACAGCGGGGCGGCCCGTTCTATCGCCCAGGGATTGACGAAGCGTTTTGGACGGCAACAGGCTATTTTGGCCGTGGTACTCACCTGTGCGGTCCTCACCTACGGCGGGGTCAGCTTGTTTGTTGTCGCGTTTGCGGTGTATCCCTTCGCCGCTGCGATGTTCCGGGAAGCCGACATTCCCAAACGCCTAATCCCGGCTTCGATCGCCCTGGGCTCCTTTACTTTCAGCATGGATGCCCTGCCTGGAAGCCCGCAAATCCAGAATGTCATTCCCACGACGTATTTTCACACGACCACGTTTGCCGCCCCCGTGATCGGTACTTTCGGAGGGGTGATGGTGGCAGCGGCGGGGTTGTGGTGGCTGTATCGCCGCAAAAACCGACTGCTCGCCCAAGGGGAGGGATACGGCAATCACACCTTGAACGAGCCGGAGATCCGGGAAGGGGAAAAGTTGCCGCCGGTTTGGCTGTCCATCATCCCGCTGTTGTTGGTCCTGGGAGGGAATGCCCTGTTCACCTATGTCGTGCTGCCGGGCTGGTATCCGGAATCCCTACTGAAACAATATGAGGGTCTAAGCATCGATAAAGTGCTCGGGATCTGGTCTCTGATCGTCGCACTGGTCATCGGGATCGCTTTCGCGATCGGCTTGCAATGGTTTTACCGAAAAGCGGATGGGGAAGCTGGTTCCGACGTAAATACCACGTCCGGAATCGGTTTGTCCGAAACCCTGACCGCCGGTGCCGTCGGGTCGTTGTTGGCCATCATGAACACGGCGTCAGAGGTCGGCTTTGGCAATGTGATTGCTTCCCTTCCCGGTTTCAAGGCGGTATCTGAATTCCTGCTCACCATGAAGACCAGTCCGCTGATTTCCGAGGCTCTGTCCATCAATATTCTGGCAGGGATCACCGGCTCCGCTTCCGGCGGAATGAGTATTGCTTTGGATACGATGGGTGCGAAATATCTGGCATGGGCGAACAGCGTCGGGATCGATCCCGAACTGCTGCACCGGGTTGCTTCCATGTCCGCAGGCGGAATGGATACGTTGCCTCACAACGGGGCGGTAATTACCTTGCTCGCCATTTGCGGTCTGACCCACCGGCAATCCTACCCGGACATTTTCGCCATCACGATCATCAAAACCCTGGCGGTTCCGGTGGTTATCTTGGTGGCGCTCCTGACCGGTCTGGTGTAATGAATCGGATGGAAAGGATGAGTGAATCATGAAAAAAAAACAGCGGTTGATCATCGTGACGGGGGCGGCCCGCGGAATCGGATACAGCATCGCGGCAGCCTTCTCCCGAAACGGTGATCATGCCGTCATCGCCGATCTCACAGAAGAAGCCGCATTGTCTGCAGCCGAACAAATCCGTCGGGAGACAGGCGGTTCGGCATCGGGAGTTGCTGTTGATGTGACGGATGAAGAAGCGGTTCGTTCCTTGATCGACCAAGCAGTTTTTGATTACGGGCGGATCGATGTGGTGGTGAACAATGCCGGTTTGCAGCACATTGACCGGGTGGAAGATTTCCCTCTGGAAAAATGGAACCGTTTGATCGCGGTGATGCTGACGGGTCCGTTTCTTCTCACGAAGCATGCAGTTCCGCATATGAAAAAGCAGAAATACGGGCGCATCATCAATATCGCCTCTGTCCACGGGAGGGCGGCCTCCCCTTTTAAATCCGCCTATATATCCGCCAAACACGGGGTGGTCGGGTTGACGCGCACCACCGCGCTGGAAACGGCGGAACACGGGATTACCGTAAACGCCATTATGCCCGGAGCCGTCGATACCCCCTTGGTACAAAATCAATTGGAGAAGCTGGCCAAGGAAGAAGGGATCTCCCGGGAAGAGGCGCTCCACCGGCACCTGTTGCATAAACAGGCGATCAAGCGGTTCGTCCGGCCGGAAGAAATCGCCGAGTGTGCCCTTTATCTCGCTTCCGATCCGGCTTCGATCATCACCGGGGAGTGCATCGGTGTATCCGGCGGTTGGTAAGTGGAAATACCAGAATGGAGGGAATTCCCATGTTTGCGAGAACAACTCGGTTTTTTGTCGGACTCGCCCAACGGTATGTTCCCGACCCTTATTTGTTTGCTGTCATCTTGACATTACTGGTGGCCGTTGCTGTAGCACTGGCCGTTCCCGGTACTGATTTGTCGGCAATCGTCAATGCCTGGTATGCCGGAGTCTGGGGTTCACAGAACATTTTTATCTTTGCGTTACAGATGATCCTGATTTTGGTGTGCGGATATACCTTGGCCCAGGCCCCCCTCGTAAAACGAGGTCTCCGATGGCTGGCAGACAGGCCGAACAACCAGGTACAGTCAGCGGTCCTCGTCTTTGTTACCGGTGCTGTCACCTCGTTTTTTAATTGGGGGTTGGGCTTGGTCGTCGGGGCTCTTCTGGCCAAGGAAATTGCTAAAAGGCGCGATGATGTGGACTTTGGATTCCTTGTCGCAGCGGCCTATATGGGCTTTATCACTTGGGCTTCCGGGTTTTCCAGCTCGATCGTCCTGGCCAACGCTGATCGTGCGTCGGCCCTTAACTGGATCTACAAACTGACAAAGCAGACGGTACCGGTGTCGGAGACGCTGGGCGCAGCCTACAACCTTGTCCCCGTTTTCCTCACGATCATTGTTCTATCCGTTGCTCTGAAGTATATGGCGCCAGAGAAGATCCGAACCGTGGATCGGCAGCGTCTGGCGGATGCCGACACATCGGAAGAAACGGCGGCAACGGTGGAAAGCCGGCCCTCTTTTGCCACCCGGGTGGAACAAGCCTGGATACTCAATGTGTTTGTCGCCGCCGCCGGTTTGTATTATTTCGTATTCATTGCCAAAGGGGCGCTGACGATCGACACGATGATCATGCTGTTCACGGTGGCCGGGTTGCTTCTGCACTGGAGGCCGATCCGCTTTATCGCAGCTTTTAAGGAAGCGGCCAAAACTTCCGGACCCCTGTTGCTCCAATATCCCTTGTACGGGGGAATTATGGCCCTGATCGTCTTTTCCCCCGATCCGGACAAGGTCGACTCACTGGCAGTCTGGCTGGCCGAATCCTTTGTCTCGGGTGCGTCAGCCACGACGCTTCCTTTCCTGAATTACCTGGCGTCGATTGTCATTACCTTGTTCGTCCCCTCCGGGGGAGGGCATTGGGCCGTTCAGGCGCCGATTTCCATCGAAGCGGCTCGCCTTCTTGGGGAAACAAGCCCGCATTATCTCGGGAAAATCTCGATGTCCGTTGCTTTCGGCGAGCAGGTGGGCAACATGATCCAACCCTTCTGGGCGTTGCCTTTACTTGCCATTGCGCAACTGGGCATTCGCGATATTATGGGATATTGCGTGATCGCCCTGTTCATCGGCACGGTTCTGTTCGGCGGGGCTCTCCTGCTCCTGTGACCCCCCGCCGTGGGGGAAGCGGCGGCGATCGGGGTGCCGGACGAGGAAGGGCACCTCCGCCGTCTGCTTCGTCGCCCGGCGATTTCTGACCGCCCGCAAAGCAGCTGGAAGTGAAACTGAAGGAATGGGTTGCCTACCATCTTCTATGAAGGAATCAAAGCCCGGTGGATCCTGTGCCCTTCCTACATCCTTATTTCCTAGGTCTACCGCCTTTATCTTGATCATTCCCTTTGATTTAGACGGACTTCTACACGCCACAAAATATCCTATTCTGAAATTGCAAACGATTCCAGGTTATGTTTTATTAAAATCAAGGAAACATCCACTGCTCCCGATAACTGATCACAGAGGTGAGTCCGTATGACTATATTACTGGCGATTTTACTCAGCTTCATCGCTTTGATTGGAACGCTGTTTGTCGGAAGAGAAGTGAACCGAAAGATCCGGGAGTTTGGACCCAAGGAAAATCAAGCCCGGGAGGAACACTCCCGTTCCCTTCAGTATGAAAAAAGCACCTTTTCCAGGGTGCGCGTATACACCCTGATATACGGCATCACTTTTTTGATCGCTATCCTCTCGTTAGTTGTCTATTTTTCTCGTCTGTAAAGAGTGTTTGGGATCCAAAAGTCCTTTTCCTTCAAACCCACGGATATCGAGTAATACCGGCGATGCTGTCAAGAAAGTGAAGCAACGTAGGGGCGAAAGCAGTTCTCCCCGCGTCGAGGAGAAAAGACCCATGTGAAGTTGCATGTTCGGATAATTGGCTAGCTCCACTAGAGAAACACTAAATAAGAGTGATAAGTTGAGGATGGTATCGACTTTCGCTTCCATGCGGGTTTGCGATACATACCTCAAAAAAGGATAAAGCCGATCCTTGGTGAAAAAGGAGTCGGCTTTCATCAACGTTCGCAAATCACCCAACATTTCTTATATGAACCAATCTGTCTTTCTTCAATCTGGTTTATTTTAATATCCGATTACACCGACCAAAGCAAAGATCGTCGCAATGACCAACAGGAAAAGCAACAAACGACGCAAACCAAAACCGTATCCGTACCCTCCGTAACTCATAAACGAATCCTCCTTTCTTCAATAGCTCAATACATCCTATGTGTCATTTACTAAATTCGTTAGTCTAAACGTACATATTGGATCATAAGGTCATTCTGATAGACAGATGCCTTTTCAATTAATGTACTCTTTCATTCCTCAAACAAATGAGCCTTATTACAGAAACACCCCCAGCATTTTTGAGGGTGTTTTTTGATGCCAGAAATCATAGAAGAGAGTACGTAAAACATGTACCCTCTTGTTGTATGATGGATCAGCCACGTCGATTGATGTAATTCGTTTCTCGTTTCCGGGTCCAATGATCGGATTTGATTCAGTAAGTTGCGCTTTGCCCATAGTCTTTAGCCTTGTTTTGCTTTTTTTAGAAAATTTGGCCTCAAAAGCGGAATCGCCTCCGAATTAATAAGTGGAGGGGGTTAAACAGATTCTCTTCACTATGCTCAAGGGGGAAGCGCATTGAAGCGTACAGCACGTACGGTATCTCTGGTTTGGCTGTTTGCATTTGCATTGGTGTTGTTGGTGTCTCCACTTCAGGTGTTGGCTTCTGACGAATATACGGTGGCGGTATCCGCCCAAGCAGATGGGAATACCATCCAAGTAGACGGAAAGGTTATGGGTAGTGACACAGAAGCTGCGGCGCTGGAAGGCAAGTTTGTGTTTGCGTTGATCGAGAAGGAACAGAAAGTGGAGAAAGACCGAGCGGATTATCCTGTGGCAAATACCGATGCGACAACATCGGCTGCCCACACTTTTGAAAATGTAGAGCCCGGTGATTACTATGTGAAGGTGCATTTTGAGGGGACGGTCAATCAGGGTGGCGATGTGAAGATTGAGGGCGATTCAAATGTAGTCACGGTTGGGAATTCAAACACCGGTGCCGATGATACCGGGGATATCACTGGGGAAGGTGGAACCGGCAGCGATAACGATACCACCGGCGGGAACAACACCATCGTCAACGATAATGAAGTGCAACAAAAGGATATCCATATCGATGCCTTCCCGCTGGACTCCGAAGATGGTGTGACAGGAACCAAAGTGAATGCCGTCTTGGATGTGATGGGTACGCAGCAAGCCGGCGGTTCAGGGATCAACGGGGATTGGACGATTACCATCTCCAAAAAATCCAATGGTACGGTCGTGGATGAGAAGTCCAAGTCCGGGCATGAGGGTCCCTCCTATGAAGATGTGTTGAATGTGACGGAAGAAGGGCAATATGTTGTCAAAGTCACCTTCGACGGCACGGTGGACGGGGCAGCCACCAAAGGAGAGGGGACGAAAGAGTATTCCATTCCTGAGCCGGGTGAAGAGCCGGTTGCCGGTGATGAAGAGCTGAAAACGGGTTATTCCTTTGAAAACGGCAAACATGTGTTGACCACGGTGATGCTGAATGCGGAAGAAGCCCACGGTAACTGGTTGATTGCGTTTGTTCACGAAGACAATGTGGATAATCCGACCGAGGATCAGATTATCTGGGATGAAAAAGTGGGTCATAATCGGGTCATCGCGAGCTATGAATTTGACAAGTTGAAGCCGGGCCATTATTACGGGATCTCTCTCTTTGAGGGGGAAGCTGACGGTGAAGAAACGGGTCTCTATGAGGAATTCGAATTCACCGTGGCAAAAGACGGCACCGTCAAACCGGGTCCGGGCAACGGAGATAAAGGCAGCGGCAAAATCGACCCGGATCAAGCCAAAAAGCAAATCGATGACATCAAAGGCGGCCATATGCCGAAAACCGGCAGTGATTCTCCGCTGGGCACCTACATCGGTTTGGGAGTGTTGTTCCTAGGTCTGATCATCCTGGTGGTTTGGAAACTGTGTACACGGATGACCAATAACTGATAACGAATTTATCCCAAGGCCATGGCAAAAGCTGTGGTCTTTTTTTGCCAAATGAGATTGCCCATCTAGTATAGACATCCCTGCCATCGCCCAGAATGAGAGTGAATCGGGTGTGGGAGAGGTGGATCGCGTGCGATTGGCAGAGGGTCAGTTTCACCACGTGTTTGGGATACGGATGGTGATTGTGAGCGTTGGGGAAGAGTATGTAACTTACCAGTGGCGGGATGGGGATCTCCTCCATATCTACGGGCAGACAAAGACGTGCCAACGTCAAACGCTGGAACGGGTATTGAATCGACAACCATAAGAAGCTGCCGAGATCTTTCACGACTCCGGGGAGCTTTTTTTGTTTGGGTTTGAACAAGGGAGGATTCCCCGATTCATTTCCGAAGCTATATATATCGGAATAATCAAGCAATTTGTAGGGGGACACCACGTGGTTGAGCGCCAATATGCCGACTATGCCAAAGGATTTGCCGATGTGCCGATGCCTTTTGCTTATCTCGATTTCGACCTCCTCAAGGAAAACATTCAATGGATTCTTCAGGCCAATCGAGGCAAAAAGATCCGCCTGGCTACCAAATCGATCCGCAGTGTGGCTGTGCTGAAAGAGATACTCCGCCGTTCGGATACCTTTCAGGGGGTCATGTGTTTTACGGTCGCGGAAGCGCTGTACTTGGCAGAACATCAACTGAATGATCTCTTAATCGGTTATCCCGTCTGGGAAGCGAAGCAGATTCAGCAGGTAGCCAAAGCGATAGCAAACGGACATCACATCACACTGATGGTGGATTGTACGGAACATGTAGAACGGGTGGAGAAGATCGCCAGGGAAGCGGGGGTATGCTGTCCGGTTTGCGTGGATATGGACATGTCGGTTTCTGTTCTGGGATTTCACTTTGGCGTCCGCCGTTCTCCCATTCGAACCAAAGAACAGTTGCTCCAGCTGGTTCAGCGTATTGATCGTTCCAAACATTTACGATTGGACGGACTGATGGGGTATGAGGCACAGATCGCCGGAGTGGGAGACCGGATCCCGGGACAGCCGATCAAGAGCGCCCTGATCCGGCGGCTGAAACAGCATGCCGTGCAAAGAGTGGCCCAACAACGGGCGGAATGGGTAGGGGCGATCAGAGAGATGGGGATTGCTGTTCGCTTTGTCAACGGAGGCGGAACCGGCAGTCTGGGAACAACCAGCAAGGAGGACTGTGTGACGGAGGTAACGGTGGGGTCTGGTTTTTATTCACCGCTTCTCTTTGATCAATACCGAGATTTCCGGTACCGGCCCGCCGCAGGATTTGCCGTGGAAATCGTACGCAAACCCGCTCCCGGTATTTACACCTGTGCAGGCGGGGGATATATCGCATCCGGTGCTGCTGGGAAAGACAAGCTTCCCCGCCCGCATTTGCCTGAAGGAGCCCATTTGCTTCCCTTGGAAGGGGCGGGAGAGGTACAGACCCCGATTCGCTATCGGGGACCCGTTCCACTGGATCTTGGCAGTCCCGTTTTTTTCCGACACAGCAAGGCAGGGGAGCTGTGTGAACGTTTTGACCGCCTATTGTGGTTTTCCGGTGGCAGCGTGATTGGGGAATCCACTACGTACCGGGGAGACAGGAGGTGTTTTTTATGAAAAAGAATCGACCGATCCGTTGGTCCAACTGGTCCGGTTCTGTTCGGTGTCATCCGGAGGCCGTCGTGTACCCGGCATCGGTAGGGGAGGTTGCGGAGATTGTTCGTCACGCAAGGGATCAGGGAAAACAGGTGCGGATCGCCGGGAGGGGGCACTCTTTTACACCGTTGGTGCAGACAGAGCATATCCTTCTTTCTCTGGACAGCCTGCAGGGGTTGTTGGAGGTGGATGAAGAGGGGCAGACGGCTACCCTGTGGGCGGGAACACAGCTGAAGCAGGCAGGGAAACTGCTGCATCAGGAAGGATGGGCTCAAGAGAACATGGGGGATATCAATGTCCAGTCGCTGGCAGGAGCGATCAGCACAGGTACACACGGTACCGGAGCGCAGCTGGGAAGTTTGTCGACTCAGGTGGAAGAGCTGACAATGGTTACGGCTTCCGGAGAGATCATCCGCTGTTCCAAACAGGAGCGGCCGCAGTTGTTCCGGGCGGCCTGTCTCTCCTTAGGAACACTGGGAGTGATTACCCAGATCAAACTGCGGGTATTGCCTGCCTATCGCCTGCATTATGCTAGCCGCCGTTGCCGTTTGTCGGAGTTGCTGCAACGTCTGGAGGAATGGAAAAAGTACAACCGGCACTTTGAATTTTACTGGTTTCCCTATACAGAAACCGTTCAAGCCAAATGGATAAACGTTACCGATCTTCCCTCGGGGGGAAAAAAGTGGTGGAAGGCTTGGAATCAAGTGGTGTTGGAAAACGGGCTGTATTGGCTGCTATCGGAGGGAGTGCGCCTCCTTCCGGGTTTGAGCGGTCCGGTCAGTCGCCTCTCGGCCCGTGCTGTACCTGTTAGTGAGGAAGTAGGGGAAAGCCACCGGATGTTTGCTACTCCGCGCTGGGTTCGGTTTAACGAAATGGAGTATGCGGTACCGGCAGAAGCGATGGCTTCCGTCCTGGAGGAGATTCGGTTCTTTATCCAGCGGGAGCAGATCCAGGTTCACTTTCCCATTGAGTGCCGCTTTGTACAAAAGGATGACCTTTGGCTCAGTCCTGCCTACGATCGGGATTCTGCCTATATCGCTGTTCATATGTACAAAGGGATGCCTTATGATAAATACTTCACCGGGGTGGAACAGATCTTCCGCCGATATGGTGGGCGCCCGCATTGGGGCAAGTTGCATTATCTTACTGCAGAAGAATTGGGGGATCTGTATCCGAAATGGAACGATTTCCGGGAGATTCGCGCGGAGTGGGATCCTGACGGCGTCTTTTTAACACCGTATCTGCAAAAGTTACTGGGAGGAGGGAAGCGGGAAGCAGTGCAGGTATAAAAAACACCCCGTCAGAGCTATGATCTGAACCCGTAGAAGAAGACAAGATAAAAACCCCTAGCCTTGCAATATATTGTTACTGAGATTAGAAAAAAGGAATATACCGTTCTGAATTGTTCAAAGTCGTGTAGGTAGATGGTATAAATACATCTCAAGCGCATCAGTATGCTTCTTCAACACATGGGATGTTTGTGGTGTGGCGTAAATAACGGGATAATCGATTTCATCCATTTCTGGTCGAACCGGGAAAGCTAATTTTTCCTCATCGATAGAAAATTCAGCCTGTACCCCCGGCTTGTTACCTCTCGCATCCAGACGAATCCATTTGCCAACGCTATCGAGGTAAAAGGCGTTTAAGGCGTGAACTACGTATCCGGTATCCGGGGTGGAGCCTAACGTCAATCGCTGGTAACAAAATCCTGCAGGGATTCCCTGTGCCCTCAGTAAGGCTGCAAGGAGATGGGATTTGGCATAACAGATACCTTCCCCATACTGCAGGACTTCGGATGCATTGCAGGTGACTCTCGTACTTTGAATATCCCAGGAATGATGGATGTTGTCTCTTACAAACTCAAATGCAATTCTCACCCGTTCTAGTAATGAATAATGTGCTGATTGAATATCCTTTACTTTCTCTTGAATCAACGGATGGGAATAGTCCACTTCTTCCAGTTCGCATAAATATGCTTTCTGTTCATGAGAATCACAAACCAGTTTCATCAAACGCCCCCCTTTTGATTTAAGTAGTTCGTTCTCACAGGGATTTTTCCTGTGTCTACTTAAAGGGGTGCACATCATGCCTCCGACGGGTGTTCTCTACACTCATATTAAACCGGTAAGCTATTATTGGTGTTTATTTCACAGCGTGGCGGAACAGGAGCAGACTTGCACCTGCTGCCATCAGGCAGGCACCGAAGAGCAAGAAATTGATTTGCGGAACAGCAGTTTTGGGCATTTTTCCGCCTTTCACTTCTTTGCTTTTTCTTTGTCTTCAGGAGTGGTGGGCTTTTTGTGATCTTCTTGCGGCGGGGTCACTTTTGTGTCAAAAAAAGACGAACAATAAAAAAATAGATCCATTGGATTGCTTTTGACGGAAAGGTAGGATTTTAGTATTGTTCCGGGGGTTCTTGGATATGGTATAGGACTTATATTGTTGAAAGGAGGTTTGAGTGGCTGACCATAGTGAAATCAAGAGAATAAAGAGGGTCATAGATCACAAACAGGGGGTTGAAAAGCGTGGAACAGCAACCGGAGCGTTATGAACAAGAGCATGCAGTCGATCAAGTGGCCGGGTATTGTGAGTTGTGCGGTGAACCTTTGGGGGAAGATCGTGAAATCGAGTATTGCGATGTATGCCGAAAGGTGATCGTATCGTCCTTGGTTTTATAGAAGGGATCATCGAGGCGATCATTTAGAATGAACCAGGGATGTTTCACTAGAGAGAAGCACCCGCAGCGATCTTCGGACGGTGACGGGGTGCTTTTTCTGTTTGGGGATCGTTGTCAGCCTCCTGCCAATTCGGCGCGGCCGGATGATATATGTTTAGCCGCTCGTGGCCCATGGAAGGCGCAAGAAGGGGATCCTTCCCTATCCGGTTTGGATTTTACGATACACGACTTTGTGAGGTTTATAAACTGTGCGAGCAGGTTCACTCTATATTCTTCATGCAAGACTTCGCAAATGTTCCTGTCTCACTCCTGGAGGTTACGTTCTCAATAGTTGAAGGTGGAGGAGTTAGATGCTTATGGTATAAGTACAAACGTACCGGAAAAGGGTGATAACCAATGGAATACAGAGACCTGATGAAATGGAAAGGTTATATCTCTTTACATGAATTGATGGAACCCGAAGAAAATTCATTAAGGGTACTTATTGATAGATGTGTAGTTGGTAATGAAAGCGAGGCTATTGAGGTAGGGGAACGAGTAATGATGGGATTTCCCATTGAAGTTGATGAGGGATTGCCAATCATTCAATTGGATTTTGAATCATATGTTTCTTATAACGTTATAAATGAGTCTTTTACTGTCTTGGACGAATATGAAGTTTTTGAGGGTGATGTATTCAGAATTTATACGAAGTCAAGATACTTAGATTTTATTACATTAGGGACAATTGCAGAAGATATATATGCTGATCAACATTTTGTTCATTATCAACTGGTTTGTTTAAACCACATCATTGACATCATTTCATATGAAGAACCCAAAATAACAGAATTAGGAAGGGTTTCATTTTCAATAAAGTTTGAATAAAAATAAAGGAACCTCCATAACTGGAAAGTTCCTTTATTTTTTTTGGAAATAATCATCTCCGTTGAATTGCCCGCGTACGAATCCTTTTCCGGCATCGCCTGCCGGTTTGGTTCTGATCCCTTTACCCCTTTTGCGGGCGGAAGCTCCAGACTGCTGCACCAAGTAGAAGCAGGGCTGCACCCATCATCATTCCCAGGGGATAGGGGACAGCCGTTATGGGCAGGGAACCGCCGTTTTGTACTTGATCCGTGGCTTGTTGGGGTTTCTCTGTTTGGACAGGCTTTTGGATGGTTAGCTCGTCATCGCTCGGTTTTTGTTCCGAGTATCCGGGGTCATCGTTGGGTTGGCCACCATCACCGGGTTGGGTGCCGGGGACTTCGAACTCCACCGCATCATCAAACTCCGCCAGTTGACCGTCCACTTCTCCATAGAAATAGACGGCGGCGGAATAGCGGCCAGGCTCCAATCGATCCGCAAATTCGGCAGTGAACGTGTGCCCATCCATCTCCGGATCGGAGAATTGCGGCTCGGTTAAGGGTACGCCTTCTTCATCCAGGATCGCAGCTACCCACATACCCGTTACTTCTTCGCCTTCCAGAATGAAAGCAGTCACGGTGTGTTTGCCGTTTTTGTATTCATGCTTTACTTCGTGTTTCGGTTCAAAGGTTTCCTCGTCTTCCACTTCTACATCAACTTGATCCGACCGACCTCGGATATCGATCTTCTCACCGTTATAGGTCCCCGTGAATTGGGCAATCCCTTGGTATGTACCGCTTTCGAAGATCGGGAAAGATACGGATTCTGCGCTACTATCGCTTCGAAAGGAGACCTTATCAACAATCTCTCCGGTTTCTGCATCTTTCAGTTTGAAAATCCATTTTCCCTCGATTTTGTCTTTCTTTTTGGCTCCGGGCATTTGCGCATCGACGGTGAGCAGGGGCAGACCCATTTCTTCGTCCATCTCCTGTTTAGCAGTGACGTTCAGCTTCTCAGGATGAGGCCGCCGGTCAGGAGCAGGAGCCGCTTCTTTTGCCGGTGCAGCCGGTTGCTGTTCAGCCGGTTGCGCTCCGTTGTCTGTAGGTGTTCCCGATTCAGTTGCCGGTTCTGTCGGCTCCGCGGCAGGTTGTGGAGCTTCACCGGCAGATGGTTGAGCAGCTGGCTCAATGGTGTTTGCAGCGGGAGCGGTGCTTTGCTGTTCAGAGGATTCCGTCTCCGGTTCGGTTACCGTCTGTTGTTCCGGATCCTGGGTGGATTGCCCTTCGGTGGCTGTTATCTCAGCGAAGGCCTGGACCGGGGACAGCAGGAGCATCATGGCAAATACCAGCAGCCATGATATGGAAAGAATGCGGACCGTGCGTTTCAACTCGGTTCCCCCTTGAGATGAGATCAGGCTGACGAGCCTGTCATCTCATTATTCGAAGGGGTATTTGGAGTTTGGGGTCGTTTTTTCCAAAGCCGTGGGCATCGACCTGGGATTGAAACATTTTGCGATTCTCTCCACTGGAGAAGTGATTCCCAACCCCAAACATCACCGGAAGTACGAGAAACAGTTGATCCGTTGGCAGCGGATTCTGTCCCGGAGACGAAAGGGCAGCCAAAACCGTAACAAAGCCCGATTAAAAGTGGCCCGGCTCTATGAGAAGATCCGCAACGGTCGGCAGGATTTCCCGCACAGCTTTCGACTCGGCTCATCCGTGAAAATCAAACGGTATGCCTGGAAGACTTGCAAGTGCGGAATATGGTGAAGAACCGCCGGCTGGCCCGCGGCATTTCGGAGTCGGCGTGGTCCGAGTTCCGGTCCATGCTGGAATACAAAGCCTTCTGGTACGGGCGAAGGATCCGCCTCGTCGGGAAGACGTTCCCGTCCAGCCAGCTGTGTTCGCAATGCGGATTCCGAAACAAAGAGGTGAAAAAGCTGAACGTGCGGGAGTGGACCTGTCCCGCATGCGGTATTCACCACGACCGGGATCTCAATGCGGCGAAAAACATCCTCAAGGAAGGATTAAATCCCGCAGGATAACGTTTTAGGCCGTGGGACACACGGTGTCAGCTTGGGGACTGTACGGCAAGAGCCGGCAGGAAGAACCAAGAATCCCACAGGCGTGGGAGTGTCAATGTGCCGGTTTGGGTTTTGAGCCGACCATTCGGTGGAACGGCGCCTTGTTTGTGTCCGCCGGAGGCTATCATCATCACATCGGTTTGAACACGTGGGCAGGCGTTGGAGCTTCACCGCCGCCTCCTGGCTCCGCTGGGCTACGTTACTTCGTCATCCATGTAACGGGCCCTGATGAGCTGGAACGAGTGGCGGAACGGCTGCGAAAAATCGGTGCCCCGGTCGAAACCAAAGCAGAAACCGTGTTGACCAAGGACCCATTTGAAAATGAGATCCGAATTCACCATCGACCATCGGTTTTGCTAAAAAAAGTGGGCACAAATTAGCTGGTATGAATTGACAACGGTTGATTCATCCAGTTAAAATAGTAGCAACTTCATTTCGGGAAAGGTGGTATCAACCTCCAACATGGGCACATTGTTTGTATTCTAAGATCTCTCCAAGCAAAGAGAGTTGGAATGCAGACCCTGCTGGTAAGCAGTCGGGGTAATTTCACATGCCCTGAAAAAGCAGACCCATGGTGGAGGGCTATACAACCCGTTCATACGGATTCTTTCCCTGCAGAAAATAGGGACCAGCCTGTTCGCCGTGGGTGCATCTGCATCCGCGGCTTTTTGCATGGAGAGGGTTACTTTTCCTAGAGAGTTGGTAATTTTGATGGAGTAGGGAGGAATCCATATGTCATCCAGTCTGTCGAATCTGTTTCGCAACCGAGTGATCCGGGCGATTCTACTGTCCGCGTTGTTTTTGCAAGTCGGGATCTGGGTTCGCAACTTTTCCATCCTGTTGTTTGTGATGGAGAAGACCGATGGGGATCCCTTTGCGGTATCGATGATCTCCGTGGCCGAATTTGCCCCGATTTTTATCTTTTCGTTTATCGGGGGGACCTTTGCGGATCGGTGGCGTCCCAAGCGGACCATGATCGGAGCGGATCTGCTGAGTGCCGCATCGATCTTTGCGGTGCTGGTTACCCTTCTGTTTTTTTCATGGAAAGCGGTATTCTTCGCGACGCTGTTTTCCTCGATTTTGTCCCAGTTTTCCCAGCCATCCGGAATGAAACTGTTTAAAATGCATGTACCGGCGGATCAGATTCAGATGGGGATGTCGATGTATCAAACCACCTTTGCCCTGTTCATGGTATTGGGACCGGTACTCGGAACCTTTGTCTACCAGAGCTTCGGGATTGATGCGGCAATCGGGGTGACGGGGGTTGCGTTTTTGCTGTCGGCGGCCATGCTGTACTTTTTGCCGCCGGATAGGGAACTGAAGGGAGATAAGAAAAAAACGACGTTGCGCCAGGAAATGGCGGACGGCATCCGGTATGTCCTGTCGAAGCGGGAGTTGACCTTGCTTGGAGCGTGCTTTGTCAGCGCCGGGCTGGCCATCGGCATCATCCAGCCGCTGAACATCTTTTTGGTGACAGAAAGGCTGGCCTCGCCAAAAGAGTTTCTGCAATGGTTTATGGCAGCCAACGGTCTGGGCATGGTTTTGGGTGGTGTGGTGGCGATGGGTATTTCCAAAGCCATCGCCCCTCAAAAGATGCTGATGTTGGGGATGCTGGTCAGCGCACTGGGCATGTCCGTCTCCGGGATCTCTACCCTCCCGTGGCTCACCTTGATCGCCCAGTTTGTCATGGGCTTGGTCATGCCGTTCATCCATGTTGGTATTAACACCATGGTGCTGCAGCATACCAAAGAGTCCTTCGTTGGACGGGTGAACGGAATTCTCAGCCCGCTCTTTACCGGAGCGATGGTGCTGATGATGACGGTGGCCGGAGCTCTGAAAAAACTATTCTCTATCGTGGCCCTGTTTGAAGTGGCGGCGCTGTTGTTTATTATCGGTTTGACCTTCATCCTGCCGCTGTACCGTCAGGCCGTAAAAGAGGTACCTACGATGCCGGAAGCCCCGTAAAATCCATCAGCATACGGAAAGCTGCACGGATGTGTAGCTTTTTTTGAGCGATCCAGATGTCAGAAGAGGTAACAGGTAAACAGCTTCGGTACACCTACTCGGACCAGAACCGCGCAGGGGATCATAGGTATATCAAGTGATCTTGTCTAGTTTAAAAGTGATTATCCGGAGTAGAAACAAAGTACAATGTGCGCATGATCATGGAAGGGATCCACTCCGAGAACTTGGTGCGGTGGGACTGAGATGATTAATAAAGGAGTTTATCCCATCTTGGGAGTCCTGGATAATCAACAAGATGCATTTTCTACACAAACTCTTAACCAAAACTTTAATCTCCGGAGGGAGAAACTTCGGGCGGTTTTCGTTATAATAGGAATGGGTGTTTCCATATGAAAGAAAATACAAAATATTCCAATTATATTTACGAAGTGCACTTCCTGCGGGCGTGGGCTTGTCTGATGATCTTGATGGTTCATGTATCGGCGGGATTTTATTATGTCCACGGGGAAAGTCATCATTGGAGCACACTGATGTTGAACCAGCTCAGCCGGTTTGGGACGCCGATGTTTGCTGTGATCAGCGGGTTTTTGCTGTTTCATCAGCGGCGGAGGTTTGAGTGGAAACGGTTCTTTTATTCCCGCACGGTGAAGGTGCTCATCCCCTTTGTGCTGTGGACGGGAGTGTATCTGGCTATCCAGGTAACCGTTTTTGATGTACAGATTGCCAAAGGGTTTAAGTCCTTTGTCGTGCAGTATCTGTACATGGGAAAAGGGTTCTATCATTTGTGGTTCATGTCGGTGGTACTGCAGTTTTATCTGGTGTTTCCGCTGTTGCAGCGGCTGCTGAAGGGTTTTCGCTCCTGGTTGGCGGGAGTGTTGGCGGCCTTTGTGATCAATGCCTGGTTTGCCGGGGATTGGGTGGGGGACCTGCTCGGGTCGAACAGCTACCTGATCCATGACAAAGCCTTCTTGTTCCATTGGATCTTTTACTTTGTCTTCGGCGGTTTTCTGGCCTTTGGATGGGACCGGATTCGGGCATGGTGCCGGGAGCAGCGGGCGGCGATGCTGATATTGGCGATGTTGTTTATCGTGGAAGCGGTCTGGGAGACCTTTACCTTTGGCGTAGCGCCGTCGGAACGATGGGTTAATTTGGTGGCCGTGCCGGTTCTCTGTCTGGCTATGGTAGCTTGGTTTCCCGTGTTGGAGCGGCTGCCGGGAGTGTATCGGGCTGGTTTGGTCATCGGACAGTGCTCTATGGGAATCTATCTGACGCATCCGCTGTGGATTATGCTGATCATCCGGGATATGACCCACGCCCTTTGGCAGCCGGGCACCTTTGGCTTTACGTATGGCTTGTTTCTGGCATTGAGCGTGTCCGGTGTGAAGCTGGCGGAAAAATTGCCCTGGCATCAGTATTTGTTTCCCATTCCCCAAGTCCGCATGCAAAGATGAGGAGGTCGACCGGCGAGTCCCTTACGGGAGAATGGCTGTACGGGCTGTTTTAAATACAGAGGACGACTTCTTTATACCGACTTTTGCGAGAGTTAAACGAAATCGCTTTTTCCCCTTGACAGATCCGGCAGGCTTGGTTAAACTATATCTTGTCGCCGCGATGAGCGGCACAATCAGATAGGCGATATATGGGGCATTAGCTCAGCTGGGAGAGCGCTACACTGGCAGTGTAGAGGTCAGCGGTTCGAGCCCGCTATGCTCCACCATTGAAGAACCCTTCGGAAAATCCGAAGGGTTTTGTGATACCACAATCTAAAGGACATTGGGTTTCCGGGACTGACGCAAACTCGCCTTACGGACCGGCTCCTTCGCGAACAGGGGGGGCGGTTATTTTATGCGAAAAATGACCATGAATATCTGACTAAAAATGGGGAGATAAAAATTCATTCCTGTGGGAAGGGGTGTCATTGCCGACGGCATTGAAGTACTACGGATAGAGATGGCCGGAGAATCCTTACAGAAAGCGTCGGTTGAAAGCCCAAGGCGCCCATAGGAAGTGCCCTTGGGGTATTATAATCGTGGGATGAAAGGCGTCCTCCCTGAACCTCCCCCGTCCGAAACCGTCACAATCCCAAGCAGGGCATGAGATTGTAGCGGTTTTGCATAATAAAATCAAAAAAGCTTCTTGCAATATTCGGTCTCATCCGCTATAATATATTCCTGTGTAAAACCAAATGCATCAAAACGTGGGGCATTAGCTCAGCTGGGAGAGCGCTACACTGGCAGTGTAGAGGTCAGCGGTTCGAACCCGCTATGCTCCACCACCAAAACACCCTTTCACAGGCGAAGGGTGTTTCTTTTTACCACTTTTTTATTCGGAAAATTGGATTTACAATGAAAATTGACTACTCATTCAGAAAGGGGCCTGCTCAGTGATCGATTACAGCCGGTTGGAAGATGGAACAGATCTGAACTGGTATACGGAAGATTGGACCTTGCGGCATATGGTGAACCGGTATCTGGGGGACTTGCGGGAGTGGGGCGAAGAACGCCTGATCCAGATGGGGGAGTACGCTTCCGGACCGATGGAGCGGCGGGCGCGGCATACCGACCGGGAAGGACAGCCCAGGCTAATTCGTTACAACCGAAGCGGGGAAGAGATTAACGAGATCTGGTACAACGAAGGGTATTTGGCGACGGTAGGGGAAGGCTTCGAGTCAGGCGTGGTCGGGTGGCGTTACCGGAAGGACGTACCGCGCAAAATTCCCTTTTTCTATACCCAGCTGCTGCATACGCTGATGTCGATGACGGAAGTGGGTTTTACCTGTCCAGTGACACTGACCATGTCGGTTGCCTTCGTACTGGAGAAGTTTGGCTCTGAAGAACAAAAGGCCAAGTATTTGCCCAAGCTGGCCAGTATGGATCGCCGGACCCTGGAGCAGGGAGCCACCTTCCTCACGGAGATCCAGGGCGGTTCCGATGTTGGGGCGACGGAGACCCGGGCGGTTCAGAAGGGGGACCATTACCTCCTGACAGGGGAAAAATGGTTTGCCAGCAATTGTGACGCCGGGATTGCTATTACCTTGGCCCGGGTGAATGAGGAGCCGGGGACTCGGGGACTGGGGCTGTTTTTGGTGCCGCGGGTGCTGGAAAACGGGGAGCGCAACCGGGTGACCATCCGCCGCCTCAAAGACAAGCTGGGCGTTCGGGCGGTGGCCAGCGGCGAACTGGAGTTGAAGGAAGCCGTGGGTTACTTGATCGGGGAGCCGGGAAAAGGGTTCAAGTACATGGCAGAGGCGTTGAATATCTCCCGGATGTGTACAGCTACGGGAGCGTTGGCGATTTCCCGCAGGGCTTTCTGGGAGGCTGCGGTCTACACAGCGAAGCGCAAAGCCTTTGGGCAAGTGGTACAGCAGTATCCCATGGTGCGGGAAACCCTGCTCAATATGACGGCAGATATTGAGGCGGGGTGGGCAATGACCGCTCAGATGCTGCTGGCGATGGATCGCTGCCACACGACCGGGGAGGGGAACCCCGACGAGGAGATTCGTCTGCGTCTGCTTCTGGCCATGAGCAAGTATCGGACGACCGAACAAGCGGTGAAGCATGCCAAAGAGGCGTTGGAACTTCACGGCGGCAACGGGTATATCGAGGAGTATGTGACGCCGCGCCTGCTGCGGGATGCCCAAGTCAATACGGTCTGGGAAGGGACTTCCAATATTATGGGGCTGGAAGTGTTGAAACTCCTGGGCAAAGAGGTGCAGGCCAAAGGCCGGGCGGACAGCGTACTGTTTCGGGATATCCAGGAGACGCTGGATGCGGTGAAGCTGCCCGAGCTCCAGGATGCGGTGGGGGTCGTGCGTCAGGAAGCAAAAGAAGTGCACCTGGATGCCGGTTATCTCTTAGTGGCGAACCCGATGGTGCAAAATGCGTATGCTCGCCATTTCACCGATCGGTTGATCGATGTGTACAGTGCGGCGCATTTGCTGGAGGAAGCCCAATGGAGTTACCGTGAGACGGGCTCCCGCCGATTGGTGAAGCTGGCGGAATACGTGGTAGACCGAAACTTCCGCCCTGAAGTGTACAGCATCGGTTCGGGGAATATACCGAGCATTCATCTGTTTGAGGAAGCAATGTGTCTGAAGACGGAAAAGGTAGAGGCTTTGTAGGCAAAGAAACGTTCGTAGAAAAAGCGACTCCCACCCCATGGCCTTAGCCGTGTGGAGCAAGTCACAAACTTTTCCTGCCATAACGCCCCTCTCCTTAAAAAGAATCCAAACTTTAAAAAGTCATCCTTTTCTATATCAAAAACCTTCGGAGACTCCGAAGGTTTTTTTCGATGCATTGCTCTCCTGTTGGGTGGACAGCCAGCCGCCCCATTCGTTCCGCCGAGTACGAGAGGCCTTAACGCGCAGGGGGTAGTTCCTGGATATGGGAACGTGGAGATCGATCTGTGCTCCATCTTAAATCGATTATTGGGATAACAACGCAATGAAAGGTGGAAGTCAATCCGTCGTGGATCGGTTTTTTCATTCTGTTTACTCCGTGGCAGTTGCAGGCGGTTCCAACTGGTTGTTCGGAGTGGAGTTGTCTCCCGAAGCAAGTTCCGCAGTGGGCTCTGTGCTGATGGTCAGCGTCTGTTGTTCTTGGGCGGTGGCGTCCATTTTCTCCAGCTTCTCCAGGATGCGGCGTTTGCGGTAGAGCATCTGACCCGCTTCGGCCACTTCCTTGATTGTGGATTTATTGATCCAGGCACCAAAAAGGATCCCGACGATGGGGATGATCTGAAACAGTTTCTTCCATCCGTAGTTGTCCCGATAGTTCCAAAAAACTTCTCGCCAGCCTCGAATCTGGGAGATCGTCTCCCGCTCGGTGACACCGTGATGGTACTCCGACAAGTTTTTCAGGATGGAGCGTTTGCCCACATAGTCGGAGGAGGCGAATTGGAGGCACTGGATAATGAAGATCCGCTCTTTTTTGTCCAGCGGGTTATAGCCGTACGCAACCGCCATCTCTTGGATCACTTTGAGCGAGGTGCCGAGCAGCAGCGGAATGTCCGCAGCCAAGGTAAAAATGCCCCCGATCCCGGTGCTGGCCCCCTGATAGGTAGCAAAGCGGACATGATTCGTTTTGATGGACTCGGTGACGGTGTTGAGTACCGGAAGGGGGATATCCGCTACTTCTTCCAGCTGGAGCGATCCTTTGGGGCGGCCCAGTTGTTCCGCGATTTTGTTCAGTACGGGCTCTTTGCGGATCAGGTATTGTCCACCGTTTTGGATATAGGCGCCCATCTCGTCCAGCACTTTGCCGATCACTTTATGAACTTGTTTGGGAGTGATCCGATCCAGGATCGCAAAAGGAATACGCCCGAGCTTTTCCCAGAACCACAGGTCCTTTTGATCCTCTTCCCATTCCAGGACCGCTTTCAATTCGTCTTCCAAATAGTTTCGGGTATCTTCACCGGTGTTGATCTTCATAGGATCACCTCGGATTGAATTCATTGGGCAGAAAAAAGAAAATTCTTCCCATATGATATCGTAAATGAGGGAAAATGCAACGAATCGATAGAAGATGGGACAGAAAAATATCGAAATATTGGTATGATAGAGGTTGGCTATTATTCATTGGAACTACTATCGGAAGAATGGGAGGAATGTGCGTGTCAGTGCCAGAGAAGAAAGGGTATGTGACCGTTTTCGCTCCAACGAGCGGACAGGTTGTTCCCTTGAAACAGGTGGGATTGTCGGGGCAAGGCGTTGCTGTGTTGCGGGAGATCTCAGAGGTGATCGCTCCGGTGGACGGAGAAGTGAGAGATGTTTCCCGTATTTCCGCAAGTATTGACATGTTCAGCGTTCATCCGAAAAGGGTAAACCTCTCCATCCAGGTGGGGCGTCTTCTGCCTCGGGGGATTCCCGGGAATATATAGCGGTATTGGTCAGAGGTGTGGATGGGGCGGAGTGCATCCCAACCACAGCGAATTATGTGAAGGCCGGGGACTTTTTGATGTATGCTCGGGACATCGTGGACGATGATGCCATTGAGGATGAGGACAGTAACAGTAATAGTAACAGTGGGGAGGGGGGCGGCAGTCGGGAGGATGACGATGGTCTGATGGATACAGTGGAAACGGGTTTTGACATCATCGAATTACTCTGGGAAATCCCCCGGTTTCTTTTCCGGATGGTGGGCTGGGTGTTTCGCGCCATTTGGTGGCTGATCAAGCTGCCCTTCAAGATTCTGGGGGCGTTTCTGGATTGATTGTAGGGAGGAATCGATCACCCGCATCGCTTCTACGGTGCGGGCTTTTTTTTATTCCCTTCCGTGGATCGATCCTTTGTATCGATCAGATAGGGCGATTGACATATTTTCCTTTTGGAAGAGAGGAGATTGGAAGCGGGAGAAGAATTCTCTTTTTAAAGGGAACGTTAATTTGGGATGAAAAGTGACTGAACCGCTCTTTTCTTTGTTAAGATGATGGAAGTTGCATTTGTGAGGAATCGATCCGGGATACCCGATACTAGCGGGGTCCGGTCAAGATAGACAGGCGGCGTCCGAACCTGAAGGGTCTCCTTCGGGGTGTTGGCGTGTGCTTTTTTGATAGGAGACGATATGGCTTTTCGGAGGGATGACATTGGGAACGGAACTGATCGTAGTATCGCAAAAGGGAGATGCTCCTTACCAAAGCATTCAGGAAGCGGTAGATGCTGCAGAGGAAGGCGGACGCATCCGGGTAAAACCGGGTGTGTATGACGAATCGCTGCAGATTAATAAATCGCTGGAAATTCTGGGGGACGGAGCAGGAGAAGTGGTGCTCCGCTCCTCGGTCGAGAACTGTTTATTGGTGGACCGCGGCTCGGTGGTAATCAAGCGCGTGACGGTTCAAAAACAGGAGGATCCGGAAGAGTTTATCGCTGTCTGTGTCTTGCCGGAAGGGAAGCTGCAGATGGAAGATTGTGTCCTTCGGTCCGAATCGGGAGCTTGTGTAGGGGTGCGGGGAGAAGGAGCCCAAGCCAAGCTTTATCGCTGCCGGATCGAAAACGGAGCCAAAGAAGGAGTATACGTGGATGCCGAGGGTCACGTTCATTTGCAGGATTGTGTGCTGAGCGGTTTCCGGCTGGAACCGGCAGTGGGAGTCTACGAGGACGGCACATTGGAAATGCTGCGCTGCCGCGTACATGACGGGACGGCTCCCGGCCTTTCGGTGGAGAGGGGAAAAGCGCTGGTCGCTGAATCCTATTTTGCCGATTTTGTACGGAGCCCGGCGGTGTTTAACCGGGAGGGGTTGTTGGATATGCGCGAGTCCCGGGTGGACGGCGGGGTGATTTTTGGCGAAAACGGGGACGGTGTACTGGCAGATTGTGATCTGACCGCCCGGGAATTCCCCTGCATCTGGATTGACGCCGATGCAAACCCGTTGATTCGTAAATGCCGTATTCACGATGGAGGCGACTGCGGTCTGCGAGTGACAGAAAACGGGATGGGGCGCGTGGAAGATTGCGATATCTACGGCTTTCACCAGGCTCCGTCCCTGTGGATTTACGAAGGCGGCGACCCCAAGCTCACCCGGTGTGTTTTTCACGACAGCCGTCATGTGGCTGTAGCCGTTACAGAGCGAGGGTTCGGAACGCTGGAAGCGTGCCTGTTTGAACAATTTGGAGGCAATGAGTTGGAGATATCTGAAGACAGCAACCCTGCCGTGCTTCACTGCCGTCGTATTCATGACGGGAATGATGTGGATGCAGCAGACCTTCACCGGGAGCGGCGTACCTACCGGACAGAACCGAAAATCGCGGGTTACCTGCCGGAAGGGTGATCGGTTGCTCAAAAAGTACAAGTCACGCCTTGGTCGCAAGTTCCAAAGTCGTGCGATGTGCCGATTTTTTGTCTCGTTTGTCGCTGGTTTCATCGTCAGTCGCTCCTCGGATAAAAGGGCTCTTCCGCTCCTTTCGAGAAACTTTGTCAGCAGCCTCAGCCTGAACATAAAAGTTCAGGCTTTTTTCCTGCTCATTCCTTCACCGCTTCTGTGCTTAGTGTATAATAATCTGTGAAGTTGGTCGATTTTTCCGGATACTGGACGATTTTATTGGAGGAAATAGCATTGATACGCATCGACCATTGGCTGTGGGGCGTTTTTTTGTTTGGATTGGTTTGGGCCGGAGTGGCCCCCGCCAGCCCGGCACAGTCTGCTCCGTCTGCAGCCCCTGATCAAACATCCGCTACACCTCCCGTTGACCTTTTCTACCACTATTGGGACGGTGAGGATGATGAGTGCAAGGAGTTTGCGATTCAGGCCAAACAAGTGAAACAAATCCAGGGAACGTGGACCTTTCAGTTACAGGGAGCAGATGGGAAAAACGCCCCTGATACCAAAAGAGTGTTGAAGAATGAGAAGAGAACTTCCTTCAGTGTGGCATTCTGCGACAAGGATACAGAAGTGTCTCCCCCGTATCGACTGGGAGTTCATTTCGAGGGAATGATCAACGGCAAAAAAACCGAGTTTCAGGATACATATCAAGTGCATCCGCCGGAAATCCAGGTTCAGCCCGTCTGCACCGACAGCGGCCTGCGGGTGAAGGCGCGGATGGACCATGCAAAAACGGCTGAGGGAAACTGGTTGATTACGCTGTCCCGGAAAAAGGGAGGCGATCTGTACCGTGTGCTCGATTATAGTGCGGAATCCCGCGAGGGAGTGAAACTCAACCATTTGTTCAGTCATTTGGAAGTGGCCGCTCACAATGAACGGATCACTCCGGGAGAGTATACAGTTTATGTAACTTTCAACGGAGAAATCGATCACTCCCCAGATACCGCTCACCCGGATCCGAAACAGGAAAAGGTGGTGTTAAAAAAAGGAGACGGATGTATCACCCCGCAGGAGGTCAGCCAACCTGCACCGCCGCTGAAAGGAGATCAATCCAACTGGATAATGGCCGGTGTGATCCTCGTCGGTTTGCTTATCGGGCTTTTTTTCCGGCGCAGGGTGTGAAGACAGGCTTGTCTGGCGGTTGACAATCTGCTGGGGATTTTCTATAGTGAGAAAAACGCGAACGTAGGAAGCTGCTGAAAAACCCATATCAGACTCATCCAGAGAGGCGGAGGGACTGGCCCGATGAAGCCCGGCAACCTACCCATTTTACGGGGTGTGGTGCCAATTCCTGCAGAGATTTTCTCTGACAGATGAGAGTGATCCTGAATAGGCAACCTTTCATCTTCAGAGATGAAAGGTTTTTTATTTCCATTGAGAAGGATGGATGACAGATGGCTCAACCGACAACCAAACCTTCACTCAGCGAACGCATCAAAGAGAAGATCCTTATCTTGGACGGGGCCATGGGGACGCAGTTGCAACAGGCAGGGCTGACCGCCGAGGATTTCGGCGGAGAAGCGTACGACGGCTGCAACGAGTTTCTCAACATCACTCGGCCCGATGTCATCCGAAGCATCCACGAACACTATCTTGCCGCCGGTGCGGATATCGTGGAAACCAATACCTTCGGCGGCACTTCGGTGGTGCTGGCAGAGTACGAGTTGCAGCACCGGGTGGAGGAGATCAACAAGGCTGCCGTGGCCTGCGCACGGGAAGCGGTAGAAAAATGGTCTACACCGGAAGATCCTCGGTATGTAGCCGGCGCGTTGGGGCCGACTACCAAAACCCTCTCCGTGACGGGCGGGGTAACCTTTGACCAGCTGGTCGATTCCTATGAGGAACAGGCCCGGGCACTGGTCGAGGCAGGTGTCGATGCCCTATTGTTGGAAACTTCGCAAGATACCCTCAATGTAAAAGCGGCGGGGATCGGGATCCGGCGGGCCTTTGAGGCGTTGGGTGCGGAAGTCCCCCTGCTGATTTCCGGCACGATCGAGCCGATGGGGACGATGTTGGCCGGGCAAAACGTGGAGGCTTTCTATATGTCCATTCAGCATCTCAATCCCCTGACCGTGGGTTTAAACTGTGCTACGGGACCGGAGTTTATGCGGGATCACCTGCGGACCCTTTCCGGACTGGCCCAGTGCGGGGTCAGTTGTTACCCCAATGCCGGCTTGCCCGACGAGGACGGCAACTACCATGAAACCCCTCGGGGGCTGGCGACGAAACTGGCCGCATTTGCCGATGCGGGCTGGCTGAACATGGCGGGGGGCTGCTGCGGGACGACACCGGAGCACATCCGGGCTATCGCCGAGGTGCTGAAAGGGAAGAAGCCGCGCATTCCGAGGAAAGAGCCGCTGTCGGCGGTTTCCGGGATCGAGCCGCTCTTCCTGGAAGAAGACAACCGGCCGGTCTTGGTGGGCGAACGGACCAATGTGATCGGATCGAAGAAATTCCGGGAGCTGATCGCTGAGGGCAAATATGAGGATGCTTCGGAGATTGCCCGGCGTCAGGTGAAACGCGGAGCCCAAGTGATCGATATCTGTCTGGCGGATCCGGACCGGGATGAACTGGCGGACATGGAGCAGTTTCTCCAGTTTGCCACAAAAAAGGTGAAAGTGCCCCTGATGATCGACTCCACAGATCCGGAAGTGATAGAGCGGGCGCTGAAATATTCCCAAGGAAAAGCCATCATCAACTCGATCAACTTGGAAGACGGGGAAGAGCGTTTTGCCCAAGTGGTGCCTCTGATCCATCGCTACGGGGCAGCTGTCGTGGTCGGTACCATCGATGAGAAAGGGATGGCCGTGACAGCGGACCGGAAGCTAGAGGTGGCGGAGCGTTGCTATGACCTGTTGGTCAACCGTTACGGGGTGGCGCCGGAAGATATTATCTTCGATCCGCTGGTGTTCCCGGTTGGCACCGGTGACCAGGCTTATATCGGTTCCGCTAAGGCTACCGTGGAAGGAGTCCGCCGCATCAAGGAAAAGATGCCCCGCACCCGGACGGTGCTGGGCGTGTCCAATGTTTCCTTCGGCTTGCCTCTCGCCGGGCGGGAAGTGCTGAATGCCGTCTATTTGTATCATTGCACCCGGGCCGGACTGGATTATGCCATTGTCAACACGGAGAAATTGGAGCGCTATGCCTCGATTCCGGAAGAGGAACGGAAGATGGCGGAAACCTTCCTCTTTGAAACCGATGAGTCTAACTATGATGAAGTGTTGGCGGAGTTTACCCAATTTTACCGGGGGAAAAAATCGACGGTCCATGCCCAGCCGGCGGAAAGCCTCACCCTGGAGGAACGGCTGGCCCGGTATGTGGTAGAAGGAAGCAAAGACGGGCTGCTGGAGGATCTGGAGAAGGCCCTGCAAAAGTACGCCCCGCTGGATATTATCAATGGTCCGCTGATGACAGGGATGGATGAAGTGGGACGCCTGTTCAACGATAATCAGCTGATTGTGGCGGAAGTGCTCCAAAGCGCTGAGGTGATGAAAGCATCGGTTGCCTTTTTGGAGCCGCACATGGAAAAGACCGACACGGATACCAAAGGCAAGATCCTCCTAGCTACGGTGAAGGGGGATGTACACGATATCGGGAAAAACCTGGTGGAGATCATCCTCTCCAACAATGGGTACGAAGTGGTTAATCTGGGGATCAAGGTGGCCCCGGAACAGCTGATCGCCGCCTGCCGGGAGGAGCAGCCGGATATGGTGGGTCTTTCCGGGCTGTTGGTAAAATCCGCTCAGCAAATGGTACTGACCGCCCAGGATATGCGGGCAGCCAATATCGAAGTTCCCATTCTGGTGGGAGGTGCTGCATTGACCCGCAAATTTACCGACAACCGGATCGCCCCGGAGTATGACGGACCTGTGTTATACGCCAAGGATGCCATGAATGGACTGGAATTGGCCAACCAGCTTCGGGACGATGAGAAGCGGGCCCAACTGGTGCATGAGCTTCGGAAGAGCCGGGAGAGAGCTTTGGCAGTAACTGAACGGAAGCAAAAAGAGAAGCTGGCGGTGCAAAATACGGTGTGCCGTTCCAAAGTGGACCGGGAAGCGCCGGTGTATGAGCCGCCGGATTATGAACGGCATGTGCTTCGGAATTATCCCTTGTCCCACCTGCGTCCCTATATCAATGAGCAGATGTTGTTAGGAAAACACCTGGGGCTGAAAGGAAATGTGAAACAATTGCTGGCTGAAGGGGATCCCAAGGCGCTGGAGTTGAAAGAGCAGTTGGACGCTTTGATCGCTGATTTGGAGCGGGATCGGTTGATCCGGGCCGACGGGATGTATCGCTTTTTCCCTGCACAGTCCGATGGAGACACCATTTTGGTGTATGACGCGGATCAAACACAGGTGTTGGAGCGATTCACCTTCCCGCGGCAAACGAAGGAGCCGTATCTCTGTCTGGCAGACTTTTTGCGCCCGGTGGAATCCGGCGTGATGGACACCGTCGGCTTCTTGACAGTGACAGCGGGTGCCGGTATCCGGGATTTGGCCGAGCGATGGAAGGAGCAAGGGGATTATCTCCGCTCCCACATGGTGCAAGCTTTTGCTTTGGAATTGGCGGAGGCCTTCGCTGAACGGCTTCACCACGTGATGCGGGATGTGTGGGGTTTCCCGGATCCGCCGGAGATGACGATGCAGGAGCGCTTCGGTGCCCGGTACCAAGGGATTCGGGTTTCCTTCGGTTATCCGGCCTGCCCCGATCTGGAGGATCAAGCCAAACTGTTCCGGCTGCTACGGCCGGAGGATATCGGGGTGGAACTGACCGACGGCTTTATGATGGAGCCGGAAGCTTCCGTTTCGGCGATGGTGTTCTCCCATCCGCAGGCTCGCTATTTTAACGCTGTATAAGGAGGGGAAGCGGGGTGACAAAAGCGCAGCTGAAAAAGGTTTTGTCGGAAACGTTGCTGATCGGTGACGGGGCGTTGTCCACCTATCTGTATCAGCAGGGAATTCCCGTAGGAGTGACGGCGGAAGAGCTTTGCTTGTCCCAGCCGGAATGGATCGAAGAAGTTCATCGGTCGTACTATCAGGCCGGTGCCCGGCTGATTGAAACCAATACCTACGGGGCCAATCGGGAGCGCTTGGCCCGATACGGACTGGAAGGAAAGGTGACCCGCATCAACCGGGAGTCGGTGGCGATCGCCCGTCGGGCCATTGGGGAGGATGCCTTCATTTTCGGTTCGATCGGCTCCATTTGTGCCGGCCGGGTACCCAACTACTCCCGGGCCGAATACCGGGACATGTATGAGGAACAGGCGACCGCGCTCTTGTACGGCGGTGTGGACGGGCTGATATTGGAGACGTTCCTGGACTTGGAAGAGCTGCAGTTGGCGTTGGAAGTGATCCGGCCGCTTACGGACTTACCCGTCTTTTGCAGTATGGCCCAGATGGAAGTGGGGCGGACCCGGGACGGGGCGACACTGACCGAAGCTTTTGCCGAGCTGAAAAGGAAAGGGGCAGACGGAATCGGCCTCAACTGCCGTCAGGGGCCGCTGGAAATCCAGCGGGCCCTCGAAAAAACCGTGGTGCCCGAGGATGTTTGGCTGGCGGTGTTCCCTAATGCCGGCCGCCTCGGTCTTGCTGACGGAGAGTACCAGTACAAGTCGACGCCGGATTACTTTGCGGAACGGGCAGAGGCTCTCCGGGAACAAGGGGTGCATGTTATCGGCGGCTGTTGCGGTACGACACCCCGCCATATTGAAGCGATGGCCGAGCGCTTGGCGGGTCGGAGTCCGCTTCCCCGCATCAACCCGGAGCATCCGTTGGAAGCAGAAAAGAGCCGCCCGCGGATCACGGTACGCAATCGGCCCACCGTGGTGGAAAAAGTGAAAAAAGACACCACGATCATTGTGGAGTTTGATTCGCCTAAAGATTTGGATGTAACCGAGTATCTGCAAGGAGCGACGGCGTTGCACCAGGCAGGGGCCGATGCTGTGACGCTGGCAGACAATTCCATGGCCACCACCCGCATGAGCAACATGGCTTTGGGAGCCATCCTGAAAAATCAAACGGATGTGGAACCGCTGGTCCATATCACCTGCCGCGACCGGAATTTGATCGGCCAACAATCCCATCTGATGGGTCTTCACGCCTTAGGAATCGATCAGATTCTGGTGATCACGGGAGATCCGACGCGGATTGGCGATCTTCCGGGTTCCAGCTCCGTTTACGATGTGACCTCCTTTGATTTGATCCGCATGGTTAAGCAGCTCAATGAAGGTATTTCATTCTCGGGAAAACCCTTGAAGCAGAAAGCCCGCTTTGTCGTTGGGGCTGCCTTCAACCCCAATGTGTCCAAAATCGAGGCAGCGGTCCGCCGCTTGGAGAAAAAGGTGGAAGCCGGAGCCGACTTTGTGATGACCCAGCCGGTCTATGATGTGGAATCCATTCAGCGGGTGGCGAGAGCGGTCCGGCATATCCCCATTCCGGTGTTTATCGGAATTATGCCGCTGACTAGCCATCGGAATGCCTTGTTCTTGCACAACGAGCTGCCGGGGGTAAAAATTCCCGACACGGTCATGGAACGGATGAATGGGTTGAAAGGCCCCCAAGCGCGGGATCTCGGCGTTACCCTGGCGAAAGACTTGCTGGATGAGGCGGTCCGCCATTTTAACGGCATTTATCTGATCACGCCGTTTGCCTATTGGGAAATGACCGCGGAGCTGACTCGGTATATTCGGGAGAAGCAACCTGCCCGGCAAGTGTCTGGGGCGTAAGCGGTCATACAGGTTCATCAATCTGGGCCATCTTCAGCAGATGACTTTTTTTGTCATCCCGGGACCGAAGAGGGAAGGTCTAAAGTCATAGTTTCCCCGTAGTCGGATAGGTCGATTTGCGTAAAATCCGTCGGCAGGAGGCTTCTTCCTGTACAAATTCACCAAATTGGGTTATACCAGAATCACGGGATTTTTACATGGAAGAAGGAGGTTGCCCCATGCTGCAATCCTGGCTCAACCCCAATACGTTTATCGCACTGATGATGGTGGCTTTTATGGTGTTGATGAGCTTGTACATTCGGGAGCGGGGGAAAAACCACAAGTCATGAACTGTTGAAGAGGGTCAAAACTGTTTGGGATGACTGTTGAACGCCTCATCGCCATCCGGAGGCGTTTTTGTTTTGCACAAATAGACCTCCCGTTTGGGAGGAAGTGAAGGGGGCGGGTAATGCAGATAAACTGTCAGTCGACCGATCCGTCCGAATGAGAATAGGGCATAGGGCCGCCCATACTGGAGCTGCCGAAGCAAGAAGAGCTTTCGCATGGATGATGGTGATGATGGTAGGGATGGCAGTACTTTTTCCAGTACTTCATCATGTGACGTTCCATTCTGTGACACATTTTCATGTAGTAGTACATGGAACACGGATCGTACACATGGTGCATGGGATACATGGGTACATGCATCGGCATTTGCGGCACCTGAGGCTGCGGGTATCTTTCTGCCATATGGATCACTCCTTTGTTGTTTGGTAGGAACTTCAGCCACGATGTATTGTATGAAGGCAATTGGGGATCTGTACCTGTCCACCGTCCATTTTGGTCCAATGGGAAATCTGTCAAAGGCAATGCTGTCTGTTGATACGCGTGCTGGTTCGTCCGAAGAGCACCTTGGTATCGCTAAGGATCTGCGCTATAATAAGGGGGAATGCGCTCTGATCCATTTCAGGGCCGGGAGGTAATAATCATGCAAGTGTTGCGAATTACCCCACGGGGTTATTGTTACGGTGTCGTGGATGCCATGGTGCTGGCCCGGCAGGCGGCCAAGAACCTGGACTTGCCCCGACCCATTTACATTTTGGGAATGATCGTGCACAATCGGCACGTCGTCGATGCATTTGAAGAGGAAGGCATTATCACACTGGATGGTCCCAACCGAATGGAGCTCTTGGATCAGGTGGACAAGGGCACGGTGATTTTCACCGCTCACGGTGTTTCGCCGGAAGTGCGCAAACGCGCCCGGGAAAAAGGACTGACCATTGTGGATGCCACTTGTCCGGATGTGACCCGGACCCACGATCTGATTAAGGAAAAAGTGGCCGAAGGGTACGAGATCGTCTATGTCGGGAAAAAGGGTCACCCGGAGCCGGAAGGCGCCATGGGTGTGGCTCCGGGCCATGTGCACCTGATTGAAAAAGAGGAAGACGTGGCCGAGCTCGACCTGGATACGGACAAAGTGCTGGTTACCAACCAGACGACGATGAGTCAGTGGGACACCCGCCACCTGATGAACAAAGTGCGGGAAAAATATCCGACGGCCGAGATCGTCAACGAGATCTGCCTGGCGACGCAAGAACGGCAAGAAGCCGTTGCCGAGCAGGCCAAAAAGACGGAACTGGTCATCGTAGTTGGTGACCCCCGCAGCAACAACTCCCAGCGCTTGGCCCAAGTGGCTCGGGAAATCGCCGGTGTGGAAGCTTATCGCGTCAGCGATGTGACGGAAATCGACATCGAGTGGCTAAAAGGCAAACAAGTGGTTGGCGTCACCTCCGGTGCCTCCACTCCGACACCGATCACCCGGGAAGTGATCAAGTTTCTGGAACAATTTGATGAGAACGATCCCTCCACATGGAAACCGCAGCGCACTGTGGACAAGAAACGGCTGTTGCCGCCGGTACGCAAGAAAAAAGCCAACTGATATTTACACGCAAAAAAACGGGAAAGGTCATGGATTCATGACACTGCCCCGTTTTTTTGCGTTTTTGTTTGCTGGAAGACGGGAACAATTTTGAAAACTCAGTCCGTCCTAATGCCCGGTTTGCAGCCGGTTGCGCCGGGAGACAAAATCATAGCACTGGTTCATCGTTCCCCGAAATTCCACCCGATGATCCCCTTTCATCGGGTTGTACCACTGGAAATATTGGTCCTCATGCAAGATGGACGGGGGATATTTGTCGGAATCCAGAATGACATAGTACATCCTGTCACACCTCCTATGGTGCAGTATTGTCTAAACAATCGAGAAATAACCTCCTTCTCCCGGAAATAATAAAAAACGTCCCGAAGAACGGGACGAGAAAATGGAATCAGTCTTCCGACTCCTCATGATCCAGCCATTGTTCCGCCCAAGCTTGCACTTCATCCATGGCGGGCTTCAAGGCGGCTCCTTTCTCTGTCAATTCATATTCGATCCGTACAGGTGTCTCCGGGTAAATATTCCGGGTCAAAATCCCGGCAGCTTCCAGCTCTTTGAACCGTTCCGCCAGCATTTTGTCGCTCATTCCCGGAATCATTGCGGATATTTCTTTGAAGCGTTTGGGACCGTCCAACAAGGCCCGGATAATGAGGCCTGTCCAACGTTTGCCGAGCAGTTCAAAGGCACTTTCAAATTTGGGACATAATTTATGGTTGATCATGGTTACCATCTCCTGCGGATATTTTACCACAAAACACTTGACAAAAGTAAGTGATTCTGCGTATGATTCAAACATAAAGTAAATGACTTACCTATTTATATTTCATATACAAAAGGGAGGATATTTATTATGGGAAGTGTTGTGGTGGCAAGTATCGGACTGTTCATCATTCGTCTGGTGGTAGGTTTGACTTTTGCCGGTCACGGAACACAGAAGCTGTTTGGATGGTTCGGAGGTCATGGATTGAAGGGTACGGGCGGCTTCTTTGAGTCGATTGGCATTCGCCCCGGCGTCACGATGGCGTTTTTGGCCGGTGCATCGGAACTGGTGGCGGGTTTGCTCTTTGCCGCAGGTGTATGGGTACCGGTTGCAGCAGCTTTGATCGTGTTGACCATGTTGGTTGCTATTGTGAAAGTACACGGTCAAAACGGCTTTTGGATTACGGAAGGCGGCATTGAGTATAATGTGATTCTGATTGCTGTGGCTGTGGGTGTTGCATTGACCGGCCCCGGCGAATATGTTCTCTTTTAATCATGCACAAAAACAGCCCTCCTGAATGGGAGGGTAGAGCTGTTGATAAAGGCTTTACAGATCGATAGGAATGGCTGATGCCCTTCTACCAACGACTTTTGACGACGTGTCCAGCGACAAAACACGGACCGAGAAAGCATTTCCTTCGGCTTGCGCCTCGGTCATGGACAGTCTCCCATCTGCGACGTCGGAAAGGGAGCGACGGGTAGAAGGGGTTTTTCTGCTTTTCTGGACAGGTCTGTCATCAAGCTGGCCTTCTCCTTGTTACTGGGGAGGGCTGTTTCTTTTTTGCACAATGGCTTCGATCTCGGACAATACCGGCATCGCTTCGCGCTCTTCTTGAGTGACTAAATGCCAGTCAATGCCGGAAGGCTTGGGATACGAAGTATTCGTTGCGAGGGTTTCTCCTTCTGTCACAATCCAGTCCACCGGCAGGTCGAAGGGGTCTGGTTCCCATTCCTCGTCTACGATTTGCATGGAATGGACGGTGGAGATCACAGGAACCTCTGGATTGCCCAGCTCCCGCAATATGGCATATTCCCGGTCGGCATAGCCCTCCCCTTTACCCAAGCGGCGCCCGTCGGGATGAATCGCTACAGCCCCGATCACGATGAGATCGATCGGGGGGAGCTCTGTTAACGGGATTTCTTTGCCGTAACGGAGAATATGGGACAGGCTGGCTGCTTTACGCTCTTCGCCCGGGGGGACACTTTCCGGATGTACCCGGATAAATCCGGCTCTTAAGCGCGGTGTGGGAACCAGGAGCGTTTTTCCGTCTTTAAGCACTTGTGCCCGCAACGGCAGCTGGGGAGAATCTGGGTTTACTTTGACGGTGCGTGCCTGTTGATACACGTCCATTTGGGTGACGCGGTTCGCTGCCCGTTCCGCTCCCTTGAAGTTGGGAATACGTCCCGTCAGGGGAAAAGGAAACCGGCCGACTTTTTCCCGGGTCATCCGATCCCATACTTGCTTACGGATCTTCGATTTTCGATCAGTCACAAGCGTCCCTCCCGATTACTCACCCATCGCAGGGCGTTTGATCGATCATCAGCCTGCCGATGGGGACGGCGGTTTTTATCCGTTCGGATTCCCAGTATCCCCACGCCATGACGCCGTTGAGATATTCCACAGTGAAGCGGTCATCCGTTCCTTCTGCCGGATAACTGCTCCCCGGCTGAACGGCATCGGTATCGACGAGATACGATTTGGCAAGAAGCCGCTTTTGCTGTAGGACATCCAAATGGCTTTGGTTGCCCCAACGCCGGGCATAAGTCATTTCTTCTTCCAGTTTGCGAATTTCTTGCTGCAGTTCTTCCCGGTCCATTTGACTGTATCTACCCAAATTAGAACCTCCTCAGGTTCGTAGGATTACCCGTATTATAACAACTTTCATGATAAGGATGCTCATCGACTGGGAGCTTAACGCCCTGGGGATTTCGGCTGTATTCTGGATGAGGAGAACTGCACTGTTGGCGTTTGGAGGAAAGATCCGTAGCAGGATGAGACGTTTGCCTATGTTACAATGAAAAAAGCGTTGCTCATTCGTACGGGAGTGATGTCTACTTGGCGGTCGTGCTACTGTTTATCGACGGAGTCGGTTTGGGAGAGGAACAAGACCATAACCCTTGGTTTGCCTGTCCAACCCCTCACCTCGAAGGCTTGCTCGGCGGGCGGTCTTTGGTAAGAGGAGCAACGGGACAACATCGTGAGGATGTTTGGCTTGTGGAAACCGATGCCCGGCTGGGTGTACCGGGCTTGCCGCAAAGCGCAACAGGTCAGGCGGCCATCTTTACCGGGAAAAACGCACCGAAGCTGATGGGAGAACACCAAAGCGGGCTCCCGTTTCAACGGCTGCGCCGGCTGGTTCGCGCAGATAATCTGTATCTGCAATGTGAAGCACGAGGTTATCGGGGAACCTTTGCCAACTGTTATACCCAGGATTATTTTGACCGGCCCTCCACCAAGCGGGGGTGGGTCTCTGTATCTACCGTAGCCATTCAAAGTGCACAGGAGCCGATTCGGATGATGCCGGATCTCCTTGCCGATCAGGCGGTTTACCATGATTTGACCCGATGGACGTTGGCGCGCAAGGATGCAGCGGTTCCGGAAATTCAGCCGGAGGAGGCTGCGGAACATCTGCTCTCCTTGGCGGCTACTGCCGATCTGGTGGTACATGAATACTTTCTCAGCGACTTGGCGGGACACCGGCAGGATCGGGAGTTGATTCGTCGGGTTATCCAGGATGTCGATCGCTTTATCGGTACGTTGGCGCAGTACAAACACCGGGAAGATGTGATCGTGCTGGTAAGTGATCATGGGAACAGTGAGGATTTTCGGGTTTCAACCCATACATCCAATCCGGTGCCCACATTGATCATCGGACCGGCGGATGTTCCGCAGTCAACAGAGGGATGGAATCTGACCTGTATTACACCATGGCTGCTGGAGCAAGTGGAACGGGATCGGAACCGAAAAGAGAAAAAGGGAGGAATTTCCCATGGCTGAACGTTATGTACCGCAAGTAACCGCCGCATCGATTCCGGAAGACGGCGGCTGGGTTGAACTTTCCGGAGAGAACGTGTTAATCTTGTCCATCCCCGAATGGAAGGAAGTAGTGGAGAAATCCGCCAAGGGATACCGATACGTGTGGATGTATGACAGAGAAGGAGACGCTTATATTTTTTGTTTCCGCTTGGCGGACGGAACGGAACGGGCCGTGGCTTTTGCCAAGGAACATGCGGGTGTAATGCTGCAAGACGGTCGGGCTTTTGATACCTTTGCCTTTTTGATCACCACAGAAGAACTGAACGAAGTCAAAGAAGATACGCCGATGCTGCTGCTGCAAAAGGTTCGCCTGAAGCGGCACCCCCAGGCAGGCTGGTAATCGGTATACGGTGATTACCTTAGCACCCTAGGCATAGGCAGAAAGAAGTACCCTTATGATGGATCACGGCCAACATGAAAAATTGGACTACTCCGTAGACGATGTGAAGCAACAGTTGCGCCAGCTGGGGTGGTTTGACATCGATAAAGTCCAGACAGCCATATTGGAACCCTACGGCGGTCTCAGCATACCGCCTAAATCGGATTACCGTCCGCTTACCCGCAAAGACTTCGGATCGCCTTATCCGATGAAGCATTACCCGGTAGAGTTGATTATTGAGGGAAAACTGTTGGAAGGTTCCTTGCAGGAACGGAAATATCAAAGGAATGGCTGATGGAGGAGCTGAAACGGCGGGGTTATCACTCATTGGATGAGGTGTTTTATGCGGTGATCGGTACGAGGTGGATGCGTATCGGGATGAGCTGAAACAGCCGGTGGATCGGGAGTGAAGGGGGAGGTGTGTCTGGACCGGCAACGGGGATTTTACTGGCGGATGATCACGATCGTCCCGATGCCTACACGTCGGGCGAGATCCTCCACATCTCTGTTGTACATACGTATACATCCTCTGGAAACCCTCTTTCCGATGGAAGAGGGCCTATTTGTGCCGTGAATGCCGTACCCTCTCCGGGAGAGCCCCATCCAGTAGGTGCCGTAGGGCGTCAGGGGACCACCGGGACGAGTATAGGGGTAGGGCACTTTATTGATGATGCGATAAATCCCGACCGGCGTTCTCGATAATATCTTTCCGATTGCAATAGGATAGGACCGCAACACACGATTTCCCTCCATCAAAAACAGACGGCGCTCGGACAAATCCACCAGGATATTAGGCAATGCTGCATCCTCCTTTCTTTCCCTATCCTATGGGGAATCGATGGATTTGTTGTAACCATACTATCTGAAAAGGAGGGAGAAGATGAACGGGGCTTTGAAATGGATCATGTATTGGACCGTGCTCAACTGCCTGTCTGTGGTTACCGGAGGCCTTACCTTCAGCAGTCCATGGGTGCCGGCAGGGGTGGCGGCATTTTGGGCGGTGGTCGGTCACCTGGCCGACCAGTGGATCGTGCCCCGTTGGGGAAATCTCCTCGCTACACTGGCCGGTGCCTCGTTTATGGCTGTCACTTTGTGGACGATACCCTGGTGGGTTGCTGGCACGGAAGTTCGATGGTGGGCTGTTCTGTTGACGGTTTTGATCTTGGGTACGGTGGAGCTTGTCATGCACCGGTACATTTTGCGATACCGGGTTTATTAGAAAAATCCGGAGAGAAGGAATGAAAACCCTTCATATCCTTTGAGGAAACATGGTTCAGCTTTCCTTAGAATGGGATCTGCCGGAAAAACCGATGTCAGCCGTCGTCACTCCCATTGCCTATATGGAAATGATTTCTATAAAATGAAATAGGAATGATGGAATCGCTGGCATAAAAAACGGATCCGAGGAGGAAGGCATGAATCAAAGCATACTGACATCCGTCAAGGAACTGGAATCGTGCAAAGTCGAAGTGGATCCCCATAACAGCCGCGTCAAGCTGCTGGAATATCCTAAACAAGAAGTCTCCCGTCTAAGTCGGGACCTGGTGGAGGAAGCGGAAGAAAAGCAATTGGGGAAAGTGATTGTGTATGCTCGGGAACAAGATGTGGAGGCATGGAAAAACGAAGGGTTTCGGTTGGAAGGAACCATCGACGGTTTTTTTAACGGAGATAGTGCGTGCATGATGGCCAACTTCGTGGAAAAAGAACGCGCCCTCTCCGAAAAGTGCGACGAATTGGATCGCATCGTCAAGCTGGCCGAGCAGACGAAAAAGATCGAGCAACCGCCTGAATTGCCTGCGGGGTATGCTTTGCGGGAGGCTCAACCGGAGGATGTTCCAGAGCTTGCCCGATTGTACCGGCAGGTGTTTACTACCTATCCGACTCCGATCCATCATGAAGATGACATACGAAGAGCAATGGAGGATGATGTCTACTTTTCAGTGGTGACACATGAGGAGTGGATCGTGAGCGCCTCCTCGGCCGATGTGTTTCCCGAGTATCAATGTGCGGAATTGACCGATTGCGCCACCGATCCGCAATACCGGGGCAAAGGGCTGGTCAGTGCCTTGTTCAGCCATTTGGAGCAAAAGCTGTCCAAGATGGGGATCGGTCACGCCTTTTCTCTGACACGGGCGATTTCAGCAGGAATGAATATTGTGGCTGCCAAACACGGCTATCGATACCGGGGACGGCTGGTTCAAAACTGTGAGATTGCCGGTGGCTTTGAGGATATGAACATCTGGGTGAAAGCTTTTTGAGACTCCACACGCCTGAAGGCGTAGGATTCTTGGGTAGTTAGCGTCCTCCATTCATTTCTGCTTCGGACAACTCCCAAGTTCAGGGCTGTCTCATCAGCCCATCCCATGCAGTTAGAAATGTACCCGCATGGGCGGCGTACCTGCGACCAACGGAAGTGCCCGTGGTATTACCAGTACGCTAGTTCCTTCATCTCACTCTCATGGTTTACCCAGCAGGAGAGATTGGTGCTTTCTTCTTTCCCGAAGATAAACTTTGGCAGAACCTCAGGGTGCCGTGCAGGCACCCCGTTTTTCATGAAAATGCATCACATTGGGGCGGCTGAATACCGGTGGACAGTGCCAGCTTGGTCAGGTAATAACACTCTTCACGAGCCATATGATCGGCCATCAAGGGAGTCAGCGTGCCCAATGCTTCCCGATCCAACCGCAGCTCTTCCAGTTCGTTCAGAAAGCGCCGAAACAGTGCCAATTCCAGTTTCACCTGACGGTTGAACCGGTGCAGGGCGGGAAACTGGGTTACGCAGGTACGTAAGTACCCCGCCATTTCCACTGCTTTCAGATAAAACTGTTCAAAGTGTTTGTTGAAGCGCATCCCCCGTTTTTTCAACTCTTTTTCCACTGTATCCATGGTATCGGTGATGGCACCGGCGTGACCTGCCGCGTCCAACAACCAAACGAAGTGGTGGTGCAGGGCATGTTCTGCCGGGGGGCATTTACCTTTCATTAAATAACACAACACACGCAAGTATTCTTCCGCTTCGTTCACCATGTGGTTGATAAAGGTGGGCGTAAAGCCGATCGAGATGGATGAAGTGAGTTGACGATGGAGCAGATACAGTTTGAAACTCCGGATCGATTGTGTCCATTGCCATGCTTGGCGGGACAGTAACATATAGGATTGGACGGAAGCGGCTTGTTTGGCTTCATTGCGCAGTTGGTCAAATACCTGTACGTATTGCACAGCTCGCGTCCATTCCCGCTGTTCTTTCGGAGCGAGAGCGTCAGCCAAAAAACGGCCGTGGTCCCCTAATACCTGCAACCAAAAGCGGTGTTCAAAAGCCGCACATGTTTCATAACCGGAACTATCCAAGGAGATCCCCCCTTCCAGGCAGTCACCAAATGGTATGACGGAAGGGTTCCGGTGTATGCCCACTCAGATGATGGATTTCTTCATACAGCCCCCCTCCCATTACAAGGGGCGGGCTTGGATCAATCCACTTCGGCGCCGACGATCTTCCAGTTGCCATCCTAGGTTGCCTGCTCCGAGTCTTTTTCGCGGGTTCGGTCATCGGCTCGAACACTTCCACATTGATACCCTTGACATCGGCTTCTTCTTTTTTCTTTGACCGTCGGTAAAAAATAGAGCCAGTGCCAAGGTTACCGACAGACACAACGCAGGAGTTCAAGGTTTTCTCCATAAGGCTATGCAGACTTTCCCCCTTTTTAAAGTAGACAAGCTAGGAATATTCCTTCCCTGTTTTACAAAATATGAAAGAAAAAACGGCCTTTCTTTCACGGATCAAGAAGGAATCCAGGCTTTTTATCTATAAGAGTAGGCAGAAACGAAAAGGTGATGGTGAAGGGATTCAAAACTTGGGCGAAATCGGATTGATTGACATTGCTCCGGTTTTTCGATAATCTGATACCTGGATATAGTAGCAGGTACTAATTTGACGAAACATGGCATTGAAACATCATTTGGAATTTACATAACGGAAGGGAGTCCAGACTAATGAAGTTGATGGAAGGCAAGCGCGCGCTGATCATGGGGGTAGCCAATAAACGGAGTATCGCGTGGGGGATTGCCAAAGCCCTTCATCGAGCAGGGGCGGAACTGGCTTTTACCTATCAAGGTGAACGTTTGGAGCAGATGGTGAAAAAGCTGGTGGAAGAGGAGATGCCGGGATCTCTCTGCATCCCCTGTGACGTGACATCTGACGATGACATTCAAAACGCCTTCGGCACCATCCGGGAAAAGTGGGGACGGCTGGATACATTGGTGCACGCCATCGCCTTTGCCAAAGGGGAAGATCTGGAGGGTCCCTTTGTGGAAACCTCCCGTGACGGGTATGCACTGGCCCACGATATCAGCTCCTACTCCCTGGTGGCTGTGGCCAATGCGGCCAAGCCCCTGATGACGGAAGGCGGCAGTATCATTACGATTACCTACATGGGAGCGGAGCGGGTTATCCCCAACTACAAGGTAATGGGCGTGGCCAAAGCCGCTCTCGAAACCAATGTGAAGTACATGGCGTATGAGCTGGGCGCCGACAACATCCGGGTCAATGCCATTTCTGCGGGTCCCATCCGCACATTGGCCGCCAAAGGGGTCAAGGATTTCAACCAGATCCTGCACATTATTGAAGAAAAGGCACCGCTGCGCCGTACGACCGATGTAGCGGAAGTGGCAGATACTGCCCTGTTCTTAGCCAGCGATATGTCCCGGGGCGTGACGGGCGAAGTGATTCACGTAGATTCCGGGTACAACATTATGGGAATGTAAATTTTTCTACGGCCTGAAAATGGTTATTGCAACCCGTAATAAAGTGTGATACGGTATTGTTTGTGAAATTGCGCTAGAAGGATCCAAGATTCACTTAAAGGGTTGGGACCTCTAAGGACTAACCTTCCCCCGTGGTGAACGAGCAGATCCTAGCGGAATATTGGCTTAACACCAAATATTTCCTAGGAAGGGGGCCGGAAGGGGATGGAATACTCTACTTTCGGACGGCATGTAGCCATGGATGCTTGGGGTGTCGATTTCGATCTGCTCAACGACGCCTCAAAGCTGGAGGAGCACATGAAGATCGCGGCGGAGAAGTGTGGTGCTACGGTTCTCTCGTCGCAGAAAAAGTCGTTTGAACCGCAAGGGGCCACTGTGTTGGTGCTGTTGTCGGAAAGCCATCTGTCGATTCACACCTACCCGGAAAAAGGATTCGCTGCATTGGACTGCTATACTTGCGGTTACGACGTGGATCCCATGGTTGCTATCCAGTATATGATGGAAGTACTGAAGCCCACGCAAGCTTTCCCGAAAGTGATGCGTCGCGGCGACGGTCCCATCGAGGTAGTCCAACCTGACGACAAACTGGTCAAAAGTGCAGTCTGACGACTGAACAAAATGACACCTCCGCTCATGCGGAGGTGTTTTTATGGGAAGAGCAAGCCAAAGGAAAGGGTTAGGGTGAAGAAGTCTGATACCTATATTCCCCGATTTCCGGGAGATGAAACCTTATAAAAGCTCCGACCTATTCGGTCGGAGCTTTTATTGTGGGTGGATTATTTTCCTTTTGCAGCGACGGTGCGCACTTCATCGGGATTTTCCCGAGTTAGGGCGTGGTCAGCCAGTTCGCGTGCATCCGTGGAGTTTACCCCACGCACTTGCTCTTTCACTTCCGGGATGGTTCCGGCGCTCATGGAGAGCTCTACCAGGCCCAGGCCGACCAGCACTTCCGTCATTTTGGGATCGCCGGCCAGTTCGCCGCACATACCGACGGGGATGCCTGCTTTTTGACCCGCATCGCAGGTTTGGCGCACCAAGCGCAAAACAGCGGGGTGAGCCGCATCGTACAGATGGGCCACGGCTTCATTGCCCCGGTCGGCAGCCAGAGTGTACTGGGTCAGGTCGTTCGTGCCGATGCTCATAAAATCCACTTCTTTGGCCAGGAGGTCGGCGGTAACGGCAGCGGCGGGCACTTCCACCATAATGCCGACCTTCAGCTGTTCAGCCGTTTGAACGCCTTCTTTGTGCAGCTCCTGACGGCACTCTTCCAACAGGGCTTTGGCTTCTTTCACCTCGGACACGTTCTCCACCATGGGGAACATAATCCACAGGTCTCCGTAGACACCGGCTCGAAGCAGGGCGCGGAGCTGGGTTTTAAAAATGTCTTTGTTGGCCAAACAGAAGCGGATGGCCCGGTGGCCCAAAAAGGGGTTTTCTTCTTTGGGCAGTTCAGCATAAGGGAGATCTTTGTCTCCGCCGATATCCAGGGTACGGATGATGACCGGGCGTCCGTCAAAAGCTTCCAGTACCTTGCGATAGGTCTGGTATTGCTCTTCTTCCGTCGGCCAGTGATCGTTTTCGAGGTAGAGGAATTCCGTCCGGAACAGGCCGACGCCTTCGGCGCCGTTGTTCAGCGCGGTTTCCACGTCGTTCAGGCTGCCGATATTGGCGAAGATCTGGATCCGTTTTCCATCTTGGGTAACGGCGTCTTCTCCGGCTTTTTGGAGTGCTTGATCCCGAAGCTCTTGTTGCCGTTTCATTTCCTTTTCGGCTTTGGCTTGGGTTTCCGCATCGGGATTGAGATCAATCCAACCCGCTTCGCCATCGGCAATGATGGTATCGCCGTCCTGCACCTGCTCGATGGCTTTGCCCAACCCAAGCACGGCAGGAATTCCCAGCGTACGAGCCATGATGGCTGCGTGGGCCGTTTTACTGCCCCGGGCCGTGATCATAGCCGCGATTCCGGGAGGAAACTGGGCGGTATCGGAGGGAGCCAGTTCTTCGGCCACCACTACGCTACCCGGTTGCAACAGGGAGGGATCAAAGGGCTGTTTGCCCGATAAAAGCAGCAGCAGACGATCGCCTACATCCCGGATATCATCTGCGCGGGCTTGCATATACTCATCCGGCAGGGAGGCCAGCATTTGGCTCATTTCATCCGTTACAGCGGAGCAGATGGATTCGGCGTTCTTCTTTTGCTGCTGAATCCGGTTTTTCATTTCCCCGACATAGGCGGGATCATCCAAAAAGGAGAGGTGGGCGTCAAAGATCCCGGCTTCTCCTTCACCCATCCGCTCGGCTGTTACTTCCCGCAAGCGGGAAAGTTGTTCTTTTGCTTGGCTGACCGCTTGTTCCAGGCGGCGGGTTTCTTGTTCTGTATCGGAAATGGAGCGGGTCTCCACAACGGGCCGTTCTTTGCGCCACCAAACAGCCTGTCCGATGGCCAGGCCGGGAGCGGCGCCCACTCCGTTCAGGCGAACAGTAGTAGTCATGGTCATGCTACCCCTCTTTCTGCAGTGCTCTCAAACTTACTCCAAACCGCTTTCAATCAGGCTGCGCAGACCGTTTACAGCAGCTTCTGCGTCGTTGCCCTCTGCGCGGATGGTGATTTCATCGCCTTTACGGACAGAGAGAGACATCACACCCAACAGGCTTTTGGCGTCCACTTGTTTGCCCGCTTTTATCAGCTGTACTTGGCTTTCGTATTTACCAGCTTCTTGTACCAACAGAGCAGCCGGACGAGCATGGAGTCCGCTTTCATTTTGAATGACGATGGTGGTTTCTTGCATAAGTATCCCTCGTTTCTTCTAAAATTTGCAGTCGTTGTTCCAGGTTCTGAATGGACTGTTGCTGATGTATGATGCGCCGGATCAAATTCAATTCGGCTTGGGCAGTCATCAGGTGGTCCTGGGCATGCATCATGAGCAGGCCGCTCAGCTGATCGTCACCCGATTGAAGAAGGGTGGTCAATACTTGATGTCCTTCACGAAAAGCGGCTTCCGCTTCTTTCAAATGCTTTTCGGCCGATTTGAAGTCTCCTGACTCTGCGGCATCCATTGCTTCATATGCACAAGATCGTGCATTACCGCCGTGCAGTACCAACTGCCACACCTGCTGTTCAAAATCCATGGATCTCTCTCCTTGTCAGGCATCCCGCTTCAGGAGGTCCAACATTTGTTGCAGCACCCGATCGCCGTTCATGGTGGCAAAAGCACGCGGCTCCACCACGGCCAATGGTAAACCGTAAAGAGCGGCCGTTTTTGCAAACGATTTTTGGTGGTGGCGCACCTGTGGCTCCAGTAATAGGACATCCAGTTCCGGAGCGATCTCCTCAAACTCCGCCACACTGGCAGCGGATATTTGCAAAGGAATCCCGTGGGCACCGGCAGCTGTCTGTATCTTTTCCGCGAGACAGCGGGAGGTGGTGCCCATCGTGCACAAGATGGCAGCTCGAATCGGTCGGTCCATGGCTGTAAAACGGTTTCCCCTTTCCACGAGGTGACTTGGCCAAGCCGGTTTGCTTCCGGCAAAATTTCAGTGCCCTATCTAATCCTAAGCAAAAAATATGCCAATGTACAAATGTATTGCCGGAAAAAATTGTGTGTATTTTTTTCTGCACAGTTTGCACACAAAGTTTGCCTTATTCATCTCATTCTTACCCTGTATAGGGCGGCTGACACAGGAAATATCAGGGGATTGCCGATGACAAGCCAGCCGAAAAATCGATCAGGAGTCTGACAAGGTGTCAGAACAGAGGAAGTCTGCCAAGTTATGAAGGCGGGTTTTACTTGACTGAACCGGTTTGTCATCAATCGGAATAAGAGGGCTCATGACACCCTTGTTCAAGTTTTTCCGAAGAGAGAAGGGCCAATTCTTGAGCGGTCCCCGCCGGAAATCGCAGGGCAAAGGTATTTTCCAAAACAAGCAGCAACTGTTGCCACAAGTGGAGTACGTGATCGGCAGGGTGCCGCTCATGATGGTTCCGGTCTGCAGACGTCTCGGATGAAAGGATATGCTCTTTCAGGGTGTTTTGCAACAGACGGTCCGTCATGACACCCAGGTGCATCCACAGTCCCAGTTCCCGCTCGGGATCCAGAGACAGGGCTTCACGAAGCGGTGGCATGTGTTCCTGCATGGTACGGCAAAACCGCCGTGGATTCAGATGAGTAACGGTTTCAGCCAATCCCTGTTCGACGAGGGTGGGAATTTCCGCGAAAGTGACCGGGAGCTCTTCCGATGCCAGTACCTCCGTCTCTTTGGCGTTGTGTCCCGGATGGCTGAGATCCAGCAGCCGTTGTAGACGGGCAATTCCTTCCGGTTGTAGCAACTCCCAGGCCGGCAGATAAGGAACGCCTTCCAAATCAGGTTCCACGGTGCCCACTACGGCAATCAAGTGATGTTCTTTTTTTAGATGATCGAGCAGGGGCGAGCTCCGGCTTTGCGGGTCGATGCGCACCGAACGGATCAACACATCGGGATTTTTCTGCTGTAAATGCTCCCGAAGCCAGCTTTCCAGGGTGACAGCTGCCCCTTCTCCGGTCAGACAGACGGTGGCGATTAGGCGCTTGCTGCCTTGTTTACTGGGGATTTTCCCTTGTGATGTGCCGGCAGTTTCGGAAGGAGAAGCCATCAGACGGGCGGCATCCGCAACCGATGACAGGTCATTTTCCGGAAGCAGAGATTTTCGGCCCGCTTCGATGACCATCGGGAGATTCACGTGGCTCAAGGTTTGGATGGGAATGCCGCAATCCCGGCTGAGCGCTTCTCCCATGGTGGTCAATGACCCGATGTCCACCAGCAGCAAGACCCCGGCACCCTCGTCCAGCTTCCGGACCATTTCTGCAACGCGTTGATAGGTGACGGCAGCGGGCTGGTTTAACGGCATATCGATCGCTTGAATCACGGGTGTGCCCAGCAAGGAATTGGTCACTTCCGCCATGGATCTGGCCGCAGATGGACCGTGGGTGACGACCAGCACCGCGACGCGCTTTCGATTTTGAGGCCGACGGGAACGGGAGGCGAGGAGCAGGGCGGTCAAATCGATCTCTTGCTCTGGCAAATCGATGTCCAATGCCCGCTTCAGTTTTTTGGAGATTTCCACCGCTGCCTCCCGGTATATCGGCTGTACGCCTTTTAAGTCGGGAAGGTGCTCCCTTCTGTCCATGCTTCTAGGACGCTGTAAAAAAGACTGGATGTGCAAGGCCAAAGCAGTCAGCTGATAGATACTCAAGGGCTCAGGAAGGCGCGGATTCAACCGTTCCGCTTCCTCTTGCAGTACAGACATCAATTCCGGCTGAATCAGCCAGACTTTATTCGGCATTTCTTCCACCTGTGTCCGGGAGGCTTGCAGAAGGTCTTCCACATAGTCATCCACGACTTGCTGCAATTGTTTCTGCATGTCCGCAGGAGTCATCCCCTTTTGTGCCAAGCGTGCTTTTTTCCGTGTCAGCTCTGCATACACATTGGGCACATCTTTCCCAGCCTGTCGGGCGGGATGGGGAGATTCCGCCTGAATAGAGGAAGATTCAGAGGAAGCATCGTCCGGGTGGTTTCCCTCCGTCTCCGGCAAGGCGCGGAAAACGGGCTCCGGCAGGTCTTCCGGCAGTACCAATACATGATCCTGTCGCTGATTCAGATGGCGCAAAAAAGCACGGGCGCAGGCAATCTGGATGTCGCTTTCCAGCTGTCCGATATTACCCGGGCAATCATAGGTGAGGAATGCTTGTCGGCAAGATTCCGTGATGGACAAGGGGACTCCCATTTGCTCGCCTTCCCGGTGGAAAAAATGGTCGAGCAGGCTGGCTCGCTCTTCTTGACTCCGCTGACGCAATGGAGGCAAGGAGAGTTTAACGGAAAAACGCCGATACAAGGTGGGCAACAGCGCTTCCTTGGGAGATTCCGTAGTGGCACCGATCAGCCGCACCCGTGCGGTTCGATCCATGGAAGACTCCCCCAAGCGCCGGTACATTCCCCGATCGATCAGATAAAACAACATTTCCTGTCCGGCAGGGGGAAGCCGGTGAATTTCGTCTAAAAACAAAATGCCACCGTCAGCCCTGTCCACCAACCCGGAACGGTGGTTAGTCGCCCCGGTAAACGCTCCTTTTTGAACGCCGAACAGCTGACCCATCAACAATTCGGGATTCTGGGCGTATTCGGCGCAGTTAAAGACTACATAGGGGGCATCCGGTTTCAATATGCCTTCTTCAGTCGCAGTTTGATACAGCATGTTCGCCAAATAACTTTTCCCTACGCCGGTTTCGCCGGACAACAGGATGGGTAGACCGTGAGGCGGGTAAAAAAGGGCGGCCAAAGCTTCTTCCAGCAAGGGTTTCAGGCTCTCTCCAGTACCGACAATATTGGAGAAGCGTCGGAACAAGCCGGAGTGATCGGTGATCCGACGGGGATGAGCTGACACCGGACTTCCCCCTTGGATGAGGATACGGTCATTCTGGTTTTCAGCGGTAGCGGGCAGGTATCGTACTGGTCTGCCCGGTACTTTGACAGCCTGTTCCGCCTTGACCAGCTCGTTTAGATAACGGCTGACTGTAGAGCGTTCCAGATATAAAACGCGGCCCATTTCACCGGCAGACACACCTTCCGGGTTGCGGCGGCATAGTTCTTGAAGGGTTTGAAACACATGATCCAACTTTTTCACGATGAATCCTCCATTTCTCCCTTTCTATGATACACACTTTGCACACAAACAGGGCAGTAAAATCCAGGAAAATGGAAGGAGAAACGTTGAGGATAAAAATCTGGAAAATGATAGCGTATTTTTCATAGTCCATACAGGGGAATGACGGGAGAAGCCTTTCGTTGAGCGTTTTTGCCGGAGAGCAGCCGAGTCGGAGAATGTCTGTTAATCTAGTATGTATAAAAATGGAATTAAATAGTCCTTTAGAACTATGTTAATATAACCATGTATTTCAATATCAAGCAAAAAAGGAGGATACGATGCGTACCAATCATAAATGGAAGAAAGTTGTTGTCGCTTCTGCAGCCTTGTTAATGAGCACTTCGATTTTGCCGCTGACCGGTCAAGCCGATGCAGCTGCTAAACCGGTTACCAGTTCCCAAGCTTACTCTATTGTCGATTCCATTTTCGGTAAAGTGGGACTGGAAAATCCGTTGAAATCCCAAAATACCCAAAACACTCAAAACACCCAAGACACCCAAAACATTGGTGTAAAAAAAGCTTCCGCTGCTTCGGAAGAGTCCAACACCTGGGGTGACAAAATCATCGCCACCGGTGAGAAATACTTGGGAACTCCGTATAAATTCGGTTCCCCTTCTACTACGACCAAAACCTTCGACTGCTCCTCGTTTACTCAGCGCGTCTTTGCTGAAAACGGGATCAAACTTCCCCGCACCGCAGAACCTCAAGCTGAAGTAGGCAAGGAAGTTTCCCGTGACCAACTGCAAAAAGGCGACCTGGTCTTCTTCAAGCTGAAAGGTAAAGAACACTTATATATCGAGCACGTAGGCATCTACGCCGGAAACGGCAAAGTGCTCCACACCTGGGGTCCCGGCGGGGTCCGCTATGATGATATGAGCGACAGATGGCTGGATTGGGGCTTTGTGAAAGCAACCCGTGTCACCCCGGAAACCGTGAACCAATAAAATGAGAACGGAATGAAAACCTGCTCTGCGGAGCGGGTTTTCTTTTTGTTAAAAAGTTGTATCTTCGCGGAGGGGGTTAAGTGAAGAGTTGCTTCTTTTTTTACCCAAACCTTTTGTTCGGGACGAACATAGACTATTGGGACGCGAGTGCTCGCACTTGCTAAGGTTCGGGAGGTGAAGAGGGTGAAACGCTGGATGTGTAAAGGAAAAGTTCATCGGGCTACCGTTACCGAGTCCGATCTGGATTATGAAGGAAGTATCGAAATTGACGAAACTTTGATGAAAGCAGCCCATATTCTGCCCTTCGAAATGGTCCAGATAACCAGCCTTCGCAATGCATCCTTGTGGAAAACCTATGCCATCCCATCGAAAGAAGAGGGGAAAATCGGGTTGAACGGACCCCCTGCACTCTTGTTCCAACCAGGGGATCAAGTGGTGATTTTGAGTATGTCTTTGGTGGATGAGGAGGAGGTGGAGCGCCTTCAGCCTCGGGTGGTGTGGGTTGATCAGCGCAATCGGATTGTGAAAATCAAGGAAATCAATAACCTGCTCAAGGACTGTGGTGGATTATGACTAAGATAGGGTACAAATGGGGGGTTCACCGGACGTTGATGGGGGACCGCCGGGTAAAATCGGCGTTGCCGGAAACTGTCTGGTTCAGTGAAGAAAATCTGTGGTCGATGCTAAAAAGGCACAAAACCGTAATTTTGAAGCCGTCGGGCGGGACTGGCGGATGGGGGGTCATCCGAGTGCGGGACTTGGGAGGCCATTGGTTCGAGATTCACTCCGGCCCGCGCAAAAGGATCGTTTCCAACAGGAAAACGGCATTTACATCGATTTCTTCCATTACCCGTTCAGCCTCCTCCCGATATTTGATTCAACGGTGTATCGATTTGGCTACCTTTCGCGGTGCACCCATCGATATCCGGGTGATGGTGCAGCGAAAGCGGAGTACCCCTTGGACCGTAACTGGGCACTTGGCTAAAATTGCCGGCAAAGGGTATATTGTGACCAATGTAGCATTGAGTAAAGGATTTGTTCTGCCGGTCCGACAGGCGCTGAAGGGCTCCAATATGTCCGGAAGGCCGGTTCAGGCTGTCATCCGGGACCTGTGTGATACGGCGCTGTGGTCCGCACAACGGTTGGGCCGGTTTAGTACAGTGGTCGGCTTTGACATGGGGGTGGATGTGAACGGGCGGGTGTGGATGATCGAAGCCAATCCCAAGCCAGCCATTTCCCTCTTTTTAAAACTGAAGGATAAGAGCATGTACCGAACGATTATGGCCTATATGAAAAGATGAGGCAAACCTCCCTTTGGTTTGCTCTTTTTACGTAAAAGGGCTGATTGCGTAGAGGGAGGGGATCGGCCATAATAAACCTACAAGATCAAGAGGAATTAAGGTAGTTTTTGATGTTGGTCTCTCCGTTTCTTTTGTAGTGCCAACCAATGGCTTGTTTTTCTCTCGATGACAGGGTCTTTGACCATTGCGTGTGAGCTGTTGCCATTGCCATTGGTGATCGGGGTGTATAGTCTGCTTTTAAAGCGTAATCCAGTAAAGTTCGTCCATTTTTGCGCCGGCCCCCTGCACCCTGTCCGATGGAGGACCCGGCCAGCAGCGAGGGGATTGCGGTCATTTGCCTTACGATCAGTCTGACGGCGTATTTGGCAGGCTGTATCATCATGGGAGACCTTTTTTCCCTGATGGTGGCCCTGGCATCCCTGATGGTCCTGTTCGGGTTTTGCATCGGATGTGTCGTACGTGAGCGCTGGCTGGAGTGGAAAGCTCGCTGTCGATTTGGTACGCTGTCAGCAGACGGCTGTGCTATAAACGAGCCTTCACTTTGAAATACGAGGGTGATTTTTGTGGCGCGAAGTGGGTCAGGATGCATCTGGGCTGCGATTTTTCTTCTGTTGGTCGGGGGGTGTTCCCTCAAAGGTGGTGAGCGGCAAGAAGTACATGTATTGGCGGCTGCCAGTTTATCACAAGGGATGAAACAGGCAGAGAGATTGTATGAAGCGAAACACCCCGATGTGGATCTGGTGTTCAGCTACGGATCTTCCGGACAGTTGCAACGGCAAATCGAGCAAGGAGCACCTTGCGATCTTTTTGTGTCCGCCGGCCAGAAGGAGATGCAAGCATTGGTCCGGCAGGGACGGATAGATCCCGACGATGTGGAACAATGGTTGCGAAACGACTTGGTGGTTGTCATACCCAAGGATCACAAAATCGATATCAACAGTATACGCTCCCTCGCTTTATTGTCAGGCAAAGTGGCAGTGGGACAACCGGAGACGGTTCCGGCCGGTACATATGCCCGCCAATCCCTTCAGCATTTCGGTGTGTGGAAACAGATGCAGGATCGCCTAATCTTTGGTAAAGACGCCCGTCAAGTATTGGCCTATGTAGAAACCGGTAATGTACAGGCGGGCCTTGTGTACCTCACGGATGCCCGTTCCACTTCCCGCGTTCGCATTGCTACCCATATTCCTTCCAACAGTCACCAACCGATTATTTATCCGATGGGTTTGATAAAAAACGGTGATCAGTCGGAACAAGTTCGTTCGTTTTACCGTTGGTTACAAGGGGAACAGGCAAAAGCGATTTTTTTGAGAGAAGGATTTAAAGGAGCGGCGAACCATTGATGACGGCGATGGAGTTTTGGTCACCGGTGACCGTTTCCTTGCAAGTTACCGTTGCGGCCAGTTGGTTCAGCTTTTTGCTGGCATTGGCGGCGGCTTGGGCGAGTACCAGGAGGCGGTGGGCCAACCATGTGGCCATGGAGACCCTGTTTATGCTTCCGCTGGTATTGCCGCCTTCCGTAGTGGGTTACGGATTACTGGTGTTACTGGGGAGAGAAAGCTGGTTTGGCCAGTGGTTGGAAACCCTTTGGGGACAACCTCTCGTTTTCACTTGGTGGGCGGCTGTGATCGCGGCAACCGTTGTGGCTTTTCCGCTGATCTACCAAACGTTGAAAAGCGGATTCCACAGCCATGATCCGGAACTGGCGGATGCAGCTCGGACCATGGGTGCACAAGAGTGGCAAATTTTCCGTTATATCATCTTGCCGTTATCCTGGCGCCATTTGGTTACCGGATATATCCTGGGTTTTGCCCGGGCCTTGGGTGAATTTGGTGCTACCTTGATGGTCGCGGGGAACATCCCCGGAAAGACGCAAACACTGCCTACAGCCATTTATCTGGCGGTGGAAGCGGGGCAGGAAGAAACGGCGTTATCCTGGGTGCTGATGGTTGTTCTGTTTTCATTCCTGCTGATGGCTGTATCCCGTGTGATGCTTCGAAAAGCATGAAAAAAGGGCTTGCGCCCAAAATTACATCAGCAGGTAGCGTCCGGCGGCCATCAACAGCAACAAGAATCCCAGCAGTACCAACAGGATGAAATAAATATTTTCACCGATAAAGCGTTTCATGTGTTTCCCCCCGGTAACCAAAGTCTAGGTGCTCTCTGTCTATCCTATCACTCTTGCCTGAGCGGAAGCGAGAGGAAGATGGAAATTGTTTCACAGCCGAAACTGTTACGGTTTTATGACATAGATCGCAATTCTTCTAAATAAGCATTATTTTCCTAGCCAGATCATAAGGGCATGTTACACTGAGGATGGAGGTGGTCTGTGTGTGGACCGAAATCGGAAACCAGCTCAGACAAGCACGCGAGTCCAAAGGAATTTCGCTCGATGAGATGAAAGATTTGATACAAGTAGATAAAGTATCGCTCCAATACTTGGAGAACGGCGAATTCGATAAAATTTCCAGTCCTTTCTATGTGCGTTCCTGGATTCGGGCGTATGCCAAGAAGGTGGATTTGGAACCGGCTCACCTGTTGAAAAAATACCGGCCGATACCCGCCGATGGGGATCATGCCGGTAAAGGGGACGGGGACTTTTCCCAAACGACAAAGATGTTGCCTGCATTACCCCAAGGGGATCAGGAGCCCTATGATCCCTATGCCACCCGTCGCTTCGATACCCATGCGCTTAGCAAGACTAGCAAGTTCAACACGCGGGCCATGAAGGCGCTGCAAGAGCCTTCGTCGCAAGCATCGGAAGCGGGAAAAGAGGCAGATCAAGGGGGATACGACCCGTACCGTTCCGCCGCTGATAAGGGGATGGGAAGATACGCTTCGTATTCTCCGGATGTGTCCGTTGAGAAAGAGGATTCCCATGATACCGGATCTTATTCCCGCAGCTCCCGGGTGACAGATCAGACTGGGCGGTATACCCCTGCCTCCCTTTCGGATGAGTATGACCCTTATCATTCCATGCAGGGGTCGATGTCGAAGGATCATGAAGAGTGGGATGACATAGAACCGGAAAGCGGGACATCGGAGGAATCGGCTTACGATGATGCGGGGCCCTCTCTTTCCCGTACGCAAACCTATAGTTCCGGCCGTCATCGCGCTCTGTCCCGCACTCGCAGCATGCGGGCGGTGGAGCTGGAGGAAGAGTCGGGACATACCCCGGATGCAACCGGAGTTTCGGCATTGCCGGCCACCTATGTGGGTAATCAAGAGCTTGGCAGGAGAAGCCGCCGTTTCACCCGCCGGAAGAAAAACGGCAAAGGCAGTTTGAGCTCCTGGGTTTCCAAACACGGTCTGAAATCCCGCTGGGCGCGTTTCGCTGTGGCCGGGGCGATTCTTTTGGTTCCGATGACCATTTTCAGCGCTTATGCGATGATGGATAAACCTGAATCCGCACATCAGACGAGCGGAGGTGCTTCCAACAATGAGCCCCAAGTGGGCATTCAAAGCCAAGGCGGCAGCGGTGGAAGCGCGGAACTGGTCCCCGTCAACCAAGGTTCCTCCCACGGGATCAGCGAATATGAAGTAAATGGCCGGGGAGACCTGAAATTGGAGTTTTCCGCCAAAGACACCTCCTGGGTACAGGTGCGGGAGAGCAACCAGCCGAATGCCGGTTATCTGAAGGATTTCACCCTGCACAAAGGGGAGAGCTATCCGTTTACCCATGCTGGGAATGTCACTACCGACTTGTGGATTACACTCGGAGTGCCGGACAATGTACATGTGAAAGCAAACGGTAAAACCCTGCGGTCCGCCAAGACGATTCATATCAAGAAGTAGGACAACACCCTCCCCAAAGCCGGGAGGGTGTTGTTCGAGCGAGGATATCGGAACATTCTTTCTTTTTTGACTTCCCTTCCTCCTGCGTGATATACTCATATCGTATTTGTTAACCGATTTATAAATAAGGTTAACATAAGGAGGGAGAGTGTATGAATCGGCAAGCTGCGGTACCCGCGGGAACGCGCTATGCAGAGCTATTGGAGAAAAATCGGCGTTATCTGTGGAATCCGTTTACGCAAATGCAGGAGTATCTTCGGGAAGAGCCTCTGATCATCGAGCGGGGAGAGGGGGTTCGGCTGATCGATGTGAACGGCCGAGCTTATTATGACGGCAATGCGTCGGTGTGGCTCAATGTACACGGTCACAACCGAAAGGAACTGAATGACGCAATTCAGGAGCAGCTGGGCAAAATTGCCCACTCCACTTTGCTGGGGATGGCAAACGTTCCGGCGATCGAGTTGGCGGAGAGATTGGTTCATATCACCCCGGAAGGGTTGGAGAAAGTTTTTTATTCGGACAGTGGGGCAGAGTCGGTGGAGATTGGCCTGAAAATGGCTTTTTTATATTGGAAGCACCGGGGACGTCCGGAGAAAAACACCTTTCTCAGCATGAAAAATGCATACCACGGGGACACCGTGGGAGCGGTCAGCGTCGGCGGAATCGACGTCTTTCACTCGGCCTTCGATTCGCTGTTGTTTCCCACGGAAAAGGTGACATACCCGCATCCCTATCGTTTTCCGGGAACAGAGGCGGAGTGTGCCCAGCATTGTCTGGATGAGCTGGAGCGAAAGCTGCAGGAAAAAGGGGACCGAATCGCCGGCTTGATCGTGGAACCTCTGGTGCAGGGTGCTGGCGGCATCATTACGATGCCGGACGGGTTTTTGAAAGAAACGGAGCGCCTCTGTCGCCAATACGATGTGCTGCTCTTGACGGATGAGGTAGCTACCGGGTTTGGGAGGACGGGTACGATGTTCGCCTGTGACCGGGAAGGAGTGAAACCGGATATCCTGATGGCAGCAAAGGGTATTACCGGCGGTTATCTCCCGATTGCCGTTACGTTGACCAAGGATGAGATTTATGAGGCGTTCCTCGGGGACTATGCCGAAGTGAAAACGTTTTTCCACGGACACTCTTATACGGGAAACCAGCTGGGATGTGCCGTCGCTCTGGCCAATCTGGATCTGTTTGAACAGGAGCGGTTGCTGGATCACATCCAGGAGAGCGACAGTTTCCTCCATACGGCTTTCCGTCCGATCGAGGATCTTTCCCACGTGGGAGAAGTGCGCCGCCGGGGATTGATGGCCGGGGTGGAGCTGGTGAAAGACAAGGATGAGAAAACACCCTATTCCTACGAGGAGCTGATCGGTGTCCGGGTTTGCCGCCGCGCGAAAGAGCTGGGACTGATTACCCGCCCCTTGGGCAATGTGATTACCTTTTTGCCGCCGTTGTGTGCGACGCAGGAGGAATTGTCCGCGATGCTGACGATCTTGCACCGGGCGATCCGTGAGGTGACCGAGCGATGAAGGGAAGCGGCTTCTTTATTACCGCTACCGATACGGAAGTGGGCAAGACGGTGGTGACAGCCGCATTAGCAACGGCCATGAAAGCCAAAGGGATAGATGTCGGAGTGATCAAACCGGTTCAAAGCGGCCATACAGCCGGGGATCCTGACGGAGATGCGATGCGGTTGAAGCGCTGGGCCGCGTTGGAAGAAACGGCGGATACCATTGCGCCATATAGCTTTCAAGCCCCATTGGCTCCCTGGATCGCAGCCCGGATGGAACAGCGGACGATCCCCAAGCAGCAACTGTTGGAACGGGTTCGAAATCATATGACCCGACATGCCGTCACTTTGGTGGAAGGAGCGGGCGGGTGGATGGTTCCGCTGGGAGAGGACTGGACGATAGCCGATCTGGCCCGGGAGCTGGAACTACCGCTTATCATTATCGCCCGTCCGGATCTGGGTACAGTGAACCATACCGTGTTGACGGTGCGGGCGGCCCGTGCCGATGGATTGACGGTAGCGGGTGTTGTTTTCAACGGATGCCGATCGGAAAATCAAGCCCGGATCGAGGAAAACGCAGCGATGATCCGGCGGTTTGCCGATGTGAAGGTGATCGGTAACCTGCCCTGGATCGATGGGCCTCTCGATGGAACGGGCTTGCGGGATGCGGCGGAAAACAGGGTGGATTGGGATGTTTTGCTTCATTTCATACAAAGAGAGGGGAACGTCCATGTCTGATATGACCGTGAAAAATACAGCCGTGCATCGATGGGAAGCCTTGGCGGACAAGGCGTTGGCGGGAGAGCGCCTGACTGTGGAGGAAGGAGTGTCGGTGCTACAAGCGCCGGACGAGGAGCTTCTGCCTCTGCTGTACGCGGCTTACCGGGTACGTCATCACTATTTTGGCAACAAAGTAAAGCTGAACATGATCATCAATGCAAAAAGCGGCTTGTGTCCGGAGAACTGCGGTTACTGCTCTCAGTCGATCGTATCGGAAGCTCCCATCGACAAGTACCCTTTGATGAAAAAAGAGGTACTGGTGGCAGGAGCCCGTGAAGCGTTGGAGCGAAAAGCGGGCACCTACTGCATCGTTGCCAGCGGCAGGGGTCCGACCGACCGGGAAGTAGCGGAGATCGCAGCAGCAGTCAAGGAGATCAAGTCGGAGCTGAAGATGAAAGTGTGCGCCTGCCTCGGCCTGTTGACGGAAGAGCAAGCCCGTCGACTGAAAGAGGCGGGAGTGGATCGATACAATCACAACCTCAACACCAGCCGGGACCATCATGCCAATATCACGACGAGTCACACTTTTGAAGACCGGGTGCGCACGGTTCAGGCGGCGAAAGCCGCCGGGATCTCTCCTTGTTCGGGTTGTATCGTGGGCATGGGAGAAACCGATGAACAAATCGTGGACATTGCCTATGAATTGCGGGAGCTGGATGCAGACTCGATCCCCGTCAATTTTTTGCATGCAATCCCCGGCACTCCGCTGGAAGGAATGGATGAGTTGAATCCGCGCCGTTGCCTCAAGGTGCTGGCTTTGTTCCGCTTTATTTGTCCCAGCAAAGAGATTCGTGTCTCCGGCGGACGGGAAGTCAACCTGCGCTCTCTCCAGCCGCTGTCTCTGTACCCTGCCAACGCGTGGTTTGTAGGGGATTATCTGACGACGGAAGGACAGGTGGCCGCGGAGGATCATCACATGCTACAGGATTTAGGATTTGAAATTGAGGAATGTGCGCTGGTATGAGCGAAGTCTGGCAGGCTCATCTGGAAAAAGAACTGGCACAGTTGGAGCGGGAAGGAAACTTTCGCTCCCTCCACCCGGTGGAGGAAGCCCAGCAACCGGTATTGATTCGCGGGGGGCGCCGCCTGGTTAACCTGTCTTCCAACAATTATCTGGGGCTGGCCGGACATCCGGACGTGATTCAGGCAGCGCAAACCGCTGCCCGGCGGGGAGCGGGATCGACGGCATCCCGTTTAATTACGGGGGATGACGAAGCGGTGGAATCCCTGGAACGGCGGCTGGCAGATTGGAAAGGTACGGAAGCTGCCATGGTGTTCGGTAGCGGATACATGGCCAATGTCGGGATCTTATCGGCGTTGCTGGGGCGGGAAGATATGGTGTTCAGCGATTGGCTCAACCATGCCAGCATCATCGACGGCATCCGGCTGAGCCGGGCCGCTTGCCATCGTTACCGTCACCGGGATCTGGATCATTTGGAGGCCGGGTTGAAGCGGGCCGTACAACAGGGAAAACGGCGGCTCTTGATCGTGACGGACTCTGTGTTCAGTATGGATGGGGATACGGCGCCGTTGCAGGATCTCGTGTTTCTCAAGGAAAAGTACGGTGCTGCGCTCATGGTAGACGAAGCCCATGGAAGCGGCGTTTTCGGCCCTCGCGGGGAAGGATTGGCCGCTTCCTTGGGACTGTCGGATCGGATCGATCTCCAGATGGGGACCTTCAGCAAAGCCTTTGGTGTTTACGGCGCTTATGCCGCAGGCAGGGAAACATGGATCCGCTATCTTGTGAATAAATGTCGCAGTTTCATTTTTACCACGGCACTGCCTCCGGCTGTGATCGGGTCGATACACGCTGCTTTGGACCATGTCATTCGCGGAACGGAACTGCGGCAGTCCCTGAACGAAAAAGCGAAACGATTTCGCGAGGGATTGCAGCAGCAAGGATGGGATACATCCGGGTCGGAAACACAGATTGTGCCGATCGTGATCGGAGGAAGCCGGGAAGCATCGGCATTCAGCCGCTACTTAGAAGAACGGGGGATTTTGGGAGTGGCGATCCGTCCGCCCACGGTGCCGGAAGGAACCTCCCGTATCCGATTCTCGCTGATGGCGACTCATCGGGAGGAAGATTTGGAGCAGGTGATAAATCTGTTGAAAGAGGCGCGAATCTCGTGGGAGGTGGGCCGATTTGCATAATCAAGCAAGCCCGCCTTGGGATATGTTGTGGATTCCCGGTTGGAGCGTGCCTCCTTCCGTTTTTCGGAACGTGCAGCAAGGGTTTCCCGCCCGACATCATGAGGTGAGCTTTTTGCACGCTGCACGGGGAGAGGAAATCCTCTCCACTGTCGTGGAAGCGGTGGAAAATGTAAAAGAGCCTGTCCATTTGGTGGGATGGTCCATGGGCGGGATGGCCGCATTGGCCGCGGCAGCATGCTTGCCAGAACGGGTGGCCTCCCTGTGCCTGATCGGCGCGGTTCCCCGGTTTGTGCGAACGCCGGACTCTTTATGGGGATGGGATCTGCGCGTGTTGGAGAGGATGAAGCAGCAGCTCCGGAGGGATGCGGCCGGAGTGTTGACCGCTTTTGATAAACGCATGTTTTCCCGGCAGGAGCGAGGGGAAGAAACGTACCGCCAGTGGCGGGAGAACCGTGAGCTTTTGCCTGTGGAATCGTTAGAAGCGGGATTAAACTTTTTAGAGCACTTTTTGTTGCCTTCCCATCTCCGCAGATGTGCCCTCCCCATTCATCTGCTGCACGGAGAACAGGATGGTGTTTGCCCCGTTCAAGGCGGAAAAGCTTTGGCGGATCTCCTGCCCCGGGTCACCTGGACGGTGTGGGAGGGGACGGGGCATCTTCCTTTTTGGACCCAGCCGGTCCGTTTTCAGCAATGGTTGAAGGAGAGAATGGAGGTTGGCATTGGACAAACAGAAAGTAGCCCGACAATTTAACCGGAATGTACATACCTATGATAATGTTGCCGTTGTACAAAAACGGATGGCTCATCGAATCATGCAGACGTTGGAAGAAAAGCGGGTCAGACCTGCAGAGATTTTGGAGATCGGCTGTGGGACGGGTTATCTCACGATGTTGTTGGCAGAGGCATTTCCCCTTGCCAAACTTACCGTGGTGGACCTGGCTGAGAACATGGTGGATATGACCCGGGAGCGGATGGGGGAAAAGAGCGTCCGCTATCTGGTGGGAGATGCGGAAACGATCACTTGGGATGCCAATCGCTATGATCTCATCGTTTCCAATGCCACCCTCCAGTGGTTTTCCAATCCGAAGGGCACGCTCCGGCGGATGTATGAGGCTTTGTCTCCCGGCGGTTGGTGGGTGGCTTCCACTTTTGGTTCAGATACATTCAAGGAACTCCATGCGGCATTTCGAAAGGTGGAAACCGAGTATGGCTATCCGGCTGTACAACATGGATTGCCGTTACGCTCGCCGGCTTCATGGGAGCAGAGTCTTAAGGAAGGCGGATTTTCCCGGGTTCACACCCTTACCTGCTGGCACCGGCTTTCTTATCCGGATTGTCGGTCTTTTCTCTATGCCGTTCGCTATATGGGAGCCAGCTACAGTGACTCCGGACATCTCAGTATCGGTGAGCAGCGACGTCTTCTTTCCGAAGTGATCCGGCTGTATGATCGCAGTTACCGCGAAAAGAGGAACGTGTTCGCCACCTACCAATTGGTGCAGATGTACGGACAAAAGGAAATGTAGAGCGGGTAGACGCCTTTCCTTTCAAAGGATCTCCGGCATAGTGTGGGGGATAAGAGGTGGATGAGGGAGGAATCCCCATGTTCCTGCCGGGGTGGGCGTGGCTCAAGGCATTGTTTATCGCTTTTTTTACCTGGCTGTCGTTAAAGACGATCGGTCCGTCTTTCCAGTGGTGGTTTTGAGAAGACGCCTCCAGCTTGCTAAGGTTTATCTGATCATTCGTTATAGGGGGTTCGGTGTGGGCGTCTCCAGAAGCTTGCTTCTGGAATTCGGACAGCAAGCTGTCCGACTCCACAATTTGTAATAATGGGGACGGAGGGAATCGAATCCTCACGCCTTAACCCCGAATCTGCAGGAAAAGACCGAACCCGATTAACAAAGTCCATTGTGCTGGCGATCCGTGAGCTGGCAAAACAGCAGGACGTGACAGACGAAGCCAGGGACTTGGCTGCCTTTATTTCCCTGGCGTTACAGACCATTTACGATGTGTCCGTGCTGGCGTGGGAGAAGCGCGGCTACTGGGTCAAAGCGGACCGCTTCCTCATGGAGTGGATGTGGACCGGGCAGTACGCCGATAAGATCAAGGTGGCTATCTTCACCAATGACTGGGGCACTATCGCCATGTCAATGCCTATATCGCACAGAAGTTGAGCAAAGTCGAGGTTTCTGATAATCACAGGCTGGGTAACAATGAGACTCAATAAAGAAAATCTCCGAATAATATCGGAGATTTTCTTTATTACTTCTCAGCGTTTTCCAGTAGCTTTGAAAGGTGTAATTCAGTGTTGTTCAATAACTGAATCATCATCTCACGGATGTGCCTATTGAGATAATGGTTTTCCAGTGTGGAAAGCGGTAGGAAGCGTGCACCCGCCACCACATGGATGCAGTTGGAGGATCCGCACAGGCAGATAAAGGGTGCATCCATTTCCCATTCAGTGGAGGGATAGAAGAAGGAAAGTTCCTCACCTTTATCAATATCGCGGCGGGCGACCATGATTAATCTTTCGGTGTCCAGAATCACATTGGGATCGCAGGAATGGTTGAGGGCGGAAAGTTTGCCGACTTCCGTGTGTTTGTCCTGCGCAATTTGAACCGTGTAACGGTTGGCTTTGTCAAACAGTTTCTCTGTTGGGATCTCGCAGATGATTTCCCCTTTGGAGTAGGCTTGTTTCGTGATCAAACTTCTAAATTTATTTTCAGTCTTAATTACAATCGTATCCATGGCAACCATATTAAAGCTCCTTTCCTGGGTATTGGAATTATTTTATATTATTGGCTCACATCTGTTCACATACCTACTTCAATGCAAACATGCCACACATTGAAAATCATCATGAGACGTATGTCACTTTCAAATCCAGTATCTTGGAGGACCCCTTGTTTCAGGAATTAAAGGGGATTCCACTGCATTTGTATTTGTTTATCAATTTGTATTCACCGAAAAAAAAACGGGGCAACCTATTCCCTTCGCCGATATGGTTACAATGCTGCCTTACTCAGAGAAAGAGATAAAAGGTGGGTTCAATGAATTATTCGAACTCTCGTCGAGATATAGACTAAGCGCGTTTAATCGAGGGATCACTTTTCAAGATAATGTTCCTCCGAAGTATTTCATGATAGATCGGGAAGAGGCAGCAAAGAAGCTAAAAGCAGAACAGACCCGTCAAGTTTTGCAAGAAGAATTTGAGGTGATGGCGGAATTACCACAATCTTCAGGAGACCTTTATGGAAGCAATGCGACTGAGTGCGATCAAAAATCCTATGCTCAAACAGTACTTCTTTGCTACTTCATAAAAACCAATCGATCGGTTCCCGTCTCATTTCCTGAAAAACCCTGCCAGATAGGCAGGGTTTTTCGGCTGTTGCTTTTCCTGTTGGTGATCGCAACCATTTTCGCCCTGGTCGGCGTCATTAATGGGTACTAATTTCTCGAAGGTGCCCTGTTGAAAGAGTGAATACCACTGGTGTAGATCCCCCCTTTTTCTCAAAAAATACAATCTTTTTACAACTTTTTCCTCCTTACTTTTCCGGAACAAATGTTCTCTGCATGTCATCATACAATGACATTGAAACGGCCACCAGGCTCATGTGAGATCACTACAACATTCCAGAAAACAATTTAGTAAGCTTCGAGGGCACGGAAAAGTTGACGACTTCGAGCCTTATGATTGGGTTAACAATTAACGCTCGGCCCCCTCTTGTGCACTTTGTTACACAAGAGGGCTTTTATTTTTTCACGTCCGGAGGGCGTCCCGCCGTACCCCTTTACGTCCAAATGATTACGATCGGGATATGTGTTTATATCAGGCCGGATATTTATTTTATATAAATATAGAAAGGATAGAAAGGAGTGTCAATCGATTGGCTGTCAAGACAAGTCAAACCAGAAGAGCCGTTTTTGGACGGACCCCCCGGCGCATCATCAATGTGCGTCCCGGCCGTACTTTCAGTCTCGCATGCGTCTTCTTCGGAATTCGGGTGGCTAGAATCCGGCTGAGGCCCGGTGATTTCGTCACAGTGACCTGTCGGGGAAGACGCGTGGTTGTGTTCAACTCTTTCTTCGCTTTCAACCGGGGTACTATCAATCTCCGCAGGGGTGAATTCGTAACCTTCTTCGGAACCTTCTTCTAGCGTGTTAAGGAGCGTTACAATGCTTCTCCATAACGAAGCCCCCAACTCTCTCATTCCGGATGGGCCCCTAAGGGGCCTTTTTATTTTGTTATAAGATACGATTAAAAAAAGCCCACGAATCGTGGGCTTCATATTAACTGTTTATAATAGAAAATAGTTGCATGTAATTCGCCATTTGCAGATTTCGCATAGTTAGGAATCCGTCCAGCCCGAATATAACCCATTGAAGTATAAAGGTGATTAGAAGGGTCTCCTTCTCTTGTATCAAGAACGAGTAACGACCTACCCTCCTGCTTTACTCTTTCTTCAGCCTTTTGCATTAGTGAACGACCGACTTCTACAACCTGTATCAGAAGTTCCGAAAGCTCATCGATATGTTCTTCAATTGATTTTAATTGTTCGATTTTCACATCACTAACCAACACAATCACCTCAATTAAGTATGTACCTTCCTTCATTTAAACGTAAAGAACTGTTTTCTCACTAACAACTTCCAAGCAGCCAAAGGCTGTTATTTCTACGCAAAAAAAGGCCCTCTTAATGAGGGCGATAGGTCAAGTAAGAGGTAATGATATGGATTCTCCTCTAATTTACAAGGGTGAGCTCGCTTGTACAATCCAACAAAAGTGGCGATTTTCATCCATTCCCATGGACTATTTACAGTAAGCGAATGGGTGAGAAATATTGATAAAACGGATTATTGTCCTATTGTTTACCCTAGTGACAGCTTCGGTGCGCCCATGAGGTCTGGATGTCTCTACTGCCGAATGGCAGTCTCACTGGAGTAACGTGAGTAAAGCAGCGTCTTACCTTNCGCAAGGGATATGGTCACGGAGCGGCCATAGTACCCAAACACCTGCCCTAACAGGTATGACACGGGGAAGGGCCGCAGGGAACAGCTTCTACGAGGAAGGGGGTAACCCGGATGGGGTCAACCAGCCCCCAAACGACTGGAAGTGCTACAACGGTTAATAACCGATGTAGGTTCCTGGAGAGCCGTATGCGGTGAAAGCCGCACGTACGGTTCGGGAAGGTGGGGTTGACGCGTCCCAGACGCTTGGCCCCCTACTTCACCTGACTGCTCTCGTCTAGCAATCCAGACAGTTTTTCAGGGCTTTAGCGACATAAAATAGCAAAAACCCCCCTTCAAGAAGGGAGGAGAGATAGGTAATAGGATCTTCCCAGTGGAGGCAACCACGGCGACACGGCAAATAAGCGGAGCTACGGTTATTTTATTCTTAGATAAATCAAAGGTGCCATGTTTTTTCCTAAAACAAATGAATCTCAAAGGATCATTTGGAGCTGTCAGCGGCCCTCAGAATTACTCTCAGTGGTTTCTTCACCCGCTACCAGCGAACGTCCCATCAGGGGGAAGTAAATCCCATTTAATGGCGTCTACCTTACGGTAAACGGAAGCTATGCTCTCTTTGGGCCAACATGGCTTCATTAGAAAAAAACCTGCTTTGGCAGGTTTTTTTCACTGTAAGAAAGATCGGTTGCTATCATTCTTATACAAGTTTTTAGTGGGTATGCTTTTTTGTTGAGTGTTTTCCCTCTCTCTATTTATAACTTAAACAACCCGTGACGGGCTGGGATATGGGGTAAGCATACAAGGAGGGGTAAGTAAGGATACAGAACATCGTTTGGCTTGATCTGTTGTTATCGTACAAAACACTAGCCATTTAACCAATCAACCAATGGATCAAATTTCTTTTTCCTACTTTCATATGTACGGTGGTCAGAAGAAGGGGCGGTACACCTGTAATGTTTGCATTGCCACTACCTTCATAGGTCGAGGCAAACGGGAACTCATCACATTGTTCGTTCAGAAGCGGGTATGGAATGCAGTATTCACTCAGCTAGGTCACCAATTGTCACCATCGAAAATGTAAGGGCATATAACTGGAAAAAAGATGTTGGCATAAAGAAAGGTGGGGTCCTGGTGTCCTGCTCAGGTTTGTGGAGTACCGGATGTCACCAGTAACTTTTTGCACCCCAAGTAAAATATCCATCTTATCTACGGTGGGTTTTTTATTTTGACGAATATTTTACATAAAAACGTTGAATCTGCTTCCATATGACCTCAAAGCACTTCACCGGCTTTTTTTCTGCTCCATCTGCATAAAAGTCAAGCAGTGGTACAATGGAGACAAAGCGTTGCCTTAGAAACCACGAAAAAACCCCGGAGTGCCGTCCGGGGAGATGAGAGATTTTCATCCGTCCTGGTCTTTCTTTTTGAGATAGGGAGTGATGTACCTCTTGAAAAAGAACGCTACAAAGTAGGTAGTGATTCCAACTTTGATAGTAAATGATACAAGATCAGCAGCCAACGGAATAATCAGCTGATTCAATAGATCCGGTTGTTGGATCATGAAAACTTCCTCCTCCATGATTTTCTGTTCTTCAGGGATCAAGCCTCCTCCCTTCACAGCTTGACCCAGACCGCCGCACATTCGACGGGTCTCTCGCCATACACCTTCGGGAGTTCGACTTTAAATCCCTGTAACGACCATGTAAGGGTTTTATAAAAAAAGAGGCGGTCAATTCATACGATCAAATTATGGATTGGAGGGGTTCTGTGTCTTGGACAACGGAGAAATTGGGGTCCCCGACGAAAAACCGTCCCAAACCCTTGGTATAGCAGGGGAGAGGGCGGTTTTTGCATAAGGTTTTATAAGACTTTGGAGTCTGGAACGATAGTCTGAAACAGATATCCGTCCCTGTACTGAAGCATAAAAAGCCTCCCCCTTCTACAATGAGAAAATAGAAGAAAGGAGGAGGATAAAATGCGTTTATTTGAACAACATCTTGTGGTGTCGGATCTAAAAAGGTCAGCGGTATTTTATGAAGAAATCCTTGGGTTTCAATTGGGTCTAAATGCTGGGGAAATCCTTTTTTATTGGATAGATCCTTCACACCATTCGATGTTGGGGCTATGGCAAAAAGGGAAATCTAATAACCCTTTTGGCCCGGATACAAGCCAGGTCCTTCGCCAGCACCTCGCGTTTGAAGTTCCCAAAGAACGCTTTCATGAAACAGTTCAAATGCTGAAAAATTCTAATGTTCAAATCAATGATTTTTTTGGCGAGGAAACGGAAGAAGGCTCGGTTCATCCGTGGACTCCTATCGTATCCGTTTATTTTTCCGACCCCGATGGACACGTATTGGAAATATTATCAAAACTTCCTGATGAACCACGGCCTAACTGGAATCCAATGAGTTTTTCTGAATGGCGACAGCGATTAGAAAGTGAGTAAGCTGCCACAAAACCCATTCCCTGTTCGAAAAAATATCCTGCTTATGACAAAATGGAGTAAAAAAAGAACAACAGAAGCGGAGGAATCGGTGTGGAACTGACCTTTTTAGGAACGGGGGCGGGGGTGCCATCCAAGGAGCGCAATGTCTCTGCCGTCGCCCTTCGGTTTACGGATGCGGGTGGAGAAACTTGGCTGTTTGACTGTGGAGAGGCGACACAGCATCAGGTGTTGTCTTCGCCCGTCAAGTTGACGCGGGTGACCCGGATTTGGATTACCCATTTGCACGGAGATCATATTTTTGGCCTGCCCGGACTGTTGGGCAGCCGGTCCTTTCAAGGAGCGGAGACCCCGCTGATCCTCTACGGCCCCGCTGGGTTGAAGGAGTATGTGGAGGTGTCGCTGAAAACGAGCGGCACTTACTTGCGTTACCCGCTCACAGTGGAGGAAGTAACGGACGGGAGGGTGCTGGAGGAACACAATGGCGTACGGGTGCGAGTGCAAGCATTGGATCACACCCTGCCGTGTTATGGTTATCGGGTGGAGGAGCCGGACCGTCCCGGCCGGCTGCAGGTGGAAAGGTTGAAGCGGGAAGGCGTGGCCCCGGGTCCGCATTTTCGTGATCTGAAAGCAGGCAAGGAGGTGATCCTGCCCGATGGACGCCGATTGTACGGCTCCGATTACCTGGAACCGAACAAGCCTGGCCGACAGGTGGTCATTCTCGGGGATACGCGGGCGGTGCCGGAGATCACCGACTTTGCCCGCGGCGCTGACGTGCTGGTGCATGAAGCCACCTTTGGCGAGGGCGAGGAGGAGATGGCCACGAGGCACGGCCACTCCACCACGGTACAAGCGGCGGAAATGGCAAAGCGTGCCGGAGTAAAGCGGTTGATACTGACCCACATCAGTGCCCGGTATCGATTGGCTAACGAGAAGGAGCTCCTGGCTCAGGCCCGGCGCGTGTTCCCTCACACGGAACTGGCACGGGACCACGAGGTTGTTGTTGTCTCGTCCCCGTGAGTCTGTTCGCGGATAAGGCAACAAAGAAGGTTGCTGAAGCTGCTGACAAAAGTCCCTCGTCGAGAAAGAGAAAGCAACTCTTTCCAGGAGCGACTTTTGAATAAGTGGGACCGGGGCAAAAAGCGAACCATAGCGCGACCGAGGAGTATAGCGACTAAGGCGGACGTGTGCCCTGCGGGCGCTTATGCCCGTAGGTGCAGAAAGATTTTCCCTTTGTCTCGCGTCTCGGTCATCGCAATTAAAGAGCACACGTCTGCTTTTTGTCGGACACACCGTTTGACATCCGTGACGTCGGAGAGGGAGCGGCGGGTAGAAAGGCATCTCTGCCGGAGTGCGGGTCTGTCCGGTTATCGTATCATTATTCGAAATTCAAAACCTTTTCAATCTGTAGTACCATATTGAAAAGGAGGGAAACCCATGAGCCGAGCTTTATTGGTGATTGATGTGCAACAGGAGTTTTTTACCGGAAAATTGCCGGTATCTTATCCCCGGGGAAGTTTACACCGGATCACGGAAGCGATGGATGCCGCACGTAAGAACGGAGTGCCCGTCGTCGTGATCCAGCATACGTCGCTTTATCCCGATTCTCAGACTTTCCAACGATGGTCGAACGAATGGGAGCTTCATCCGGAGATTGCCCGTCGCCCCCATGACCTGCATATCGAAAAAAACCGACCGGGAAGTTTTACCGATACTTCCTTGGAGGGATGGTTGCGGGAAAAGGGAATCGATACGGTGGCGATCACCGGATATATGACGCAGATGTGTTGTGATACTACGGCTAAGCAGGCACTCCATCTCGGGTTTCAAGTGGAGTTTTTATCGGACGCGACCGGCACCTTGTCTCTCGGCAACGCCTTCGGCAGCATCCCGGCCAAGGAGCTGCACCGGAACATTCTGATCATCCAATCGGCTTTCCGCTCCCGAGTGATGACGACCGCCGAGTGGATCAAACAACTGGGGGCAGAAGCAACTGTGCAGACAAAATAGGAAAAGTTTAGAAGCGGCTTTTCTGTGACACCGGTTAAGGAGTACGGGCAGAGTCAACCACCTGCTTTTTTGTTCGGCTTTCGATGATGAAGAGGAGAACATTCCTGATGGGGGTGAAGTTCACATCCGGATCGAATAGGCGAGAATAGATGAGAAGACGCCATCGCACGTGTTTGAACGGTATTACCCGGACCCGTACTGAAGAAGGGATATCGTTTAGTAAAAGCAAAAAAACACCCTTAGATCTCGAGGGAGGGATGAAGGGTGTTTGTTTTTCTTTTCTGAAATTTTTTCGCAAAGAAAAACAGGCGTATGGATGGAAAGTGTAAAAGGACGGATGATTTGCTGTAGTACTTTAACCGTTACGCACGGGATTCCGCCATTTCGGGCTGATCACCTTGTTTTGGAACGGGATTGTTCCATTTCCACATTTCGATTTCTTCTTTGACGAAACGGTAGGCGGCATATGCGATCAGGGAGAATACCAGGCTGAGGATACCGATTTCCAGAAGGAACATGGGAGAACCATCACCTTTCGTTCGTTTGGCCTAATCGTAACACAGAGGTTTTACAGCTTTATTGAGAGAGTGTTAAGAGGTTTTTATCCTTTTGTTGATCCGGCATATAGGATTAGGATGGCCTTTTGGCCCTTACGGTAATCATTACCCCTTTCATTATTCCAATTGTCTAAATATACTGTTGATAGGGGGGATTTTGCATAGGGTGAATCGAAGCAGTGTCTATTGATGGAGAGGGGGAATTGTGTGAGCGCTTCCATTGGAGGTAAATGTGCCGGCTTGGTCGCGGATATTCAGGAAATCGGCAGACGTTTGCACAACAAGGGATTCGTCGCAGCCAACAACGGAACGATCAGTGTCCGGTTGGGGGCGGATCGTTTTCTGATTACTGCCAGCGGAGTGAGCAAAGGGTATTTGACCGCTGAGGATTTGGTAGTGATCGACGGAGACGGACGGGTGCTGGAAGGAGAGGCAAAGCCGTCTTCGGAATACCGGATGCATTTGGGGATTTACCGGGAGAGGGAGGATGTGCATGCAGTGGTTCATGCCCATCCGCCTACTGCGACAGCCTTTACGGTAGCCGGTCTGTCCATGATGGATCCCGTATTGCCGGAGATGGTGGTTTTCCTGGGAGGAGTGCCTACTGTTCCCTTTGCCGTCCCAGGTACGGAGGATTTATCAGAAAAGATACGGCCCTACTTAGCGAAACATGACGCATTGCTTTTGGAAAATAATGGAGCAGTTACGATAGGGAGCCAGTTATTTGAAGCCTATTACCGGATGGAATCCGTGGAAATGACGGCCCAGATTCGGTGTATAGCCCGAGGATTGGGGGAGGAACGCAAGCTGTCCCGGGATGAAGTACGCCAGCTGATCGCGTCCCGAACCGCATTTCAGCTGACCGGACGCCATCCTGGCCAAGATTTGTTGAAACCGGGGATTATCGAACCGACCGAGAAATCCAAAGAACCGGGTGAAGGGTCGCCGGAAGTTCTGGGGTTGTATTTGGATTATTTGTGATTCTCTCAAGGGTTGTTTTGAGGAGAAAAACTTTCTGCTGTCCATGCAATAGGAGGTGATTCCCATTTCCATGCGAAATGTGCTGCCCCCGCCCGCTCACAGCGGTGATGAGCGTTAACGCGGGCGGGTCGAGCTGATAATCGTCGATCCCGCCTGACTATCCGAGGGGGGATCGAAATTGGATAAAGGACTGCGTTGGGTTTGTTTGGGAGCGATCCTGTGGGGGACAGCCGGTCTGTCGGCCAAGTGGTTGATCGATCAGACAGGGATGGACCCTTTGGCGATAGGGGCTTGGCGGCTGTTGTTAAGCTCCCCGATATTGTTGGCGGGAGCCTTTTGGGAATCGAAGCGTCGGCGTCTGCCATCTGCCCCGCCGATCGGACGGAACCGATGGGGGATTCTGCTGTTTGGAGCCGCCGTAGCAGGGTATCAGGCGGGGTACTTTTCGGCGGTAAAACAGACGATGGTATCCACCGCCACCTTGTTGGCTGTATGTACGGCTCCGTTGTTGGTAGCTGTGGTCGCCCGGACTTTGCTGAAGGAACGGTGGAGTCAGGGGACTGTCCCGGCGCTGGCATTGGGCGTAAGCGGTTCGGCCCTCCTGATCGGCATCGGGGGGCTGGCCGGGCTGGCAGATCCCCGGTATTGGGCAGGTAACGTCTTGGCTTTGGGGGCGGCGGTCTGCTATGGGGGATATACCTTGATCGGGAAAAAGCTCATCGGGGAACTGGCACCCTTGAAGGTTATCGGATGGTCTTTTTCAGCAGGGGCTGTCCTATCGTTGCCGGCGTTGGAACTGCCTCCTTTGACACATCCCGCAGCATGGCTGGCGTTATTGTATCTCGGCTGGGTTCCTACGGGTTTGGCTTATATGTTGTACATTCAGGGACTGCGGCATACGACGGCTACCCGTGCTTCCGTCGGAGCTTTGCTGGAACCGTTGACAGCTACGGTCCTGGCGGTGTGGCTGCTGGGAGAACGGTTAGGAAAGTGGGAATGGCTGGGAGCGGCTCTGTTGCTGTCTTCCCTGTTTATTCTATCCCGGCCTTCTCGGGAGAAGTTTTCTCAACAGGCAAGCAAAGCGTAATCGTGTTGTTTAGCTTGGAGAATCTTGCAACGTAAAAGGGTTACCATGAAACTCCTCCAAACGAAGCCGTTTACTTTTTGCCTGAAAATGGGTATAACAGAAATAGGTACGTAAAGTACCGAAATATTTGTCAAATCTCCCTTGAAGGAGGCATTCTCTTTGGCCTACGTAATCACTTCTCCGTGCAAGGATGAAAAAGCGGCCGAATGCGTAGAAGTCTGTCCGGTGGACTGTATCCATGGAGATGACGAAATGTACTACATCGACCCGGATACCTGTATTGAATGCGGGGCATGTGAACCCGTCTGTCCGGTTGAAGCCATTTACCAGCAGGATCTGGTGCCAGATGAGGAAAAAGAATACATTGAGATCAACGCCAACTTCTATAAGTGAGGTTGCTGACAAAGTCCTACGGTAGGTTTGTCATCCAGTCCGGAGCGCGAAGCTCCGGTTTTTTTATGAGAGGAGTGTCCTTTAGTTTCCATCTCCGTCGGTAAATAAATTGAAAAGTGAAAGTGCAATTTAAAATTAAGACCATGATGGAAGGGGGGAAATGATATGCCTCGTCAAAGCAATCGTCTGTTGGTTCCTGGTTGTGCTCAAGCCATCAACCAAATGAAGACGGAAATCGCTGGTGAGTTTGGTGTCCAATTGGGAGCCAATACCACTTCCCGTGCCAACGGCTCTGTTGGTGGTGAAATCACCAAACGTTTGGTTTTCATGTCTGAATCCGGTATCTAAACAACGGATGGTAAAGTCGACCCTCGGGATATCCGGGGGTTGATTCTTTTGCGGGTTCCCTGTTTTCAAAATAAACAGGCAGATGCGGTTTTTTAAAAAACTTCGTGAAGGCCCCTTGACGAAAGAGGGGATTGGATCAATAATGATAGATGAAAAGGTTGTAGTCGTCCTAGGACAATGGATGTTGGTTTGGAACAATGGAATAATGGGATCTCTGCCTATCCGAGATGGAGAGGTTTTTTTCTACCCACTAAATGAATGACTATTCATTCAACACCTGTCCCTCTGTCACACCTTGGATGGTACATACGAGAGGAGGAGTTGGCTATGTCGAAGATCATGCAAGCGGCACCGAATACCCAACGAGCGGTGCCCAAGATCAAGCAGGCCGCCGTAATCGGTGCAGGCGTCATGGGTGCGGCGATTGCCGGCCATCTTGCCAATGTGGGAATCCGGACAACCTTATTGGACATTGTTCCCAGGGAACTGTCGGACAAGGAGAAAGCCAAGGGCTTAACCCTGGAAGACCGCGCAGTTCGCAACCGTTTGGCCCAGGCGGGGAAAGACCGGTTGCAGAAAGAGAAACCGTCCCCTTTGTATCACAAGCGGGTGGCGGATTTGATCACTGTCGGCAACCTGGAAGATGATCTGGACCGTTTGAAAGAAGCGGACTGGATCATTGAAGCTGTTGTGGAAAACCTGCAGATTAAACAATCCCTCTTTTCACAAATTGAAAAGGTGTGGACACCTGGAACGGTGGTAAGCTCCAACACTTCGGGGATCTCCATCGAAAAGATGGTATCCGGTTGTTCCGAAGATTTCCGGAGCCATTTTCTCGGCACGCACTTCTTTAACCCGCCCCGGTATATGAAGCTGTTGGAGATTATCCCGACTTCAGATACCAAACCCGAGATTGTGGACGAAATGAAAGCGTTTGCTGAGTCGGTGCTGGGGAAAGGCGTCGTGCTGGCCAAAGATACACCCAACTTCATTGCCAACCGGATCGGGGTATACGGTTTGCTGATCACGCTGCAAAAAATGATGGAAGAGGGCTTGGGACCGGATGAAGTGGATGCAGTTACCGGTCGGGCTATGGGACGGCCCAAAAGCGCCACTTTCCGCACCCTGGATCTAGTGGGACTGGACACCTTTGTCCATGTGGCTGACAACGTTCGGGAAAACGTGGACGATCCGGAAGAGCAAAAAGCCTTTGAAGTGCCGGAAGTGCTCCGCAAAATGGTGGCAAACGGCTGGCTGGGCACCAAGAGCGACCAAGGCTTCTTTAAGAAAGTCAAGGGGGAAAAGGGTAAGGAAATTCATGCCCTCGATCTTCAGACCATGGAGTATCGTCCCCGCAAAAAGCTGAAAGCGCCGTCCCTGGAGATGGCCAAGCGGGCCAAGTCCTTGCCGGAACAGTTGAAAGCCCTTGTCTATGCCAAGGACCCGGCCGGAGAACTGGCCTGGTACATTACCAAAAAAGTGCTCCTGTACTCCGCGGCGCGGATTCCGGAAATCGCCGACGATATCGTCAGTGTGGACCGGGCGATGAAATGGGGATTCAACTGGGAATTGGGTCCCTTCGAAATATGGGACGCCATCGGGGTGGAAAAATCCGTTGCCCGCATGCGGGAAGAAGGCGAGACGATCCCGCTGCTGGTGGAAGAGCTGTTGGCTTCCGGAGCCAAGTCCTTCTATGAAAAATCCCCGATGGAGGTGAAGGCTTTCCAGATCGGCGGTCGGTTCAGCGAAGTGGAAGAGCACGAAAAAGTGATCTCCCTGGCTCAATTGAAAGAGCAAGGAAAAGTGATTCACTCTAACCGCGGTGCCAGCTTGATCGACATCGGCGATGATGTAGCCTGTTTGGAGTTCCACTCTCCCAAAAACGCCATTGCCGGCGATATCATTCAGATGATCAACACCGCTGTAAAAGAAGTTTCCGCCAACTACCGTGGATTGGTGATCGGAAACCAGGGCGGCAACTTCTGTGTCGGTGCCAACCTGATGCTCATTTTAATGGAAGCGCAGGATCAAAACTGGCCGGAGCTGGACCTAATGGTGCGCCAATTCCAGAAAACGATGGGTTCGCTGCGTTATATGGATAAACCGGTGGTCGCCGCGCCTTTCGCTATGACTTTGGGCGGCGGAGTGGAAATTTCTCTCCCTTGTGACCGTATCCAAGCGGCGGCAGAAACCTATATGGGACTGGTGGAACCGGGTGTGGGCCTGATTCCGGGCGGCGGAGGCAACAAAGAGATGCTGATCCGCTGGACGGAAGGCATCGATCCCAAAGACACGATGGCGTTGCGGTCCGTTGTAAACAAAATCTTTGAAATCATCGGAACAGCTAAAGTGGCTACCAGCGCCATGGAAGCCAAGGAATACAAATTCATCCGGGAATACGACGGCATTACCATCAACCAGGACCACCTGATTTATGACGCTAAGCAAGTGGTGCTGGCTCTGGAAAAAGCGGGGTACCGTCCGCCGCTGCCGAAGAAGATCCCGGTGGTGGGCGAAACGGGCTACAACACCCTGCGATTGGGTGCCTACGGATTGCTCCAATCCGGCTACATCTCCGATCACGATTACAAAATCGCCACCAAGCTGGCCTATGTGCTCGCCGGCGGTACATTGCCGGAAGGAACACTGGTGGATGAACAGTATCTTCTGGACATCGAGCGGGAGGCCTTCCTGAGCTTGGCGGGTGAACCCAAGTCCCAGCAACGGATGCAATATATGTTGGCCAAAAACAAACCTCTGCGCAACTGATGTGAAACTACACCCCCGAAGGAGGAGAGATCCATGCGCGAAGCAGTGATCGTGGCCGGCGCCCGTACCGCGGTGGGCAAGGCGCGCCGCGGTTCCCTCAGAAACACTCGGCCGGATGATTTGGGCGCTGCCGTTGTGAAGGAATTGTTGAATCGGGTGCCGCAACTGGACCCCAAAGAAGTGGAGGACGTGGTCATGGGGTGTGCGTTCCCCGAAGGAGAACAGGGCATGAACGTTGCCCGGGTAATCGCCATGCGGGCGGGTCTTCCCACTGACGTGCCGGGGATGACTGTGAACCGGTTTTGCGCTTCGGGTTTGCAAACCATCGCCATTGCGGCGGAGAAAGTGATGAGCGGCATGGCGGACACCGTCATTGCCGGCGGAGTGGAATCCATGAGCCTGGTGCCGATGGGTGGAGCCAAACCGGCGCCGAATCCGTACCTGATGGATCATATGCCGGAAGTATATATGTCCATGGGGCACACAGCGGAAGAAGTGGCGAAGCGCTTCGGTGTCTCCCGGGAGGACCAGGACCAGTTCGCCCTGCGCAGCCATCAAAATGCCGCCCGTGCCATTCAGGAAGGCAAGTTCAAAGAAGAAATCGTTCCGGTCCATGTGAAAGAGCGCTATATCGGTTCGGACGGCAAGCTGAAGGAGAAAGAGTTTGTCTTTGATACCGATGAAGGTCCTCGGCCGGATACCTCTTTGGAAAAGTTGGCCCAACTGAAGCCGGTCTTCCGGGTGGGCGGTTCCGTTACGGCGGGGAACTCCTCTCAGACGAGTGACGGCGCCGCAGGCGTTATCGTGATGTCCCGGGAAAAAGCGGAGGCCTTGGGCATTGAACCGATCGCCGTCTTCCGCTCCTTTGCCCTCGGCGGGGTGGATCCGGACATCATGGGAGTCGGTCCGGTGGTGGCGGTGCCAAAAGCCTTGGAAAAAGCCGGAATCACTCTGGATCAGATCGACTTGGTGGAGCTGAACGAAGCGTTTGCTTCTCAATCCATCGAAGTGATTCGCCGACTGGAGATCAACCCGGACATCGTCAACGTCAACGGCGGGGCCATCGCCTTGGGTCACCCGCTGGGGTGCTCCGGTGCCAAGCTGACTGTCAGCATCTTGAATGAGCTGAAACGCCGCGGCGGTAAATACGGTTTGGTCACGATGTGTATTGGCGGCGGCATGGGTGCGGCAGGGGTCGTCGAAATGTGCGGATAAGCCAGCGGGAAAACCAAAGGGCTCTGCTGCTGATAAAGTTTCCCATGCCCGAGCAGCGATTTTTGACGACGAACTCGGCGACACGAGAGAAAACGGGACAAAAAAGCGGCACATAGCACGACCTGGGACCTTGGGGTCAAGGCGTACCCCGCTTTGTGCCGCGTCTCGTGGAATCTCTTGGAGCGGACCGTAGGGACTTCTGCGTCGGAGGAAAGGGACCGAGGGCAAAAGAGTCGAAGCCATCCTATAGGTTTGGCATCACGGTATGTTGCTTTGTTAAAAAGAAGCAAGGCAAATTTATCAAGCCGGATTGCGGCGATAAGCGCACGAAGGAGGATTCGGAAGATGGCTGAAGAAAAAACGATCACCAAAGGCGGCAGCTTCCTGATCGAAGATCACTCCCCGGAGGAGATTTTCACCCCGGAAGAGATCAATGAAGAGCAAAAGATGATTGCCAAGACCACCGAAGATTTCGTCAAAGATAAAGTGTGGCCGGTGTTGGGAGAAATCGAGCAGCACAATTTTGATCACAGTGTCCGTCTGTTGAAGGAAGCTGGTGAGTTGGGCCTGTTGGGAGCCGACGTTCCGGAAAATTACGGGGGACTGGGCTTGGACAAAATCAGTTCCACCCTCATTACGGAAAAGATTTCGTTGGGCCGTTCCTTTGCTTTGAGCCACGGGGCTCACGTGGGGATCGGGACGCTGCCGATTGTCTTTTTCGGTACCGATGAGCAAAAGAAAAAGTATTTGCCGGCTCTGGCCACAGGAGAAAAATTCGCTGCCTATGCTTTGACGGAACCGGGTTCCGGGTCGGACGCCCTGGGGGCCAAAACCGTCGCCAAACTGTCCGCAGACGGCAAATACTATCTCCTCACCGGGGGAAAACAGTGGATCACCAACTCGGCTTTTGCTGATGTATTTGTGGTTTATGCCAAAGTGGACGGGGACAAATTTACCGCTTTCATCGTAGAGAGAGAATTCCCGGGGGTTTCTACCGGTCCGGAAGAAAAGAAAATGGGAATCAAGGGCTCTTCCACCCGAACACTCATCCTGGAAGAAGCTCGGGTGCCGGTGGAAAATGTGTTGGGTGAAATCGGAAAAGGGCACCTGATCGCTTTCAACATCCTGAATATCGGACGGTACAAACTGGGGGCGGGTTGTATGGGCTCCGCCAAGCGGGCCATTGAGATTTCCGCCAAATACGCCAATGAGCGGACCCAGTTCAAGACCCCGATTGCTAAGTTTCCGTTGATTCAGGAGAAGCTGGCTACCATGGCCGCCAAAACCTATGCTTTGGAAAGCGCCATCTACCGGACTGCCGGGCTGTTTGAAAAGGGGCTGGCTCACCTGGACAATGCGGAAGGCGCAGAAGCAGCCAAAGCGATCGCCGAGTATGCGTTGGAGTGCTCCATTACCAAAGTCTTCGGTTCCGAAGTGCTGGACTACGTGGTGGACGAAGGCGTGCAGATCCACGGCGGTTACGGCTTCATGCAAGAGTATGAGATTGAAAATATGTACCGGGATTCCCGGATCAACCGAATCTTTGAGGGAACCAACGAAATCAACCGCCTCCTGATTCCGGCTACCCTGATGCGCAAAGTGATGAAAGGCGAACTGCCGGTGATGGAGAAAGCGGCCGGATTGCAGGAAGAACTTCTGATGTACATGCCGACCCTGCCGGAAGAAGCGCCGGCTCCGTTGGAAGAAGAAGCGAAGCTGATCGACAACGCGAAGAAGATTTTCCTCATGACTGCCGGTCTGGCTGTCGAAAAGTATCAGATGGAACTGGAAAAGCAGCAAGAGATCTTGCGGGATGTCGCCGATATCGCCATTGAGATCTTCGCCATGGAAAGTGCTCTGCTGCGGGCCAAAAAGTCCTTGGAGAAGGATGGACTGGAAAAAGCTCAAGCCAAGATCGATCTGACCACCGCTTATGTATACGAAGCCTTTCCGCGAATCGAGCAAAAGGCGAAACACACCCTCTCCGCTATGGAAGAAGGGGACACCTTGCGCACGCAGCTTTCCATCCTGAAGAAGCTGACCCGCTTCGAGCCGATCAACGAGGTGAAGCTGAAGCGGACCATCGCCAAGCGCGTATTGGGAGAAGAGAAATACGTGGTGTAATTTCTTTATAAAAAAAGCATCGCCCCCACCGCCCGCCGGAACGCCCGGCGGGCGGCTGTTGTTTTTAATTAAAAAGATTGAATTCATCCAGTCCTTTTGCCTCTGCCTCATCAAAGAGGGTATTATCGAAATAAAAAGCCCCTTTAGGGAAAGAGACTGCTGACAAAGTTTCTCGAAATGAGCTGAGGAACTCTTTTGCCCGAGCAGCGACTTTTGACGACGAACTTAGCGACAAGAGAGGAGATGAGACAAAAAGCGGCGCATAGCACGACCTGGGAGCTTGCGACCAAGGCGTGACGTGTGCCCTGTGGGTACTTGTACTTTTTGAGTGCACTCCGCATTGTGCCGCGTCTCGTTGAATCTCGGAGGAAAGGGAGCAATGGGCAAAAGAGTCGAATCTATCATAAAAATTTGTCATCTTCTGCCCTTTGGGGCAAAGGCGCAGAGGGCTCAATTTTCTCTCATGGATTGTGAAGAGGAGGTTGGTTTCAGTCGTGTGTACAACAAGTGATATAACTCTCCGTAAAAAAGGTATTGAACACTGCTGAGCAACCCTGAAATAAAGTAGTCAATAGCATCGAAGGCGGTCAGGTAATCCCCGGACGAAGCTTCCGCCAAATCGTAGATGAACGTGATGAAGCTCCACAAAGCGGAAAAGATGGCTATCCCCCAAAAGATGTAACGGATTTTCGCCAACATGTTCACCCTCCTTCCTTCTCACCTTATGCGGGATACGACCGGTTTAGGTGTGGCTGGGACAAGAAAAAATTTTGCGATGGGAAGCTTTTTCGTTTTCCATTTTCAGGGTTGCGAAAGTTTTGCAAATGGGGTTAAAATTAAATTCAATATTTTTGTAGATTGGGACGGATATTGGTTCATCTGCAGAGGAGGATGCGGCTTGAATGGACGGATGATGGTGCAGATGGTGATGGTGGCGTTATTTTGGGCGGGAGTTTTTCCCATCGGTCAGTGGACCGTTCATACGATCCACCCGGTGTTGGTTGCCTTTTATCGGTTTGTCTTAACCGCTGTGTGCCTGATAGTTCTGCTGCGAATCCGGGAGCCGGATACCTGGAAGATCGGGAAAGAAGAGTGGATTCCGTTCCTATTGCTGGGTGCTACGGGGATTTTCGCATACAACTGTTTTTTCTTTTTTGGGCTGAAGTGGGCAGGAGCGGTTAAATCTTCGGTCATCATTGCTTCCGTTCCGATGGTAACCGCTGTGCTTAGTGTCTGGCTGTTTCGGGAACGATTGACTCTCCTGCAGTTGGTCGGAGTGCTGCTCTCTTTTTGCGGAGTTGTCACGGTGGTAACGGAGGGGCACTTGCAAACGCTGGGTCATTTGTCCTTGGGGGACCTCTGTGTGTTCGGCGCTGTCGCTTCATGGACCGCATATACTTTGTTGGGCAAGCGTTGGATGACTACAGTGTCCCCGTTAAAAGCGACGGCTTACGCTTCCCTGTTCGGCAGCGGGATGCTGGCGCCCTTTGCTTGGATCATGTCAGGCAGTTGGAAGGTTCCTCCAACGGCAACCTGGCTCCATGGAGCAACCATCGTGTATATGGCTTTGTTCGCCACGGTGCTTGCCTTTGTGTGGTGGAATGACGGTGTCCGGCAGTTGGGGGCGGGACGTGCGGCCATCTTTTTAAATTTGGTTCCCGTGTTTGCTCTGACTATTTCCACAGTTTCCGGTCATCCGCTGCTGCCTGTGCATGTGGCCGGGGCTGTGCTGGTGATTACCGGGGTGAGCATGACGACGCTGTTGAAAAAAGAGGAAGCGGTAGGAGAAAGCCGCCCAGTCTAAAGATTTGTTTTTCCATCGTTGGAAGAAAAGGCGCGCCAGGTATTATTTTCTGAACAAGGCAAGGGTAAAAAAGAATCCGGAGGCTCCTGGAGGTGGAGGGATGATTCACCGGATCGTGGGCTGGTGGCTGACGCTGATTTTGGGGCTGCCGATGGCAGCGGCACTGGTGTACGTGGCGGCATATCAGGGGCTGTTGGATTCAAAGGAGTTCTATCCATTCTGGTTGGGAGAAGTTTTTTTCTACATGGCGTTGCCGATGGTGGCATTGACTGCTGTCCGGATTCATTGGGGGAAACGGAATCCGATCGCCTACTGGTTACTGTCGGTGGTGTTGATCGGGGCGATGGGATTCATGGGCTGGCAGAATTGGAAGAAAAACATCGGTGTTGTGGATAAAGTTACCTTGTATCCCATGGGGGTGGCGGGAACAGAGCTGTTGACCCAGGAGAAAACCACCTATCGCATTCCTTACTATCCACTAAACACGGAGCGGGTATTGGAAACGATCCGTACAGGGAAGGGAGTGGAGGTGTACCGGGTTCGGGACAAGCCGATTATCCTTGCTTTTAGAGACCCGGCCTTTTCCGGATATACACCGGAGCAGCGGCTGATCAATCTCGCCATCGGATTGTTGGCCGCCCTGGTATTTGCGGTATTTTTCTGGATAGTCGCAGGAGTTTGGTGGAAATCGGTGTCCGTTGGTGAACGAGAGATTGTGTTGCGAAATTGGGGGAGGCGGACCTATATTCCGCTGGCCGACGTCATTCACGTGTGGATTCGAAAAGATGAAGAAGAAATATGGGTGGAAACGGATCCGGCAGCGTGGGTGTTTCCCTATGACGCCGATACGTCCCGTTTAATGGCTGCAGTAGCGGAGCGGGAAGGGCTGGATGAGCTGAAACCGAAAGAACGATGGGTACGGCGTGTGAAATGGGATGAGGTGCGTCTTTATGAAAATCACCTTCGGTTGATACGCGGGGAGCAGGAACGGCGGTTGTCGTATGGGGAAATCGAAGAGATCCATTGGGACGGCCTCCTTCACATCCTGTTGCGGGATGAGGAAGAGGATATCTTGATAACGGATGATCGATATACCGACTGGATGTGGTTTGATGAGCTGGCCGCTCTGGTCTCGGCTGTATGGGAGCAGGAAGGAAAGGGCTATATGAAAGAGGTGGATCCGGAAAGCGGAAGCATCTCTTTCGCGGTTACTTTGTTGGAGGAAGGCGGAGGGGGGCATTCGTTGGGCCGAAGGTTGTGAAGGAGCGGGGATCCTCTTAACTCCGGTTGCGAAAGACCCGTTCCACCAGGCGCCGCATCCAATCACGGGGCAGGATGCGGGGGAGGCATACGGCCAATTGGTTGGCCCAACCGGTTACCACAACAGGCCGTCCCCGCTCCCAGGCACGCAATCCTCGTTCGGCCACTTCCCGCGCTGCCATGGGCGCATGCTGCCGAATACCCGTTTTTTGAGCGAATTCACTCTGCGTGCTGCCGGGACACACGGCGGTGATCCGTACCCGGGAGTGTTTCAGCTCAGCGGCCAGTGCTTCACTGTAGTGGAGGACGAAGGCTTTGGTTGCTCCGTATCCCGCCATGTAGGGCGTAGGCAAAAAGGAAGAAGTGGATGCCACCTGGATGATGCCCCCGTCGTTTCGTTCGATCATTTGGGGCAGAGCCGCCCGGGTCAAGGAGACGAGCGCGTTCACATTGAGCCGGATCATCGATTGCTCCTGTTCCGGATCGGTTGCCGCTACGGGACCGTACAATCCGAACCCCGCATTGTTGATAACAAGGTGCACGGTCCGGTGCTGAATGGCTTCCACGGTTCGCTGCAAATCCACCTCTTGGGTGAGGTCGGCGGGAAACGATTCGGCCGTCCCGCCCATATCCCGGATGCGGCCGGCAATCTCCTGCAAACGTTTTTCTCTTCGGGCGGTCAGCACCACATGATATCCTTTTTCGGACAACAAGAAGGCAAACGCCTCACCGATGCCGGAAGAGGCGCCGGTAATCCATGCTGTCGGCAATACACATTCCTCCTATTCCCACGTCTGATCCAGCTTGTCCGCATAAAAGGAGAGGGCGCGTCGGTACTTCAAAATCGAGGGGTCCTGCGTGGTTTCCAGCAACTGATTCAACAAGATTTCCACTGCTTGGTCGGCTTTTCCTCGATTGTACAAGGCCAAAGCGAGAAAGACTCGCATCCCGCGATCCTCCGGAAACAGGGCACATCCTTGGCGCAACGTCGTGACTGCTTCTTCATAGCGCCCCAGACATCGATAGGTGCTGCCCAATCCCAGATACGCTTCTTGCAAATCTTCTCTTTCAAGGCCCTGATCGATGGCCTGTTGATAATAGGGGACTGCTTTCTTTTCCTGACCGAGGCTGTCGCATACAAAAGCGGATTCCAACAGCACCGTCGCATTGTCGGGAAATTGAAGCCGTAGCTGTTCCAGCAATTCGTTTGCTTCTTCCAACTGACCACTGATCCGCAGCTGTCGGGCTCGTTCCAAGTTCAATGCCGGACGACTCCTTTGTCAACGGGCATCCACGCCCGTTGGTTAGTCCTTGAAAAAACTCTTCAGCACAAACAGTGCGTTGGCCGGGCGTTCCGCAATCCGGCGGGTAAAGTAAGGATACCAGTCTTTTCCGTACGGTGTATAGACCCGCACCTTGTACCCCTCCGCTGCCAGTGTGCGCTGCAATCCGCTGCGGATTCCGTACAACATTTGAAACTCGTAAAGGTCGTCGGGGATATCGTTTTCTTTGACGAAGGTCTTGGTCCACTCGACGATGTTTTCATCATGGGTGGCTACGGCGGTATAGCAGCCGTTTGTCAGATGCATTTCCACCAGGCGGAGGTAGGCGTGATCCACCACTTTTTTATCCGGGTAAGCCACTTTTTTGGGCTCTTTGTATGCACCTTTGACGATCCGCAGGTTGGCACCCAGTTTGCCCAGTTCCTGAACGTCTTCTTCGGAACGGTAGAGATAGGATTGAATCACCAGCCCGATATGCTCCTTGCCGTACTTTTGCAGTAAATGTTTAAATATATCGATGGTAACATCCACACGAGGAGAGTCTTCCATATCGATCCGAACGAAGTTGTTTTTTTCCTTTGCTTTGGCAGTGATGCGATCCATGTTTTCCAGGCAGAATTCCCGGTCGATGTCCAGCCCCAATTGGGTTAGCTTCACCGACACATTGGAATCCAGCCCCTGTTCCGCGATAGCGTCATAGGTCGTGATGGCGGCTTGGGCAGCGGCCCGCGCCTCATCGGGTGTGGTGATGCTTTCTCCCAGCAAGTCCAAGGTGACGGCTAACCCATCGTGGTTCAGTTTTTTGACCATCTCCAGGGTTTCTTGCAAATTTTCCCCCGCTATAAAACGGGAGGCACCCAGCTTCATGCCGTATTTGGATACCAGCCGGTTGACCAAAGGATTTGAAGATATGGTAAGAACTGCTTTGCGTATGAATGACATCGGCCATCCCTCTCCATCATGCAGATGTACCTTTAGGCTAGGGCGTGTCTGATCATTTGTTATAGGGGTCCGGTGTCGCCGTCTCCGATCTCTTGCAAAAAGCGCATAGCGAGACCAGGGAGCGGAGCGACCTTGGCGAGACTTGTACTTTGTGAGTGCAAAGGATCTTCGCCGATCACACCGACCTCCCCATCTATCGAAGAAGCTTGAATTAACAGACACGCCCTAGGGACCATCGTCGATATCCCCTTCAGATTCCCCTGTTGTATGGATAAATCGCTTTCATTATACATTACTTTTCGAAAAGGGGAGTACCATTCCTTTTATGTTATGCAAGATGGCTCTGCTTGGTAATCCCAGAAAAAATGATCGATTCCACGACTCGATAAAAAGGATTCGAAAAATTTGAAGGTTTCTTGCTGCTACGTTACAATGGTGTCGGGTCATCAGGTAATGAAGGAGGCATTTGCAATGGGTGTGACCGAATTTCGCAACGAACCTTTTACTGATTTCTCACAGCAGGAAAACCGGGAAGCCTTTGAGGCCGCACTGAAAAAAGTCCAGGGTCAGCTGGGCCGACACTATGATCTGATCATTGGCGGGGAGAACATCGCCACCGAGTCCAAGATCCAATCGATTAATCCTTCCGATGTGGATGAAGTGATCGGGTATGTGTCCAAAGCGGACAAAGAGCTGGCGGAAAAAGCCATCCAAAAGGCTGCTCAAACCTTTGAATCTTGGAAAGCGGTTTCTCCGGATGCCCGGGCACGTATTCTGTTTAAAGCGGCTGCCATCCTGCGTCGCCGTAAACACGAATTTTCCGCCTGGATGGTTCATGAAGCGGGAAAAAGCTGGCCGGAAGCCGATGCCGATACGGCGGAAGCCATCGATTTCATGGAATATTACGGCCGTGAAATGATCCGGCTGGCCGGTTCGGCCCGCTTGATTCACCATGTCGGGGAAGATAACAACCAATACTATATCCCGCTGGGTGTAGGGATTGTGATTCCGCCGTGGAATTTCCCGCTCGCAATAATGGTGGGTATGACCACTGCCTCCCTCGTTGCCGGGAATACGGTGGTGTTGAAACCGGCCAGCAACACCGCGGTGATCGCCTATCAGTTTATGAAGATTCTTGAAGAAGCCGGCCTGCCGGAAGGTGTGGTCAACTATCTGCCGGGCCCGGGCGGCGAAGTGGGGGAATACCTGGTGCAACATCCGCTGGCCCGCTACATCGCCTTTACCGGATCCCGGGAAGTGGGGCTACGCATCAATGAGCTGGCCGCCAAAACCGCACCGGGTCAAAAATGGATCAAGCGCGTCATCGCCGAAATGGGCGGCAAAAATTCCATCATCGTGGATAAGGATGCGGATCTCGACCTGGCAGCCCAGGAAATCGTCAAGTCTGCTTACGGTTTCTCCGGTCAGAAATGCTCCGCCTGTTCCCGTGCCATCGTCCATCAGGATGTCTATGATGAAGTATTGGAAAAAACAGCAGCCCTGACAAAAGAACTGAAAGTGGGCGAAGCCAAAGAGTTGGGAATCGATCTGGGTCCGGTGACCGATAACAATGCCTTTGAAAAAATTCTGGATTACATCCGGATCGGAAAAGAAGAAGGACGTCTCATCGCCGGCGGGGACAAAGCCAAAGGCAACGGCTATTTTATCCAGCCGACCCTGTTTGCCGATGTGGAACCCGACGCACGGGTGGCTCAGGAGGAAATCTTCGGACCGGTGCTCTCCTTCATCAAGGCGAAGGACTTCGATCACGCATTGGAGATTGCCAACAATACCGAATACGGGTTGACCGGTTCCGTCTTCAGCCGCAACCGTGCCCATCTGGAAAAAGCGCGTACCGAATTCCATGTGGGGAATCTCTATTTTAACCGCAAAAGTACAGGCGCTTTAGTGGGCATTCACCCCTTCGGCGGGTTCAACATGTCCGGTACCGACACCAAAGCAGGTGGCCCCGAGTACCTGTTGCAATTTACCCAAGCCAAAATGGTGTCCGAGATTTTCTGATCGGTATCATAAGAAAAACGCACGGAGCAGCCCGGCTCAGTGCGTTTTTCATCTAATCAATGGGAACTGTGATCGTTGGTATCGTTCATTTCCTTGTCGTCCATGTTGTCCATCGACTTGCCGTCATTCATTTTTTCGCCGTCCATGCTGTCCATCGACTTGCCGTCATTCATTTTTTCGTCGTCCATGTTGTCCATCGACTTACCATCATTCATTTTTTTCTCCATCTTTTGCTCATTAGACGTGCCCATCGTGTCCGAGCACCCTGTCAATAATACATTGACCCCGATCAGCATCGTTGCAATCAGTCCAAGTACTCCCCATTTTTTCATGCTTTTTTCCTCCTATCATGGCGGTGTGGTAACAAGATTCAGCTTAATGGGTAAATCTAACGCCATACGAACAGAATCCTTTCAAAACTATTGCAGTTTCCTATTATTTTTTAAAGGAGGATCAATGGGAAGTCGAAACCAAAATTCGCTGCCTTGTTTCCCATCCGACCTGGTACGGACACCGATACGTCCCCCGTGCAAATCGACAAGCGAACGGGCGATAGCCAAACCGAGGCCGGCTCCGCCTGATTCCCGATTGCGTGATTGATCCGTACGGTAAAACCGCTCAAAAATGCGGGAGCGCTCATGTTCTGGAATGCCCGTGCCCTGGTCGAGCAAACGAATTTCCACCATTTGCTCCTCCGTCAACAGGCGGACGTCCAGCTCAATCAAACCGCCTGGCGGCGAATAACGAATCGCGTTTTGCAGGAGATTGCTGATGATGCGGGCGACTTTATGCGGCATGATGGAAAGGCGGGGCAAATGTCTGTCCACCTCGACGTTCAGGTGCAAGTTTTTTTCGCGCAACAGCAGTTGGTGACTGTCCAGGACATCGATCAACAGCTGATCCAAATATGCGGGAACTGGCTGAAAGGGCTGCTGTCCGGCTTCCAGCAAGGATAACTCGAATAAATCGTTGATCATGGCGCTTAATCGCTTGGTTTCCGAACGGATCGTGAACAGATATTGTTGCAGGATGTCCGGGTCTTGCAAGACGTCATCCTGCAACGCTTCTACAAAGGATTGAATTGAAGCGAGCGGGGTGCGCAAGTCATGCGAGACATTGGCTACCAATTCCCGATGAGCTTTTTCACTTTGTTTAATTTGCGCAATGCTGGCTTGCAATCGTTCGCTCATGACCAAAAAAGAGTGGGCCAATTGGCGAAGTTCCGTCGGGCCGGTAACCTTCTGCTTGCTTTTGATGAATCGATGTTCTGCCATCTGTTCTGTCATCGTGATCAATCGCTTCAGTGAACGTGTGATGGGAATCGTCATGATCCAGTAAGCCGTAACAGAGACCCCCCCGGCCACCAACGTGAAAGCGGTAAGCCACTTTGTTTGTTCCAAGGTTAAGAACATCTTTTGGTAACCGATGACCAAAGCAATTAGCAATAGTAGCATGCTAATGAAATTGATCAGCAACAATTGGCTGCGCAACTTCATACGTTACGGCCTCCCTGCAGGTTCAAAGCGATAGCCAATTCCCCAAACGGTATGAATCCAATACGGTTCAGAAGGATTATCTTCGATTTTTTCCCTTAATCGTCGAATTAGCACAGTCACGACGCTAGTATCCCCGTCATACAACAAACCCCAAACCATATCGAGCAGTTGCATTCTAGAAAAGACTTGTCCTGGCCGTTTGGCCATCAAATAGAGCAATTCAAATTCTTTCAGTGTCAACTCCACCTGTTTTCCATTGACAATGACGCGACGGGAGAGGGGGTCAATCGTCAGGCTCTCAAACGTTAGTACTTTGTCCCCCGTTGTTTCATCCTGTTGCTTTGTCCAATAGCGGCGGCGTAAAATCGCTTTGACCCGCAGCACCAGTTCGCGAGGAGAAAAGGGTTTGGTCAGGTAGTCGTCGGCCCCAATCGTAAGGCCCATCAGTCGATCACGTTCTTCGCCGCGCGCAGTCAGCATGATGATGGGAACATCTGATTCATTCCGTATTTCTTCACATAATGCCCATCCGTCTTTTTTGGGCATCATCAGGTCAAGGATCAGGAGGGAGGGATTTGCCGTTCGGTACATTTTGTATCCCTCTTCGCCGTTTAACGCGGTAAACACCTCATAACCATCCTGCTCCAGATAACGGCGGCAGACATCGATGATGTTGCTGTCGTCATCAACGATGAGAATCCGTGGTTGCATCGTTTTTTTCTACCTCCTCCAGCCACAGGGAATGGTGGGTATTGGCCCAACTCCGTTTGACTTTGCCGCGAATGATCCCCTTAAAAGCATGGCGGGTCGGCGGATGGAGAACGGAAAGGTAGAGATGGCCCATCAATTGGATGCTTATGAGCCAAAAAAGAAGGCGGTGCCAAGAGTAAAGGAATTCTCGGATTTGCTGAGTGATGAAAGGTTGTTTCCAGATCAGAAAACCGGTCACGGCAAGGCCCATCAACCAAATGAGGGTGAACAGGAAATTTAGTTTTTGCCCGCCGTTAAATTTATGGGCGACCTTTGATTTGCCAGTAAGCCACTCTACATCACCAGCACGCCAATGCGTCATTTCCCGTAAAAAGGGCTTGAGCGCAGGAAAGAACATAGTAATAAAGAGGGGCGGGATGACCATCAACGCCAATCCCGCATAGTGATGGAGTGTTCGGACTTGAAAACGCAGACTGCCCAATTGTTCCCTCGATCCATCCGCATACAAGCTTACGCCGGTAATCAACAACGTTAACACCAATAGCGCAGTGATCCAGTGCAATATCCGTTCTGCTAGGTTAAAACGTTGTACCCATTTCATCGTGGGGGAGTCACCCCATCCACATTATAACCGTATTGTTCCCAATAGCCTAAGTGCTGGTGATCGGTAAACTCAATCCGGTGAAGCCATTTGGCTCCTTTATAACCGTACATGCGCGGGATGATGACGCGCAGCGGAAAACCTTGCTGTCTGGGCAAGGGTTTTCCGTACAAGCCATAAGCCAGCAATGTTTCGTCTTCCGCCGCTTCGTCAAGGGACAGGCTTTCAGTATACACCCCTCCCAGCGAGTAAAAGGTGAGATGGGTGGCGGTCGGTTTCGGCTTGACGGTTTCGAGCAATTCTTTCATCTTGATGCCAGTCCAACGTACATTTTTGACACCCCAGCCCTCAACGCAGTGAAAGTCGGATATTTGCTCCACTTCGGTAAGGGATTGTTTTAATTCGGAAAATGACCACTTGACCGGTTGCTTGACGAGCCCGTCTACAATAAGGCGGTACTGGTTTAGGTCGACATGGGGCGTTTCTTCCACACTGTTGATACGGAATTTGGTGAACGGTTGAAACGCGGGGGACGATGAAGGAGTAGCGGTGTTAAGAATGTCAAGCGCCCGGCTGGAGCCGAACAGGTAGGTTAAGAAGCCAGTTGTCGACAACCCGGCCAAACCCAGTCCAAACGCTTTTAAAAATCGCCGCCGAGTGATTTTGGGATCTTCAGTCACCATTGGTTGATCACCCTCTTTTTTTTAACAGGATAACAATCAACGGTTGTGCAATTCTTTTAAAAAGCTTGCAAAAGAATTACATTCGAATAAAGAACCCTTGTCCAAATAAAGGCTGAGGACGCTTATGACGATGAAAGAAGACCGATTAAAAAGGTTAGACAAGGACCACTATCTGGTGAAAGTAAATCGAGAAGCTTTTGTGACACGACTCGTTTACGATGCGTACGGTTAAAGACACAGGTTTTTGTAGATGGGAAGGTGATCCGTAATGGATCGCCAAAAGGCTTTTTCACACATTGCACGGAGATGTGCGTGAAAGAAAGCGTTGGAGTATGAATAAGGGGTGTCGGGTAGGGCAGGCCCCTTACGGGGCCGTTCCCCCCTAAGAACGGATCGTGCGAGTTTCCCCGCAATCCGCTCAAGCCTCTCAAACGCCCTGTGAGGGACGCGGCTTTTCAACGGTTAAATTTT